>JAQBOM010000043.1 GCA_028288025.1 Mucilaginibacter sp. | reverse complement strand
AACCTGGCTTGTGCCTTCTTAGTTATATTTGGATTTACTGTTCCATTGTTTGCTTTTGATGCTATCATGTCGTTAGATGCGCACTGGTTCTCTACCATGTTTGGCTGGTATAACTTTGCCGCCATGTGGGTTAGCGGATTAGCCGTAATGACCTTAACGATCATCATCCTGCGTAACAATGGTTACCTACTGTGGATCACCGAAGATCACTTGCACAATATGGGTTTGTTTATGTTCGCGTTCTCTATCTTCTGGACTTACGTATGGTTTGCCCAGTTCTTATTGATCTATTACGCTAACTTACCCGAAGAGGCTGTATATTTTTACAAACGCTGGGAGCCGCAGTATAAACCATGGTTTTGGTTAAACATTGTAATTAACTTTGTCGCGCCATTACTGGTATTGATGATGCGTGATTCGAAACGTATAGTGGGTGTATTAAAAACCATTTGTATTATACTGATAGTTGGTCACTGGTTAGATTATTTTATGATGATTATGCCGGGAACTGTTGGTGCGCAAAAAGAATGGTACCTTGAAATTGGCCCGATAGAGGTGTTTATATTTATAGGTTTCGCCGGTTTATTTACTTTCCTGATGTTAACCGCGTTAAGCAAGTTCAAATCGCTGATACCTAAGCATCACCCGTTTTTGCAGGAGAGCCTGCACCACCATATATAATTGCTAATTTTATAAATTAAAAAAGAATACCAAACGAACACAATAATGGCATTCAAAAATTTGATAAATTCTAAAAAGATAGCCGCTTTGTTAGCTATGCTGCTGTTAGGCAGCACACAATTGCTAATGGCCCAGGCTACTACCGCAGATGCTGCTACAGCTACAGATGATACCGATAAATCGGCCATGTGGTTGGGTGTTGGCTACTATGTATTGTTGTTTTTACTGCTTTGTATAGTTGTTGCCATTATTGGCCGTATAATAAAAGTATACGATTTAAGCAACCAGTTGCAAGGTAAAAAAGCCACCAACTGGAATAACGTAATGGCTATTATGTGCGGTATATTCCTGGTAGCAGGCGGTATAGGCGCCTATTGGTCATTCGCGGTACAAGGCGCTATGTCTTTACCCGAAGCCGCGTCAGAGAATGGTGTAAAAACAGATGAAATGTTTACCACCACTACCATCCTGACCATGATTGTATTTGTAATTACACAAATACTGTTATTTTACTTCCTGGCTAAGTATCGCCATTCAACCAAGCGCCGCGCTTACTTTTTACCGCATAACAACACCATCGAAAAAGTATGGACCATTATACCGGCTATAGTATTAACTATACTGGTTGTGTTTGGCTTTTTTACCTGGAGAACAATTACCAACACTACCGACGTTAAGGGCGATATTAATATTGATATTACCGGCCACCAGTTTGCGTGGGAATTACGTTACCCCGGTAAGGATGGTAAACTGGGCAAAAAATACTATAAATTGGTTACAGGCTTAAACAACTTAGGTGTGGATTTTAAAGACCGCAACTCGTTTGACGACCTGAAAGCCGATACGCTGGTTATCCCGGTTCACAAATCAATCCGCATTAACATATTTGCGCAGGATGTGATCCATAGTGTTTATATGCCTTACTTCCGTTTACAAATGAACGCGGTACCGGGTTTACCAACTTTCTTTAAGTTTGTACCAACTATTACCACCAACGAAATGCGCGGCAAAGTAGGGGACCCTAATTTTGAGTACCTGCTGTATTGCGCCAAAGTATGCGGCGATGCCCACTATAACATGAAGAAAATTATTCGTGTAGTTTCTGACTCCGAATATCAAGCGTGGTTAAGCCACCAAAAACCTTACCTGAGTGACGGGTTAAAGACGGAATTGAAAATGGTTGATAACAACCAGCCATCAAACCAGGGAGCAGTAAACAGGTTAGCATTAAATAATTAATATTTCAGATAGCAATTATGTCAACATTATCAGTTCAAGATCACGGAGTACAACATGATCACGACCATGATCACGAACATCACCATGATACTTTCCTGACCAAATATATCTTCAGTCAGGACCATAAGATGATTGCCAAGCAATTCCTGATTACAGGTATTACTATGGCCGTTATCGCGATGATCTTATCTATACTTTTCAGGATCCAGTTAGCGTATCCTGATAAAAGCTTCCCTTTACTGGAAACTTTATTAGGCCGCTTTGCACCAAACGGACGTTTAGATCCGGGCTTTTACCTGTCGCTGGTTACCATTCACGGTACCATCATGGTATTCTTTGTATTAACTGCCGGCTTAAGCGGTACCTTTAGTAACTTATTAATTCCGCTGCAATTAGGCGCACGTGATATGGCATCGCCATTCATGAATATGTTATCGTACTGGTTCTTCTTTACCGCCAGTGTAATCATGCTCAGCTCATTCTTTATCGAGAAAGGCCCCGCAAGCGGTGGCTGGACGGTTTATCCGCCGCTATCTGCCTTACCAAAGGCCATGAAAGGTTCGGATATGGGTATGACCTTGTGGCTGATTAGTATGGTGTGCTTTATCGCGTCATCATTATTAGGCGGTATTAACTATGTAAGTACCGTACTAAACATGCGTACCAAAGGTATGGACCTGTGGAAAATGCCTTTGACTATCTGGGCGTTCTTCCTGACCGCTATCCTGGGTGTATTAGCATTCCCGGTACTGGTTGCAGGTGTAGTATTGCTGATATTTGACCGTAGCTTTGGTACCAGCTTCTACCTGTCGGACATTGTACTGAACGGAAAAGTTTTATCATTCGAAGGCGGTAGCCCAATCCTGTTCCAGCACTTGTTCTGGTTCCTGGGCCACCCCGAAGTATATATCGTAATTATGCCGGCCATGGGTATCTCGTCCGAGATCATGTCGGTTAACTCGCGCAAACCAATTTTCGGTTACCATGCAATGGTTTACTCGCTAATTGGTATCACCGTATTATCGTTTATTGTTTGGGGCCACCACATGTTTGTTACGGGTATGAACCCGTTTCTGGGCGGTGTGTTTATGATCACTACACTGATCATCGCGGTACCGTCAGCGGTAAAAACATTTAACTGGCTGGCCACCTTATGGCGCGGTAACATCAGGTTTACGCCTGCCATGTTGTTCGCTATCGGTATGGTATCATACTTTATCTCGGGTGGTTTAACAGGTATCTTCCTGGGTAACGCTGCTTTGGATATTAACCTTCA
>JAQBOM010000023.1 GCA_028288025.1 Mucilaginibacter sp. | reverse complement strand
AACAAACAAACAACAAATAGCTTTTCTTTATCTTTAAAAAGTGTAAAGCTATTGCAGGGTTAAATTAAAGTGTAAACCCACCACAGGATTAATCATTAAAAGTGTCAACTTTTTTCAGGGCGATACAATGTTCGGGGGTGTTCGGGGTGTTCGTCTCCGCAGCAAAGCGAACAGTGGCAGATGTGTAAATTTCAAATGTGCAGATGATTTTTCAGTTTCGTTTGCACATCTAATTTCCATCTGCACATCTGAAATTTGCACATTTAATTTTCGCGGCTGGCCAGGATGCGGTCCTGGCGCATGGCTTTTAGTTCGGGAATGTCGTCGCTGACTTTTTTGAACGTGAGTGTGCGGCCGATGCATTTAAAATGCCAGTAGCCCCGCACTTCAAGCAGCCCTTTTTTATTGATATACGCTGAGGCGTTCCATTCGCGGCCATGCTTGGCGTCGTATACTATGCCATCTTCCCAGGCGTTTTTATCGGGATAATAGTTTAGGTTTTTCAAAATGCTCATGCCCAATACTTTACGGCTCCGGAGCGATCTGTCAGGGTTTTGATCGTCGACTGTGGTGTACATCATTTTAGCACTGCCGCCGCTGTTAAACCAAACTATCCTGGCTTTATAGTTATTGTTGTCGCGGTAAACCTCGATGATCAGATTTTTTTCGGTAGATGCCCATTTACCGCAGATCTGCTCGGGCGAAGGCCCGGCGTGCGCATACATAGTGCCTGTAAAAATAAACACTAATGTAAAAAAATTAATCAAAACTTTCGAAAGCATAACTTATTGGCAATTTATAGTTATAAATCAATCCTAATGCCAGTATTCAAAATCAATCTTATATTTGAAAAATAAACCCGAATTGTATTACGATGAAAAAACCATTATTGTTGCTGTCGCTGGTGCTTATGTGCGTTATCCAGTTATCGGCACAGGAAAAAAATATTTACCACAAAGGCTGGGTCGATTTTAATAAGAACGGAAAGATGGATGTATTTGAAGATCCGTCACAGCCTATCGACAAACGCGTTAACGATCTGCTAAGCCAGATGACCCTTGAGGAAAAAACCTGCCAGCTGGCCACCCTGTACGGCTACAAACGGGTTTTGAAAGAAGAAATGCCTACACCGTCGTGGAAGAACGAGGTGTGGAAAGACGGCATAGCCAATATAGATGAAGAACTGAATAATTTGTCGTCGCATACCGATGCCGCACCTACACAGTACTCCTACCCTTACAGCAAGCATGCATCGGCCATCAACACCATTCAAAAATGGTTCGTGGAACAAACACGCATGGGCATACCTGTTGATTTTACCAACGAAGGCATACATGGCTTAAACCATGACCGGGCCACCTCTCTGCCCGCCCCTATCAGCATTGGCAGTACCTGGGATAAAGATTTAGTACGCCACGCAGGCCAGGTTGTAGGCCGCGAAGCCAAAGCCCTGGGCTACACCAACGTTTACGCCCCGATATTGGACGTCTCCCGCGACCAGCGATGGGGCCGCGTGGTAGAAACCTATGGCGAAAACCCTTTCCTGATTGCCGAATTGGGCAAGCAAATGACGCTGGGCATACAGGAGGAAGGCGTCGCCTCAACCTTAAAACATTTCGCTGTGTACAGTGTGCCGAAAGGTGGCCGGGATGGCGCCGCGCGCACGGATCCGCATGTGGCGCCGCGGGAGATGTACCAAATGTATCTATATCCTTTCCGCCGCGTAATACAGGAAGCACACCCGTTGGGGATAATGAGCAGCTATAACGACTGGAATGGTGAACCGATTACCGGCAGCTATTATTTTTTAACCGAACTGCTACGCCAGAAGTTTGGTTTTAACGGCTATGTCGTTTCAGACAGTGAGGCCGTAGAATACATATACAGCAAGCACCACGTTGCCGGGAGTAAACAGGAGGCGGTGCGACAGGCCTTTGAGGCGGGATTGAATGTCCGCACCAACTTTAGTATGCCGCAAACGTACATTATGCCGCTGAGGGAACTATACAAGGAAGGCAAAATATCCATGAAAACATTGGATTCGCGTGTGGGCGATGTGCTGCGGGTAAAGTTTCAGCTTGGCTTGTTTGACCACCCTTACGTTGAAGATCCAAAAATAGCGGATAAAATCGTTCACAATACCGACGGTACCGATATGGGGCTGAAAATGAACCGGGAATCGATGGTATTGTTAAAAAATGAGCATAATCTTTTGCCATTGAATAAATCGTCTATAAAAAACATACTGGTAACAGGGCCACTGGCTGCCGAAACAAATTATGCAGTAAGCAGATACGGGCCATCACACAACCCGGTAACCAGCGTCCTAAACGGCATTAAAAATTATATGGGCAACGGTGCCAACGTAACTTATGCAAAAGGCTGCAATATAGTTGACGCCACATGGCCCGAAAGCGAGATCATTGAAACACCGCTTACGGCACAGGAACAGGCCGCTATAGATTCGGCCGTAGTGGAAGCAAAACAGGCAGACGTAGTAATTGCCGTGGTTGGCGAAGATGTTGACCGGGTGGGCGAAAGTTTATCGCGCACCGGGCTTAATTTACCCGGCCGCCAGCTTAAATTGATACAAGCCTTGCAGGCTACCGGGAAACCGGTTGTGATGGTGATGATAAATGGTCAGCCATTAACCGTAAACTGGGAGAACAAATATGTACCTGCTATACTGGAGGCCTGGTTCCCCGGCCCCGAAAGCGGCAAGGTGATCGCTGAAACTTTGTTTGGCGATAATAATCCCGGCGGCAAGCTTTCTATAACTTTTCCAAAAACTACCGGGCAGTTAGAATTCAATTTCCCTTTTAAACCGGGTTCACAAGCCGGCCAGGGTGGTGCAAATAGCTGGGGCAAAACCAGCGTTAACGGCGCACTTTATCCCTTTGGCTATGGCTTGAGTTATACATCATTCGCTTACAGCAACTTGCAGGTTTCCCCCGAAACAGAGCACCAGCAAGGAGATATCCACGTTACCGTTGAAGTAACCAATACAGGCCAGCGGAGCGGTGATGATGTGGTGCAGTTATATCTGAAACAAGAGGTGAGCAGCGTTACTGTATACGAATATGATTTGCGGGGTTTCGAACGTATTAATCTCAATCCCGGCGAAAAGAAAACGGTTACCTTCACCCTGCACCCCGATGACCTGGCTATTCTGGATAAAAATATGAACTGGACCGTTGAGCCCGGGAAATTCCAGGTGATGATAGGCAGTTCGTCAGAAGATATTAAGTTAAAAAAGGAGTTTACAGTTGAAAAATAAAGTCAAAATTAAAGTAGTTGCCTGTTAACTGGCCAATTATTCTGTTATTGCCGCATTATTTATATTTTTAGCGAAGCATTTGCATATAGCTGAATTTTTTAGGAGATAAAATTATTGATGGAAGTTAAACCCAAAGGTATAAAGGGCAGCCATTTAAAAAACATGATCATCAAGCGCCTTTATTTTGATAAGGCGATGTCGTGTGCGGAATTAAGCGGACTGTTTGATAAAAGCATCCCGTCAATAGCTAAAGCAGTAAACGAACTGATTGACGAAGGGTTTGTGGTTGAACAAGGCTATGCCCCGTCGAGCGGGGGCAGGCGGCCATTAATGTACGCCATAAAGCCAACCGCTATGTATGTGCTGGCTATCGCCATGGACCAGCTTTCTACACGTATTCAGCTGGTTAACTTACTTAATCAGCCCGTTTCAGACCTGGTAACATTCGAACTTAAATTGCTTAATAATGAGCGGGCGCTTTTTGATCTTGTGAAAGGCATAAATGAATACATCCACCGTTCAAAAATAAGCAAGGATAAAATTGTAGGCATGGGTATAGGCATGCCCGGTTTTATTAATCCCATCCAGGGGATTAACTATACTTATCTTAATGCCGGAAGCAAAAGCCTTGCCCAATACCTCGCCGACGAAACCGGCCTAACAACCTATATTGATAACGACTCGAGCCTGATAGCCCTCGCCGAACAAAAATTCGGGATCGCCAAATCACAAAAGGAAGTTATGGTTATTAATTTGGGCTGGGGCATTGGCCTGGGTATGATCGTTAACGGCGAGATATTCAGGGGGCGAAATGGTTTTGCCGGGGAATTCAGCCATATCCCATTATCCGAAGACGGTGCGCTTTGTACCTGCGGAAAACGGGGCTGCCTTGAAGCCGAAGCCTCGATGCTGGTGGTTTCAAAACAAGCAATCGAGGGCATTAAAAGCGGCCGGGTAACCAGCTTAAAACAAATTGACGAGGCACATTCAAAACAAATGGGCGACGCCATTATGGAGGCCGCCAATAAAGGCGACCAGTTTGCCGTCGAACTATTTTCTGATGCCGGCTACAAAATAGGCAAAGCGCTGGCTATCCTCATCCATATCATGAACCCGCAGACGATTGTTTTAAGCGGCCGCGGAGCCAAAGTTGGCAAAATATTATTGGCGCCTATACAACAGGCCCTGCACAAGTATTGCATTCCGCGCCTTTCGGATGGAACTGAATTATTAATATCCGAACTTGGCTTTGATGCTGAGCTGATAGGAGCCGCTGTGCTGGTTATGGAAAACTTTGATAAAGAAGTAAAAAACCAGGTAATATCCGCTTAAAATTGCCTTAGCGATCTTCCTTAATTATTTAAATAGCTTAAAATGCAAAAACCCGACAGCCTGATATTCGACATGGACGGTACGCTTTGGGACGCGGTAGATACCTATACTGAATCGTGGAATTTAATTTTTAAAAAGTTAAACCTCAACAGAACGATGGTTAGGGAGGAATTGCTGGAACGAATTGGCTGGGAGGGCGAAAAAGTAATGCAGGCTGTGCTTCCCGAGTTTGACCGCGATAAACGCGATGAAATTTACGAAGAAGTCGGCGGGTTGAGGCGTCAGCTGCTGCAACAAAACGGCGGTGTATTATATGAAGGTGTTTTAAATGGGCTTAAACAACTGGCAACCAGGTACCAGCTTTTTATTTTAAGCAATTGCGCTAAAGGCATTATCTGTGTTTTTATTGATTGGGCCGGTATTGACGACTATATTACCGACGAAATTGCATACGGCGTTAATTGCATGCCCAAAAACCATAATATCAAACTACTGATCGACACATATAAGCTTAAAAACCCTGTTTATGTTGGTGATACAGCAGGAGACGGCGAACAAAGCCGCCTTGCAGGTATTCCGTTTGTCTTTGTTAGCTATGGCTTTGGCTCAACGGATGATCATGACCTTAAGTTTGATGATTTTAAATCACTGACTGATTATTTTATGGGGTTGTAACCGAGGTACTTACGAAGTTTTAAAAACTTAAGTCTAATTCACAAATCCTGCTGACATAGGGCTGTCACCACCACTTGCTTTCTTTGTATAACACTTAAAAAAACAAAGCAATGGACATTATCCCAATGTTATTAAAAGAAATGGAGCAAGAGGCTCAAACAACGCGTAAAATGCTGGAGCGCGTTCCAAACGATAAATACGACTGGAGGCCGCACGAAAAAAGCATGACGATCAGAAGCCTGGCGACACATATTGCTGATCTGCCAAACTGGGTAACAATCGCACTTACTACCGATGAGCTCGATTTTGCCAGTAACCCGTATAACCCTGCAACGATAAATAACACCTCCGAACTGATTGATGTTTTTGAAAGATCATTAGCGAATGGCAGGGAGCATTTGGTTAAAGCCAGCGAAGATGAATTATTGCCCAACTGGACCTTGCGTAATGGCGACCAGGTGTACAATGTTACATCAAAAGGCGAAGTTATACGGATGACCTATTGCCAGATCGTACATCATCGCGCACAGATGGGGGTTTACCTTCGCCTGTTAAACATACCTATTCCGGGTAGTTATGGGCCAAGCGCGGATGAAACTAGTTTTAATTAACGGTTTTTAGCTAAAGATTGGAACACTTACGAAGTTTTAGGAACTTCGTAAGTGTTAATTCTGCAATGGCAAACTAAAATAAAAAGTTGAGCCCTTACCTTCCTCACTCTCTACCCCTATTTTCCCTTTGTGAAGCTGTATGATCTCATTTGCCAGGTACAACCCGATACCAAACCCGGAGATGTTTTTCATCCGCTCGCTTTCAACTCTATAAAAACGCTGGAACAACTTTTCCTGGTCCTTAAGTTTAATGCCAATTCCATTGTCTGTAACCGAAACCATTACATTATTGCCCGTTTTTTTGCAGGATATGATTATGGCACGGCCTTTATCAGAGTATTTGATCGCATTACTCAACAAGTTGGTTATAACCTGGCCTACCTTTTCCCTGTCCGCGCTTACAACGATATCCTTTTGTGGCTCAAAACTGATGACATGACCGGGATGGGTGAGTTTCATCTCGGCTAAACAATCACTGACCAGGCTGTTGATTTCAAAATCTGTCTTATCAAGCTGCAGTGTACCCGGCTCAAGCTTCGAAAGGTCCAGGAAACCATATATCAGGTCGGTCATTTTATTTATCTGGATACCTGCCTTAGAAAGCGTGCCAGTAATAAAACTATCATCTGACGACGCCAGCTTTTTAGCCAATAGCTGTACATAGGCTTTTAGCGAGGTTAAAGGTGTTTTTAACTCGTGGCTTGCCATAGCAATAAAGTCGTTCTTCCGGATCTCATCGCGTTTTGTTTCAGTTGTGTCCAAAATGGTGCCCAGCATCCTAACAGGCTGGCCTTCCTTATCCATTATGACCAATCCCTGGGTTTTTATCCAGTGCAATGAGCCATCAGGCCACGTTATCCGCACCTCATATAAATAGTTGCCTGATTTTAGCGCGTGCTCATACGCTTTTACCACAATATTTTGCATATCATCAGGATTGACCTGCTTACGAATGTCCTCAAGGGTAATAACTGTTTCGGAGGGATGGCCAAAAATCTCGGACAACCGGGGCGAATAGATAAAGGTTTGATTCAGCAAATTCAAATCCCAGGTAGCAAATTCAGCGGCTTCTGCAGCCAGGCGTAAACGGCTTTCGCTTTCAATTGCCGCTTCCCTGGCTTTCACTTCGTCCGTAATATCAATAACTGTATTTAATATGTATGCAACTTTATGAGCAGCGCCCAGGATTGGGGTATTACAGCACGACCAGTACCTTATTTCGTTTTGTTTTTTTGCTTTATTATAAACGTCAAACCGGTACGTAGGCACCTCAATTGCTTTGCCCGTTTCCACAACCTTTGTAAACACATGCCGCGCATTTGTATGCTCGTCAAATTTTTCATCATCGGGAAAAACCTCAAAAAATCCTTTATCTAGAATATCTTTCCTTGCACTTCCTGTAATCTCCAGGTACGAGTCGCTCGCAGCCACGATCGTAAAATGCGGCGAATCGGCTTTAACAAGCAATGAACCGGGAGACTTTTCAAATACAAGTTGAAAAATATTTTCGGGCAAAACAGGTAGTGAACCAATATTCATAGGTAGCGTAAAAATAAAAAATTATACTTTATATTCTTTTAAATAAAACTTAATACCTGTCATCGCCTGATTGTTTTTTTATACATAGCTGATTTTTATAAGTAAAACAAAATCCCGATATCTTTATTATAGAGTGAAATCAAAAAAACTTTTGATTTAGCTTATTACCATTAACTTCAACCAAACAACTATATGAAATTTAGCACCGAGCTCGCAGTAGGCATTAAAGGTTTTTGGCGCAAACTTGGTCCCGGTTTAGTTACCGGGGCCGCTGACGATGACCCCTCGGGTATTGCCACCTATTCGCAAACAGGTGCGCAGTTTGGCTACGGGCAGCTTTGGACTGCCCTTTGGATGTTGCCGCTTATGACGGCTGTGCAGGAAGCATGTGCGCGGATCGGTTTGGTTACCGGCAAAGGTATTACCACTATAGTAAGGCAATGCTACAGCCGAACGGTACTGTACCTGGTTGTGGGACTGGTGGTGATAGCCAATACGATCAATATAGGCGCCGACCTTGGCGCTATGGCGGCAGCGGCACAGCTTCTTGTACCTGCACCCTTCATTGTATTAACTTTAATATTCACAGCGGTTGTTTTATCGCTGGAAATATTTACCTGTTATAAAACCTACTCAAAAATTTTAAAATGGCTGGCAATTACCCTGCTTGCCTATCCTATAACCTTGTTTATAGTGCATCAACCATGGTCAACAATTTTAAGAGCCAGTTTGGTGCCGCATTTTGAATTTTCGTTTGCATTCTTTTTTATTATAACCGGCGTGCTGGGCACTACTATCTCGCCCTATATGTTTTTCTGGGAAGCATCACAGGAAGTAGAAGAAGACAAAGAAAAACACTTAATAAAACGGGGAAAGACCTTTATAAGCTGGATAAGCGTACGTCAAATGCGCCTGGATAATACTTTCGGCATGATATTTTCGGAATTCGCTACCTGGAGCATTATTGTTGTTGGCGCCACGGTTTTACATAACAGCGGTGTAAAAGATATTACCACAGCGGCTGACGCGGCAAAAGCGCTCGAACCGCTTGTACACAGCTTCCCCCATGCCGGTTTTTTATCAAAGCTGATATTTTCTATCGGTATAATCGGGCTCGGGTTATTGGCAATTCCGGTACTCTCCGGCTCCGCGGCCTACTCGGTGTCAGAAGCATTCAAATGGGAAGCCAGCTTAAACATGAATATGAAAAAGGCGCCGGGATTTTACGGCGTTATCATCGCGGCAACTGTAGTTGGATTGCTCATTAATTTCATCGGTATCGACCCGGTAAAGGCCCTGGTATATTCAGCCGTATTAAACGGGGTAGCTGCCGTACCGCTTTTGTTTTTGATCATTAAAATTTCAAGTGACGAAAAGGTAATGGGCGAATTTAAAAGCGGATGGCTTTCAAAAACAATATTGTGGGTTACTTTCGTTGCCATGAGCGCGGCAGCTATAGCTATGTTTTACACCATCATAAAACAAGCATAGCATCGGCTTTAAGCATTCTGATTTCTTTTTTTTAACGGGTACCTTGCTGGTTCCGAAACAAAACATTTGTATAAAATCTGTTGTTAGGATGTAACATTTATATACTACAGATCAATTCGTTAACCAAAAGATCATGAAGACTACAATTAAAAATTATTTATTTGCGGCGCCGCTGATGGTGCTGTTATGGCTGGCAGCATGTAATGGTAACCGCAAAAACAGTAGTGAAGTTGCCGATTCGGCCAACCAAAAATTTATAGCCAAAGCCGATTCGGCCAATAAGGTGCAGGAACACAAGGACGACTCGGCCCTAAGGGCAAACAAAGATGTTATGAAAGATGCATCAAAGTTTTTGGTGAAATGGTATGAATCGGGGATGTATGAGCTTCAGTTATCGCAGCTTGCAGCAACAAACGCGCTGGATGCCGATGTAAAAAACCTGGCAGTGACCTTTGTTAACGATCATAAGGCTATTAACACAAAAATTGAATCAATTGCTTCGAACAATAACTTTGTATTGCCAACCAGCGTAAATGCCGACCATCAGCGAGACCTACGTGATATAACCAAACTAACCGGAGCCGATTTTGATAAAAAATATGTCAACACTATTATCAGCGCGCATGATGAATCGGTTGATTCCTACAAAAATGCCTATAAAAACCTGGCCGCCGGCGATACCAAAACTTTTGCAGGCCAGGCGCTGCCGGCAATTGAAGACCATCTCACAATGGCAAAAAAGGTTGCAGGAAGGATTCAATAATGTGTCGGAAAAAAATTACAATTCTCAAAAAACAATTTTGTTGGGTTTGATATTATAGAGTTTAAAATAAAAAAATGGTCTGAAATTTGTTAAGCAGGCTGTTGAAATTTAAACCTTTTATCATAATGACAAAAGTTAATAATAAAAACAAAACTGTATTTCATCATAAGCAAATCTCCAAAACATTAACAGGTATTGCCGGATTAGATGAAATTACCGGCGGGGGGCTTCCTACAAACAGGCCAACACTCATCTGCGGCGAAGCCGGAAGCGGAAAAACACTTTTCTCACTGGAATTTATTGTAAGGGGGGCCATTGAATTTAACGAGCCCGGCGTTTTTATGGCCTTTGAAGAAAAGACAGAGGAGCTGGCTTTGAACGTGGCATCGCTGGGTTTTGACTTAAAGAAGCTACAATCAGAAAAAAAGATCAAAGTTGATTATGTCCAAGTTGATCGCAGCGAGATAGAGGAAACCGGCGAATACGACCTTGACGGGTTATTTATCCGGCTTGGGTATGCCATTGACAGCATAGGCGCCAAACGTGTGGTGCTGGACACTATCGAAAGCCTGTTCGCCGGCTTGTCAAACCTGGGTATATTACGCGCAGAGCTGCGCAGGCTGTTCCAATGGTTAAAAGATAAAGGGGTAACAGCTATAATAACCGGCGAACGTGGTGATGGGCCATCCCTTACCCGCCAGGGGCTTGAGGAATATGTTTCAGATTGCGTTATCCTGCTCGATCACCGGGTGATCAACCAAATCTCTACAAGGCGGTTACGGGTCATAAAATACAGGGGCTCGGTCCACGGCACCAATGAGTATCCCTTTATGATCGATGAAGATGGTATTTCGGTGTTACCGGTAACTTCTTTAAGCCTTCAAAAAGAGGTATCATCAGCAAGGTTATCGTCAGGTATTCCGTCGCTCGATAAAATGCTGGGTGGCAAAGGCTTTTTTATAGGGAGCAGTATCCTGGTTTCGGGCACTGCGGGTACCGGTAAAACAAGCATAGCCGCCAGTTTTGCAAACGAAACCTGTAACCAAAATAAACGCTGCCTTTATTTTGCATTTGAAGAGTCGCCAAAGCAGATCATCCGTAATATGAAGTCGATTGACATGGAACTGCAACAGCATGTTGATAAAGGGCTACTGCAATTCCGGGCCTCGCGGCCAACACTGCACGGGCTCGAAGAGCACCTGGTGGTGATCCATAAACTGGTTAAGCGATTTAAACCCCAGGTTGTTATCCTCGATCCGATCACCAACTTAATTACCGTTGGTTCGGTAAGCGAAGTAAAGTCGATGCTGGTAAGGCTGATCGATTTTTTAATGGAAGAGCAAATCACAGTAATGTTTACCGCACTCACTTTAAATACAGTAGTTAGTGAACAAACCGATGAAGGCGTATCCTCATTGGTAGATGCCTGGCTTTTTGTGCGTGATATTGAATTTAACGGCGAGCGTAACCGCGGTATGTACATTATGAAATCGCGCGGTATGAAGCATTCAAACCAGGTGAGAGAGTTTATCATAACGGACAAGGGAATAGACCTGGTCGATGTTTATCTCGGCCCCGGGGGTGTTTTGACCGGCTCGGCCAGAGAGGCACAGAAATTGCATGAAAAGACCGGCGTGGTGCTGCGTGACAATGCCCTCAGTATGAAAGACAGGGAAATCGACCGCAAGCGGAGGGTGCTTGAATCAAAGATTGCGAGCCTGCAAACGGAATTTGAATCGGCCGAGGAAGAGCTCAATAAAATTTATATAGAAGAAGAATTAATAAAAAAAGTATCTGAAAGCAATATCCGGGAAATGACAAGGTTGAGACGGGGTGAGCGCGAAGCAGATGGTAATAAAGGAAGAAAAAAATAATGAAACAGGTCGAAAAAAAATATGAGTTAAGATTATACGTAGCGGGAAAAACAGCAAAATCCGTTACTGCTTTAGCCAATTTACAAAAGTACTGCGAAGAGTATTTAAAGGGCCAATACAGGATTGAAGTGATCGACCTGCTGGTGCAGCCGCAATTGGCCGAAGGCGACCAGATTTTTGCTATACCTACGCTGGTGCGTAAAGTACCCGAACCGATCCGCAAAATTATCGGCGATCTGTCAAATGAAGAAAAAGTACTGGTGGGTTTAAATATTCGCCCGGTAAATATGCAGACTATATGACGGAACAACGAGGGGTAACTGATGGGGGGGACTGTAATGGAGACTTTTACAAGCTGCGGTTATATGTAACTGGTGCAAGCCCCAACTCATCGCGCGCGATATCCAATTTAAGGGATATATGCGAAAAACATTTAAAAGGCAAGTATGAACTGGAGATCATAGATGTTTACCAGCAGCCGCTAATGGCCGAAAGCGAACAGATCATTGCCTTGCCTTTATTAATTAAAAAATTCCCGTCGCCTGAACGCAGGATGATCGGGGACCTTTCCAATACTGAAAAAGTGCTGAAGGGGTTAAGTTTAGCCGAAAGCTAATAAAATGGAACAGTTAAAAACAACATACGATCAGTTATTATCGGAGAATTACGAACTCCGGATGCAATTGGAAGAAGCTAATGATACGATAGACGCTATCCGCACCGGCCAGATCGACGCGCTTATTGTTAACCATGGCGACAATCCCCAATTATATACGCTTAAAACGGCTGACCAAACCTACCGCGTTTTTATTGAAAAAATGAATGAAGGCGCAGTTACTGTAAACCGGGATGGCATAATTTTATATAGTAACTCGCGATTTGCACATATGGTAGGTTTGCCCTTAGAAAAAGTCATTGGCCTGCCATTTAATACATTTATACCTGAGAAATCCGGGGAGCAGTTTAATAAATTAATTCAGCACGCCTGGGAAAAAGACTGCAAGGAAGAAATAGGCCTTCTTGATAATAACAAACAGATAGTATGCTGCCTATTGTCCTGCAACACCCTTGAACTTGATGAAGGCACGGCCCTGAGCCTTATTCTGACCGATTTGACTTTGCTTAAAGAGACCGAAAACCAGCTCAAAATAAAAAACGAGGAGTTAAAAGCTGCGCATATCGCCACAGAAAAATTGAATGCACAACTGGAAGATACCGTAAAAGAAAGAACAAATGAGCTTTTCTTAAGCCGCGAACATTTTAAATACCTGGCTAATAACATTCCGCAAATGACCTGGACAAACCGGCCCGATGGCGATGTGGACTATTATAACCAACAATGGTATAGCTATACCGGCCTTAATTTGGAGGAAAGCAAAAAGCAGGGCTGGCAAAAGGTTATACACCCTGACGATCTGGCAAATACAGTGGATAAATATAACGCTGCTATAAGATCGGGCCATATTTTTGAGGTTGAGAACCGGTATAAAAGAAGTGCTGACGGAAGCTACAGGTGGCATTTGAACAGGGCTGTTCCGCTGCATGACGAAAAAGGTGAGATCGTTTTTTGGGTAGGTACCGCTACCGATATTGAAGACCAGAAAAGGGAGATGGATCGCAAGGACGAGTTTATTGGTATAGCCAGCCATGAGCTAAAAACTCCGCTGACCAGCCTGAAAGGATATCTGCAGCTTATTTCCAATTATAAAAAGGAAGAAATACCTGCGGTTGTTAAGCAGTATATCGCCAAAGCAAATATTGCTTTAAACAAGTTACAGCGCCTTATAAACGATTTGCTGGATGTAAGCAAGATACAGGCCGGCCGACTGGAATATGCGCTGGAAAATATTGACATCTGCGATTTGATTAAAACCTGCGTCGAAGAAAATACGCATATCTATCCCAGTTATAACTTCGTGAATGAGGCACAAACTGAATGCATTGTAAAAGGCAATGCGGAACGGTTAGAGCAGGTGCTGATGAACCTGATCAACAATGCCGTAAAGTATTCACAGGATAATAAAACGGTGATCATTAAAACAACAAAACTTGATAAATACTTGCGCGTATCGGTAACCGACTTCGGTATAGGCTTATCCCACGAGCAAAGGAAACGCATATTTGAGCGCTTTTATCGTGTTGAGGATAAAAAGAATATGACCAGCGGGCTGGGTATGGGCCTCTATATTTCTGCCGAAATAATTAGAAGCCACAATGGCGTAATTGGTGTTGATGGCGAACTGGGCAAAGGAGCCACATTTTATTTCGACCTGCCTTTAGCGAAAGAAAATGAAATCAAAATTTAAGGTTTATAATTAGTAAGGATAACCTGTTACGCTTGTCGGCGAAGCATAGTGTTATGTAACTATTCAACGTCTTTCAGGCAGCTACGGTGTATCAGATGTATCTCTTGTATCTGGTGTATCTGGTGTATCAGTTGTATCTGGTGTATCTGGTGTCCATCTCAAAAATTGATACACCTGATAAATAAAAAACGCCTCCCGGTCTGGGAGGCGTTTTTTATTTATTTACATTGCCCTGTAGCACATTTTTCTTTTGTGCAGTGGGCTTTGCATTCCGCTGTACAATTTTTCTTCGTACAATTTTTGCAATCAATAGGTTTTGCAAATGCGGATATAGTTAATGCTGTCGCGATAGCGAACATGATGATCTTTTTCATGATTTTAATTTACTTAATTGTTACTAAATATTACTTATGAAGTTTATTCACAGGCAGTTCAGGCAAACAATTTAAGCATTTGGCGGTCGCCAGCATGATGGGTTATAGTCAGACAATTTACTTTGTACCAGGTCGGGATAAATAACCGATACCGACACAAAATTTCTTTGGGCTCCGGGTATTACAGGAATAATACACGAAATGCAAAGTACACAGTAATAACAAAATGAACCGTTCGTATGCTGCTGTTTACCTTTATTACAGCAGCCGGGCTTATGCATTTGATGTTTCATCACTGCTTGCTTAGCGGCGCCCGTCTTCATACCTGACACAGGCGAGCCGGACAAGCCGGATGCCAGTATGATAATAGCCAGGAACAATGAAAGCAGTTTCATAATTGTATCAATCAAAGCTAATTATTTTTATAAAGAAAGCCAACTGATCGAATGAAATAAAGAAACTGATCAACCTATTATCTTTTTCGAATTACATTCTGCCATGCGACGGATAGCGCGTCTTCCAGCATATCCCGCCGTACTTTGGATAGTTCAACCAAAGTTGCACCCTGTAAACCCCATTTATTGGGAACAGGATAAAAAACACTGGTGTCAAATGAATTGAATACGGATTGCTCAATAAGCGGCAATTTCACCATCATGCGATTTTCCGGCAGCCATAAAGTCGAAAATATCCGCTTATTTACCCTGAACGACGGACGGCCAAAATGATCGTGCTCTTCCGTTCCGGGTAAAGCCATTGCAATTTGCCGTGCGGTTTCTATATCAACCATTATTGTTAAATTTACCATTTATTCACTCAAATATATATGTCCGCAACCGATAATGGAAATGTAAGCCTGACAATCAGTCAATCCGGTGTTTCCACCATCAGCTTTTATCATCCTGCGCAAAACTCATTGCCTTCTAGCCTCTTAGGTGAATTAGAAAATAAGATCATTGCCGCTGGAAATGACGCCAACACCCGTGTTATCATATTAAAAAGTGGAGGTGACCGTACCTTTTGCGCCGGGGCCAGTTTTGATGAGTTACTGCAAATAAAAACTAAAGAAGAAGGCGCCGCTTTCTTCTCAGGCTTTGCAACGGTTATCAATGCATGTCGCCACTCGCCGAAGATCATTATTGCCCGCTTGCAGGGCAAGGCCGTGGGCGGCGGGGTTGGATTGGCCGCTGCCGCGGATTATTGCCTGGCAACCGAAGCCGCGTCAATCAAACTGAGTGAACTGGCCATCGGCATCGGGCCTTTTGTTATCTCACCGGCTGTGATCAGGAAGATTGGTTTGCCGGCGTTTTCGCAACTGACTATCCGGGCAAGCGATTTCCAAACGGCTCAATGGGCAAAGGAAAAAGGATTATATAACGAGGTTTACCCGGATATTGCCGCTTTGGATATTGCTCTGGAAGAATTAACACAAAAACTTGCGTCCTATCATCCGGATGCGCTGGGCGGCTTAAAACAAATATTATGGGAAGGAACTGCGGATTGGGATGAGTTGCTGAGCCAGCGAGCGGCTATCAGCGGCGAATTGGTGTTATCTGAATTTACCCAACATGAACTGCAAGGGTTTTTAGGAGGAAAAAGATAGCAGGGCTATCCTTAACTAAGCTTGGAAGCTGTTTCTCAGTAAACGCATTTCTTCCTGCATCTGTTCAATCCGTTGCAACAGATGGCTTATCGCCTCGATACCCGCGATATTTATCTCGAGCTCATGATGCATGCGTATCATCCGCTCAAGCTTTTGCAAATCGCTTTCGGTGATGTACGGGGTTTGGTTGACTACCGTGATATGCAACAAACCGGCTTCCGCTAACGAATGGATAAAGGTATACTCCACTTCGTGATATTTACATATCTCGGAGGTGGCTATTAAATGTGTCTTTGTCATCGTATTTGGTCATTAGTCATTGGTCATTAGACCGTTATTTATCTTTCAGACTTCCGGTCTCCCGCAAGCTCTTCAAATAACTTTTTCTCTTTCTCCGTAAGGTTCATTGGTATCTGGACATCGTATGTTATATACAGGTCGCCAAACTGTTCGTCCTTTTTATAAACAGGCAATCCTTTACCCTTTAGCTTAACTTTTGTTCCGTTTTGTGTTTCAGGTTTTACTTTGATCTTTACTTTACTGGTAAGTGTATCTACCGTCACCTCACCGCCAAGCATTGCTGTATACAGATCGAGTTTTACCGTGGCATACAGGTCGCTTCCGTTTCGTTTAAAACGCGGATCGTCCGTAACAACAAAGGTGATATAAAGATCGCCGGCAGGGCCGCCGTTCACGCCGGGGCCGCCATGGCTTGCAATCTTGATGGTTTGGCCGTTCTCAACCCCGGCTGGTATCGTTATCCTTATATTTTTGCCATTAACCGTAAGTGTTTGCTTGTGGGTTTCGGCAGACTCTTTTAAACTCAGGCGAAGCTCGGCATTGTAATCCTGTCCGCGGTATTTTGCCTGCCTGCCGCGCGCCGACCCGCCCCCTCCCTGCCCAAACATAGACTGGAAAAAGTCCGAGAAATCTTCGCTGCCAAATCCTTCAAAATTTCCACCCTGGCCGCTACTGTAATTACCCTGCGGTCTGCTTTGCTGCTGTTGCTGGGCGTACTTTTCATATTCTTCGCCATGCTGCCAGTTTTCGCCATACTTATCATATTTTTTGCGTTTTTCCGGGTCGCTTAAAACTTCATTAGCCTCGTTTAGTTGCTGAAACTTTTTGTTGGCCTCTGCATCGTTGGGGTTTAAGTCGGGATGGTATTTACGCGCCAGCTTACGATAGGCATTTTTTATGTCCTTGTCCGCGGCGGTTTTGCTAATGCCTAAAATTTGGTAATAATCAATAAATGCCATAGTTAAAGGATATCTTGGCTGCTATAAGTTAAACTTCGTTCAGCCTATTTAGTTTTGTGATGTAACAGTAAAGCTAATAATAACACATAACATCCGGCAGATGAAATTTCCAATAAATATTTAAATTCACCGCGAATAATTTTATTATTATCAACTTATGGATACCTCAATATTTCATCGCTTCAGCGATATCGAAACCAAAGAAATTGCTCCCGGCTTTCTTTCAAAATTAATCCATACCGATACCAACACCATAAATTTTATTGAAGTTAAAGCCGGCTCCACGGTACCGCGTCATCAGCATATCAATGAGCAGTGTGCTTTTGCGATTGAAGGAAAATTTGAGCTCACCGTTAACGATGTCCCACAACTGCTGGAACCAGGATTATTTGCTGTAATTCCGCCGAATGTTTGGCATAGCGGTACCGCCATTACCGACTGTAAACTGATCGATATTTTTAGTCCGGCCCGCGAGGATTATAAAAAACTTTAATACGTTTAATTCCGAACATATATGCCCATTGTAAAAGCCGACCGTACAGATGTCCCGGCACTGAATGTTTTAGTTAATAATTCTTACCGCGGCGAATCCTCAAAAAAAGGTTGGACCACCGAAGCCGATCTGCTTGATGGCTCAAGGATTGATGAAGATACACTTAACGGGTATTTTGACGACCCACATATTATCATTCTTAAAAATACCGAAAGTGACGGCCGGATCACTGGATGTGTATATCTTGAAGTGCGAAAGCCAAAACTATACGTTGGGATGTTCAGCGTTTCGCCGGAGTTGCAGGATAAAGGTATTGGCCGTGCCCTTCTCGTGGCTGCAGAAAATTATGCAAGAAAACTGGATTGCCATACCCTCACAATGACAGTAATCAGCACCCGGCACGAACTCATTAGCTGGTATGAAAGACGCGGGTTTAAAGCCACCGGCGAAATAGAGCCTTTTCATCACGGTAAAAAGTTTGGCGAGCCCAGGCAGCACATTGAACTGATCGTGATGGAAAAAAATATTTGAAATATCATTAAATAAGATGCAACCTTCCGGGAGTATTGTCGTCTCATAGATTAATTGATCTGAACGCTTTATTTAATGGAAGAGGTACATCCGCAGTTAAAAGAATTCATTGTTGATTACTGTACGAAGTATCGGATACGTAAGGTCGACCCATGTTCTTTGACCCTTAACACCAGTATCGACCTCGACCTGGATATTGTTGATATTGAAATTGATCTTTTTATAGCAGAATTTGCCGAACAGTTCCACGTCGATCAGTCAAAGTTCAGCTGGTATAAATATGGTTACCCTACGGGTTCGGCAAGCGTAAATGTGATCAAGGCGTTATTTGGTTACCAATCTTCTTGGGTGAAACGTTTATCGCAACGCATTTATGAGCCGAAATTCAGGGTCAGCAATTTGCAGGATGCCGTAAAAACTGGAAAATTACTTTGATAGCTGCGGCTATGGTTATCGCGGGGGTACCTGGCGGTCTTTCCGTCGTGAGGCGGGCAGAGCGAATAAATATGTGGTCAGCTTGCAGTGTCTGCATTTTAGTAGTTTGCCGGGTATCCCCGCAATAGCTTTTTCATGTCGTCTCCATCCGCGACAATAATTATGAATTTTAAACAATAAATAGTTTACATTTATTGTTTAACCTTTCGATAAACCATGCCTGCCATTTCCCGTTTTTTTGTTGTTTTACTTTTGTTGATTTCGGCTAAAACTTTTGCAGTAGCAACGGTCACGATCACCTCTCCCGACACCAAAATTAAATTCTCAATCAGCACTGATAGAGCTGGCCTGTATTATAAAATTTCCTATAAAGGCATCTTAATGGTCGACCAATCACGGCTCAAAATCAGCTTTAAAGAAGGAGGCGCTTTTGATCGTGATCTTATAATTTCCTCCGCCAATCCTGAAAACTTAACTGAGGACTATGAACTGATAATCGGTAAGGCAAGCAAAGTGCACAGTGCATGTAACCGGGTTATTGTCCCGGTTACTGAACAAAGCGCCGCCAAGCGGACGCTGGATATCGAAATCCGTGTTTTTAATGATGGCGCAGCGTTCCGGTATGCTATTCCAAAACAAAGCCAATGGGCTGCGGTTGTGAATGTTACCGATGAAATTGATTCATTCAATTTAACCCAAAACCCCGTGGTAACCGCGCTTTTGCGTGCAAACTATACCACATCGCACGAAGGCCTGTACACCAAAACAAATCTGAATGATCTAAAATCAGATACCTTGATGGATATGCCCGCTCTGTTCGAATATCCAAATGGGCTTTATTTGGCGATAACCGAAGCAAATTTGCACGACTACGCTGGCATGTACCTGATGAAACATTACAACGTGCTTGAAAGCCGCCTTTCGCCCCTGCCCCATCAAACAGACATAAAAGTAAAAGCTACGCTTCCGCATAACAGTCCATGGCGTGTACTGATGATCGGTGATAAACCCGGTGCTTTTATCGAATCAAACATCCTTACGAACTTAAACGAGCCTTGTAAAATTAAAGACCTCTCGTGGTTAAAGCCGGGTAAAACAACTTTTCCCTGGTGGAACGGGAACCTGGTTCCGGATTCCATAAATGCACCCGGGAATAACTACGTAACCAACATGTATTATGTTGATTTCTGCGCTAAATATGGCATTGAATACCATTCAGTGGTTGAATATGGTTTACACGAGTGGTATGTTAACGACGGGGCTGGTTTTCAGCCTGGCCCGCATGCCGATCCGTCAAGGGCAGTTCCTGGTTTGGATATGCAGCAATTATGCGACTCGGCGGCTAAAAAAGGTGTAGGTATACGCGTGTGGGTGCATTTTTATGCATTATATCCTAAGCTGGACGAAACCTTCGCTCAATATGAAAAATGGGGCATAAAAGGGTTGATGTGTGATTTTATGGACCGCGACGACCAGGAAATGGTAAACATGCAGGAAGAAATATTACAAAAAGCAGCCGAGCATCATTTGCACATACAATTTCATGGCGCGTATAAGCCAACCGGCGAAGCCCGGACCTGGCCAAATGAATTTACACGCGAGGGCACGCTCAACTACGAAAATGATAAGTGGAGTGATTGGGTAACGCCTGACGCGGACATCAATATAGCATTTACCCGTTTGCTTGCGGGTTCTACCGATTACCATTTAGGCGGATTCAGGGCAGCGTCGCCGTCACAGTTTAAAATACACTATACCCGCCCGTTTGTTATAGGAACCCGCTGCCACATGCTGGCGATGTATGTAGTGCTGGAAAATGCATTGGGAATGGTTTGCGACAACCCCGACGCCTATATCGGCGAACCCGGTTTCGAATTTATACAGCAAGTGCCCACTACATGGGATGAAACCCGGGTAATTGATGCTAAACCCGGCGAGTGGCTGGCTATTGCCCGACGAAAGGGTAATGATTGGTACGTTGGAGCGATTACTAACCATAACACCCGCGCAGTCAATAAAATGTTTGAGTTTTTGCCTGAAGGAAACTATACAGCCGAAATATGGGCCGACGCACCATCCTCCGACCCAAATCTTAACCACCTCGTTAAAGAAGTAAAGCATATTACAAGGAAAACTGAGATAAGTATACTGCTTGCCCCAGGCGGCGGGCAGGTAATGCATTTATACCCTGAAAAAAAGTAAGCAAATGTTATGGTGGGCTTTGCGTTGAAATGAATCCAATAAAAAATCCGAAATTAAAATTCCGAAACGGCGAAGCCCTCTTGAGAGCCCTAAAAAACAAATAACACCGAAAAATCCGAAATTTAAAGATCCATTATCCTGGTGCGTACCTTTTTTACGTAGTTGCGGATATCAAGCACGATACCGGCAAACACGTAAAATATCAGCGGGAAGCCAACGGCCAAAAATGACGAATAAATAAAAAACAGCCGTATTTTGGCGATAGAGATATTAAATTTTTCGCCAAGGTAAGTGCACACCCCAAATGAGTATCTCTCGAAAAAAGTAATTATCCTTTGCAACATATCAGCCTAAATTTAAAATCTTATTTCCAACGCCGCATTGCAGGCATTTCTTATAATTACAATAGCTATTTTTTAGCTCCAGCAGTGCCTGCGACTCAAACGCCGTTTTAATTTTCACCCCTAAGGTACCAAAATCCGCGATAATATTATTGTTTTCATTTGGTAAACTTTCCAATAGCTGCAGGCTGCGATCTATATAACGCTGCATTTGATTGTGCTTTCCATAACTGAATAAAAATAATGCCAGTGTATTTAAAAGGAGTACATCAACGGAGGCTTTTCCTATTTTTTTTGAAGAAGGCGGAGATTCGGTGTCAAAACGATAATGATTCTCCCAATACTCATTTAGCCTGATGTCTGTAAACAAGTTTTGCAATCCCTTCACATCTTTAATTTCCAATACTTTCGAAAAAAGATGGTTTGATTGCACCACAAGCGCTGCAAATTGTGCCAGCCTTATCGTGGGGAAATTTTGAGGGCGCAGCCGCATAAATTTCCATAAATGATTTTCAATGGGCGTTAGCTTATATTTTTTGAGCAGGAAATCATATTCCTCTCTGAGCTTCCGTGGGTACTCATCCTTAAGGTTATCGGTTAAAAAACCAGCTTGCCCGAATAATAAAGCCTCAATTTGCATTGGATTGTTTTTATGCTTGGCCAGGATGTTTTGCGGTAATGATTTAGCCAGCAATTCAAATGGGAGCGCATTTATTTTAAATCCAAAATTGGCTGCTAAAAACTGGTAAAAAGTTTCTTCCCAGTCGCCCCGGTTTAAGTTAAGTCCGGTAACAACCGCCGCCGAGCGTTTTTCCAGCCGCTCAACCAACACCCGCGTAAGCCAGTTTTGCATGGTCAGGCTGTCTACTGATGCAATATTTGCTTCGCAGGGAATAATGGTTTGATGGCCGAAAACCAGGTTATGATAACGGTTATAAAGGTCGGCCGAAATACGGCTTTGCATTTCGAGCGTTGGCACGCGACGCCCGGTATTCAATACAAGCGGTTGGTCATCGCGATACACTACATGGAGAATTACATTTTCGTATGCATTGTCAGTTGTATGCCCATGTTTTTGCCAGTCGGATGATGAGAGGTGAACCTCCACATTTCCGGCCCATACCGTATCGCCTATTCGTAACCGCGCATTTTGAAAATCCGGCCCGGCATCTGAGTTATGCAGCCCTGCCGAAAATATTTCCAGTTCTTCACCGTCGCTCGTCTGGAGATTCAGCCGGTCGAACAGTCGAAACTTCCATACATAGTGTAAAAAATCTTCGGTGAAAAGCATGCTGTCAGTTGATTGGGTGAATGGTTAAATAGTTAATTGAGTTATTACGTTGAACGGAAAGATTAAGTTGAATTTGAAAGTACGCACATAACATTCACCTAATAAACTCAATCAACCAATTCTTTCCCATTTTCCGGAGTCCAAACTTTTGTAAATCGCATCCACCACCTTCATGTCTTTTAATCCTTCTTCACCGGGAACACGTGATACTTTATTTTGCCTGACGCACTGGGCGAAATCATCCATTTGCGCGGCCTGCTGTATAATTTGCGGGAATGGCATTTGTTTACCGTTAACGCTGCCGTCGATACCCCCGTAGCCGAAAGCCGGGCCCAATTCAAATTTGCCGTGCTCCTCTTCAACTTTCAGGTAGCTCCAATCATGGTTATAACTCGACTTGCCCGTGGTTTTAAATCCGCCGGGGAATTCCAGTTCCCAAAAAATAGTTTCGTCCACCTCTTTAAAAAAATCAGGACGTGTTTTTTCCTGGGTGGCCTTCACGGCTATAGGTTCCTGCCCTAAAGTGTAGCGCGTTCCCTGTATGCTGTAAATACCCATATCCATCAAGCCGCCCCCACCGGCCATGGCCTTTTTCAACCGCCAGGCATTAGGATCGCCCCGGTAGGTAAACCCGTTACCGGTATCCAGATGGGTTACTTTCCCAAAAATATGCTGCTGCCCCAGGCGCATTGCTTCAATGGTGTGCGGTTCAAAATGCAGCCGGTAGCCAATTGAAAGTAAACGATCGGCCTTTTTACAGGCAGCTATCATATCCTCACAATCCCTGGCATTGAGGGCCATAGGCTTTTCGCAGATCACATGCTTACCGGCCCTGGCTGTCCTTATGGTATACTCCTTATGCATGGAAACCGGTAATACCACGTAAACAATATCAATATCCGGGTTATGCGCTATCTCATCGAAGTTTTGGTAATTGTAAATATTTTTTTCGGGGATATTGTACCTTTTTGACCATTCAACCGCCTTGGCGGGGGTGCCGGTTACAATGCCGGCCAGGTAGCAGTTTTGTGTATGCTGCAAGGCGGGCGCGAGCTGTCCGTAACTGTAATTACCCAGTCCGACCAAAGCTATCCCAAGCTTTCTATCTGCTTTTGACGATGCCAGCGATGATAGTGCCGGGCATAATGCTAATGCCCCAATGCCCAGGGAACCCGTACGTATAAAGGTGCGACGGGAAAATTTATTTGATAATGCCATAACTGTGAATTAAATCAACATAAAAGTAGTTTTTTTTTAAGTTTTAAGAAATGGTTTACATTTAAATCTTATAAACTTCGTATTTTTGAATATGAGTAAGATTAAATCAGCAAAAATCAACTTTGCTTTCCCCGGGGATGCTATGGATCAACAAGAATTTGAACAAATGATCAGAAAAGCTGAAAATGGGCCTTTCCATACGATGAAGAAAGTCAAAAATGAGCTGGCAAAATGGAAAGCCAAATACTCGAAGTAGTTGTTAGTGATATGGCTTTAACAAGCCTTGAACAAATTTACGAGTATGGTATTGAAACATTTGCTTATCTGGCTGCAACGGTTTTCATTGAAGAACTCATCTATAGAATAGAACAACTTTCTATCAATTATTTTTTACACCCGGAATGCAGGCATCTTACGACCAAATCAAAAATGTATCGTAATTTAATTCATGGCAGTTATATGGTAATTTACCGGATCAGTCCCGGGCGTATTGAAGTATTAAATGTTTTGCATAGTAGCAGAAGCATATCAAGTTTCAAAGCTTCAAGAAAAATAAAAATTTAATAGATAACTTTCATCTGATTTATATAATCTAATTGCCCTAGTAGGTCAAGTGATGAACCGATGAAATGCCTGGATTTCTTACACGAATTGATTCTCTTATAAGGTGGATTAACGATTGATATTTGTATTTTAATTGAAACAATCTGATCGCGATTATAATAAGGTTATTAATTCTCCAAATGTATTTATTGTTGCCATCTGTCCGCTTTCCACCTTGCCAAAGCCATAATTAGCGAAAATAAAAGGTACACCCGCTTTGGTTGCGGCATCATAATCGCCCATAGTGTCGCCAATATAAACCGGGGCGGCAAGCTGGTGATCGTTAACAATGTCCTTAATGTTTTCCGCCTTAGGGTTTCCTTTGGTTCCATAGCACTGGTGCCCACTAAAATAATGCGCCATGCCGCTTATCTTAAAAAAAACTTCAATATACCCCGCCTGGCAGTTACTTACAATAAAGAGCTTGTATTTTTTTACCAGGTAACGCAGTGTTTCGTCGAGACCCGGATAAAGGTCGCCTCCTTTGCTATGGAGTATGTCGAGCTCGCTTTTAGCGCAAATGGCCATTAGCTCGTTCCGTTTTTCCAAATCAAGGTACGGGAATAGCGTATCAAAAATAACGTTATAAGCAAGGCCGGTTATTGAACGCACTTTGTCGCGTGTCATCAGTTCATCAACATAGTCCACCTGGTTAATCGCGTCCTGCCAGGCCAGGGCCACATTTCCGGAACTATCCCAAAGGGTTCCGTCAAGATCAAAAATTATACTGTCGAATTTATTTTTTAAGGCTGTCATACAATTTTTTAACGGCGGCAAAAATAGGAGAATTTATTGGAAGCCGCTTTGTCATGGCTTCCTCACAAAACTTTAACCATTCATAAGCCATTTAATTATTTGGTAATTTTACGTCTCATTAACTAAATGCCTTCCGTTGAATATCCGCCCTCCGAAAAACACGCGTACCGAACCTTTAACCTTAAAAGAACGCCTTGCTGCACTGCGCAACCTGCCCGCTCTTTTTAAACTGGTATGGGAAACCAGCCCCAAACTGACGGTTGTAAATGCTTTACTGCGCATTGCCCGCTCAGCTACGCCCGTTGCGTTGCTATACATCGGTAAACTGATCATCGACCAGGTGATTTTTTTAACCCGTCATCATAGCACGGACACTACCTATTTGTGGCAACTGGTAGGCATTGAATTTGGCCTGGCTATATTAACTGATGGATTGAGCCGCGCCATTACCCTGATGGATGCATTATTGGGCGATCTTTTCAGCAACCATACCTCGGTAAAAATAATGGCCCACGCCGCCACACTCGACCTTGACCAGTTTGAGGATGCTGTGTTTTACGATAAGCTGGAACGCGCCAGGCAGCAAACCGTGGGCCGTACCATGCTGCTTTCGCAGGTGATGAGCCAGGTACAGGATTTGATCACGATGGGTTTTCTTGCTGCCGGATTGATGGCTTTTAATCCCTGGCTGATCATTTTGCTGTTAATTGCCATTATACCGGCTTTTTTAGGGGAGTCGTACTTTAACGACCAAAGTTACGCGCTTACCCGGGGCCAGACACCGGAGCGCCGCGAGCTGGATTATGTGCGCTACCTGGGCGCAAGCGACGAAACAGCTAAAGAGGTTAAGATATTCGACCTGTCCGGCTTCATTATTGACCGTTTCAGGCATCTTTCCAATAAGTTTTATCGTGAAAATAAACGGCTATCAATCAGCCGTTCCTTGTGGGGAACTTTATTCGCTATGATGGGCAGTATCGGATATTATGCCGCCTATGTAGTAATTATCATTAAGGCTGTTGATGGCAGCGTAACCATTGGCGGGCTTGCCTTCCTTGCCGGATCGTTCAGGCAATTGCGTGCTTTACTAGAAGGTATACTCAGCCGGTTCACTGCGGTATCGCAGGGCGCGATTTACCTGCGCGATTTTTTTGAGTTTTTTGAGATAAAACCGAAAATAAAACTTGCAGATCATCCTCTTCCCTTTCCAAAAACCATACAACAGGGTTTTACATTCGAAAATGTGGGTTTCCGTTACCTGAATTCGGAACGCTGGGCCAACCGCCATTTAAGTTTCACTTTACATCCGGGCGAAAAGCTGGCATTGGTTGGTGAAAACGGCGCCGGAAAAACCACGCTTGTTAAACTGCTGGCCCGGCTTTATGACCCTACGGAAGGGCGCATTTTATTAGACGGGATCGACCTGCGCGAGTATGACCTTGCCGACCTGCGTTTGAATGTAGGGATTATATTCCAGGATTATTTACGTTACCAAATGACGTTTGCGCAGAACATAGCTGTTGGGAATATCAGCCAGCAATTTAACCGTCCGTTGATCGAAGCTGCGGCTAAACAAAGCCTGGCTGATACGCTAGCCGCCAAACTACCTGGCGCTTACGACCAGCAGTTGGGCAAACGCTTTGCCCAGGGTGTTGAACTATCGGGCGGCGAATGGCAAAAGGTAGCTTTGGCACGCGCTTATATGCGCGATGCCCAATTGTTGATTTTGGACGAACCCACGTCGGCCCTTGATGCCCGTGCAGAGTTTACGGTTTTTGAACGCTTTGCTGAATTGACAAAAGGCAAATCGGCGGTGCTAATATCTCACCGCTTCAGCACCGTGCGCATGGCCGACAGGATATTGGTTCTCGAAAAAGGAGAGCTTATCGAGATCGGCAGCCACCAGGAACTCATCCTGAAAGGCGGCCGCTATGCCGAACTGTTTAATTTGCAGGCGATGGGGTACCGATAATGATGTGCAGATGTGCAGATGTGCAGATGTGCAGATGTGCAGATGCTTAAGCTTTCAGCTTAATGTAGTCCCCACATAAATAATCCCAAAACGGGAAAACCAATCAGCACGAAAACTCTTGCGATTTGGTAGCTGCTTGCATTGCCTTCTACAAATACATTGTATAGGTCTGCTTTTATGGTGTTTAATTTGTGTTCCACGATCCTTTTATTTAATCAGTTTATCAATAGGGCTATTTGCTATTTATGACTGAAGAAAAATCGAAAGGATTAAATGCAGCAAGATTATTTACGCGTCGTTATCGCTGCTCATTTCGGGATGATAATGTAAGCCGGGCGTAAGCCAGTAGAGCAGCACAACCCTTGAATACCTGAAATTAAAAGGTGCAAGAATAACCCCCACCGCAATAATAACAATCACATACACCCAGGGATTATTGCTCCCCGATAAAACATGAATGGCAACTGCCATTGTTATCATTTCGGCAACGAACATGGCATAGCTGATGAGCATAGCCACATAAAAATAACCCGGCTCACGCTCATAAACTAAACCGCAATGCGGGCAAGCTTTATTCATTACCTGCGACTTAAAGCCATACATAGCCGTGGCAAACATATCACCCCTGCGGCATCGCGGACATTTGGCATGTATAATTGCAGGCCAAATTGGAAATGCGCGTTCTTGCTCTTTCATGTTTAACGTATTTGCAATAGGTTATTTTGCATCATTTACTTCAATCCAAAATCCATCCGGATCCTGGAAATACAGTTGCCTGACGTTATCGGCGCGTAACTGAATTTTTTTTGCCTCGCCGTTCCAGTTGCCATATTTTACATTCAATTTGTCAAGGTGCTTAATAAAAGTATTTAGGTCCGGCACACTGAAACATAAATGGATGGCTATGTCATGTTTATTTGTAGAACAATCGCCTTGAATCACATGCAGGGCGGTGCCCTCTCCTATTTTAAACCAAACGTGAAGTGTGTCGTTGAACGGGTGATGTATTTTTTGTAGCTGTAATACTGTGCTGTAAAAGTCAGCCGTCTTTCTAAGGTTTTTTGCACATAGTGCGAAATGGTTAAACACAGGCTGATTACTATTTTGCGCGTTAGCAAACGCCGGTAAGCTAAAGGCAACTGCAAGTATCCAAAATTTTAATCCCGAAATATTTGATTGAGAAAAGTGTTTCATTTGACGCATTTTAGAGCGTCAAATATACAAGAAATAAATACCAATACTTTCCAGGATTAGCCATTATCGTTACCAGGCTATAACCGGGACAAGACTGAATTTTGCCTTAGATACGGTCACGGAATTGTGCTGATTCCAATCGTCGATATCAATAAGGCCAGCTACCGTTTGGTAATGGCGGTCGTCATTTGAACATTTAACAACATAACCAATATCACTCACTGGTGCAACTACCGGACGTGCACCGCACTCTTTGCACCGTTTACAATAAATTGTCTGCGGAATGTTTATATACCCTCTCATACTACCAATTACGGAGTTAAAATGAGAATGGTTTGCTGACGACTAAACTATTTTTATAAAAACGATCATTGTCATAGCCTATCGGCTTGCTAATTTGCTTTCCTTGTAACCAAAACCCAATCGACTAATATTTTCGCTTTGCCGGCCTTTATTTGTTCAACCGAATATCCGGATAAACCTGGATACGGTGCCTTTATCTTATTAACACCTTCCGGGTAACCACCACCCAAAGCAAAATTCAGGATAATGAATTTTGGATTATCATAAGCCCAGCGGCCGTAATGCTCAACCATTGCACGGGTTACGGTATAAGTCACTTTTCCGTCCACCTTAAATACAAGGCTGTCGGCTGTCCAGTCTACCGAGTAAACATGCCATTGGGTAACATCCTGCCCCGCAGGAAAAAAAGAACGATAGGCCAACGGTGTGTTGCCAAAATAACCCGGACCATGCAAGGCATTGCTGATCCATGAAGAATCTCCAACAGTCTCCATCATGTCAATTTCTCCGCAATCAGGCCATTTGCCGTTACCCAGCGCCCAGAAAGCAGGCCACATACCTGCACCCGACGACATTTTCATCCGCGCCGAAGCGGTTCCGTACGTAAACTCCATTTTTTGTTTGGTATTGATCCTGCCCGATATAAAATCGTATTTTTTATTATTACTAGTAAATCCAGGCTGGTATATTGGCTTCAATACCAAAGCCCCATTTTTAGCGCCTTCGGCCGCGCGGCCATGTACCAGGTAAATAGTTACTGCTGAGTCGACGTACGCCTGCTGCTCATTGTTAACGGTTCTCGACCTGTTCTCAATATTCCATTTACTGCGGTCGAGTGTTTTTTCATTAAAATCTTCAAAGAAGACCGTATCGGTTTTAGCATGATTGCCCTGTGCTTTAACTGTAGTAAGCGCCAACAGTAAAGCTGCGCCCGTAAAAAGAAAAGTTTTCATAATTAATTAAAATTGGCGCTTTAAAAGTATGTTTATTTTTTGTGAAGTTGGGTAAATGCGTTGTTACAATTTATTCAGCTCGGTAACCAATCGTTTACTTACAGCATTAAAATAGCGTCGTACACCAAATCCCATAACCGTTTGGATACCCCGGCCTGCATTTGTTAAAAATACCTCATCGGCTTCATATAAAATTTCGGGGTTGATCTGTGCTTCCGTAACCGGGATATTGTTTTGTTTGGCAAGATTGATAATCACCTGCCGCATAACACCCTCTACACAACCTTCGCTTAAAGCCGGGGTATATAAATGGTTTTGATATAAAATAAAGATATTAGAACTGCCGGCCTCGCACAAAAAACCATTCTGATTCAATAAAAAAACCTCATCCAGCTTATTCTGTGTTCTATACAAACCAGCCATCACATAAACAAGTGAATTACAGGTTTTTATATTCGACAAATAATTTGACGGTTTTGGTATTTCCGTAAAAATATCCATGATCAAACCCTTTTCATTCAGGAAGTAACGGGGTTCGTCCAGGGGCTGCATTTCGAGGCACCATCCGGCCTTATTTTGTGTCGGCGCATACATACCCTCCGAGTCCCGGAAAACGGTTAAACGCAGCCGCCCGTGTTTTGCTTTGTTTCGATGGGCAAGGTCTTCTGCTTTTTCTTTCAGAAACCAGGTATCCATCTGCGAATAGCCATCAATCTTAAGCGCCTTCATACCGCGCTGCAAGCGGTCGGCGTGCATATCGGCAAACTTCAGCTGTCCTTTCATCATCCGCATACTTTCAAATAAACCGTCGCCATACCGGAATGCCCGGTTGCCAACTGCCATCAGTTTAGCATCCTGCGGGTATATCTCACCATTAAAGTTGATAAAAACCGGGACCATAGTTTAGCAAAAAGAGGTTGAATCAGGATGCAAGATACAAGAACAAAATTTTACAACTTATTTATTTGCCGCTAAAATTGCCATCCTGTTGGTTCATAGTATGATATTATTTTTATTCCGACCCGGCATATTTTTGCCATTTATCTAAAACCATTTCAAAATCCGGCGGCAGCGGTGCTTCAAAAAGCAAATTCTTTTTTAGCGTGGGATGTAAAAATCCCAGGTTTTGTGCATGCAGCGCCTGTCGTGGCATTAGTTCGAAGCAATTTTCAACAAACTGCTTGTATTTATTAAAAACTGTCCCTTTTAAAATTTTATCGCCGCCGTACATAGCGTCGCTGAACAACGGGTGCCCGATGTGTTTCATGTGCGCCCTGATCTGGTGCGTACGCCCGGTTTCCAGCTGGCACTCGATCAGCGTTACATAGTTCATCCGCTGCAGCACTTTATAATGCGTTACCGACCATTTCCCTTTTTCAGGATCATCATAAATCGACATCACCCGCCTGTCGTTCACACTCCGGCCAATATAACCCGAAACACTGCCATCATTTTCAAGGTCGCCCCAAACCAATGCGATATATTTGCGGGTAATGGTATGATCGAAAAACTGTTTTGCCAGCCAGGTCATGGCCCGTTCATTTTTGCTGATAAGCAGCAGCCCCGAAGTGTCCTTATCGATCCGGTGCACCAGGCCGGGCCGTCCCTCATTTCCAGGTAAAGTAGGCAGTTGCTGAAAATGGTAAACCAATGCGTTTACCAACGTCCCGGTATAATTATTGTAACCCGGATGCACTACCATACCGGCCGGCTTATTAACTATTAATACATCGTTGTCTTCGTAAATAATATTTAGCGGAATATTTTCAGGATATACTTCGGTATCACGCGGCGGATGTGGCAGCACGACAGAAATAACATCGAGCGGTTTAACCTTGTAGCTTGCCTTTATGGTTTTATTGTTAACCAGCACATTACCAAGCTCAACGGCGGTCTGTATCCGGTTACGCGAGGCGTTTTCAACCCGATGCATCAAAAATTTATCAATACGCAAGGGCGATTGCCCTTTGTCAACTACAATGCGAAGATGCTCATACAGATCCTGTTCTTCCTGCTCAATTAACTCATTTTCAGACTCCATTTCGGCAAAAGTAGTGTTTTTCCGGTTATTGATTATTTGTCAAATATGTATATATTTATATCGTTAAATTATAATATATGAAAAAACCTTACTCACTATTAACAGTTGCAATTTTAGTTTTAACTGCGTTTACAGCGAGCGCCCAAACCAGTAGCGGCGGCGGCTTTGACCAATTAATTAAATCAAGCCCCGGTGATGTTACCAAGTTAGTTCATAGCTATATCGAGCCGTTATTTAAAGGCTTTGGAACAGGTTTAAACGGCGGCTGGAACAATACGGCAAAAACAAAAAAGCTATTTCATGTTGATTTACGCCTTACAGCGAGCGGTGCGTTTGTACCCGACATGGATAAAAGCTTTGACGTAACAAAAATAGGTTTGTCTAGCCACGTTACTCCAGCCGACCCTGCAAACGTAATTGCGCCGACCTTCGGAGGCACAACAGCAAGCGGCCCGCTCATGAATATCAATGACGACAATGGCAAAAAGGTTAACAACTTTACTATGCCGCAAGGCGTGTATCCCGTTGTCCCGGCACCAAATATTCAGTTGGAAATTGGAATACTAAAAAACACCGATTTAACCGTCCGCGCTTCTCCTACCATTAACTTGAAAAACAGCAACGGTTCGATTGATATGATCGGTTTTGGCATAAAGCATGATATCTTGCAGGATTTTGCCGGCGGCGTTGCGAAAAAAGTAATCCCCTTCGACCTGGCTCTCGCTGTAAATTACAACCGGATGAGCTATACCAGGCCATTAAGCGTACAGCCTGATGCCGGTGCGCTGCCTGCGCCCGGAACTCAAGCTGCAGATTTTTCGACACAACAGCTAAGTGCCCATGTTAGCGCACTTGTTGTGCAGGCAATCATTTCTAAAAAATTACATTCCTTTACCCCGTTTTTCTCGGTTGGGTATCAAACCGCCAGTTCAACCGCTAATATATCAGGGAATTTCCCCATCCAGTCAACTGCTCCGAACCAGTCGGCGTATTACGTAACGGTTACGAATCCCGTAAGCATCAACGAAACCAGTATCGATGGCTTGCGTGCTGATGCCGGGTTCCAATTGAATTTAGGTTTTTTCCGGTTCTACGCCTCATACAGCATTGGTCAATACCAGTCTGCCAACGCCGGTTTCGGTTTCGGATTTTAATTGATTTAATAGATATCGATTTTCTAAGCCCTGTTCATCAAATAAGTAAATTATTTGACGAACAGGGCTTACCGTTTTTATAAACTATATGGCCTTAATTCACTCATTATCATTTATATTACTATAAAGGAACTTATTTTTCATAATTATCAATTATTTGTCAAATATGTATATATTTAGTCGTTTAATTATAATACATGAACAAACCTTATTCACTATTAACAGTAGCTATTCTATTTTTCACCGTATTTACAGCAAGGGCACAAAGCAGTGGCGGCGGCTTTGCCCAGTTAATTAAAGCGAGCCCGGGTGATATAACCAAACTGGTTCAAAACTACGTTGATCCTTTATTTAAAGGACTCGGAACAGGTTTGAACAGCGGCTGGAATAACACGGCAAAAGCCAAGAAGCTGTTCCATTTCGATTTACGCATATCGGCCAGTGCCGCGTTTATACCCGCAACGGACAAAAGCTTTGATGTAACGAAAATTGGCTTGTCTAGTCACGTAACACCTAAAGATCCATCAAATATTTTGGCGCCAACGATCGGCGGCGCCAAAGCTGCTGGCCCTACGATGTATATAAATGACGATCAGGGCAACCATATCAACACCTTTATAATGCCGCAGGGACAGTTGCCAATGCTTGGACAAATGCCAATAATACCTGCACCCAACATACAACTGCAATTTGGCATAATAAAAAACACCGATATAACAGTCCGCGCTACTCCAACTATTGATCTTAGTAATGGTGGGGGTTCGGTCAGTATGATCGGATTTGGCATCAAGCATGATATTATACAGGATTTTGCTACCGAGGACAAAATCATTCCTTTTGACCTGGCGATAGCGGTGAATTACAACAAAATCACCTATTCAAGGCCATTAAATGTGCCGCCTAACAGCGGCTCACAACCTGTTCCGGGGAATCCGTCTGCTGATTTTTCAACACAGAAGTTTGATGCTACCGTCAGCGCGTTGGATTTCCAGACGATTATTTCAAAGAAACTGCATTCCTTTACCCCGTTTTTTTCAGTTGGTTACCAAACTGTTAATTCAACTGCAAACATTCGCGGTAACTTCCCGATCGAATCAACCGCGCCGGGTCAATCAGGTTACTATGTAGTTGTCAGCAACCCGGTAAATATCAACGAAAATAGTATCAGCGGTTTGCGTGCCGATGCAGGCTTTCAGTTAGACTTGGGATTTTTCAAGGTGTATGCCTCATATAGTGTCGGTCAATATCAGTCTGTTAACGGCGGTATCGGTTTCGGATTTTAATTAGCTAAATGGATATCAATCTCGATTTTTTAAGCCCTGTTCACCAGATAAAAAGTAAGCTATTTGACGAGCAGGGTTTAACTGTTTCTATTAAACGCGACGACCTTATTCATCCTATCATTTCGGGTAACAAGTGGCGCAAATTAAAGTACATCTTAAAACAGGCACAGGCCGAAGAGAAAACCCGCCTGGTAACCTTTGGGGGCGCCTATTCAAACCATTTATTAGCGACAGCGGCAGCGGCGGCCAAATTTGGGTTTAAGTCAACAGGCATTGTGCGCGGCGAGCAGGTGAATAATGACACACTGTTTCTTTGCCGTTTGCATGGCATGAATTTACTGTTTACAGATCGCGAAAGCTACCGCGACAAGCCAGCCCTCTTTAGAAAATTCTTTAAAAACGACCCTGGTGCATTTTTTATAGACGAAGGCGGCGCCTCGCCACTGGGCGCCCGGGGCTGCAGCGAATTGGTCGACGAGCTCACCGAAACCTACGATCATATCTTTTGCGCTAGCGGCACCGGCACCACCGCCGCCGGCATTATCAAGGGCATTACAGCACATAACCTTCAAACTCAATTCCACGCCGTGCCGGTATTTAAAAACGGCGAATTCATCAAAGATGAGATCGACAAGCTTTTAACCACGGCTGCCAATTACCATTTGCACACCGCTTACCATTTCGGCGGCTACGGCAAAGCAGACGACCAGCTCATCGAATTCGTTAAACAATTTGTTGCTAATACCGGTATTCTTATCGAACCCGTATATACAGGTAAAATGTTGTTTGCATTATACGACCTCGCCGCAAAAAATCATTTCGCCCCCGGCAGCCGCATACTCGCTATCCATAGCGGCGGTATCTGGGGATTGCTCGGAATGAAAGATCGGTTTTGATGTGCTGATGTGCAAATTTCAGATGTGCAAGTCGATATTGTTTAGTTAAGAATCATTGTGTTGTTTCACGAAACAGACTGAAACAACATGAAACAGGGTGAAACAGTTGATAGAGGTTGTTACAACTAACGAAACTGTCATCATTTTAACTAAACGGCGTTAATTACAGGTGATTAAATATCCATCAAGCTACTGTTCCAATCTTTTGAAGATGAACACGCTGAACCCTAACTAAAACTGCACATTTAGACCGCTAACCGATCACTCGCTTCTTAAACTTTTCACCGGGTTAGCCACCGCAGCCTTGATCGATTGAAAGCTTACCGTAAAAAATGCAATAAGGATAGAAATTATACCCGCCAGCATGAATATCCACCATTGTATGTTAACCCGGTAGGCAAAATCCTGCAGCCACTTGTGCATGGCAAACCAGGCTATAGGCCAGGCTATAATATTTGCTATTAAAACCAGTTTCAGAAAGTTCGCCGACAACAGCAGCGTGATATTTTGGACCGAGGCACCCAGCACTTTACGTACACCTATCTCTTTCACTCTTTTTTCGGCGGAATGCGAGGCAAGTCCAAATAACCCGAGACAGGATATGAAAATAGCCAACCCGGCCAGGATACTTACGATCTGGCTAACTTGGTTGTCGGCCTTATAAACCTCGTTGAAATGATCATCCAGAAATTGGTATTCAAACGGGTAATCCGGGTAAACACTATTCCATTTCGACTTGATTAAGGCAAGTGCTGCGGTAGTATTGCTGCCATTGACCTTAACTGAAATGTTTCTGAACCCCCAATGCCGGGCGCTTACCATAAACATGGGCTCGATCTTATACTGCAATGAATTAAAATTGAAATTTTTTGCAATACCAACAATAACTCCTAAGGAATCCAAACCGAATTGTGCACCCAATAAAGAGGATACCGGATTTTTAGGATGATCTTTTAATAACTCCTTAGCCAATGCCTCGTTTACGATATACTGCCTGCCATCCGGAATTTTTTCGCCCGAGAAATTTTTTCCGGCTGCTAATTTTATTTTATAAACAGTGAGATAATTGGTGTCGACAACTAAAAGCGTTGTTCCAAGCTGCTGTTTTGGCCCGTTGGCGGGCTTAAAGGTTACACCGGTTTGATCCAAATGGCTTCCCAAAATATCCTGCGAAGCTGTTACGCCTGAGATTAAAGTCGTGCCCAACAGTTCGCTTTTAAACAGGTCATATTTTTTCGTTGTAATGCCATCCAAAGGTATATTCACAATTTGGTCGCGGCTATAGCCCGGATCCTGGCTTTGCATATAGCGCAATTGCCTTAGTACAAATACGGTGGCGATCATTAGGAAAATTGCGCTGGCAAATTGGGTAACCACCAATATGTTTCTTAATGAGCCTTTGTCTTTACCCACCTGTATGGAGCCCTTTAATACCCTTGAGGCCTGGAACGACGACAAATAAATGGCGGGGTAAATTCCCGACAATAAGCCAATGAGTATCGTGCCCCCAAATACAGTTATGATTACAGCAACACTGCTGAATATATTGAATGATATTTCGCGTTCGCTAAGATGATTGATATAAGGCAACGCCAGTTCAACCAATACAACCGCGAAAAGTAACGCGATAAAGGATATCAGCACGGTTTCGCCCAAAAACTGGCCGGCCAGTTGAAAACGGTGCGCTCCTATCGACTTTCGGATGCCCACTTCCTTTGCCCTTTCCGCGGAACGGGCTGTTGATAGGTTTATAAAGTTAACACAAGCTATTACCAGCACAATCAGCGCTATAATAGCAAACAGGTTGGTCGACTTTTTATCAAATTTTTTATAGTTGATGTAATCCAGGCCGATGTCGCCCGAATTGGCATGTACATCCCTTAACGGTAAAACAAAAAGCTTGTAAAATTTCCAGCTATCTCCCTGAAGGTGTTTTTTTAGATATGCCGGAAATTTTTTATCCAACGCCGCTGCATCAGTACCAGGCGCCAGTTCAAAGTAAGTATTAAGCCAGTTACCGCCCCAATTGGTAAACATCCAAGGTTTATAGATGCTGCTGAATGAAAATAAGGCATCGAATTGAAGCTGCGAATTTTTAGGCACATTGGCCATTATTCCGGTTACAGTAAAACTGGTTGTATCATCGCCGTAGTGATTTATCACCTTACCTATCGGGTTTGCGTCGCCAAATAATTTTTTTGCCGTTTCCTCGGTCAGCATCGCTGTATGAGGCTTTAACAAGCCGGTTACCCTGTCGCCGCGTATGATCTTAAAATCAAACATTTTAAGAAATGTGGAATCCACAAAAAATACCTGCGGCAAAAATACCCTATTGTTAGCCAGGGTTAGCTGATATTTTTCGCTCCATCTTATTCGCGTAAAGTTCCTTATTTCAGGGAATTCCTGCTTTAGCGTCGCTCCCATCGGGAACATCGATAAGGCAACCTTTTGCGTGGCCCCTTCGGCGCCGATTGTTTGCACCTCATTTAACCGGTAGATATTTTTGGTATGAAAATTATCGAAACTCTTTTCGTACGAAACAAACAGCATGATAACAATGCACGCGGCCATACCAACCGATAACCCGATGATATTAATAGCCGAAAAAATCTTGCTTTTCCAGATGTTTCGCCAGGCGATTTTTAAATAATTTTTTATCATTTTGTTTGTTATTGGTTGTTTTTAAAAGAACTGTCTTTCTTTCGGACTAACTAATCTCCAACCTCTACTCCGATCTCAAACTTTTCACGGGGTTGGCCATCGCGGCTTTAACCGTTTGAAAGCTTGATGTAAACCCCGCAGCCAGCAACATCCCGGCGCCGCTTGTCGCAAATATCCACCAGCTGATTGAAGTACGATCGGCAAAGCCCTGCATCCACTTGTTCATGGCCCACCACGCAACCGGGGTTACAATTACAAAAGCCAATATGATAAGCAGCACCAGTTCAGTTGAAAGCAGTGTCACAATTTGCGATACCGTAGCGCCAAGCACTTTACGCACGCCTATTTCTTTGGTCCGCTGGTTGGTCGTATAAATAGCCAGTCCAAGCAAGCCAAGGCAACTAATAAATATCGATAGCCCTGTGGCCCAGGTCAACAGCGTTGATGTATGCTGCTCCTTTTCATAAAATTTGGCTACCGTTTTATCAACAAAGTCATATTGAAAATCATCTTCAGGATAAATCTGTTTCCAGGCTGCTTGTATGTGGGTTATTGCACTTGACCATTCGTGACCATCAGCCGTTTGCGGCTTTAAGGCGATGTGAAATGTACCGTTGAAATATTTATCAGTGCGGGTAAGAATAACTAGCGGCATAATAGGAGCATGCAACGATTCCTGGTGAAAATCAGATACCACGCCAATTATCTGCATTTTATGATCGCCATTAAAGTTATTTATCACTTTGCCAACGGCATCAGCGGGGTTTTTAAAACCCAACATCTTTGTAAGTGTTAGGTTAACCAAAAACGCCTTGTTAGTATCGGCAACCTGCAGGTTTCGGCCGGCAAGCAGTTTGATCTTATATAACCTGGTATAATTTTCATCACCGAACTTCTCTCCCAACTCGCTAAGCTTAACTTCCTTCTTTCCGTCCACATACTCAGCCTCGGTCGAACTGGTGTTTTCAGATGATGGCGGGTCGTTGCCGGCGCTTACCATCTCAACCTGCGGCATCAGTTTTAACTTATCTATAAACACCAGGTTTTTACTGGCTTGCCGATTTTTATAAGGCGAATTGACTACTATGATGGCATCCTTTTTAAAACCAAGTTCTTTATGAACGGCATAGTAAATTTGCTTGCCAACCAATAAAGTAGCCATTATAAAAAACTGTGCGATAACAAATTGTGTTACCGTTAATGATTTACGCATTATCGCATTGCGTGATTTGCCGCTATTGCTTTGCGCTTGGTTTTTGAGTACCGATACGGGTTTATAACCCGATAGTACAAGTGCCGGATAAAAACCGGATAAAAGGGATACAACTATTGATAAGGCTAAAAGAAACAGAAGAATACCGGGTTGATGCAACAGATCAACTTTAATGCGCGGGTTGACAAACCCGGAAAACAACTTAAGTATAAATGGCGCCAACGCGGCCGAAATAGCTACCGAGATGAGCGTAATAAAAAATGTCTCACTCAAAAACTGAATAATAAGCTGCGCCCGACTGCTTCCCATCGTTTTACGGATGCCTATTTCTTTTGCCCGGTGTGTGGACCGTGCGGTAGTTAAATTAATAAAATTGATGCAACCCAATAATAACAGGAACAGACCAATAAGCAGCAAGCCATAGGAAGTTGTTTTATTGGCCGCATCGTCAAAGTTGACACCTCCATACTTTGCGTTAAAGTGGATATCATTCAGAGGCTGTAAAGAAAACTTTTGCGTTTTACCCTTTACGGGAGGGTTATGCTGTTTGAGTATATTATTTAGCTGATCTTCTATTTGCCTTGTGGTGGTGTTCGGAAACAGCTTTACAAAAAGCTGCGATTTTACAGTAGTCCCGCCCCAATTGTTTAATCTCAACTGTGCTTTAATGTCTTTATTGGCTATACCGGTTGAGTAGGATATAAAATCATGAAAGGTAAAACCTGTATTCTCTTGTATGGTTTGCACAATACCCGTTACAGTTGTTTTTATCGTATCGTAAACCACCGTTTTGCCAAGCATCTCTTCAAACGACGATCCGGGAAAATATAATTTTGCCTGGTCAGAAGTTAATACCACCTGGTAGGGGTCATTTAAGGCTGTTTTAGGCGAACCGGCCAGCCATTTGTATTGGATCAGGTTAAAATACCCGCTATCAGCTAATATTATATTTTTCTGTGCCTTGAATTTAACCGGACCGGTTTTATTTTGAAGTACCGATACATCGGGCAAAAATAACTTGAACACCGGGGCAATTGTTTGTAAACCGGTAACCTGGCTTTTTACAGCACCCGGTAACGGGCCGCAAACGCCAGGGTTGTAAGCCGGATCGCCGGCAAAAGTAAAATTGGTAACCACCCGGTAAATGCGGTCGCCATCCGTCTGGAATTTATCAAATGTAAAATCGAAATGAACGATCAGGTAAATCACCAGCGCCGCGCTAATACCGGTCGATAAACCGATAATATTTATTAATGTAAACAGCTTATGTTTCCAAAAGCCCCGGAATGCAATTTTAAAATAGCTTTTTATCATTGACTGGTTTATTGGTTCATTAGTTTTTTGATAGTCTGCCTGCTTAACTGCTACTGCCAACTTTCCTCTACTCGCTCCTCAAGCTCTTCACCGGGTTGGCCAGTGCTGCCGTTATCGAACGGTAGCCTACTGTAATGCCCGCTATGATGAACGTGGATAAAATCGACGCTATAAATATCCCAGGCCCTATCGTGATCCTGTATTTAAAATCCTGCAGGTAGTGCGTCATTGCCCACCAGGCCAGCGGGGCGGCAATTACAAATGCAATGATCAGCAGGCGGGCAAACTCTTTGCCGAATAACCATAGGACATGGGTTATATTGGCGCCTAACACTTTGCGCACCCCGATCTCTTTTGTTTTGCGGACAGCCATAAACGAAACCAAACCGTATAAGCCCAAACAACCTATCACAATAGCGATGCCTGCAAATGCCTCTATTAACCGGAGTAAAATAGAATCGAGCTCGTAAAACTTAGCAATAGAGTCATCCAAAAACTGGAATGAATACAATTCCTTCGGGTAAGTATCATTCCATATCCGCTCCAGCGACAATAATGAAGCCTTTGTATCGGCAGATTTGATCCGGATAGCGCAGGTTGAATAATTCCGGTAATCGGGCATAATGCATATCGGCGAGATTTCGGTATGAAAGGAATAGTTATAAAAATCCTTTACAACGCCCACTATCGTTCCCTTGACGGTATTTCCGTTTATCTTTAACATTTTGCCGACCACGTCGTGCGGCTTCAAATTCAGTTTCTTAACGAACGTCTCGTTTACCAGGAATTCCTTTGTTGTATCAGCTCGGAATATATTTCTGCCGACGATCAATTTTATTCCAAAGGCCGAAAGGTAGTTTTCGTCGGCATACTTGGTATTTATGCTCCAGTGCTCATCCTCGGCCCTGTTGTCAAAATTTACGCCCGTGTTGCTGTTTGATCGTGAAGCCGGCGCAGTATAGCAGTACGACACCTTCTCAACACCCTTCACCTCGTTGAGGCGGTTAAGCATGGTATTCAGCTTCGCCTTGTCGTTTTGCGGGATCGGCAATAAAACAACGTTATCTTTTCTAAAGCCAAGGTCTGCATTTTGTGAGTAATGCAACTGTGATACAATGATGATGGTACCGATGATAAGCACCTGTGAAATAGAAAACTGTGTTACTACAAGTACCCGCCGCAGTGAAAAGCCGCCAATATGTTTTTGTGAAAGTTTGCTTTTAAGGGCCAGGATGGGCTGAAAGCGCGCTAAAACCAAGCCGGGATATGATCCCGACAGGAAAACGACGATAACGGTGATCGCTAAAATAAATATGGAAAGCTGTTGCCAGTTAAACTGGATCTGCGACTGGAATAAATTATTGATTGTGGGTAGTGTAATTATCGAGATCAAAACTGCAAAGACAGTGGCGACGATGGTAATTATAGCCGTTTCTGCAATAAATTGCCAAAAAAGCTGGTGCGGTAAACTTCCCAATACTTTCCGGATGCCGATCTCTTTCGACCGGTTAAGCGCTTGCGCGGTTGCCAGGTTGATAAAATTAACGCATGCAGTGACGATCAGGAACAGGCCGATAAAAAACAAGGCCCATAAATATTTTTGATCGGCATAACCACCCAATTTCGGGTTAAAATGAATATCCGCCAGCGGTTGAAGTTTAAAATTCCATACTTGTAAGTCTCTTCCGGTGTAGTGTTTTTTTATCATTCCCTTTAACGCTTCGTTGGCCCTGGCCAAAGTAACGCCGGGTTTAAGGAGCGTGAAAGCCTCGCACCCGCTAAATACGCCACCCCAGTTCTGCTCACGCCGTTTATCGGTATATTCATCCATGTTGCCATACGATACATACACCTGCTGCCTGCGATCGGTATTGTTTGGAAAATCCTTTAAAATGCCGGCAACTGTAAAACTCACCTTATTATCGAGGCGGATCACTTTCCCGATGGCATTATCATTGCCGAAATATTTGTAAGCTACTTTTTGCGTGATGATAGCTTCATTTGGATGTACAAGCGCGGTTTTTTTATCTCCTTTTATCAGCGGGAAGTTCAGGATATTAAAATAGTCGGGTTCTGTAAAAGCTACGCCCTCTTCCTCATTAAACTTTTTGAGTTCATTACCTTTTGTAACAGTAATCAAATTATTGTGAAAACTTATTATCCTTGCCGTCTTTTCGCCTATTGCAAATTCAGTGCGAAAAGCCTTTCCTAACGGCTGTGGCGTTCCCGGGGACTGACCAACGCCATCATCATGCCATTCGGTATAAAAGCGATAAATGCGATCAGCATTGTGATGGAAATTATCAAAACTCAAATGATAGCTGATCAGCGTAAATATCAATATTCCGCAGGCAATACCTAATGCCAGGCCGGTTACGCTTATGGCGGTATAAGCTTTGTTACGCTGTAAATTTCGCCACCCTATTTTAATATAATTCTTTATCATCTTGTTTGGTCATTAGTCATTTGCTTCGCGTCATTGGTCATTGTGTCATTGGTGTTATTTGGTCATCGGTTATCAGTCAGCTATCATATTGCACTTTTTAAAATGACTAATGACCATTGACTATTCACTCGCTCCTCAAACTCTTCACAGGGTTCATTAACGCCGCTTTAACCGCCTGGAAACTCACTGTAGCCAAAGCGATGAACAACGATGTTAAACCTGACAGGACAAATATCCACCATTGCACTGTGATGCGATACTGGTAGCTTTGCAGCCAGTTGTTTACTGCCCACCATGCAATCGGGAACGCCAGCACACATGATATTGTCACAAGCTTCAAAAAGTCCTTCGAGAGTAGTCCGGCGAGTCCATAAACCGACGCACCCAGCACTTTGCGTATGCCAATTTCCTTTATCCTTCGCTCCGCGGTGTACGCGGCCAGCCCAAACAAACCCAGGCACGATATAAATATGGCAAGCGATGCAAAAATGCCGGCAAGCTGGCCCGTTAATGTTTCTGTTTTAAATAATTGGTCAAAGTCCTGGTCAATAAACTGGTAATCAAAAGCATAACCGGGAGCATCAGCCTTTACAATGCCGCCTGCCTTAATCAATGCATTCTGCATATTTACGCCCGGCTTAAACCGGATACTTAAAACACTGGCTTCTGCCGGGCGATTGTATAATAAAAGCGGTGCAGCCGCGCCGTACATGTCATTATATAAATAGTCCTTAACGATACCCGTTATGGTGAACGGTTTTTTACCGCCTTCCCTGATAATTCCGCCTATCTGACCCTGTTTACCTAATTGTTTGGCCAAAGCTTCATTGATGATCACATGATTACTGTCCAGGGTTGAATTAACATTAAAATCCCGGCCAGCAGCAAGCCCCATCCCCATAGTTGAAATAAACTGCGGGCTTACATTTTGCCAGCTGATCAGCGGGTTTTTTGTAGCGTCTTTACCATCCCACGAATAATTGTCGGTATTGTTCCCTATTTGTAATACAGGATTGTCGCTTAACGCCGCGTTCTCTACAATTCCCGATTGTTTAAGGTCATTATAAATGCTTGTAAAATGTCCGGCTTGCTTTCCTTGCAGGATGACATAAACCAGGTTATTCTTATTATAACCCAATTGCCTGTTTTTTACATGCTGAATTTGCTGGTATATAATTACGGTACCGATAATAAGGATAATGGAAACAGAAAACTGGATAACGACCAAACTCTGCCTTACGAAGCCCGACCGGACACTGGATTTAATTTTGATATTTTTTAAAACAGCTATCGGGTTAAACGAAGAAAGATAAAATGCCGGGTAACTACCTGCAAATAAACCTGTTACAAGGCTTATTGTAATCAAATACAACAAGTGCGAAATGGTGAAAATATCCACAGACAATTCCTTCTGAACTAAGTTATTGAATGAAGGCAGGGCTAAATAAATTAACCCTACAGCCACCAGGACAGCGATAAATGACATGATCATTGCCTCACTGATAAACTGGCCTATTAATTTACCTTTCCCGGCGCCCATCACTTTGCGCACGCCGACTTCTTTTGCTCTTTGCTCCGACCGTGCGGTTGAAAGGTTCATGAAATTGATGCAGGCAATTAACAGGATGATCCAGGCAATAAATGAAAATATCTTTACATATAGTATCCTGCCGCCATTCATTTTGCCATCGGTGAAATTGCTGTGCAGGTTCCAATCGTTCATCGAAAAAAGGAAACAAACAGTCGTATTGGTTTTTTTGGTTTTTGAAGCAATATAATGGCTTAGCTTTTGGTTTACAGCGTTTAGGTTTGCTGACGGGGCCAGTTCCACATAGGTACGGGCCCAATTAGCACCCCAAATGTCCATCCAGAATTGTTTATGATCAATATTTGCCATCGGCGCCAGCCATTGAAACTGGAAGGTGGAGTTTTTAGGCAGATCCTTAAACACGCCGGTAACGGTATAATCCTGTTCGTTATTTACCCTTAACGATTTTCCCATCGGATTGGCATCGCCAAAAAACTTCCTGGCCATGGTTTCGTTAATGACCACGGAGTGCAATTGCCTGAAAGCATTGGTACCATTGCCTTTTACAAAAGGCAAATCGAGCATCGAAAATATTTCGGGATCGGCATAATTGCCGGCCTCATTTATGGTTTTGTCGCCCAGGGCAAACAATTGGGTGCCACCCCCATCCATCCTTGCCGCCCGTTTTATACCGGGTATCTCGGCGGTAAGCACTTTAGCCATTGGCCCCGGCGTAGCACGGAACGTGGATATTTTGCCTTCGTAGGTTTGGTTTTCCCAAATGGTATACAGGTTATCGCATTTTTTAAAGTTATGATTAAAGGTTATTTCGTCCTGCACCCATAAAAATATCAGCGACGCGCAGGTAATGCCAATTGCCAAACCCGCAATATTTAAAAAACTGTACGACCTGTTTTTTAACAGGCTGCGCAAGGTGGTTTTAAAGTAATTCTTTATCATGAGTAATTCAATTGTTGATTTAGTGAATTAGTGACTTAGTGAATTAATATTCCCCTTTCCTTAATTAACTGCAAAATCAGTTAACCCGCCTCATAATTGCGTCACTTGGTTGCTTCTAAATACATACCAAATGGTTAAAATATTAAAAATCAGTGTATTACAATAATATTCATTATACGAACATGTTCGTAAGTGTAACAGTGTATGTTCGGTTATGATGCAATTTGAAAGAAAGTTTGCAGTTATTAGTAAGCAGTTTGCGCTTCTATTTTTAAACTGCCAACTGCTATTGCAAACTGCCCACTCTTCCCTACTCGTTTCTCAAACTGTCAACCGGGTTAGCTATAGCCGCCCTTACCGCATGATAGCTGATCGTTACTACCGCTACCAAAACGGCCAAAACACCGGCAGCGGCAAACATCCACCATTGCATTGTTATCCGGTAAGCAAAACCTTGTAACCAGCTGTGCATTGCCCACCAGGCAAATGGCGAGGCAACCAGGATGGCCAGCAACACCAGCTTTAAAAAATCGCCGGACAACATAGCAGCCAGGGCCGACAGGCTTGCCCCCAGTATTTTGCGAATGCCGATTTCTTTTGTGCGCTGTTCTATCGTAAACGCTGCAAGGCCAAACAAGCCCAACGTAGCCAGCAAAATAGTTATCCCTGTAAACAGGGTGAATATAGACGCCAGCTTATCTTCGGCTTTGTATTGCGCGTTAAAAGCATCATCCATAAACGTATAGCTAAACGGCTTCTCATGGTCATACTTCTTATAAGTGGTTTCAATAGCTGATATAACTGTTGGCAAATTGGTATGCGGTTTTATTTTGGCAAAAAGGCACCCACCGGATACACCCCAGTCGGCAACGGTGTCCTTCGCTATAAATAAACATAACGGGCCTATGGTACTTTGCAATGAGCTGAAATTAAAATTTTTAGTCACGCCTACTACCTGGTATTGCTGTTTGCCGCCAAAGTCAACAATTTCTCCGATCGGGTTGGCCGGTAAACCCAGTTTCGATATAGCCGTTTCATTGATCACCACCTTATTTGGCATGGTTATGATATCATCAGATACCGGCGGTATTTTCCAATTGATATTTAGGGTGGGGATGAATGCCCTATCAACAGACAACACCGGCATAGCCATATCCTCTTTTTTAACTTTATCGTGTAAAAAAAACATATCGTAGCCTTTGTACATCGGATAATGTGCTGTGGCGGCCTGGCTTACGCCTGCTATGGCTAAAACATCATGTTTAAAACTTTGATAGTTTTTTCCGAAGCTGTTAGTGATGGGCACCATCACCACATTTTCGCGGCTAACGCCTGTATCGGTATGCCTGAAATAGTATAATTGACGGTCGATTATTATACCGCAAATGATCAATCCTACCGAAATGGCAAACTGGAAAGTGGTAAATACCTTACGGACCGCGATGCCGCCTGTTTGCTTGCTCATCTTCCCTTTAAGGGTAACCGCGGGCTTAAAGGCTGATAAAACTATCGAAGGATAGCTGCCCGCAATTAAGACGGTTATAAGCAATAACCCGGATAAGATCAAAAGCACCGGCGAACTGTACAAAAAGGAGGTGTCAATTTTTAACTCGAGGATGTTTAAAAACCATGGTTTAAAGAGATAGCACAGCATGTATCCGAGTATAAAGGATAAACACGTAAAAAGAGCGGACTCGATATAAAACTGCGCCGCTAACGACATCCGGCTAGCCCCGTTTACTTTCCGCACGCCCACTTCTTTAGCCCGCAAAGTGGAGCGGGCGGTTGACAGGCTCATATAATTCACCAAAGCGAGCAGCAATATCAAACCCGCCACAAGCGGAAATATTTTAAGGTATTTGGTGTTGGACGAATCACCGCTGGTGTTAAGATGCATATCGGTTAACGGGATAAGTTGGAACTTGTCATCTTTTGGCCCTGGTTTACCGTTTATGAATGATTGAACCGCCCGATGCACCGGCATTGAATCCTGTGGATGTTTTAAAAGCAGGTAGGTGGTGAATGCACCGCCCTGAACAAGCTGCGATTCAAGAAAGGGCTTGGCTTCGCGCATCAACTTTAGGCTTGCATTAGATGCCAGGAAATTGAAGTCGATGCTGGAATTTGAAGGCACATTTTCGGCGACACCGGTTACAGTATACTGGTAGGTGTCCTCAGTTTTAATTTTCAGCGTTTTACCTATGGGGTTTTCGTTGCCAAAATATTTCTTAGCCATATCCTGCGTAATGACCAGCGAAAACGGTTGGCTAAGCACATTTGATACACCTCCAGACAGCAATCTGAACGAGAAAAAACTAAAGAAGTCAGCATCGGCAAAAAATATTTTGCTCTCCGAAAATTTAGTATTTGCCAATATAGGGCTTTCAATTACTACGTCTTTAAATGGTTTTCGTGTACGCATATAACCGGCCACACCGGGTATGCTTTGCTTTATTATCGGGCCGCTGGCGTAGCTTGTATAAGCCATGTTAATTTCCTGCGTGCCCATCTTTATATGTTCATTTAAGGCAAATATTCGCTTCGCATTCGCATGAAATTTATCGTAGCTCAGCTCGTGTGTTACGTACAGCATAATCAGCATACAAACGGCTAAGCCAATACCCAGCCCCGATATGTTGATCAGGCTGTAAAGTTTTTGTCTCGTCAAACTGCGCCAGGCTATTTTTATATAGTTTTTTATCATGATTTATTGGTCATTAGTCATTGTGTCATTGGTTATTAGTTGTTCAGTTTTTAAACTGCCAACTGCTGCTGCAACTGCCTACTCGCTCCTAAGGCTATTCACCGGGTTTGCCACCGCTGCTTTAATCGATTGAAAGCTAACGGTAATCAACGCGATGATCAAAGCTATGCCTGCCGCCCCGCCGAATATCCACCACGAAAGACTTATCCTGTAAGCAAAATCCTGAAGCCATTTATTCATGGCCCACCATGCGATCGGGAAAGCGATCAGGCTGGCGATGACTACCATTTTGATGAAATCAATTGATAACAGCGACACGATATGCTGTATACTGGCGCCCAATACTTTTCTTATCCCTATTTCTTTAACCTTTTGCTCGGCGGCAAATGCTGCTAGGCCCAGCAGACCGAGTGCCGAAACAAAAATTGCGATAGCGGCAAACAGGGTAATTAGCAGCGCAGACTGCTGCTCTGCTTTGTACAGGCTGTTATATTTTTCGTCCAAAAAATTAAAGATAAAGGATTCTCCAGGTGCAAATTTTTCCCATATACGGTTTGCTGCAGAGATAGCCGCCTGGTTGTTCCTCGGAAAAGTTTTAATATAAAAGCTGTATTCCTCACCGGGTTCTTCCGCAACAATCACAGGCCCTATTTTATCATGCAGGCTTTGATAATGAAAATCCTTTAATACCCCGATTATTTTCCCCGTATCCCCCTGGTGTATAAATCGCGTACCTATTACCGGTTGTTGGATATGAAGTAATTGAACAGCGGTTTCGTTAAGTAAAACATTATGCTGATCTGACCTCTCAGAATTGAACCATCTTCCCCGGACTGTTTTCAACTGCATCATTTTACCAAAATTTTGGTCAACCTGCAATGGCGCAACGCCCGGGTTAAAATCCTTTGGACGCCCTTCCCAATCAAAGCCACCGGAACTGGAACCTTTAAAATCAACTATTGGAGCATTAGCCATCGAAACATCTGCCACTGCGCTTTGCTTTCGAAATTCGTTTTTTATCGTATTTAAAAAAGCCTCGTTTTTTTTATTGTCAAAACCCAATAATTTCCACGGCAACGAAAAAGTGAAGACCTGGGATTTATTATAGCCCAAATCAACTCTTTCCATAAATCTTAATTGCAAAAAAATCACAAGTGTACCGATAATCAATACCACTGAAATGGTGAACTGAGTAACCACAAGCGATTTTCGTAGTGTTTTGTCTTTAAAATTCAACAGCGCCTTGCCTCTGAAAACGTTCAACGGATGAAACGATGACAGTAAAATAGCGGGGTAAAGTCCGTTTAACAGAAATGCAACGATAAGGGTTATTCCGGCAATTTTCCACATTACCGGCGAGGTTAAAGCATTTGAAAATTGCTTGTCGGTGAAAACACTGAACCAGGGTAGCGTGATTTGGACCAACAAAATAGAAAACAGCAGCGCCAATATGCTTACCAGTACAGATTCAGACATAAACTGGCCAAAAAGATGTGAACGGCCGGCCCCTACCACTTTCCGGATACTTACTTCTTTTGATCGTATGCTGGCCCTTGCGGTAGTTAAATTTACATAGTTAATGCAAGCGGTAATCAGCAGTAAGACAGCCAGCACAATAAATACTTTTACGACCTTTTGGTTACCATGAATAACACTTGACTGCATCAGGTCGTTTTCGAAATGAATATCTTTCAATTTAACGAGCGTGAAACTGGCGGTTGTTTTTATTCCAGGCCGGTTTACTTTCACTATTTGTGTTAGTTTGGCCGAAACCCGTTTGATATCCGCGCCTGGCTTAAGCTTCATAAAAGTCATAAAGCCATATTGTCCCCACCCTAAAATGTTCTTTTTTTCTTTTGGATTGGTCAATTTTGCGGATAAAGGAATTAACACATTGAACTGAAAACTGGAATTTGAAGGGTTATCTTTTACAATAGCCTGTACCTGGTAACCCACCGAATCCAATTTTAATATTTTTCCAATTGCATCCTGTTGGCCAAAGTATTTTTTTGCAGCAGATTCTGTCAATATCAAACTAAATGGATTTCTCAAAAAGGGATCTGACGAGCCTTCTAAAAAGTCATAGTGGAACATTCTGAACCACTGATCGTCAACGTATGCCGATTTCTTTTCCGTAATTAAATTTCCGTTATAATGAAAATTCAAATCATCGTAAGTATTTGCTTGAATGCGGGCCAGGCTTTCTATTTCCGGTATTTCTTTTAAGGCATGTACGCCCAATACATATTGAGATGTTTCCCATAACCAGTTTTCATGCGGCGACACGGCCAGGCTAACCTTCGTACGATAAATATTTTCTGAGTCAGGCTGAAATCCGTCGAAACTCAACTCATTTTGCACCCACAGCACAATAAGCACAGTAGCAGCCATGCCTATTCCCAGGCCGGCCACATTGATAGCTGTCATCCGTTTATGGCGCCATAAGTTACGCCAGGCAATTTTAAAATAGTTTTTTATCATCTTGTTTGGTCATTAGTCATTGTGTCATTAGTCATTTTTTCCGGATCAAACTAATCTCTAACCTCCAACCTCTAATCTCTATTCCGATCTCAGGCTCTTCACCGGATTAGCAATCGCCGCTTTAACCGTTTGAAAGCTTGACGTAAATACAGCCGCCAAAAGCATTCCGGCGCCGCTTGCCGCGAATATCCACCAACTGATGGATGTGCGGTCAGCAAATCCCTGCATCCATTTATTCATGGCCCACCAGCCAATAGGAGTTACAATTACAAATGCAAGGATGATAAGCAGCACCAATTCAGTTGAAAGCAGTGTTACAATTTGCGAAACTGTAGCGCCCAGTACTTTCCGCACGCCTATTTCTTTGGTGCGCTGGTTGGTGGTATAAATAGCTAACCCTAATAGTCCAAGACAGCTGATAAATATGGATAAGCCCGTTGCCCAGGTGAGCAAAGTTGAGGTATGCTGCTCTTTCTCATAAAATTTAGCAATCGTTTCATCGAAAAAATGATATTCAAAATCATCATCGGGGTAAATTTCTTTCCACGATTTTCCAATCGTTGCTATCGCCGTTTTCCATTCATCACCGGCGGAAGTTTGCGGTTTTAAGGAAATGTGGAACGTGCCGTTTTGATAGTTATTGGTGCTTGTAAATATAGCTAACGGCTTGATCGGCTCGTGCAGTGATTTTTGATGAAAATCGGCCACTACGCCCACAACTTTCAGGTTTTTGGTTCCGTTAAAATTGTTCAGCATTTTTCCGAGTGCCTCGCGCGGAGACTCAAAGCCGAGTATTTTAGAATAAGTTGTGTTGATGACAACTGATTTCGAAGTATCGCCCGGCTGCAGTCCACGCCCTGCGATTAGTTTGATTTTATACAATGGGATGTAATTTTCATCTCCGAATTTCAGGAACACTTCGGTTTTAACCTCCTTCTTTCCATCCCTATATACTACAATGGTTGAATTGGTATTCCCTGAAGACGGTGGCGCATTGCCAACGCTAATCATATCAACCTGCGGCATAGACCGCAGCTTATTTAAAAACACCTGATTTTTACTGGCCACCCGGTTTTTCCACGGGGAATTTATAATAATTATAGCTTCTTTTTTAAAGCCCATATCCTTATGCAATGCGTAATAAATTTGCTTGCTCACCAGTACGGTTGCCATGATGAAAAATTGCGCAATAACAAATTGAGTAACCGTTAGTGATTTACGCAGCCACGCATTTCGTGTTTTGCTACTATTGGATGCAGCCTGGTTTTTAAGCACCATAGCCGGTTTATATCCCGACAACATCACTGCGGGATAAAAGCCAGATAAAACGCTTACCACCATAGTTAATAGCAATAAGAATAATATCAGGCTGGGTTGTGAAAAGATATTTGCCTTAATACCTGCCGGAATAAAATCCGCAAAAAGCTTTAAAATTACAGGCGCTAATGCCGCCGAAATAATAACGGCTACAAGCGTTATCAAAAATGTTTCGCTTAAAAATTGGATGACCAATTGAGCGCGGCTGCTTCCCATGGTTTTACGGATACCTATTTCTTTTGCACGTTGTGTGGCCTGGGCAGTGGTTAAATTGATGAAATTGATACAACCTAACAGCAAAAGAAATGCGGCTATTATTAGTAACCCATACAATGTGGTTTTACTGGCAATACGGCCGTTATCAAAGTCTCCATAACGTTCGTTAAAATGGACATCATTTAAAGGCTGTAAACTAAACCCGTGCGTATTGCCTTTGCTTTCGGGCTTGGGCGGGCTGTTCTTTTTAAGTATATCATTCAGTTGTTTTTCAATTTGGCTAACATTTGCCGAGGGCAATAACTTAACGAAAAGCTGCGATGCCGAATTTGTGCTTTCCCATTCCTTTAGCTGCATCTGGTCTATCAGGTCCTTATTTACGGTGCCTGTACTGTATGATATAAAATCATGAAAGGTAAAATCAGTATTTTCGGTGAACGACTCTACCACCCCGGTAACTGTTGTTTTTATCGTATCGTAAGTGACTATTTTGCCAATCATTTGACTATAGGGCAATGATGAGAAATATTTTTTGGCCTGTTCAGATGTTAACACAACCTGGTTGGGCGCACTAAGCGCATTTTTAGGAGAACCGGCAAGCCATTTATAATTGAATATTTTAAAATACCCGGGACTGGCAAGAACCATATTTTCCTGGCTTTTAAATCTAACCGGAACATTTCCCTTGCCCGGGATAAATACATTCGGGCCGTACAAGGTATAAAATGGCGCCGCTACTTCTACTCCTGTTACCTGGCTTTTAACTGCCTCCGGCAATGGGCCGCATATTCCGCTGTTGTACCCTTTTTCGCCCTGGAATGAAAAATTGCTGACCACCCTGTAAATACGATCACTATCCTTATGAAACTTGTCGAAAGTAAAATCAAAGTGAACGATCAGGTAAATAACCAGTGCGGCACTGATGCCGATCGATAAACCGATAATATTTATCAGTGTAAACAGCTTATGTTTCCAAAAGCCCCGGAATGCAATTTTGAAGTAGTTTTTTATCATTTTATTTGGTCATTAGTCATTGTGTCATTAGTCATTGTGTCATTAGTCATTTTTAACTGCCAGCTTGCAACTGCAAACTGCCACTTACTCCTATTCGCTCCTCAAGCTCTCCACCGGGTTTGCCAATGCAGCCTTAATTGACTGAAAGCTTATCGTCACAAAAGCGATGATCAACGCGATGATTCCCGCCATTACAAATACCCACCAGCCAATACCGACGTGAAACGCAAATTTTATGAGAAACCAATTAGTAGTACAATACCAGGCTATCGGGAATGCGATTAGCGCAGCTATCAACACCAGCACCATAAAATCCTTTGATAGTTCGGTAACAATTTGCGGAATACTCGCGCCAAGCACTTTACGCACGCCAATTTCCTTAACCCTTTGAGTGATTGTAAAGGCAGATAAACCAAATAAACCCAGGCAGGCTATAAAAATAGCGATGCACGAGAATATGGTAAACAGCCTGCCCTGCTCCTGCTCGCTTTGGTACAATTGGTTAAATTTCGAATCTAAAAAAGTAAAATCAAAAGGTGTTTCGGGCAGATATTTTTGCCAGGTGGTTTGAATGGTGCTGATAGCCGACTGTACATTGCGCCCGTCGATCTTTACCGATAACCGGTTATAAAAGCCCTGGCCGGGTAGTTGAAATAATAAAGGAATGATCTTTTGATGCAGCGATTCAAAATGAAAATCTTTAACCACGCCAATTACCTTTCCTTTGATGCCTCCATAGGCCAGGTCCTTATCCAACGCATTTTGCGGCGTTTTCCAACCGAGCGCCTGTACTGCAGCTTCATTAATGATATAGTTGGTTGTATCGGTTGGAAATTCCTTTGAGAAATTCCTGCCGGCTGCCATCTGCATACCATAAGTAGGGATAAAACCGTAATCGGTAGTGATAAATTTCAGATCCACCTTGATTGGCTGCATTGAGCCGTCCTGCAACACTTTGGCGTCCTGGTCGTCAAGTAACCGTCCGGTTGGAATACGCGATGACCTGCCCATATCTTTTATAGCGCTGTTTTTCATTACGTCGCTCTTAAAAGCCTCATATTGCTTGTTCAATAAGCGCGTATATTGTGTTGTTAAAACAAAGTCCTTGTTAAAGCCCAGTGACTTGCTCTGTACATACTGTAATTGCCGGTAAACCACCGTGGTGGCTATGATTAAAATGATTGATATGGAGAATTGCAGTACGACCAGGACTTTCCTGAATGAAAGGTTGCCCGACCCAACCTTGAGCATGCCTTTTAACACTTTAACCGGAAGAAACGATGACATAAACAAAGCCGGGTATATGCCGCTTATGATGCCCACTACAAACGGAACAGCAAGCAGCGATAACAAAATGGGCCATTGCAGCAAACTGCCAACAGATAAGGCCTGGTTTGATAAATGATTGATAAAAGGCAATACAGAAACCGTCAATATCACAGCAAGCAACAGCGAAACCAGGGTGATCAATACCGATTCGCTTAAAAATTGGGCGATGATCTCTTTACGCTGTGCGCCTATTACTTTCCTGATGCCTATTTCTTTTGCTCTTAAGGCTGAACGCGCGGTTGACAAATTCATGTAGTTGATACAGGCAATCAGCAGGATAAATAATGCAATGGCCGAAAAGATATAAACGCGGACAATATCCCCGTTTTCTTCCACTTCATCATCCAGGTGCGAGCGCAGGTGTATGTCTGTTAGTTTCTGAATAGTGAGTTTGGTGGCCTGATGTGTTTTCAAATTGCCTGGCATACCTGGCAGATGAACATATTTGTCGAGGAAATTCGGTAACTGGCCCTCAATTCTGCTTATATTATATTTTTTTGGAAAAAGCAAGTACGTATAAAATGCATTATTTCCGAAATTAGTAGCTAATTGTTTTTCGCCATAAATAACGGGATCCTTTAATGTATTGAACGACATTAAAATGTCGGGGTGCATGTGTGAGTTTGCCGGAAATGGTTTAAAAATGCCCGTTACTTTAAACTCATGCTTATTATTGTCCAATAACACAGTTTTATTCATCGGGTCGGTATCGCCAAAATATTTTTTGGCGACCGCTTCGGTCATCATAACGGTATAAGGGTCGAGCAGGGCCTTGTGCGCATCTCCTTTTATAACAGGCGGGCTGAAAAAGTCAAAGAAGTTTTCATCGGCAAAAAAAGCATTGTTTTCATTAAACAGCTTATCCTTGTACCGTAGCGGCGTGGTGCCATTTGGCAGTACGCGCGTTACTTTTCTAATATCCGGAAATGCATTTTGCAGTAAAGGGCCAAATGGCGGTGCTACAGCGCTCAAATGCAGACTCTCTACATTGGGGCCGGAATAGAATATCCGCGTTACCCTATAAATATCGTTGGCATTTTTGTTGGATTTATCATAGCTGCGCTCCTTAATGATATAGGCCAAAATAAGCAGGCAGCAGGTTAAACCCACTGTCAAACCGAATATATTGATGAATGAAATAAACGGGTGTCGTTTGATGTTTCGAAGCGCACTCCTTAAGTAATTCTTTATCATTTTATTTAATCATTAGTCATTTTTTAACTGCCAACTGCTACTGCACGCTGCCAACTCTTCTTATTCGCTTCTGAGGCTCTTCACGGGGTTTGCCAATGCCGCTTTTATCGACTGGTAGCTAATTGTAACCGCCGCAACCAGTAAGGCGATTAAGCCCGCTACTACAAATACCCACCATTGTATGGTTATACGATAGGCAAAATCCTGCAGCCATTTGTGCATGGCGTACCAGGTTACCGGGAATGCGATAAGCGAAGCGATAATGATCAGCTTTAAAAATTCTTTTGATAACATGACGGTAATGCTCCCGGCAGAAGCGCCCAATACCTTCCGGATGCCAATTTCTTTAATCCGCTGCCTTATCATATATGCTGCGAGGCCAAATAAACCCAGGCAGGCAATAATAACCGCTATAACCGAAAAGGTGGTAAATATTTGGCCCGTACGCTGTTCGGAATTATATAGGGTGGCAAATTGCTCGTCGAGGAAGGAATAGCTGAACGGCGCCCCCGCATGGTAGGCGTTCCATTGGTTTTTAATATCGTCTATCAAATGATGTACATCCGCCGTTTTTATCCTTACGATTATTGAGCCTTTGCTGTTGTTTGATGCCAGCATCATCAACGGAGCGATCTTTTGCTTTGCCGATGTATAGTGAAAATCCTTTACCACGCCAACTATGGTATAGTGGCGTTGGCCCGAACGTATAATTGTTTTACCCAACGGGTCGGTATTACCGAAACCCAGGTCGCGAACGGCCGCCTCGTTGATGATGACAGACGCCGAATCGGCCGGGGCTGAGGGATAGAAATTCCTCCCCTTTGCAAGTTGCATGCCCAATGTCGGGATGTATGAGTTTTGGATCCAGTAAATACCCGTCTGCAGCTGGGTGCGGGTGCCTTTATTGGCAATGTCACTGGCATAAATCTCCGTGCCGCCCATGTTATTATAACCCGGTACATTGTCTGATATGGTTGCATTAACCACCCGGTTGTCATTCAAAAGCTGCTGTTTAAAAGCATCGATATTATTCCCAAGTACATTGGTGTCGTTTATTACCAAAACCTGGTTTTTATCGTACCCAAGCTTTTTATTTTGCATAAAATAAAGCTGCTGGTAAACGATAAATGTTGCGATAATTAACGCTGTTGATATCCCGAACTGGAAAACGATGAGGCTGCTGCGCAGCCCGCCGCGGTTTGCCGGCTCTGTGCCGGTGTTGCCTTTTAAAATCGAAATGATCCGGAAGGATGACAAGAAAAACGCCGGGTAAATACCCGCGATAAGTCCAACAAACAATGTTAAAGCAATTTCAAGTAATATAACCCGGTAGGTCAAAAAGAACCCGATAGTTATCTGTTTGCCCGACAAATCATTAAAATACGGCAGTAACAGGTAAACCAGGCCCATGGCAAACAGCATAGCCAAAAACGTAAGCATAACCGATTCGATAAGAAACTGCGATACCAGCTTATTTTTTGCTGACCCTAATACTTTCCGGATGCCTATTTCCTTCGCTCGTTTAGCGGCGCTGGCGGTTGACAGGTTGGTAAAATTGATGCAGGCCAGCAGCAGGATAAATGCCGCAAGGGCGCCGAAAATATATACGTAATGGATATCCCCATTCGACTCAAACTCGTATTTACTGGCTGAATGTAAATGGATATCGGTGATCGGCTGCAAAAAGAACAGGAATGAGTTTACAGATTTCTGGGCTTCTGCAATACTAACCCCCATATCATGCTGTATCTCGGGCACCACAAACTTGGCAACCAGCTGCGGAAACCGGGCCTCCAGCTTTTTTGGATCGGCGTTTTTATCGAGTAAAACGTAAGTAAAGTAACCAACGTTGCTCCAGGTTTGCTTTGCCCGCGGAGTAACAAAAGTTATCATGCTCATAAAAGCATCGGCATGAAAATGCGAATTATCCGGTACCTTATCGATGACGCCGGTTACTTTTACCAGGTCGTTACCCACATTTAGCACTTTACCAAGGGCCGGTGAACCGCCAAAATATTTTTTTTCGAACGCTCTGGTTATCACGATGGTTTTAGGTTCGTTAAGGGCAGTTTTTATATCGCCTTCAACAAGGGGAATAGAAAACAGCTGGAAAAAATTCGAATCGATAAGCGCGATTTTGCTTTCTTTAAACTGGTTATTCCCATATTTGACAAATACATTTCCCCTGCTGCTTAAGCGCGTGCTGGCAAGCACTTCAGGAAACGCGCTTTTTATCCCCTGCCCTACGGCAATGTCGACACTGGGGAAATCTGCAGCGGTATTGTTGCCGTTTGAATGCAGGGCCACCCGGTAAAGCTGTTTGGCTTGCGCCGGATACGTATCATAGGTTAATTCCTGGTATAAATATGCGCCTATCAGCATACAGCAGGTAAGTCCTACCGACAAGCCAAAAATATTGATAAATGAAAATACCTTATTCCCCTTAAGGTTTCGCCATGCTGTAATGATAAAGTTTTTGATCATACCGGCCTATTTTTTCAATAATAGGTTTAAAATACATACCAATTAGATAAATGATTGTTATTCAATTGATTATATTTTTCATGTAATTACAACTGTTCGCAAGTGTAACACCCTGTGTTCGTTTATGATACAGTCCGCTTTTGATTTCGGAATTCGGAATTACGATTTCGGAATTTTAAATAAAAAAAGTTTACTAAGCATAAAAAAGCGGTTCTGATATATCTACCAAAACCGCTTAACTCAATAATAAAACTATTCTAAACCTTAATTAAAACTAATCTCCAAATGCCCACTGGCATCAACATTTACCGGTACCCCTCCGCCATTAACGCTTCCTTTAACATGGGTTTTATCCCATTCACCCGAAAAGCCGCTTATATTAAATGGATTATTTATCCTATTTGCAGACATGTTAAGATTCATGCCCTGCTTTAAAGGTAATTTGAGATTTACATTTCCGCCGCTGACATCAAGCTTTACATATTTGCCTACGTGGCTGAGTTCAACATTCATGCTGCCGCCGCTTGTTGAGGCCTCAAGGCTGCACGACATTTGGGTTAAATTAACACTTCCGCCCGATGTGCCGGTGATCAGCTCTCCTTCAATATTGCTCGCCTGGATACTGCCGCCGCTTGTATTGGCCCTGATCGTACCTTTCAAGCCTTCCAAATGCAGGGAGCCGCCTGATGTTTCGAGTTTGATCTTCCCGTTGCAATTGCTTGCGCTGATACTGCCACCGCTGGTCTCTAAATTGATATTATCGCCCGAGTTTGAAACCTGTATGCTGCCGCCTGATGTTTCGCCTTTTATCACCCCGGTTAAATGGTCAACATGCAGGCTGCCGCCGCTGGTGCTAAAGTTTTCATCGCCTGATAAATTATCCAGGTGTATACTTCCGCCACTGGTATTTAAGTGTGTTGCAACCTGCCTCGGAACATATATTTTAAAGGATATACTCAGCTGCTTTCTCCAGTCCCAGTTTATGCCGCCTTCATGCTTTCTTTTCGCTGAAGCATGAACTTCATGATTGCTTACCGAAACCTGCAGGTCGTAGTCGGCATCCAAACGCTTTTTAATTTCTTCGCGGGTTAGCTCCTGGTTATTGTTCCCATGTACAAATATCTCAACTCTTGCTGCTTCGCCGCTTGCGCCACTAACGCTAATGCTGGCGCCTGATGTATTCACGAATACATCCCGTATAGCATCGCTCGCTAACGATTTGGTTTCATAAGGTGTTTTATTCCAATCCTGTCCCAAAGCCAAATAACCCTGGCAGGCAAATGCTAATAGTAAAAAGTAGGTTTTCATGTTTTTTTCGATTGTTTTACTAATAGACCCGGTTGGTATGCAATTGGTTGCACGGATCATAAAATAGTTATACTAATTGTGAAAAACATAACTCAATGGTTCTTCGTTATTTGGGGTGGTATGTTATCGTATCCTGTTAGAAAAGATCTGAATGACTGCCAGCCCTTACCAATATGATCTCGTTTTCTCCGGTAATTTCGATCCATATGATCAACAAATCCGCCTTAATATGGCATTCCCAGTTGTCTTTATAGTTTCCAGATAATTTATGAGCGCGAAATTTTGAGGGAAGACCAGTTGTACCTTTTATGGCCAATTCGTTTTGAGAAAACCATGAATAAGATTAAGGTCTTTTAAAGATCGTTTTTTGATCAGCTTTAAATCTTTTTCAAACCTATTGGTGAAACTTAGAGCGTACATTAAAGACTTTTGAAGAATAAATCAAGATTTTCGATCCTTTGGGTTTTTCCCGATCTGGCATCGGCAATAGCCTTTTTTGTAACGCTATTCGGCTGCGCATGTTCTTCAACAGCTTTAATGACTTTACCATTAAGCCTTTCTGCAAGTTTCTCGAACAAGTCCCGGTCTTTATCTGGTATTTGTATAGTTAAAGTTGTCATGACATGTTTAAGGAGATTTTATCCATCCGCTTTAATGCAAATTTAGACAAATTTTTCTTAAAGTATGAACATGGCACTTATCTTTTAACTTGGTTTGCACGCTGTGATACTACCACCAAAAGTTAAGAAGAGACACCCAATGAGACAGATTGACATCGCCTCAAGTTAATTACGCTAATTGGAAAAAACAACCTTTCGCCTTTTGCCTTTCAGCTTTCACCTCTCCTATTCGCTCTTCAAACTCTTCACCGGGTTAACTATAGCCGCTTTGAAAGCCTGTATGCTCACCGTGAGACCGGCAACAATTAAACAGGCAATACCAGCGCCAACAAATAGCCACCAGTGAATATGTATGCGGTATGCAAAATCCTGCAACCATTTATTGGATATATACCACGCAATCGGCGAAGCTATCGCGGCAGCAATAATCACCAGGTATAAAAAGTCTTTAGAGATAAGCAGGATAATACCCGAAACATTCGCGCCAAGCACCTTTCGGATACCTATTTCCTTTGTTCGTTGTACAACAGCGAAGGCAGTAACAGCAAACAGCCCCAGGCAGGCAAGCAGTATTGCCAACACAGAGAACGTTGTAAAAACTCCGGCAGTACGCTGCTCGGTGCGGTATAAGGCATCGTAGTCTTCATCTAAAAATTTATATTCAAACGGCCTGCCGGGGAAACGCTCTTTCCATATTTTTTCTAACGCCGGTATAATTGATGCTGTATTATTTCCATTTATCCGTACAAACACGTTTTGGGTTTGAAAATGATCTAAAAATATCAACAGCGGGCCGATCGGGTCGTGAAAGGACTTGAAATTAAAATCTTTGACCACGGCTTTTACACGTCCGGGGAAGCCTTTTTTCAACTCCTTGCCAATGGCCTGCTCTGGCGTCCATCCCAACGCACGCGCGGCAGACTCGTTAAGCATAAATGAGAAACGGAAATTTTTACTTTGATTGGTTGTATCAATTTGCAAAACATCGGTTTGGTTATAGTCAGTTCCGGCAATGATCGTTATTTGCATAGTTTTGATGAAATCCTCATCCATCGGCAGGGCGTTTACCGAAATATCCTTGCCGTCGGCTGTTTGGATCGCGTCGCCCCATTCTACATTTACAGGCTCGTTGTTTGCGGTTGCAACACCTTCAACGCCGAATATATTTCCAATGACTTTTTTCAGTCCGGTAACCTGCGGCAGCATTTTATAACTTACCGGTAAAACGACTATGTTACTTTTGTTATATCCGATATCCTTATTGCGGATATAGGATAATTGCTGAAGAATAATTACGGTAGTTACGATCAGAAAAATTGAAATGATAAACTGGAAAATGATAAGTGACCTGCGTACGTTTTGCCCGGATGTAAAGGAAAAACCCGACTTCAGTATCTTAGCTAATTTTACGTTTGATAAAATTAAAGCGGGATAGGTTCCGGCGGCAACGCCGATAATTGTTCCTAACAATATCAGGCTCCCTATAATAACAGGGTCAAGTAAATTATCAGACGTGAGCTGCTTGCCTGATACCTGGTTAAATAGCGGCAATAAGAAAAACGCGAGCCCAAAAGCCAAAGCAATGGCGATGGCCGTCACAAAAAGCGATTCACCAATAAATTGCCTGAATAGCTGGTGCTTGGCGGCCCCCATCACTTTACGGATACCAATTTCGGCGCCCCGGCCCGCTGATTGCGCGATGGACAGATTTACATAGTTAACACAGGCAATAACCAATATCAATACAGCTACGATAAGCATAATATAAATATAGGTAATGCTGCCATTTGGTTCCGGCGCATTAGGAAGGTTCGAATGTAAATGAACACTTGTTAATGGCTCTAAATGATAGGTTAGGTATTCACCGGACGGGAGTTTTAGCTCATTTTTGCCGATGTCGGACATGTAGCGGCTTATTTGTGTCTTCAATGGCTGAATGTCGGCTCCGTCCTTAAGCAGCAAATAGGTAATATAATTAGCCGAGTACCACTGCTCCGGTCTTTTTGCGGCAGACAAGTTACTAAACGGGACAACAAAATCGAACCTGATCTGCGAATTGGTCCGCGCGTCTTCGGCAACCGCGGAAACCATGAAGCTTTGGTCGCTAAGCTTTAAAGTTTTGCCAATGGGGTCGTCATTATCGAAATACTTTTTGGCTATACTTTGCGTGATAATAATTTTATTGGGTTCATTTAAAGCCGTCGTTTTATTGCCCCTAACGAGTTTAAACGAGAATATTTTTAAGAACGAAGGGTCGGCAAATAAAAGACTGCCTTCCTTAAAAACGCGGTTGTTACAAGTCACTACTTCCGATCGCTTTTCGAGCCGCACAAAATCCATTACTGCGGGAAAAGTCCGTTTAAATTGCGGGCCTACTTTTGTGCCGGTTACAGCTACTTTCTGCGGGGCCTCACCATGCCCGTAATCCATCGTAACGCGTACAATCCTGCCGGCATTTTCGTTAAACCGGTCATAGCTCAGTTCATGCTTGATATAAATACCAATCAACAGGCAGCTAACAATACCTATTGTTAAGCCGGCAATATTTATGAATGCGTATAGCCGGTTCTTCTTTAGATTTCTCCAGGCAATTTTGAAATAGTTCTTTATCATGGTAAATCAATTATTGAATTAGTGATTTAAGCTATGCTGCACACTACTCCTATTCGCTCCTCAAACTTTTCACCGGGTTGGTCAACGCCGCTTTAATAGCCTGGAAACTGACTGTTATTAGTGATATGATAATGGTTATTAAAGCCGCCAGGATAAATACCCAGATACTTATCGAAATACGGTAGGAATACCCCTGCAGCCATTTATGCATAGCCCACCAGGCAATAGGCGTGGCGATAACGAATGCGATCATTACCAGCTTCAAAAAGTCTTTAGATAATAAGGTAGTGACGCCTGCCACCGATGCGCCTAAAACCTTGCGCACGCCTATTTCCTTTATACGGTTTTGGGCCATATAAGCCGCCAAACCAAATAAGCCCAGGCAAGATATAATAATGGTAAGACCGGCAAACAGGCTGGCCAGTGTACCTATGCGTTGCTCGTCGCCGAATTTTTTAGCGTAATCCTGATCAATGAAGTTGTATTCAAAAGGATAATCGGGGTTATATTTTTTAAATACTTTTTCTGCCAATTTTAAATTCCCGGCGGTGGTGTGGGCGCTATTCAATTTAAAATGAATCACGTTGAACCACGATTTAGGGCCCTGTATGATCATTGCCTTCACAGGTTCGTATGGTGATTGAAGGATAAAATCTTTAACCACACCTATTACATGCCAGTTGGTAAAATGCGTAGCGTCATTGGGCCGCTTAATGATCTGGCCGACCGGGTTTTTAAATCCCATAGTCTTCACCGCGGTTTCATTCAAAATCATCGCCACTGAATCGGTCGGGTAGGTTTTAACGTCGATATCGCGACCTGCAATAAGCTTAAGTCCCATGGTTTTCACCAGGTCGCCATCTGTATTGAACATATTAAAGTCTATTTTTTTACTCATGTCCTTACCGTCCCAAATAAAATCCCAGCTATCACTCCAGCCCTGGGTAATCGGGGCGCTCGTTTTGCTTACCGCGGCGGCCGCACCACAGGCCAGCAAATCATTTTTTATCAGTGCGTATTGCTTTTCGACATTGCCGGTCATCATCACATATACCAGGTTATCTTTTTTATAACCGGTTTCGCGGTCCTGCGCATACTGCAATTGCTGGCGAATGATTATGGTGCAAACGATCAAAACCACCGCAAATGTAAATTGCACTACGACCAGTAATTTGCGTGGCGTAATTAATGCATTGGCGGCTTTGAAAGTACCTTTCAATACACTGACAGGCCGGAATGAAGACAGGTAAAGCGCAGGGTAACTACCTGAAATTAGTCCGGTAAACAAAATAAATGAAAGTGCTGTAAACCAAAACGAGGGGCTGCTGTACGGTATATACAATTGCTTGTCTGTTAGCTGGTTAAATCCGGATAAACTAAGCTGTACAATCACAATAGCGATCAAGCCGGCTATCAGCGCGATTAAAATAGATTCGCCTAAAAACTGGGATATCAACGAGCCTCTTAAAGCGCCTACCACTTTACGGATACCCACCTCCCTTGCACGTTTTTCACTCCGGGCCGTGCTTAAATTCATAAAGTTGATACAGGCGATGATGAGGATAAATGCGGCTATCATCGAAAATATCCTGATGGTTTCGATACGCCCACCTGAAATTTTTCCTTTCTGATCAAATTTAGAATACAATCTCCATTTACCGGATGGATGTATAAAAACGTCAATATCCTTTATTTCGGAATGTGACCTGGTTATATTTACAATACTTTTATTGGCTTCGGCCTCGGTAACGCCCGGTTTAAGCAGCGCCCATGTTTGTATAGAATTATTACCCCACCCAGTGTCATCCCCCCCAATTTTCTTCAGGTACGACCAAGGCATCAGGTACTCAAATTTAAACTGCGTATTGTTGGGGAGATCCTGCATAACAGCCGATACTGTAAAATAAGCGTTGCTATCAATTTTTATAGTTTTACCCATTGCATTGTCATTTCCAAACAGTTTTTTAGCTAACTTTTGGGTGATAACAATGTCTTTGATATTATTTAACGCGGTATTTTTATTTCCGCTAACCAGCGGAAAGCTAAACATGGTCAGAAACCCGGGATCGGTAAAATAACCGGGAACATTCAGGTGCTTATCGTTAATGGTAAACAAGAAATTATTGTTGCTCGTGCGGGCCACCTCTTCAATTTGCGGGTAATCCTGTTTGAGGGTTTTAGCCATTACCTTAGGCGTAGTATTCCAGCACCAAAGCTTGCCATCAAAAACAGAACGGTTATAAACCGAATACAGGCGATCCTTTTTTGCGTGGAACTGGTCGTAGCTCACCTCGTTCTGTATCCATAATAATATAAGCGCCGAACTGGCCATACCAATGGCCAAACCGGCGATATTTATTATGGAAAATGCTTTATGCCTGAGTAAATTCCTCCAGGTTATTTTTAAGTAGTTTTTTAACATGAGTCAAGATTTTAGTACGATCATTGGATTTTTTATAATAGACTACCGATTTGAGAAATAAGTTGCATTCCGATCTGCATTGGCGGAATTTATTTACCCCTATTGCTTAACAGTAGCTCCTACTCGCTTCTCAAACTATTCACCGGGTTAGCAATCGCTGCCCTTATAGCATGGTAACTCACAGTAATAATTGCAGTGAGTATGGCAACAAAACCTGCTGCTGCGAATACCCACCAGGAGATGGTTATCCTGTAGGCAAAACCCTGAAGCCAGTTATGCATGGCCCACCAGGCAATTGGCGAAGCAATTACTATCGCAAGTAAAACCAGCTTTAAAAAATCCTGTGATAATAATGCGTTGATAGAGGCTATGCTTGCTCCCAAAACCTTGCGGATTCCTATTTCTTTTGTACGCTGCTCAATGGTAAAGGCTGCAAGGCCGAACAAGCCCAGCGTAGCGAGAATAACAGTTATATAGGTAAATATGCTGAAGATGGAAGCCAGCCTGTCTTCGGCTTTGTATTGCTCATTAAAAGCATCGTCCATAAATGTATAGGAGAAGGGCGCATCGCTATCATATTTTTTATAGATGCCCTGCATCGAATTGATAAGTGCAGGTATATTGGTATGTGACTCAATTTTAGCGAACAGGTTGCACCCGCGTCTTTTATAAAAAGCACTAGTATCATTGATAATTGAGAGGGCCATTGGCTGAATGGCATATTCCATCGACGAAAAGTTGAAATTTTTTAAAACGCCGGCTATTTCTATTTGTTCATTGCCTGTTTTTATAAACGCGCCTATAGGATTCGAGGGAAGATGCAGCTGCCCTATTGCAGCTTCATTTATTATTATTTTTTTACGGCTTGCCAGTTCGGTATTAGGGGCGGGAGGGTATTTCCATTTTAAACCCAGGGTTGTAATAAATTGGGAATTTGCTATAACGGACACTATCCAAACATTTTCATCCTTCGTTTTGCCATTTACATAAAACATATCAATGCCTTTAAACATGGCATAGTGCGATGTTGCAACGTTGCTTATGCCGCCAAGGGATTGTATATCATGCTTAAATGCAGGGTAATTTTCACCCAGGCTGTTGGCTATCGGTATCATTATCACATTATCCTTATTGATGCCCGTGTCCGTATGCCTGAAATAATATAGCTGGCGGTCGATAATTATGCCGCAAATGATCAATCCTACTGATATGGTGAACTGGAGAGTAGTAAATATTTTGCGTACAGTAATGCCGCCCGCCTGTTTGCTCATTTTACCCTTTAGAGTTACAACCGGGTTAAATCGCGATAAAACCAAAGATGGATAACTGCCTGCAATTAACGCAGTTATTACTAATAAGCCAAGCAAAAGTGTTAACACTATCGGGCTATAAAAAAACGAATTATCAATTTTAAGCTGTATGATATTTAGAAACCAGGGTGTGATTAAGTAGCATAATAAGTAACCCAGCGCAAATGATAAAACCGTGAACAATGCCGATTCCACATAAAACTGTGTGGCTATTGTTTTACGGCTTGCGCCTGACACTTTACGGACACCTACCTCTTTTGCTCTCAACGTAGCCCTGGCTGTTGAAAGGCTCATATAATTTACCAGGGCCAGCAATAAGATCAAAACGGCAACAAGCGGAAATATTTTAAGATATTTTATGTTTGAAGAGTCGCCGGCGCCGCTTTTCAAATGGGTATCCGGCAGTGCCGTAAAAGAAAATTTAACTTCATCAAAAACCTTGTTTTTTTTGGCCATCATAGCTATGCCTTTGACCAGCCTGGCAGTATCAGCTGCTTGTTTTACTTGCAGGTAAACATTAAAGGTCCCGTAAGTCATTTGCTGCGGACCAACACCATACCTGGAGGCCTGTTTCATAACCAGCAGGCTTTGGCATGAGGTAACAAAACTAAAACTGATAGATGAATTTGATGGCGCGTTTTCTGCAACGCCGGTAACCTGGTAAGTATAGGCACTATCGGTTTTAATAACTAAGGTCTTACCAATCGGGTCCTGTGTGCCAAAATACTTTTTAGCCATGTCTCTTGATAAAACAACAGTAAATGGCTTGCTCAGCACATCGCTTGCTGACCCTGACAGTAGTTTAAAGGAAAAGAAAGTAAAGAAACCGGGATCGGCAAATAATAATTTATCTTCAGCAAACTTCTTTGCGGGTGACGATGGATCACTAACAACTACAGGGTTCTCGTTAAAATAAGGCAGCGTACGCATATAAGCTTCAACAAGTGGCTGGTTTTGTTTGATGAGCGGCGCCGAAGCATAACTCATCGGGACATTGGGAGTAAATATGCGGTCGGCGTTTTTATGGAAGCGGTCATAGCTCATTTCGTGAGCCACATACATCATTATCATCATGCAAACAGCCAGCCCAACAGCCAGCCCTGAAATGTTGATAAGGCTATACAACTTTTGCTTTGCTAAGTTGCGCCATGCTATTTTTATATAGTTTAGTATCATGATGTTAGTTTATTGGATCACTTGTTCATTGGTCTACTAGTTCATTTGGCGCCATTTATTTTTTCCAACGGCAAACTGCCTGCTATCAACTGCAAACTTCCCCTATTCGCTTCGCAAACTATTCACCGGGTTACTCAACGCTGCTTTTATGGATTGAAAACTTATCGTAATTAAAGCGATCAGTATAGCTGTAAAGCCTGCCAAGGCCAAAACCCACCATTGTATATTTACCCGGTACGCAAAATCCTGCAGCCACTTATTCATTAAAAACCATCCTGCAGGCAATGAAATTAGCATGGCGATAAATACCAGTTTTATAAAATCAAATGATAACAGACCGGCAATGACAGCGACGCTTGCACCCAATATTTTCCGTATCCCAATTTCCTTTGTACGTTGTTCGGCAGCATATGCGGCGAGGCCAAACAAACCCAGGCAGGCAATTATTATTGCCAATGAGGTAAACACAATGAATATTTTCCCAACCCGTTGTTCGGTACGATATGAAGCATCAAAATCCTGATCCATAAAAGAAAAATTCATTTGTACGTTGGGTGAAAGCGCCTTCCATTTTTCTTTCATTTGAGATAGCAAGGCCGGAAGGTTTTTTGTATTAACACGAATACTTAAAGCCCCTGTGTTATGAGCCAGCACTAAAACTACCGGACTAATAACATCCCGCAGAGAACTAAAATTAAAATCCTTAACAACACCTATAACATGGTACTCCTTTGAGTTTGATATATCTTGCTTACCACCTTTTGACCTGTATAGCGGCTTATTTAACGGATCTTTAAGTCCCAAAAACTTCGCAGCAGATTCATTAATGATAATACCGGATGAATCTGTTAGCATCTGGCTTGAAAAACTTCGGCCCGAAGCCATTTTCATGTCCAATGTTTTGATATAATCTTCGTCGACTTCCCATGTTTGAGGGAACAACGCCTTCTTTTGATCAAAAGCGGCGTCCTTAAAAAATATAGAGGTATTCTTCCAGTTAGATGTTGGAAGAAAACCTGTTAGCGTTGCGTTTATTACTCCTGGTAATTGTTTAATCTCTTGTTTGAAAACCTTTGCCTGGTTATTTAATTCAAAAGTGTTTTGAACTATCAAAACCTGGTTGCGGTTATACCCTAAATTTTTGGTTTGGATATAATTTAGCTGGTTGTAAATAACCAGTGTGCCTATGATAAGGAAAATAGATATCGAAAACTGCATAATAACCAAAAAACCCCTTAAGCCGCTACCTTTAAATCCGGCAGATAGTTTGCCCTTCAATACATCAATAGGCTGAAAGGCAGAAAGATAAAAAGCGGGGTACGAACCTGCCATTGCGCCGACGATCAAAACAATAGCCAACAAAACAGGAATAAGCCATGTAAGTGTTTGGGAATTAATAGCGATCTCTTTGCCTGATAACTGATTAAACGCAGGCAGTAATGCTATGGCAGTAATAAAGGCTATTATAGTAGCAACTAAAGTCACTAAAATTGATTCCGTAAGAAATTGTGCAATAAGATATTTTTTTGAAGATCCCAACACCTTCCGGACACCAACTTCGCGGGCTCTGTTTGCTGACCTTGCCGTTGAAAGGTTCATAAAATTAACGCAAGCAATTAACAGGATAAATAGCGCAATAGCCGAAAACATGTATACATATTGAACTGTTCCATTCGGCCCCAGTTCGCCCGTACGATTAGATTTGAGGTGGATATCAGTTAGCGGCGTTAAATTTAACCTGAAGAAGCTTCCGCCTTTTTCAAAAGCGGCCATACTCATTTTTAATTCCGACTGCATTTGTTCCCCGCTGTATTTATTTAAAAAAGCTGGCAAAGCCGTTTCAAGTTTTTTATGATCGATTGCGTCCTTAAATAAAACATATGTGTTATAGTCACTTCGTAGCCATTCGGTCGACCTGCTATCAGGATACGAAGACATTGATATAAAAAAGTCGAAGTTAAAATGCGATTGCGCTGGTATATCCCGGATTACGCCGGCAATTTTATACCAGCTGTCATTAAGCTTTAATGTTTCACCTACAACATTAGTGCGGTTAAAATATTTCTTTGAGATGCTTTCGGTTATTACAACGCAGTTTGGCTCGGCCAAAGCTGTTGCAGGGCTCCCATTGATCATTGGCAGTGTAAACACATTAAATAGCGAGGGATCGGCTAAAGCTATTTTAGTTTCAAGGATATTTGTTGCTCCTTTTTTAACATGCATTGAGCCAGCGTTTTTTATTCTTACCGCATTTTCCACATAAGGGAAATCATTTTTTAGCGCCTGCGCTAAGGGCGGCATACATACGGCATAAAGAACATTATTTTCACCAAGCTTCAGGTCTTCATTTACACGGTATATTCTATCGGCATTGGTATTGTAGCGGTCATAGCTTAATTCGTCAACTACATACAAAATAATAAGCAAACAGCTTGCAAGTCCTAAGGACAATCCCAAAACGTTTAATATCGTAAAGCCCTTGTTTTTTAAAAGGGACCGGTAGGCTGTTTTTATGTAGTTTCTTATCATGTTATTTGGTCATTAGTCATTATGTCATTGGTCATTATTTTATTTTATAACTGCAAATTGCCACTGCCAACTGCCAACCTCTTCCTACTCACTTCTCAAACTTTTAACCGGGTTACTCAGGGCCGCTTTTATGGATTGAAAACTTATGGTGACGACAGCGATCATAATTGCTCCAAAACCGGCAACTGCAAACACCCACCATTGTATGTTTTGCCGGTAAGCAAAATCCTGCAGCCATTTTTGCATGGCCCACCAGGCCACAGGCGAAGCGATCAAAATTGAAATGAGCACAAGTTTTATAAAATCCATCGAAAGCATGCCAACGATTTTTGAAACATTAGCGCCCAGCACCTTCCGAATACCTATTTCTTTAACGCGCTGTTCTGCAGCGTAAGCTGCCAGGCCGAACAAGCCAAGGCAGGCTATGAGGATAGCCAATGTGGTAAACGTTATGAATATGGTACCGATACGTTGTTCGGTACGATAGGCCGCGTCAAAGTCTGCATCCATGAAAGAATAATTAAACTGCTCGCTTGGCGCAAAAGTCTTCCATTTATCTTTTATCTGATCGATCAGAGCCGCGATATTCGCTGTTTTTACCTTGATACCTAAAGCGCCCCAGTCATCGCTATAGGTCAATATCACAGGTGTAATATTTTCACGCAATGAATTGAAATTAAAATCCCTAACCACACCAACAATATGCACTGGTTTAATAATTTTTCCATAGCGGTCGGCTGGGTAATACAGCACCTTATTTAAGGGATCGGCCATGGCCAGTTTCTTAGCTGCGGTTTCGTTTATGATCACCGCCGCAGAATCGGTAGACATATCTTTAGAAAAATTCCGTCCCGAGATTATTTTCATCCCCAGTGTGGGTATGTATTTTTCATCGACTGACCATAGCTGAGTCGAGAGCGCTTTTTTTGAATCCATGGTGTGGTCTTGGAAAAAGGTTGTGCTATTCCCATTACCTTCAGTAGGAAGAAAACCAGTCAAAGTGGCACTTACCACGTTTGGAAATTTTTCAATCTCCTGTTTAAATATTTTTGTTTGTTTACCCATAGCGTAAACATTGTGGACAATAAGCACCTGGTCGCGTTTATAACCCAGATCTTTGTGCTGGATATATTTAAGCTGGTTATAAATAACCAACGTGCCGATGATAAGAAAAATTGAAATAGAAAATTGGAAGACAACCAGGAAGTTGCGTAACCATCCGCCTTTAAATCCAGAAGATAGTTTTCCTTTAAGCACGTCTATCGGCTGAAAGGCAGAAAGAAACAAAGCCGGATACGAGCCGGCGAGGCAACCGATCACAACCACAAGAGCAATAAGCACAGGGGCCAGCCATACAAATGTACCCGGAGTAAACACTAACTCCTTTCCAGACATTTGATTAAATAATGGCAGTAGAACCCAAGCGGCTAAAACGGCAATGACCGTAGCGACAAAGGTAATCAGGATGGATTCTGACAAAAACTGGGCTATTAAAAATTTACGTGGCGAGCCCAGTACCTTTCGCACGCCAACCTCGCGGGCCCGGTTTGATGAGCGCGCTGTTGACAGGTTCATGAAGTTTACACAAGCAATCAGCAATATAAACAGCGCAATGGCCGAAAAGATATACACATATTGGATATTGCCATTATTATTGAGTTCGGCTACTCGGTTTGAATGAAGATGAATATCATTTAAAGGGGTAAGATTAAGCCGGATATAGTCGCCGCCCCGTTCAACGTCATCGAGGCTTTTATGTATAACGGCCTGCAATTGAGGGCCGACATGGGCGCGCACAATTTTTGGAAGTTTAGCTTCCATCGATTTTTGAGATGCACCTTTTTTGAGCAGAATATAGGTATTGAAATTATTGCTCACCCAGCTGTTTTCCTTGCTTTCCGGAAGAGATTGCATAGAAAGGAAAAAATCATAATTGAAATGTGCCTGTTTAGGGATATCTTTTATAACGCCGGTTACCTTATAAAGCAGGCTATCATTCAGAATTAATGTTTTTCCAATAACGTTGGCAGCATTAAAGTATTTTTTTGCGGTGCTCTCATTAATAACCACCGTGCGCGGATCCTTTAATGCAGTTTTCGGATCACCGGCAATCATTGGAAAAGTAAATATGTCAAAAATTGAAGCATCAGCATATACCACTCTATGCTCTCTAAGATTTTGATTTCCTTTTTTTACCTGGAAACCGCCCCACGACCTAAACCGTGCAACTTGTTCCACTTCGGGGAGCTCACTTAAAAAGGCGGTAGCCAACGGAGCAGGTGTAACAGCAAATGAACCTTCACTACCTCCAAATTTTATATCGCTGTTGACGCGGTATATTCTATCAGTTTTGATATTGAACTTGTCATAGCTCAACTCATCTATCACATAAAAAACGATGAGCATACACGTGGCAAGTCCCAACGCCAGCCCTAATACGTTAATGGCGGTAAACCCCTTATTTTTCAGGAGCGTACGAAAAGCAGTTTTAATAAAGTTCTTTATCATTTTGGTTGGTCATTAGTCATTGTGTCATTGGTCATTTTTCTACTTTCAGACTTTACTGATTTTTCCTACTTTCGGACTCAAAATAAAGGCAACACTCAAGCTAACCCCTCCGGTTGGAGGAGGTTAGCAGAGGCATTAAACTACTTAACTTATAAACTTTCTTTAAAGCCGGCTAATTAGCTTGTCTTGAAAAACCTTCGAACTTAGAACTTCAGACTTCGGACTCAAGACTCAAGACTTAAAACTATATCATAATGTTTTCAACCACCGTCTGCCCATCCAGTAAACGGATGATGCGATGGCTGTAACGGGCATCGTGTTCGGAGTGGGTCACCATAATAATGGTTGTTCCCTGTTCGTTAAGGTCGGTCAGTAGTTCCATCACTTCGTTACCGTTGCTGCTGTCGAGGTTACCTGTGGGCTCATCCGCCAGTATCAGTTTTGGTTTATTCACCACGGCCCTCGAAATAGCCACACGCTGCTGCTGACCACCTGACAATTGCTGCGGATAATGATTGCGGCGATGCATGATCTGCATTTTGTCGAGCACTTCTTCAACCCTTTTTACCCGCTCTGCAGATGGCACGCCGGTATAGATCAAAGGCAGTTCCACGTTTTCAAATACAGTAAGCTCGTCTATCAGGTTAAAGCTCTGAAATACGAAGCCGATATTATGTTTGCGCAGATCAGCGCGTTTGCGCTCGGTGAAATGTGCTACTTCAACACCGTTAAAAACGTAGCTCCCGCTGTCCGGGTCATCCAGCATTCCCAGGATGTTGAGTAACGTTGATTTGCCGCAGCCCGACGGGCCCATAATGGCAACAAATTCGCCCTTTTTAACTTCAATGGATAGCTTATTTAAAGCAATGGTTTCTACCTCTTCGGTACGGTAAAACTTTTCGAGATCTGTAATTTTTATCATTTTCGCCTCCTGATCTTGCGGGATTTATCCCGGTGAAGATTGTTTTATAGTTTAAGTTAATTAATTGCTATTTGTTAATAGTTAATGGTTCATGGCCTATTTTTGGCCTTGGTTCTTGACTCTTGTTTTCTTGCTTCTCTCTTCTGTTACTTCTTCAGCACCAGCTCTTGTATCTCCCCGTACGTTTCGTAACTTGACGTGATCACTTTATCACCTTCTTTTAACCCCGACATCAACTCATAATAATCAGGACTTTGCCGATTAATTTGTATGTCGACTTTGTATGCCTTTGTCCCATCCTCACTTACTTTAAATATCCAGTTCCCGCCGGTTTGCTGGTAAAATCCACCTTTAGGCAATAGCAGCGCGGTTGTTTCGTCGCTCAAAGCCAGGCGTACCTGCAGGGTCTGCCCCTTCCTTATGCCGGTTGGCGTCGGCCCAACAAAAGCCATATCCACCTGGAACTGTCCGTTTACTACCTGTGTGAACACTTTTTTTATGACCAGGTGGTAAGTTTTATCAGCAAACTGAAAATCTCCTTTTAAACCCGTAAAAACGCGGGATATGTAATGCTCTTCCACGCTCACTCTTACCTTAAAACCTGATAAGACGTCGATTTGTCCCAAATGTTCCCCTTTTGTTTTAGTTTGCCCAATTTCAGCATCAAACGAGGTCAGCTGACCATCGATAGGTGCCCTCACCGTAAGGTCGCTTACTTTTTTGCGCATCATATTCAACGCGCTTTTCATTTGAGCAATTTGCTCATGCGATTGACCTTCCTGTTGCTTTACAAGCGAAGTGTCCTGGGTTAAAATTTGCCTGGTTAACTTTCTTTTTTGCAACTGGTATTGGTAAGTATTTACAGCCTGCTGATATTCCTGTAAGCCAATTGCCTTTTTATCGTAAAGGTTCTTATCCAGTTTGTACACCCGTTCAGCATCTCTAAAAGTATTTTCCACATCGGCCATATTTTGGAGTTTTGATATGGTATTTTGCTGTGCAGCATTGTGCGATATCTGCATTTGAATTTGCTGACCGTACACATTGGTTTCCTGGGTAGCTAAACTCAACTCAAGGTCGGTATTTGATAATCGTAAAATCGGATCGCCTTTTTTAAGGTGGGCGCCGTCCTCAACATATTTTTCTTCAACACGGCCACCGTCGGATGCGTCAAGGTAAATGGTAGTAAGCGGCATCACCACCCCGTTAACCGGGATAAACTCCTGGAACGGCCCTTTTTTAATTTCGCTTACGGTCAGGCGTTCGGTATTAACATCCAGCTTGCTTTTGCCCGATGTAAAATAAATGCTTCCGGCAATCAGCAAAACAATGCCTGTTATGCCGGCAATAGTTAATAGTCTTTTGGTATTCCAGGTCTTTTTTTCAATTACTCTGTCCACTGTAGTTCTTTATAGTTTAGTTTCTGATGATTATGCTATTGGTTATAAAAAGATATGCCACAAATTAACCACCTGTTTTTCAGTATTTTAAACTTCAAATATCGTTTGGAGGCGTTCGCTTCTGTTACATCAGGTGTTCGGTTATGATACAATGTGATTTTGGTCATTGGGCATTCGTCATTGGTCCTTAGTAAACTGATAATTTAGTCTGTGCGTCATTACTTCACTGATTTATAGGATGGTATTTATAGGAGATGTATAATAATAGTGATTTATTATTCATATTTATTGCTGATTGGGCTTTTAGCATTAAAATTGCAGAACTATAGACAAAGGTCAGGTTCTCCATCGTTGAAATTTACAATTTTACCAGCAATGCAATCCCGAATGACAAATGACTATTGACCAATGACAAATGACTAACAAAGAATGATACTCAAAAAAGCGACTGTTTTAATTGTTGATGATGACCCGGACGTGCTTACCGCTGTTAAGCTTTTGCTGAAAACAGAAGCACACGAGGTGATCACCGAAAAAAACCCCGAAAACGTAAACTGGCTGCTACAGCGTAACCAGGTTGACATGGTGTTGCTGGATATGAATTTCAATAGTGCCATTAACACCGGCAACGAGGGCCTGTATTGGCTGCGCAAAATTAAAGAGTGGAAGCCGGATGTATGCGTAATTATGATCACCGCTTACGGCGATATCGACCTTGCGGTACGCTCGTTAAAAGAGGGCGCCAATGACTTTATCGTAAAGCCCTGGCATAACGAACGACTGATAGAAACCATAAAAGAACTGCTGGATAAAAAGGAAGGCGTAAAAACAAACCGGGCTTCAGTAAAAAGCGCCGCCGGCGAAAAATCCATCCTCGGTGAATCGGATGTGATGCAGGATATTTTTTATAAGGTGAATAAGATTGCCCCTACCGATGCCAACATCCTGCTTCTGGGCGAAAACGGCACCGGCAAGGACCTGATGGCGAAAGCCATTCACGAACGCTCATTACGCGCCGACCAGCCATTTATAAAAGTGGATGTGGGCGCTTTGACGGATACATTGTTTGAAAGCGAACTGTTCGGCCATAAAAAAGGCGCATATACCGATGCCCGCGAAGATCGTTCAGGCCGGTTCGAGGACGCGCATGGCGGCACATTATTCCTGGATGAAATTGGCAATATATCATTGCAACAACAGGCCAAATTGTTAACCGTTTTACAGAACCGACAGGTAACCCGCCTGGGCACCAACAAGGCCATGGATATCGACATCCGCCTGATATGTGCCACCAACCTGCCCTTGTCCGAACTGGCGAACGAAAACCGTTTTCGCAAGGATTTGATCTATCGCATCAACACTGTCGAAATCAATATGCCGCCGCTACGCAAGCGTAACGAGGATATTGTAATACTGGCCCGCCATTTTGCTAAGCTATACACGGCCAAGTATTTAAAACCGGCTATGGATTTTGATCTGGCTGCCCTGCAAAAACTTAAGTCGTATAATTATCCCGGCAATGTACGCGAGTTGCAGTACACCATTGAACGGGCCGTGATTATGGCTGATGAGTCCGTGCTGCGGGCCGACGACCTGATATTCTCCATTTTAGAAACCGCGCAGGACATTGTTGCCGACGACGACAATATTCCATTGAGCCTGATGGAGAAAAATGCCATTTTACGAGTGATTGACAAGCACAACGGCAACATTACCCGCGCCGCCAAGGAACTCGGGTTAACCCGCACGGCGCTATACCGCAGATTGAGCAAATATGATATTTAAGCGATATGAATGGCGGCTGGTGCTGCGTGTACTCATCCTGTTTGCTACGCTCACCGTAACATCGGCGCTGGTACTCACTGCGCGCGATTATATTTTATTCCTGGTGGTAACTGTTCCGTTGTGCGTATTTGAGGTGATCGATCTGATACGCTTCCAAAAAAAAGCGCAGGATGAGGTGAGCCAATTTGTAGAATCCATCCATTACCGTGATTTCTCGCGGCACTTTGATGTGCGGAAGGCACCTACCGAGCTGAAACCGCTGCGTAAGGGTTTTAACGAGATCAACACCACCTTTAAACTCATCAGCCGTGAACGCGAAACACAATACCACTACCTGCAAAAAATACTCGAACTGGTGGATACCGGCATCCTGTCGTACGAGCAGGAAAACGGCGAAACAGGATGGATAAACGAGGCCTTCAAAAAGCTCATTGGCGTGCCTTATTTAAAAACCATCCATTCGCTTGAGAAGCGCGAAGAAGGCCTCTATAACGAGATCATCAAATTAAAGCCCGGCGACGCTAAGATCATTACTATCACCCGCAACCAGCAACTGGTAAAAATTTTGGTGACGGCCAGCATGCTGCGCAGTGACGACAAAGTTTATAAGCTTGTAGCCTTCCAGAACGTGAGCGAAGCGCTCGACGAAACCGAATCAAAGGCCTGGCAAAAGCTGCTGAACGTAATGACGCACGAGATCATGAACTCCGTGGCGCCCATCTCGTCGCTGGCGGATACACTGAAAAATCGGCTGCAAAGCCCCGAAATAAAAAACAGCCCGGTAAGCAGCCAGCTGGAGGATCTGGAGCTCGGCATCGATACCATAAAACGGCGCAGCGAGGGGCTGCTCAAATTTACCGAGAGCTACCGCAGCCTTAACAAAATAACCAGGCTCGACCTCACCAAAATACTGGTTCGCAACCTGTTCGAAACGCTCAACAGTTTGATGCGGCCCACATTTGAGAAAAAGCATATTGAGCTCGAGATCATCCTGCGCGATCCCACCCTGGCCATCGAAGCCGATCTTAACCTCATCGAGCAGGTAATGATCAACCTGCTGGTAAACGCGGTTGAAGCCGTAAAGGAGCGTAACGAGCCGCGTATCACGCTATCAGCCGAGGTACAGGCCAATAACAAAACACTGGTAAAAGTAGGCGACAATGGCATGGGCATGCCGCCCGAGCTGCTCGACAAAATATTTATCCCCTTTTTCAGCACCCGTAAGGCCGGCAGCGGGATCGGCCTAAGTTTGTGCAAGCAAATTATGCTGCTGCACAAGGGCAATATACAGGTACAATCCACCAGCGGCATCGGCTCGGCATTTATCCTGCAGTTTGGCGCGCCGGGGGCATGATTCTGGAAACCCGACCTTTTACCTTTCGCCTTTTACCTTTCACCTTAAACTGTATCATTTTTTGAAAGTGAGACAGGTGATACACTTGATACAGTGTGATACAGATGATACACATGATACAGATGATACACATGATACAGTTTGATGGCCGAAAAAGAATAGGATAAATTCAGGGTTATCCAGGATCAAAACTTTGTGTCGGATTTTGATGCGGAAATTAAAAAGCTAAGCGGAAAAACCCCCTAAAACAAAAATGCCCGTGACGATGACGGGCAGTAGCGGCAATAACGTTTCGGCTTATTACGAATAAGCTAACGGTATGGCTCTTTCATTTATTGTAATACAAAGTTACAATAGTAATTTAATCACGCCAAAACATTTCTTCAATATCATACCGTATGTCCGTTGGGATGGCGTCATTAATTACATGCACGCTCACCAGGCTTTCGCCTTTGATCTCGACACACTTAATAATATTCAGCCTGGCTGAATCAAAATAGTTTTTGTGCTTCTTTTCCACCGCCTTTAAATAGGCAATTGCAAAATCCTTGTTTTTCATCTTCAATCGGTTTAGATAATTAATGATAAAATACAACGGCCGTAAAGCTGTTTGCCAATTAGGGAAGGCAAACCATGTTCGGCTAAATACGGGTCGAAATTAAAAAGCAGTTTAAAAAAAAACAAAAAAAAGTTTACAACTTATAGTTGTGAAGGTAGCGACCCTTTCCACGTGTTGCGCCAATTTGCACACGGCTAATTCTCCCTACAGTCACCTATCTTTTTCATCTGCACAGCATATAGATTACTTCGTACTTCGCAATGACGGGTTATATACAAAAAAAGCCGGATGACCTGGGCGCCCGACTCACGTCAGTCGCCGGATCATCCGGCTGATACGGATAAGGCGAAAACTTTAAAGAGCCGTTTTATGCTGCCGCAAGCCTCCCGCTTGTGGCCATGCGATACTCTGCAGCAATACGGTTGCCAATTTCGTCAACCAGGTATGGCGGGGTGTAATTGCTGTCCACAACATACCAGGTATGCCTGATGCTGCCAACCTTTATATGGCCAATGGTTTTATCATTATGCAGCACGGTAAAACGGTCGTTATCCGAAACTACGTCCAGGGTTATTTCGTCACCTTTATAGGTGGTGTTAAAGTGAATATTAAATCCCTCTATTGGGAATATGTTTGTCGATGATGTGTTCATGGTAGTTGTGTTTAATTAGTTAATAATTAAATTTCAGAAAGTAAATCAAAAACGTTGCCAAAATTTATTTCTTCGAAATTAATTTTTGAAATACTTAAAACATTTATCTTTTTAATTCATTGAGTTTTTTTAAAGGACAATTTGTTTGGGAATAATTCCCCTATTTTTAATTTTGCTATAAACCTACAAACATCAACGTATGCCCGAAACGGACGGTATTAAAACAGTGTACCACCAATGTTTGGAAGGCGGCGGCGAAATGGGCGAGCTGATCAGGTCAATCGACTGGTCGAAAACACCCATCGGCGACCCTTCAACCTGGCCTTCGGCTTTGCGTACCTCGGTAAGCCTGATGCTAAACAGCTATTTCCCGATGTATATCGCCTGGGGCGAAGGGTATACACAACTGTACAATGATGGATACAGGCCGATATTGGGCGCCACCAAGCACCCGCAGGCCATGGGGATAAGCACAAGGGAAACCTTTGCAGAGATATGGCACATTATCGGGTCGATGTTTGAAGGGGTGATGAACGGCCAGGCAGTAGGCTTCCCAAACTTTATGCTGCCGCTTGAGCGGAATGGGTATGTGGAGGAATGTTTTTTTGATTTTTGCTACAGCCCCATAAAACTGGATGACGGCAAGGTAGGCGGCGTTTTGGTAACCGTGGTGGAAACCACCGAAACGGTAAGGGCACTTAAAGAACTAAAAGAAAATAAGCGGGAGCTGGAAGTTTCTAAAGCCGAAACCGAAAGCCAGCGCGACAGGCTCAGGAGCTTTTTTATGCAGGCCCCCGCGGGTATTTGTATTTTGGATGGGCCAGACCTGGTTTTCGAATTGGTTAACAAGCCCTATCAGCAACTTTTTCCGGGGCGGCAATTACTGGGTAAACCCTTATTAGCGGCTGTTCCGGAGGTTAAGGGCCAGCCTATTTGGGATATTTTACAGGGCGTTTATACTACAGGGGAAACATTTGAAGGCAACGGGCTGCTAATTCCGCTGGCACGTGGTAAAAACCAGCCTGTAGAGGACCGCTATTTTAATTTCATATACCAGGCCAGGCTTAACGGCGAAGGTAAGGTAGATGGCATTTTGGTTTTTGTTTTCGAGGTGACGGAAATGGTGAATGCCAAAAATGACCTTAAACGTGAAAAAGATAAGCTAAAGCTGGCTATTAAAGCCGCCCAACTCGGTACTTTTGATATGGACCTTGTAAAAGGCACTATGGAGTGGGATAAGCGCTGCCGTACCCTTTTCGGCATAAGCCATTCAGATATCGTAACCTACGAAAAAGATTTTATAACCGGCCTGCATCCTGATGATAGAGACAAGGTAGCTGAGGTCATCAACAACGTTTTCATTAAAGCCGTGAGCAATGGCGACTATGACGTGGAATACCGCACCGTTGGCGCCGAAGACCAAAAAATACGCTGGGTACGTGCCAGGGGCAAAGCTTATTTTGATGAAAACGACAAGCCAACCCGGTTTGTGGGCGCCGCACTGGATATTACGGAGCAAAAATCTGATGAATTACGCAAAAATGATTTTATCGGGATGGTTAGCCACGAACTGAAGACGCCGCTTACCTCGCTGAGCGCCTACGTACAAATGTTGCATGCAAAGGCATTAAAGGAAGAGGATACCTTCGCGTCGGGCGCGTTAGATAAAGTAAACACACAGGTACGGCGCATGGGTACCATGATCAACGGCTTCCTGAATGTATCTCGGCTGGAGTCGGGTAAAATATTGCTTAATAAGCACGACTTTATGCTTGATGAGCTGGTATTGGCCATGACCGACGAGATCAGGCAAACCGGCCCGGGCCATAAGCTGGAATGTATCATTGAAAAACCCATAACCATACACGCCGACCAGGACAAAATAGGATCGGTGATCATCAACCTGCTCAGCAACGCGGTGAAGTATTCGGCAAAAAACAAAACCATTACCGTAACCTGCGGCGCAGCCGGCAACGTGGCACAGGTAAGCGTGCACGACGAAGGTATCGGCATAAAGCCGGAGGACATGGACAAGCTGTTTGAACGTTATTTCAGGGCCGACAGCCCCCAAACCAAATATATATCCGGCTTTGGCATAGGCCTTTACCTGAGCGCAGAGATCATACAGCGCCATAACGGCAAAATATGGGCCGAAAGCGAGGTGGATAAAGGCTCCATTTTTTACTTTACCTTACCGCTGGATAAATAGGAGCGGGTTATTTCTTTAAACCCTTGTTATCATCCTGGCCGCCTAAGAATTTCTTTAGCAGGTGATAGCACTGCACTTTAAATTCGGCACAACAGCAGGTTAGTTTAATACTGTCGTCCTCTGCGATGGTAAGTACCGGGTGCTGGTGGTGCACAGGGCAGGTAATTTCTTCAATTACCGACTTTAGTTCGGGTTTAATAGGCATAGTTCAAAATAGTTAGGGTTGCGTGACGTAAAGGTAGAGGAATTTATATTAATAAGAAAATAAAAATCCTAATAATATATATTTTAAGTTAATTAGCCAAAATATAACCGCCATGGTTTATGCCACTGGCGCAATATTTGCCTGTATTACCTAAAAATTAAACATGCCTGAAGGGCCGTCGATCGTAATTTTAAAAGAGGCTGTACAACAATTCACAAACCGGCGTGTAATCGAAGCAGGCGGAAATACCAAAGCGCTCGACGCCGCAACACTCGCGGGCCAAACCTTAACGGGTTTCAAAAGCTGGGGGAAACACTTTTTGATATGCTTCCCTAAGTTTACTATCCGTATCCATTTTATGCTGTTTGGCTCATACCGGATTAATGAGCATTCCGACCGGCCGCCCCGCCTGCACCTGCAGTTTGAAAACGGCGGGTTAAATTTTTATGCGTGTTCTGTGAAAGTGATCGACGAATCCCTCGACGATATTTACGATTGGTCGGCCGATGTGCTCAGCCCAACCTGGAGCGCCAAAAAAGCCATCCAAAAATTAAAAGAAAAACCCGCCCTGCTGGCCTGCGACGCGCTGATGGATCAGCAGTTATTCGCCGGCGTGGGTAATATTATTAAAAATGAAGTGCTGTTCCGCACCCGCATTCACCCGCTAAGCGTGATCGGTAAGATGCCGTCCAAAAAGTTAAACGAACTGGTTGCCGAAGCCGTTAACTACAGCTTCGATTTCCTGGAATGGAAAAAAGAGTTTACCCTAAAAAAGCATTGGCTGGCCTACAACAAAAAGATATGCCCGCGCGATCATGTACCGTTCAACAGGGCCAATACCGGCAAAAGCAACCGTAGAAGTTTTTATTGCAATATATGCCAGGCGTTATACAATAATGACAGATGAATTGTAGTCAATTTGCATCGTTAAACGTCGTTTTTAACAACTAAAAATTTAGTTATAACGTGCTTCCAGGTCATATATTATAGAAAAAAAAGTTTATTTAATATATATTATCTCACCGGTTATTTTGTGAAATATTCATGGCATCCCCTCGTTCAAGCAACTCAAACTAACCAATAAACCACATGAACAAACTTTTGATTTTAATTGCAGCATTTTTATTGACCATTCAATTTTCAAATGCACAAACCACCACCGGGACACAAAACCTGGGATTCTATTTCGGCTTCAACTCCAATAGATCCGATCACGTATACATTAATCCCGCAGACTTTTCAAGGCAAACGTATGTCACCCGGTACACCAATTTAAATTTTGGCCCCACATATAATTATTTCATCGCAAGCAATTTGGATATAGGGGCCACTTTAACTTATTCACACAGCTTAATAAATTATAGCGGCTTTGTTAATGGCATAGAAAAACAAGCTAATAGCGATGTTGGCGGAACTGTTTTCATCAGGAAATATTTTTTATACGAAAATAAAATTGGTTTCCGTACTGGCCCTTACCTGGGTTACGACCGGGGAACACAAAAAACAACCAATGTTCCGTCTCCGAGCATTTACGACGAAAATAGCATCACAAATAATTATAGTGCTGGTTTACGGCTCGACCTGGTATATTATCCATTAAAACACATTGGTTTTGCGGCAACGCTGGCAAACCTTAGTTATAATAATTACAAATCGAACAACACTATGCAAGGGAGCAATAGCGGGTACAACTTGAACCTCAACCTGGTAACGTCGGGCGTACAACTGTCGGCATTTTTAATATTTTGATCACGCGCTGAATATCGCATATAATATCCGCAATGGATTTCGAATTGACATGGAGAATGCCAAATAAAGCGGGCTTTTGTTATAGTACGGCTTTGGTTAACAAAAAAATTCAAAACCTTGTAACCTTAAATAAAAAGCCGCCGTATAAGTTAGTTCATTGAGCGCCCTGCTCATCAATAATTTATCAAATCAAAAAGTCCCCGGCGCGAGGTTTGGGGATTTTTTTTTATAAAACGAAGATAATACGAAACTTTCACAAAAACAATATCGTATAAAAAGAAAAAGCTTAAAGTTTTAGTTAAGTTTAATAGTTATAATAGGTTTCGTTGTAGCCGGGGAGAGGTCCCTGGCTATTTTTTTGACCGCTGATTTATATGATTATGGAATTTCGCTGATCGTTTTTCAAGAGCGATCTTGAAAAAAGCTCCTATCCAATTTCTAATCTCTATAAAACTTAAGTTATTTTAATCGAAACATCAGTTGCAGCTTCTTTGCGCCACCGCTACGCTAAAGCGGCACTCGGTCGGACTTTACTGACTTTCCGGACTAACCTCCAACCTCTAATCTCTAACCACTAAACCAACACTTCCGCGATCTCTGTAAACCCTTTTTCACGGGCCAGGTCGGCAGGTAGCTTGCCGCCTTCCATGCGTACGTTCACGTCGGCGCCATGCTCCAGCAACAGGATAAGCAGGTCGATGTTGCCGTTTTGCGCAGCAGCATGTAAAGGTGTTGACCCTGCCTGTTGTTTTACATTTACCAGCGCGTTGGCCTCGATCAGCATCCGCACGATCTGGGTATAATTTCCCGCTGCAGCGGAATGAATAGGATAAACGCCAAAGCCATTGTTCGACGGCAGGTTTACATCGGCGCCTTTTAATACCAGGTAGCGCGCTACTTCATACTGCCCGAAATAGCAGGCCAGTCCCAGCGGGGTAAACCCATCTTCGGCAAAAGCATTTATGGATTCAGGATGGTTATAAACCAGGTGCGCTACCACATCAAACTTGCCCGCCGCCGAAGCTTCGAATAAATTGATCTCATCCAGGTATTTAAGCAGCAGGCTGGTCACTTCGGGCTTTTTATAATAACAGGATAACATAAGCGGCGAAACCTGGTGACTGGTACGGCTTTTTGCCAGGGCGGGCTCTTTTACAAGCATATCGTTCAGCGCGCCAAGGTCGGCTGTGGTGATGTACTGTTCCAGTTGTTCAACGCTCATTTATATGCAATTTACTACCGGGTAAGGTGAAAAATAGTTGCCGGATATAACTATCAAATCTATACCGTATTATTATGACAAATCAATAATACTAAAAATTTAAAAATTCGGGCTAAATAAGTTGTTTAATCTATTAACTTTATATTTGCACAATATGAGGGTTACATCAGGATGCCGGTAAAAGGAAATCAATTCAGATCAAATAACTTTAAGGAAGAAAATCAGCCCCGTCAGTCCTCTTCAAAAACTGAAAAGGATCGCCCGGTAAAACAAAAGCCCGAAAAATCGCGCAGTTTTGATTTTGACGACAGCAGGCTTATGAAAATAACAGGCCTGTTTTTCCTGTTAATCTCTCTTTATTTTTTGGTGGCCTTTACCTCCTACCTGTTTACCTGGCAGGAGGATCAAAGCTATGTTTCGTCCGCGAACGGCGGCTGGCACAACCTGTTTAAAACAACGCAGGAACTGATGACCAGCGGCGTTAAAAATCCGGTTGTTTTAAACCGGCTGGGCAAGTTCGGCGCATTGCTGTCAAACCAGTTTATTTACGAGTGGTTCGGCATTGCATCCTTCCTTTTTGTTTTTGTATTTTTCATCATCGGCTATCGTTTATTATTCAGGATCAGGCTGTTCTCCATCAGCAGGACACTGGCCTATTCGTTTTTCGGCCTGATATTTATCTCGGTAACGATTGGCTTCGCCCATGCTTTTGTGTCGGATGTGCCCAATTACCTTGAAGGTGGTTTTGGGTACTGGACCAACCGCTTGCTCGACGCCCAGATAGGCGAAACCGGAACCGGCGGCATATTGCTGTTCGCCGCGCTCACCGTGCTTGTAATTGCCTATAATATTGATTTTAAACTGCCGAAACGGGGCGACAAATTAGTTGCAACTGATGAGGCTGGTGCAATAGTTCCGGAACCTGTAGATCTTGTGGATGAAGAAATATCGCTGCCCGTTGAATGGGCCGGCCGCAATGGCAAGGGCGGGCCTGTAAATACAGTTCGTTCCGGTGCGCAGGCATCTCACGAGCCGCTGGTTTTAACACCCGATCCCGACGCTGAAGGCAATGAGCCCGAATTTGAAAACGAGATACCGCTAACCGTCGGTGTAAGCCGCCCCACTCCTGTTCTAAATATCGAGCAGGACGATAATAGTACAGCCCAAAGCCTGGTTGACCAGTTCGGCACTTACGATCATACGCTCGAGCTTGCGTCTTATAAATACCCGCCGCTTGATCTGCTCGAAAATTATGGCTCAAATAAAATAAACGTTAACTCCGACGAGCTGGCCGCCAATAAAAACAAGATCGTTGAGACGCTGAACCATTACAATATCGAAATTGATAAGATAAAGGCCACCATAGGCCCCACGGTTACTTTATATGAGATCATCCCCGCCCCCGGCGTGCGTATATCCAAAATAAAAAACCTGGAAGACGATATCGCATTAAGCCTGGCTGCCCTCGGTATACGTATCATTGCCCCAATGCCTGGTAAAGGTACTATCGGGATAGAAGTGCCCAACCAGAACCCCGAAATGGTTTCCATGCGCTCGGTGCTGGCTACGGAGAAATTCCAGAACACCACTATGGACCTGCCTATCGCGCTGGGTAAAACCATATCAAACGAAGTATTCATTGCCGACCTGGCCAAAATGCCGCACTTGCTGGTTGCCGGTGCAACAGGCCAGGGTAAATCGGTGGGCATCAATGCGATATTGGTATCCTTATTATATAAGAAGCACCCCGCCGAATTGAAATTTGTGCTGGTCGATCCCAAAAAAGTGGAGCTAACACTCTTCCGTAAGATAGAACGCCACTTCCTGGCAAAGCTGCCCGACGAGGCCGATGCGATCATAACCGATACCAAAAAGGTGGTAAATACGCTCAATTCTTTATGTATCGAGATGGACCAACGGTACGACCTGTTAAAAGATGCCGGCGTGCGTAACCTGAAAGAATACAACCAAAAATTTGTAAACCGTAAGATAAGCGACCCTGAGAAGCACCGCTACCTGCCATTTATTGTGCTCGTAATTGACGAGTTCGCCGACCTGATGATGACTGCGGGCAAAGAGGTTGAAATGCCGATAGCACGTATCGCCCAGCTTGCCCGTGCGGTGGGTATTCACCTGGTAATTGCTACGCAAAGGCCTTCTGTTAATATTATTACCGGTACCATCAAAGCCAACTTCCCTTCGAGGCTGGCCTTTAGGGTGCTGTCAAAGATCGACTCGCGTACTATCCTGGATAGCGGCGGCGCCGACCAGTTGATCGGTCGCGGTGATATGCTGCTGTCAACAGGCAGCGACCTCATACGCTTGCAGTGCGCATTTGTGGATACGCACGAGGTTGAACGGATATCCGACTTTATTGGTAACCAGCGTGGCTATCCTTCGGCGATGCTGCTGCCCGAATATGTGGGCGAAGGCGAAAGCAGCAGCTCAAAAGAATTTGACCCGGATAACCGCGACCCGATGTTTGAAGATGCCGCCCGCCTTATTGTTATGCACCAGCAAGGATCAACCTCGCTGATACAGCGTAAAATGAAACTGGGCTATAACCGTGCAGGCCGTATTATCGACCAACTGGAAGCAGCCGGCATTGTCGGCCCGTTCGAAGGCAGCAAGGCCCGCGAAGTATTATACCCGGACGAATACAGCCTTGAACGCCACCTCGAAACGCTCCAAAAACAATCTAACAATTAAACCTATTGTCTTTACGTTATTCAAAACAATCATTTGGGCAACAAGCTAACTATGAATAAACTTATTATATTTTCCGCATTAATTTTAATTACGGTAATACCTGCATTTGCCCAAAAGGATGCCGCTGCCAAAGCTATTTTAAATAAGGTGAGCGAAAAATACCGCACCTACGACGCCATAAAAACCGATTTTACTTTTACGCTGGAGAACGCGCAGGCCGGCATAAAGGAAACACAGAACGGCACATTGATAGCCCGCTCAAAAAGCAATAAATTTAAGGTCTCCCTCTACAGCCCGGCCGCATCAGGTAAGCCGGACGTTACCCAGGAAATCATCTGTGATGGCAGAACCCAATGGACTTATCTCAAAAAAGATAAAGAGGTGCAGGTAAACAATGCAAATAACAGCGGCGACGGCCTTAACCCCGCCCAGGTTTTCACCATTTACGAGCATGGCTACAAATACATCTACAACGGCGAAAACAAAGTTGGCGGAAAAGTTTACCAGGAAATTGACCTGACGCCCGAAGATATTAAAAAGTCTTTTTTTAAGGTAAGATTGCAAATCGACAAAGTAAAAAAACAGATATATAGCGCCCTGGTGTTCGACAAAAACGGCAACCGGTATACCTATACATTAAAAACGTTTGCTCCAAATGCCGCCGCGCCTGATAATATTTTTGTGTTTGATACAAAAGCGCATAAAGGCGTTGAGGTGGTGGATTTAAGATAAGGGTTGGAGGTTAGAGGTTAGAGATCGGTCGCAAAAGCTTAATATTGATGCTTTTCGGATAGACAAGTTTCGCCCTTGTCGGAGTTGTGTCCAAACAAGCGAAGATGCATTCGCCGGAACACCCCATGTTTAATTACCAGGAAATAAGCCACATATAGATATTAATTCAAATCAAACACAAACATTGTATCAAAACAGCCGGCAGTCTCGTATAATTATTTATAAAGTGTAAATTTTTTAAATAAATAAAACAAATCTCTATTCTCTGCTCACTAATCTCTAACCTAATTTATTAGATTTGTAGTAAGACAATGAAAAAAACGGCCGGTATTATTTTCAGGACATCAATTTTACTGCTGCTTGGGATAGCTATCGGCTTGCTGATCAGTGATAATACCCTTACGGGCCATTCCCTCGGTTTTTCTCTTTCTGGAAACGATAAAATATCAAAGGTTTTAACCCTTGTGAAACATAATTATGTCGATTCGGTAAATGTGGACAGCGTTGAGGGTGTAACGGTGAACAGCCTGCTCCAAAACCTCGATCCGCACTCGATGTATTTGCCGCCGCAGCAGGCACAATCTATCAATGAGCGCCTCGAAGGGGGTTTTAATGGCATTGGCCTGGGCTACCAGTTATTGCGTGATACCCTGGTGATCACACAAATTTATCCCGGCGGGCCGGCGGCTAAAGCTGGCATAACGGCCGGCGACAGGGTAATTGATATCGACGGCAGGAGATTTTCGGGCACCAAACTTACAGCTGCCCGGGTAGATAATGCTTTTCGCGGCAACAAGGATGCCGAAATAGCATTGGCCGTATTGCCGCAAAATACACCTTCTTTAAAAACATATACATTAAAGCGCGGCTATGTCGACCTCAGCAGCATTGATGCAGCATACATGATCTCGCCCGGTTTGGGTTATATTAAGATCAGCAAATTCGCTTTAACTACCGATGCGGATTTTCGCGCGGCTTTAACAAAGCTTAAGGCGCAGGGCCTTGAAAAACTGGTGCTGGATATCAGGGAGAATGGTGGCGGCTACCTCAATGCCGCTACGGCGCTTGCAGATGAATTTTTAACTAAAAACAAACTGATCGTTTATACCAAGGGCATGCATGAAGAACGGCGGGACTATTTCTCGACTGATTCGGGCATGTTCCAGAATGGTAAGTTAGCGGTAATGATAGATGAGTATTCTGCCTCGGCAAGCGAAATACTGGCCGGCGCTTTGCAGGACCTCGACCGGGCCGTTATCGTCGGCCGCCGCTCATTCGGCAAAGGATTGGTACAGGAGCAATTCGGGTTTGGCGATGGCTCTGCCGTTAATTTAACCATTGCGCGGTATTACACTCCTTCGGGCCGGTCGATTCAAAAGTCGTATAAAAACGGTGTGGGCAACTACCGTAACGAAATAGCACAGCGCATGCGTAAGGGAGAGTTTTTTTCAGAACAAAATAATCTGAAGGACAGTATTTTTAGCAAGCCTTCTCCCTATCGTACCATAAAAGGCCGCCAGGTATTCAGCGGCGGCGGCATTATGCCCGATATTTTTGTACCCGCAGAGGCCAACGAGAGCCTGCAGCTTGTACAGGATCTGACCGACCAGGAATTGTTTACTGCATACACCATTGATAAATTACAGCCTGTTTTAAGCAAATACGCTTCCGCGGCTGATTTTGTAAAACATTATACTGTTAGCAATGATGAGTTCGACAACTTTATCCTGTACGCCTCACAAACCATTAAGGAAATGGATTCGCACGAACTGCTGGTCTCCCGCCCGATGATAAAGACCGCGCTCAAAGCCTTCGCCGGCCGTTTCAAATGGGGTGATAACGCCTATTTTGAAACGATAAACAGCAACGATATGACTTTTAAGAAAGCCGTGGAAGCGATAGAGTAATTTCGGATTTCGGATGTTCGATTTTGGAATTTGAAAAAAAGCGATAATTTCGGAATTTACATTTAAAAAATCTGAAATCATTGTGGACAAAACTGAATTGAAAAGACGGACTCAGAGATTTGCAATTGATGTGATCAAATTTGTTGATACACTTCCTCCTAAGCGGTCTCTTAATGTTTTATCCCATCAACTATTAAGATGTTCCTCATCGATTGGCGCCAACTACCGTTCCGCCTGTAAAGGCAAATCAACGGCAGATTTCATTAACAAAATTGTTATTGTGGAAGAAAAGGCGGATGAGTCAATTTATTGGCTTGAATTAATCCATGAAGCAGGGTTTGTTAATTCGAATGATATTTCTGAATTAAAAAAAGAAGCCAATGAATTAACTGCCATTTTTACCGCAATAGGTAAAACAGCCAAAGCGAATCAGCGAATTAACAAATCTGAAATCAAAAAATAATTCCGAAATCGAACATCCGAAATCCGAAATCAAATCTACTTCTGCCTAAACCACACCTGTACCGGCGCACCCGAAAAATCAAAATTCTCCCTTATCTTATTTTCAATAAAACGGTAATAAGGTTCTTTTACGTATTGCGGCAGGTTGCAGAAGAACGCAAACATCGGCGAGGTGCCCGCGATCTGCGTAATGTATTTGATCTTTACATATTTGCCCTTAATAGCCGGCGGGGGATAGTTTTCAATGATCGGAAGCAGTATTTCGTTTAATTTAGATGTCGGTATTTTACGCGCCCGGTTTTGGTAAACCATATTGGCGGTATCAATTACCTTTAAAACACGCTGCTTTTCGGTAACCGACGTAAACACGATCGGCACGTCGCTAAACGGCGCTATCTTATCCCTTATCTGCTCTTCAAAAACTTTAATGGTTTTATTGTTCTTCTCGATCAGGTCCCACTTGTTTACCACGATAACCACACCTTTTTTATTCTTTTCAGCCAGGTGGAAGATGTTGACATCCTGCGACTCGATCCCTTCTACAGCATCAATCATCAGGATCACAACATCGGCTTCTTCAAGCGCCTTAATGGTACGCATAACCGAATAGAACTCGATGTTCTCCTTAACCTTTGTTTTTTTGCGCAGGCCGGCGGTATCTATCAGCATAAAGTTATGCCCGTACTGGTTGTAATGGATGTGGATAGAATCACGCGTTGTACCGGCTATCGGCGTAACAATATTGCGCTCCTTCCCTATCAGCGAATTGATGATCGACGATTTGCCCACATTAGGCCGGCCCACAATAGCATACTTAGGCAGCTGGTTTTCTTCCATCGGCTCATCGTCGAAGTGCTTTACTACCTCGTCCAGCAGCTCTCCTGTGCCTGAGCCCGTCATCGACGAAATACTGTACAGTTCGCCAAGGCCAAGGCTGTAAAATTCCATCGAATCGGCTAAGAGCGAAGTATTATCCAGCTTATTCACCACCACAAACACCGGCTTATTGCCTTTGCGCAGCAGCGTGGCGATCTCATCATCCAGGTCGGTAATGCCGGTGGTTACATCCACCATAAAAAGGATAACCGTAGCTTCCTCAATGGCAATGATCACCTGCTCGCGTATAGCGGCTTCGAAAACATCTTCCGAATTGGCTACATAGCCGCCGGTATCTATCACCGTAAACTGCCGCCCTATCCATTCCGACACGCCGTAATGCCTGTCGCGCGTTACCCCGCTCACGTCATCCACAATGGCTTTGCGCGTTTCAGTTAAGCGGTTATATAAAGTTGATTTGCCTACGTTGGGCCTGCCCACTATGGCTACTATGTTACTCATTTTTTTAGATTCAAGAACCAAGAGGCAAGAATCAAGACATGCTACTGTCCAGTCTGGAAACCATCCTCTTAACTCTAATAAATTTATATAATTTTTTGTCTTAAATCTTGACTCTTGGTTCTTGATTCTTGACTCTATTCGTACCCAAATTTCTTCAGATAATTTTTCTTGCTGCGCCAGTCGGGTATTACTTTCACAAACATTTCCAGGAATATCTTCTTCTGGAAAAATTCTTCCATATCCCTGCGGGCATACGTGCCTACTATTTTCAGCATGCCGCCATCCTTGCCGATCAGTATGTTCTTTTGTGAATCGCGCTCTACGATGATCTCCGCGCTAATGCGGTGCAGCTTCTCTCCTTCTACAAACGCGGTTACGATCACCTCGCTGCTGTATGGTATTTCCTTTTTATACTGTTTAAATATCTGTGCCCGTATCATTTCCGAAGCAAAAAACCGGTCGTTACGATCGGTCAGCGCATCCTTTTCATAATATGGCGGGTGCTCCGGCAAATGTTCTATTACAAAATTCATCACTGCAAGCACGTTATAATCCTTTAGAGCAGATATGGCGAATATCGCTTTTGGGTTCAGCTTTTCCTGCCAGTATTCCACTTTGGCTTTTACTGTTTCCTCGTCGGATTGATCCACTTTATTGATCAGTACGGCCAGCGGCGCCTCTGAGCCTTCCAGCTTTTTCAGCACATCGGCCTCATCATATTCCTCGTAAATATCGGTCACCAGCAGTATCAGGTCGGCATCGACTATCGAGCCGTCCACCTGGTGCATCATGCTCTCGTGCAGGGCGTAATGCGGCTTGATAATGCCGGGCGTATCCGAAAAAACGATCTGGTAATCAGCATCATTAACAATGCCCAAAATACGGTGCCGGGTAGTTTGCGCCTTGGGCGTAATGATCGACATTTTTTCGCCCACAAGCGCATTCATCAGGGTTGATTTCCCTGCATTGGGCTTACCAATAATACTCACAAATCCGGCCCGGTGGGTCATAAAAAAATAAATAAAATATAATTTGGACTGCAAAGAAACGAATTATATCTTTGCAGTCCAATAAAAACGGAGTGCAAATTGCATTTTTGGTATTTGGAAAGCCTTTTTGCCGTCATGTGGCAAATCGTAAATCAAAAAAATAGTGCGGGATGGAGCAGTTGGTAGCTCGTCGGGCTCATAACCCGAAGGTCGTAGGTTCGAGTCCTGCTCCCGCTACCTTTTCGAAAGTCAAAAGTCTTTAGTCGTAAGTCTAAAGACTTTTTTCGTTTTATGTCAGATAAGCGAACGCTTATCTTGCGTGGCACTTTATACAAAGTGGAGGAAATTGACCTATGAAAAAAACCAATATTCTACTGATTCTGTTTGTTTATTGCATGCTTCTCGAATATGCTTGTGTAAATAATTCCAAGAATAAAATTGAGGCTGAATGGAAACAAATATCTTTTCGCAATTATCATTTAAAAATGCCACCTGAATTGGAGCTTTATTATTTTTCAAAAGATTCCTTAAATGGTGTCATTTCTAACGGTACGATAAAAGATGGAATTATTACGAATAGCGATATAAATATAGAATTAAACGGGGGTTTTGGAGTTCCAAGTGTTTTTGAGGACGGAGCAACAATTTTAAAAAACAAAATAATAGGGAGTGTTAAGAAAAAAGCTTTAATTTATACTTCTGGCTTAAATAGAGGATTGATATTAATATGCGTTTGGGATACTCTTAAATCAACAAAATTGTTTCGTGGCCCAACAAGATATAGTAATATAACTTTATCTATTAAAAATGCCGATTCAAATCAAAAAGGCATTATGTTAAAAATTTTTGACAGTATTTATCCAATATCCCAACATAGCGAATTCAGGCAACATACAATGTAAGTATTAGTACAATATAATCTGGGTAGTGTATCAAACGTGTGGGTAACGTTTTTGTAATCATAGTACCGGGCCAATAATCAAACATAAAAATTTATTTTGGGATAACCAGCATCTTAATACAGCAATACGCTTGGTATTAACAATTGATGTAGATCGTCCAAAAAATTCGAGATTTGTCCTGTTACCTCTACCTTTTCGAAAGTCAAAAGTCATTAGTCGTAAGTCTAAAGACTTTTTTGTTTAAGAGCTTTGATAGCTATCGGGACCTGCTCCCGCTACAAGTTAAGCCAAAAGCCTCAAGTCGAAAGATTTGAGGCTTTTTTGTTTCCCACCGGCGGGTACGCGAGTGTGGTACTCACATTGGTCTTCAGTTAAGCGTGGACGCTTAACCGGGCGGGGCCACTCGATACCTATGCAAGCCAGACAGAGTAATTGTTCTGAACAAAAATGTATGACGTCTTCACTCCACAGGGTTTATGTACCTTTTGTTATATCTGATTGTTCCTGCTGTATTGCTATTTCGATCATCATCTTAACTTTTGAAATGGGCATGACCCAAAGAGAGCGTGATCCCTCGTTGACGGAGCACAGCACACCTATACAATCACCGGTTATGCTAAACACTGGCGAACCGCTCAAACCTTCCCAGTCTTGTTTATCGGCGATCATTTCCGGTGTATTCAGCAAAAAGTAATCGCCAACTTTAGCAATAAATTTCAGGCCGCTTTTTAAGGTGTTTATGCGATTTAGCCGGATACCATCTTCCAGCCATGTCTTTATTTTCCCAAAAATCAGATATTCCGTCTTTTCATCGGGTTCGCTGAAGCATTCCTTTTTAATTTTCCACTTGTACTGGCCGGCTGGGATAACTTTCCCCAGAAAGGTAACTTGGTCGGTTAAAAATGGATATTTCAGGTTTATCGGTTTCATTTTGCAAACGGTCACATCTAACAGTTCTGCCGCTTGCTTCGGTTTGTCAAGGTGGAATTGTTCCGTATAATAAAAACCTCCTAAAGGTGTGATAACGGTCGAAAGAAAGTTGTCAGGCGGTGTAACATTGTTAAAAATGGAAACTACATAATCGGTTTCTGTTCTTTGATTGCCGGGTTCCTTATAATCGTCCAAATGGACGGTATGATCTGCCGTGACAAAGAATTGTTCATTGTCATAGTCAACAATAAAACCCGACCCGTATGCGGCAGGGTCGTCACACTGCTGATTTGTTGGGTGGGTGATCTGGGTGTGATAGGATGTCTTTACCAAAATCTCCAAAATGGAAACGCTGGATTCTTCAATTTGATCGGCCATATATATAAATATCTGTGTATTAATAGAGAGTTCTTTTTAATATTCCTTTTCTTGCCAACTCAACCATAGCAATAATCCGATATAGTGGCGGCTATTCATAATTTGTCGCCCGTTAACTTTACTACTAAGAGCTTCATTTGCAACTCATGGAAAAAATAGGAATAATCTGCTGGAAAGCGAAGCCTTAAATTAAATTAATTGAAGAAATACTTCGCCATTTTAAAGCTGACAAATCTTAATCATCTGACAAATGGATTTCCGGAAACGATGCGCATTCTCCGCATAAAAAGCAAATACGTTGCAGAAAATGCATGATGAGGGTCATATAAGGTATACGCAGCCAGAAAAAAAATCAACACTTTATGACATAGAATCCATCAAAAGCTATTTCGAAGATTTCGTATACAAGCCTTTTAAATAACCATAGCCTTTGCCAATGGGAGTATCATAGGCTGCAAAATTACTGAAGATTCAAAATCTAATGTCGAGCCTCGTGAATTTTACTATCTTTAGTCAAACCACTTATAATGTCAGATTATAATCTTCCCAATAATTTTTACGCCGACCTGCAAAAGTTAAGTGTTCGTTATGCAGGCGTCTACCTGATCAACAAATTTTTCATCCGGATCGTCACTGATAAAAGGAAAGCAGATATTCCGAGTTATAACTACAACGATAACAGTTTTTCGGATGACGACCAGATGATGCTACAGCGGGAGAATTATCCTACACTTTTTCATGAATATATACACTATATTCATGAAGTGAGCACGATGGCGGGCATCACGCAGTTCTATCTCAATATTGTTAACCGGTCCATATTTTCAGAATTTGTCAGGCTACCTGATACATCAATACCGTTACCGGTTAGCGGTGAGAAGAAACTTATGTTCGATAAGATCAACCGCACCCTGGAGGCTGCCACCGGCGGGTCCTTACATGATCTTGATGACAGGCTCGTCTTCCGCATTGACCACATCGACCTGTTCGATTTCCCGGCGTACGAACCTTCGCGCGACCTCGACGCGCCGATCAAAGTACCAATGATTACTTATAGCTATCTCAATGAAGCAACCGGCAAGGAGGCCCAAGATTCCGTATATTTTGGTAAGTATTTCATTTACGAGGGATTGGCTCATCATTTGGATCAAGTTGTAACCGCTCAATTGAACAGGCCGCTAACGCCTAAACGGTTAGTTAAGCCCGAATACAAATTATTGGAACTAATTGCCAGGTATTATTTTCCGGGTATCGACGAGCGTTCCATGCTGGAACTTGCCAGCATGTCACTATGTTACTTCAACTGCGGTCAGCGGTTTATACGTATGATAGAAGAAGCGGCGGACGTTCCGTATCTATCTGGGTTCGTAATGGGGATCCATAATGAAGTTTATGACCATTTTAAAGAGCATGAGGAAGAGATTAAATTTACGCTGGAGGAAATAAAAGAAATCTTTGCCAAGCGCGCGGGAATGCACGCGGCTGCAAGTCATCTATGCGATGTGATGCTGAATGCATATGAACAGCGCATGAAACGCCCCACTTTTGAGATCGATATAATTTATTCCGGTCATCTGAAAGAAATGCGCAGCTTCGTTGACCTATGTGACATGGTTTATGAATTAGCTGATGAAGACAAATACATGAGGGATTACGCAGGAACATACCTGCCAAACCAATTGGCAAGTGATCTGCAAATCTTTCTTTGCCACGTCGATTATTTTCAAACATCCGTAGCAGAAGTTGAAGAGCATTGTTGCCCTTTATATACTTTCTGTCCGCACCGGATTAGGCAGGAAAAACCTGAACAATGCGCCAAGACACCAAGATTAGCCTACGAGGATCATGTGGAATACGGGTGGTGTCATTATGGCCGGGGCATTGCTTATATGACCGGTCAGGACGTGGCCTGATGAACGGCAGTATCTCATCCACTGGCGTGAGAATGCGCCTTCATCGCAGAGGCCAAAATAAAGCGATTCTATTTTCATAAAGCGGCCCGGTAGCCAGTAGCGCAACTGTTGGGGCTACCTTTTCAAAAGTCTTCAGTCGTAAGTCTAAAGGCTTTTTTAGTTTTATGTCAGTTAAGCGTGGACGCTTATCATTAACTCTGTGCCGGATTACGGCTCATATATATATTAAATGATCATCATAAACTGCAATTGTTTAACTTTGTTAAACCAGTAAAGCTATCTCATCATGCATGCACAGATCATTCCGTTCCTGCTGTTTAATACCGAGGCCGAAGCAGCAGCCCGTTTTTATGTTTCTGTATTTAATGGCAAATTGCTAAATATTCAGCATTACCCGGACGGTACGCCGATGCCGAAAGGTGCGGTCATGACGGCGACATTTGAAATACTCGGGATGACGCTGACCGCGCTGAATTGGGGACAACCGGCCAATTATACCGAGGCGGTTTCTTTCGCGATCGAGCCGGAAACCCAGGAAGAAGTTGATCATTACTGGAATACGCTGATCAGTAATGGCGGGCAGGAAATGCCTTGCGGCTGGCTGAAAGACAGGTATGGCGTAACCTGGCAGGTAGCGCCTGAGGTGCTGCCGCGCCTAATGAACGATCCCGACCCCAAAAAGGCGTCCGCCGTGATGCAGGCCATGATGAAAATGAAAAAGATCATCATAAAAGACCTGGAGGAGGCTTACGCACAAGCCTGACCATAGATGAAACTTATTTTTTGCCGCTGTCGTAGGTTCCCTAAGTTCGGGACTTATTTAAAAAAATGGAAGCCTCTTAGGTCGGGAGATTTGAGGGGCTTTTTCTATATTCGATGGTTGAAAACTCCGACAGCAAGCTATATAATTAGCAGTTAGCGGTCATTATAAAGACAATATAAAACCAAAACCAAAATTTAGAATAATATGAGAAAAATAATTTCATTTATGCACATATCGCTCGACGGCTTTGTAGCAGGGCCGAACGGGGAAATGAACTGGATCAAGGTTGATGAAGAAATTTTTGATCACGTCGGCAAACGGATAAGCGAAAGCGATACGGCACTATATGGACGGGTAACTTACCAGATGATGGAAAATTACTGGCCAACGGCGGGAGATAAGCCGAACGCGAGTAAGCATGACATTGAACATTCAAAGTGGTATAACAACGTTCACAAAATTGTTTTATCGAAGACAATGAAAGACGCCGATTTGCCTAACACAACAATTATTAGCGACAACCTTTCGGACAGGATAAACGAAATAAAACAGCAGCCAGGAGAAGACATCTTACTCTTTGGCAGCCCGACAGCAACACATTCACTTATTCAACTGAACTTAATTGACGGCTATTGGCTATTTGTAAATCCGATCATTCTTGGACAAGGGATTCCATTATTTGCAGACATCAAAAACAAAATAAAGCTAAAACTATTGACCACCCGGCAATTTACTTGCGGGGTAACTGAACTGAATTACACAGTGGACGGACAATAACAAAGAACCGCCGCTGTGCGAAGCAGAACTTTGACACGTGTGCATGTAGATTAAATCTATAATCAATAAAAAATAACACCCATATTCAGATAAAAACCATAACACACTTACTACCTGCCTATTATGTCATTTATTTGAAGTGTACCAGGTGTGTCCAGGTGTATCCAGGTGTGCCGGGTGGTACAGTAGTGTGTCCCGTCCTGAAAAAAGGTTCGACATTTCGCCGCTTCCCCCTACCTTTTAGAAAGTCAAAAGTCTTTAGTCGTAAGTCTAAAGACTTTTTCATTTGAAAACTTTGGTAGCCCGCGGTTATATTTATCTACCTTTAGTAGACTTTAGAGGACTTGTGAACCCAAATTGCCTTTAAGAGATAATATTAAACCAACGCAAACCAGCGATACCCAAAACTAATGGAAGATCCTGAAAAAAATACGGAGCCGTTTGTTCAAACTGCTATCCGGGCTATTCTTACCACTACTATAATTGCTGTCATTTTAAGTTGGCTGCATATATTTCCATCCGGCGACAAAAGTAAACTAACCCTGTTTGAAATGATTTGGTTAATAGTTTTTTGCATCGTTTTTGGCGGGCATTGGCTGGAATTGGTGTTTATTAACCAGGTAAAATTTGCCTTACCTAAAAATATTGTATTGCTATATTTTATAAGAATTGGTTATTGGTTTTTATGCTCGATTCCGTTATTTTTTATAGCGAATTTAATTAATGATTTATTTTCACACAAGACAGAACAGTTGGGTCACTGGTGGGCATTTGGTTTTTTTTATAATGGCATTCAATTGTTAATGCATGCCATTATGCATATAAGATTTAAGAAGAGTTTTTACAATGGGGTTTATTGATAAAAGCTTTAATTTATTCAAAAGTCCGGGATTTGTTTTCCCGCCACTTCTTCAAAATGAAAGTCTTAAGTTGAAAGATTTGAGGCTTTTTTGTTTTTGAGATATTCGTGTGTTTGTACCGTGTATGCAAAACGGTCACAAGTCACCTGGAAGATGTGAAAAAGTAAATTGCTAAAATTACTTAACGCAGTCAACGATCTTAATGGTTGCAAAAATACCCACTCCCCGTAGTATTAATGTTTTATTATCATCAATATTTACGGTTGGGTTTCGCCGTTTGTCGTCCACTACCGTAAAAATGTTGGTCACTTCAGAAACGACGTGCCAGTTTGCAGGGACTTTGATCTTGATCTCGCCTAAAAGCTGGATGCTATCCAATATTACAGCACCATTTATATCCGCGTTACTAAAATCAACTGTTGTTGTGCCGCATACATTTGTGAGCTTGCCAAACTTGAAATCCTTCGACAGAATATACTTTTTTACTTCGCCAAATATGGCGGTGGTGTTAATATAATTATCAGTCATGGCATTTGATTTTTTTGATTTACTCAAAGGTAAGATCGCCAAAAACTTATATTAAATGGAAATTGGCGAATATGGTAAAAGATGTCGGTAAATGACGGGATTCTTACGGTAAAGGGCAACTGAAGCGCTCAATTTTTCTAACTGCCAAATTGCTGAAGGTGATGGTCAAGGTGTTTATATGAAAGGGCGCCAACCTGCTCTTTGGTCATCTTCCCAAAAAACCAGTGCTCAACAAAAGGTTGCGAAAATGTTTCATATCCGTTGATCAGTGAGATCAGCTTTCTTTTCTCTTCCTCCGCATTGCCGTTGCCGGTCACAATAAAATGCTGGCTGGTTTTAGCATTTTTCGGGAACGGCGCGCCTTCTTTTAAGATGCGCTTTAGGGCAATCCTGCCAAATATGCGCCCGAGAAAAATACGGTCATACTTTTTCTTTCCCAAATACAGTTCATCCGACAAATAGCAATGTTTCAGCATTTGATAAACATTCATTTTACCCCATTTCGGGCTTTTATTTTCATCGATCGAATTGATCCTTGCAATCAGTTCGTCTCTTGTTTCTTTATCAAATACCGTTTTCATTTATTTACTGAAGTTGTAACTATGGTCTATGTTTTAAGCCCAATATACTTATTAATATTAATATCTCAACCCCATTTGTCGAAGTTCCGGTCGAACTTAAAAAGGCGCTTCCATCTCAATGAAGCGCCACGCTATTCAACTAAATCGCCGATTTCACCCGGATGATTTATTTCAAAACACAAAGGTGCCAACTGCATCAGCGTTTAAAACTGCCGGCATTTCTTTGTCGCCATATTTAATTTTAAAAGCCTTAATGGTTTTCGAATCGTTAAATACGATAAGTACCAGTTTGCCGGCCGGTGTTATAAAGGCAACGTTTGGCAGTTCGTTGAGATAATCAGAAGCTATACGTGTTGAACCCGGCCTTACAAACTTTGAGGCATGGGCAATAATGTAATAGGCCGGGTTCCGGGTTACCTCATCTCCATTGATCGTAACAGCGCCAAGGCACCTGTCGCACCCGCCGGGTGTATGGGGTTGCTGGTTGGGGTCTGCAGCTAAATTCCATTCTATAACATTACGACTCCAGTTGCGCGGCGCACCTATGATCAATTGTTTCATATGGAAGCGTAGCTCGTGTTTTAAATTGCCCGGCGCACCCACCCACTCTTCGGTGAAATACACATTTTTGTCGGGATGGGCGTCATGCACTTTGGATAATGCATCAATTTTGCCCCCGTAAAGATGAAATGCCGAACCATCAACATACTTTTTAGCCTCCGGATCATCAAGGATTGTAATCGGATAATCCGGCCTGTCGGCGTTATGATCATATAGGATGATCTTTGTTTTAATTTTTGCTGCTTCAAAGTCGGGGCCCAGGTTGTGCTTAATAAAATTGGCTTGGTCAACCGCTTCCATTACCATACTTGGGTTATTGTGTGGATTTAACGGCTCATTTTGTATGGTTATGGCTTCAACCGGAATGCCATAAGCGGCCATTCCTTTTAGGTATTTTACCAGGTACTGTGAATAAGCATGATAATACTCCTGTTTTAAATGGCCGCCGCCGGTACTGTCATTGGTCTTCATCCACGCCGGGGGGCTCCACGGAGATCCCAGTATTTTAATTTTGGGATTGATGGCCAGTATTTTTTTCAGTACAGGAATAAGGGCTCCCCTGTCGTTCGCCAAACTGAATTTCTTAAGGTTAGTATCCGTTTCGCCAGCCGGCAAGTCGTCATAAGAAAAAACATGGTCATCAAGGTCGGATGCACCAATGCTTATCCTTAAATAACTGGTACCGATTGCATTTTCGCCATTGCCAAACAGCTCGGTTAACAATTGCTGCTGTTTAATCGGGCTCATTTTGTTTATAAGCATAGCGCTCCCACCAGTTAGCGCGAAGCCAAACCCGTCCATTTGCTGATAAGTTTTCGACTGATCAACAGTTATAAAAGAAATCTCTTTATCAGTGCTGTTTTGCTTTGGACTTTGATTTTGCTGCTTAAACAATATTCCGTGGTCGGGATCGGTAAGCCACAATTGAGGATCAGATTTTTCTGTGGTTGTTTTTTGGCCTTCGGCGTTAATTGATCGTAAACCTAATATCAATAGTAAAGCTAAGGTCAGCTGTTTGCATTTATGCATATTGAATTGTTGATGATAAAAAAATATAGAACTCAAAAAAAGCCGCAATTGTTCAATTGCGGCTTTTTTAAACGGCGTGTAATTAGTATCCCGGGTTTTGCGTCAGGTTATGATCCAACAGTAAATCCTGGGAAGGAATAGGGAAAATAAACTGGTGTTTATCAGCGGCTACACCGTAATTTAAATTGACACCATACGAATTAACCTGGCTGTTCATTAAAGTAACCAGGTTGATGGTACCATTTGCGTCGGCACGTAATAAGTCATTCCAACGGGTACACTCGTGCACCAGCTCCAGCCTTCTTTCGTTCAGAATAGCGGTAGCGAGGGCGCCCTTTGTTGCGGCGGTTGTATTTGCCAAGCCGGCGCGGGTCCTTATTTGATTTAATAAAGTAATTGCAGGTCCTGTATTCCCCAACTGGTTATTGGCTTCGGCAGCTAATAAAATGATATCTGCTAAGCGTAACAGGGTAACATCATCTGTACTGTTCCAGCTGTTCGGTTCAGGCAATTTGTTTATGAATGGGATGGGTGCCAATGAGTTCCATGCGTTTGCCGGCATGTTGAATGACGCATTGGCTACCTGCCAGTTAAACGTAGCCTGGTAACGGCTAAAGCTATCGCCTGATGCATTGAACGCCTGGATCAAATCGTACGACCCGATGTCGCGCTTTGGCCAGTTGTCTGAAGACACATAATCAAATAACTCAACGCTCCAGTTGCCGTAAGGGCTGCCCGGATACTGAAACTCTAAAATCGACTCTGAATTATTTTTATTGGCTGCTCCCCAAAGATTAGCGAAGTTTGACACTAACGAATAGTTTCCGCCTGTAATTACCTTATTGCAGTAAGTAAGGCAATTGGTATAATCGCCCATTTGCGCATAGGTTTTAGCCAGTAGTGCATCGGCTGCGCCCTGTGTAGCCCTGCCCACTTGTCCGTTATACGGCTTTATAGTCAGGTTCGCGTCAGCGAACTTAAGGTCGGTTATAATTTGCGCGTATATAGCTGCAACTGTAGCACGTGATGGTTTGCTGTTCCCGTTATTTCCGGTTGTTGTAATTAATGGGCACGATCCCCATTCAGTAACCAGCCAGTAGTATGACATTGCCCTTAAAAACCGGGCTTCACCTAAAATTTGCTGCTTGCGGGTCGAGCCGGCCCAAATCGGGTCTGAAATGTTCGGCACGTTGTCAAGCACCACGTTGGCGGCAGCAATGTCATTGTATAACTCTTGCCAGTCGCGCTGTATATTGCTATTGGTGGCCGTATAGGTAAAATTTTCCAGCGGCTGTTCGGCCGTTGTATTATCTCCGTTCACGTAGCAATTATCCGATCGGCCGTCGGTATTCATAAAATTATCATACAGGTAAAAATTTCCGGTTGCAACGTTATTATACGCTCCGGTTAACCCGCTTTCGGCATCATTAGCTGTTTTATAAAAGTTTCCGGTTGTTAAGTTGGATTGTGGAACTTTGTCCAGAAAACTCTTTTTACATGCCGATAATCCTAATGCCGTAACTCCGGCACAGATTAAGAGTATCTTTGTGTTTTTCATATTAATATTTTTTAATTTCAATTAAAACTGAACATTTACGCCAATTGTATATGTTTTTGCTGCGGGGTAAGCCCCGTCATCAATACCTAATGCCATTAAAGCTGCACCGCCATCACCAGCATTTACGGGCCTGTTGTTGGTTCCGTTACCAAAGCTATTCACATCAGGCGAATAACCTTTGTATTTGGTTATAATAAACAGGTTTTGGCCTGTAACAAACAAACGAAGCCCTGCTACACCTATTTTTTTCAATAGTTCGGTATCAAATTTATAGCCGAGTGTGGTGTTACGTAAACGGAAAAATGAGCCGCTTTCCACATAGGTAGAAGATATCTGGCTTTGCAACAGGTTTGCGGCAGCTGAATTGGTAGAGCCGTTATTGATTGCCGTTGGTATACCTGTTACCTGGCCGGGTTGTTCCCAGCGCCCCAATACCGCAGTGCTTTCATTGGCATAACCGCTAAGTGCCTCGGTTTCCATGCGGGTTGCATCGTACACCTTGTTTCCGTATACCCCGTCAAATAATAACGATAATGAGAATGCTTTATACCGGAAGTTTTGTGCAATACCATAAGTAAATTTAGGTAAAGCATTGCCTAAGTTAGTCTGGTTGTTACTATAAACCATGTTACCGGTTTTAGGGTCAACACCTTCGGCAACATATCCCCAGAATGTCCCCAATGAATAGCCGTTTTTAATTACGCCGGTATATATAGGCGCCTTGCTTCCGCCGATGTTTATTCCGCCGGTTTGGTAAGTAACCGCTGTATCGATGCCGGTTATTTTGTTGCTGTTAAAAGACATGTTTAAATTCATGTCCCAGCCAAAATCTTTCCCTTTTACAACTGTTGCGTCTACGTTAAACTCAAAACCTTTATTGATATCGTAGCCCGGCAAATTCACCGCCTGGCTTCGCGAACCGAATGTTTCAGGCAACTGCTGGGTAAATATCATATTGGTTACTTTCTTGTAGTAGTAATCAGCTGAAATGGCGATACGACCTTCCAGAAAGCTTGCATCAAAACCGAGGTTTGTTTGCCTGGTCGATTCCCACTTTAAATTGGCGTTTTGAACCTGGCCACCCGGGCTCACGCCAGGAGCGGCCGAACTTGACGAATTAAAAGCATAAGGCGAGCCACTGTTTAGCGGGCTATATGAAGGGTACAATATGCTGTACGGCGGCAAGTTACCTGTTTCGCCCCATCCGCCACGGATTTTAACGCCCTGTATCCAGTTTACATCTTTCATGAATGCCTCGTTCGACAATCGCCAGCCTGCAGAAAATGCCGGGAAAGTACCCCATCTGTTGTTGATACCAACACGTGAAGATCCGTCAGCACGGAGCGTGGCAGTAAGCAGGTACCGATCGTTATAGTTGTACATAGCCCTGCCAAAATATGAATTGTTAGCCCACTCATACCTCGAGGAATATATACCAAACTGCGAGCTTGCGGCATTTAACGTTTGTACCGCACTTGAGGCAAAGCCCGTTCCCGATTGAGATGAAAGGAATATTTTTTCATCCAATGACGAAGTTCCGACAACAACATTCAGCGAATGCAATCCAAATGTTTTTGCATAGGTTAAAGTGTTATCCCAGGCCCATCTGAACGTTTCATTATAACTCTGACGCCCCTGGCCGTTCAGTGTGATACCGTAAAGGCTTTTGTAAGGATCAAGAAAATACTCATAGTTTGAGTTCTCCAGGGTTACATTAAACTGGCTGCGGTATTTTATGCCAAACGGCAGTTTGATTTCGGCATGTACATCGCCCAGCAGGTTATTGGCAATGGTGTTATTGGTATTGTTATAAATGCCCGAGAAAGGGTTATCGCCCGAAAAAAAAGTGCTATAACCATATACACCCGGGTTAGGGCTGCCTGCAGGCATAACGATCGGGACATATTCGGGCGTAACAAGCGCGCTTATCACCGCACCGCCATTTGCCGACGATGCATTTTGCGGCACCTGGCGTTGATTTGACCGGTTGTAATTGAAGTCAGCGCCTAAATTAAGCCATTTGGTTGCATTTTGCTCAATATTCATCTTTGCTGAATAACGGTCGAAATTTGAACCGAGCATAATACCATTCTGGTTTAAATAACCCAAACCGAAATAATATGTTCCGGTTTCGGACCCGCCGGACAAAGAAACATTGGCCGAGGTTTGCGCAGCATTGTGATAGATTAAATCCTGCCAGTTATTATTTGTTGTACTTAAGTTGTAATAACTGGGGATGGTGGGCGCTGTACCAAAAATTTCGGTTTCTAAAGCCAGCCATTGCTGATTATTTAGCACCGGAAGTTTTTTAGAGATTTGCTGAACACCGGTATAAAAAGTGGCATCCACCTTTGGTTGACCTTTTGTGCCTTTTTTGGTCGTGATCATTACCACGCCATTTGTAGATCCCGCCGCGCCATATATACCTGTTGACGAAGCATCTTTTAAAATGCTAATCGATTCAATAGAGTTTGGGTCGATGGTTTTGATGTCGTTCGCCTGAACCCCATCCACCACATATAAAGGCTCTCCGCCATTTGGCGAACCTATACCGCGTATCCGGATTGAAAGATCGCTGCCGGGTTGCCCCGATGGGACAGTTACCTGAACACCGGGGGCCTTGCCTATCAACGCCTCCTCGGCGCTTACAACCGGCCGGCTCCCAAGGTCCTTAACGCTCACCGTTGAGATTGCGGACGTGATATCCGATTTTTTTTGTGTACCATATCCCACCACAACCACTTCATTGAGTTGCCTGTTTTTGGAGGTTAATGATACATTGATCTCGGTGCGATTATTGACGGGTTGCTCCTGGACGTCAAAACCTACAAATGAAAATACCAATGTTCCGTTTGCCGGGACGTTGATTTTGTATTTACCATTCACATCGGTTACAACACCTTCGGTTGTTCCTTTTACTTTAACGGTTGCTCCGGGCAATGTTATGCCCTGGTCGTCTGCTACAACTCCACTAACTGCGCTGCTTTGCGCAAAGGCAAAAACGCAGCTTGTTAACAGAAAGACTAAAACGAAAGTCAGTTTTTTTTTCATACGGTTTATTCTGATTTAAAAAATGGTTCCATGCCGGTGGCGGCATGCTAATTGACGGGGTAAATGTACAATGCTTGAAACGTTAAAATGAAATAAACTGCAAAGTTTTTTGTCATAATTATCTGATATTTAGTTAGTTATGAAATATCCAATACGGTTCAACACCGTGAATTTAATTGATTTAACGCGTTGATTACTAATCGGAAACGAGGCAGGATTTCATAAATACCGATACGTGTCGATACGGGTAAATACCTTTTAAAATGAAGTGAGTAAAACGGGTTGCGGGCGTAGTTTTTTCTTCAAAAACCGGCTATTCTTCGTGGCTGTCTAATACTAACTTGCTCCAGCCCTCGCCCAAATCATTTTTTATTCCCTTTTTTCGGCCTGATAACAGTTTCTTTATCCGGTTGCTGTATGCCCAGCAGGTGCTTTGACGAATGGATAATATTTCGGAAAGTTTGTGAGATGAGATTTTGCCGTTACTCGAATACACCAGGAATATCATATAGAACCCCTTTGTGATAGGAATACGTGTGTTATGAAAAATCGTGTAAGCTGTTACCGATTCTTCGTAGCTGCATTTGCCGCAGCGCCGGCTATAAAGTGCATGCCCTTGTATAGCATGGGTGTTTCCGCATTTATGACATTTATAGCCATTGCTCCATTTTAAATCGGCCAAAAACCGGTAACAACTGTCGGCATCCGGATAGATCGTGCTAAACTCCTCGAAATCTACCCCGGCAGACATGATCCTGTCGCGGGTAACTTTTTCAAAACCAGATTGTAATTCCTGATTATCTTTTTCAAGCAGCAGATTCATTCTCAGTATATCCGCTGCCTGCTGCTGCAAAACTTCGTTTACTTTGTTCAGTTTTTCATTTTGCATTTCGATTATTACCGCATTCTCAAGCACCTCGCCTGTTCGTTGCCTTACCTGCTCTTCCAGTTTAATATTTATTGATTCTTCGAGTTCCTGTTTCTCCATTAGCTGGTCAATCATTTCACGTTGGGCATTCTCTTTTTCCTTTTTCAGTACCCTCACATTATCGCCAATAGCGAAGGCCAGAAAAACCATTTCTAAAATAAAACAAATACTGAGGCTGTAATAACCAACCCCACTTAGGGTAAGCCAGCCCAGGTAGGCTAAAATCTTTAATATAAAACCAGTGAATAGAAAACTGTAGCCTAAAACAAAAAATCTTGCCGGCTTATATCCTTTAATAAGTATATAAACGCCGGTGTAAAATGCTATGCACAACGGGCCGGCCTCGATAAATTTATAATTGAACCACTGCTTGTTTAATAAAAGGCAAACAAAGAAGAAACCCATCCTTGCAGCAATGGTTACGTTAATTAACTTGTATAATGCCGGGGCATTTTTTTTAACGATGAGCAGGTTATTGGTAAACATGAGCGCGAAAACACTTACACAGCATAGGGCAAAGCCGTAAGCATACTCATTCCAGACCGGCGAATCGGGCCACAGATACTGGTAGCCAATGCCGTCGTTGCAAAGCTCATAAAACCCAACACTGAGGTTATATAGTACATAATACAAATGCTGCTTTTGCCTTATAGCTACAAACATCAGCAAGTTATAAAAGGCGAACACCAGTATCATCCCGTAAAACACGCCAAAAAGTAAGTACTCGCTTAATGCATATTCGATAAACCATTTAACTGAACGCAACACAATAATTACATCCGCGGTTTGATGTGATTTTATTCTGAAATAGTAGGTGTAAGTACCCGCCGGGCGGGTGTCCAGGTCGATTTCAAAATTTTTATGTTTGGTTTGCCGTTCGGCAAACTTATGCAAGGCGCCGAATTTTTCGATTTTATATGTACCATTACCAAGGGGTACGTAAGCGGTGATATCATCAATGGTTTGGTCAAAAAACTCCAGTATCCAGCTCTTTCTTGTCGTAGTATGTTCAACACTGATCTTATACCAGTATGCGGACGACCGGTTATAATTTTGCGGCGTGCTTGACCAGCTTGGTTCAAATTTCGACGACATTTGCGGTGTTGCAACCTGATTAAACTGCAGAGTTCCATTAGGATCTTCCAGGTATGCAATTTCGCTATAGGCAAATATATGCTGGTTAACCCGATCATCAATTGCGACTTTTTGCTGCGCCGAGGTTTTTAATGATGTTAGTAAGCAGACGATTAAAAAGAGGTCTGCAAATAAGGGTTTTACAACCTTTTTAAACATTTTAGTAACTAAAATAATGTCATTAACAATGGGTATCTTCCGATTGTCTGCACAAATGTAATTTTATATCCACATTGCTGAGTACTTTCCTGATAAAATAGGAAACACGTGTTTGGGCCTGGGCAAGGGAAAGGTATATTTTTGACAATGACGTCTACGAACGGTGATACGGGATAATAATTTCACTAAATTTTAAACTAGAATGCTTTTCTGTTGTCATAATCATATGAACAGTTTATTCAAAAGCCTATTTATACTAATCGTCCTATGTTCAGGCTTGGATGCATATAGCCAGGAAATGGTGTCGAGCCGGCAATTCAGACGAGAATTTTTAAATGATATAAACCGCGTGCGGGAACGTGGCTGTAACTGCGGCGGCACTTATATGCCTCCTGCGCCGCCATTGGTGTGGAACGATTACCTGGAGATTGCTGCCATCGGCCATGCGCAGGATATGGCCGACAAAAACTATTTCAACCATACCAGCAAGGATGGCCGCAGTATGGAAGATCGTATAACCTTAGCCGGCTATACTTTTAAAGGCTATAAAAGTTTTATGGCCGGCGAGAATATTGCGCAGGGACAAATGAACATTGCCGAGGTGATGCAAGGCTGGTTTAAAAGCCCGGGCCACTGTAAAAACCTAATGAACCCCGGTTTTAAAGAAGTGGGCGTTGCTGAGTATAACACTTATTGGGTGCAGGACTTTGGCGGCCGGGTATCCTTTTCGCCCGGACAGCAAAGGATGTTAAGAAGTGGCCGTGCACGGCTTGTAGAGCAAAGCAGGGAATAAACCGGTTAAAGGTTTTTGGTGGTAAGTTTATAATACCTCAATCTAAACGACTAAACCAATGACCGGTGTCAATGCCTACTAACCAATTGACTAAACCAGCCTCTCATCAAAATCAAAGGGCTGAGTTTTTAAAACTTTCACCTTTTTCATATCCGGGTGCCGGGTATTAAGCAAATAATTAAATTCGGCGGGAACAATAGCCGAAGGCACTTTCATTAATAAGTTCGCTTGTTTTTTTAAGAACTCATCACCCGTTTGCCGCAAAATAATAGGCGGAGAAATATCTTTCCAGTTAACAGGTAATTGGTAGGTCGCTATCAGGGTAATACTATTATCGGGTATCTCAATTTCAACTAAGCAATAATCATTTGGGATCATCAGTGGCGGCAGGTGCACCAGCACTTCGAGTACAGCCAGCGATCGGGATGAAGCAAGGTATATCGCCGGCCTCCCCTCGCTGTTCCAACGGCCGCCATACAAACGCGCCCCCGTGCCGCTCAGGTCGTCGGCATAGCTACATTTTACAATACGATAAAGTATCATCAGGCAAATATGCCGTGTTCAATACGGCCAAGCTCTTTGAAAACCATATCGAAGCCAGCCGAAGTATCAAGCATTGAAACAGGTGCCTCGCCATTAAAAACAAGGCCCGGGGCTTTCATCCATAATTTGAACTTATCCATTGAGCCAAACACTTCTTCGCCACGGGTATACAGGCGTGCCAGTTCAACGGCCTTTTCGGCGTATTCAGTTTTTATTATGGCGTTATCATCATAGCGTTGCAGCGTACGCTCCGAAATATGAAGAATATTGGAAAGCTCCTGGATGTTTAAGGATATTTTTTTTGCGAGGGCAAGTAAAACTTTTTTTGGAAAACCCTCACGCGCAAGCCTTACAATATCAAAATCATTTGAAAACTTCAACGATTTAACGCCCTCAAATAATTGATAAAAAGGATTAAATGAACCCGTTGCACCATATGCTATCATCGGTTCATTAACCACACTGGGTTCAATATGTTTTACTTTGTACGACATTCATACAAAAATAAATACATTTTGTCGGATTATCAAATTATTCAACAACAATTAAGTAATAATTTTTCTTTCCCTTTTGAGCTACCAGATATTTACCATTTATCAGGTTATTTGGATGATAAACAGCTTCTGCAGAGGCTACTTTTGCTTTATTAATGGCAACTCCCCCGCCCTGGACCATCTTTTTCGCTTCGCCCTTTGAGGGGAAAACCAATGTATGGGCGGCTAACAGGTCGACTACGTTCATCCCTTGCTGTAGTTCACTTAGGCTGATGCTGAAATTTGGCACACCCTCAAATAACGCCAGCACCTCGGCATCGTTTAGTTCATTTAAAAACTCGATACCAATATTGCCAAACAAAAATTCTGACGATTTAATGGCTTTTTCAAATTCGGCTTCACCATGTACCCGGATAGTGATATCTTTTGCCAAAGCCTTTTGCAAAACCCGCAAATGAGGGGCGGCATTCTGCTCAGCTTCCAAAGCTTCGATCGTATGTTTATCAAAAAGGGTAAAAATGCGGATGTAAGTTTTGGCATCGTCGTCGCTGGTATTTAACCAAAACTGGTAAAATTTGTAGGGTGAAGTTTTTTCTGGATCGAGCCATATATTGCCGCCTTCGGTTTTGCCGAATTTAGTGCCGTCGGCTTTTTTTATCAGTTGGGTGGTTAGGGCATAGGCTTCGCCGGCATCTTTGCGGCGTATCAGCTCTGTACCTGTTACGATATTTCCCCATTGGTCCGATCCGCCCATTTGCAAAGCGCAGCTATGATTTTTCCATAAATAATAAAAATCGTACCCCTGCACCAACTGGTAGGTAAATTCGGTGAATGACATCCCGGTTTCGCCGTTGATGCGGTTTTTAACCGAATCCTTTGCCATCATATAATTAACCGTAATATGTTTGCCAACATCACGGATAAAATTCAAAAAGGTAAAATCTTTAAACCAATCGTAATTGTTTACCATTTCGGCGCTGTTGGCCCCGCAATCAAAATTCAAAAATTTTTCGAGCTGGTTTTTTATGCCCTGCAGGTTATGCTGCAATGCATCTTCTGATAACAAATTACGCTCCTGCGATTTGCCCGAAGGATCGCCAACCATACCCGTGGCGCCGCCTACCAGCGCAAACGGCTTGTGGCCTGCACGCTGAAAATGTATCATCGTCATGATCTGCGCAAGGCTGCCTACATGCAGCGAATTGGCCGTCGGGTCAAAACCAATATATCCCGAAACCATGCCCTTATTCAGCAAATCTTCGGTCCCGGGCATTATATCATGGAGCATTCCTCTCCAGCGTAATTCTTCAACAAAGTTCATTATAGTTCAGCTTCAATCCCGAATAGTTATCGGGATGGCAAATATAAAAGAATAATTGTGTGAATATGATTACACCGATTGGGAGGTGATTTCACCGAATATTGGGGCATCACCCTATCATCGGTGAAATCATTTTCAAATCTGTAAAATCACCATATTCCTTTTTTTCGTATTTTGCAAAAGACGCCTATGAATTTTCTATCGCATTTTTATTTCGACCGGGATACGGATAACTGCTACCTGATTTTAGGTACGGTACTACCCGACCTATTGAAAAATGCGGATAAAACCATCGTTTTACACCCCGAGAAACTGCATCATACCGATAACGAGGTAAATTCTATTATAAACGGATGGAAAAAGCACCTGGAGGTTGACCGCTATTTTCATTCATCCGATTTTTTCCTCACCCACTCGCACCAGCTAAAAAAGCTGCTCGCCCCGGCTATTGAAGGCTCGCCGGTAAAACCATTTTTTTTAGGGCATATTGCCCTTGAGCTTATTTTGGATAATTTGCTGCTCACCACCAATAAAATTACGGTCGACAGTTTTTACAAGCACCTTGAAGGTTGCGAAACCAACCTAATAGATGAGTTTTTAATCTTTTCAGGATTGTCAGGCACGTCGGTTTTTTTTAAATTTTATGATGATTTTAAGAGAAGCCGTTACCTGTACAGCTATGCTGATACAAAAGAGATTGCCTATGCTCTTAAAAGAATATGTATGCGGGTATGGAACAACCCCTTTACGCCGGCGCAGGAAGCTGACATGAACGGGATATTGACTGATTACAGGGCAAGACTGTATGACAATTTCATGTCGATTTTCGACGAGATTGAAGATAAACTAAGTCTGTAACAGAATTTTTATCATCATCCTGCCCTTTTTCTTTCCGGCAAAAGGGCAATTTCCGCCTTAAAACGCTTAAAAATCAGCATTTAACAGTAAATTAATTTTTATGGAATAAAATTATATCCCTACCTTTGCAGTCCCAATTAACAAATTGGGAAAAGGAGAAAATTTATTTAATGGCAAAAAAACAGGAAGCAGAAAAAGAATTAAAAGCTAAGGAAGCTGAATTAGATGTAGTTACAGCCCCCCAGGAAAAAGAAACGATTGAATCAGAAGCCGATTCAATTTCGATCGAAGAGATCAAATCAAAGATCACAGCAGCAAACGAAGATTTCGATTGGGACGCTGATGATAAAAAGTTCGGCAACTACAGCGACAGTGACCGTGAAAAATTAGAAAAAATGTATGATGGAACTTTCAGTTCTATCACCAAAGGCGAAATTATCACCGGTACCGTTGTAAATGTGAACAACAAAGATGTAGTATTGAACGTCGGCTTTAAATCTGATGGTTTGGTATCTGTATCTGAGTTCCGTGATACACCTGATTTGAAGATCGGTGATACAGTTGAAGTTTTTGTTGAATCGCAGGAAGATGCCAACGGACAGTTAGTGCTTTCGCGCAAACGTGCAAAAACACAAAAATCATGGGAACGTATTAATTCTGCATTGGATAACGACGAGATCATCACCGGTTTTGTTAAGAGCAGAACTAAAGGTGGTTTGATTGTAGATATAATGGGCGTTGAAGCCTTTTTACCAGGCTCGCAGATCGACATTAAACCTATCAGGGATTATGACGTGTATGTGGGCAAAACAATGGAATTTAAAGTTGTTAAGATCAACCACGAGTTTAAAAACGTAGTGGTATCGCATAAAGTGCTGATTGAGGACGACTTAGAAAACCAAAAAACTGAGATTGTTGCTAAACTTGAAAAAGGACAGGTACTTGAAGGTACCGTTAAAAACATTACCGACTTTGGCGTATTTATTGACCTTGGCGGCGTGGATGGTTTATTGCACATTACAGATATTTCTTGGGGCCGTATCGAGCACCCAAGAGAAATTCTGGCATTGGATCAAAAGATCAACGTTGTTGTGCTTGATTTTGATGATGAGAAAAAACGTATCGCTTTAGGTTTAAAACAATTAACCCCGCACCCTTGGCAAAGTCTTGACGAGAACCTCCAGATCGGTTCGAAGGTTAAAGGTAAAATTGTTACCGTTGCCGATTATGGCGCGTTCCTTGAGATCATCCCCGGCGTTGAAGGTTTGATCCACGTATCAGAAATGTCGTGGTCACAAAACTTACGCAACCCACAGGAATTCCTGAAAGTTGGCGACGAGGTTGAAGCACAAGTATTGACCCTTGACCGCGAAGAGCGTAAAATGTCGTTAGGTATTAAACAATTAACACCTGATCCATGGCAAAATGCTGCTAACCGCTATTCAGTTGGCACCCAGCATGTTGCCACAGTTAAAAACATGACCAATTTTGGTGTATTTGTTGAACTGGAAGATGGCATCGATGGCTTGGTACACATCTCTGACCTTTCATGGTCTAAAAAGATCAATCACCCTAATGAATTCACTAAAGTTGGTGAAAAATTAAATGTGGTTGTTTTAGAGCTTGATGTTGAGAACCGCAAATTGAGCCTCGGTCACAAACAGCTTGAAGAAAACCCATGGGATACTTTTGAAACCATCTTCACTATTGATTCAATACATGAGGGTACCGTTATCAAAGTAACCGAAAAGGGCGCAATTGTTGCTTTACCTTATGGTGTTGAGGGTTTCTGCCCTACCAAACACATGGTTAAAGAAGATGGCAAGAGCTTAAAAGCTGAAGAAGCCGCTGAGTTCAAGATCATTGAATTTAACAAGGAGAACAAGCGTATCGTTATTTCACACTCACGCATCTGGGAAGAAGCACGTTCAGAACAACGTGTGCAGGAATTTGAAACCCGTAAAAAGGAAGCAAAATCTGCCAGCAATGCAGTGAAGAAAGTGAAAGAGTCGGTTGAAAAATCAACTTTAGGCGATCTGAGCGTATTGGCACAATTGAAAGAGCAAATGGAAGGCGCTGAAAATAAAGCCCGCAAGGCAACTAAAAAACCAGCATCTGAAGAAGAAGCTCAATAAGCTTTAAATAAATTTCCCTTTAAGCCCCTCTGATTTATTTCAGAGGGGCTTTTTTTTGACATGCCCCCAAAACTTACTTGCTTTTCGAACTTTACTGACTTTTCGGACTTTACCGACTTCGGACTTAAATAAAATTATTACCTTTGCCCAAATCCACCCAAACGATGCAAAACCCAATACTGCTCGACGGACAAAAATTTCAAATCACATTACAGCGTTTATGTCGGCAGTTAATTGAAAATCATAACGATTTTTCGGAATCTGTGCTTATCGGCATACAACCCCGGGGCATTTACCTGGCAAAACGAATTGCCGAAGAACTGCGAAAGATATTGCCGGGCAAAGACATACAACAGGGCGACCTGGATATTACCTTTTACAGGGATGACTTCCGCCGCCGCGAATCGCAGCTGGTACCAAATCAAACAAAGATCGATTTTATTATAGAAGGCAAAAAAGTAGTGATGATGGATGATGTGCTGTGGACAGGACGCACCATTCGGGCCGCGATGGACGCATTGCAGGCATTCGGCAGGCCCGAAAAGATAGAGCTGCTTGCACTGGTCGACCGTCGGTATTCAAGGCATATCCCGGTAGCAGCAGATTATGTAGGTATAGAAGTAGATTCCATTGCATCACAAAAAGTAGTAGTTAGCTGGAAAGAAATGGATGGCGAAGATAAGATTGTGTTGTTATCAGATGTTAAATAACCACGTAAAAAAATAATAATACAAAACTAAATCCGAACCCGATAGCTATCGGGTCGAACATTCGAAACTGCGAAGCCTTCTTGAGAGCTTTAAAAAAACAAATAATATCGAAAAATCCGAAATCAAAAAATGGCAGGACTAAGCACAAGGCATCTTTTAGGCATCAAGGACTTAAATCCGGCAGATATTCAATTGATATTTGAAACTGCCGACAATTTTAAAACTGTCTTAAACCGGCCGATAAAAAAAGTACCCTCCCTGCGCGACGTTACCATTGCCAATATTTTTTTCGAAAACTCCACACGCACACGTTTATCATTTGAACTGGCCGAAAAACGTTTGTCGGCCGACGTAATTAACTTCGCAGCCTCGTCCTCATCGGTAAGCAAGGGCGAAACGCTGATTGATACCGTGAACAATATCCTGGCGATGAAAGTAGATATGGTGGTAATGCGCCATCCCTACGCGGGAGCAGGCATCTTTCTATCAAAACATGTAAAGGCACAGATCGTAAACGCCGGCGACGGTGCGCATGAGCACCCGACCCAGGCATTGCTGGACGCCTTCTCGATCCGCGAAAAGCTTGGCGATGTGGCCGGTAAAAAAGTGGTGATCGTTGGCGATATCCTGCATTCACGTGTTGCGCTATCTAATATACTTTGCCTGAAACAGCTTGGCGCGGAAGTAATGGTTTGCGGCCCTACCACGCTAATTCCCAAATACATTGGCTCGTTGGGTGTAAAAGTTGAGCATAACCTGCTAAAGGCCCTTAACTGGTGCGACGTGGCTAACATGCTGCGTATACAATTGGAACGCCAGGATATCAAATACTTCCCTTCCCTGCGCGAGTACACCATGCTGTATGGGTTAAACAAGCAGATACTCGACTCGCTCGACAAAGAGATCATCGTTATGCATCCCGGCCCTATCAACCGCGGCGTGGAGATCACCAGCGATGTAGCCGACAGCAAACAATCCATTATACTCGACCAGGTGGAAAACGGCGTGGCAATCCGTATGGCAGTGCTCTTCCTGCTTGCGGGGCAGACGCCTGAATAATACTGCAAACACGTTTAATATTCTTTTCCCTTAATAAAAAGCTGATGTGTTGTAAGCCATGAGATTAAAATTCACCTATTCTGTTATACTGCTCGGTTTAATAATTAGCTGTGCTCAATCTTTATTCGCTCAAAGCAGGCAGCAGCAAAAAGTGGATTCTGTTTTTGCTATCGTAAAAAAGTATTTCAATCAAAAAAACGCGGACGCTATTTATAACCAGGCGGGCGCCGACTTTCAAAAGGAATTGAGCATCGATGCCTTCGGCGACGTGGCAAATAAACAGCTTTTCCCGTTAGGCGAAATAAAGGAATCATCGCTTATCAATTTTGTAAATAACAGCACTGCCACCTATAAGCTGAAGTTTGCTTCAGCAACACTCCAGTTAATGATGAACCTCGACAAGCGCGACAAATTGAGCCTTTTCCTTTTTCAGTCGTATGTTGAGCCTGCTGCCGATAAAACCGGGTTGGTTCAAACGTCAAATCCTTTGCGGTCATCAATGGATAAAAAGATCGATACGGTTGCACGGGCGTATATTCAAAAAGCAAATACCATTGGTTTAATTATTGGCGTAATGAATAAAGGCCAGATAACAACCTACAGCTACGGCGAAACCATAAAAGGAAATCATAAGTTGCCCAACGCGGATAACTTTTTCGAGATCGGTTCTATAACTAAAACCTTTACTTCTACCCTGCTGGCCTGGTATGTTAACGAAGGGAAAGTTAGCTTAACCGATCCTGTAACCAAATATCTGCCCGATTCCGTAGCTGCAAACCCTGAACTCAAATCCATTACCTTATTAAATTTAAGTAATCATACATCCGGACTGGACAGGATACCGGATAACCTCATCAGCCATGCAAGCGATGCACTGAACCCCTATAAAGACTATACCAGGCAACTCTTATTCTCCTATCTTAAAACCTGTAAGCTCAATAGTAAACCTGGCGAAAAATATGCCTATTCGAACTTAGCCGTGGGATTGCTGGGAACCATCCTGGAAAGCGTGAGCGGCGAAAGCTTTGAGCAGATGGTAATAAGCATTATTTGCAAGCCGCTCGGTATGTACAGCACCGGCCAGTTTTTAAACCCATTAATGGCACCCCGATTTGTGCAGGTATATAACCAGGGCGGACAGTTAACACCGGCATGGGATTTTGATGCGCTGGCCCCATGCGGCGCCTTACGGTCAACCTTAAACGATATGCTGAGATATACAAAAGCCAACCTGCACCCCGGTACCGACGAGCTTTCAAAAGCTATTGATCTAACGCATAAGGTTACTTTCAATAATGATGTAAAAATTGGCTTGGCGTGGCATATTATTAAAGTAAGTGGTATGGGGTATTACTTTCACAACGGCGGCACAAACGGCAGCAGCAGCTTTTTAGCTTTTAATTCGGATAAAGATATTGCGATAGTTGTACTGTCAAATGCCGCTCAAAGTACCGACCCGGTTGGGATCGGGATTTTAAAGAAATTGAAATGAAATTATCGTTATCTGATTAAAGATATATTTTGATTAGATGTCATCCGGCTGAAATTTGTATTCCCTCCGAAAGTAGAAACATGTTAAGCATCTTGTCATCAGATATGGCAAAATCTATCGCCTCCCGGACAGTATAAGCGGATGCAAATTGTATTGCATCTAAAGACCTTAACCCTTTGATGCCATATTTTTCAATCAGCTTTTGAGAAAAGCTCACAATTTCTCTGTCAATTAAAATAATGCTATAATTATGTTCGTCAGCAGTGAAAGCGTTAATAAGATCAATTACATTTTCTATTTGTAAGTTCCCTGTTCTTAATTTTTTATAAATGGCTGAAAAGAATTCGGTTTTTGTTATTTCTGAAATATAGATTTCTGTTATAACATTTTCAATGAATAATTTATCAAGTTTGGATGTCCCTTCTTCTTTATAATATAATTTAATCAGCGAAGATGTGTCTAAAAATATTTTCACAGGGCGCTTCTTCTTTCTTCAATAACAGCATCCGAAAGGCTCCCTTTTACGTTTTTAAGCAACTCCCTTGATTTTAAGAAGGAAAAATCATTAAGTTTTAATCGTGTCCTTTCCGGATCAATATCTTCTTCAGCAAAAGATACAATTACTTTCACAGGCTTATCAACAGCTATCGCTTTGTCAAGAGTTATATTTCCGTTGTTATACGTACCACTTACTTGTATCATATTCAAATTTACAAAAAAACAATGTAAACAAAAAAGCAGAATCGTCATATCCTGCTTCCTTTAATTAAAAAGATTTAACATTTACGCTTCGTGATGCACCCCTTCGGCAAATTCTTCGATTGCCTTTGCATTAAATGCATCCAGATCGGCCGGTTTACGGCTGGTTATTAAACCGTTGTCAACCACCACCTCCTGGTCAACCCAATGGGCGCCGGCATTTTTAAGGTCTGTTTGCAGCGATGGGAACGATGTTAAGGTCCGCCCGCCGATCATACCTGTTTCTATCAGCAACTGCGGGCCATGACAAATTGCCGCGACAGGTTTACCCTCATCCAAAAACGCCGAAACAAATGCCACCGCATCCTTATTTTGCCGTAATTTATCCGGGTTGAGCACGCCGCCCGGCAGTACCAGCGCATCGTAGTCATCAGGGCTAACCTCGCTTAGTTGCTTATCCACCTGAACCTCGATGCCCCAATCAGTTTCGTTCCATGCCTTAATTTTGCCGCTTTTAGGCGATATCACATCCACTGTGGCGCCTGCATCTTTTAACGCCTTTTGTGGGCTGGTTAGTTCCACCTGCTCAAAACCTTCTTCGGTAAGGATAGCTACCCTACGGTTATTTAAACTTGCCATATAAATAGATTTTAGATTACGAATTCAATCTATTTAGTTACAGCCGGGGCGGGCTATTGGTTTTAAGAAATTTAAAATAGAGCAATTCCGACTTCAGACCCAAGACTCCGGACTTCAGACTCCTAGCTACGCTTCAACCATAATATGCTGCGAAGCATACTGGATAAAATTATTGGTTAAGCCATAATCCTCGGTGCCTTTGCGACGGATAAAAAAGAAATCGCGGGTAATGTGAAGCCCTTCAACAGGCACCTCCACCAGGTCGCCTTCTTCTAGCTCACGGATAATAGATGGCCGGGGCATAAAGCCAAGGCACTGATCGGCCAGCAGGAAGTTTTTTAACGCTTCGGTGCCGCCCAGCCTGATCTTTACAGAAAGATCTGAAGGCTTCACATTCAGCGCAGACAATGACTTAAACAAAGCATTCAGCGTGCCCGACCCTCGCTCGCGCAACGCAAGCGGTGTTTTAACAAACTGTTTTAAGGTTAACGACCTGCCGGCAAGCGGGCTTTTTGATGAGCAAACCGGGATCACTTCATCCCGCATAAACGCACGGTACGAAACGGTAGTGAGTTTATTGTCTACTTCAATAATGCCTATATCCACCTCATGATTAAGTAGGGCACTTAATATATATTCCGAATTGCGGTTAACCAGCTGTATATCAACATTAGCATATTCCGACTGAAAACCCGATAATATAGACGGTAAAATGTATAAGGCTATAGTAGTGCTCGCCCCCAAACGCAAATGTCCCTGCGCATGCGACAGGTTACTCAAAACGGATAGTTCATATTCGGCCCGCCGTTCAATCTCGATTGCCTGCTGCAAATACTCATTTAATTTATTTCCTGCTTCGGTCAACAATATGCTGTTTCCCTTTCTTTCAAATAAAGGGACTTTATACAGGTCTTCGAGGCCTTTTATATGCTTGCTGATAGCTGGCTGTGTTACGAACAACGCCTGCGCTGCTTTCGAAAAGCTAAGGTTGGCAGCAACCTGCATAAAAACACGATGAGCGAATGATATCATATTTCAATTAAATAAGAAGAATGGGGTATATCCTTTTGCTTATATAATATACATCAAATAATCTGAAAAGGTTGCTATGCATACATAGCTTTTGGCAAAGTAGTTTAAAAAAATTAGTTTATCAACTTTAAAGTGAATCCGACTGCGATTTCGATATCAAAACGACGAAAATTTTGGTTGTGATCGTGCAAAAGGTTTTTAAACTATTACCAAAAAAATAGGGATAATCTTACCGATCATCCCTATTTTGAATATGTTTTTTGTTACTTGGGTGAATAGTTAATTAAACTTAATCAACCTAATAAACCCAATAAACTTAATCAACCAATTTCCACCTCTTGTCCTATCAAATGATTGGCAGCCAAATATTCGGCTATTTGAACGGCGTTTGTCGCGGCGCCTTTGCGCAGGTTATCCGACACGATCCAGCAGTTTAATGTATTGGCCTGGCTCTCATCCCTGCGGATGCGGCCCACAAATACATCGTCCTTATCATGCGCGTCAAGTGGCATTGGGTACTTTAAGTTGGCAGTATCGTCAACCACCACAATACCCGGCGATTTTGCCAATAACGCCCTTAGCTCGGTCAAATCAAAATCGTTCACAAACTCAATATTCACCGATTCGGAGTGGCCGCCCATTACCGGGATGCGAACGGTGGTAGCCGTTACTTTAATGGTATCGTCGCCCATGATTTTAACGGTTTCGTTCACCATTTTCATTTCTTCTTTGGTGTAGCCGTTTTCGGTGAATACATCGATCTGCGGGATAACGTTTAGATCGATGGTATATGGATATACCTTTGGCCCGTCAATGCCTTTACGCTCGTTAAAAAGTTGGTCAACGGCTTTAACGCCGGTACCGGTAACCGACTGGTAGGTAGAAACCACTACCCTTTTTATTTTGTATTTATCATGCAATGGCTTTAACGCCACTACCATTTGTATGGTTGAGCAATTGGGGTTGGCGATGATCTTATCATCTGCGGTAAGCACATGCGCGTTCACTTCGGGCACTACCAGTTTTTTGGTAGGATCCATGCGCCATGCCGACGAATTATCAATAACCGTAGTGCCTGCCGCCGCAAAAAGCGGGGCCTGGGCCAAGGAAGTGCTGCCCCCTGCCGAAAATATGGCAACATCGGGCTTCTGTTTTATCGCATCCTCTACAGAAACTACCTTGTACTGCTTACCCTTAAAAGTGATCTCTTTACCAACACTTTTCTCGGAAGCTACCGGAATTAATTCTGTAACGGGGAAGTTGCGTTCTGCCAGAACCTGCAACATTTTAGTGCCCACCAACCCGGTGGCGCCTACTACTGCGACTTTCATTTTGTTTTTAATTATATATAATATTTGTTCTATTTATTAGCTGATCTGCTTACTTATTATCCAAATTTATCTCCCGAAACTTACCCTCTTTCCCGGCCCGCCGGGAGAGAGGGTCGACAAGCGAAGTCCCGATAGCTATCGGGAGGGTGAGTCATCCTTGCCACGCGATAACCTAACTGCAAAGATGAGAATTTTTTTGCTTTTTATTAACCACTTTATCTACCTTTTTAGTCTATAAACCTTTGTTTTTGCAAAATTTAGAGGATTTAAACCAAATTTCTACCTTTGCCGTCAAATCCGGAATATGGTATGAGTGAAAAGATTTTAGTGATAGGCGCGAACGGCCAGATCGGCACTGAATTGGTTACAGCTTTAAGAGGAATACATGGCGCGGAAGCAGTAATTGCCGCTGATATTAATAACCCGGCTGATGCCATCCGCGACAGCGGGCCGTACGAGCTGGCCAACGTACTTGATAAGGATAATCTTCACCATATTTTTCAAAAGCACCGCCCTACCCAGGTTTATCTGCTTGCCGCGATATTGTCGGCAGTGGGCGAGCAAAAGCCAAAAATGGCCTGGGACCTTAACATGACCGGCCTGTTCCATGTGCTTGATTTTTCGGTTGAATTTAAAGTTGCAAAAGTTTTCTGGCCCAGCTCCATTGCTGTTTTCGGGCCGCATTCGCCCAAATTTGAAACGCCGCAGTATTGCATAATGGACCCTAACACTGTTTATGGTTTTAGCAAGCTGGCAGGCGAGCGCTGGTGCGAATATTATTTCAATAAATACGGTCTGGATGTGCGGAGCATTCGTTACCCGGGATTGATCGGCTGGCGGGCAAACCCCGGCGGCGGCACTACGGATTATGCGGTGCATATTTTCCATGAGGCATTAAAAAAAGGCAGCTATAAAAGCTTTTTATCAGCAGATACGGCATTGCCGATGATGTATATGGATGATGCCATACGGGCTACGATAACGCTAATGGATGCGCCGTCAGATTCCCTTAGCATTCGTTCATCCTACAACCTTGCCGGGATCAGCTTTACGCCGGAACAACTGGCCGCCGAAATAAAAAAACATATACCGGCATTTGAGATCAGCTATGCGGATAACGACCCGCGCCAAGCAATAGCCGATAGCTGGCCGAAGTCGATCGACGACAGTTACGCCCAAAAAGACTGGGGCTGGAAGCTGGAATACGATCTGCCGAAAATGGTGGAGGATATGTTAATGAATTTAAAGACACGCTAATTGTCACGAATTATCTCGAATTTCACAAATGCAATTAATAATATTAGTTTTTTTAATTCGTGAAATTAGTATCTATTTAATTCGTGAAAATTAGTGACATTTAAACAAAATGGGAAGAGCATTCGAATTTCGTAAAGAAAGAAAGTTAAAGCGCTGGTCGAAAATGGCGGTGCAGTTTACCCGTTTGGGTAAAGAAATTGTTATGGCTGTAAAAGCCGGCGGCGGCGAGGTTAATACCAACTCGCGTTTGCGGACAGCCGTTCAAAACGCAAAAGCGGTAAACATGCCGAAGGACCGTGTGGACGCTGCGATTAAAAGGGCCATCAGCCGCGACGAAAAGGATTACGAAGAAATAGTGTACGAAGGCTATGCGCCACATGGTGTGGCCATATTGGTTGAGACCGCGACAGATAATATCAACCGCACGGTAGCAAATGTACGCAGCTATTTTACCAAGTATAACGGCTCGCTGGGTAAAACCGGCTCGCTGGATTTTATATTCAGCCGAAAATCGGTATTTACTTTTGAACCCGGCGACCGCGACCTGGAAGAACTGGAACTTGAGCTGATTGATGCCGGGCTGGAAGACCTGTTTGTTGAAGCTGATGAAAACGGCAACGATATTGCAGTAGTACATGCTGCGTTCGAGGATTTTGGTAAGATGCAAAAGGCGCTTGAAGAGGCGGGTATTGAAGTAAAATCAGCCAAGCTGGAGCGCGTTGCGCAATCGTTTCATGATGTGAGCGAGGAACAGGTTACCGATATTATGAAGCTGATTGACCGTTTGGAAGAAGACGACGATGTACAGGCCGTTTACCATAATATGGCAGAGTAGAAGAATTTCGGATTTCGGATTTTCGACCCGATAGCTATCGGGTTCGGATTTTTAATTACACCGCTATGTCATTGCGAGCGTAGCGCGGCAACCTCGTAGTCATGCATCGCCGATTTGCATAGTTCGCGATTACCACGCTACGCTCGCAATGACATAAAAAGATTAAACCATGCCGCTTTTCACCTCGCGCAAACAGGAAAAAAAAGTTAAGGTAACCTTTAGCAATGGTTTACTGTTTGTTGAAAAGGCCGATGGCAAGCAGCAGGCTTTTCCATTGGAATGGTTCCCAAAGTTGCTGAACGCCACGGATGAGGAGCGTGAGGACTGGACACAAACGGATAAAGGTATCCGGTTTAATAAATTGGATGTCGATGTTTTAATTTGAAGATTTGAAGATATGTTAATTTGAAAATTATTGAATAAATCTTTAAATTTTCAGCAGCCAAAAGCATTTTCAAATTCTCAAATCGCCAAATTTTCAAATTATATCATGGATTTCGAAGAGTTTTTTAAAAAGAAAAGAATTGACCTGGCTGCTTTAGAGGAAAGTAAGCCGGCCTTATTTTCCGAATTTAAAACCCATTTTGAGCAGATGGGCGAAAAAAGTTTCGATCATACCAAAAAATATTGGTTCAACAAGGTTCGCCGGCAATACCCGCTGGCACCCGAGGTTAAAACCGAAAAGGTTCATATCGAAAATCCAGTAGCCGAACAAACCGTTATAGAAAGCCTGACCGAACCGGCTTCAACTCCGCCACCGGCTAAACTCGGCTTCGTGCCCAAATTTAAAGCGGCGAACCCGCCTAAAGCAGCTGCTTCGGCTGAAGAGAAAAAGGATGATGAGGTAACTACTCCCCCTGCGAGACTGGGGTTTGTACCGAAATTCAAAGCGGCTAACCTATCTAAACCCCTTGCCCCGGCGGAAGACAAATCTAAAGAAGATGCGGTAACACCTGCGCCCGAAGAAAGCGCGGCGCCGAAACCAGCTTACAAGCCACGCTTTAACATGAAAAACATTCCGCCAAAACCGCCGGAATCATAAGTTAATTTGAACGTATAGCCTCCACAGGGTCGAGCCGCGAAGCAAAATAAGCGGGGATAATGCCCGATATCACACCTATAGTAACCGAGGTGCCAATGCCAATTATGATATTTTTAACATCCAACACAACCTGTATATCAACCATGGCTTTAACCAGGGCGGTTGCCCCGTACACCATTCCCAGTCCTATTACGCCGCCCATCAAACACAATATGATGGCCTCTATTAAAAACTGCAGTAAAATGAAATAACTTTTGGCGCCAAGTGATTTTTGGATCCCTATAATATTGGTACGCTCCTTAACTGAAACAAACATGATATTGGCAATGCCAAACCCGCCAACGAGGATCGAAAAAAGGCCTATGATCAAACCTACGGTATGCAACACGCCAAATACAACGTCTAACCGGTTCGATATGATACTGGTTTTATTTAACGCGAAGTTATCGTCCTGGTTAGGCCCCAAACGGCGTAAAGAACGCATCAGGCCCCGCAGCTCACTTTCAACTTCCACATCCGCCAGCCCGCTTTTACCGCGCACTACAATTTGAGGATGATAATTTGCGCTTTGTACATCGATAACGTTTTTGGCAAAATTTAACGGCAACAAAATCTCCTTGTCATTTGATATGCCCAGTATATCATCTCCTTCCTTTTTAAATACCCCGATCACCGTCACATTGCGCCCCATTATTTTTAGCTCCTTGCCCAAAGCGCCGCCATCGGGGAATAGGTTTTGGGCAATATCATAACCGATCACGGTAACCGGGCTTCCCGCCCTCGACTCCAAACCGGTAAAGTAGCGGCCCTCCTGGAAGTCGAAATTCCACGTTTTATCGTGGTCCTGGCTCGATGCATCAATCGACGCGCCGCTAACCGTGTGGCTTTTATACTTTACAACCCGGTTGTCGATGCTTATTTCGTAGGAAATAGCCTGCGCGGTTTGGCTCCGCTTTTGTAGCTCTAAAAACTCCCGTACTTTAACTTCCGGGCGTTGTAAAAATTTCCACCAAGGGTAATCCTGGCCGCCGCCCCATTGCCATTTTTCGACATAGATGCTGTTGCTGCCTAATTTATTTACGCTCTTTTGCAGGTTATTGCGCAGGGTATCAACCGCCGAAAAAACCGAGATTATGGTAAATATACCGATGGTAACTCCCAGTAATGAAAGAAACGTCCGCAGCTTATTTTGCCTTAACGCATCGTTCGCAAAAAGAAAGCTTTCCCTGAAAAGTTTTAAAAACAACATAAATTATTGATTACACCGATTAGCTGGAGATTTCACCGATTATGCTTTGGTTTCCAGGATTGATAATTAGACGTTAATGCGTGGTTGAAGTTACATTATATTTTTTATTTGAAACTAAAATCGAAAATCGGTGTAATCCATTATGCAATCGGTGTAAATCCAGCAAAAAAAATCAGTATAATCATGATGTAATCGGTGTAATCCCTGTAAAAAATCGATGTAATCCAAAAAAAATGTTAAAAAAACCTTACATTTGCGCCCTTGAAAATCCATACCCATAAGCATGAAATTATCTCAATTTAAATTCAATTTACCCGAGTCGTTAATTGCCAGTACACCATCCCACAGCCGTGATGAGTCACGTTTAATGGTTTTGCATCGCGATTCCGGAAAAATTGAGCATAAAATATTCAAAGATGTTTTGGATTATTTTGATGATAAGGATGTAATGATCCTGAATAATACCAAGGTGTTTCCTGCCCGTATGTACGGGAATAAAGAGAAGACAGGTGCTACTATCGAAGTCTTTTTACTAAGAGAACTGAATAAGGAGCTTAGATTGTGGGATGTTTTAGTTGATCCTGCCCGTAAAATACGTGTCGGCAACAAACTGTATTTCGGCGAAGACGACCTTTTAATAGCCGAAGTTGTTGATAACACCACTTCACGTGGCCGTACCATCCGCTTCCTGTTTGACGGCACTGACGAGGAATTCCGCCGGAATGTTGAAATACTGGGCGAAACCCCGCTACCAAAATATATAAAACGTAAGGCTACTGCCGAAGATAAAGAACGTTATCAAACCATTTTCGCCAAGCACGAAGGCGCCGTTGCCGCACCTACTGCCGGTTTGCACTTTAGCCGCGAGCTGATGAAACGCCTTGAATTAAAAGGTGTTGAATTTGCCGAAGTTACCCTGCACGTTGGCCTTGGAACCTTTCGCCCGGTTGAGGTGGAGGATCTTACCAAACATAAAATGGATTCGGAGCAATTTATTATCGAAGATAAGCAGGCTAACATTGTAAACCGGGGTATCGAACTGAAAAAACGTATCTGCGCTGTTGGCACTACTTCTATGCGCGCGATTGAATCGGCTGTATCGGCAAACAAAACGCTTAAGCCCGCTAACGACTGGACCAGCAAATTTATATTCCCACCGTATGATTTCAGCATAGCCAATTCAATG
>JAQBOM010000003.1 GCA_028288025.1 Mucilaginibacter sp. | reverse complement strand
AATATATCTGGAACGGTTTTACCGGGAAGTTTTGAAAATCGATAGTTTGCATCCCTGCGCCCTGGGTATAAAGCACCAAATGATAAAAAGAATGCTTATGAGGTGCATGCAGATTTTTATGGTGGCTGTTTATATAAGCCCCAAACCGGCTGATCTGGAGCTCATGCTGCTGCTGTTGCGACAGTGTGCCAATATCATATATGGGTAGCGTTTTCATTACAACTCAAAGGTAAGTTGTAATAGCCACATTTAATGGTGGTATTTATCGTGTTTATGGTACTTTTTACTTATTCATATTAAACTAAGCCTAAATACGTACAAAAACAATGGCAATATTTAGAATATGATCTTCCCTGCCGACGTAACCAATGATCCAATTCTCACCGCATCAAAAATCCGCTCTTCTGTTGTACCCAGCTTTATTAACGAATCTTCGTGAGCATTCACACACATCTCGCAACCGTTTACAGCAGATATTACCAGGCTCATTAATTCGAAAAATTCCTTCGAGGTAACCGGCTTCATCATAATTTGCATACGGATGCGCGCCGGGATCTGCGTGTATTTTTCCTTTTGCGTAAAATGCCTGAAGCGATAAAATACATTGTTTGATGCTAGTAAAGAAGCGCATCCGGCTGCTTCAGCAAGCTCGGCTGCGTTAGCGCCCTGCTCTTCGGCATATTGGGTATAATATAAGGTAAGTGGTTTATTATTATTATTGATGGCTACACTTAAGCCCAACAAAGCGCATTCCTTCGCGCTTAAATATTCAGAAGTAAGTGTACTGGTAAAGTTCAATTTTAAATCGCGCAGGTAACGAGATTCTCCTTTTTCCAATATTGTCAAACTATCTGTTCTGTAATTTGCGTCCAGGCCAATGCTTTGGACAAATTCTTGTATAACTTCTGTGCTCTCGTTCATGTTGTAAATAAAAAAGACTTACGAAGTTTTTGAAACTTCGTAAGTCTGACAAAATCAGTGTTCATCTCTCAAAAAAATGAACACTATCGGTGCCATACATATTAATAACTTTATATTTGGCACCTAATAATGGCTGATTCGACGGCCAAATTTAATTTATGACAATTCTTACCGGCAGTTTGAGCGACAAATATGAATTGGTTGTTGGGTTGGAGGTTCATGCGCAGTTGTCCACATTGAGCAAATCATTTTCATCTGATTCGGCTGCGTTTGGCGGCGGGCCAAATGAGCATGTCAGCCCCGTATCACTGGGCCACCCCGGAACTTTACCGCGAATCAATAAAAAGATGGTGGCCTATGCCGTAAAGATGGGCATTGCCTGCAACTGCACCATCAATACACATAACGCATTCGCCCGCAAAAACTATTTCTACGCCGACTTGCCCAAAGGTTACCAGGTAACGCAGGACGAACACCCAATATGCCTGGGAGGCGAAGTTTTGGTGCGACTGGCCGACGGCACTTCAAAAAATATTGCCATTCATCATATTCATTTAGAAGAAGATGCGGGCAAGAGCATGCACGATCAGCATCATGCCGACTCGCTGATCGACCTGAACCGGGCCGGGGTGCCGTTAATTGAAATTGTGTCGGAGCCGGATATGCGCAGTGCTGAGGAAGCCGGGCAATTTTTGACCGAGATACGGAAGCTGGTGCGCTACCTGGATATTTGCGACGGAAATATGGAAGAGGGCAGTATGCGGTGCGATGCCAATATTTCGGTAAGGCTTAAAGGCGAAACTGCATTTGGTAACCGCTGCGAAGTGAAAAACCTGAATTCTATTCGAAACGTTCAGCGTGCTATCGAACATGAATTTGAACGGCAGGTAAACATTATTGAGGCTGGAGGCCATATTGAGCAAAATACGCTGAATTTTAACGCAGATACCGGGGAAACATCCGTTCTGCGGTCAAAGGAAATGGCCAACGATTACCGGTATTTCCCTGAACCGGATTTAGCCCCTCTCGTTCTAACACAGGAATATCTCGAAAAAATACGCTGTTCCATGCCTGCGTTACCGAATGAACGCTATAATAAATATACTACCGAACTGGGTCTTTCGGCTTATGACGCGGGCATAATTACCGCCGACAAAGAATTTGCAATATATTTTGAGGAACTTATAAAAAATACTGTGAATTATAAAGGAGCTGCTAACTGGCTGATCGGGCCGGTTAAATCTTACCTTAAGGAAAGCGGTACGGCTATAAGTGATATCGGCCTTAACCCGGTTGCTTTGGCCGGGCTAATTGCACTGGTTGATTCGGGGAAGATAAATAATTCGGTAGCTGCTCAAAAATTATTTCCGGCATTAATAAAAAACGGAAACAAGAACGCCGAAACACTGGCGGGTGAAATGAACCTGCTTATTGATCCGGGTAACGATGATGTTAGTCAGTATATTCATAACGCTATTGCTAAGTTTCCCGATAAGGTAAAAGAGTACCAAAACGGCAAAAAGGGCGTTTTAGGCTTGTTTATGGGCGAGATCATGAAAAGCTCAAAAGGCCGGATCGATCCGCAGAAAACAAACCAATTGTTAATTAAAGAATTAGAATCGAAATAGAAGATTAGTGATCGGAGATTAGAGGTTAGATATAGTAACTAACCTTTATCCCGATTTCTTACTCGCAAAACATAATCTCATGAAAAAGCACTTAATTTATTACAGTATTATCCTCGCATCGCTTGTTATCATGTCGTGCAAGGACAAAAACGCCTTCACTATTTCGGGTACGGTAAATAATCCGGGGAGCTTGAAACAAATATACCTGATGGAGGCTGATAGTACGCAAATAGCCGTTGTTGATTCCACTAATTTAAGCGATCAGGGTAAGTTTCAATTCAAGCGTAAGTCGCCTTATCCCAATCTTTACAAAATTCGCATCGGTGGGAGTATTTTTGACCTGATCGCAAAAAACGGCGATGCTATCGACTTTACAACAAGCCTGACAGATAATACACATGCCTACCAGGTAACGGGTTCTGCGGAGTCGGACAAGATCAAGGAATTTAACCGGATAAGCAACTTTTATGGCGATAAAAACAGCAAATTGGCCCAGGAATACCAGGATAAGGTACAAGCCCAGGGTAAACAGTCGGACTCGCTGATTAAAGTTTATATGCCGGTGTTTCAAAAAAACCTGAGCTTGTATAGCGCCGAAGTTTTGAAGTTCATCCATGCGAATAACAACTCACTCGCGGCCTATTATGCTGCTACTTCGCTTGACCTGACCCGGTATGAGCCACAATTAATAGCTTACGCAGATTCCATTAAAGGGAAATTTACAGACAACCCGGGTGTGCAGCATTTTATCGCCCAGATGACGGCACTTAAGCCATTGTCGATAGGCCACCCGGCCCCCGATTTTACGACCGGCGGAATTGATGGTAAGGCCGTAAAGCTCTCGGATTACAAAGGCAAGTATGTTATGCTTGATTTTTGGGCCTCGTGGTGCGGTCCGTGCCGGCAGGAAAACCCGAATGTGGTAAAACAATACGCCATATACAAGCCGTTGGGGTTAAATATACTGGGCATCTCGCTTGATGTGGACAGGAGCAAATGGGAGCAGGCGGTTAAAGCAGATAAACTGACATGGGCACACGCATCCGACCTTAAAAACTTCGAGGGGCCTACAGAAAGGCTGTATCATATAGAAGCCATACCATCAAACTTCATTATTAACCCGGAGGGAACTATCGTTGCGAAAAATATTACGGGGACTGATCTTGAAGAATTTTTAAGCAAAACATTTAATAAGTCTCAACAAATTGTTAAGATTAAATGATATTTAACAATTTGTTAATATATGGTTAACCATTTTCTACATTTGTGCACCTACTTTTATAGAAAAATTCGACCTTCATGAGCAACGCTGCTAAACAAAAGATACTGATTGTTGACGATGAGCCTGATATTCTGGAGCTGATTGAATATAATTTAAAAAAGGAAGGCTACCAGGTATTCCTGGCGCGCAACGGGCAGGAGGCGGTAGCCGAAGCCAAAAGGTCACTTCCCGACCTTATCGTTCTTGATATCATGATGCCTAAAATGGACGGCATCGAAGCCTGCCGCATTATGCGTACCATGCCCGAGTTCAAAAATACGTTTATGGTATTTTTAACGGCCAGGAGCGAAGAATACTCCGAAATTGCCGGCTTTAACGTAGGCGCCGATGATTATATTGCGAAGCCCATCAAGCCAAGAGCCCTTGTAAGCCGTATCAATGCCATATTGCGCCGTAACGCGCCTGCTGAAGATATGGCTGATAATAAACTTGAAATAGGCGACCTGGTAATTGACCGTGAAGCTTATCTCGTTTTTCAACGGGGAAACAAGGTAGTACTGGCAAAAAAAGAATTTGAACTGCTTTACCTGCTGGCATCCAAGCCCGGTAAGGTTTATACACGCGAGGTTATCCTGAAAAATATTTGGGAAGATTCCGTTGTTGTTACCAACCGTACAATAGATGTGCATATCCGCAAGCTGCGCGAAAAGCTGGGCGATGATGTTGTAGCTACAGTAAAAGGAGTGGGATATAAGTTTAATGGATAACAACAAACATTATAAAAGAGAAAAGCGGGTCATCAGGCCCGCTTTTCTCTTTTATAAGATTAGCTATGATAGATTAATGAGCGGCACTTGTTTTTTTCTTTGAACCGGCTGATGAACTTGAAGCGGGTTTAGATTTAGCGGTACTTGCTGAACCTGATTTTTTTGCGGTTGATGTGCTGCTTTTCGCTTTAACAGGTGCAGGCTTTTTAGCACTAGCCGATGCAGTAGTCTTTTTGGCGCTTCCAGAAGTTTCACTTTTTGCTTTTGAAGCTACTGATTTTGCTACGGATGCAACTTTAGTTTTAGCACCTGCAACTGAGCCTTTTACTTTGCTTGCACCAGACGTTGGCTTACCAGCAGTTGCCCTTCTTGATGAGGAGGCTGTCTTAGCAGCTACCGTCTTTTTCAAGCTGTCAATGGTATCTCCTGCTTTATCTTTTATGTTTTCGTAAGTATCTCCGGCTACATCTTTTATATCTTCTGCTTTGTCTTTGGTTCCATCCCAAAGCTCCTCAATTGTTTCTTTTACCTTTTCGAAAAATCCTTTTTCTTCAGGTTTGGTTGATTTGTTGCTCATGGTCGATTTATAATTTTAATGTTTTTATTGATTTTATGTTTAACCAATATCAACTTATTTTGTTTCGCTGGTTATTTCCTGTTGGATAGATAAAGACATTATTTATTTTAATTACTGTATTTTTGCCGGCTGTAGCTATATATGAAATCCCCAAAGTTTGCCGATTTAATTTTATTTGAAGATGATGATATCATCGTAGTTAATAAACCGCCCTTTATCAGTTCGCTGGACGAACGCGAAGGCGGCGAGATCAATATGCTGCGATTGGCAAAAGCTTATTCGGCAGATGCGCAGGTATGCCATCGGCTGGATAAGGAAACTTCCGGTGCGCTCGTTATCGCAAAAAATCCTGAAGCCTACAGGGCTATATCTATCCAGTTTGAAAAACGCCTGGTAAAAAAGATTTACCACGCTATTATCAACGGCACCCATGTTTTCGAGAACCTGATGATTGACCTGCCCATACTAAACGTTGGGAAAGGGAACGTAACCATCAGCAGGCAGGAAGGCAAGCGGGCCGAAACCTGGTTTCAGTCATTAAAGTATTTTAAGCACTATACACTGGTAGAATGCCGCCCGGTAACCGGCCGTATGCACCAGATACGCATTCACCTGGCCACCCAGCGCGCGTCAATAGCCGGGGATGAAATGTACAAGGGCGAACCGGTATTCCTTTCGAAGATCAAGCGTAAATATCATTTAGGTAAAGACCAGGAAGAATTGCCCATTATGAAGCGTTTTGCCTTGCACGCTTATGAGGTAAGCTTTAAATTGCTGAATGGAGAAGCTGTTACTATTCACGCCCCTTACCCAAAGGATTTTGAGACGTTATTGAAGTTATTGGAGAAGTTTGACCTGTAGAGCTTAGAGATTAGTTTAAATACCTGTCTGATGTTTCAGCAAAAATAGCTTAGTCATCGGAGTGTATCAGGGTGTATCAGGGTGTATCAGGGTGTGTATCACCTGTATCTCTTTCACAAAATGATGCAGTTCCAATTTTATCTTAACATACGCTCCGTGCAACTAAAATTGTTAAGTTATTTTGCCAAAACGCCGGTTGCAGTTCCTTTCGGACTAATCTTTAACCTCCAATCACTAAGTCGTATACCCCAAAATCTTCATCACTTGCTTGCTGTTTTGCTCTTCGCCAAACACTTCGAAATTAAATGTCTCGTCGCGGTTGCGGCGAATGATGACATGTTTCGGCGAAGGCAGCAGGCAATGGTGTATACCACCATAGCCGCTTAGCACTTCCTGGTAGGCACCCGTGTTGAAAAAGCCAAGGTATTGCACTTTACGCGTTTTGGGCATAAACACGCTATTCATGTGAGCTTCCTGGTTATAATAATCCTGGCCATCGCAGGTTATCCCGCCAAGATTTACACGCTCGTACTCAGCATCCCAGTTGTTTACGGGCAGTAAAATATATTTTTGGTTGAGCGCCCAAACATCAGGCAGGTTGGTAATGAATGAGCCATCCAGCATCAGCCATCTTTCGCGGTCGTTTTGTTGCTTACGACCCAATACTTTGTATAAAATGCCCGAAGCTTCTGCTACCGTATATTTACCAAATTCGGTTATAATATCAGGTTCAATCGTATCATGCTCGGCGCAGATCTCTTTTATCCGGCTCACAATTTCGTTGATCATGTATTCATAATCAAAATCAAAAACCAGGGAGTCTTTAAACGGCATGCCGCCGCCAATATCAAGCGTATCTAAGGCCGGGTTTATCTTTTTAAATTTGCAATATAGTGTAACGTATTTTTCCAGCTCGTTCCAGTAGTATGGTGTGTCCGAAATACCGGAATTAATGAAGAAATGCAGCAGCTTAACCTGGAAATTCGGATTCCCTTCTATCTTATTATAATAAAAATCAATAATATCCTCCATGCGCACCCCTAAACGCGAGGTGTAAAACTGTGAATCGGGCTGCTCTTCAGCAGCTATCCGGATACCCAGGTTACATGGCGTAGTCATCTCTATCTCGTCGTCATACAGGTTGAACTCTTCCTTATTATCCAATACCGGGATGATATTTTTGAAACCATCATGCAGCATGTCGATAATATAAGTCTTGTACTGGAATGTTTTAAAGCCATTGCAGATCACCGTCACATCTTTATTAACCACACCCTTTTTTTCAAGCGCTTCAATCATTGGCATGTCAAATGCTGATGATGTCTCCAGGTGTATATCATTTTTAAGCGCCTCTTCAACAACGTGCTTAAAATGCGAGCTTTTGGTACAATAACAGTATTTATAGCTGCCCCGGTAATTATTTTTTATAAGGGCCTGCTGGAATAGCAATTTTGACTGCTGTATTTTTTTCGAGATAATAGGCAGATAAGTAAAGCGCAGCGGAGTTCCGTACGTTTCTATCATCTCCATTAAATTGAGGTCGTGAAAATATAGTTCATCCTCAATGATCTCAAAACCTTCCTGCGGGAAACCTACACTCAGGTCAAGAAATTCCTGGTAACTCTGCATTATTTAAAAATTTTGGCAAAAATGTAATTTTTATATGGAATAATGTGCTATTCGGTGATAGAAAAATTATAGTTGAAATGTAATTTGTTTTATAGTTCATAGTCGATAGTCCATAGTTCATAACTATGGATGTCAGATTATCAATACCAGGGTGAGCTATATGGTCTATCGACCAACAAGTAAATGCACTTCAGCCATCATGCACCGGGCACTGCCACCTCCATTGGTTTCAATGGTGTTTATATCGGCGTAAATGAGTTTGCCATATTTTTCGAGCGTCACAGTTTGCTCGTTCAGTAACGATTTATATGCACTTTTCGACATCACGATCAAGTTTTCATTGGCCTTGTTTTTGACCTCCAGCATATTGCCGGCAAATTGGTTCATTTGTTCAAATGAGATATCAATAATCTCTTTTGTTGATTTGAGTGATTCGGTAACTACAATCTTCTCGTGCGGGTTTGGGATGCTATCCAGGCAAACAACGGCGAACTTGCTGCCTATGCACATTAAAACGTTAGTGTGGTAAATCGCTTTCCCGTATTCATCAACAGCATCAAAGCAAATGGCTTTATAGCTGGTTTGTTCGCAAAATAAATTTAATACTTCGCGGTTTGTTCGCGGAGAAATGCAGGCGTAGGCAATTTTGTTTTGCCTGTCCAAAACCATGCTACCGGTACCCTCTAAAAATTTGCCTTCGGCCTCGAATCGGCTCAGATCAATGACGTGCTTTACTGCGAAATGGTCCTCCAGTTTGGCAATAATGTCTTCCCGGCGCTCGAGCCTGCGATTTTCGGCCTGCATCGGGTACAAAAAAACATTTCCGTCGTCATGAAATGATACCCAGTTGTTCGGGAAAATTGAATCGGGTTTATATGGTTCAACTGTATCATCAACAACGGTAACATCCACGCCGTTTTCGCGCAGTACATTTACCATATTGTTAAATTCGTGCAGCGCTTTTTCCTGCACAACCTGGTTATCTGCATCCCGCTTTTGAAAAGCATTACTACCAGCCGTTTCTTCATTGTACCCGAAATTAACCGGCCGGATCATTAATATGTATGAGGTGGATTGGTGGTTGGTCATTGGTCAGTAGTCATTGGTCAGTAGTCATTGGTCATTCGTCATTGAACAGTAGTTATTGCTCGGTAGTCATTAGGAATAAGTCGTTCAAGTCTTTTGATCTATAAAATCCTGTAATCGTGTTCAGACAACTTCATCCCGCAACAGCGGCATACTCATGCAATGAAAACCACCGCGGGCCCTCGAAAGCTCAGATGATGGCATCAGGATCAATGTGTCCTTCATCTTTTGCGGATCAAGCTCGTTGTTTTCAAATTTTTGCAGCAATTCCTGTACCCTTATCACCTCAAATCCATTCTTTTTAAACGCGGCTACTGTTTTATCATTCCGGTCGTAACCCAATACTACGCCTTCTTTTAGTGCCAGCAGGTTGCACGAGTCGGTCCATTGTTCACGGGCGTCAAAAGGAAAGGTGTCATTGCCGGAGTAGATAAACTTTGTTTTCTTTTTGCTTTCCAGGTCGTTTTCGCTGATATCAGCCAGCAGGTCTTCAATGTGTTTATAGATTTTTGGCTTTTTCCCTTTTTCAAACTGTACGATCTCAGTTTTATCCTTACTTTTCTTATCAGCAAACCAAGCGACAGGCTCATCTTTTTCTATCTTGTTATTGGCAATAGCCAATGAGCGCAGCAATATCCACATATCGCGTTTCACCTGGGTGAAAATAGTATCAATGTGCATATAGTCACGCTTATGCGGGATTTTTACGATGGTTACTTTTTTAACCACCTTGTTTTCAAAAAGTAATTTAATGGCCTCGTTAGCTCCGCTTACTGATGTACGTTCGCTACAGCCGATGATCAAATGCTGAGGGCTCACCATCATTACATCGCCGCCTTCTAAAGTTGTTTTCTCGTCGTTGTCTTCTCCCGGCCGTAAAAAGTGCTGCACGGTTTCGGGTATTTCGAGGATATTATCGCGATAAGCGGCAAACAGGGCATGATTAAAAAATATATACCGGGCCAGCAAGGTTTCACGTGCTCGTGCCTTTTTTGCCGGTTTATTTAATAGCATGTAATTGTTAACGGTAACCCCAATATCCCGCGAAAATATTAAGTTCGGGATAGGTGCGAAGATCATTTCGTCCTTATTCAACGAACCCGAAATGATGATCTTTGCCAGCTCGACCGGGACGGTATCAATCAATTTTAATTGCAAGCGGTAATTGCATCCCTCAATAGCACAAACGGATGCAACGAGCTTTTTGCGGACATCCGCGTCCTGTAAAATTTCTTCAAGCAGGATTTGAATTTCTATCACCTTGTTTGAAGCATGGAAACCCTTATCATCCGGTTTGTAAAAAGCGCGTTTATTGGCCGGGTCGTCTATTTGATCAAGTTTACCTTTTATCTTAACCGGATCAAGAAAGTACATCAGCAGCTTAACGTAAAAATCATATTCATTTTTGCGCATAGTATCCAGGTGTACAATGTCTTCGAAAAGCCAGTCTTGTGCCTTTGAGGGCACCACTTTTCCCAGCCCGTTATCCGGACTATGGATCAGCAAAGCCCGCAGGGTGCCAATCTCGGACGTAACATCTAACTTAAAATCACCTGCTGTAAGTTTCATAAATAGGTATGAGGAGAAACAAATATAATGAATTTGAGCATCGGAAAGTGAGGAAGAGCGGGTTTCAAATTGGCATTGGGCCAAAATCTTTCGGGCTTTACGGACTTTCCCGACTTTCCGACTATTTAACTAATTTTGCGCGATGGATTTTATTATTGAAGCTGCCCTTAAAGCGATAAAACATTTATATCAAACTGAACTTACCGCTGCGGACATAAGCTTACAGGAAACCCGTAAGGAATTTGAAGGGCAGGTTACCATAGTGACGTTCCCCTTTACCAGATTTTCGAAAAAATCGCCTGAACAGACCGGTAATGATATAGGGATTTACCTGCAAAACGAACTGAAGGAAGTATCCGGGTTTAATGTCATAAAAGGCTTTCTGAATATTTCGCTGACAGACGCCTACTGGCTCAATAAACTCGATACTGAAATTTTACCCAATGATTTTGCCTTGTTTAAACCCAATGGAAAAAAAGTAATGGTCGAATACTCATCACCCAATACCAACAAACCATTGCATTTAGGGCATGTCCGCAATAATTTGCTGGGGTTTTCGGTGGCGGAAATTTTGGCTGCCGCCGGATACGAAGTAATAAAAACCAACCTGGTTAACGATCGCGGTATCCATATCTGTAAGTCGATGCTGGCCTGGCAAAAATTCGGCAATGACGAAACGCCTGAAACTTCGGGTTTAAAAGGCGACCATTTGGTTGGTAAATATTATGTGCTGTTTGATAGGGAGTACAAAAAGCAAATAGATGAGCTAAAACAAATTGGGCAAACTGAAGACGAAGCAAAAAAGAATGCGCCGTTGATAAAAGAAGCCCAGGAAATGCTACAGCAATGGGAGGCAGGCAATAAGGATGTGATCAGCCTTTGGCAAACCATGAACAGTTGGGTATATGCCGGTTTTGCCGATACCTATAAAAATCTTGGTGTAGGCTTTGATAAATTCTATTATGAATCGAACACCTATATATTAGGAAAGGATATTATTGATGAAGGTCTTGAAAAAGGTGTGTTTTTCAAAAAGCCGGATAACTCGGTATGGATAGACCTGACTGACGAAGGGCTTGATGAGAAGCTGGTTTTGCGGTCGGACGGGACCTCAGTTTATATGACGCAGGATTTGGGCACCGCCCAATTGAAATATAATGACTTCCACATGGACAGCTCCATTTATGTGGTCGGTAACGAGCAGGATTATCACTTTAAAGTATTATTCCTTATCCTGCAAAAATTAGGTAAAACCTGGGCAAAGGGGTTATTCCATTTATCGTACGGAATGGTTGACCTGCCTTCAGGTAAAATGAAATCGCGCGAAGGTACTGTTGTGGACGCCGATGATTTGATGGCTGAAATGGAGCAAACCGCGAAACTCCAAACAGAAGCAATGGGCAAAGTGGAGGATTTTGGTGCTGATGAAAAGCAGCAGCTATACCATATTATAGGTATGGGGGCTTTAAAATATTTCTTATTAAAAGTTGATCCTAAAAAGCGATTACTGTTTGACCCGAACGAGTCGGTAGATTTCCAGGGACATACCGGGCCGTTTATCCAATATACACATGCGCGCATCCGGTCGGTATTAAATAAGGCTGGCTATAGTAATACAGGTAAAGTTGGCATAGAAACACTCTCCGGTATCGAGCGCGACCTGATCGTTTCGCTTTCGCAGTTTCCCGATATTATTCAAGTGGCTGCGGCTGGCTTTAGCCCGGCAATTATCGCTAACTATTTATTCGAGCTGGCTAAAGCTTATAACAAGTTTTATCACGAAAAATCAATTTTGCAGGCCGAGGACGAGGTGTTAAAACAATTCAGGCTACAGCTTTCGGATGCATCCGGCAAGGTGATTAAAAAAGGGATGGGTTTACTGGGAATTGAAGTGCCGGAACGGATGTAAAAAGGTTGCAGCTGGCAGTAGGCAGTTTGCAAATTCGATTTTTTTAAACTCTTACTGCCCACTGCAAATTGCCTACTGACTATCTCCAGCCCCCTCTGTGCCATCTGTAACCACGATTGCCATGTTCCCACGAGCCGCGGGTCCAAACACGGCCGGCTCTTGGCCTTTCCCAGCGTCCCTGGTTGTAAGCATAACGGCTTCCGTCCCAGGCCCAGTCGCCATCAATCCAAACGGCGCCGTCATACGGCGCGGCAGGCCTGTCATATACTGGTTCAACGGGTTGATCGGCCACATAATAGCTCCCTGAACAAGAAGATAGGAACAGGGACACTGCTAAAACGAGCATCATCCCCAATTTTAATACATTTTTCATCTGTATACGTTTAATATTTTATAATACATATACTGACAAACGGCAAATAAAAAAGTTTACATTTTAATCAATCGTCGCAGATTTGTTGCGGTTAAATTTGGGCGATACAATGAAGTTTTTATTATCGTGATCTGAATATACATAAAACCCTTCTCCCGATTTAATGCCCTTACGTCCCGCCGCTACCATATTAACCAGCAAAGGGCATGGCGCATATTTTTGATTTCCAAACCCGTTATATAATACATTCAGTATGGCTAAGCATACATCCAACCCAATAAAGTCAGCCAATTGAAGCGGGCCCATCGGATGCGCCATTCCCAATTTCATTACAGTATCTATTTCTTCAACCCCCGCTACGCCCTCATATAAGGTATAAATAGCTTCGTTTATCATCGGCATTAAAATCCGGTTGGCAACAAAGCCAGGGTAATCATTTACTTCAACAGGCAGTTTATCCAATTGCTTTGCCAGCCCCATAATAGTATTAGTAACTTCGTCGGTAGTAGCATAGCCCCTTATCACCTCAACCAGTTTCATAACAGGCACAGGATTCATAAAATGCATACCTATAACATTGCCCGGGTTTTTGGTTACAGAAGCGATTTGCGTGATAGAAATAGATGAAGTATTTGACGCGAGTATGGCGCCCTCTTTACAGATATCGCTTAGTTGTTTAAATAGGTTTAGTTTGATCTCGGGATTTTCTGTTGCTGCTTCAACAACCAGGTCGGCATTTGCTGCAGCCGGATTGAGATCGGTATATGTTTTTATTTTGCTTAGCGTATGCTGTTTAAGCTGCTCATCTATTGATCCTTTTTTTACCTGCCTGTCAAGATTGCCGGTTATGGCTTGTATCGCCCGGGACAATGATTCCTGGCTGATATCTACCAGGGCAACCTCAAATCCGTACTGCGCAAACGTATGTGCGATACCGTTACCCATAGTGCCGGATCCGATTACTGTAATATTGGTCATAAATAATTTGAATTGGTTTACGAAGGTTGCGATTATTCCCTGATTTTTTATCAATAAATACATATTGCCTTTTGATTGATAATTATACAGGAATAGAAATTTCCATGTTATAACGTGCTTTTTAATTTAAAAATTAAAAAAATAAAGAAAAAAAGCTTATAATTTTTAGTAATAGCCTATAATAAGTTCTGTCACACAAAAGTCATTCTTTAACAATCTATTAACAAACGTAACGAGTGTGTTACGAAATTGATAAATTACGGTGCTTTATTATTAACTATTAACAAAATCAAACACATGAAGAAAATTTTACTTACGTTTCTTCTTTTGAGCCTTGTTACACTTACTAGTGTATATGCTCAAAGCAGAAAAATTACAGGTACTGTAATCGGTGCCGACGATGGCAAGCCGCTTCCGGGCGTGTCTGTAAAAATTACAGGTACTAATTTGGGCGTTCAAACAAACGTACAAGGTGCTTACAGCGTTACCGCACCTGCAGGGGCCACATCCCTTACATTTAGTTACTTGGGCTATCTCCCGCAGACGGTTAAAATTACCGGCACAACAATGAATATTAACCTTGCTCCCGACAGCAAGTCGTTGAACGAAGTTGTTGTAACAGGTTACGGTGTAGAAAAGAAACGTGAGATCACCGGTGCAATTTCTTCTATTAAAGGAAGTGACTTCGCTGACCAACCGGTACAAACACTCGATCGCGCTATACAAGGCCGCGCTGCGGGTGTGCAGGTAACCTCAACAGGTGGTGGCCAGCCGGGCGGTGGTATCTCTGTTCAAATCAGGGGTGTAGCAACCGTTAACGGTACTACCCAACCATTGTATATTATCGACGGTGTTCAGATGAATAGTGGAACTATCGGGGGGCAAACCTCCCTAGATGCATTATCGGCCATTAATCCTGATGATATTGAATCCATTGAAATATTAAAAGATGCTGCTTCTTCGGCAATTTACGGAGCGTTAGCTGCAAACGGGGTTGTGATCGTTACTACCAAGCATGGTAAGTCGGGCAAAACGCAGGTCAACGCCTCAGTGCAGTTTGGACGCGCCCAGCCTTATAATAATTATAAAACCATAACAGGAGCCCAGTACGTTCAATTACAAAACGAGGCCTTCATTAACGTGGCCACACGTACCGGCGCTTCCGTTGCCACTGCAACAACCAATGCCATCGCTTCTTACAGCGCGGCTTTCCCTGGTGGTGTAGTTCCTGCGGTAATACCAACCTATGATTGGGTAAAAGCAATCAGTCAAACCGGTAAAGTTTCACAGTATGACCTGTCATTAAGCGGAGGTGATGCTAAAACACAGTTCTTTATTTCCGGCTCATATAACAATACCGGGGGTACAATTCTTAATTCATTATTTCAAAGAGGAACATTGAGGGGTAGTATTACCAATGCTGTTACTGACAAACTCTCTGTCGTAGCTTCATTTAGCTTAACCGGATCAAATGTATTGGGGTCAACAAGCACGCAAGGTTTCTTTACCAATGCTCCTTTTACTGGTGCTGAGTTAACACCTCCTGTAAACGCTATATTTAATCCGGATGGAACTTATAACACCGCCCTGGTAGGAAGAAACTCGCTGAATGAGGTTCAAAATCTTGCGTTGGAGCAAAGAACCGTTGGGACATTCCAAACGGTTGATAACTTAGCGCTGACGTATAAATTTATCCCCGAATTGTCATTTAAGGCATTTGGCGGCCTTGATTTTTCCGACGTTCACGATTTTAATTATCGTCCGGCCACACTGTTAGTTGCTGCAACCACCAATGGTGCGGGATTTGAAGACTACCAGCGGAACATTAATTATAATGTGAGCGGTACCTTTAATTTCAATAAGAAATTAGGTGAGCACAGTTTATCAGCCATCGCCGGTTTTGAATACAGATCGGTAACCCAGCAAATTTTAGCAGCATCAGCTACAGGCTTCCCAAGCCCATTGTTTACGCTGCTTTCCAACGCGTCTACACCTTCGGCCCCATCGTCACTATTTACCGGTTATAAAACAGCCGGCTTTTTAGGAAATATTTCTTATAAATATAAAGACAAATATTTCTTCACGTTAAACGGCAGGTATGATGGTTCATCCAGGTTTGGCGCCAATAACAAATATGGTTTGTTTTACGGCGGATCAGCAGGATGGGAAATGACCAGGGAAGATTTTATGAAGAATACATCCTTTGTAACCCAGCTTAAACCACGCGTTAGTTATGGTGTAGTTGGCGAACTTCCGCTGGCAAACTTTGGTGCACTTGCTTTATACAACGGCGTAGGTAACCTTGTTGCAGGTGCCGGTCAATACCAGTTTACGCCTAGTAGCGGAGGAGTTTTGCCAGGCGGCTTACAGGGCGGCTTAGGGCTTACCCAGGTGGCCGTACCTAACTTATCGTGGGAAAGATCAGCACAAGCGGATATCGGTATAGACTTTGGATTTTTTAATAACCGTATTACCGGTTCGTTTGATGTTTACCGAAAAACAAATACAAAGCTTTTACTTGCCCAGCAAGTTCCGGGCGATACAGGATTTACCTCAATTAACCAGAACACAGGTTCAGCAAAAAGCGAGGGATATGATGTGCTGATAAACACCGTTAACGTTGACAAAGGTGGTTTTAAATGGATCACTTCATTTAACCTGGGTTATAATAGGACTAAATTATTATCTCTTTACAACGGTGTTCAGCAGATCCAAACTTTCACATACGTAGTTGGCCAGCCGCTTAATTTAATTTATGGTCCGAAATGGGCAGGTGTTAATCCGGCAGATGGCCGCGGCATGTATTATGATGCTAAAGGAAATATCACCTATAACCCCAAAACTGCTGATCAGTTTATACTGGGCCACGTTAATCCAACGTTAACCGGCGGTTTTTCTAACACTGTTTCATATAAAGGCATATCGTTAGACTTCATGTTCCAGTATCAATACGGCAACTCTTCTATCTTACAAGCGCAGTTGAACTCGTACGAAAACCTGAGCAATGCTGACAACAAAACAGTGGACGTACTAACACGCTGGACAGCACCAGGCCAGATAGCTTACCTTCCAAGGGCATATAATGGTACCGAACCTTTATCGGCATCACAAGGAACTTTTAGCTCCAGGGGTGTGGATGTTGCATCGTATATCAGGTTAAAATCAGCTACCTTAAACTATACGATCCCTTCAAAGGTTACACAGCATGTAGGTATCTCGGGACTAACTGTTTTTGTTCAGGGTCTTAACCTGTTAACATTTACCAATTACAGGGGAGATGATCCTGAAAACACCGGTACCAACCTGAACTTTTATCCAAATGAAAGAACACTTACCGCTGGTATTAAAGCTAAATTTTAAATTACTTGAAAATGAAAAAGATAATATATATATGCATGACCACGCTAGCCATAACATTGGCATCGTGTGAGAAATTGGTCACTGTTACTCCTCAAAACTCGCTTACTCCGGCTCAAACATTAGTTGATGTTAATGGCTACCTGGGCTTGTTGGCAGGGGCTTACGCTGGTGCAGAGGGGTATAATTACTGGGGCCGCGATTTGATCATCGAGGGCGATGCCCTTGCCGACAATATCGTAACTAATAACGGGCAGGCAGGCGGAAGGTATACAAACGCCAACCTTTTTATTGCGGCCAATACGTTCAATTTCTGGACAAACAGTTACTTTTATATTAACCAGCTAAATACGATCATTGCAGGAATTAACACGCTCACGAATGTTACACCGGCACAAAAAACGCTGCAGGCTTCAATTTATGCACAAGCTTATGCCCTGCGCGCATTGTATTACTTTGATTTGGCCAGGGTATATGGCTGGGAGCCAAATAATGTTCCGGCATCAGGACCCGATGCAGGCTTTACCTTTAGTGCGGTACTGCGTTTAACCCCGATTACGACAATAGCCGGTACAACTACTAAACAAAACCGCAGTACAATAACGCAAACCTATGCACAGATTGAGGCCGATTTCTTAAAAGCGATATCGCTTTTCCAGGCTATCGGTACTTCAAAGCCTAACCCGCCCTATGCCTTGTCAGAAAGCTCGGCGCATGGTTTGCTGGCTAAAGTGTACCTTTATGCACAGGATTATCCCAATTGCGTAGCCCAATGCCAGGCAGCCCTTAATCCGGCTATTTGCCCGGCAGTATTAACACCGGCCGGCACCTATTCAAAAGCATTTAAATCAATTCCGAATCCTGAGTCGCTTATCGAGTTTGACTATGTTCAAAGCGTACAGGTAGCCGGAGTTACCGGATCAAATGGCTCGCCATACACGTATACACAACCAACAGGATACGGATTCGTTGGTGTAGGTTTACCCGGCGCACCAAACAACTTTTCTACGTTTGGCGGACAAACCGTTTCGGCTGAATTAGTTGCTTCCTTCGATACGCCTACTGACGACCGGAAAGCTATGTTCTATACTTCAAGAACTGCAACAACGTCAGCAACATTTACATGGTGTAATAAATATTCGGGCGCTAACGGCTTGTATACTGATAATATACCAGTGCTGAGGTATGCGGATGTATTGTTAATGGAAGCCGAAGCAATGGCGGCGCAGGGCCAGTTTGGGCCAGCACAGGCACTTGTTGTTCAATTAAGAACAGCGAGAAATGCTTCTGCCGCTGCTGTGCCTGCGGATGCTACGCTTAACGCATTTATACAAAATGAAAGAAGGAGAGAGTTATTCTTTGAAGGAAACAGATTTTTTGACCTGAAAAGAATGGCCGCTGGTATACCCAAGCCTGCTGCAACCGGTGTTGGTACCATAGCACCAACTGACTACAGGATAATTGCGCCTCTGCCGACTTCGGAAGTTTTGTTTAACCCGGCATTGCCGCAAAACCCTAATTATTAATTTTAAACGCAACAAAAAATGAAAAAAATAATTTCATATATCACCATAATTTTCGCGGCAAGTGTAGTGCTGAGTGGCTGCCTGCCCGAAAAAGACAGTACCCGCCTTACCTATAAGGGGCCCACTGAAGTAGAATTTAAAAATATTACTGCAGGTAAGCTAACCGCTGTATTAACCAAATACGGTGTCTCTACCGCTGCAGCAGATGCACAAACAGACACCGCCCACACTATAATAATCCACATAAGGACTCAGGATAGCCTTTTGGTTCAGCTGGTTGGGCCGCAAAGGTCAACACCCACAGTTATAAACTATACTGTAAGGAGCACCAGTACCGCGGTTGAAGGAACACATTATAATTTTGTTCCTACCGGCGCGCGTACAGTTACCATACCGGCTAATTCATCTTCCGCGTATATCCTGATAAACCCGATTCAGGGCAGCATACCTGCCGGAACTTCGGTACGGTTGATCGTTGATTTGACAGGCGGATCTGGTATACCGCCAAGCTTTAACTTTAAAAGCTTTTATGATACTATGAAGCCGTAAGCTTCATAAATGCAATTATAAAGCCGTTCTGATCTATTCAGGACGGCTTTTTTAAGCAATTATAGTATTTTAGTTACTGTACAATAGCAGCTTTTTTCCCCATATTATGTCATGGTAAATAAATTTTTGTATAGTGTTTCTGTATTACTAATATTTATTACCGTTGAGTGTGCTCACGCCCAGTTTGCGGAGAACATTAACGGTGTGCCTATGAGGACAATTTCGGGCTACACTAATGTTTCCGGTTCCCCTTTTTTAAGCGATCAATGGGCAAAGGGAATGGTCAAAATGGCCGATGGCAGAACTTTCAAGGATGTTTTGTTAAAGTATGACCAACTTAAAGATGAATTGTATTTTCAGGATAAAAAAAAAGATACTTTAATTTTTGTTGATCCGGTTAGGGAGTTTAAAATGGAATACGGCGCCGGCGATGAACTGCATGAGAAACTTTTCAGAAACGGATATAAAAATATTCCGAATAGTACTGAAAACTCGTTTTTTGAAGTGCTTAGTGACGGTACGGCACAGTTGCTAAAAAGGACCACAAAATCGATCTCAGAATCAAAGGAATACAATTCGACGACGGTTGTTCAACGATTTGATGATAATGTAAAGTATTATATCATCGTCTCGGAGAGGGTATTACCAATAAAAAAGGATAAAAAATCAATACTGACTGCGTTATCCAATAAGCAGCCCCAATTAGAAAGCTTTATGAGAACTAATAATATAAATTTAAAAAATGATGAGGATTTAAGTAAGCTTATGGCATACTATAACTCGTTATAATTAGGTTTATATCACTAGTAGTTAATTAAGAAGCCCCGTTTGTCGGGGCTTTTTTTATAGTGTCAGATAATGACCAGCTTTAATAATGGTTGTATTGTTTACCTTTTCCAATTGTGGTATATGGCCAAGTTTTTTCAACTGTGAGTGGTTAAGAATAAATGTTTCGGAACTGCTATCCTCCGGTCCATTAAAAATGACTCCTTTAATTGGTATGCGTCTGTGTTTTAATGCATCGATAGAGAGCAATGTATGATTAATACTTCCAAGATAATTTTGTGAAACAAGTATAACTTCGGCGTCCACCTGTTTGATCAGGTCAATCATTAAAAATTGATCATTTAACGGCACCATTAGCCCGCCTGCCCCTTCAATGATTAATGTATTTTGTGTTCCAGGGAGAGAGAATTTTTCCGGTTCAATAGTTATCCCGTCGATCCCAGCCGACTTATGCGGCGAATATGGCTGCGTTAATCGATAAGCCTCCGGATGGAAGACCGAGATTGTATTGGATACCAGGTTTTGAACTGTTAACGTATCACTGCTATCCAGGTCGCCTGACTGTATAGGCTTCCAGTAATCAGCCTTTAATTTTTCAACTAAGATAGCCGAAATTAAGGTTTTGCCTATCCCGGTTCCTATCCCGGTAACAAATAGAGGGTGCTTATCCGGCATATGTAAATTTGTTTATATGTTCTGTCAATAAAGTGACCTCGTTTTCTGTATTAAAAGAATGCAAACATATTCTTATGCGCTCGCTTCCCAAAGGTACAGTCGGGCCAAGAATTGGGCGAACATCAAAGCCGGCATTTTGTAGCCGGGTGGCGACCTCCTTAGCTTTTTCGTTGCTTTTTAATACTATGCATTGTATGGCGCTGTCGCTCTTGATTAGGAGATAGTTGCTATCAGATTTTATTTTTTGTTTGAAAGCGCTGATATTGTTTTTTAACCTTTCGACCTCGCTGGTTGATTCCCGCAACTGTTGATACGCCATTTTTACAGAAGCGACCTGGTGAAACGGTGCTGCCGTAGTGTAAATAAACGACCGAGCATAATTTACCAGGTAGTCCCTCAATAAACCGCCGCCTAATACTATCGCCCCATGGCAACCCAGTGCTTTTCCGAAGGTAACAACACGGGCGAATACCCTGTCTTGCAAGCCCAACTGGTTAACAAGGCCAAAATGAAACAAGCCAATCGCGTGCGCTTCGTCTACTATCAGGCTGGCATTGTATTTTTCAGTAAGTTCAAGTATTTCCTCTACTGGCGCAGTGTCGCCGTCCATCGAGTAAACACTTTCAATTGCAACGTAGCATATCCCTTTAGCCCGCTTTAACTTACCCTCCAGGCTATCCAGATCATTATGTCTGAATGAATACCTGTTTGCGTGACTTAGGCGGGCTCCATCAATAATAGAGGCATGTATGAGCTCATCATGTAATATAGTATCGCCCCGCTGCGGCAGAGATGAAAATAGACCAAGATTGGCATCGTAACCGGAATTGAAAATAAGCCCCGCCTCACTTCTATGCAATGACGCAATTTGTTCCTCCAGTTCTTCGGTATAAGCGGCATTGCCGGAGAGTAACCGGGAACCTGTTGAACCATTGGCCACTAACCCGCTGTTAGTTATTTCTTTATCTATCTTATTTTTTAATTCGACTGACCGTGCGAAGCCCAGGTAGTCGTTTGAGCAGAAGTCAATCAACGCATTTTTGGGTGTCATTGCCCTATAAGTGCCGGCTAAACGCCTTTCATCCAGCTTCTTTTCAATAAATGCCTGTGATTGTTTCAAAGCGGATAATTTCCGCTAAAATAAAGAAAGCGCCCCGGTTAAAGGAGCGCTTTCTGTTAAAATTAATTTTAGGTAGGGTGTTATTTACCACCGCCGCCGCCGTTTTGCATCCTGGCGCGTCTTTCATCCTGCATTTTTTGATAGGCTGCTGCCTGATCAGGGGTTAAAATAGCTTTGATACGATCGTTAGCTGCCTGCATTAACGGTGTCATAGCCGTCCTGTCGCCGCCTGCATTACGTATGCTATCCATTTTTGCGGTCTGAACAGTGTAAATAGCGGTAATTTTGGCTGTTTGGTCGTCGGTAAGTTTAAGCTGGGTTTGCAACAATTTAGCTCTTTCTTCCGGACTTCTTCTCTGGCCGCCTTGTGCACGGCTAACGGCTGTAATTCCAATCAGGAAACAGCACATCAACAAAATTTTCTTCATCATTTTTTCAGTTTTTTTAGTGTTAGGATAAAGATAATGTCTAATGGTTTAATAACAACCATGTAACTTAATTGTTGCTCACCACGGTTGTATTGTTGCAATAACTTAAATGGTTTAAAATGTTATAGATAACCTTACAACCTAAAATTTAAGCTTCGTAATTATTAATCTAATTATTGTTTTGCTGTAAATTAGAAATAGACCGCTGCATTTGCGCCATCATACTGGTAAGGCCTTCCAAAGTGGGCTCGGGAGTAGGGAGGGGCAAATGTGTTGATATATATGCTTTGGCTTTCCATAATTCTAAAACATCGTCGCCGCTTATTTCATATGGCTCATATACCGGGTTATCGGATACCAGCTTTAGTTTTTTATTCTCTTTAAATTTATTGCCTATGCGCTTGTAAACCACGCCATCGCTCTTTGAAATGATCACATAGGTTTCAGCAGGTTTTACGTCAGCCCAGTTTTCTACATATTCGCCAATGATAATGGTGCCTGATACCAGCGGGAGCATGGAGTCGCCTTTAATTTCGAATGCCCTGTAAGTGCCCTGTTTAAACATGGGCAAATAAAACTTGGGAAGTTGCGCCACATATTCCGGATCAGCATAGCCGTTTAAATAACCCGCGCTGGCTTTTAACGGCACCAGTTCAATATTCTCGTTATCATCTTTATCAACAGAGATACTTAGAACACGCAGATTTGCAGGGTTGCCTTTTGGCTTAGGCGACCATTTTTCGTTGATGGTTTCATTAATAAAATCATCAATAGACATATCAAAAAATAATGCTATTTTTTTTAGCAGATCATATTTCGGATCAGCCCTTTCTTCTTCATAAGCACCTACAAGCGACCTTTTTATACCTATCTGGTCAGCGAATTGCTGCTGTGTAAGGCCTTTCTTTTTGCGGAGAAATTTAATATTTGAGGGAATATTTGACATAAAATTTGGAATTGCTAAAATAATTAGTATTTTTATGCTCATAAAATTAGTAATTATTTTTTAACCAGCAAATTTTATTATCAATGAAACGCTTTATTTATATCATAACTGACAGAAACAGGAACAATTTGCATGTAGGATTATGTTCGGATCTTGAAAAAACGCTTGATTTTTACCGCCAGATGCCCACTTTATTTTTTGACAGCGCGCAGCAGTTGAACAGACTGGTATACTTTGAAGAGATAAATACCGAGGAACAGGCTATGGAGCGATTTAAAACAGTTAGTACCTATACCCGCCCGCAAAAAGAAAAAATGATCAGACCTGTAAACCCGGATTGGGTAGATCTGACCATTGGATTGAATTATGAGAACGGATTAAGAACGAGACCGCAACTCCGCCCGTCAATAAACTCCTTTAGAAAAGCGGTTACTTTTTAATAAATTTTAAGGCGCCGGAATTCATGCAAAACCTTTTGCCGCCCCGTTCGGCGGGCCCATCGTCAAAAACATGACCCAGGTGCAGGCCTGTGCTTCTTTCAATTACCTCGTCGCGGGTCATACCTGCGCTATTGTCCTGCACGATCTCAATTTTTTTAGCATCTACCGCTTTTACAAAGCTTGGCCAGCCGGTACCGCTATCAAATTTATCTTCTGAGCTAAACAAAACTTCGCCCGTTGCTGCGCTAACATAAACACCTTTTTCGTGGTTATCATGATACGCATTGCGAAATGGTGGCTCAGTCCCGCTTTCAACCATAATGTAGTACTGGTTGGGCGTGAGTATTTTTTTCCATTCAGCCGGGGTTTTGCTCATTTTACGTTTAGGATCGTATTTTTTTACCTGGCCGCTGCTTTGCTGACAACCAAACGCTGTTACCACAGCCAGCATTATCAGCGCTAAAATTGATTTTTTCATTTTCTTTTATTTTTTATTGTGATAACGGGATTGCCCGTTTACTAAATTACGTATTACAAGCGTTGCCGGTTTGTCATTGTTTGGTCTTAATTATATCCAAATTCAATATCGTTTAGTTAAAACGGTGACAATGTCTTCAATTGTATCGGTGTACCAGGTGTATTCAGGTGTACCAGGTGTATTCAGGTGTATTCAGGTGTACCGGGTGTATTCAGGTGTACCAGGTGTATTCACCTGTACCGGGTGGTACACCTGTATCAAGTGACAACTTTTTCCGGACGCGACACACCTGACGCAACACAATAGTTCTTAACTAAACGGCATTATATCCAAATTCCGGAATTACCAGCCCGGGGTGAACCCTAATCCAAACACGGGTTTACTTATGTCTGTCCGGTTAAACGGAAATGCAAAATATGGCTCCAAAATAAAAGCACCAAACATATTTACTCTGAGCGAAATACCCGCGCTGGTAGCCGGTACGCGCTGGTTGGTATTATAAACGGTTTGACCGGCTGCATTTTTCCCGATAGGATCAGGGCCGGATTGAAAAAACTTAACTTGGTTTCCTGTATTCCAGGCCAAACCGGCGTCAAAAAATAAATTGAGTTCGGTAAACAGAAACTTTGATTTAAACTGCGAAAGTCTTTCAGGCCCGGTAAGCGGCAGGCGCACCTCAAAATTTGCCACAGCTAGCTTGTTTCCGGACAATTGGTCAATTGTAAAGCCATTAGTAGGCACCTTCCCGTTCCCGCTATAAAAAGTTTGTGCCTCGTACCCGCGTATCAAAAACGGGTAGCCCACATATAACGGGTAAAGATTACCGGTGTTGCCAAAACGGCCATAGCCGTATAAGCGCGCGGCGAAAGTTACCGGTGCAACCCGCACATATTCGCGCAGGTCGATAGTGGGGGCAAAATATTGGTAAGTGCCAAAATCATATTCAGCCTGCAGCCGGTAGCGGTAACCGTTCAACGGCGATGCGACGCCAAAAAAGGAATTGTCGCCAACCAAAGCAGCATTTACGTTGAAAATGTGAAACGGCGTTAGGTTGATTCCGTTGTTATTGGGATCAGCATTGTATGCAGAATTTGCTATATGATTATGCGTATAATTAAGCAGATTTCCAAGCGTATCATAAACTGTGCTGTACCTGTCTACCCGGTAATAATATGCGGCGCCGCCTGTTCCAAATTCAATCCTTGCTTTTTTAGTAATGGGATAAGAGGTAAATAAAGAGATCTGGTCCTGGAAGACGCGGATTATATCATACCTTTCTTCAATTGCCGGGATTGTGGTTTTGCTGTTGATCTGAAAAGTAGAAGGAACTATGCTATAGTTGGCCGTTTGAAATGGTATATGGGATATACTAACCCCAAAATTCCATCTGCCCGTTTGATTTATATACGCAAACTGCCCGCCGAAGTCGTAAACCTGCCCATTTACAGCCACACCGGCATAAATTTGATTACGGCCCAAAATATCACTAAAAATACCCTGTATTCCGCTTGATAAACCTGCCCCAAACTGGCTCACCGATGCGCCCACGCCACTGCTCGCTAAATAATCCAACTTGAACTGCGGTTTGTAAGGCACAGTTTTTATTGAATCAATTGGCAGCTTTGGATAAGCGAGATAATTGTTCAGGTTTGAGTTGATCAAATCAACTCCGGCAGACCGGGCCGGTGGCAGCATCCCTGCACTAAAATTTGTCTCCTGGCCATCAACGGGTTTGCCGGCAAAGTCAGAAGCTTTTGCGTTATACAAGGCGTATTTTTGTGCGCGGTAGTAAGAATAGACAATATCATTGTTTTGTGAGATACTTAATGCAGGGGAGTACTCCGTAATACCTGAAATGCCGGTAAACAAATTAGTCATCTGCTCAACTTGTCCCGTGGACGTGGTGTAGCGATACATATTACGGAAACCATCACGATTTGACAGGAAATAAATCTGTGTCCCATCTGAAGAATATACAGGGTTTAGGTTATTGGCACCGTTAAAAAGCTTAATGTCGGTTACTTTGCCGGTTGCCAGATCTAATTCTGCCAGGTTAAAGGTGATAACCTGGGCAAGCGATTGGTCGTAAGTAGTACGGTCGCTCGAAAATACAACCCTCTTGCCATCCCTTGAAAAACTTGGCTGATAATCGGAGTACTTATCATTCGTTAGCTGCCTTACTTTTTTGGTATCAAAATTATATAAGTAAAGATCGCCCTGACCTTCGGATAATCCCTGGAAAACAACATTTTTTCCATCCGGAGACCAGGAAAGATTACTGAACTGTTCTGCCTTTCCCATCGATACATCATCAACCACACTGCCGCTTGCTATATCAACCACCACCATGCGGTTACGACCCCTGCTGAATACGCTGAAGGCGAACCGTTTACTATCCGGCGACCAGGCACCTGCCGACTCAATAAAGTTAAATTCATCTATATGTGAATTAGATACTTTACTTGTGAGTTTTCGCAATACCCGCCCCGTTTTGGCATCCGCCAGAAATAAATCGACTGTAAATAAATTTTTCTCCGATAAAAATGCGAGGTATTTTCCATCCGGACTTACAGCTGGGGCCAGGTTTAGTTTACCCGAGTTTTTTTCGTCGATTACCCTGTGACCAACCGGAACCTGGGCCGTATCCTTCAGGTAAGGCCTGTAAGTGGATTCAATCGCATTTTTCCAAAGGCTGGATAACGTCTTTTCATCATACCCAAAAGTGCGCCTGATACCATATTGCAAACCAAACCGTGCTGTATTTTTAAAAAAAGGAACAATAACGGTATCTCCATAAGTGGACCCTATAAATGACCAGAAAGCCTCGCCGTAACGGTAAGGGAAATATTTGTTACTCTGCGTAAGATCTTTAACTGTCGGTATGTCGTGGTTTAGGTAGGCATCGCGCATCCACATCGCCGTATAAGAATCATTTTTTCCCAGCGAAAGATATTCCGCCATGCCTTCGATCATCCATAGCGGTAAATTGTTAATGTTTTCGAAATTCGATGAATCCCTACCCAATAATGCGTGGTATTGGAAAGCATGCACAAGCTCATGACCGATAACATGTCGTGTTGTTTGGTTGGTTTCCATTACCGGCATAACCACACGGTTTTTTAACCCCTCGGTAACGCCGCCCGTGCCTACGTCAATTTCGCCGTCAATAGCGGTGGTTTGCTGGAAGTCGGGGTGATTGGCATACAGGATGATCGGGTTTGGCTTTTTAAAAGTATCCCTGAAAACCTGCTGGTGCAGGGTGTACCACAACTCACTTTCCTGCGCAAACCGCCTGATCATACTATCATTTTTTAAATAATAATAGATCTCGAAGTGAGGGGTTTTGTAAACTTTAAAGTCGAGTTTTTTGTAGCGTACTTTATTTTGTCCGAAATATTGCGCTTTTGTTTGCCGGCTGAAAAGAAGCAAAACGGCCATGCAAAAAAATATGAATGGAATTTTTTTAGTATTAACCAGGGGAAGGAAAGGTTTATTCATACGCTGATAAAGGATAACACCAAATTTAAAGTATATAAGTTATGGGCTTTGCAAGTTAAGTACGTTGTAATAATTATAAAAGTTGTAGCGGCCTGAAGATATAATTCTCAGCTAATTAAACCATTTTATTTCAATTAATCTGTTTTTAAAGTGTCAGGTTTTATCATCGTTGAATCAGCTGGCATAAACAGGCTATCTGTTATAGCCGTATCAGTTTTTATGTGGGGTGAAGGACAATCATACGGTTTGGTGATGGTTACCCAGGGTTTGGGAAACCGTCCATAGGTATAGCCGGATTTCGGGTCGGCATAAACCTTTTCCATAAACCGCCCGAAAATAGGCAGCGCGGTATGCGATCCTTCGCCGGTTTCCGACGATGTAAAATGCACGCTACGATCATCAGCCCCAACCCAGATCCCGGTAACCAGGTCTTTTGTGATGCCCATATACCAGCCGTCTACGTATCCCGATGAGGTACCTGTTTTACCACCGATCTGGTTATCCTTTTTCCAAAGGCCGGGGTATTCCCATAGGGCCAGCGACGTCCCGCCAGGTTCCTCCATACCCCCCCTGAACATATAAAGCATCAGCCAGGCGGTTTCTTCGCTCAAAACTTTTTCGGCTTTAAGAGTAAATTCTTCCAGTACATCGCCTTGCTGGTCGGTAATTTTAGTTACCAAAAGCGGGTCTATCTTTTGCCCTTTATTTAGAAACGTGCTGTATGCCCGCACCATTTCATACACTGAAACGTCGTTTGAACCTAGCGATACAGATGGCACCGATTTCAAAGGGCTTTCGATACCGCATTTATGCGCGTATTCAACTACCTTATCCCAGCCTACCTTTTCGGTTACCTGTGCGGTAATGGAGTTAACCGATTTTCCCATTGCCCAGCGCAACGACATTTCCTGGTACGAAAACCTAAAATCGGCATTTTTAGGTTCCCAAACCTGCGTTTTTCCGCCATCATTGTACTTGATGGATACGGGTTTGTCGGTAAACTTATCGCAGGGGGTAAAGCCGTTATCCAGTGCTGTCAAATACGCGAAAGGTTTAAAGGTTGAACCCGCCTGCCTGCGTGATTGGTTCACGTGGTCGTAATTAAAATGCTGGTAGTCGATACCGCCAACCCATACCTTTATTTTGCCTGAGGATGGTTCAATGGTCATCATCCCGGTATTTAAAATGCGGGTGTAATATTTGATTGAATCCACACTCGAGAAGGTGGTGTCCTTATCACCGCTCCAGGTAAAAACCTTCATGCGCTTTGGCCGCTCAAAATATTGACTGATAAGCGCCGTATTATTACCGTATTTTTTTACCAGCTTTTCATAAATAGGCAAATGCTCTTCGGCTTTTAAAACAAAATCTTTTATTTCATCACCGTTTGAGTCGCGCCAGGGGTTTTTCTTACCCCATAGGTTATCAAACCGCTTTTGGAGCATTTTCATTTTTTCGGCTACCGCTTCTTCAGCATATTGCTGCAGGCGCGGGTCAATCGTGGTATATATTTTAAGGCCATCCTGGTATAAATCATACCCATTGTCATGCAGCCATTTTTTTAACCATCGTTCCACTGCCTGGCGAATATACGAATCGCCCTGGCCCTCATTTTCAACGTAGCTCAGGTCGAGCGTGATCGGCTTCTTAAAGTTGATATCATATTCAGCCTGGGTCAGGTAGCCGTATTTCAACATCTGGCCCAATACAGTGTTTCGCCGCTCCAGTGCGTGTTCCGGGTTATTTATCGGGTTATAGGTAGACGTTGCTTTTAGCATCCCTACCAGCGTTGCAGCTTCTGCGGGATTTACTTTATCGGGCGTTTTATTAAATATTTTTAAGGAGGCTGTTTTTATACCAAACGAATTATTGCCAAACGGCACCGTGTTTAAATAAAGTGTAAGTATTTGCTGCTTGCTATAAACATGCTCAATTTTGAACGCTGTAAGCCATTCCTTGCATTTGTAGACGATAGTCCGGATAAAAGGCACATGCCTGATGACGCCCTGCGATTTCTTTTTTCGCGTCTCAAACAGGTTTTTTGCCAGCTGCTGGGTAATGGTACTGCCGCCGCGCCGTTCGCCTTTTGCGGTTGAAATCATACTGGTAAAAAACGAATAAAAATCAACGCCCCTGTGTTTATAAAACCGCACATCTTCGGTCGCAATTAACGCGTTTATAATGTTGGGAGAAATGTTTTTAAATTCAACAGGAGAGCGGTTCTGCTTGAAATAGCGCCCAATTAAGGTGCCATCAGCATAATACACTTCGGATGACAAGGACAGGCTCGGGGTTTTAATATCCTGCATATCAGGCGAGTAGCCAAACAGCCACAAAAAATTTAATTCAATGGCACAGAAGAAGATAACAACAAAATAAAGAAAGATGACCAGGTATCTTAGAACGGGAAATTTTATTCGCCTAAACATAGGGGTAAAGATGCAAATTATGGCCTTAAATCACAGCCGGTTAAACAAATATTAACAACGCAATTTTAGCAGCTAAATTTTAGGTTAACTTAGCATATATCAATTTTGTGTTATGAAAGGCATAATAAATAAATTTAAGATAACCGACGGGAAGAAGTTTTCGCTTAAAGATATGCACACCAATTGGTCAGGCGATTTGAGGAAGGAAGAGACCGATGAGATTTTGGAGGGACTGATCAAAGAAACCGCTGTACTGCAATCCGAGTTATATGCTGCTAACAGGTATTCGCTCCTTGTTATTTTCCAGGCAATGGATGCTGCCGGCAAAGATAGCGCGATAGCACATACGTTATCAGGTTTAAACCCGCAAGGTTGTGATGTGGTTAGTTTTAAACAGCCCAGCATAGAGGAATTGAATCATGACTTTTTGTGGCGGCATTATAAAGCTTTACCGCAATGCGGGCGTATAGGTGTCCATAACCGTTCGCATTACGAGAACGTGCTGGTTACTAAAGTCCATCCCGAATTGTTGCTGAATGAGCACTTGCCCAGGATCGATAAAGTTAAAAAGGCCGATAAAAAATTCTGGAACCAGCGGTATGAAAGTATACGGACTTTTGAACAGCACCTTGCAGATAGCGGCATCATCATGATCAAGTTTTTCCTTTACTTATCAAAAGATGAACAAAAAAAACGTTTTTTATCACGGATTGATGACCCCGAAAAAAACTGGAAGTTTTCGGCAGCCGATGTCTACGAGCGGCAGTTTTGGGATGATTATATGAAAGCGTATGAAAAAGCAATACAGGAAACCGCTACCGGACAAAGCCCCTGGTACGTTATCCCGGCAGATAAGAAGTGGTTTACCAGGATCGCTATTTCAAGTATCATACTGGAGACGATGATGAAATTAAAACTGGAATATCCCGTTTTGGCAAAGGAGGAAAAAGAGAAACTGGCAGATGCAAAGCAGGCCTTGCTTGCTGAGTAAATTTTACATATTCAGGTGTTCCAATTTTTGAGAGTTGAACACCTGGAAGACCTTGAACACCTGGAACACAAAATTATGCGGTATGCCGCTGAAATCTCTCCGCCGACATCGTTATTTTGTGATTATACCTTAATTAAGATTTCACCAATTTTGATTGATTTCACCGATTTTGTCCTCAATCAACCCATTCCAACCCAATCAACTACTCACTATTCCACCGTTATCTCATCCGCAAAAATATATGATTGGTTGCCTTTACTCTCGTGCCATTCCGGCAGCGGACCGTATTGTTTGGCTATCAGCTTGATATACCTTGCTTTCACATTTATCGGCGCTGCAAACTCTTGCGTTTGTACATTCAGGTCTTTTATATCCACTTTCGTATTTACTGTTGCGGCCAGTTTATAGTTGCTGCCATCGTCTGATACCCAAACCTGCATATACTGGGGGAAAACGATCCATGCACGACTATCTTGCAATGCACCCAAGCTTACCTGTTTGATGGGTCTTACCCGCTCCATATCAATTATCGCGATAAGGTCGTTTGCCCGGAAACCCTGCCAGTTGCCCAAGCGCCAGTTGGCTTTGCCATGTATGCCATTTATAAGGGCATTATCGCCTTCGTCGGCATAATTAGGGAGATATTTATTTACCAGGGTGAGCTTAATATCGTCGCGGATCTTAGTAAACGTGCCTTCATCAACAAAGCTGGTTTTGCCGTTTTCTACGGCTGTGGCCTTAACGGTGGTGTTGACCGAAATGGTTATCGGCAAAGTATACAAAGTTGAATTTGCGGTAGGAGCAGATCCATCAAGCGTATAATATATTTTGGCACCCGCATCCGCATTTTTTATTTCAATGCTGATAGGCTGTTTAAATGTTTTCGCCGGGGCGACGATGTATGGGTTTGGCACGATCAGGTTGTCGGTAATGGTTGATGTCGGTTTTTCCAGGTCCTGCATAAACAGGCGGTTGGGTAAACGGCCGGTAAACACTTCAAACTCGCCGCCGCCGGCAACAGATGAATAATCGAGGTAAAGTTTGTTGTAAGCCTTTTTATTGAGGTTGATGCCCTGCAGGTAAATATCGCCACGGCTGATACTTGCGCCCGGGTTCAGGATGGTGAATTTCTTGCCATTCTCCAGGTTGATCACCGCCTTATCAAATTGCGGGATGCCGATCTGAAATTGCTGCTGCCCGGGTGCGATGTTGTAAATGCCCAGCGAGCTCATTACATACCAGGCCGACATTTGCCCGCAGTCTTCGTTCCCCGATAAGCCATCCGGTTTGTCGCTGTATTCTTCTCTTAAAATCCGGTTAATATAAAATTGTGTTTTATCAGGTGCGTCAGTAAAATTGTATAAATAAGCCATGTGGTGACTGGGCTCATTGCCATGTGCGTACTGGCCGATCAAACCCGTAACATCTGCCTGCTGGCGCCCGTTGAGTTTTGAATCAGTGGTGAACAACTCGTCCAGTTTGCTTTCAAACCCGGCTTTCCCGCCCATACGGCTCACCAGGCTTTCAATATCCTGCGGCGCTAAAAATGAGTACTGCCACGAGTTGCCTTCCGTATAATTGTTATTGATCTCAGTTGCGTCGAACGGTGTAAACCATCCCCCGTTTGCGCGTGCTTGCATAAATCCGTTCTGGTTGTTGAAATTATTTTTCCAATATTGCGCACGCTGTATAAATATCGAATAATCATCCGGTTTGTTGAGCATTTTTGCCATTTGGGCAATGCTCCAATCGTCGAAGGCATACTCTAAGGTTTTGGATACCGATTCCGGCTCATCGTCTGATAAAACCACGCCATTTTTCCGGTACGAATCCAGCCCGAACTGGTTACGGTTTACAGCGGCTTTCATAGCGGTAAATGCTTCCTCGGCATTAAAATCGCGGATGCCCTTCGCGTATGCATCCACAATAACCGGTATCGAATGGTTGCCCACCATGCAAAACGTTTCGATTGACCCTAGCGGCCATATCGGCAGTAAGCCGCCCTGCTCATACATGGCCAAAAACGATTTGATGAAATCAAGCGTCCGCTTACGGTCGATCAGGTTCAGCAGCGGGTCCTCGGCGCGGTAGGTATCCCATAAGGAAAACACCGTGTAATAATTAAAACCGGTTGCGGTATGCACCTTTTGGTCCAGCCCCCGGTATTGCCCGTCAACATCGCTGTAAACATTTGGTGCCAGCATAGTGTGGTAAAGGGCGGTGTAAAAAGTAACCTGCTTGATCTTTGCATAATCGATGATCGGCTGTCTTTTTTGCTGCGGCTGACGGTACGAACCGGTTTGGCTGTTATACCCGCTTTGCGGGTTCATGTTCTGCGGCTCACGTTGTGCCGAAGCATCGGGGCCGCCGCCCTGCACTTCTATTTTTGACAGCTCGGCGTTCCAAAACGCTTTGGTTCCCTTTTGAACGCTCTTAAAATCAAAATCAGGCATTTCCGCGTCCAGGTTTTTTAAAGCGCCTTCGGCGCTTACCGACGAAATGCCAACTTTGGAAACTACATCGCCCGGGTTATCAAACTGGATATACAGCTTGATGTTTTTACCCTGCACTTTGTTTTGCCCGGTTTGCACCTGGTCGTTGGATGCTATGCCGTAGGTTTTAAAAGGCACCGAAAATTTTGCGTAGAAGTAAAGCGATTGGTCGCCTGCCCAGCCCTTTGAACGTCGGAACCCGTGTATTTCGTGGTCGTTTACCACTTCTATCCACGAGTCGAGCACTTCATCACGGTGCTGCAGGTCGATAATAATATTGGCTTGCTGCGTTTTTGGAAAGGTGTAGTGGTGCATGCCTGCACGGGTGGTAGCGGTCAACTCCACATCAATATTGTATTTATCCAAATGCGTTTTATAATATCCCGGACTGGCTGTTTCGTTTTTCTTTTTAAACCCGGACGAATAGTCCGTGTTTTTAAATTGCGGCTCGCCGGTAGTCGGCATAAACAACACATCACAATAATCGGCAATGCCGGTACCGCTCAAATGGGTATGCGAAAAGCCGTAAACCAATGTATCAGTATAATAATAACCCGAACAGCCATCCCAGCCCGTTAACCGGGTATCCGGACTTAACTGCACCATGCCAAACGGCGCCACTGCGCCCGGGTATGTATGCCCGTGCCCGCCTGTACCAATAAATGGATTGACGAACTGGGTATAATCTTTTTTTCGTTGGCCGAATGAGGATATTGAGAAAAATATGGTAAAGCTGAACAATAATATACTTCGAACTAGGGGTTTCATGGTGTTTATTAAGTTACTACATAAGTTGGGTGAAAGTATTTATTTTATTTTGCTTTATGCGAGCGTAAAACAGGTATAGTTATCGCTATCGCAACCCATAATAGCAGCGGAGTAATCAGGAAGATAGCAGCGGGTTTAACGTCGGAGGGCGTCAAAATACCGCTATAGGCTATCACACAACAAAGGGTAGAAGAAATAACTAAGTAGTGAAGTATAGTACGGGAAGAAGCCTGCCATACCTTCGATATCCTGATGGTAATCAGTAACCCGATATAAGGGGAAAGTACCCAAATCACGAAAAGCAACGGAAGAATAACAGAAGCGTTTTTATGCCCGGCGTGAATAACCAAAAAAAGTGAGACTGCAGCTCCAATAAGTAATACCAACCGGGAAGCAGTTTTTAGTAACACAAGAGTGGGTGTTTTTTTCATTTCCGGCACAGCAGCGGTTAATTAAACGATCCTGAACTCATCTGCATCCTTCAAAAAGGGCAGGGCTCGCCTGGTCTTTTTTACTTCATCTGCAATGATTGGAAAGGTGTACATGTCCTCTTCATCGCGTTTGTAATAAACCGTGTTCCCGTTGGGATCAATGCAGGTTGAATCGCCGGAATGGTAAACCTCGTTGCCATCGTGCCCAACCCGGTTCACGCCAATCACATAAGCCTGGTTTTCGATAGCACGTGCCAGTATCAGTGCCCGCCAGTGCGCTATCCGCCGCTCGGGCCAGTTGGCTACCATAAGCAGCAGGTCGTATTCACAGTCAACGTTTCGCTGCCATACGGGGAAACGCAGGTCGTAACATATCATCGGGCAAATGTTCCACCCGTTTAGTTCCACAATTAATTTCTTGTCTCCGGGGGTGTAGGTCTCGTGTTCTTTTCCCAAAGCGAATAAGTGCCGCTTATCATAATGCTCATAGTTGCCATCCGGGCGCATCCATATTAAACGGTTATAATATTTGCCATTTTCTTTGATGATAATACTTCCGGTGATCACACTATTATAAAGCGCTGCAGTTGTTTGCATCCACTTCATAGTTTTGCCGCCCATGGGTTCAGCCAAAGCATCCGCGCGCATGGTAAATCCGGTGCTGAACATCTCAGGCAGGATAATAAGGTTGGTTTTTTCGCGCAGGGCGGATAACCGAATACTGATATTCTGCAGGTTCCGGTCAATGTTCTCCCAGAAAAGGTATCCCTGGAATACGGTAATTTTTAAATTATCCATAGTTTGGCTTTAGTCCATAGTCCTTGGTCAATAGACCATAGTTACCATTGTAAAAAAATATCCAAATGCATCTAATTTAATTCATTCTATGTTCCTATACATTGGAAATACATAACGGATCAAAGGCATTTTATTAACCATCTATTTTCCATGGTCTATGGACTATCGACCATGAATTCCCCGCTACAACTTTATCAACCGCTCAAGTGCCTTATCAAGCGTTTCTTCTTTTTTGGCGAAGCAAAACCGCAAAACCTGGTGATCGGTGCCTTGTGTATAAAACACCGATGTTGGTATAGATGCCACGCCGATCTCTTTTGTTAAACGGAGGGCAAAGTCAACGTCCTTCTCGTCTGTTATATTCTTAAAGCTTACCGATTGAAAATATGAGCCATAACATGGCAATAGTTCAAAACGGGTTTGTTCAAGCCCTTTGCGGAAATAATCGCGCTTTTGCTGGAAAAATCCCGGCAGGCTTAAGTAATGATCTTCGTTCTTCAAATATTCGGCAATGGCATATTGCAACGGAGTATTAACGCTGAAAACCAAAAATTGGTGTACCTTCCTGAATTCCTGCATTAATGGAGCCGGTGCTACGCAATAACCCAGTTTCCAGCCCGTGGCATGTAACGTTTTTCCGAATGAGGATACAATAAAGCTGCGTTTCCGTAACTCGGCGTATTTAGCCATGCTATGGTGTTTTTCACCGTCGAACACCAGGTGTTCATACACCTCGTCGCTCAATATCAAGATGTCCTGATTTTTTACAATCGCACACAATTCGTCAATATCTTCCTTATGCAGGATAGTCGCCGTTGGGTTTTGCGGCGAATTCAGGATGATCATCCTGGTTTTGCTGTTGATCAGCCTTTTAACCATATCCCAGGCAATGCGGTAATCCGGCGGCTCCAGCTCAAGTGACTTCACGATACCCCCCATTAATTTAATGGCAGGAGCGTAACAGTCGTAAGCCGGCTCGAATATGATCACCTCGTCATTTGGGTTTATAATGGCCGTTATAGCGGTAAATATGGCCTGTGTGCCGCCAGCTGTAATGGTGATCTCGGTATCCGGGTTGTAAACGGCCCCATATAGTTTTTCGGTTTTGTGGGCTATCTGCTCGCGCAAAGCCATTACGCCCGGCATCGGCGCGTATTGGTTTTGACCGTTGTTCATGGCAGTGTGCACCAGTTCAACCAACTCCGGTGAAGTGTTAAAATCTGGGAATCCCTGCGACAGGTTAATAGCGCCGACTTCGGTTGCCAAACCCGACATTACGGTAAAGATATTAGTCCCTATAGCAGGTAATTTTGAGATAAGAGGTGTCATTCGGGGGCTAAAATAAGGAAAAAGCTTCAGAGGAGGTGAAAGGCGAAAGCGAAAAGGCAAAAGGTTTCTTTTACCTCAGTTAACATTTCGTCTTAATTAGTTAATTTAGTAAGATGAAATTGAAAATATATCTTTTTGCAATTCTTTTATTCTTTTGTTTAAGATCATGGGCTCAGAATTTCGCAAAGGAAAAGACCATAGCCCTAAATTCAGATTTTAGTTTACATCTAAGCAAGGGAGAAGATTTTGGAAATTTTTCTACGTACAGCACACTTTTTGTTTTTCATGCTGGTAAACGAGTGTTTTCTGATACGACAAGAGAGTATGAATTTGGTGACAGACTTTATCCAATAATCAATAAACTAAATACCAATTCGTACGAAATTTTGTTAGAAGTTAATGATAGGCCAAACAAGAACTATCTAATGCATATTATGGTCAGCAATAACAAAATTGTAAAAAAAAGTAAGTTACCCACGTTTATTGCAAGGGCGGCCGATTTAGCCGGGAACAAAACTTTAGAATATGCTGGTTTTTGGGGATATAGCGAAATTTGGGGCGATCATAATGAACTTACCGACTATAATCCAATTTTATATTATAAAGTAACCAAGGATGGGATAAAAATAGATACTGTTCTAACAATACAGAAAAACACAGCTATTTACGGTAAATTCAGAGGTTTTGAAGACGATACAAACAAGCCGGTTCCCGTTACAACAGCAAAGAAATTCGCCGCGGAAATCAAAAGAATTGAATCTCTTACAAAGTAAAATAGCCGTACTCTAACGAATATTAAATAAGCACTGTTATTCCCTTAACCCTTCACCTCCTTTACTTACCTTAGAGGCCATGAAGCTGATAAAATTTATATTGCTGTTTTTTATAGCGATAATCATCGTCTCGTGTCATTCCGGTACAAAAAGTTCCGTTCCTGTGGTTGGTTTTGTAGATGCTTTTGAGGATGCTACTATCGCGCCGGCCCGAACCGGGTTTACCGATGCGCTTAAGAAAAACGGTTTTAGCGAAGCGGGTAAAAACGTAAATATAGAATACCGCAATGCGCAGGGCAGCATTCCCACACTGACGCAGATCGTCAATTACTTTGTATCCGAAAAGGTTGACCTGATGGCCACCTGCACTACTTTATCCAGCATCACCGCTGCGCAGAAAACCAAAACTATTCCCATTTTTATGATGGTTTCGCCAACGGTTAAGGTAATGAACCTGCAGGACGCCCAAGGCAAAAGCCAACCCAATTTATTTGGCGCGGTTGAAGATTTTAATTACATCGACACCTCATTTTCATACATCCCCAAATTCATTAAGCCCTTGTCCGGTAAATTGGTTATTGGGATGATTTATAACCAGTCGGAACCGCAATCGGTTGATGCCATGAAAAGGATACAGGGCCTGGCTGATAAGTCAAATATTACTTTAATAGCTTTACCGCTAAATTCTTCGGCCGATGCGCAACTGGTTACCCAGTCGTTGCTCAGTAAAAATATAGATGCATTTTTTGCCAACCCGGATAATACCGTGTTCGCATCGTTCGAGACCATACTAAAAAGCTGTAACCAGAAGAATGTGCCCATATTTACCAGCGAGGCCGGGTTGGTGCAACGCGGCGCGGTAGCCGCGTTTGGCGCTGATATTTATCAATGGGGCTACCAGGCCGGCGAGCAGGCAGCGCAATTTTTAAAAACGCATCGCACGGCAGGCTTGCACCCTGAAATGGTAAAAGTGAGGAGGCGTGTATATAATGTTGAAGCGGCAAAAAAATATCATATCACTGTTCCACTTAATTTTCAACCGGTTAAATAATGGATTTTTACCTCACCGCGCTCTTACAAGGGCTTTGCTTTTCGGCACTGGCGCTAGGAATATATATATCCATGAAAATATTTAACATCCCTGATATCACTACGGACGGCAGCTATACGCTTGGCGGAGTGGTCACAGCAATTTTGCTCACACATCACCAGCCGGGGTACATTATTCTACCGGCCGTAATTTTAGCCGGAGGCCTGGCCGGGGCGCTGACCGGCATTATCCACACGAAACTGAAAATAAATGCGCTGCTGGCCGGAATTTTGGTGATGACTGCCCTGTATTCAGTTAATTTATCGCTGATGGGCCGGTCGAACCTGCCGCTTATTAATGTGTCCTCTTTATTCTCGGTGATTACAATAAGCGCAGATCCCAATCATAACACATTTTGGATATTAGCCATTTTTGTCATCATTATTACAGGCATAATAGGCTACATGCTCAAAACCGATTTTGGCATCGCTATGCGCGCGACAGGTAACAGTGAGTCCATGATCCGATCGCTTGGTGTTAACACCGATCGGATGAAAATTATCGGGCTGGCACTGGCGAACGCTTTAACTGCCGTAAGTGGGTATTTAATAAGCCAGTTCCAGGGGTTTACGGACATCAGTATGGGTATCGGGGTAGTTATAGTTGGGCTTGGCTCGGTAATTATAGCGGAAACGCTAATCAATTGGTTTCGTATCACTACGGTGTGGCTCAGTTTAATGCTGGTGCTGGCCGGCGCGGTAATATTTCAATTGGTATTAGCTGTAACGCTGGATATAGGTGTCGATGCTAACCTGTTAAAGCTGATGACCGCGGCATTTGTATTAGTAATTGTTAGTTTGCCAAGGATAATGCTTAGAGCGAAGTAATTTCGAATTTCGGATTTTCAATTTCGGATTTAAAAAAGCAATTAATCAGAACTCTATTCTAAAACAAGTAAGAAAAAACAAATCCGAAATCGAACATTCGAAATCCGAAATAAAAAAATGATACACCTGCAAAACCTCAACAAAACCTTCAATCCCGGCAAGGCTAACCAGGTAAACGCCGTGAACGGAGTGAGCCTGGCGATCAAACAGGGTGAGTTTGTTGTTATTGTCGGCGCTAACGGGTCGGGTAAAACCACTTTGCTTGATATGGTTGCCGGTAGCGTGTTTCCAACTTTGGGGAATATTCTTGTTGACGATGAAGATGTAACCGACCTGCCCGATTACCGGCGCAGCCGGTGGATAGCCCGCGTTTTTCAAAACCCGGTAAGCGGCACCGCTTCTGATCTGAGCATACTGGATAATTTCAGATTAGCGGCCATGCGTACCAGGCCCAAGGGGCTCTCTATTGGTATCAACGATGATTTTAAAAAGCAGGTAAAGGAAAAGATCAATACCCTGGGCATGGGCCTTGAAAATAAGATCGACCAGCCAATGGGCACCTTATCCGGCGGGCAACGGCAGGCTTTGACCTTGCTGATGAGCGTAATGGATAGCTGTAAGATATTGTTGCTGGACGAGCCCACTGCCGCGCTCGACCCGCGCTCCGCAGACCTGGTTATGCGTACTGCCGATAAATTGATTAAGGATTACCAGTTAACCGCTATCCTCATCACCCATAATTTAAAAGATGCCTACAATTACGGCAGCCGGTTAATTTTAATGGGAGAGGGGTTGATCGTAAAAGATATCGACGCTGCCAACAAATTCACCTTGAAGCAAAATGATTTGTTTGATTGGTTTGGGTAGGAGAGGATTACACCGATTAGTAAAATGATTGCACCGATATTAATAAGATTTCACCGATTTTAGTTTGATTACGCCGATTGTCAATTAATCGGTGTAATCATCCCAAAAATCGGTGAAATCACCATTTACTTTTTATATGTGATCTTATAGATCGTGCCTTTGTTATCGTCACTTACATAAAGTGAGCCATCGGCGCTTTGTGCCAATCCGCATGGGCGGTGAACTGCCCGGCCGGATGCTTTTTGCTCTGGAGTACCTGCAAAACCATCAGCAAATACTTCGTATTGGCCAGAAGGCCGTCCGTTTTTGAATGGCTGGAATACAACAAAATATCCCGCCTGTGCCTCCGGTGCTCTATTCCACGAGCCGTGAAAAGCAATGAAAGCACCATTTTTATATTTTGCCGGAAATTGGTTGCCGGTGTAAAAAAGTAAACCATCGGGAGCGAAGTGGCCCGGGTATGCTGCTGCCGGTTTAAGGTACTTGCTATCAGCTTCTTTTTTACCATCGCCGCCATATTCGGGTCCCATCATGTTTTTATGCTGCATCCAGTCATAGTACACATACGGCCAACCTGCGTTTGAGCCTCTTCTTAAAGCGAACATACATTCAGCAGGTAACTCGGCTGACTGATGTACGCTGTATAAATTCGGAAACAAATCGTGTAAAGCGTCGCGGCCGTGCTGCATCACAAACAGTTGGTTATCCTGCTGGTTCCAGTCAAGGCCAACTACGTTTCTTAGCCCGGTAGCATAATGTACGCCGTCACTCTGTTTTTGATCAGGTTTATCTACTTTAAACTGCCAGATACCCGCTGCGTCGTCTAAAACAGGGCAGCCTTTTTTATCCTTGCCGAATTCGCTGCAGATATTTGAATAGGCGCCTATGTTTACATAGATGTTGCCGGCGTTGTCAACTACGATTGATTTTGATTCATGCATCCTGCGATTAACCAGCCCGGTTACTATTCGTTCGGGATGCGCGGGATCAATCACTTCATCCTTTGCATTTAACCTATACCTGAAAATGTCGGAATTAGAGGAAGCGTATAAATAGCCGTTTTTAATATATATGCCGGTACCGCCGTAGTTCCCGAAGCCGGTTTTTACTTCGGCTTTTGCACCGTCATCGTGTAAAACGATAATGCTTTTACCATTTCGCGGGGCAGAAAGATGCACATATATATCACCCTGCGGCGTTGCAACCAGGTGCCTGGCATAGCCGATGTTATCTGCAATAATAGTTGCGTTAAAGCCAGCCGGAACAGTTAAGCCGCTACCAGCATCTGCGGCATTTGGATAGCCGCCTTTTTTGAAAGCATTAAACAATATGAATCCGGTTATCGCGATAAACGGAAGCAATATGAACAGTGGTTTTCTCATATGAGTAAGATTAGTGTATGGATAGCCAAAGTTAAATTAAACTCTAATAAATTCTAAAATATGTTTTGTAGAAATATAGTTACAACATAGAATTTATGGGATAAAATATGAAATTATATTTCTGACTTATAGCGACTTATAAAATACGGACAGATTTGCATTAAACCACGGTCTGCTTTGTATGGTCATAGAAGTATAAAAATTACAAATATGAAAAAGTTACTAATAATATCAGCAATAGCAATAAGCGGTTTGGTTAGTAAAACTGCCGATGCACAAGTTGGCGTTCATGTGGGGTTCAATTTTGGTACCCCCGTTTATCAGCGACACCGTGTTGTGGTTGAACAGCCGGTGTATTCTGAGCCTGCTCCCGTTGTGTACAACAATTACGACGACTACTATTATTTACCGGATGTGGATGCTTATTACAGCGTAAACAGACAATGTTACTATTATAATAACGGCTACAACTGGGTTGCTACCGCGTATTTACCAGGTGCTTACCGCGATTATGACTGGAGAAGTATGCGCCGCTATGAAGTAAGGGCACCACGCCCATATTTGCATGACAATATTTACAGGACGAGATACAGCGGTCACGAAATGAGAGAATGGAACCGCCCTGTTTACGATCGCCGTTATGAGAATTATCCCCAGGAACGCCGTTTTGATAACGAGCAGCATGGCGAACACTTTGAGCACCGCGAACATGGCGAAAGACACCATGATCGTAATGACGACTAAGCGAACAACAACTCCTAATATATATACTATGAAAAGGCTGCCGTAAGGCGGCCTTTTTTTATGACCTACCTTATTGAAATAAGCCGAAGTGCATTCTAAACATTCCCGAAACTACCCTGGAGTATCGTGTTTTATACCCGGTTTAACATTCTTGTTACATGAAAATATTTTATATTGTTTTTGGTTCCAATTTTTGGTATTTAAGAATTAAATATGTTTTATGGCATTAAAGACGGAATTATATATCGATAATAGTTTATATCGTAATATAATTGGGAAGTACGGTTAAACCATCGAACTGGTTACAGTGTCATAGAGGTATAAAATTTAAAAATATGAAAAAGTTAACAATATTATCAGCAATAGCATTAAGCGGTTTAATTTATTCAACTGCTAATGCGCAAATTGGCATACACGTTGGGTTTCATTTTGGTACCCCGGTTTACACCCACCAACGGGTTGTGGTTCAAGAGCCGGTTTATAATGAGCCAGCTGCCGAAGTTTATAACAGTGGTGATGATTATTATTATTTACCGGACGTTGATGCTTATTACAGCGTTAGTGAACAGTGTTATTACTACAATGATGGCGATAATTGGATATCTGCCGCTTATTTGCCAGGCGCTTACCGCGATTACGATTGGAGAAGCGTTCGCAGATACGAAGTGAGGTCACCCCGTCCGTATATGCATGACGACGTTTACAGGTCAAGGTATAATGGCCACGAAATGATGGCGTTTCGTAACCAAAACAACGGGTTTCACGGTGGTGGATATGTAAACGCAGACCGTTCCGCTAATTATGGCAGAAACAACAGCCAACGTTTTGATAACAATAGGGTACAAGGTGGTTACAACCAGCCGGTTGACCAAAACAGAGGTCAGCGTTTTGATAGGGGACAAGGCGGGTACAACCAGCCTGCACAACAAGACCGCAGCCAACGTTTTGACAGAAGCCAGGGCGGTTTCAACCAACCGGTACAACAAGATCGCGGTCGGGGTTTTGACAGAGGACAGGGCGGTTTTCAACAAAGCCAGCCAAACCGCGGCCAGGGATCAGGTAATCAACCCTCAAACCAAAACAGGGGACAGGATAACGGGAGCCACAATGGCGGTGGTCAGCACTTTACTGACAACAACCAGCAAGGTGCGGCTGCCAATCACAGAATGGCCAGGTTTTAAAACGCCCAATTAAATCTACATATATAATGAAAAAGGCTGCTGTAAGGCGGCCTTTTTTGTTTGTTAAACAGGAAGTTCCGAAGCCATTTGCTCGCCATAATGGTATGTTTTAAACAAAGAGAGGCGCCAATAGCGCCTCTCTTTAATACTTAGTTGATGAAGAAGTTTACACCGAAAAACTTTCCCCGCAGCCGCAAGTACGGCTTGCATTAGGGTTATGGAAGTTAAAACCTTTGCCGTTTAAGCCGTCCGAAAAATCAAGCTCGGTGCCGGCCAGGTAAAGGAACGACTTCATATCTAAAGCCATGCGTACGCCTTTGTCTTCGAAAAACTGATCGCCTTTTTTTATTTCGTTGTCAAAATCCAGGTTGTATGATAAGCCGGAGCACCCGCCACCCTGAACAGACACACGCAGGAAGTACGAGGCGTCGAGGCCCGAATCCTGCATAAGGTGTTCTATCTTGCTTTTTGCTTTATCCGTAACGGTAACCATTGTATTAGTATTTAGTAGCGAGTATCAAGTACGAAACAATACTTGTAAATGACATCCGCTACTTTAAAGTAATTTCATAAGTAGCCAAGCGTATCGTGATAAAAAAATCTTGATACTCGATACTAGCTACTTGCTACTACTTAGTGATGCACTTTTTCGCTTTCAATCGGCGCCATGCCATTCTTTACGCGGTAATCATTGATGGCGGCCTTAATAGCATCCTCGGCTAGTACTGAGCAGTGTATCTTAACCGGCGGAAGCGCTAATTCTTCCACGATGTCCATATTATCAATTTTCATAGCATCATCAATGCTTTTGCCTTTTAGCCACTCGGTAGCTAATGAAGACGATGCGATAGCCGAGCCGCAGCCAAATGTTTTGAACTTTGCATCGGTGATCATATTGTTATCATCTACCTGTATCTGCAGGCGCATAACGTCGCCGCATTCAGGAGCGCCAACCAAACCGGTACCTACTTTGTGGTTACTTTTATCCAAAGTACCTACATTGCGGGGGTTGGTGTAGTGATCGATTACTTTATCTGAATAAGCCATATCTTTATAATTAGTGAATTAGTGATCTATTGAATTAGTGATTTTTTAAATCATCTTTATTTAAATTAAACCGATCCCGATAGCTATCGGGACGTAATTCCGAAATCCGAAATCAATTAATGTTCCGCCCACTCGATCTTGTCAAGATCTATGCCTTCTTTAAACATTTCCCATAGCGGCGAAAGCTCGCGAAGGTGCAGGACTGATTTTTTTGTTACTGCTATTGCGTAATCCACTTCTTCTTCGGTGGTAAACCGGCCTAAGCCAAAGCGGATTGATGAATGTGCCAGGTCGTCTGACAAGCCGAGGCTTTTCAATACGTACGACGGTTCCAATGAAGCCGAAGTACATGCCGAACCTGATGATACAGCTAGATCCTTCATGGCCATCATTAATCCTTCGCCTTCAACGTATTTAAATGAAATGTTAGCAACATGCGGCAAACGGTGTTCAGTATTCCCATTCACATAGCTTTCTTCCAGCTCCAGCAACGACGATTGCAGTTTATCGCGTAAAGCAGATAAACGTTTTGCTTCGCTTTCCATTTCCAGGCCGCACAACTCACAGGCTTTGCCTAAGCCAACAATGCCCGGTACGTTTAACGTGCCCGAGCGCATGCCGCGCTCGTGGCCGCCACCGTCAATTTGCGCGGTAACTTTAACCCTTGGGCCTTTGCGGCGAACGTATAATGCGCCTACGCCTTTAGGTCCGTATATTTTATGTGCCGATAAAGCCAATAAGTCAATACCGTCTTTGATCACATCAACAGGTATTTTACCGACAGCCTGGGTAGCATCTGTCATAAACAGTGCGCCATATTTATGTGCTATTGCAGCAATTTCTTTTATAGGTTGTATAACACCGATCTCGTTGTTGCCATACATTACCGAAACCAATATCGTTTCGTTGGTCATGCTTTTTTCAAGCAGGTCGAGGTCAAGCATACCGTCTTCCTTAACCGGAAGGTAAGTAACTGTTCCGCCTAGTTTTTCAACGTGTTTGCAAGCATCCAGCACTGCTTTATGTTCGGTAACCGTTGTAATAATATGGTTGCCTTTTTCCTTGTACATTTCAAATACACCTTTTATGCCCAGGTTATCTGATTCTGTAGCGCCTGATGTAAAAATGATCTCTTTGTCGCTGGCGCCGATCAATTTGGCCACCTGTTCACGTGCGTAATCAACGCCTTCTTCAGCAACCCATCCAAAGGGATGGTTACGGCTGGCGGCGTTGCCGAATTTTTGTGTAAAATAGGGCATCATGGCGTCCAGCACACGCGGATCCATAGGTGTAGTAGCGTTATTATCTAAATAAATAGGAAGATTCATATCTAAAAAATTGACCTGACAAAGATACGTAAACTTTTTATTTAAAATCATTCAAAATAAGGGGAAATAATCACAAACCAGCATTAATTTACAATATTTGGACATGAATAGGATAGAACATATCGGCATAGCGGTACACGACCTCAAATCTGCCGGTATAACCTATGAAAAACTATTAAACACGTCGATTTATAAAATCGAAGAAGTTGCTTCTGAGGGCGTTAAAACCGCTTTTTTACAAGCCGGCCCCAATAAAATTGAACTGCTGGAAGCCCTGTCTGACGATAGCCCTATAGCCAAATTTCTGGCAAAGAAAGGCGAGGGCATACATCACATCGCATTTGAAGTAAGTGACATAAAAGCTGAAATGCAACGACTGAAAAGCGAAGGGTTTATTCTATTAAGCGACGAACCAAAACCGGGCGCCGATAATAAACTGGTTTGTTTTGTGCATCCAAAAGGTGCAAATGGGGTTTTGATAGAGTTATGCCAGTCTATCAGTTAGCAGTTTTAAGTTAGCAGCTTGCAGTGCGGGGGCAGAATCCTAATAAATGCGATTTGCGTTAGTGATAGAAGTGGATACCGGCCTGCGCGTAAGGCCTGCAGGCGTATGAACGGATAGCACGGGCCGCAGGCAACGCCCAAAAACAATTTGAAGATTGGCCAATGAAGATTTGAAAATTTTAATATCCCGGTCATTTTCATTTTTCAAATTTTTAAATCATAAAATTCTATCTAATCACCAACCCCTAACTTTAATCACGAACCTCTAACCTCTAATACCCAATCTCTAATCACCAACCTCCGACCTCCAATCACTAATTTCAAAAAACCGCTTTTTAATTTTGAATTTTTAATTATCTTTGCACCTCTTTTATAAGAAACGAATACAATGAAAAAAGATCTGCACCCTTCAAATTATAGATTAGTTGTTTTTAAAGACATGTCAAACGATTATGCCTTTATGACTAAATCATGCATTGACTCACGTGAAACTGTTAAGTGGGAAGATGGTAACGAATATCCGTTGATTAAATTGGAGATTTCGCATACCTCGCACCCTTTTTATACCGGAAAAATGAAACTGGTAGACACAGCCGGACGTATTGATAAGTTCCGTACGCGTTACAACAAGAAGTAATTCACTTGTTCCGATAAAATATTTACAGGTCTCCCGGTACATCCGGGGGACTTTTTTTATTTTTGCACCATGGCAATTATCCTTTTTGACGATAACGCGCATCAAACCCTTCTGCCTTTAACCTTTACCCGCCCGGTTGCCGATCTGCGAATTGGTATTTTAACCATAGCTGAAAAATGGGGCAAATATTTAAAAAGCGATTTTTCTTTTCACACCCAAACCTGGCTGCAGGGAAAGTTTCCGTTAAAGATTGAAGCCGATAATTTATTTATTAATGGCTCGGTTTGCCCAGATGAAAGCCTGGTGGCTGCCATTGATAAATTAAAAGAAGGGGAGCCGCTTAAAAAAGGCGACCTGCTGGTGGCCATTAAACTCAGCCACAAGGACGCTTTTAATTTCAATCCGGGTAAATTATCAGGTAAAACAGTCGATCTGGAGCATGAACCGGTAGTTATTACCTATCCGGAAGACATTTTCCGAAAAAATGATACCGAGCTGCGCAAGGATTTTAAACTGATCACCGCTGGTCGTAAAAGTGCGGCGCTTAGTGCAACTAATACCATTATCGGGGGCGATTTTTTCGCCGAAGAAGGCGCCATTGCCGATTGTTCAACGTTCAACACCACGAACGGGCCCATTTACCTGGCCGCTAACACCGAAGTTTGGGAAGGGACGCATATCCGCGGGGCGTTTGCGCTTTGTGAATATTCGCAGGTTAAGATGGGGTCGAAAATATACGGGGCAACTACCGTTGGCCCGTATTGCAGGGTAGGGGGCGAACTGAACAACGCAGTTTTGTGGGGATATTCATCAAAAGGACACGAAGGTTACCTGGGCAATGCCGTTGTTGGCGAATGGTGCAATTTGGGCGCCGATACCAATAACTCGAACCTCAAAAATAACTATGATGAGGTGAAGTTATGGGACTATACCAGTCAGCGTTTCCGTAAAACGGGCCTGCAATTTTGCGGGTTGATTATGGCGGACCATGCCAAGTGTGCCATAAATACGATGTTTAACACCGGTACCGTAGTCGGCGTTAGCGCTAATGTTTTTGGAGCCGGATTCCCGCGCAATTTTGTGCCCGATTTTAGCTGGGGCGGAGCTCACGGCTATGAGGTATATTCCCTCAAAAAAATGTTTGAAACAGCCCAAAAGGTTTTTGCCCGCCGCGACCACCGTAAATTTGACGAAAACGAGCAGATTATACTGAAGAAAGTTTTTGAACTGACGGAGGAGCATAGACAATTCTTTTAAGTGAATGGTTGATTGGGTTGATTCAGTGAGTGGTTAAAAAAATACAACTCAATAAACCCAGTCAACCTAATAAACTTAATCAACACAATAAACTTAATTAACTAACACCATGCGAAAAAAAATCGTTGCCGGAAACTGGAAAATGAACCTCGACTATAACGAAGGTTTAAGCTTGTTTTCCGAGATAATCAACATGATCAGGGATGAAGTGACCGGCAAGCAGGAGGCCATTGTTTGCAGCCCGTTTATTCATCTGCACAGCCTGGCACAATTGGCAAAGGGCTATAACAAAATTTCACTGGGCGCGCAAAATGCCCACCAGGCAGAATCCGGCGCGTTTACCGGTGAGACGTCAGCTAAGATGGTCAGGTCAGTTGGCGCGGCGTATGTTATTTTAGGTCATTCCGAACGCCGCCAGTATTTTGGTGAAACCAATGAGCTGCTTGCTAAGAAAACCGATACAGCATTAAAAAATGAATTGAAACCTATTTTTTGTATCGGCGAAACGCTACAGGAGCGCGAGGCCAATAAGCACTTTGATGTGATCAAAAGCCAGCTGGCGGAAGGCGTTTTTCACCTTGATGCAGTGCAATTCGACAAGCTTGTTATCGCTTATGAGCCGGTTTGGGCTATAGGCACCGGCGTAACGGCCTCATCCGCGCAGGCACAGGAGATACATGCTTTTATCCGTAAGCAGATCGCTGCAAAATATAGCCAGCAGGTTGCCGATGATACCACGATATTGTACGGTGGTAGCTGCAACCCGACAAACGCGCCCGAACTGTTCGCACAGCCGGATATTGATGGCGGCTTGATTGGCGGGGCATCCCTTAAATCGCGCGATTTTGTAGATATTTTAAGGGTGTTTAATTGATAGAGGGAGATTAGAGTTTAGAGATTGGAGATTAGGTTTCACTCTGTAGATGAAACTTATGTGTTAGTTTCGTGGTTTCCTTATTTACACCAATCTCTAACCTCTGATCTCTAACCTCTGATCTCCAACATGAAAAAACTGCTGAGAATAATTTTACCGCCGCTTGCAGGATTTGTAATATTCGCTGCGCTGATAAAATTCGGGCCTTTGGCCCGGCACATTGGCGGTTTGCCCGATATTGGTAACGAGACGCTTTACGGGCTGATGGACTACTTTAAAATTTTTACTCCCTTATTATTCCTGACTGCCTTACTCACACAGCTGCTGATCATTATACCACTGTGGCGGAAGATTTTAAGCCGGTCGCACCGGTTAATGAATATTTTAATTTTTGTATGTATAGTGACTACTTTGTTATCCGCCGGAATAAGCTACCTGATATGGGATAGTGCGACCGGGACAGGTCATTTACTTTCTATTTTTTTATTTATGGCGGGGGTACAAGCTTTTTACTGGCTCATAAATTTCGGCGTGTTGTATTTGATCGATAAAAAAGAGTTTAACACCCCCGCGGCAGATCAATCAAATATTTAGCAGGTCTAGGCGTTTTTATGTTCACATCAGTTCCATGAATTACTACGAATTACTTTTCACTACCATCCCCACCGAAGACTACCAGGAGGACCTGCTGATCGATGCCCTGGGCGAAATCGGTTTCGATACTTTTGAACAACTTGATTTTGGGTTTAAAGCCTATATACCGGTAGATAATTTTAACCAAGCGCAGCTTGACGAAACATTGTCGCTTCACCGGGAAATGTTTTCTTTTAGTTACGAAGTCACACTCATCCCGCAAAAGAATTGGAACGAGGTGTGGGAAAGCAATTTTGAGCCCATTGAAATCGGCAATAAAATTTTCGTAAGGGCGACCTTTCACGCGCCGAGGCCTGAATTTGAACATGAGATTGTGATTGATCCAAAAATGGCTTTCGGGACCGGGCATCATCAAACCACGGCGATGATGCTGGAACTGATGCTCGAAAATAATTTCGCGAATAAAAATGTGCTGGATATGGGCTGCGGCACCGGCATACTGGCTATTATGGCGTCGAAGCTGGGCGCGGCAAAAATAACAGCCATTGATAACGACCAGGTTTGTTACGACAGCACGATTGAAAATGCCCAATTGAATAGTGTAGATAATATTACGGCGTTGTGCGGCTCAAAAGAGGCAATACCCAATGAAAAATTTGACACCATTTTAGCTAACATAAACCGCAATATTTTGCTTGATCAGATGCAGCGGTATAGTGAGGTGACAAAGTTGAATGGCGAAATTTATTTAAGTGGATTTTTTTTTACAAATAATTTGGAACAAATTATAACCGTGGCACGTAAACATGGCATAGTTTACATTAATCATAAAGAAAATATTAATTGGGTTGCGGTTAAGTTTGTTAAATTAAACGATTAAAATTTATTTAATTAAACGATTAAATTTAATATGGAGAAAAAATCATCTTTTTTAACAGGTTGTTGATACTCACGGTGTTTGCTCGTCATATTTTAAATTAAATCGACAAAAAATTAATTGAATTCTAAAAAAAAATATTTTTCGAAATTGTTGACAATTAGCGAGATATTAAATAATATTGTAAGATATTTAACTTTCGAGAAACCTATATCCTTAAAAGACTAACATGAAATCACTAGGAAAAAAAATCAGATTATTACGCCACCAAAAAAACTGGAGCCAGGAAGACGTTGCAAAACGGCTGGATATTTCTATTCCCGCGTTTTCAAAAATTGAAACCAGTATTACTGACATCAACTTGTCAAGGCTAGAGCAAATTGCCACTTTGTTCGAGATGACTGTAGTACAATTGCTTACCTTTTCTGATAGCGAACAGGATCAAAAATTTGCAAGCGAACTGGACGTGTTGAACAAGAAGCTGATGGAGCGCGAAACGGAAGTTATCGGTCTGCAGAAAAAGGTGATCGAATTGTTTGAAGAGCTAAGACACAGCAAGGCAACCGCGTAACAACGGCACATCAATTAATAAGGCCTTTATTCCCCTTTGGTTTATGTGCAAAATTTCGACTTAGTCTTAGACTCCGGTTATATCACTTCTTATTTCAGGTCTGCGCGGGGTCGTTAAAAAAATAACGCATCGTTAAGTGCTTTTTCCCAAATATTGCGCCCATGGCGTGGTGCATGGCCATCATTTTTTCGTTGAAGTCGCCAACCCAGGATAATTCCAGTTCGGTATATTGATTCAAAGGCAGAACGTATTCGCCCAGGGTTATAAACAGCCCCGATTCGAGGCCGTGATTTTGATATTTTTGTTTGGTGCCCATAACTATAGCCCGCATCCTGGAAACACCTTTCCACTTTTTGTATAAAAATTTAAGCTTGCCTATAAGGTCGAGTTTTCCATTTAAAGGCTTTATCATCGGGTTTGCATCCGGTAAAACAATCAAAAATGAGACAGGTTCGCCGTTAACATAGGCAAACCATATCAGGTTTTCGTCCATCAGCGGCTTCATCTTTTTGAAGCTTTCTGCTATGGTGGCATGCGTTATGGGCACAAAGTTTTCGAAATTTTCCCAGGCGTCGTTATAAATCTCCATAAAGTCCGCCGCGAACTTTTCGATCTCCTTTGCCCGCAGGTGCTTAAATTCATACCCGGGCTTTTGCATCACCCATTTTGCGATCTTGCGAAACCTTTCAGGAAATGGTTTAAGTATGTTTAAATGGTTTGTAATTTGCGCATACAACGTTTTAAAGCCATAATGTTCGAATAAAGCGTGGTAATACGGAGGATTATAATTCATGCCGTACGACGGCGCTGTAAAACCCTCAACCAGCAGTCCCCAAAAATTATCATTCTCGCCAAAATTGATAGGCCCGTCCATGGCTTGCATGCCTCGCTCGCTTAACCAGCTTTTTGCAGTATCAAATAACAGGAAGGCGGCAGCCTCATTATCGATACATTCAAAAAAACCTGTGCCACCTGTAGGCTGCTCATAGTTGTACGCTTTTTTGTCGTTAATAAAAGCCGCAATGCGACCGATCAGCTGCCCTTTTTCGCCGGTTAATATCCACCTGGTGCATTGGCCGTGCTGGTGGAAGTTATTTTTAGCCGGGTCAAAAACTGCCTCAATATCGTTATCTAACGGGCAAACCCACGTTTTGTCATTTTTATAAATTATTCGCGCCGCGTCTAAAAAAGCTTTTTTTGTGGCTTTGTCCTTTACTTCGGTTATGGTCATAGGTAGATTGGCTTGTAGTAGTTCCATAAAAAAAGCATCCAGAGGTATAACGTCTGAATGCTTTACAATGCAGATAAATATATATTAATCAATAATCGTCGTCTTCGTCGTAGTCGAAATTTTCGTAACTCAAGTCATCTAAAGGGCCGTCAAAATCATCGTCGTCCTCGTCAATGATTTTTTTCTTACCACTTTGATCAAGTATGCTATCATCATCATCCTCATCCTCGCCCGTGTTTTGAGAATCGATTTTCTTGTTTACAGGTTTTTTTGGAGCTCCCATTGCCTTGAATTTTATAGTAAAACTTTTTTCAATAATAACTAAATGCCCTTAATTCAAATGATTTTTTTTATTGGACCCACTAAATTGTATTTCTAAGTAAAAATAATCAAATCATTTTCATTAAAAATAAGATTTTCGAATTTTATTTTTCTTTATTTATTCGGCCTGTTCGCCAATGGATGCGGTGTTATCTGTAAACTCTTTTATCTGAGGCAATTCATTAATGTTATTAATGCCGAAGTAATCCATGAACATGGGACTGGTGCCGTACAGTATCGGTTTCCCGATAGCTTCCGATTTGCCGAGGATCGAGATCAATTCTTTTTCAAGCAGTTTTTGAATGGAATAGTCACAGTTTACACCGCGTATTTGTTCGATATCCGGCTTGGTTACGGGTTGTTTATAGGCAATAATGGCAAGGGTTTCGAGCGCTGCCTGGCTCAGCTTCTTCTTCGCGCGCTGGGCCTGCAGCAAGCTGATGACGGAATGATAATCTTTCTTCGTTAAAAACTGGTACCCATTGTTCACTTTCACCACGCCAATGGCGAACTGTTTATCCTGGTACTTTTTGGTGATATTGGCAATGTGATGACTTACGTCTTCTTCTGTAAAATCCTGCTCAAAGGCCGCCTGAAGACAATAGACGATCTCCTCAGTACGGATGCTTTGCTCCGATACAAAGATTAGGGCCTCAATGTATTGTTCGATGTCTTCCATGATGAGTCCGAAAGTCAGTAAAGTCCGAAAGTAAGAAAAATTCTTACCTCTAATAATTAATTACCTGTTCTTCGATAGCAGCGGGGATTTCGCGCCATTCATATTTTTGGGTGCGCAGCTGGGGTTCAAAACCAGCCTCTTTAATGGATTCCTGTATGCCTTTTGCTGTGAAGCGGTGCGGTGCGCCTGCGGCAGAGACCACATTTTCTTCGATCATGATAGAGCCAAAGTCATTGGCGCCCGCGTGCAGGCAAATTTGTGCTACCTGTTTGCCAACCGTTAACCATGAGGCCTGTATGTTTTTAATATTAGGCAGCATAATGCGGCTCAGGGCGATCATGCGGATATACTCGTCGCCGGTTACGTTATTGGTTATGCCCCTTACTTTGCGCAACAGGGTGCCGTCGTCCTGGAAGGGCCAGGGGATAAAGGCTACAAATCCATAATTACCTTCCGGTTTTTCGGATTGTACCTCGCGTATCCACACCAGGTGCTCAAAACGTTCTTCAATAGTTTCGATATGGCCGAACATCATCGTTGCTGAGCTGGGCAGATTAATTTTGTGGGCGGCGCGCATTACATCCAGCCATTCCTGGCCGCCGCACTTGCCCTTGCTGATGAGCCGGCGTACACGGTCGTTTAAAATCTCAGCACCCGCGCCGGGCAGCGAATCAAGGCCCGCGGCCTTCAGTTCCCTCAATACATCAATATGGCTCATCCCTTCCAGCTTGGCCACGTGCGCAATCTCGGGCGGGCCTAACGAATGCAGTTTAAGCGTAGGATATAATTCTTTCAGTTGCCTGAAGGTATCAGCATAAAATTTAAGGCCCAGGTCGGGGTGGTGGCCGCCTTGTAACAGCAGCTGGTCGCCGCCGTAGCGGAAAGTTTCTTCAATTTTCTGCTTGTAGGTTTCTATGTCGGTGATATAGCTATCCTCGTGCCCGGGGCGACGGAAAAAGTTGCAAAATTTACAGTTGGCTATACAAACGTTGGTGGTATTTACATTCCGGTCTATTTGCCAGGTAACCTTTCCATGCGGCACCTGTATCTTGCGCAGTTCATTAGCGGTATACATCAAATCAGGCGTGGAGGCATTTTTATACAGAAAAACCCCTTCCTCCTGGTTCAAAAATTCAAACCGCAAAGCGCGCTGCAACAGATCGGCTGTATTCATGTTACAAAGATATTGAATAGACACCAATACGCACGAATTTAATCGAATTACACGAATTTCAATGTGCAGGTTTTTACGAATGAATCAAGCATAAAACTCACGAATTATATTTGTGCAATTCGATTAAACTCGTGAAAATTAGTATTGCTTTCCTTTTTCTAATCGCAAAACCTTCGTCACACTTTCAGGTATCTCCTGCTGGTAATGTGTTACGTATATCAGTGTAACATTGCCAAAGCGGCAAATCGTATCTACCAGCATTTTAAAATGCTGCTGCTGGTGGGCATCCAGCCCCTGGCAAGGCTCATCGAAGATGAGCAGGTCGGGGTTTTTTATGAGTGCGCGGGCCAGCAGGCATAAGCGTTGTGCGCTTGCGGGAATGTTTTTCAGCAATACCCGGGCATATTTTTCAATTTCAAGCGCTTTCATCCAGCGTAAGGCAGTTTCAGCACGTGACTTAATACTGGGCCTGAACAGCCCTAATGTATCGTAATAGCCGGATTCAATGACCTGGAGGCAGCTATTATCCGTAGGGAAATACTGATGCAGTTCGGGCGATACGAAGCCTATTTTACTTTTTATATCCCAGATGCTTTCGCCTGTGCCGCGCTTTTTATCAAACAGAACAATATCGTTGGCATAGGCCTGCGGGTTATCGCCATTGATCAGGCTTAGCAATGTGGATTTGCCGGCCCCGTTCGGGCCGAGCAGCGCCCATCTTTCTCCCGGGAGTACCTGCCAGTTTATTTGATCCAAAATAACCTTGTCGCCGTACTGTACATGAACGTTATTCATGTTGATGATGAATTGATACATCGCTTTATTTGCGGCGCCGCTCAATAACGCTTTCAACTCTTCATTATCAATATTGTCCTTAGTTTTCAATGCAAATGGCATAGGGTTGAAATGCTCTTTCAAAATAATTTGACTTATACTTCCGCTCCGGAGCATAACAACCTGTGTTATCGCTGAGGGGATCTCATCTGGAGACGTCGCCATAATTACGGTAATTCCCGAGGCTGTTATCTCGTCCAGAATTGAATCGAACTCTGTTCTCGTTTGCACATCGAGGCCTACCAGTGGGTTATCCAGCAACAGCAAAACAGGGTTTTTTAATAACGCTGCAGCCAGCATCAATCGTTTGGTTTCGCCGTTTGACAGCTTGATAAGTTGTTTGCTGCGTAAGTCGCCCAGCTTTAAAAGGGCGATTGCTTTTTCAGTATCCCAGCGCGGTTTATTGCCCGGCGCGGGGGCAATAGTTTGCAAATATTCTTCAACTGTCAGGGCGTCTTCCGAATCGGATGAGTTATACCGCTGCTGGTAGTAAAAGTCGGTGGTGTTTGAAAGATTTTTAAAATGATGTTTGGTTTCAACCAGCGCGATCAATTGGTGGTAGGTGTGATGCGTACCGTCATGTCCCGATCTCTCTAAAAATTCATTAAAAAAATGATAGTCGATATTGCCGCCGGTGATATTGAACCTGCCGGCGATGGTCTGCAGCAGTGCGCTTTTTCCCGACCCGCTTTCCCCGACAAGGGCATAATGCTGACCTTTGCAAACAATAAAGTTTAAACTGCTGAAAAGTGTGTTGTTTAAAAAACGTACGGTGGCGTGATTAATAGAAAGTAAGGGCTGCATGTTTTATTGTTGCCGTTAATCAATTAAAGGCAGGCGTCAAAGTTGATTAAAAACCCTTATAAACAAAAACGCTCCCGGTAATTCAGGAGCGTTTTTGCTTTTGCTAAAATTAAAATTACATTTTCTTCTTAGCAGTGTCTTTAGCCATCTTCTTAGATGTGTCTTTCATCTTTGAAGTGTCTTTCATCTTAGAGGTGTCAGTCATTTTAGCTGAATCCATTTTAGCTGAATCCATCTTACTTGAATCTGCACCGGCAGAACCTTTGCCTTTGCAAGCTGCGAAAGAAACTGCGATAGCCAAAGCTAAAGCGCCCATTTTGAAAGAATTTTTCATGTTAATTTTTTTAAGTGATTAATAGTTTTGCTTTTAATACTAAAAACAACAAAAGGTAACCCGTGAGATTAAATAAAATCACAGATCACCTTTCGCCTAAAAAAATTAACAGAAAAAACTAAAAATTACTTTTTAACTGTATCTTTTTTAGTTGTGTCTTTTTTAGTTGAATCAACTTTAACAATTGAATCTTTTTTCACAGTTGAATCAACTTTTACAGTTGAATCTGCACCGGCAGAACCTTTACCTTTACAAGCTGCGAAAGAAACCGCGATAACTAAGGCTAAAGCGCCCATTTTGAATGAATTTTTCATTTTTTGTGTTTTAAAATGTGAGTGTTTACGGATTAATACGCCAATACTTAAAAGGTAACCCTGTTATTTGCAAAAAAATTTACTTATTAGATAAGTGGTTGAAAGTCAGTAAAGTCAGTAAGAGGTCTTAAGTTAGCGATTTTTCTGATATGAGTTTGGAGCATCTTTCGGACTTTTCGACTTTCCCGACTTTTTCCCACTCAAAATATATTTCCGCATTAATTTTTTTTTATGGATAATGGGTTACAATTTCGCATAAATTGTATTAAGTGTGAGTAAAGACCTAAATAGCGGGATCCCAACAGATAATGAAGTAATACTGGGTATCCTTAATAACTCAGAAAGTGTTTTAAAGCGGTTATACCTGGCCTATTTTCCGATGGTGCTGCAGCTGATCATCAACAACAGTGGTAACGAGGATGACGCTAAGGATATTTACCAGGAGGCTATAATAGTTCTTTACAATAAGGTTAAAGCCGGCGATTTTGAACTGAGCAGCAAACTTAAAACGTATATTTACTCCATATGCAGGCGGCTGTGGTTAAAAAGGCTGAGCCAGATGAACCGGTATAGTGGGGACATTAAGGACTTCCAGGAGTACTTGGTGGTTGATGATGAAACTGAAAAGAATAACGAACGGGATATACAGTTTAATAAGATGGGCAGTGCGCTCCAATTGTTAGGCGAACCCTGTAAAACGATAATAGAAGATTTTTACATACATAACCGGTCGATGCAGGAGATATGCGAGAGTTTTGGGTATACCAACGCGGATAACGCCAAAACCCAAAAATATAAATGCCTGCAAAGACTGAAGAAATTATTTTTTCAGCAAAAGTAAAGGAGAGCGGAGATGAATGAATATAAACTATCAGAAGAGATTGAACGGTACCTCAATGGCGAAATGACCAAAGAGGAGCGGACTGCCTTTGATATTTTGCGCAAGGAAAATGCAGAGGTTAATGTCATGGTAACCGAACATAAGCACTTTACCGGGTTGCTAAAGCAGTACGGCGAGCGCCTGGAACTGGAAAGCCGGCTGGATGCTATTCACCGCGAAATTGATGTGCATACGCTGAAGGAAGAATTAATGGTTCATCCTTCGTGGGTGGTTCAGCTGTGGCGCAGTCACCACTCAAAAATTTCGGTTGCGGCATCGATCGCTATTTTTGCCGTTTTGGGAACTTTATTCTTTACAGGATATTTGAGCAACCGCGAATTAAATTATGTGCGGCTGCGGGGTGAGGTAGCGAAGATACATCAGCAAGCAAACAATTTAAACGAGAAATTAAATAGGCTCAATGGTTCGGGAAGAGTGATCAGCAATCCCGGCAAATATAGGGGTACAGGCTTCGCCATCACCTCAAGCGGGCTGATTGCAACAAATTACCACGTTATTGAAGGAGCCGATTCGGTTTATGTTCAAAATAACGCGGGGAAATCATTTAAAGCTAAAGTACTTTATTCCGAACCTGAAAACGACATCGCCATATTAAAAATAGTTGATACGTCGTTCAGGAATTTGAAGCCGATACCATATACTTTTAAAAGGTTGGAAAGTGACCTGGCCGAAAGCGTTTATACATTTGGCTATTCGCAGGAGGCGCCGGTTTACGATGATGGAAAATTGACATCGGCTAACGGCTTAAACGGTGATAGTTTGGATTACCAGATATCCATACCCATTAACCCCGGCAATAGTGGCGGCCCTTTGCTGGATACCAGGGGGAATATAATCGGCATTGTGCAGGCCAAGCAAACCCAAATGGAAGGCGTGCATTTCGCGGTAAAATCAAGCTATTTGCTTAGCGCGATCGATTCGTTAGAGAAAAAAGTAAACCTGAATACAAAAAACACTTTAGTTAATTTGACACCGGTACAGCAGGTTAAAAAATTAAAGAATTATGTTTTTATGGTTAAAGTTTACGACAAGTAATTAATTAATGAATTAGTGGGTTAGTGAAGTACCCTACGTTTTCAATTTTGCACTCATTAATTTGGATCTATATAAAAATCATAACAATACAAAAGCTTCCGCAAGGGGGCTTTTTTTATGGGTCACCTATCAACCTCGCCCAGCACAAAATCGATCGAACCAACGATGGCTATCAGGTCGGCTATCATAACGCCGCGGGCAATCTCAGGCAATACCGATAAGTTGCTGAAGCTTGGAGCACGTGCTTTTACCCTTGTCGGGATCTCGGATTTACCGTCGGCCATAAAGTAAAAGCCCAGTTCGCCTTTAGCGCCTTCGCAGCGTACATAGTAATCCTGGGCTTTGGGAATGGTTTTGCGCGGTAGTTTTGCACGCGGGTCGAAATCAGGTGTGCGTTTTAATTCCTTCTGCAAGCGGTCGAGGCATTGCTCTATCATTCTCAGCGACTGCTCTATCTCATCCACGCGTACCTTGTAGCGGTCCCAGCAATCGCCTACAGCACCCATTTCACCTTTGCCTACGGGAACATCAAACTCAAGTTCGGGATAAGCAGAATAGTTGTCGATGCGCCGCAGATCCCACCTCAGCCCTGAACCGCGCAGCATCGGACCCGAGCAGCCATAGTTAATAGCCACATCCAGCGGCAGTACGCCCACATTGGCCGTGCGGTTGATAAATACCTGATTGTCGGTTAAAAGCTGGTTTAGCTCGGTCATTTTGGGCTTAAAGTAGTCCACAAACTCGCGGCAACGTTCCTCAAATCCGACCGGCAGATCGTAAAACAAGCCGCCAACCCAAATATAGTTATACAGCATCCTTGAGCCGGATGCCCATTCGAGCATCCCCATAATATGTTCCCTGTCCCTGAAACACCATAAAAATGGCGTGAACGCGCCAATATCAATACCATAGGTTCCTATAGCGATCAGGTGCGAGCCAATGCGGTTCAATTCGCAAACCAGCACGCGGATATATTCAACGCGTTTTGGAATATCCTTATCAATACCCATCATCCGCTCAACACCCATCACAAAGGCGTGACTGTTGTTCATGGATGCCAGGTAATCCATCCTATCCGTAAAGGGAATGGTTTGCTGGTAGGTTAACGATTCGGCATGTTTTTCAAAGCAGCGGTGCAGGTATCCGATATGCGGAATAACTTCCTTAACAATCTCGCCATCGGTTATCAACTCCAGCCGTAAAACGCCATGGGTCGAAGGATGCTGCGGGCCCATGTTCAGCACCATATCCTCCGTAGCCGCAGAGGATATTTTTTTGTTATAGTCGTTTAAAGCTTGTTCGTATTTTTGATTCACGGTGCCTCAATCAATTTTTATCCCTTTGTAAAACTCCGCGGTTTTATAATCTTTCCGCAACGGGAATCCTTCCCAATCATCCGGCAATAAAATGCGCCGCAGGTCGGGGTGGCCTTCAAAAAATATCCCGGTAAGGTCATACGCTTCTCGTTCGTGCCAGTCGGCGCTGCGGTAAACGGAAGTTATGCTGGGGAAGGCAGGCAATTCGTTTAGATCGCGGTTATTTTCTTTGCTGATCTTTAAAGTCAGTTGTGTTTGGTAGGGGATAGACGCCAGGTGATAAACTACCCCAAAACGATTTGCTTCTGTTCCGTAGTCAACTCCGGTAAGGCTGGAAAGAAAATCAAAATAGGTGTTTGGGTTATTGCGCAGTTCCAGGCATACGGTGGTTATATGGTCGGGGTGTATCAGCAATGCTGGTTGTAGCCCGCCTGTTTCCGTGCCGGCAATCGTATCCGCGCCGAATTTATCAGTAAGCAGTTGCGTGATCTCATCAAAACTCATGGCGCCAGTCGTACTTTCTTCCAGTTTTTGTTATCAATTTTCTTGTACAGGATACGGTCGTGCAGGCGGCTCGGCCGACCCTGCCAGAATTCTATGAGGCGCGGCTTTAAGATGTACCCGCCCCAAAATGAGGGCTTCGGAATATCTTTACCATCGTACTCTGCTTCCAGTTCGCTCATTTTTTTTTCCAATATCTCGCGGCTGGCTATTTCCTGGCTTTGCGGCGAAGCAAGAGCGCCTATCTGGCTGCTCTTAGGGCGCGACTGGAAATATCTATCCGATTGCTCCTTGCTTAATTTTTCGATAGTGCCCTCAATCCGCACCTGCCGCTCCGTGCCTGCCCAAAAAAATGTGAGCGCGCCTAAAGGGTTTTTGGTGATCTCCTTACCTTTTCGGCTCAGGTAATTGGTATAAAACATAAACCCGTTTTCGTTGACCCCTTTCAGCAGAACGATACGCGCCGAGGGCCGCCCATCATAAGTGGCTGTTGCCAGCGTCATGGCGTTTGGCTCGGGCTCTTTGGCTTCAATGGCTTCGTTAAACCATGCATCGAACTGTTTGATCGGATCGGCTTTTGATTCGGTTTCAGACAAAGAAGTAGCTTTGTATTCATTCCGGAGGTTTTCTAATTGTTCCTGGTTCATCCCTGCAAACTTACAAATTAATTATACCGTAAGTAAGTATTGTATTTCTGATTTTGGAAAACTGAACAATTTTTTAAGATACTTGTATATTGGTAGGAGAAGCAAGATTTTTAGAGCCAAGAACCAGATAACCGCTGATTACCGGTTTGGGATTTTTCCTGGTTCTGTCTTGATTCTTGCGTCCTAAATTCTAAAAAACAAACTGCATGCTTAGTCCTATTGAAGCCGCCGCGGGGCGCTTATTGATATCGGAGCCGTTTATGATGGATCCGAATTTTAAAAGGTCGGTTATTTTATTGACGGAATACTCCGACGAAGGGGCTATGGGTTTTATATTGAACCACCCAAGCGAATTCCTGCTGGGTGATGTTTTACCTGAACTATCGTACGCCGAGATGCCGGTATTTATCGGTGGGCCGGTTGCTAATAATACCCTGCATTTTGTGCATTGTATTCCCGATAAAATTGACGGCGGTATCGAAATTGGCGATGGGCTGTATTGGGGTGGTGATTACGACGTAGTAAAGCAGTTAATTTCCAGTTACCAGTTGAATGATAACGAGATCAGGTTTTTTATAGGGTATTCCGGATGGGTGCCGCAGCAGTTGGATGACGAGATACGGGAAGACAGCTGGATCGTTGCAAATAACGTAACGCCAGAGACCATTTTCAACCATAACGAGGAAAACCTTTGGCGACAAGTAGTAGTCAGCCTTGGGCAACGGTATGCGCATATCGCTAATTTTCCGGAGAATCCGACCTTGAATTGATTTTTGAAGTCAGTAAAGTCCGAAGATAGAAAACGTTTATTTCTTCCACTCTGAAAATTTTGTCTCTTCGGGGACCTCTGTATAGCTTTCAAAGTCAAGTTTATAGCCATCGGGGTCGGTCATAACAGTAACCCACATGCTGTTGCCTACAAATGGGTCGGACGCGGCAATACCTCTTGACAGTACATCCTGATATATGGCCAGCGCGTCTTCGCACTGGAAACAGATCGACACACCTTCGCCGGTTTTAATTTTCGGTACACGGTCGGGCCTGTACTCCTGTAACATGATGGCGGCTCCGCCCAACTGAAGCCAGCACCATTCCAGCTTGCCGTTATTGATCCATTTATTGGTTAACTTAAACCCAATACCTTCGACATAAAACTTAATGGAAGCTTCGATGTCATTAACCATAAAAAATGGTACGGCTTGTTTTACGTTTGCATGCATGTGTGTGGGTCCGAAAGTCGGGAAAGTCAATAATGTCCGAAAGAAGAGGGTTGGTGCTAACTTCTCATCTCCAGCCTCTAATCTCTATTCTCCTCCATCTCTGATGCCGACTCTTCCACTTTTTTCTTTAAATTTTCCTTGTAACTGATAAGCCTTTCTGTAATTCTCTCATCTGCCGTCGATAATATCTGAGCGGCCAGGATACCGGCGTTTTTAGCCGCGTTAAGCGCAACCGTGGCTACCGGGATACCATTCGGCATCTGCAATATGGACAGGATAGAATCCCAGCCGTCTATCGAATTGCTTGATTTTACGGGCACGCCGATCACCGGCAAATGCGTTAATGACGCCACCATGCCCGGCAAATGCGCCGCCCCGCCTGCGCCGGCGATGATCACTTTTAACCCGCGGCCGGCTGCTTCCCTGGCGTAACTAAACATACGGTCGGGTGTGCGGTGGGCCGACACGACGGTAATTTCGTAATCAATGCCTAATTCTTTTAATACATCGGCGGCGTCCTGCATTACATTCAGGTCGGATTTGCTGCCCATGATGATACCTATTTTGGTTTGGTTCATATATTTATTTGAGCGTCATTGCGAGGAACGAAGCAATCTTTACTTATGCAAATCACGGAGGAAGGCTCTTCCGACTGCTCTGTACAGTTTAGAGGTTGCTTCGTACCTCGCAATGACGCGGTGGTTTATTCCTCGTTATTAACTTATCACTTTTAACGTCTCCTGCACAAACCTGGCCTTTTCAATGGCTTTTTCCCTATCGGCATCAACAATAGTCACGTGGCCCATTTTGCGAAACGGTTTGGTTAATGCCTTGCCATATAAATGTACATATACTCCGGGGCATTTCAATACTTTTTCAATTCCCTGGTAAATGGCGGGCCCTTCGTATCCTGCTTCACCTAAAATATTTACCATGATGGCATTGTTGAGGCAGGCGGTATCGCCCAGGGGCTGGTTAAATATTGCCCTTAAATGCTGCTCAAATTGCGAAACCACGTTTCCCTCAATACTCTGGTGCCCGCTGTTATGCGGCCGGGGTGCCAGCTCATTTACGAGTATCTTACCATGCTTATCAAGGAACATTTCCACCGCAAGCAGGCCCACAATTTTCAAGTCGTCCGCTATTTTGGTAGCGATTTGTGCCGCGTCCTGCTGTATTTCGAACGGCAGAGTAGACGGCGAGATCAGAAATTCAACCAGGTTAACCTCGGGGTTAAACTCCATCTCCACCATGGGGAATGTTTTTATTTCACCGTTTTCATTTCGGGCAACAATAACGCCTATTTCCTTTTCAAAATCAATCCAGCGCTCTACCAGGCTGGGCTCTTTAAATGCGTTCGCCAGGTACGATTCATCAATAACCTTATAAACGCCGCGGCCGTCGTAGCCGTCGCGCCTTAGTTTTTGAATATATGGGAACGGTATATGGCTTTCCTTTAACTGCTGGGGCGATGATATCACCTGGAACTCGGCTGTTGGTATACCATTTTCTTTAAAGAATTGCTTTTGCAGGCCCTTATCCTGTATCAGCCGGATGATGCGCGGCTGCGGATAAACCAACACGCCTTCGCTTTCCAACTGGTCGAGGGCATCAACATTAACCTTTTCAATTTCAATGGTCAGCAAGTCTACTTTCTTGCCAAACTTATATACTGTTTCGTAATCGCCTAATGATCCCACCACAAATTCATCGCACAATTTCCGGCAAGGGGCTTCCCGATCAGGGTCGAGCACCTTTACGGTGACATTATAGTTTATAGCCTGTTGTATCAGCATGCGGCCGAGCTGGCCGCCTCCTAAAATCCCGAGTTTAAGGTCTCCGTAAAAAGCTTTCATTTTAAAATGCAAGTTTAGCCTAAATCTTTTAAAAAGCCTATATCAATTTGGTTTTCAGCCGTAAAATTGGGTTTAAACACCTATATTTGCGGCGTTTTTACATTACTACCTTTTACCCATGAACACCAAAATAGCAGTAGCCAAAGGCGACGGTATAGGCCCCGAAATAATGCAGGCCGTTTTAAAAATATTTGCGGCCAACAATGTTCCGCTCGACTATGAGTATGTTGAAATGGGCAAATCCTATTTCGATGCCGGGCATTCAACCGGTATGACCCCCGCGGCTAAAGCAACTATTGAGGACCTTGGGACTTTATTCAAAGGCCCCATGGAAACGCCCAAGGGAAAAGGGGTAAAAAGCATTAACGTAACCGCCCGCAAGGTGTGGAACACATATGCCAACCAACGCGATTTCAGGACATTGAACGGTGTGGAGACGGTTTTTTCGAAAGCGGGCATACCGATCAATCTGACCATTATACGCGAGAATATTGAAGACACTTACGGCGGCATCGAGCACCTGCTGACCTACGACGTGGCTGTAGGACGACGGATTATTACCCGCCCCGGTTCGGCGCAGGTAATACGTTATGCGTTTGAAATGGCCCGGCGCAAGGGTTACACTAAACTCGCTTGCGGCCATAAGGCCAATATTATGAAGCTTACCGATGGCTTGTTTTTAGAGACTTTCCAGGAGATCGCGAAAGAATACCCGGATATTCAATCGTCGGATATTATTGTGGACGATCTTTGTATGAAGCTGGTAACGCAGCCGCAAAATTTCCAGGCTATTGTATTGACTAACCTTCAGGGTGATATTGTTTCAGATCTTTGTGCCGGTTTGGTAGGGGGGTTGGGATTCGCGCCGTCAGCCAACATTGGCGATAATATTTCCATTTTCGAGGCAGTACATGGCACCGCGCCGGATATTATGGGCAAAGGCATAGCCAACCCCACCGCGTTATTGTTATCGGGTATTTTAATGCTGCGCTATATGGGACTTACCGAGAATGCAGCCACTATTGAGAACGCTTTGCTGTATACCCTTGAAAGAGGCATCCATACCGGTGATTTTGGTAATAAATCCATACCTGCAGCATCAACCATGGGTTTCGCTGATGCCATTATTGCCAACTTAGGTAAGCTGCCTGCCGATGGCGGCGTTGTATCAAAAGGCAATCTTCAACTAAAAGCAACGCATGAGCACCTTTTAAAGAACAAATTGACCGTTACCAGGGGCATTAAAGAAGAAATGGTTGGCGTTGATGTGTTTGTGGAAGCAAACGACCTGCAGCCAGCCGAACTGGCTGAGCTGGCAAAGAAACGACTCACAGATAATTTCGACCTGGTGATGATCTCGAACCGGGGCACCCAGGTTTGGCCGACAGGCTCTATCTATACCGAGCTGGTTAACGAATACCGCGTGCGTTTTGAAAAAAAGGCCGGGAAAACAGTTACCCAGAAAGAACTTTTACATATCGCAGCTGATTTTTCGGAAGATGCTAAAGTGTGCTCGGTTGAATTCCTGATGAAATTTGGAGATAAAATTGGGTATACGCTGGCACAGGGGCAGTAGAAGAAGGCGGTAGTCTTAAGTCGAAAGTCTGACCAGAGGCGGACATTAATTGCTCTTTTTTTTGTAACAATTTTATTTTAATAAATTTATTATGGCTTACCGATGCATTATAACTGGTAAAAAAATTATTTTAGGGGCTTAATAACCATTTAATAAAAAATGCGTTATTCGGATAATTAACTTTTTTAAAAACTTTAATACCGCATTGATAATGAAAAAATTAGTTCTAAGTGTTGTAGCTGCTTTAGCTATTGGTTTATTTTCAAACAATTTATTTGCGCAAACAGCCACAGTTCCGGCCTCAGGTGACTTGATCACGACTATTTCCACCAACGCTGATTACCAGTCCTTCGGATTACTTTTGCGCGCTGCTAATTTGGGCGCTACTTTAAAAGGAGCCGGGCCGTATACCATTTTCGCGCCGAATAATACCGCGTTAGGCAACTTATCTGCTGATGCATTAGACAGGCTTTTCCAGGATCCTGCAAAATTAGCTGCCGTTTTAAAAGGCCATATTGTAATAGGAAAATATGATAAAGCAGGGATCGTGAAAGCTTTATCGACCAAAATGACCGCTTTAAAAACGCTCGACGGGCAGACACTTACGCTGGCGTTGACCGCATCCAAAAATCTTGAACTGACAGACAGCCAGGGAAATAAAACCCAAGTGATCGCTTTTGATATAAACGCTTCGAACGGCGTAATAATTGGCGTGAATAGCCTTTTATTTAAATAGTAGAATAGCTTTTTACAATAGCCTGGTTTTTAAAAGCCGGGCTTTTTATTGCCTATATTTAATAATTGCACATCCACTTCCTGAGTATTCAAACAATTTGCCCGTTTTAAGCTTATGCCTGTATGAGTGCACAGGAAAGCGAAAGTAATATTTCAGGGTTTGAGCGGATAAGCAATACCATAACCACATACAGCGGCAGCTCGCCGGTGTTTATTGCTGCGGTTGGTTTCATTTTGCTATGGGCCGTAACCGGACCGTTGTTTCACTTTTCAAATACCTGGCTTTTGATCGTTAATACTGCAACTTCTATCATTACCTTTCTGATGGTTTTTTTGATCCAGAAATCGCAAAACAAGGAGTCAATAGCGGTACAGTTAAAGCTTAACGAATTAATAGCGGCCAGCACACACGCCAGCAACCGCCTGCTTAATATACAGGACCTGAGCGAGGAAGAACTAAAAACGCTGTATGAGCATTACCGGAAACTGGTTGAACTCACCCAGCAGGCCCAGTCAAATACCCAAAGCCACTCGGTTGAGGATGCGATCGAGGCTGTTGAGGAAGAAATCAATGATGAATTAAAGAATGCTGATAAAACTTAAACCCGTTTTCAATCTGTTTAAAATGTTTATCCGCTAATTAAGCTTTCACCTTCAATTTTTTTCTGCAATTCTAATATGGCTCCGATTAAAGCCTCGGGCCTGGGCGGACAGCCTTGCACATATATATCAACCGGTATCACACGGTCGACGCCTTTTACCACATGGTAGCCGTGCTGCCAGTAAGGGCCTCCACAGTCGGAGCATGAACCCATTGAAATCACATATTTTGGCTCGGGCATTTGCTCGTAAAGCCGTTTAATGCGCTCTGCCATTTTGAAGGTTACCGTACCGGCAATGATCAGTACATCCGATTGCCGGGCCGATGGCCGGGGGAAAACACCAAAACGATCAAGATCGTAAGTAGATGCAAAGGCGCCCATAAATTCAATGGCACAGCAAGCAATACCAAAACTTAACGGCCATAATGAAGACAGCCTTGCCCAGTTGAGGAGGTCGTTCATTTTGGTGACCACTATACCGCCGCCTTCCTGTGTTATATCGTTACTCATTTCCGGGCTTTTTGAAGGTTGGTTTAAACATCGGTTTCCTTATAGGGGGTGGGGTAGCAACAGCTTCTGTGGTCGCCGGTAATGCAACTTCCTGAACTTCCATCGCAAATGCTTTCACTTTGTAAGCGCTTTGCTCCAGGTTCAGCTTTTCATATAGCGATGCAGGGATGCTGGCATCGGTCGTTGGTACAATAGGCTTTGCTTTTATCCATTCCAGGTCGCCTTTTACCCACACGTATGCCAGGCCCAGGATCAATATGCCTAAAAAGATAAACATCTCCGTAAGGGCCAGCCATCCCCAGCGCGGGTCCATACTGTTCATTTCGTGGCTGCCAAATACGATGGCCCAGGGAAAAATGAATACCATCTCGACATCGAACAATAAAAATACCAGCGCAATCACATAAAAACGCGAATTAAAGGGTAGCCAGGCGTTGCCTGTGGGCTCTTCGCCGCATTCATACGAGGTTAGTTTTTCGGGAGTTGGATTGCTGGGCGATATTAACCGGGCTATAAAAAATGCCACGCATACCATTATGATACCTGTAATTAAAAAGATAAGTATCTTTCCAAATTCTGATATTTGCGCCACACCTGCCATGACAGCAAATTTAAGAAAACAAACAGACTTTGATGCGATAATTATTGGCGGCGGCGCCTGCGGCTTGATGTGCGCCGTACAGGCCGGATTTTTAGGCAAACGTACCCTGGTGCTCGAAAAAAATGATAAGCCGGGCGCAAAAATACTCATTAGCGGCGGCGGGCGTTGCAATTATACTAACCTGTATGCCTCGCCGCAGCAGTTTATTTCGGCGAACGAACATTTCTGCAAATCAACCCTCGCGCAATGGACGGTGGAAGATACTGTCAGCTTTTTTGAGACCTATGGCATAAAGGGCAAGGAAAAAACGCTCGGGCAATTGTTCCCGGAGAGCAATAATGCCAAAGATGTGGTAAATGTTTTTACGAATTTGTGTGCCGATATGGGGCAGAAAATATGGTGCGGCGCGGATGTTAAGCATATTGAAAAAGATGAAAACGGTTTTACTGTTTCACTGGAAAAAAACGGCAGGAACGAAACCCTGTGCACCCCAAAAATAGTGGTCGCCTCGGGCGGACTACCGATACCAAAAATGGGTGCTACTGATTTTGGGCTGCGTGTTGCCCGTAAGTTTGACTTAAAAATTAACGAAACCGCACCTGCGCTGGTGCCGCTAACCATTACCGGAAAGGACCAGCCGTGGTATGAACAATTATCAGGTAACAGTATTTTTTGCCGTGTCTGGAATGACAGGGCGAGCTTTGAAGAAAATATACTGTTTACCCATTGGGGGCTAAGCGGCCCGGCTATATTGCAGATATCCTCGTACTGGAAACCAGGTGAAGATATCTATATCGACCTGCTCCCTAACCAGGATATTGCCGAACTGATACAACTCGAGCGGGAGGAAAACGGTAAGAAAATGCTGCTGGCTTATTTGGCCGGCTTATACACCCGCAAATTTGCTGAAGCTTTGAGTGTTAAATTACCGGTGGACAAAAATCTGGCCTCGCTAACCAAGGCAGATATTGAAAATATCAGCAAATTAATTCACGAATTTAAGGTAAAGCCGGCTGGGGATAAGGGCTATGATAAAGCCGAGGTAATGCGCGGCGGCGTATCAACCGGTGAGCTTTCCTCAAAAACGCTTGAAGTTAAAAAGGTTCCCGGTTTATACTACGGCGGCGAATGCGTTGATGTTACCGGCTGGCTGGGCGGTTATAATTTTCAATGGGCCTGGGCAAGCGGATTTGTTATAGCACAGAGTATTTAGTTTGCAGTTTTTAGTTGGCAGTTGGCTAGGAGTCAACACTGCAAACTGCCAACTAATAACTGCAAACTGCTATTGCCCCCAGGCTGACGGATTTTCGCGCCATTTTCTTAAGATCTCAACATCTGCGGCGGCTATGTATTGGTTTGCGTTCGCATAACTGATTAAGGCATTATAATTAGATAAGGTGACAAAAGGGCAATTTGCTTTTTTGAAGTTTTCGGTTGCTATGTTAAACCCGTAAGTGAATATCGCTGCAAGCCCCGCCACATCGTAACCTGCCGCGCGAAGCGCGTCGACAGCCTGTAGACTGCTTTTACCGGTTGATATCAGGTCTTCAATTACCACGACCCGTTTTCCGGTTAAATCATCACCTTCAATTAAACTCCCTGTGCCGTGATCTTTTGGTTTTGAGCGTACATAAATAAACGGAAGACCTAGGTCCTGGGCAACCAATACGCCTTGCGGAATCCCTGCCGTGGCAACCCCGGCGATACCGCCAACCGGGCCGAATGTTTCCTGTATCAGCAGCGTTAATTGCTGCCTGATGTACGTACGGATAGTAGGATGAGAGAGCGTTATTCGATTATCGCAATAAATTGGCGACTTCCACCCGGAAGCCCACGTAAAAGGATTATTGGGTTGCAATTTTATTGCTTTAATTTGCAGCAGGAACTCGGCAACCTGCTGTTCTATCTCCGAAGTATTGAACATGGCTCAAAAATACAGAATTTATATTAACGAAAAAGTCATCCTTTTAACGGAATCAGAGCCTGAAGGTGTGGAGCGTTATGAAAAAATAGATGCCGATATATTCGACTTGAAAATAGTTTATTACTGGGCTCCGGCGCACCGTAGCAAGCTGTTTTACGTGCTTTGCCCCGATGCAAAGACATTCTTGAGAACAGTTATTAAAAGCATTACGCTGATAGAGGCGGCAGGCGGTTTGGTGATCAATGAAAATGGCGAATACCTGTTTATTTATCGCAATAGTAAATGGGATATCCCGAAAGGAAAAATTGAGATAGGTGAGGGCATTAAAGAAGCCGCCGTGCGTGAAGTTGAGGAAGAATGCGGTATAAAAATAAGCAGCATCGGCGACCGGATATGTAAAACCTACCATGTATATAAATACAAGGGCGAGGTGGTTTTAAAAAAAACCTATTGGTTTGAAATGCAGTGTAAAGCGCAGAAAAAATTGAAGCCGCAAAAGGAAGAAGGGATTACGGCTGCGCGCTGGTTCGGGAAAGACCATATCGCGCCGATCGTGAAAAATACCTACCCTTCTATAATGGATGTGCTGGTAAAAGAGGAGCTTGTGGATGAGCAGGCGATTTAAATAACCCCTCGTCATGCCAATTTATTTCGGCACCCCACAGGACGAGCAGCTTGCAAGGCGGAGACATGTAATAAGTAAGTATTTATAAGTCCAACTGGTCTTTCAAATCCTTCATTTCAGGATTTTTAGATTGAATCAAATTAATTTTCCAGTCCCGGTGCCAATTTTTAAGCTGTTTCTCACGATTGATCGCATCCTCTATCCTTTCAAAATGCTCATAATAAATCAAATCGAATAATTTGTATTTCTTTACAAATGCTGAACCTTCGTTATTAACATGTTGCCAAACTCTTGCTTCTAAATTACTGGTGACACCAATATAAAACGTTGTTCGATATTGGTTAGACATGATATAAATATATCCCTGTTTAAAGAGCATTGAAAAGCGTTAGGCCTGTTGTAAATATAACTATCACCACGTTAACTATGCAGAACGTTTTGCATGGCGTTAATAAGCATGTGAGGTGCCGAAATAAATTCGGCATGACGTGCGGCTGGTTTTTTGTCTTGGCTCTTGCTTCTTGATCTTGCCTCTTTCTCAAAGGTACGCCAGCGCTTCCTTCGGGATAAACTGGCTCACATCGCCGTTATAGCGCATAATCTCACGTACGATGGTTGAGCTGATAGACGAATAGCCCGGCTTGCTGACAATAAAAATACTTTCAATTTCGGGCACAAGGGAATGGTTCATTTGGGCGATGGCTTTTTCGTATTCAAAATCGGATACGGTACGGATGCCGCGTATCATATAGTTTGCACCAATGCTTTTGCAGAAATCAACTGTCAGCCCCTCATACGCAACGATATGTATGCGCGGGTCGCTTTCAAAAACAGCACGCAGCATTTGTTCCCGTTTTTCAACGCTTAGTAAACTTGCCTTTGAGCTGTTTGCGCCGATGCCTATGTAAACCTTGTCGAACAAGCTAACAGATCGTTTTACAATGTCGACATGGGCCTTGGTTACCGGGTCAAATGATCCCGGGAAAAGTGCTATTCTCATTTGATGCTGATAAGCGTATAGACAACAAATTTATAAATCATTATCGGTAATAAATTATTTAGTTGCGGGAGTCAACGTGGCCGCTACCCTGCCGCATTCAGGCATTTTTTTGCCGTAGTATGGATTTTTTACTGCCTCGGTTTCGCTTAGCCAATACGTTTTTTTCATGGGGCAGTATTGTTCATAGATGGTGGCGGTATTCATCTTCAGGCCTTTTAAAACTTCATAAAGATTTTTTGACAGGGTGGCAAAATGTTCCCGCTGATGGTCGAGCGCGGTTACTTCGCTGATGTGACGGCTATCGAATTTTAACTTTTCGAGGTAACCGTTCAATAATTTTTGCTGATCGGGTTTAAGGGTTTTACCAGGATCGGACGATAATATGTTGAATAGTTCCTTCGCGTTATGGGCGGCCGCCGTTCCATCATCCGCGACAAGCGAATTCTTTATCGCTAAATACGCATTGGTTATTTTATTAATGGCGTTAGTCGAAGCAGATTGTTGCGCCCGGGCAATCGATACGGAATAAATAAGGGCCAGTATCAGGCAGGTTTTTTTAAGCACGTTCATATTATTTTAACAGGTAAATCTAAGAAAATATTACATTTTTGATTTCATCAGCCGCGGATACAGACGCAGAAAAACCTCACCGCCCATAGGATTGCTTCCATACAGGCTGTTCAGCCTGCTATCCGCTCCGTACCAGGTAAGCTGCCCGCCAGCAGCCAGGTTCAGCGGCCCTAGTTTAAACAGGTCATAATTCAGGCCCAGGGTTATTGCATTCACGGGGAAAATCGAGGTGCTGCCATACAATAGCGGGTTTAAAACCAGCTCCTGGGTGGTTTTCTGAACGAATTCAAACCGGGTATACAGAGCCACCTTTTTAATGCGGACGTCACCTTCTAATAAAGCCGAATTACTCGCGTCGGCGCCAGGTGACTTATTTTGCCCCCATACGGCGGTAGCGTTAAACGTTTTTTCGTCGCCAAACGGCAGGCTATAGGTTGCCGATGCCGTAGTGCGGTGAATATCTTCGGTAGGGTTCAACGCCTCGGGGCTTTTGATAAAGCCATAAGAAACCTGGAACGCCCAATCGGCTGAAGGGTTGAAATTTAACCTGCCGCTCCAGGAGTCGAACTTTGGTTTATCAAAATTGTAACGATTCTCGTCAGGTTCCCGTCCTGTAAAGGATGAACCTTCAATTTTAAAATCGCCCACCCTGAAACCTATTGTGGCCACCCCGAAGGTAATGTGCGTAGCATCTGTCCAATGGTGACCGATCGGCGCATCCGGATTTGACATCGCCGAAGGGCGGTGCATAAAAGCTACGGGTCCCAAAGCCGGTTCGCCGGGATACCCGATATAAATACTGAGGTCAGTTTTCTTTGAAAAAGCATACGCATAGCTGGCCGAAAGCTCTGAAAACAAATCGTGCGGATGCTGCCGGTCAACCAACGGTACGCCTTTCCAGCTTTCACCTGTCTGGAACAATAACGGGTAGCCATAGCCCCCTTCCGTTAGCGGGTCTAACGACATCATCAGGTTAAAATGCAGCAAGCCATTTTCTCCAACAGGGCGCTGAGCCATGCCCATAAACCAGTTGGGCGCATCAAACTTATCGCCGCCCCGGCTGCCTTTATCGCCTAAATCTTGTTGAGTATAGCGGAAGGAAATATTTCCATGCACCATATAGCTCCATTTACCGCTGTTGAGCATAATACCGTACATAGGCGAGGCATCGGGCAGCCAGCTTGTACCGGAACCATCACGGCCCATCGGCAGGTTTTTGGACTGTGAGCTGCTCATCATATCCATTTTCATCCCACCCGTATTCATGCCCTTCATGGATGTATCCTGCATGTTCATGCCTTTCATCGAATTGTTGTTCATTGGCATATCCATTTTTTTGGTGGCTGATGATTTGGCCGTATCTCCCATTTGCATGCCTTTCATCGAGCCCATTTGCCTGTCTTTCATGGGCATATTCATGCTGCTGTTTTTTGCGGACTTCGTGGTATCGCTCATGTGCATGCCGTCCATCATGCGGGGCTGCGTATTTTTCATGGGCATTGCCATTTTTTTATTTTTTTGCCGCGATCCGGTATTTCCCATTTTCATTCCCTTCATTGAATGCAATTGTATGTGCTTCGAATGCGCTGTCATTTTTTTTGCGTTTTTGGATTTAGCTGTAGGGTGCATTACCATGGGATGTTTTGCGGTATCGGCCATGTTCATTTTTTGGTGTGCCGATGCGTTAAACAGCAACCCAATGATGAGAATAGATAGAATGGTTATGTTTTTCATAAGTAAAAGACTAAATTTTATCAATGGGTTTACGCCCGCCTTGTTCTGATACCTTAAACTGACTGGGCGTTAACCCTGTTATGCTTTTAAATTGTGCCGATAAGTGCGCGCTGCTGCTATAGCCCATTTTCCAGGCGATCTCGTTTATATTCAGCTCGCCGTATTCGAGCAATTCTTTAATTTTTTCGATCTTTTGCTGAATGATGAATTTCTCAATGGTTATATCTTCCGATTCTGAGAATATCCGGCTTAACGAAGTATAATCTTTCTGCAGCGCATCCGCTATATGGGCCGAAAAGTTAATATGTGTATCGGAAAGATCGGTATAATGTATCTTTTCAATGATAAGATTTTTAATCCGCTCAACCAGCCGGTTTTTTTCGTTGTCAATCAATTCAAAACCGACAACTTTTAAAGCGGACCCTATTGCGCTCAATTGGTCGGCACCTGGTTCAGGATGTATCACCGCGCTGCCCAGTACCACTTCATCCGTCCGGAATCCCAGGGTTTCCAATTGTTGTTTTACGACCATTATACACCGGTCACAAACCATATTTTTAATAGCTATTCTCATTTATAGACCTTAAGGTAATACCCTTTAATACAATTTGTTTAAAGTTAAAGTCGGCTAAGGCTTATTTCATTGTTTTTTTACCCGCAAAGAAGTAATAAACCGACACCGGGATAAAAAACAGGTTGAGCCAGGTTTGATAATTCCATTGAAGATGCGCGTTTGTCATTTGCATTCCGCCGGTATGCGCTTTTGGTATCCAGTGCAGCGCTGCAAAGGAATAGTCAAGGAAAAGTGAGGTGAAGAAAATGCTTACTACCAAAATAGCCAATAGGTACCACATAGTTTTGTTTCCATAATAGTTACGGAATACCATGAGCATCGGGATAGTTACCAGATCGGAAAGGATAAATGCAATTACCCCGCCAAAGGATATACCGCCCTGCCACAGCACGGCAGCCATAACAATGTTGCCCACCGAGCAAACAAAAGCAAAAATGGCAACCAGGATACCGACAACCGCGTTCCAGCTTAATACCACGAAATGGGGCAGCGTACTGTTGCCGCTTAAAAACAAGCTTTTCCAAAAAGCATCAGGCACGACAACCATTAAAACAGACGCAACGACAAGGCCGATCAGGATATCCCGTCCGACCATCGTTACATCCATATAAAAATGGCCACTGGCGGTTTTTAGCTTTTCTGATAAATCCGACTTCTTTGTGTCACCGGCCGTTACATCCATCTTCATATTATGGTGGCAGCAGGAACTTTCCATGTGGTGATGTGCATGAGGATCGTCGGAATTTTTATCTTCAGATGCGGCGATATGCCCTTTGGCCTCATCCTTTACTTTTGAAGGAAAAAACCGACTGATCAATATGGCCGAAATGATAATAAAAAATAAACCGCCAATGACTTCACCGCCAAAAAATGCCCACCCCAACAGCGACACGATAACGATAAATATTTCAAATACCAGGTTGGTGCTGGCAACCATAAATGTAACGGCGTTTGACCATGTTGCGCCTTTAATGAGCAGTGCACGGGCCATTGACGCGGCCGCGTAAGAGCAGGAAGATGATATCGCACCAAAAAGAGTGGAAAGGCTAACCGCGGTTACAGAGTCTCTGCCTAACCGCGAAGAAATACTTTCTGTGGAAACAAATGCCCTGATGAGGGATGATAGAATAAAACCCAGTGCCAGCCCCCAGTAAATATCCCAGACCATGTGGGCCAGTTCTGACAATATCTTTGTTATTACGCTCATGACAGATCATTTTAGTAATACAAATTTACATCTTATACCAGGCTGCGGATTTACAGAATTTTGGAAATGATTTACAAAATTTTGTACCGTTTTAAACCAAACGCCCTCAAAATATACAAACCTAAATCCTTCTGAATTTGATCTTTTTGTCGTCCTCCCAAACACAAAGAATTTTATTGCCAGGCAATGCAAGGGATTTTAGATAGCTCCCTTTGCCTACGGCCATTTCCCGTTTGTTTTTGAGCTGTATCATCTTCACCGTGTCGTCGTTGTGAAATGTTATCACGGCATTAATGCCATTGCCGCCGATGCTTGAATTTCTGCCCTTACCGATCAATATTTCGGGTTTGCCCGGTTCGGCGTAAAATATTTCGCCTTTGCGCTGCCATGTTGTACGTATAGCCGGACCATCAACAATAATACCGCCGCCGTCCATTGGGCAGGCGTTGAGTTTCCAGGTGTCGATGCCTAATTTTTGAGCAGCGGCAAAGGTTGCGCCGCCGTTTAAAGATTTAAGTACATACAGATCGCGCGAACCATTCAGCCAGTTCCGGAACATGATGGCTACTTCAGCACCGTTAACCGCAATATTGGGCTTGCAGCATCCGCAAACCAGTTTATCGGGCGATTGGTACACCAAGCGGTTTTTTGACCAGGTAGCTGAATTGTTTGATAGTGACGAGAAGAATATGTTATTGCCGCCGCCGGCACGTGTATCCAGCCATACGGCGTAGAAATTATCTTTTTTATCCGCTGCGACGCCCATCAAACCTTCGGGAGCCGAGCCTTTAAGGTCATTGATAGCGCCCATTGACTTCCATTCGCCGGATGAATGGTCAAGTCTGTACCAATGAATAGTACCTGATTGGTCCTGTGCGGTAACGACCGAGTAATTGACAGAGGTTGCCAGTTGCGGACCGCGCGACATCCCCAGGTGCATTTTTGGTATTTCGGCGACCAGTACAGGCTGCGAAAATGTAACGCCTTTATCATTTGACGTAGCGCAAAATATTTTATCTTTCTGACCGAACACTACCCGGATAACACCCCGGGTATCCATGGCAACCTGCGGTTGCTCACCAATAGCAATTGTGTCGTTTTTAACGCTTGACGAGGATGTTAAAATAAAGAAGGCGATGGCCAGGAAAATGGCCGGAAATAACTTTTTCATAACGGAAGAATTGGATTGTAAAAGTAGGGACTTTACGTCGTTTAATCCACTATTCTAAAATGTTATTGATCTGCGCGTATTGCAACAGCATTATTGTTTTGGCATCTTTTATTTCCCCGGTTTTAACCATTTCGAGCGCATTACTAAACGGCAGTTCGAGCACCTCGATGTTTTCATGCTCATCATGTGCACCGCCGCCATCGCTTATTTTCATGTCCTTGCTGTATTCGGCCACAAAAAAGTATAAAATCTCCGTCACAGAACCGGGCGACATATAGGCTTCGAATACTTTTTTTACATGCGAAACTTTGTAACCTGTTTCTTCCTCAGTCTCTTTCCTGATACAGTCCTCGGCATTGTCCTTATCCAGTAAGCCGGCACAACACTCGATTAGGTAACCATCTTTATTGCCGTTTAAGTAAGTGGGCATACGGAACTGCCGGGTTAATATTACTGTTTTGGAGGTCCTGTTATACAGCAGAATGGTTGCACCATTTCCGCGGTCATAAGCTTCGCGGGTTAAATGCTGCCATTTGCCATCGTTGCCCAGGAATTCATAGTTAACTTTCCTCAGCACATACCAGTTGTCCGAAAGTATTTCGATTTCTACATTTCTTACTTTTTCAGTTGACATAGCAATTTTGATAAGGTTTAAGAGGTGGCTTTAAAAAAGGAAAATGACGAATGCCCGTATTTCCGCTGTTCTATAAATGCAGGATTGTTGCTTAAATTTTGCAGAGATTGGTGTTCAACAATTAGCAATCCGCCGGGAGCCAGCAGGTTTTTATCGAAGATTATTTTTGAAATTTCGGGTATGCGGTTAAGATCGTATGGCGGGTCGGCAAAAATGAGGTCAAACTGGTCGGTTTCTAGTTGCAGGTATTTAAACACATCATCCTTAAAAACCTGTATTTGTTCTAATTTATGCTGGCGGGCGGTATCTTTAAGATAATGCACGCATTGAATGCTCCGGTCAACCGATATTACTTTTTCGGCGCCGCGGGAGGCAAATTCGAGTGAGATATTCCCGGTTCCGCTGAAGAGGTCGAGCACACGTAAGCCCTCAAAATCAACCTGGTTGAGCAGGATATTGAACAGTGCTTCCTTAGCCATATCGGTGGTTGGTCGCACGGGCAGATTTTTCGGCGGGTTAAGCCGCAGCCCCTTTAAAGTTCCTCCGATGATTCGCATAACGATAATGCCGCGAGCGACAGGATTTTATGTGGGGTAACCCGCTCGGGCAATTCCACTACCCGGAGGTTGTTTAATTCAATTTTGGGATAGAAGTCTTTTAACCGGTTCATCTGCGCGTCGCCGGCAGATATATTTCCGCTTAAAATAAGGGTAACATCCTGGTTATTCAAATTCAATTCTTCGCATACCAGTGCAGCGAAGTATGCGAGCTCGTCGGGTGTTTTAAATTCAAACGTGTTGTAAAACCGCAGTTTGCCGGATGAGAAATATAAGAATTGGGCGCTCTCGTCACCTAATTCGAGATATAAATTTTGGTTAACCGGATTACTATCAGCAGTGGCTTTAATCCAGCCTTTTGCCGTATACACCGCATTTTGAAGGCCAAATTTTTCAACTGTGGAAACAATAGCTGCGTTGGTTTTATAAATGATCTTGTTGTCGCCATCTAGCTGCTGTACAAGCACCTTCTCATCTTCGCCCACATCCAGGAACAGGGCATAAGCGGCGGCATGGTCATCGCTGTATAAGCTGTTGGGTATAAGCGTTAACCCGTTAGACGGCAAGCCAACTACCACTTTTTTGTAATTTGCAGAGAGCAGGCTTTTCAGGTATTTGGGATTTACAAGTTCCTCAATGGCGGTGTTTTGAACGTATAGCAGCAACCTGTTTTCGTCCACTACGGCATAATCAAATGAAGCGGGCCTAACCTGTAATACCAAAGTATAACCCGGCGCTTCGTTCAGGTTAAAGTTATTATCGTGATAATTGTTATGGTTGTTCTCCTCGCTCATGCAGTATGGCAAAAGTAATATATTTTGATAGAAATATATATGCCTGTGCAGCGATGGATTTTAAACCCATCGCTACGAAAATATTAACTTAGTCATTCAATAAATTACATTTGTAAAGTGTCAGCAGATCATATCCAGAAAGCATTCCCGCACGAGGCTACCCTGCAGCAGCTTGAGCTGTTTGACAAACTACATTTATTTTTGATAAACGATGACGGGGATGAGTGTTTTATCCTGAGAGGTTACGCCGGTACGGGCAAAACCACGGTGCTGGGGGCGCTGGTAAAAGCGCTACGCAACTACAATTTTAAATCGGTGCTGCTGGCGCCTACGGGCCGGGCCGCTAAAGTGATCACTTCCTATTCGGGAAGGAAGGCTTTCACTATTCATAAAAAAATATACCGGAAAAAGTCGGCGCTGAATGTGGATGAAGGTTTCCTTTTGGGGGATAATCTGAATGATAACACGCTTTTTATTGTCGACGAAGCGTCAATGATCTCGGATGAGATCGGGATGAATCACCGGGCATCGCTGCTGTACGACCTGGTGAATTATGTGTACAACACCAAAAACTGTAAGCTGATGCTGGTGGGCGATACCGCCCAGTTGCCGCCGGTAGGGTCAGACGATAGCCCGGCGTTGGACGCCGCGTTTATGAAAAAGAAATTCGGGCTCAATATTTTTAGTTTTGAACTGACGGATGTGCTGCGCCAGCAGAAGGATTCGGGCATATTGTTTAATGTTACCCGTGTGCGGGATATTATCCGGAAAGGGAAAAATAATATGCCGCAGATAGTTACGAAGGGATACAAGGATATCTACCGCATGGGCGGAGATATGCTGGAAGAAGGGCTAAATTATGCTTATAATAAATATGGTACCGATAACTCGCTGATAGTTTGCCGGTCGAATAAAAACGCCAACGCGTATAACAAGCAGATACGCGGCAGGATATTGCTGCGCGAGGAAGAGCTTACCGGCGGCGACCAGCTAATGGTAGTTAAAAATAATTATTTCTGGTTGCAGGACCAGGAAGAGGGCAGCACCGGGTTTATAGCGAACGGCGACATTGCCCGCGTAAAAAAGGTACGCCGCATTGAGGATATGTATGGTTTCCGGTTTGCCGATGTGCAGCTTGAATTTATCGACTATGTTGAAGACCCGGTACTGGATTGTAAAATATTATTAGACACGCTTTATACCGAAGCGCCCGCATTGCCAAATGACGACCAGAAAAGGTTTTACCTCGAGGTAATGAAGGATTACGACCACATCCCCAACAAACGGGCTAAATGGAACGAGCTAAAGCTAAATCCATACTACAACGCCTTACAAGTAAAATTTGCCTGGGCCATCACCTGCCATAAGGCCCAGGGCGGCCAATGGGACGCTGTTTTTGTAGACCAGGGCTACCTGACCGAAGAAATGGTGAACACCGATTTTTTGCGCTGGTTTTATACCGCCTGCACCCGCGCAACCAGTGAATTGTTTTTGGTTAATTTTAATGAGAAGTTTTTTGTGAGCGGTTCATAGTTCAGGGTGTTGGGAAGTCCTGAAATGATGCTAAACCTATTTGCATTAATCTTGTTATAAATTAAATAAGCTAGATCGTTACTTCCGTTGCCGTTAATCTCCGATGAAATCCAGACTGTTCATTTATATTTCCTTGGTAGTTGATCTTTCTATCGCTATCTCCAAATTTGTAGCGGCGGCTATTACCGGGAGCTCTTCCATGACCTCGGAAGGGATACATTCGGTTATCGATGCCATGAGCCAGCTTTTATTGATATGGGGGATAGTAACCAGCAGAAAAAAGGCTGATTCTGCCCGTCCGTATGGTTACGGAAAAGAATTGTACTTCTGGTCGTTTATCGTATCACTGGTTATTTTTATCCTTGGAGGATGCATCTCGTTTTACGAGGGCCTGATGCGGTTAGAAGAGCCGGCATTGGAAGGAAGCCAGGCATGGAACTACAGCATACTGGGCGTTGCCTTTCTTTTTACCGCGGTGTCGTTAACAAGCGCGTTAAAAGCGTTCAATAAACAGCGGGGCAATAAACCGTTCTGGAAGGCAGTCAGGGAGAGCAAAGACCCGTCAACTTTTATTGTACTTTTCGGCGACGTGGGCGATATGCTGGGCCTTATTGTAGCCTTTTTAGGTGTTTTTTTGGGCAGGATGTTTCATGATCCATATTATGATGGCATTGCTTCAATGGCTATTGGGGTCATTATGATCGTTATATCCGGCTTGCTGATCAGCGAAAGCAAAAGTTTGCTGATGGGCGAAATCATCGGCAGAAGAACCCTGCGCAGGGTTATAGCGCTGATGAAAGCAGATGACGCGATAATAAAAGTAAAGAAACACTTTTCCATGTACATGGGCCCCGAAGAAGTGCTTTTGCAGCTGAACACAGTTTTCAAAGATGACCTTACTACCGTCCAGATCACTGATGCTATCGAACGTATCACCAAAATCATCCAAAAGGAATTCCCCCGCATCAAACAGATTTATATTGAGCCGGTGAAGTGAATTAGTCCATAGTCGATAGTCGATAGTCCATAGATAGGGGGAAGGAATTAAGTAGATATCTCTCCAGATCTTCTACTATGGTCCATGGTCTATGGACTATCGACCAAAAAACTACTTCTCCAGCGCGAAGCCCCAGTCTTTTCCTTTATCAACAGCAGGAACGCCCTTGTCCATCCAAACCGGCATGGGGGCGCCTTTTAAAAAGTGGTCAAAAAACTGTTGCTCGCGGATAGATATGTCCTTCCGGTTTTGGCGCAATACCAGGTTATGTGCTTCGCCGTTGTATTCAAGCAGCCAAACGGGTTTGCCCAGCCTGCGCAGGGCGGTGAACATTTCGATGCCCTGGTACCATGGCACGGCTCCGTCGGCATCGTTCGACATGATCATGACCGGCGTTTTTACCTTGGGCAACTGGAACAGCGGCGAATTTTGGATGTAAAGATCGGGCCGCTCCCATAAAGTGGCGCCAATGCGGCTTTGCGTTTTTTCGTACTGGAACTGCCTGTTAACGCCCGTTTCCCAGCGGATACCGCCGTACGCCGAAGTCATGTTGGCAACCGGGGCGCCGGCCCAAGCCGCGGCGTACATATTTGTTTGGGTGATCAGGTATGCTACCTGGTAACCGCCCCAACTTTGGCCCTGTAAGCCCAGGTGCGCACCATCTACCCATGGATTTTTCTTCAATGCCTCCACGCCCGAATTGACAAATTCGACCGCCGAACCGCCGGGGTGACCGGCTTCATAGCTGATATCGGGCACAAAAACCAGGTAGCCGTTGCTTACAAAAAAGGAGATCGGCAGGCGCGACGGCGTTGGCGCAGGAGGAACATAGCTGTATAATCCTTCCGACAGCTTCTCATAAAAATAAGAGATCATCGGGTATTTTTTTGCCGGGTCAAAATCCTCGGGCTTATATAGTATGCCTTTGCCATGATAACCCTTTGGCGTGGTCCATTCCACCAACTCGGCAGTGCCCCAATTGTATGAAGCCTGCTGCGGGTTTGTCGCACTAAGCTTTATTTCCTTTTTTAAATCATAAGAAATGTACAGGTCGGGCGAGTGCTGGTAGCTGAATTTGGTATAAATAAAGCCGGGCGCGTTTTTGGCTTTTTGCAAACCGCTGTAGCCGTTTGGCGCGATGATAACTTTTTCGGGCGGTTTGGGGCTACCCAATTCCTTTTTATAATATCCCCACTGCTTATTTTCATCGTTTTGAGCGATGAGCCAAAGCATTTTTTTCGAGGGGATAAATTTTTCTTCCGGGTCGGTTATCTCGTAGCGAAAGATGATCTTCTCTTTGCGGCCAATCCCCGCAGTTAAATTAATCGCGCTACCGGTAGCGGGGTCGATGCTCCAGATATCATAGCGGTCGTAGATCAAAACGTTTTTGTCGTTTTGTTCCCAGCCTGATATGCCGTATGGCGAGGGGTCATCAGGTACATCGTTATCCTCTGCGCCCATTTTCACACCAGTGCCAGCTGTTAAGTTTACTTTTTTCCCGGTGACAACCGAATAGCTGTGCCAGTTTTGATCCTTCAAATCGAACCAAACCACGTAATTGCCACCCGGCGAAATACTGTAACGGGCCTTCATGCGGCTGTTGATACGCATGCGTGCGCCGGTATGGGTATTGATCAAATACGCTTCCTCGTTCGAGCCGCCTTCCCACTGCGACTGCACACGGGCGCCGGTATCGGTTACGCCCAATGCAAAGGTGGCTTCCGGGTTTTCAGGAACAACAATATCCCGTATACCCTGGTCGGCCAATTGCACCGGTTTTTTATCAGCCGACGCCGGACGCACCACAGCAAGGTAGCTGCGACGCAATTCGCGCTGCAGGTTTTTCAGTTGCTGCGGCTGCAGGTAATCGTCCTTATAGTTCCATATATCCAATTTGGCAACTTCAAAATCAACAATGGTGGTATCGGCAGGTTTTGGAATTGGCGCTGTCCCGAAAAAGAGGCTGCTGCCGTTCTTGCTGAAATATACACGTCCGTCGCCGCTCACGGCCCATTTATCAGGCACACCGGGCATATTCGGGCCCGCCATGATCTCGGCGGTATCCTTTAATGTATTGTAATAATATAGCTTGAATGGTTTTACCTGCGCTTTTTCCGCGTTTTTCTCGGCCGTAAAGGCAAGCTGTTTGCCGGCATCGTCAAAAACCAGGTTGCGGTAATTTCCACGGCCCGAGCTTACCTGTTTCAGTGTGTCGTTATCCACATCATACACAAATAATCCCGGCTTAAAACTTTTTGACCTGCGTGGCGGGGTAACTGCGAAAGCCAGCAGTTTGCCGTTTTTTGATAGCTGGTATTCCGTTACATATTCAAATGACCGCGATTTGCCCGTCAATAGCTGCCTTATTGTGAGTTCGGCGCCATCCCGGGTTGGCGGGGCAATCGTCGTGGCCACAGCTTTTTTCGATGTATCGGATATTGCCGGTTTTTTCACGGTGTCCGAAGGCGACAAATACGCCACAACCGATGCTTTATCTGCTAATTTAAACGAACGCACATAAGGAAACTTCTCAAGGCTATAATTGCCAAGCGTAACTATCCCCAGCGTATCCTTTGGAAATTCGCTTTGTTTCTTCTTTTTAATTCTCGCCTGGCGGGTATCCTTAAAGAAAGGTTTAATCAGCATTACGGCGTATTTTGAATCCGACGTGAAACGCGCCGTATCTGCCCGCGAAACGCGGAACTTCCCAGAGTTTTTGGAATCAGTAAAATACAGGTCGGCATCGCCTTCCTGGGGCTTCACCACATACATCACCCATTTGCCATCGTTGCTGATGCGCTCGTTTGCCAGGCTTTGCCAGCCATCGTATACCGAATGGTCGAGCGGTTTTTTATTGATCTTTTGACCTGAGGCGGCAAAAAAAGCGGAAGCTATTAAAAGAGAAAGTAAAAGTTTTTTCATGTGATTGATTTACAGTTCCTAAATATGCAAAAATTTAATCCTGTAAGGAAATTGCGGCGGTTCATCACAAAATCGTTACCAATGTTTAAATTTACCAATGCTTAAAATTGCTTTATGGAAAAATATGTAAACCTGGAAGGAAAAATTTGAAAAAACCCAGGTAGGAATGAAAAATTAAAAAGACCCTGTCATTGCGAGGAGCCTGCCGGCTGGCGGGTAAGGGGCGACGAAGCAATCTCGTAGCATGCAAAGCGTAAACACGCGACGAGATTGCCACGCTTCGCTCGCAATGACATAGTTTATAGAAGATTGGGATTTTATATATGTCACGGGTAAAGTATTCTGCCACAGTTGGAAAGATGTTAATTTGTCGCTGTAGTTTAACTTGTTGTGACAATGTAACATACGAGCCGGTTTTCGGGCGACAATTTGTCTTTTAAGCGGCTATGGCAGGTGGTTTGAGCAGTATGTGTGAATCAGTCTAATAATAATTGGGATAAGAATAAACATTAACCGGAATAGGTAGTTGTATATACACTCCAATTATACTAACCTCCTTATCCCGATAGCTATCGGGACTGATTCATACTTAACCCAAAACCATTATGAATTTTAACAATTTTACCATAAAAGCACAGGAGGCCGTTCAAAAAGCTTCCGAAATTGCTACCGGCAACCAACAGCAGGCCATTGAGCCGGCACACCTGTTAAAAGGCCTTTTACTGGTTGATGAAAATGTAATCACTTACCTGCTTAAAAAGCTGAACGTTAACCTTAACCGGTTAAACGAAACGCTGGATGCGCAAATCGCTTCGTTCCCTAAAGTGAGCGGAAGCGATGTTTATTTGTCGTCGGCTTCCAATTCGGCGCTGCAAAAAGCGCAGGGCTATTTGAAGGAGTTTAAAGATGAATTTGTGTCGGTAGAGCATATTTTACTTGGTTTGCTTTCCGTGAACGATAAGGTCAGCACCGCACTGAAGGACGGTGGCGTAAATGAAAAAGACCTTAAAAAAGCAATTATCAGCTTACGCGGAGACAGTAAGGTGACTGACCAGAATGCCGAGGCCACTTACAACGCGTTAAACAAATACGCCCGTAACCTGAATGAATACGCCGAATCGGGCAAGCTTGACCCGGTGATCGGCCGTGATGACGAGATCAGGCGGGTGATACAGATACTTTCGCGCCGTACCAAAAACAACCCGATACTTGTCGGCGAGCCCGGCGTGGGTAAAACCGCTATTGCCGAAGGTATTGCCTTTCGTATTATCAAAGGCGATGTTCCCGAAAGCCTAAAAACAAAAACAGTGTATTCGCTAGATATGGGGGCGCTGATAGCCGGCGCCAAATATAAGGGCGAGTTTGAAGAGCGCCTGAAAGCGGTAATTAAAGAAGTTACCCAAAGCGACGGCGAGATCATACTATTTATCGACGAGATACATACCCTTGTTGGCGCAGGCGGCGGCGAAGGCGCTATGGACGCAGCCAATATATTAAAACCGGCCCTGGCCCGTGGCGAATTAAGGGCAATAGGCGCTACCACGCTGAACGAGTACCAAAAATATATGGAAAAGGATAAAGCCTTAGAGCGCCGTTTCCAGATGGTGCTGGTTGATGAGCCGGATACCGCAGATGCGATTTCCATCTTAAGGGGATTAAAGGAACGTTACGAAACACACCATAAAGTGCGTATTAAAGACGAGGCTATTATTGCCGCCGTCGAGATGTCGCAACGCTATATTTCGGACCGGTTTTTACCGGATAAAGCGATCGACCTGATGGACGAAGCCGCTTCCAAACTGCGCCTGGAAATGGATTCTGTGCCCGAAGTGGTTGACGAGTTGGAACGCCGTATTATGCAGCTGGAAATTGAGCGTGAAGCCATCAAACGCGAAAAAGACACACATAAAGTAGAAGAGCTGAGCGTTGAGATCGCCAACCTGTCGGCCGAACGCGATTCCTTGCGTGCCAAGTGGCAGGGCGAGAAGGACCTGGTAGATAACATCAATCAAAAAGTAGAGCAGATAGAAAATTATAAGCTCGAGGCCGAACAGGCCGAACGCGCGGGCGACTATGGAAAAGTAGCTGAATTGCGCTACGGAACTATCGTTAAGGCGCAGGAAGAAGTTGAAAAACTAAAAGCCGAGCTGTTGGCTAACCAAAGTGACAGCCGGATGCTGAAAGAGGAAGTTACAGCTGAAGATATAGCAGGAGTTGTTTCACGCTGGACCGGTATCCCGGTTTCGAAAATGATACAGAGCGAGCGTGAAAAACTGCTTAGTCTTGAAGACGAGCTGCACAAGCGTGTAGCCGGCCAGGAAGAAGCCATAGAGGCCATCAGTGACGCTATACGCCGCAGCCGGGCGGGCTTGCAGGACAAACGTAAGCCCATTGGGTCATTCATATTTTTAGGCACCACCGGTGTGGGTAAAACTGAACTGGCAAAGGCTTTGGCCGAATACCTGTTTAATGATGAGAACGCATTGGTGCGGATAGATATGTCGGAGTACCAGGAGCGCCACTCGGTATCCAGGCTGATCGGCGCGCCGCCGGGATATGTAGGTTATGACGAAGGCGGGCAACTGACTGAAGCTGTTCGCCGCAAGCCGTACAGCGTGGTACTGCTCGACGAGATAGAGAAGGCGCATCCGGATGTATTCAATATCCTGCTTCAGGTTTTAGACGACGGCCGGTTAACTGATAATAAAGGCCGGGTTGTCAACTTTAAAAATACCATCATCATCATGACCTCGAATATCGGCTCGAACATCATCCAGGAAAACTTCCAGGACTATAACGAGATGGATAAAGACGAAGTGATGGCTAAAACCAAAAATCAGTTGTTTGAGCTGTTGCGGCAAACCATTCGCCCCGAATTTTTAAACCGGATCGATGAGATCATCATGTTTACACCGCTTGGGCGCGACGAGATAGCCGAAATTGTTAAGCTGCAGTTTAAGCATGTGCAGCAAACCCTTGCCGAAATGGGGATCACTATCGAAGCTTCGGAAGAAGCGCTCGATTGGCTGGCACAGCTGGGCTACGATCCGCAATACGGCGCAAGGCCATTGAAGCGCGTGATCCAGAAGAAGATACTGAACGAGCTATCTAAACAAATACTGGCTGGAAAAGTGGACAAGGACAGCAAGATCAAACTGGATATGTTTGATAACCAGTTTGTGTTTATGAATGACAGGCAGTTGGTTGATTGAGTGGGTTGGACTAAGTTGATTGGGTGAGTTCTTGATTAGGTGAATTCAACCAATCAACTTAGTCTAACTTAGTCAACTACTCACTTAAAGTAATATAGACAAAAGCTGCCTCTGGGCGGCTTTTTTTGTTTAACAATATGAATTTAAAGAAATAACAAAAAAGGTCTGACATTGCCATCTGTCGCACCTGTCGCACTTTTTGTCGCAGTGTGTCGCACTGTCGCAGTGCGACACCGGCGGCAGGTAGGGGTAATGATAAAACTTCAAACAACCATTCCTTTTAATCGTTACCATAGAAACAGCCAAACCGGCAGAAAAACATAAACAAAGGACCAAGATGAAAACCTATAATAATTTAGTGGAAGCCACTAACGATTTGATGAAAAGGGGATATACCGCTAACCTTAGCCTGGAAGGCGATACGGTTGATGATAAGGATAAAGGCATCCAAATGACTGCTGACGACTTTGAGATTGATGAGTTTTACCGCTTTGAGGGCGCCAGCAACCCGTCGGATATGTCGATCGTATATGCGGTTACATCGCGCAAGTATAATTTAAAAGGCATTCTCGTAAACGCTTATGGCACTTATGCCAATAATAGTACATCGGCTATCGAGGCCAAGCTGCACCATCACCAGGTGAGCCATAATTTGAAAAGTGAGGACAGGCCTACGGTATAGGAAGTTGGCAGTTAGTAGTGGGCAGTTTGCAGTTGGTAATTCAATTTGAAGCGAACTGCAAACTGTCCACTGCAAACTAAAGTTGCGATAGCAACTTTTTCCCCCGCGATTGTATCGCTGCGGTCCCGTTACGCATCAGGAAATTGATTTGATTGGCCAGCTCTTCGGCGATCCAGGGATACCGGTGTCGCAGATTGAATAGTGCTTCGCTGGCAAACACTTTTACGGCTACCATCACTTTCGGGTCTATCATCCAGTCGAAACATTGTTCAACGACGGGTTCAAGATCGAGTTGCTGTAGTTTTTGCTGAATGATTGCCGGCGATTTTTTGCCGGTAATGTGCATTATTATTTTGGCGTAGTGCCGTTTGCAGCTATCATATTTAACTTCTTTGATGCGGGATACAAGGTATTCGAGGTCGGGTTCATACAGCGCCGGGTTTTGCAGGAAAATATTCTCCAGTATCCATGCCGCTCTGAAGGCGATATTCTTATCGGGATAAAAAGTCAGATCGATCAGATCGCGCAAAGCAAATTGCTGCTCGTTCAATATCCGGCTTAGCTCAAGCACTTTGGTTTTGCCGATGGTGTTGGATATTTGTTTTAAAAGGTCGGCGTGCGTGATCATTTGAGGATAAAGGTTAAAGGTAACTTTTTGACCTGAAAGGTAAAAGAAGCTTTAATTATACCGGCAAGAACGTTTCAACATTCCAACGTTTCAACATTACCACAACATAAACAAAACTTCTACCTTTGCATCCCGTTATTATACTTTTTATACATGGTTAAATTCAACCGTTTTACTTTGGACAATGGCCTGCGGGTGATCGTACACGAAGACAGTACTACTCCAATGGCGGTACTCAATATTTTATATGATGTAGGCGCCCGCGATGAAGATCCCGGGCAAACCGGGTTCGCTCACCTGTTTGAGCACCTGATGTTCGGCGGCTCGGTAAACATTCCCGATTACGATCAGCCGCTACAGCGCGTGGGCGGCGAGAACAACGCTTTTACCAGTAACGATATTACCAACTATTATATCACCTTGCCTTCGGCCAATATCGAAACCGCCTTCTGGCTCGAAAGCGACCGGATGCTGAGCCTGGCCTTCAGTAAAAAAAGCCTTGAAGTGCAGCGCAACGTGGTGATCGAAGAATTCAAACAGCGCTATCTTAATCAGCCTTACGGCGATGTTTGGCTGCATTTGCGGCCGATGGTTTATAAAAATCACCCGTACCAATGGGCTACCATCGGCAAGGAAATTAAACATATCGAAGACGCTAAGATCGAGGACGTAAAAGCGTTCTTCAAAAAACACTATAACCCGCAAAATGCCATTATGGTTGTTGGCGGCGATGTGAAAACGGAAGAAGTTAAGCAGATGGCCGAAAAATGGTTCGGGCCAATACCGGCCGGTGAAAAGTACCACCGGAATTTACCGCAGGAGCCGGATCAACATGAGGAACGCCGCGAAACTGTAACGGCAAAAGTGCCGCTTAACGACGTGTATATTGCCTTCCAGATGGGCGGCCGGCTGGACGAGCAGTATTATGTATGTGAGCTGATGTCGGATATTTTGTCGCGCGGGAATTCATCCCGGTTATATCGGAAGCTGGTGCGGGAAAAACATTTGTTCAGCGAAATACACGCCTATATGAGCGGCAGCCTGGACAAGGGCATGTTTGTATTCGAAGGTAAACCGCTTGAAAATGTGAGCGTAGAGACCGCTGAAGCCGCGATTTGGGAAGAGCTCGAACGGTTAAAAACGGAAGATATCCCCGACCACGAGTTAACCAAGGTTAAAAACAAAACCGAATCGACGATGATATTTTCGGAGATGTCGCTGCTTGATAAGGCGATGAACCTGGCGTCGTTTGAGCTGCTCGGTGATGCCGGCCTGATGAACGAGGAAACCGGAAAATATTTAGCCGTAACCGGGGAAGAGATAAAACAGCAGGCCAATAAAATATTCAGAAGAGATAATTCATCAACGCTGATTTATTTGGCGGAGAAAGTTGCTTAAGTTAAAATTCCAATTTTAACGAATGACTAATGATCGATGACTAATGCCCAATGACCAAATGATCTTACACAGAAAAACAGCCCCCGAATTTAAAACCGTCGACCATGTGAACCTGGTGAAACCGGTACACCAAAAGCTTGACAATGGCTGTAATGTTTTTTGCTTTAACTCGGGCGACCAGGAACTGGTGCGCATTGAATGGGTATTTAGCAACCTGCGATTTAACCCGGCAAAACCATTGCTGAATGCCGCTACGGTGAACATGCTGACCGAAGGTACGACCAGTTTATCATCAACTGAAATAGCCGATAAAATAGATTTCTACGGCGCGTTTTTGCAGGTTGACTACGGTCACGACCATTCGCAGGTGATCCTGTATAGTTTAAATAAGCATTTGCATCACACGCTGCCGGTGGTGCTTGATATTCTTACGGATTCTATATTCCCCGCCCGGGAGCTGGAAACGTTTGTTCGCAACCAGCAGCAAAAGCTACAGGTGAGCCTGCAAAAAAACGATTTTATGGCCCGCCGGCTTTACAACAAAGCTCTGTATGGCGATACGATATATGGGCTATGCGCGGAGTGTGACGACTACAACGCCCTGAACCGGGAAGACATGCAGGCGCATTTTAAAGAAATGATCCAGCCGTCGAATTGTACGCTGATCATGGCCGGAAAGATCGAAAAGGATACGCAAGAGCTGGTAACCAATACCTTTGATAAAGCCTGGACGAACGCTGAAAAGAAAGCCGATATATCCCAACCAGAGCTGCAATCATCAACGGAGCACTTTTATTTCACTAAAAAACCGGATGCCCTGCAATCGGCTATCCGCATGGGGCGTCGCATTATTAACCGCACGCACCCCGACTTCCCGGCGTTGCAGGTATTGAATACGGTTTTGGGCGGTTACTTTGGTTCGCGACTGATGGCGAATATCCGCGAGGATAAGGGTTATACTTATGGGATCGGCTCGGGTATGACATCGCTAAAGCAAACCGGTTCAATTTTTATCGCTACAGAAGTGGGCGCCGACGTTTGCAAAGCGGCGATTACCGAAATTGAAAAGGAAGTAAACAAATTAAGGGCAGAGCTTATCCCCGAGGAAGAGCTGTCGCTTGTGCGGAATTTTATGCTCGGATCGCTGCTGGGCAGCCTCGAAAATGTTTTTTCGCATGCCGATAAGTTTAAGAATCTTTATTTCTCCGGCCTTGACTATGATTACTACGATCGTTATATCGAAATTGTAAAAACCGTTTCGGCTGCTGAACTAAAGAGCCTTGCTGAGCAATATTTGGATAGCAGCCAGTTTTATAAGGTTATTGTAGGAAAATACTAAGGGAATTTCGGAATTCGGATGTTCGATTTCGGATTTGAAAAAGCGATAAACCCATAAGGCGTCGAATGACCATTTTCAAATCATCAAATTGACATATTTTCAAATCAATCCCTAAATCCGAAATCGAACATCCGAATTTCGAAATAAATAGTTAGCTTTGCCCGGCAAATAATAACTCCAAATAATTATTTGCCATGCATCCAGACCCCCAAAAATTTGTTGCCGAAGGATTAACTTACGACGACGTTTTATTACTCCCCGCTTATTCTGAAGTTCTGCCGCGCGATGTGGATACCAGCAGCTTTTTAACAAAAAAGATCAGGTTAAACATTCCGATCATTTCGGCCGCTATGGACACGGTTACCGAATCGTCGCTGGCAATTGCTATTGCCCAGGCCGGCGGTATTGGCATGCTGCATAAAAACATGACCATGCAGGCCCAGGCCGAAGAGGTGCGCAAAGTAAAGCGCTCAGAGAGCGGCATGATAAAGGACCCAATTACCCTGTTAGAAGGAGCCTTGCTGGCCGATGCATTTGGCATAATGAAGGAGTATGGCATTGGCGGCATCCCCGTAGTTGACGCCGAGCATAAATTAAAAGGTATTATTACAAACCGCGACCTGCGTTTTCAAAAGGATATGACCTTGCCTGTAAGCGGGGTAATGACCAAAACCAATTTGATCATTGCACCCGAAGGCACCACCTTAGTGCAGGCCGAGGCCATATTGCAAAGCCATAAAATAGAAAAGCTCCCGGTTGTAAGCGCTGACGGGATACTGGTTGGCCTGATCACTTTCAAGGATATCCAAAAAGTAAAAAACTTCCCGAATGCCTGTAAGGATGAATTTGGCCGCTTAAGAGTTGGCGCAGCAGTGGGCGTTGCCGCTGACAATATCGACCGCGTTGTTGCTTTGGTAAATGCAGGTGTTGACGTAGTGACCGTTGATACCGCCCATGGTCATTCAAAGGGTGTTATTGAAATGGTTAAACAAATTAAAAAATTATACCCCGATCTGCAGGTTATCGCAGGCAATGTGGCCACCGCCGATGGCGCGATAGCGCTGGCAGATGCGGGTGCGGATGCTGTAAAAGTGGGTATCGGCCCGGGTTCAATTTGTACTACCCGCATTATTACCGGTGTCGGTGTTCCGCAATTATATGCCGTTTACGAATGCGTAAAGGCGCTGGAAGGACGTGGCATCCCGGTTATCGCCGATGGCGGTATCAAACAAACGGGAGACATCGTTAAAGCCATTGCGGCTGGTGCATGCGCGATCATGGCCGGTTCGTTATTTGCCGGGGTTGAGGAATCGCCGGGTGAGACGATTATTTACGAGGGTCGTAAGTTTAAATCATACCGCGGTATGGGCTCGGTAGAGGCCATGGCAAAAGGTTCAAAGGACAGGTATTTCCAGGATGAAACCGATGTGGTAACCAAGCTGGTTCCCGAGGGTATTGTGGGCAGGGTACCCTATAAAGGCACGATGAGTGAAGTGGTTTACCAATATATCGGTGGTTTACGTGCCGGCATGCACTATTGCGGTGCAGCTAAAATTGAGGAGCTGCAAAAGGCCAAATTTGTGCGCATCACTGCAGCCGGTATGAGAGAAAGTCACCCGCATGATATTACGATAACCAAGGAAGCGCCGAATTATACACGATGAGAGTTTAGTGATTAGAGGTAAGAGATTAGATTAAAAATTTCATTAATTCTCTAAATCATTCATTCAATAACTAAATCAATAATTCACTAAATCAATAATTCAAAATTGAAATCCATCTGTGTATTCTGTGGGGCTAATTTTAACGGCGACCCGGTATTAAAGCAAACTGTTGAACAACTGGCCGAAATTATGGCAAGCCGGAATATGGACCTGGTATATGGCGGCGGCCGCGTTGGTGTAATGGGATTGCTGGCCGACGAGGTGTTGCGCAGAGGCGGAAAGGTAACCGGTATCATTCCGCAGTTTTTAATGGATAAGGAAGTGGGTCATACCGGCTTAACTGAATTGCATATCGTAAAGAATATGCACGAGCGCAAGCAGCTGATGAACGATCTTTGTGACGGCATTGTAACCCTTCCCGGCGGTCTTGGTACGCTCGAAGAATTTTTTGAAGTATTAACCTGGCTTATGCTGGGCATTCATCAAAAACCGGTTGGTTTGCTGAATATTAACGGCTTTTATGATCACCTGCTGATGCAAATGGACCTGATGGTTGAGCAACGGTTTTTAAAGCCCGGCAACCGCCAACTGCTTATAACCTCAACTGATGCCATTGAGCTCATTGACCTGATGGAAAATTGCACGCTCAAACCGGATGATGTCTGGTTTAAAGATAAAATTTAGTCTTAAGTCCTGAGTCGTTAGTCTGGAGTCTTATCTGACTCAGGACTTCCCTAACGTTTCCTTAAAACCCTGGCTAAGGGGTGCTGCTTATTTTCTACGGGTTGCAAAACCATTGTCAAATGAGGCCGCTGTAAAATTGAAGCCAATTTTTTCAACTCGGGTAGCACGTTAAATCGCTTGCACAAATAGGTTATCAATAACAGGATCATAATTTTCTTATATTTATATAGTATTTGAAAGATAGCTTATACTTATATCGTCTTATACGTTATCTTTAAATTAAGATACATAATTTAAAAGATATTTTTTTTCTGATATGGGAAAAGAAACTGTTGACAACCTGGTGCGATTCATACTGCCGTATCCCGATAGCGTTAAAACCGCGGCATTGTGGTTAAGGGAGTTTGTTTGGGACCTTTACCCCGAAAGTAACGAGCTTATCTACGATAATTACAACGCGGTGGCTTTTGGCTGGTCGCTGAGCGATAAGTTAGCCGATGTTTTTTGCAGTATTGCTGTTGCTCGCGATCATGTAAATTTTGGTTTTAACTGGGGAGTACGCCTTGCCGATCCAAAGAAGATATTACTCGGAAACGGCAACCAGTATCGTTATATCCAGGTAAGGGTAAAGGAAGACTTTCCGGAGGAATACATTAAACACTTACTGGAACAGGCTTACGTTGACAGGCTCGAACAAAAGAAGCCACTTAAAAAGGAATTTAAAGGCGAAACCATTGTGAAGTCCATATCGCCGGTAAAAAGGAGGCCGTCTTAGAGAGGTTAGAGATTAGAGATAAGCGATTAGAGGTTGAGGTCAGGGAAATCGGTTTTAACTCTCTTTTTAATAAACAAAACCAATTCTAACCTCTGATCACCAATCTCTAACCTCTTCTTCAGCCAAGTGATTTTGTATTGTTATATATAGCTTCAAAGCAAAACCAATTCTAACCTCTGATCTCCAATCTCTTCTTCAGCCAAGTGATTTGGTATTGCTATATTTGGCTCAAACAAAACCAATTTTCTAACCTCTGATCTCTAACCTCCAATCTCTCCATCCATGGACATCGAATTCAATAAATACGAGGATATAAACAAACAGCTTGTTTATGAGCTGGATACGCGGCTGAAAAAGGTTTTCCTGGGCGGGGGCGAAAAAGCTGCGGCCAAACAGAAAGAGAAAGGGAAGATGCTGGCGCGTGAGCGTGTGGCCTATTTAATTGACGACGATAAACCCTGGCTTGAAGTAGGCGCTTTTGCCGGCGACGGCTTGTACACCGAGCATGGCGGCTGCCCGTCGGGTGGGGTTGTTTGCGGGATAGGTTATGTATCGGGAAGGCAGTGCGTGGTTGTTGCCAATGACGCAACGGTTAAAGCGGGGGCATGGTTCCCGATAACGGCAAAAAAAAATCTGCGGGCGCAGGAGATAGCCATGGAAAACCGCCTGCCTATCATTTACCTGGTCGATTCGGCGGGTGTTTATTTGCCTTTGCAGGATGAAATTTTCCCCGATAAGGAACATTTTGGACGCATTTTCCGAAACAATGCCATTATGAGCAGCATGGGGATCATCCAGATCGCAGCCATTATGGGATCGTGCGTAGCGGGCGGCGCTTACCTGCCCATTATGAGTGATGAGGCGATGATCGTGGAGGGGACAGGGTCGGTTTTCCTTGCGGGATCATACCTGGTAAAATCGGCCATTGGCGAAGATGTGGATAACGAAACGCTTGGCGGCGCGACAACGCAATGCGAGATATCGGGGGTTACCGATTACAAACATCCCAACGATAAAGCTTGCCTGGATTCGATCCGCAACATCATGGGCATGACCGGCGATTTCCCGAAAGCGGGGTTCGACCGTATCAAATCATCGCCACCAAAACTAAACGAAAAAGACATTTACGGCATACTGCCGGATAACCGCGAGAAGGCCTACGATATGATGGAGGTACTGCTTCGGTTACTGGATAATTCGGAATTTGAAGAATATAAGGCCGGTTATGGACAGTCCATCATTTGCGGGCTGGGCCGTATTGACGGCTGGGCCGTGGGTATTGTGGCCAACGAGCGCAAGGTGATCAAATCCAAAAAAGGCGAGATGCAGTTTGGCGGCGTCATCTATTCCGATTCAGCAGATAAAGCCACCCGCTTTATCATGAACTGTAACCAAAAAAAGATACCGCTGGTGTTTTTGCAGGATGTAACCGGTTTTATGGTGGGCAGTCGCGCTGAACATGGCGGTATTATAAAGGATGGCGCTAAAATGGTAAATGCTGTGGCCAATTCGGTGGTGCCCAAGTTTACTATTGTGATCGGTAATTCATATGGTGCTGGTAACTATGCCATGTGCGGCAAAGCATACGACCCGCGGCTGATATACGCCTGGCCTACGGCGAAAATTGCCGTGATGGGTGGCGGCTCGGCGGCGAAAACATTGGTTCAGATACAGGCTGCCGGGCTTAAAGCGAGAGGCGAAGAAGTGGATGATAAAAAAGAGGCCGAATTGCTTAAACAAACTACCGACCGCTACAATGCGCAAACCACGCCGTATTACGCCTCCGCACGCCTGTGGGTTGACGGCATTATCGACCCGCTTGAAACGCGCAAAGTGATCTCGATGGGCATTGAGGCGGCCAACCATGCGCCGATAGAGAAAGCGTTTAATGTGGGGATCATTCAGACGTAGTGGGGAAAGATTAGAGGTTGGAGATTGGGTAAAATTTATTACCGATTCAGCATTGTCCAAGCAGTGGTACTTAATATATTCATAAACTTTTTAATTTATAAATATTAATGCAACTTTCCGAGCAACTCAAACCATATTTAATCGCGTTTGGTATGATTATACTATCCATTTTGATTTTATATAAAGTTACTTCAAAATATACATGTGATGACGGTGCAAATTATTTTAAAGATCATGTAAAATTCAATCTAATTTTGACCAAAAAGGAAAATCCTAATAAGGGCCGTGAAGTTGATCTCTATGGTATAGATTTATATAATAACGAGCCCACAGATTTTCATGATGAAAATGGATGGATAAAAGAGAATATTGATAAATTTATAAAATCTGACACGCTGATAAAAGAAAAAGGGAAGTATTCTATTATCATCAAACGAACGAATAAGGTAATCACAATTCCTTATGAATGTGATGAAAAACGATATATTGACAAGTGACAATTATCTTCAACCCATGAAAAAACTGCTACTACCCCTGCTACTCTTACTCCTAACAAAAACCCACGCCCAAACGCCGGTGCAAATTCACGAGCGGGCTATTTTGGTGGATACGCATAACGACATTATTTCAAATGAATTGATCACAAAGCTGGATGCGGGTAAGCTGCAAAGCACCGGGAATTTTGATTTGGTGCGTGCAAAACAAGGCGGACTTGATGCGCAGGTGTTTTCGATATGGTGCGGGCCGCAATACGGTAAGGGAACAGCCTTTAATTTTGCGAATCGGGAGATCGACTCGCTTTATGCGCTTATTCACCGTTATCCAAACAAAATTACCCTGGTCCGCAATTCAAGGGAACTCGAAAATGCCGTGAAGCAAAAAAAACTGGCCGCGATGATAGGCGTGGAGGGCGGCCACATGGTTGAGGACCGGATGGATTACATCGACAGCCTGGCCAAACGAGGAATGTGCTATTTAACCCTTACGTGGAACAACAGTACCTCGTGGGCGAGCTCGGCAACGGACGAGACTACCCGGCGCGACAGTCTGAAGCATATCGGCCTGAATGATTATGGAAAGCAGATCGTACATCATTTAAACGACCTGGGTGTTATGATAGACCTTTCCCATCCCGGCGAACAAACATTTTACGATGTATTGGCAACCACTACCAAGCCTGTTATTGCCTCGCATAGCTGCGCCTATGCATTAAACCCTTTCAGGCGTAATTTGAAGAATGCACAGCTTAAAGCACTGGCAAAAAACGGCGGCGTTGTGTTCGTTAATTTTTATAGCGGGTTTATTGACAGTACTTATACGCCGAAGGTGAATCGTTTTATACAGGAGCACAAAGTTGAAATGGACTCGTTAATTAAAATTTATAACGATTACGATTTGGCCAACATCCGGTTAAATGCTATACATAGAACTGAATCAGACAAAATACGCCCGCCATTGAGCCTGCTCATTAAACATATCGATTATATGGTCAGGCTCATCGGTGTCGACCATGTGGGGATAGGCTCAGATTTTGACGGCGCCGAATCGTACCCGCTTGGTTTGGATAGTGTTAGCGATTATCCGAAGATCACTGCTGAGCTGTTAAAGCTCGGCTACAGCGAAAAGGATATCGACAAAATTTTAGGCGGCAATTTTATAAGGGTGCTGAAAACGAATACGGGTAAATAAATTAAATCGGATACAATGATTGTAACTATTCCTGCGATATGAAATATTTTTACCTTTTTTTATTGCTCACACTTTGCGAGTGTTCGTCGGCACAAATTTTCAAGGTCTACCTAACAAAAAGCGGTAAGTTTAGTAATGATCCCCAAAATGCTATATCATATATTTTGGCAGAAAAACTTGAAAGTGATTCAGCCTATCTAATTAAGCAATTTGACATGCGGGAAACAATGTTAATGCAGGGAACTTATAAAAATGCTGCGTTAACAATCCCGCACGGAAAGTTTACTTACTATAATAAAAAACATACATCTTCAGATAAAATTAGCAGTTCGCCGGATACCGGTAACTTTGTTGAGAGTATCGGATATTTTTCAAACGGAAAACGTGTCGGCACCTGGACGGACTATGCGTCAAAAGGAATAAAAAGATTGCAATACACCTACGAAAATGATGAGCTTAATGGACCATATACAAAATACTTTAATGATTATGATGGACATTGGAGCGTGGGAACGATGATGAATGGCAAATTGGAAGGTAAGTTTTATATGTACAATGCTGATAGCTTGTTAGTTGCGGAAACAGATTATGTTAACGGCAAATCAGTCAATAAAATTACACACTGGATAGAGGCCAAACCACCCGATAATTATAAGGAATTTCTTGAAAAACAATTAATTCGGTTTAAGCAAATAATACATGATTCGCCCCCAATGGTTGTAAAATTTACGGTTAGTTCAACAGGGAAAATATTAGATCCGAAAATAATCAAGAGCATAGATAACGAAATCAACGCAGCGTTAATTAGTAGCATCTTAAGCGCGAAGCCTTTTTCTCCTGCAACATATGACGCGCGCCCGGTAGGACAGGTTATATTTAAATCCTTTATCCTTTTTCGGGATAAGGAACCTGAAGATATGATAAGACGAGTAAAGACCAAAATGAAATTTGAAGATGCTAATGAGCGAAGGCTTCGCATCCAATCGCAAACTTTACTAGGTGCTGACCAATAAAATCGCCTTTTTTGCTAAATTTGCTTCGCAATCCAAAACACGAATGTCTGAAAATACTGAACACGTAAAATGCCTCATCATCGGCTCCGGCCCGGCTGGTTATACCGCTGCCATATATGCTTCGCGCGCTGATTTGAACCCAGTAATGTATACTGGTATGCTTGCGGGCGGCCAGCTTACGCAAACTACGGATGTTGAAAATTATCCCGGCTACCCCCTTGGCATACAGGGGCCCGAGATGATGGAGAATTTCCGCAAGCAGGCTGAGCGACTGGGTACTGACATCAGGTATGGCTATGTAAGTTCGGTTGATTTTTCGAGCCTCCCGCATAAGGTTGTAGTTGACGAGGTTAAAACCATACTGGCTGATACGGTTATCATATCTACCGGCGCGTCGGCTAAATGGCTGGGATTAGAGTCAGAACAAAAATATAGCGGCTTCGGGGTTTCGGCCTGCGCGGTTTGCGACGGCTTCTTCTTTAAGGGACAGGATGTAGCGATAGTGGGAGCGGGCGATACAGCCGCCGAAGAAGCGACCTACCTGGCAAAATTATGCCGCAAGGTATATATGATCGTCCGCCGTGATGAGTTCAGGGCGTCAAAGGCCATGGTTCACCGTGTGCTTAACACAAAAAATATTGAAATATTGTACGATACTGAAACGAAGGAAATCGTGGGCGACGGCCAAAGCGTAACCGGTGTTACGGTTCTCAATAACAAAACAAACCAACAGAAGACTTTGGATGTGACTGGATTTTTTGTTGCGATAGGCCATCAACCCAATACCGAAATTTTCAGGGGCTGGATACATATGGACGAAACGGGTTACATCAAAACCACACCCGGTTCAACTACAACCAACGTGGAAGGCGTGTTTTGCTGCGGCGATGCGCAGGACCATATTTACCGCCAGGCCGTAACAGCGGCAGGCACAGGCTGCATGGCCGCCATTGATGCCGAGCGCTATTTGGCTGCAAAGCACCATGCCGTAACGGCTTGAGTGAGGTGAAGGGTGAATGGTTAGAGATTTGCCTGAAACGAGAATTATAATTAGGGTTGATACAATAAAAGTCATAAATTAGACAAAAATCAGCGGGCGCTCTAATTCAAGAGGGAACGCATTCAACAACTTAACTAATTATAGCAATGGGAAAAGGTGATAAAAAAACCCGGAAGGGTAAAATAGCAATAGGCTCGTACGGTAAAAAACGTCCGCACGACCTGAAAAAAGATAAGTATACTGCGGCGACCCCGGTGAAAGAGGAAAAGGCCCCGGCTAAAGAAGAAGCGGCCCCTGTTAAACCGGAAAAAAAATAATGCGAAAACCATCCCCTACCAACGGATGGTTTTTTTATGGCATTTCACCAGCGGCCTGTATTTTTTTTTGCCGCCGGTTGAATTTTTTACAAATTCTGTTAACTTCACCGCTTCATCAGTTACAGGAATAATTTCACCATATGTTTAAAAGAAAATTTTTACTGCTTTGTATATGCATGGCCGTTGCAACAGGTGTGGCCAGTGCGCAAGATGCTAACCCCAACCTGGGGATAATCCCGGCGCCGGTTTCGGTCAAAAAAACACCCGGCGAGTTCATATTGAGCCAGCAAACCACTGTGCTGGCCGATAGTGTGACCAATAAGGCGGTATTGTTTTTAACAGATTACATACAAAATAAAGCCATGCTGCGCGTGCAGCTTAAACCCAATAACGGGACAAGCGCGGCGAATAGCCTGGTACTTACCAGCGCAGGTATCGATAACTTGCCTGCAGATGGCTACCGGCTAACGATCACCCCGCAACAGATCATCGTTGCCGGAAAAGGCGCCGGGCTTTTTTACGGCGTGCAAACCTTGATACAGCTGATGCCGCTTGAGCATGGCGCAACGATTAAACTGCCTTGCTTACAGGTAGAAGATTACCCTCGCTTTGGCTACCGGGGATTAATGCTGGATGTATGCCGCCACTTTTTTTCGGTTGAATTTGTCAAAAAGTATATCGACCTGATGGCTGCCTATAAGCTCAATAATTTTCATTGGCATTTGACTGACGACCAGGGATGGCGCATCGAGATAAAAAAATACCCACTGCTTACCCAAGTCGGCAGCCAGCGGGCGCAAACCGTCATCGGTAACTATCACGACCGTACGCCTCAGCAATTTGATAACACGCCTTATGGCGGATATTACACCCAGGACCAGATACGCGAAGTAGTAAAATATGCAGCTGACCGGTATATCACCATCGTACCCGAAATTGAAATGCCAGGCCATTCGGAAGCCGCGCTGGCCGCTTACCCTGAACTGGGATGCGATCCCAATTATCCCTACAAAGTAGCTGAAACCTGGGGTGTATTCCACGATATCTATTGCCCGTCTGAAAAAACGTTTGGCTTTTTAGAAGATGTTTTAACGGAAGTTATGGGATTGTTCCCCGGTAAGTTTATTCATATTGGCGGTGACGAAGTGCCGAAAGATGACTGGAAAAAATCGGCATTTTGCCAAAAACTGATGAAGCAGCTGGGTTTAAAAACTGAAGATGAGCTGCAAAGCTATTTTATACAGCGCATTGAAAAATTTGTGAACGCAAAAGGGCGCAGCATTATTGGCTGGGACGAGATACTGGAAGGCGGTCTTTCGCCCAATGCCACTGTAATGAGCTGGCGGGGCGAGGCAGGCGGTATAGCCGCGGCGCAGCAAAACCATAACGTGGTTATGACACCCGGCAGCGGTGGATTATACCTTGATCAGCTGCAGGGCAAACTAAACGTTGAGCCATTGAGCATCGGTGGGTACGACCCGTTAAGCAAGGTTTACAGCTATAACCCAACTCCAGCCGTTTTAACACCCGACCAGCAAAAGTTTATACTGGGTGTGCAGGCCAATGTGTGGACCGAATACATTCCAACTGACAATAAGGTAGAATATATGATATTGCCGAGGTTGCTTGCCTTATCGGAAGTGGCCTGGACGCCTTTGGCCAATAAAAACTATACTGATTTTGCCAATACACGCCTGCCCAACCACCTGGCCTGGTTTGATAAGCATAATTTTGATTACAGGGTGCCGCCAGCTATCGGAACGCAGGATACCATTATGTTCGGCACACAGATGCGCGTGAATTTAAAGTCGCCGGTAACCGGTGCGAAAGTTTACTATACTATTGATGGCTATACGCCGCGCGAAACGGATATGGAATATAGTATCCCCATGACGTACAATGTGCCGCCTGACCAGTACCGTGACCTTGAAGCTATCGTGATCACGCCATCCGGCAAACGAAGCGTGGTAACACATGCGGTTGTGTATAATAAAGCCCCATTGCCGCCGGTTAATTACACTGGCAAGGCCCAGGGCGCAAAATACCAGTTATATTCGGGTGAGTTTACAGGTATCGGACAGTTAAAGGATGCCGCGGTTTTGGATACCGGCGTGGTAATGAGCTTTAATACGGCTCCGTTTAGGAAAAATATGCATGGTTTCGGGATAATATATAGCGGATTTATCCGTATTGATACGGACGGGAATTATGGTTTCTCGACGTCGTCGGCAGGCGGTTCGTCTTTATTGATAAACGACCAGCCGGTGGTTGACAACGACGGTAAACACGGCGTATTTGACCAGGGCGGAACAGTGCCTTTACAGAAAGGCTACCATAAGATCATGATAAAATATTTTGATAACGGCGGTGCGGGTGGCCTTAAAGTTTTTATGACCATTCCCGGCAAGCCAAAGGGCGAACTTTCGCCTGATATGCTTTATAACTAACGCGATGAACAGGTCACAAAGGTTTTATTTGTTTTTGCTGACAGGCCTTGGCCTGCTGGCCGCTTGCGGCAACAACGAAAAAAAACCAATATCCGCGCCGGCGTCCGCAGCAAAAAAACCATTGCTAATGGAGCCGTTCCGCTATCATAAGATGATCGAGGTTTCACCCGGCCAGGACTATGATGTGCTGAGCTGGGGCAGGGGTTCTTCAAAAACGGGCGCGTTCGCCATACTACACTCCGATTCGGGTGCAGCCAAATACACCACCACGACCGGCGACCTGGACGGCGCAATCGTCGATGTGTACAACTCCGATATGGACCTTGACGGCAACCCGGAAATCATCATCCAGGCCAAAGGTAAAGACACCGTAAGCTACACCAATATTTACGCCTATGAATTTGGTGGTGAGAAAGCGCAAAAGCTGGATTTTCCCAAACTAACCAAATCGCAAAGAAAAGGCTACCGCGGTGATGATAACTTTTATATAAAAGACGGTATCCTGATGCGCGAGTTTCCCATTTATGATGGTAACAATACCGGCGCCAAACCGACAGGTGCAAAACGGCAGCTGCAATACGGCTTACGCAACAACAGCTTCACGGTAAAGCAGCTGAGTAAGGATTCGACAAGTACGAGCGGGAATAAACCTGCCGGGACCGCACCTGTGAAATCATCAGCCAGTATTGAAAGATCTACATCATCTACGAAAGTGAGCCAACACAAAGGAAAGAAAACGCGGAAGCATGTTGTTGAGAAGAAGCATAAGAAGAAGCGGAGAAGGCATCGGAATTAATTATTTGTATTATAAGCTATAGTCGTAGACTACAGGCATTGTGCATCCGAAGTCGGAGACTTCGGACAGCGTTAAGCGCTTTAATCAACAAACCATCCCCACCATTTCCTTTGCATTGCCAATAGCTGACGTATTCACATCATTATTAAAATAAAACCAGGCCTCTTTGGTTATTTTACTCTGTTTAACTGTATCCACCACCTTTTGCAGATCAGCAGTAGAGTAGGGCGAACTATACAGGTTGGGCACGCCATGAAAGCGATAATAAAGCAGATCGTTGTTTTGCACGATATCATCCGGCAGGGACGGATGGCTCATGCCGCAAAAGGTAATACCGTGTTCAGCGAGCAGCTTATATACATCTTCACACCACCAGCCGGGATGCCTGAATTCAATTACATTTTTGAAATGCGGGTTTACAGCGGTTATAATACGCTCAAGCCGTTCGGGCGCGTACATAAAATTTGGCGGCAGCTGAAACAGCACCGGCCCTAGTTTTTCCTGCAGACCGTTGTTTATGGTATCATAAAAACTGGTGAGCATATCAGCTGAGTTGAGGAATTTTTTATAATGAGTGATGGCGCGGGGCGCCTTTACCGAAAACCGGAAGTCGGCGGGGCTTTGCTGATGCCAGTTTTGTAAAAAGGATAACTGCGGGAAACGGTAGAATGTAACATTGAGCTCGAGCGTGCGGAAGTGCCCACAGTAAAAATCAAACCATTTTCGCTGCGGCAAATCTTCGGGGTAAAACGATCCCCTCCAATGCTTATAATGAAACCCCGAACAGCCAATATGCCAGTCAATCATTTTGATCAGGTTTTCTGAATAAATAGCAGGATGAGCAATTTGTTTTTAGCTACGGTTAATTTATTAACCGAAGGTGTATCAGTTTTGTCAGTGTACCAGGTGTGTTCAGATGTACCAGGTGTGTTCAGGTGTACCAGGTGTGTTCAGGTGTACCGGGTGGTACACCTGAACCAGGTGACAACTTTTGTCAGGACGCGACAGTGTTTAAAAATTGGAACAGTTGTAGATGTGCAGATTTTAGATGTGCAAATGTGCAGATTGTTTGAATTGACAATCGTTCATTTAATCATCTGCACTTCTAAACATTTGCGCATTAATTTGCACATTTGCACTATCGCACATCTAAGCATGCATTTTCTATATCCTGCTTTTCTTTTTGCATTATTTACACTTGCCATACCGGTACTTATTCATTTATTTAATTTCCGCAGGTACCATAAGGTGTATTTCAGCAATGTGCAATTTTTGCGGGAGATACAGGAGAAGCAGTCGCACCGCAGAAATTTAAAGGAGCGTTTGATACTGGCGGCCCGGATGCTGGCGCTGGCATTTTTGGTACTGGCATTTGCCAAACCGTATATCCCCGGACAAAACGCTGCCAGCGCGGGCAAGCACCACGCGATAAGCATTTTTGTTGATAATTCGTACTCCATGCAAACCCTCAACAGGGAAGGCACGCTGCTCGACGAGGCTAAACGACGGGCAAAGGAAATAGTTTCGGCTTACGGCATTAACGATAGTTTCCAGCTACTTACGCAGGATTTTGAAGGCAAACATCAACGCATGCTAAATCGCGATGAATTTACCGATGCGGTTGATGCGGTAAAGATCAGTCCGCAAAGCCGTAGCCTGCGGCAGATCATCGACCGGCAACAAAGCTTGTTGGATATGCATAAAAATTTGCTGCGGTCGGTCTATATTATCTCTGACTTTCAAAAAAATATGGTCGGTACACAGCCGGTAAAAGCTGATACAAACGTACGTGTCAGCCTGGTACAGCTTAGGGCCAACGCGCTGCCCAATGTGGCTGTCGATTCGGTCGCCCTGCTCAGTGCGGTACACCGCCCCGGCGAAAGCGAAAAGCTGGTGGTAAGGTTGCACAACTACGCAGACGAAACGGCTGAAAAAATCCCACTTAAGCTGCTGATCAACGGTACGCAAAAAGCGCAGGGAAGCTACACTTTGAAGGCGCGCTCGGTACAATATGATACCCTGGTATTTTCGGGTTTGCAGCCCGGCTGGCAACGCGCCGGGATAACTTTACAGGACAACCCCGTGACCTTTGATAACCAGTTTTATTTTTCGTTTAACGTGCAACAGCAAATGCCCGTGCTGCTAATTGACGGCGGAACATCAAACCCTTATTTAAAAGCCGTGTTTGCCGCCGATGCCTTTTTTTCGGCCAAACGTGTTGCCGATGGCAATGTAGATTATGCGGCATTGAATAGTTACCCGTTGATCGTGTTGAGTGATGTCAAGGCCATATCAACCGGGCTGGCGCAACAGTTGAAGGCCTATGTAAGCAAAGGCGGCACGTTGATTGTTTTTCCCTCGGCGGATGCAGATTTAAACAGTTACCAATCGTTTCTGCAGCCGATGAACGCGGCCTACCCGGTAAAGCTGGTAGCCGAAGCCACTAAAGTATCGGGCATTAACCTGCAAAGCCGGATATTTAAGAATATTTTTGAAAGCTTCCCCCAAAATCCTGACCTGCCGGCTGTGAATAAATATTACCAGTTGAGCACTTCGGCAAATAACCGGGCCGAAAGCTTAATATCGTTGCCGGGACAGCCGTTTTGGGCGGGCTATATTAGCGGAAGGGGAACGGTGTACGTTTCGGCGGTGGCACTTAATGAAGATTTTAGCAATCTGCCCCGGCATGCGTTGTTTGTGCCGGTGATGTTCAGGATCGGGTTGCTTAGCGGGCATGACCAGCCATTGTTTTATACGTTGGGCCGCGATCAAACCATTGAAACTGTTCCGGTACAAATCAGCGGCAAGCAATTATTGAAACTGGTAAAAGGAAATCAAAGCGTTATAGCCAATGCCAAGCAACGCGAAGGAAATAGCCTGCTTTATATAGCGGATCAAGTGCACGAAACGGGCTTATATGATCTGAAAAAACAGGATAGCACAGTGGCGGTTTTTGCATTTAATGATAACCGGAGCGAATCGGACCTGAGTTATTTGAGCAGCGCCGAACTCGGCAAATTAATGCCGCAGGCGTCGCCGGTTTTACAAACCGGGAAAGGCTCATTAAGAGACGCAGTGACCGAAATAAATTTCGGCGTACAATTATGGAAACTTTGTATAATTTTGGCATTATTCTTCCTGGGCGCGGAAATAGCATTGATCAGGTACTATAAAACTAGTAATCAACCAATTTCGCAACCGGTATAACGGATACAAAACCCACCTAAAGCAGCGCAAATGAATTTGCTTATCAAATCCGCAACCATTATTGACCCAAACTCGCCCTTTGACCAGCAAACTGCAGATATTTTAATTGAAAAAGGTGTTATCACCCGGATAGCCAGCCAAATTGACGCTGATGGCGATGTGGTGGATGCAGAAGGCAAAAGTGTTTCCCCGGGGTTTTTTGACCTGAACTGCAATATCGGGGAGCTGGGATTGGAAACCAAGGAAGATCTTTATACAGGAACAAGGGCGGCGGCAGCCGGGGGCTTCACAGGGGTGGCATTGATGCCGAATACGACACCGCCGGTGCATTCCAAAGCCGAAATCGAATATTTACTAAACCGGGCCCAAAAAAATCTGGTGGACGTTTATCCTTTAGGTGCTATATCCCACAAACGGGAAGGTAAGGACCTGGCAGAAATGTATGATATGTACCTGAGCGGCGCAAAAGCGTTTACGGATGGCAACCGCCCGGTGCAGGATGCAGGGCTTATGGAGCGTGCGCTATTATACGCCCAGGGATTCGATGCTATGGTTTTCTCGTATCCCGAGGATACTGCGATCGCCGGCAAGGCTAAAATTAACGAAGGCGAGATAAGCACGTTGATGGGCATGAAAGGCATTCCGTCGCTGGCAGAAGAACTAATGATAGCCCGCGACCTTTACCTGGCCGAGTATACCGTTTCAAAGATCCATTTCAGCACCATTTCAACCGTACGCTCGGTGGAGCTGATACGGGAAGCCAAACGCAAGGGGCTTGAGGTAACCTGCGACGTAGCTGCACACCACCTGGTGCTTACTGATGAAGCACTAACCGGTTTCGATAGCCAATACAAAGTTAAACCGCCTTTGCGCACTCAGGACGACGTAGATGCACTGATCGCAGGACTGAAAGACGGAACCATAGATGCTATTGTTTCGCAGCATACACCACACGAGATAGAATTTAAGGACGTGGAATTTGAAGTGGCTGAGTATGGTATGATAGGTTTACAGACTGCGTTTTCCCTCGCAATAAAAGCCGGACTGGATATTAACCTGATCGTTCAAAAAATGGCGATCAGTCCGCGCGAAATATTAAACATAGATATCCCGGTTATAGCCGAGGGGCAGTTGGCTAACCTCGTTCTTTTCGATAAAGATGAGGAGTGGGAGTATAGTACCAGAAATAACCGGTCGAAATCGTGCAATTCGCCTTTCATCGGGCAGTATTTAAAAGGAAGGGTGCTTTTAACGATTAACAATAACCATCTCTACAAATAAAATAAATCATGATCGACCCAAAAGTAAGGTCCGCCATTAATGCCGGTTTGGCAGCATTTTCAACATACGGCAACTTTGATGCTAAATCGCTAACCAAGGAATTTGAAGATGTATTTGCATCGGATAAGGATTTTTTAACCAAGGTTGATCTGCTTGATGGGGTTTTCGATAATCATCCACACCTTGATAGCTTGCGCGAAGTGTTTTTTGATCTGCTGATGATTAATTTCTTTAGCGCAGATGTTAAAAAACTTGAAGAAGATTACCTGGATACGCCGGAATGGGAAGATATTGAAGAGCAAACACTAGATAGGGGAACGGAACTGTTGAACCTGCTGCTTTATCTTAACGAATGTGAAGATGAAGATATTGAGCCCGAACTGGAGGATTATCTGAAGGAGTTTTTGCTGGTGGATGAAGACGAGTTCCAGGATGAGTACCGGATTTACGAACCTGTAATAGCTCACCAGGTATTAATGGATAGCCCGGTGGACGAAATTAGCAAGGTAGCATCGAAACTGCCTGAAGACTCGGAGTTAAAGGAACTGTTTTACCCGATGATGTGCTTTTTCCAGAATATCAATCCATCTGCTGAAGAAAAAAATGCGATTGCTGATAAGGCGGTAGATAAAACATTTGATATGGCAGTATTAGAAATATTGCTTAACTTTAAATAAAACCTAAACCCAATAACAATGGAAAATGTAATACCAAATGCAACCAAGGTGGCCACCAAATGGGCTATTATTTATGTAATAACCTCAATAGTGATCACGTATTTGTTTCAACTTTTGAATGTTGATCAAAATTCAGGGGTGAAATATATCTCTTATATCCCTTTTATAGCTTTCTTACTTTTGGCACAAAAGGAGTATAAAGACCAGCTCGGAGGCTTTATTACATTTGGCCAGGGTTTTTCAGCCGGTTTCCGGTATGCTGTTTTTGGTGGGTTAATGCTTGCGGTTTTTATTTTTATATACCTGACATTTTTAAGCCCCCAAATATTAGAACAATCAATTGCTTCTCAACAGGATAAGTTTAAAGAACAAGGCTTGTCGAGTGAACAAATTGATAAGGCAAACGAAATAGGAAAAAAATATGGGCCTATAATCGGGGCATTTGTTGCTGCAATTGGTTTGGCTATTTGTGGCGCGATAATCGCATTGATCGGCGCAGCCATTTTTAAAAAGGAGCCTACCATCGAAGACATTGAACGTGGCTCCGCCCCAAATGCTGACCCTGCCGTATAAATTTTAATAATTTGTATAAAAAAATGCCCCGAAAATTGGGGCATTTTTTTATATGTTTCTGAAGAAACAGTTTCGCCTATTTCTTCATTACCTGTTTCACAATATCATTTCCGAATACAAATACCATCAGGGTTATCAGTATCACGAAGCCTACTATTTGCGCGCGTTCTAAAAATTTATCGCTAAGCGGTTTGCCTTTGATCATTTCGATAATTAGAAATACCGCATGACCGCCATCAAGCGCCGGGATAGGCAACAAGTTGGTTAATGCCAGTACCATAGACAAGAAGCCAACCAAGCCCCAGAAACGCACCCAGTCGATATGCGAGCCGAACATGTTGGCAATAGCCACCGGGCCGCCAACAGCTTTGTTAAACTTAACTTCGCCTTTAAAAACTTTACCTAAGCCTTTTGCATTGTCGGTAAAATTACCCCATGCTTTTGTTGCGCCAACAGGAAATGAGCCAAAGAAGCCAAAAGTTAACCGTTTCAGTTTTGGTTCAGAGAAATTGGCTGCAATTCCTGTTCTGCCGTCTTTAAAACCAAGGGTGCCGTCTTTGTTTACACTGGTAGTAACCTGTGTAATCGCATTATTCCGTTTCACCTCAAGTGTTGCCGTCTTATTTGCATCTTTTTTTAATTCGGACTGCAACTGGTCAAAAAACTGGATTTTAGTACCGTTTACAGCTGTTATGCTGTCGCCCTTACGCAGCCCAGCTACGGAAGCGTAGCTATTTGGTACTACAGAATCAATAACAAACTTCGAGCGTGGTAACCGACTGATAAATTGCTCTACACCAGCATAGTCAGAAAGATCATTAATTATATTCCCGGGAACCTTAACATGCAAAGTCTGATCGCCGCGTAAAACGGTAAGATCGGAATTGCCTAATAAAACTTTCGGACTGGTCAATTCGTCAAAACGTACTACCGGCTGGCCATTAATCGCAGTTATTTTATCGCCGGGCTGAAGCCCTATCTTTAAGCCAATTTTTCCCGGTACTATACCGTATTTGATTTCGGAATTGGGGATATAGGTTTCGCCGTATTTAATGGTAAGCACCCAAAAAATAAGTATCCCCAGCAAAATATTTACGGTTATACCGCCCAACATAACAATCAAACGTTGCCATGCGGGTTTTGACCGGAATTCCCAGGGCTGTGGCGGGCCTGCAAGCTGATCGGTATCCATCGACTCATCGATCATCCCGGCAATCTTCACATAGCCTCCCAGCGGAAGCCAGCCAATACCATATTCAACCCCTTTATAGTTAAATTTAAACAGGCTTATGCCCCATGCGTCAAAAAACAGGTAGAATTTCTCTACTTTGATCCCGAAGGCGCGCGCCGCTAAAAAATGTCCAAGTTCGTGCAGAATTACTAAAATCGAAAGACCCAGGATTAACTGGCCCACCATTATCACTATACTCATATATCACTTAAAATTGTAATGCCTGTAACGGCATTTTTTGTATTAAATTTTGCGCAAAGATGCGCGTTTCTTTATCAGTATTCAAATAGTCTGCTAAAGCAGGATGCTTTTTGTAGGCCATTTGTTGCATGCACTGTTCAATAACCGTGCTCATAGCTAAAAAGCTTATGTTTTTACTTAAAAAACCTGCCACTGCAACTTCGTTGGCCGCATTAATGATGCATGGCATATTGCCTCCTTGCTTCAACGCCTCAAATGCCAGGTCAAGGTTGCGGAATGTATTTTTATCCGGCTTTTCGAACGTAAGGTGCGGGTAATTAATAAAGTCGAACCGTTTGAAATTGTTTTTTAATCTTTTGGGATATGAGAGTGCGTACTGTATCGGCAGTTTCATATCCGGCAAGCCCATTTGTGCTTTCAGCGATCCGTCCTCGAATTGAACCAGCGAATGAATAATGGATTGCGGATGAACAATTACATCGATCTGCGAGGCATCCAGATCAAACAGCCATTTTGCTTCTATTACTTCCAGGCCCTTATTCATTAACGATGCAGAGTCAATGGTTATTTTAGCGCCCATCACCCAGTTTGGATGTTTTAGTGCATCTTCCTTTGTAACGGCTGCCAAAAAATCTAAATCCTTCCCGCGAAACGGCCCGCCTGACGCAGTAAGTATGATTTTTTCAACTGCATTACCCTCTTCGCCGGCAAGGCATTGAAATATGGCAGAATGTTCCGAATCAACCGGTAAAATTTTTACACCGTGTTTTTTTGCCAGCCCGGTTACCAGTTCCCCTGCTACTACAAGTGTTTCTTTATTGGCCAGTGCAATATCCTTTCCGGCTTGTATGGCAGCTATAGTAGGCTCCAAACCAGCAAATCCAACCATAGCGGTTAGCACCATATGAATATCGGGGTCTGCAACCGTATCGATAATTGCTTCGATCCCCGCCAATACGTTGACTGTTGTATGGGCAAGCGCCTGTTTAACGTAAAGATATTTGCTGTTATCGCAGATAATGGCGTACGCAGGTAAAAACTCTAGCGCCTGCTGTATAAGCAAGTCAGCATTTGATTGTGCGGTAAGCAAAAAGACCTGAAATAAATCTTTATTGCCTTTGATCACTTCCAATGCCTGCGTCCCAATACTGCCTGTCGAGCCAAGAATGGCTATGTTCTTTTTATTATTAATCAATTAAACTGATTTTACAATACGTCATTGCGAGGAACGAAGCAATCTCAGAACTTTGCAGTCGGATATACATGTGTAGAGATTGCTTCGTTCCTCGCAATGACGCTTAGGTTTATTTTTTAATTATATACTCCCTCAATCCATCCGCGATCTTCCTGTCATTCGCCAGTCTTGGCACTTTATTTTGCCCACCGAGCTTACCCTGCGAACGCATATAATTTATAAAGGTATCTTTTTTTAAGCTTTGGATGATCAAAGGCTGCAAAATGTTACCCTCAATTAAGTCAAAATAGTAAATATTTTTTTTCTGAAGCGCTTTATCTACTTCCAGCGCAAATGCCCTTACATCAGCCGGCTGTTTACCAAATTCAATAAACCATTCATGGTAAGGTAGTTCCCCTTTCGGGGGATTAACTTGCGGAGCAACGGTAAATTCAATAATATCCACACCCTGCCGGTTGGCAACGCTCATTAAAGCCTGCTCTACCTCTTCGCCGATCACATGCTCGCCGAAGGCCGATATATAATGTTTGATCCGGCCGGTGACAACAATCTTGTAAGGGTCCTTCGAAATAAACTTAACGGTATCGCCTAAACTATAACCCCATAAGCCGGCCGTGGTATTCAAAATGAGCCCATAGTTTTTATCCAGCTCGATATCTTTTAGCCAAACACGTGTAGGATTTTCATTGAAAAATTCTTCGGCGGGAATAAATTCATAAAAAATACCCGAGTCAACCATAAGCAGCAACCCTTTTTCCTTTTGCGAATCCTGGAAAGCAATAAACCCTTCCGATGCCGGGTAGGTTTCAATGGCATCGATCGCAAAGCCGATGCTTTCTTCCATCCGGGCACGATAGGGCTCAAAATTTACGCCGCCGTGCACAAATAGTTTAAAATTGGAGAATATGTCCTTTATTTTCTTGCCGCCTGAAACGGCCGACAACCTGTCGAAATACATCTGGCACCAGGGCGGGATGCCCGATATCAGGCGCATATCCTCACCTTTTGTCTCCATTACGATAGCGTCAACCTTTTGCTCCCAGTCTTCGATGCAATTCACTTCGTAAGATGGCAGCCGGTTTTTTTGAAGATAGCCCGGTACATGGTGAGCAACTATGCCCGACAAACGTCCGGTTGAAATGCCTGCTTTAACATCGAGCACAGGGCTCCCTTGCAGGAATATCATTTTTCCGTCTACGAAATCAGCATTGCCGGTTTCATGTATATAGCTCAGCAAAGCGTTCCGCGCAGCTTTGATATGCTCGGGCATGCTCTCTTTGGTGATAGGAATATATTTTACGCCCGATGTGGTGCCCGAGGTTTTAGCCAGGTAAGTGGGTTTGCCGGGCCATAGCACATTTTCTTCGCCCAGCGTTATCCTGTCAATATATGTCCGCAGGTCTTCATAGTCGGCTACGGGGACATTTTCTTTAAAATTAAGGTAGGATTTGATTTGACCGAATTGGTGATCCTCACCGAAAGAAGTGTTTTTAGCGCGGCTGATAAGGTATTCAAAAGTTTTTTGCTGCAGCTCAACCGCATTTTTACGGAGCTTGTTTAACCGGCGATTAACTATGGCGGCAAAAGGTTTGCTTAATGCTGCTTTTAAGCCCATGGGTTAAAGCGTTTCGGTTAGATCGTCGTCCACATCCAGGTGACTGTAAACAAGCTTGCGATAAGCTACCACCAGTATGATGTTTACAAAAGGTATTACAAACAGCATCCCGATAACGGTAACTGAACCGACAAATACCATCGCTTCGATAATAATAAACAGTAAAAAATATTTTAAGAAGTTGCCTTTTATTAATTCAAAACTTTGGGAAACAGATTCAAACGGCCCCGACTCGTCATCCACAATAAAACACGTGCAAATGGGGAAATAAAACAGGAAAAAGAACTGGAAGAATATGCCAACGGAAATCCCCAGCAGATTTTGCACCATTCCTTCGTCAAGTCTTTTAATTAAATTAGTCATGAACACAGCAAGCGAGCTTACAATTACTAAAAGTATCAGGTAGCTAAGCAGCATTTTTATGGTTGGTATGATATCGCCGAAATCAAAATCATAATATTCTTTATCCATGAGTTGGAAAACCAGTTTGATAAAGGCAAGGAAGATAAAACTGATGCCAACGAGTAAAACAACAACACCTATTGAGGTTAACAGGCTGTCGGTTAATAAATTATAAATAACAAAACCAAACACAACAACGATAAGGAAAGCCAGCAAAGAATAAACGGCAATGGTTGAAAAGTTTTTTTTCAAAACACTCCACGAAATTCTGAGGGTTTCTGTTACCGAAAAAGGATGGTACATAATAGTTTTATGATAGTTTTAATATTACCCGCTTACAAAAGTCCTGCATAAAACCTAACCCGTAGGCTACCAGTAAAGTGAAGGAAGCTATAACACTCAAAAATGCAATTTTTGCTGATTTATTTTTAATCAATGCATGAAAAAATATCAACAAAATATAAACCGCCAGCAGGTAATTACATAACTGAGCCAATGGCCAATCAAATATGTTAACTGCGAAGCTAAAAAAAAGGAACAATGTAAAAGATGCCGGAAAAAAATGAACGAGTTTAAGCTCTTTCGGAAAGAACTTATAAACGTTAATACGGGCGCGGCCAAAGAAATGTAACTGCTTGTAAAACTTTAAAAAGTTGGTACGGCGTTTATGATAAACTTTGGCTTCGGGTATAAGACCGATCTTAAAGCCCATGGAATGAATACGTATGCTGTATTCAATATCTTCGCCGAGGCGGGTGATGATAAAGCCACCTGCTTTTTCCCATACCTGCCTTGATATACCCATGTTAAAGCTGCGCGGGTGAAACTGGCCGATTGCTTTTGTACTTCCGCGCGTACCGCCTGTTGTAAAAGGGGATGTCATGGCATAACTGATGGCTTTTTGAATAGGCGTGAAGGATGGGTGCGCATCGTCCGGGCCGCCGTAGGCATCCAGGTGATTTTTGACAAGGGAGTCATTTACGATCTGCAAATAGTCCGCCGGTATCAGGCAATCCGAATCAAAAACAATGAAGTAATCGCCTTTGGCCCGTTCAAAACCGAAGTTTCGGGTAAAGCCCTGGCCTTCGTTTTTCTTTACAAAATATTTAACATCAAGCTGCCCCGAAAAGCTATTGACAATTTCAGCAGCATCATTAGTCGAGCCATCTTCAATCACCAAAACTTCAAACTGTTTATAAGTTTGCAGGGTAAGTGTTTCCAATAGTTCTTTTATCTCCTGCGGGCGGTTGTATAGGGGGATGATGATGGAGAAGTACATTTTTTAGATGTGCGGATTTTTAATGTGCAAATGTGCAGATAAATGGGCATACGCTCCGATCACAAATATGCAGAATTGAATTTTTTGATTTGCAGGTACGAGGCTTTTCATTCTTAATTTGCACATCTGCATATTCGCCCATCTGCACATTAAATAACTTCCTCAATCTGGTATTTATTGCGTTCGGAAGCGCTGCGGGAAACCAGTTCGGCAACAAAACCTGTTAAAAACAGCTGCGAACCCAATATAATGGCTACCAGCGCGATGTAAAACAGAGGCTGCGCTGTAACATCCCGCTGAACTTTTATGCCATGGGCTATTGCGTATAATTTGTCCCAAATGATCCAGATGGCCATAACTGTTCCGACGAAAAAGCTCAATACGCCCATGGTACCGAAAAAATGCATAGGCCGTTTGCCGAATTTGCCTACAAAAAATATCGACATCAAATCCAACAGCCCGTTTACAAAGCGGCTCATGCCGAATTTTGTACGGCCATATTTACGGGGCCTGTGCTCCACGACCTGTTCACCTATCCTAACAAACCCGGCCCATTTGGCTATTACCGGGATATAACGGTGCATTTCGCCGTAAACCTCGATGTTTTTTACAACCGCCTTGCGGTACGCCTTTAAGCCGCAGTTAAAATCGTGCAGGTTATGGATGCCCGACATCCGGCGGGTAGCGGCGTTGTATATTTTTGTTGGGATGGTTTTGCTCAACGGATCGTGGCGTTTTGCCTTCCAGCCGGATACCAGGTCGTATTTTTCTTCCGTAATGCGGCGGTAAAGCTCGGGTATTTCATCGGGGCTGTCCTGTAGGTCGGCATCCATTGTGATCACTACATCGCCCTGGGCTGCCTCGAAACCGGTATTTAACGCGGCCGACTTACCATAATTGCGCCTGAATTTTATACCTTTTATAAAAGGATTGTTTGCTTGTAATCTCCTGATCATTTCCCACGAGCCGTCGCTGCTGCCATCATCAACCAGGACGATCTCATACGTAAAGCGGTTTTCGTCCATTACCTTGCTGATCCACGAGGTTAGCTCGGGCAACGACTCTACTTCATCATAAAGCGGTACTACAACTGATATGTTCATTGATGGGCAAAAATATAAAAATTAGTTGATTGGTTATTGAGTTGATTAGGTGGGTGGTTTATGAGCTTTATAATTACCCGTGACCCTTCAATACAATTTTTAAATTGACTTAAGCAACTCAATCAACCCAATCAACTTTTAACCAATTTTTTCTACCTTGGCTCAAAATTAAAAATCTTCCATTGTTATGAAGCTCTATAAAATTGCCCTGACGCTTTTACTATGTATTTGTGCATATATAACCCGCGCACAAAATACGGATACAACCCCTGGCAAATACGACCAGCATAAAGTTTTCACACCTTTATTTTATCCTGATAAGGGAAATGAATACCGTGCGGCTTCAGGCGCGCCGGGTGCAAAATACTGGCAAAACCGGGCTGATTATAAGTTGAATGTTATTTTAGATACTGCAAAGCACCGGGTTAGCGGTACAACGCTTATTACTTACACCAACAACAGCCCCGACCAGCTCGCATTTTTATGGTTGCAGGTCGATCAGAATATTTACCGCGAAGATTCACGCGCCACAGCTGCCAGCGCGGTAGGGGGCGGACGTAACGCAATTAAAGAATTTACCAATGGCGATGAGATAAAAGGCGTGTATGTGATAAAAAACGGCAAAGCCGAAAAGGTGGATTACCTGGTTACCGACACCCGCCTGCAAATAAAACTGAATGACACCCTCAGATCGGGTGGCAACAAAGTGCAGGTAAAAATTGAATACGCGTTCACGGTGCCCGAATATGGTACCGACAGGATGGGCCGCCTGCTCACCAAAAACGGCTGGATATATGAAATTGCACAATGGTATCCCCGTATGGAGGTTTACGATGATGTTACCGGCTGGAACGTGATACCTTATTTGGGTGCTTCGGAGTTTTACCTGGAGTATGGTAATTTTGATTTTACGGTTACCGCACCGGCTAATATGGTTGTGGTAGGCTCCGGCGAATTGCTTAATCCTTCAGAAGTACTGACTCCAAAAATTATCAGCCGCCTGGCAGCCGCTAAAAACAGTGATAAAACGGTGATGGTTAAAGATTCAATGGATATTCTTAGCAAGGACTCATATCCTGCCAAAGCAAACCTTACCTGGCATTTTTTCTGTAAAAACGCGCGCGACGTATCGTGGGCGGCTTCAAGGGCATTTTTATGGGATGCAGCCCGTATTAATCTGCCAAGCGGTAAAAAAGCCCTTGCACAATCTGTTTATCCAATAGAGGTTAAAGGTATGAACGCGTGGGGCCGCTCGACCGAATATGTTAAGGGCGCTATCGAACTTTATTCAAGCGAATGGTACGAATATACTTACCCGGTTGCCACCAACGTGGCCGGTAAGGTAGGCGGAATGGAATACCCCGGTATTGTTTTCTGCGGTTCCGATAGCCAGGGGGGCGCTTTATGGGAAGTGACCAATCACGAGTTCGGGCACAACTGGTTCCCGATGATCGTAGGCTCAAACGAGCGTAAATATGCCTGGATGGATGAGGGTTTTAACACCTTTATTAATAAGGTAGATACGAAGGTGTTTAACAAGGGAGAGTATTACGAAGCGGCCGATGAACAAAAAATAGCACCCGCAATGTTTTCGCCAGATGCCGACGCGATCATGAACACCCCCGACGTAATACAGGCCGATTACCTTGGTTTTGCAGCTTACGAAAAACCTGCGCTTGGGCTAACCATTTTACGTGAGCAGATACTGGGCGAAAAACGATTTGATTATGCCTTCCGCACCTACATTAAACGCTGGGCATTTAAGCACCCAACGCCGTGGGATTTTTTCCATTCAATGGATAATGCCGCCGGCGAAGACCTGAGCTGGTTCTGGAATGAATGGTTTTTTACCACATGGAAGCTTGACCAGTCGGTTAAGGACATTAATTACCCGGACAACGACCCAACCAAAGGTTCATTGATAACAATTGAAAACCTGGAAGGGATGGCCTTGCCGGTAACCGTAGCAGTTAAAGAAGAAAATGGAAAAACCGGTACAGTTAAGTTGCCGGCCGAAATATGGCAGCGCGGCGGCACATGGACATTTGCCTATAAATCATCCTCAAAAATTTCGTACGTGATCATTGACCCGGAACATGTTTTGCCGGATATTAACCCGGATAACAATGCATTCAGCGGTGTGGCCGTTGCGCAGGGCGTTACCGCTGGTGCCGTAATTAAGAATTACCTGGATGCCATTGGCAGCGAGGCCAGGGTAAAAGAGGTACAGGACCTGGTTGTTACATCTGAAGGCTCCATACAGGGCGCCACTGTAATAAGGGTTAATAAATACAAAGTACCTAATAAGTTTAGCCAGGATATAACGGTACCCTCCTATAATAACCTGGTGGTGGCGCATATCGTTATCGATGCCGATAGCATAAATATTCACCAGCTAAACCGCACAGTTCCGCTCGGTCCGGGCGAGAAGGGTCCGGTAAAGGCCAGGTATAGGCTCTTCTCCGAGCTCGAATTTAATAAGCCCGGTTACACCATGCAACTATCGCCGATGCTCCAGGTTGTAAACGGCCAATTGGCGTACCTTATTACGGTAGCTTCGCCGGATGGCACCAAAGTAAAATATTTTTATGATCAGAAAACGGGATTAAAAATCAAGCAGTTTACCGATGTGCCAAACAGCACGGTTGCAGAATTTAGCGATTACCGGGATATTAATACCGGCATTAAAATACCGTTCTCCGAAAAAACCACTGTTGTGGGCCAGCCTATTGAGTTTAAAGTTAAAAGCGCTATGGCCAACGGCGGGATAAGTAACGATACTTTTAAGTAAAGATTAGCCCGGACATTAAAGTACTAACAAAGCCCGATGCGAAAGCACGGGTTTTGTTGTTTTAGGCCGGTATCAGGCTGATCACCACGAGTTAATATGGTACCCATATAGGTACCTTGATTAGCCATTCTTTTAAAATTACATTTATATACGTATTGGCTTGTGGAAAATGCGGCATGATAATATTTCGTTTGAATGAGATCATATTATAACTCATCTTATCTCCTTGTTTCGGCAATGGTTGCTTTGTTGCTCGGTGCAGTCAACTATTTTTTGTTTACCCCGCAAATTGTTTTATTTCATTGGCTGGGTATCTCTCACACACAATCTTTTTTGACAGATCATTCCCCGACGGCAATTTTTTTAAAAGAATATTTTTCAGATGCAGCCTGGTGTACCGCTTTATGCCTGGTTGTAAGTTATTTATCCATACATAAATATTTAACCACACCGGATAAATTTCTGCTTTTGTCGCTTCCTTTTGTAAGCGAGGCCGGCCAATACTTTTCTATTGTTCCCGGCACTTTTGATTGGTTTGATATGCTGACCTATCTGATCGTTATAACAATATGCAACAGCATTTTTTCTTTAAACCTAATCCCAGTTAATATGAAAAAAATCAAATCTCACTTTGTGGCGACTAGTGTAGCCATTGTATTCCTGTTTATGGTTTTTGCCAGTGCGACACAGCACAGAACAGTTTATCGTGCCCCGCAAAAGGAGCCTTGCGTACGTCATGATGCGTTAAGCTACAGTCCCGTTCTGGTTCAGATAAATATCGACGGAAGTTATACCATGAAAGATCTGTCCGGCGCACAGCGTTCGGGCCAGGTTTATTTTATGGATGCACTAACCGCGACAAACACCTATAAGTACAAATTGGCACAGGGCATAACGCCTAACCTGAATATATATATTACCATTAATACAGATAGTTACCAGCATTACGGCGCCAGGGTGAAATTTTATGTGTTTGACGACAACACCTGGTTTGATATGCCATCCAATTATGTTGAGCCCGGCCGCTTATTTGAGGACATAGCTGCAAAGATCAATTCGTTTGTTGTAGGCGGCTGGAATCATGGGTGTAATTAAAGCGGTATCTTACTTCTCAATTCTTAATGCCCGACACTGAAACAAAAAAGGCTTCCATAAATGATGAAAGCCTTAACCGTTTATTGTAACGAATATTATATCACTCCCGTATCCACCAGCACCTGGTTCATATTGCGCACCGCGTCGGCGCTTTTGTTGAATTCGGCCTGCTCAGCGTCGCTTAGTTTGAAATTGAGGATCTTTTCGAAGCCGTTTTTCCCGAGGATGACAGGTACTACTAACGAAATATCTTTTTGGCCATATTCGCCGTCAAGGGCTACGCCGCACGAGATGAGTTTTTTCTGGTCGCGCACAATGCTTTCAACCATAAAGGCAGTACCTGCGCCTGGTGCGTACCATGCTGAAGTACCTATGAGTTTGGTTAGCGTTGCACCGCCGACCATGGTGGCTGCAACTACTTTGTCCTGCTGCTCTTTGCTTAACAATTGTGTTACCGGGATGCTGTTCCAGGTAGCATGCTGTATTAAAGGGATCATGGTGGTGTCGCCGTGGCCGCCTATCACAACCGCGTTCAGGTCGGCAGGCGAGCAATTCAGTTCCTGGCTCAGGTAATATTTGAATCTGGCAGAATCCAATGCACCGCCCATACCTATGATGCGGTTTTTTGGTAAACCTGACGTTTTAAAAGTCAGGTAATTCATCGTATCCATCGGGTTCGAAACCACTATGATGATCGTATTTGGCGAATATTTGACAATATTTTCTGTAACACTTTTTACGATGTTCGCATTGGTGCCAATCAATTCTTCGCGGGTCATGCCGGGCTTGCGCGGCAGGCCGGAAGTAATTACCACAACTTCCGAATCCGCTGTAGCGGCATAATCGTTGGTGACGCCTTTGATCTTAGTATCAAAACCTAAAAGGGCCGACGTCTGCATCATGTCAATAGCCTTGCCTTCGGCAAAACCTTCGCGGATGTCTAATAAGATCAGTTCTTCAGCTAGTTCTTTCCTGGCGATATTATCTGCGCAGGTAGCGCCTACGGCCCCGGCACCAACAACAGTTATTTTCATAATATATTTAAGTTTTTAGATGGAACAATAAATTGGCCGAAGATAGAGATTATATGGGGATTTCGGATTTCGGAAGTTCGATTTCGGATTTTTTTACTTGAAAAATATAAATTGCAGCGTTTGGAACCTAGACCGACTAAACAAATCATTTCGCAGGATGTATATACGTATATTAATTACCGATCATGAAAATAGAACATCTTGCTTTAACCGGTTTATTGCTTGTCGGCCTGGCCGCCTGCGATCACTCAAAACCAAAACCTATATCGAATAATATAACTAAGACCGTTGTCACAGTAAATGGAAAAAAGGACAGCGTTATAAATAACCCCGAAAAGAACTACGGTAACGCCACGGTTTCGGAACCTTGTGTTAAATGCCTGCTTCAAATTATACAAAAAACCGATAGTTATAAAAAAGTCACCGCCCTGGTTCCTCAGCAAAAAATTATTTACGACGTAAACTGGATCACATCAACAAAACCAAAAGAAATAGGGGCTGGCAATAAAATAATTAACGGAATGGAGATAGATGTGAACGAAAAAACTAGCAGCAAGCCTAAATCTATTACCACCTTTCTTTATAATAATGCGACCGCGAGGTTTTATTTACGAAACTCGCAAGGCGAATTCGACAATGATGCCCAGGTCGATACCGCATCGTTAAAAAAAATAAGGAATAGTTGTTTTTGGGGCGTCGCGTCGGCAAAGTAAGGGTTTAGAATCTACAAGGACTAAAAAAGCCACATATATCCAATGTGGCTTTTGCTTTTTCCGGTCCTTTATTTAAGCTTTAGTTACAATATACGATAGGATTTGGGATTTTTTATGGATTTTGGTAGTGTAAATGTTACTTTCCGAAAAAATTACTAAATTTTTCCACAATTAATGATGAATTTTATAAAAATAGTTTAAATTCGCCTCAATTATTGTATATAACGTTACAAATAACACAATCTGAACCCAAATTAATAAAAATTATCAAAAGATGGCAACTAAACTTGAGTACATTTGGCTTGATGGTTACAAACCCACTCAAAGCCTGCGCAGTAAAACAAAAATTGTAGATGACTTCAGCGGAAAATTAGCTGATTGTCCGGATTGGAGCTTTGACGGTTCGTCGACCGAACAGGCGCCTGGTGGCTCTTCAGATTGTGTATTGAAGCCTGTTTTTATTTGTAAAGATCCGGGAAGATTGGATGCTTACCTGGTAATGTGCGAAGTAATGGATTCAACCGGTAAAGCACATCCGTCAAACGGCCGCGCTACTATCCAGGATGATGACAATGATTTTTGGTTCGGTTTTGAGCAGGAATATTTTTTATGGGATCCTGAAACCGATAAACCACTTGGTTTTCCGGCAGGGGGTTACCCTGCACCGCAAGGCCCATACTATTGCTCGGTAGGCGCAAAAAATGCTTACGGACGTGAAATTGTTGAAGAGCATTTAGATACTTGTCTGGAAGCAGGCTTAAATGTTGAAGGTATAAACGGCGAGGTTGCTGCAGGACAATGGGAGTTCCAGATTTTTGCAAAAGGCGCCAAAGAAGCCGGCGACCAGATATGGGTTGCCCGTTATTTATTAGAAAGAATAGGCGAGGCCCATGGCGTTTCAATCAATTGGCATTGCAAACCGCTTGGCGAATTAGACTGGAATGGTTCGGGTATGCACGCTAACTTCTCAAACACTACTTTGCGGACTTGCGGAAGCAAAGAAGTTTATGATAAAATTTGCGAGGCTTTTCGTCCTGCAGTTGCTGAGTGTATAGCGGTATATGGCGCACATAATGAGCTGCGTTTAACCGGTAAGCACGAAACAGCTTCTATCAATGATTACAGCTATGGCGTATCTGACCGCGGCGCATCTATCCGTATTCCTTTATATACCGTTCAAAAAGGATGGAAAGGTTACCTGGAAGATCGTCGTCCGAATTCAGCTGCCGATCCGTATAAAGTTGCGGCGGTTATTATTAAAACTGTTAAATCAGCAAAAGTTTAATCACCCTAACTGCAATATATTACCGATCCCCTGGCTTAGCCGGGGGATTTTTTTTTCTTTCCCTTCCCATTGTTTGAGCCCACATAAACAATACGGAAGTTGCCTGTGAGGACACAGACAACAGGGATGAACAAACAAACAGATTGATTTTATTGTTCAGCATTCTACTTATCTTGCTTAAATTGCCCCGCCAATTATGTTGCACATATCATGAATGAGGAACAGATCATTTCCTACCTGAAGGAAAACGATATAAAAAAAATAAAATTCGCTTTCGCCGACATCGACGGCGTTTTACGCGGAAAAGTAATTCACCATAAAAAATTTGTCGATGGCCTTAAAGATGGCTATGGCTTTTGCGACGTGGTATTTGGCTGGGACAGCAGCGATGCCGTTTACGATAATGTACAACACACCGGCTGGCATACCGGCTATCCCGACCAGCCCGCGCGTGTTGATCTTTCTACTTTTCGTACCGTACCATGGCAGAATGATATTCCCTTTTTTTTGGCCGACTTTAGTAAAGCTGACCGAAACGACCTGGCGGTGTGCCCCCGCAGCTTGCTTAAAAGAATTGCCAGGCAGTGTGCGGACATGGGTTATCACCCGGAGTTTGCGCAGGAATTTGAGTGGTTCAACTTCAGGGAAACGCCCCAAACCCTGAAGGAAAAAGATTTTAGTAAATTAGAAACCCTTACGCCGGGAATGTTTGGCTATTCAATTTTGCGCACCTCGCAGCAGGACGATTTTTATAGCGGCTTATTTAACCAACTGCTAAAATTTAATATACCGGTAGAGGGAATGCATACCGAAACCGGTCCCGGGGTATTTGAAGCCGCCCTTATGCACGATCACGTTTTAAAGGCCGCCGATAGTGCGGTGTTGTTTAAAACAGCCGTTAAGGAGATAGCATACAAACATGGCATCATGGCCTCATTTATGGCCAAGTGGAACGAAAACCTGCCTGGCTGCGGCGGACATATCCACCAAAGTCTGTGGACCAAAGACCAATCCCAAAATCTTTTTTACCGTGCAGATGATCAGTACAATATGAGCGATCTGCATAAGCAGTACCTGGCAGGCCAGTTGTATTGCCTGCCACATTTGTTGCCGATGTACGCGCCTACCATTAACAGCTATAAACGACTGGTTGAAGGGGCGTGGGCGCCGACCACTATGACGTGGGGTGTTGAAAACCGCACTACAGCTTTCCGCGTTTTACATCCATCCGAAACTTATACCCGGTTGGAGACCCGCATCCCCGGGGCGGATACCAACCCATACCTTGCCATGGCCGCTGCGTTAGCCTCAGGGTTATATGGCATAAAAAATAAACTTTCGTTAGATACACCTCCAACCAAAGGCAACGGCTACCTGGATAAAAAGAATGGCAGTATCGCATCAAACCTGTACGACGCCTCAATTCAAATGAGAGAGTCGGCTGTAGCCAAAGAATTGTTTGGCGAACCGTTTGTTGACCATTTTACCAACACGCGTTTGTGGGAATGCCGCCAATTCGCGAAAAGCGTAACCGATTGGGAGCTGAAGAGGTATTTTGAAATTATATAATAGCTGCCGTGAGTAAAGAGATCGAATTACATCCTGAAAACCTTATTAGTCCATTGTTCCCGGTAAGGGCTTCGAAAGTTGAAATACAACTGGATTATGAAGAGATTTTAATAAAGGCCTGGGAAGGTTATGATGCTTCAAAATCTATCAAAAAGATCGAAGATATCAGCGCGATGGTTTCAACCAACCACGTGTTCCGCATCACCTTCAAGGATGATGATATGGTTATTGCCAAACTCTCATACTTTGGCAAATACGAGCATTTTAAAGAGGACCACCGCATCATCCATAGCCTGTCGAATAACCTGCTTTATCCCTTTGAGAACCTGCTGGCAAAATCGTTGTTAAAAAACAACCGGGTTTATATTTACCGGTACAAGCATGGCAAAACGGATGCCTGGGTTATTTTTTATAACCCAAGCCGTATACTCGACAGCTTGCCCCGGCGACTTGAGGAACATCACATTAAGAAGCTGGGCCAGCAGCTCGGCAAATTTCATAAGGCATGTTCGCGTGTAAAAAACGTGCTGCCAAAATCATCCAAGACTTTACGTACCGATATTTTTGCCTTACAGCATCAGCTGGAAACCAACGAGAAAAATTTCGGGACGGCCATGCAGGTCGATTTTTTAAAATACCACTGCGACCTGTTCCTGAAAAACCGATCCAATTACAATATGAAATCGTTCGAGATAATCCCGGTTTTCATTGATTGGAATATTGGCAATTTTTCGGTCACATCAAACCTGGAGCTGTATTCACGCTGGGATTACGACTGGTTCAGGATGAGTTACCGCTTGCTCGATTTTTATTTTTTTAGCAGGGTAGTGTCAGACGTTGGTGACCGAACGGTATTCAGTTACGTTATCAACACCATGATGGAGGACAGGTTTATTGTTTTTTTGAAGGAATATCATAAAATAAACCCTGTAACAGCCGACGAGATCAGGTTTTTAAAGGAAGCTTACCGTTTTTTTATATTAAATTACGTGATAAAAGACGGCAAGTACTTTTTCAATGAACAGTACGCAAAAAAATTGCAGTCCGAGGCTTTCGAGATATATTTACCCTCAGTCGACCGGGATTTTAATGCAGAAAAGATTATTGACGCGTTGGGGATAAGATAGGTTTGAAATAGGTTGTAAATGTTGTAGTGGTTGAAAAAGTTATTAAGAATTCAACCCTTACAACCTTTACAACATCTACAACTTTTATAACACACATGAAACGCATCGAAAACTTTAAATCGATAATCGACAGGTATAACATCGTTTTCTTTGACGCATTTGGTGTGATTAAAACCTACCAGGGGCTGGTACCAGGCATCGAAAAAACCTTTGCTTACCTCGATGCTGAAAAAAAAGAGTATTATATTGTTACCAATGATGCATCGCGCAGTCCGGCGCAATTAGCAGAATCCTATCACAGGATGGGATTGACCGCTATTACATCCGATCGTATTGTTTCATCAGGTATGCTGACCAAGGAATATTTGGACCTGAAGGTAAAAGATGGCATAGTTGCTTACCTCGGCACACCCGACTCCGCTCATTATATCGATACTTCCGGATTGCACACGTTGCCCGTAAGCGAAGTAAACAGCACTAATATCGATAAAGTGAATGCGCTGATATTCCTGGACGATGAAGGCTTTAACTGGTTTGATGACCTGAACAAGGCGGTTAATATTTTGCGTAAAAGAACGATCCCTGTTATTGTGGCCAACACTGATCATGCCTACCCGCTTTCGGTACATGATGTATCTATTGCGATTGGCGGGATAGCGTCTATGATAGAAAACATTGTGGGTAAGGAGTTTATCCGTTTCGGGAAGCCGGACTCACAAATGTTTATGTTCGCGTACGACCTGATACGGGAATACCGGGCCATAAACAAGCAGGAAATAGTAATGGTAGGCGATACACTGCATACGGATATATTAGGCGGCAACAAATTTGGCCTGGATACGGTACTGGTGTTAACCGGAAATACACTCCCCAATGAAGTTGAAACGCGGATAACGGCAACGGGAATTGTGCCTACTTATATTTGCGATAGTGCCGTAGTTCAGCTTGGCGAACTGGAGTTTTAACGTTTGTTTTTATTGAGGATAAATTAACCGAACAATAATTCATTTATTAATTTAGCAACTGATGAATATCCTTTTTAAACATCTCCAGGCTGTACTTTTACCGGCTTGTATTTTATCTTTGGCTGCTTGTAATCAGCCTGCCCATAAAACATCTGCTACAACGATTATGACCGATACAACCACCTTGATAATTTTACCGCCTGCTGCAGGATTTGAAAAGACAATTGATGGCAAACAGTCTCACTTTTATATATTAAAAAATAAAAATGGCGTAACCGCCGCCGTTACAAATTACGGCGCACACCTGCTCAGCCTCGCTGTGCCCGATAAAGCGGGAAAGTTAACGGATGTGGTAATAGGGTTTGATAATATCGATGGCTATAAAAAGGCAATGTCCGCCTATTATGGTGCCACGGTAGGACGTTACGGCAACCGCATAGCCAAAGGCCATTTTGTGCTGGATGGCCATGGCTACGATCTGTACATAAATAACAAACCCAATACGCTGCACGGCGGAAAAAAAGGATTTAATGATGTAATATGGGATGTTAAACAGATAAACAGCCAATCCATTACATTTACGTATCTGTCAAAAGATATGGAAGAAGGTTTTCCGGGCAATCTCAATTGCAAAGTAACCTACGAACTGACAGATGACAATGCGTTTAAGATAAGCTATGAGGCGACTACTGATAAAACAACCATAGTAAACTTAACCAACCATTCGTATTTTAACCTTAACGGCGTTGGTAGTGGCACCATTTTGAACCACCTGGTTGAATTGAAAGCGGCTAATTTTACACCTGTTGATTCTGTATTAATTCCAACTGGAAAAATTCAGTCGGTTGCAGGTACACCTTTTGATTTCACGAAACCAGCGACTATCGGCAGCCGGATAGATAACAACGACGAACAATTAAAAAGAGGCAAAGGCTACGACCATAATTTTGTACTGGATAAACACGACATTAATACACCAATCGCGGCGGTTACCGGCGACCAAAGTGGCATCAAAATGGAAATATTTACCACTGAGCCTGGTTTGCAATTTTACAGCGGCAATTTTATGTCGGGAGATCATACCATGCTTGGCGGGAAAAAGGATGAGCGCCGCACCGGCTTTGCCATGGAAACGCAGCATTTTCCCGACTCTCCGAACCAGCCGCAATTCCCGTCAACTGTGCTTAAACCGGGTGATGTTTATAAAACGGTTACGATTTATAAGTTTTTGAAATAAAGCCGGTAAGTTTAAGTTTACTTAATTCTTTCAAAGTCCTCAACCGTATCTATATCTATACTTCCCTGGGGAAAAGATACGGTAAAGACCTTATCGTGATATTTCACTAAAAGTTTTTTAGCGCCATCTGCACCTGTCAACAACGAAAGCTCGTCGAAATATTTAGCATCAAATAAAACGGGTACGCCAATGGTGTCATTGTAGGCGCAGGCTATTATTCCATTCTTTTCTTTAGCGTGAACAAGTTCATTGAGCAGAGATGTGGTTATAAAAGGCTGATCGCAAAGCATTAAAATAATTGAGGTTATAGCCGGCTCAAATTTTTTCAATTCGGCTACCCCCAGCCTGATGGAAGATGCAATGCCTTCTTTCCAGTCTTTATTATGAAAGATATGAACCGGCTGTGTTTCAATGGTTGGCCTGGTCACTTCGGTGTTTGCACCCAGTATGACTATTACTGGCCGGCATACAGAGGCCAGGGCTGTTTCAATTGCCTGTTGAAGAAGTGTTTTGTTTTGATAGACGAGGTTTTGTTTGGGTTGGCCCAGGCGAGTCGAAGCGCCGGCCGCGAGGATAACGAGGCCGGTCATTTAAAATGATTGATTTCGACAGGAATAAGTTCCTGGTGAATAAGCGACTCCGGTTCCCTATCGTGGATGGTTGGTTTATCCCGCAGTGAGGTTCCTGCTCGTTTCGCTAATACAGCTTGCATTTCAGCAATCACAGACAGGGCGATTTCGTCCGAATTTTCCGAGCCGATATCCAGCCCTGCCGGCCCGTAAATGCTTGCCAATTGCCCGGAAGTAATCTTCATGCCCTCATTTCGCAACTCATCGAACATGCGTTCCAGTCTTTTTTTCGGGCCAAGGGCAGCCACATAATGCAGTTCAAGCGGCAATAGCTGCTTTAACATCGCCATATCGTAGTTATAATTATGCGTCATTAAAATAACTACGGTACGTTCATCTAACGTAAGTTGCGATAAGGCCAGTTCAGGCTTTGAAATAATTATCTTTTTAGCCAGGGGAAAACGGCCCGCAACAGCATAATTTGCCCGTCCGTCCACTAACGTAATATGCCAGCCTAAAATGGAAGCGAATTGTACCACCGGTATTGCATCGTTGCCTGCACCAAATACCACCAGTGAAACCGCCGGCTGCAGCAGTTCAATAAAACAGGTAAACTTATTGCCATACACATAGGTTTTGGTTACCGAGTTGCCGTTTTGTAGTACATATTTGGCGTCGGCCAGCAAAACGTCTTTTATTTCCGCATCGGGGAAAGTTCCTTTTAGCGTTTCATCCTGTTTTAACAGCAAGCAAGTTCCGGGCTGGGGGCCTTTTTTGTCATTTAAGGAAAACATGGTGATTAATACCACCGGCTCGCGCTTTCCTAAAAATATTTTGAATAATTGAATGGGATTATCCCTTTCAACCGAAAATATGGGCTCAATAAGTATGTGGATTATTCCATTACAACCTAAGCCAACGCCCAATTTAGCGTCGTCTTCATCGGTTGTATCGTAAGTTACCAGCATAGGTTTGTTTTGCACCATTACCTGCCTGGCTTTTCTCAATGCGTCGCCCTCCAGGCATCCGCCGCTTATAGCGCCAGTCAGTTCCCCGTCTTCCGTAACCAGCATGCGCGCGCCTGCGCGGCGGTACGATGACCCTTCCACCAGCACTACTGTGGCTAATGCCGTTTGTTTCCCGGCTTTATTGGCGATGTCAAACGCCTTTACGATGTCGTGTAACTCTTTCAACCCTGTTAACTATTGGTAACGGTATATCAACAAATATATAGCCATGTTGTTCATGTTTTTCTATGGCAATTACGGGCTATTTTGTTAAACTGCATTGTAAAAATCTTATAAAAATACATTTAATCAACATTGTGATAACTTGTTATCTTTATTTTTACAGAATAATTATTCACGTAAGCGGCGATGCCCTTTTAAATTTAATTAAAACATAACTAATTGTTAACGGATAATCACGGACGGAAAATCAATTACCTGCGGCTGGCGGTAACAGACAGGTGTAACCTGCGCTGCTTTTATTGTATGCCGCAGGAAGGGCTGAACTGGCTGTCGCGCAAGGAGTTGATGACCTACGAAGAAATGTTTCAGACATGTTCATTGCTGGTGGGGATGGGTATTGAAAAAATACGCATTACAGGCGGAGAGCCTTTCGTGCGCAAAGACATCATGCAGTTTATGACTGCCCTGTCAAAATTAGATGGTTTAAATGAGCTGACGCTTACAACCAACGGTGTTTTAACCGCACCCCATGTTCCGGAACTAAAAAAGATTGGCGTAAAGTCGGTTAATTTAAGCCTGGATACCTTAGATGCAGGCCGCTTTTTTAAGATTACCCGGCGGGACGAGTTTTCCAATGTGATGGAAACGCTGGAGGAACTGTTAAAGCATGATATTGAGGTAAAAATAAACGCGGTGGTAATGGATGGGCAAAACACGCAGGATATTATCCCGTTGGCCGCCCTTACAAAAGAATTGCCGGTTAGCGTACGTTTTATTGAAGAAATGCCATTTAATGGCGATGGGCATGTTTACAGCGGTATACAATGGAATCATGTGCGTATCCTTGATGAAATAAAGGATAAATACCCCTCGATCCAAAAACTTCCTGACCCTCCAAATTCAACCGCTTACAATTACCAGATACCAGGTCACCAGGGAAGCGTTGGCGTTATAGCAGCATATTCGCGTACTTTTTGCGGAACCTGCAACCGGATACGTATTACGCCTACGGGCGAATTAAAAACCTGTTTGTATGCGGGCGGCGGGCTGAATATTAAAGACCTGATAAGGCAGGGAACTGGTGACGAGCAGCTCAAACACATCCTTATAAATGCGTTTCAGCACAAGGAAAAAAACGGATGGGAAGCCGAACGGGCTCGGGTAGAGGGGGCAGGCGTTCATGAGTCTATGGCCAGCATTGGGGGCTAGGTTAATTAAATAATAATACCGGCACTATGATAACTGTTGAGGAAGCCGAAAAGATAATACTTGCACAAACTGCCGAGTATGGCGTGGAGATAGTGCCCTTTGAAATGTCGTTAGGCAGGGTATTGGCGGAAAATATCAAAACCGACAGGGACCTGCCGCCATTTAACAGGGTAACCATGGACGGGATAGCGGTGAAATATGAGGCTATCGAAAATGGAATCAGTACCTTCCATATTAAAGCCACCCAGGCTGCAGGCGATCAACCTATAGAAATTGATGAGCATAACGAGTGTGTGGAAATCATGACAGGTGCGATGCTGCCTTCATCGGCTGATACGGTTATCCGTTATGAGGACCTTGAATTGCGGGCGGGGCTGGCAACTTTGGTTACCAGTGAAATAAAAAAAGACCAGAATATTCATCACCGCGGCAAGGATAAAAAACTGGATGACATTGTTGCCGGCGTAGGGGAGGTAATCACTCCCGCGCTTATCAGCCTGATCGCATCGGTAGGCGAATCAGAGGTCAGGGTAAAAAAGATGCCCCGGGTAGCTATCATTTCATCAGGCGATGAACTGGTGGACGTGGCTGAAACACCTTCGCCGTACCAGATCAGGAGGTCAAACAGTTATACTATTCAGGCTGTATTGAAACAGAACAACCTGGATGCCGACCTGCTTCATATCCCCGATGATCCTGCCATTATAAAAAAGCAATTAAGCAACTGCCTGCAAAATTACGATGTATTGCTGCTTAGCGGCGGCATATCCATGGGTAAGTTCGACCATATCCCAAAGGCGCTTGAAGAATTGAGCGTTAAGACACTTTTTCACAAAGTACAGCAGCGGCCGGGTAAGCCTTTTTGGTTTGGGAAACATGAAAATGGTGTACTGGTATTTGCTTTTCCGGGTAACCCGGTAGCTACATTTATGTGTGTTTACCGATATTTTTTGCCCTGGCTGCACACTGCTTCGGGCCAGTTGACCAAACCGCCTCGATTTGCTGTTTTGAATAATCGATTCAGCTTTCAGCCTCAGTTAAAATGTTTTTTACAGGTAAAGCTGTATAATAACGAGCATTGCCAGTTAATGGCTATCCCCGTTGAAGGAAATGGTTCGGGCGATTTTGCTAACTTAGCTGATGCAGACGCTTTTATGGAACTCCCGCTCGAGCGGAATGAGTTTAAAAAAGGAGAGGTATTCAGGATATGGCAATTCTGATCCGTGAAATCAAAAAATAATCAATGTAATCAATGCTAAGTCATATCGATAATCAGGGCAACCCAACAATGGTGGATGTAACCGAAAAAAAGGTTACCAACCGTACGGCTACCGCACGCAGCATTGTTGTACTGCCTGCCGAAGTATTGGTGCAGCTAACCAACGGCGATCTGCAAACAAAAAAAGGCTCTGTTTTTCAAACGGCGATTATTGCCGGCATCATGGCTGCAAAAAAGACCGGAGATTTGATACCGCTTTGTCATCCATTAGGTTTGGATAATTGTAATATCGCCATCAGCTTAAGCGGCCGGGAGGTGGTTATTGATTGCACAGCCAGCATTACGGCCAAAACAGGTGTTGAAATGGAGGCGCTGGTAGGAGCCTCGATCGCCGCGTTAACGGTTTATGATATGTGTAAGGCGATGAGTCACGACATCGTTATCAGTGAAACGAAGCTCATCGAAAAAACAGGAGGTAAACGTGATTTCAAAAGAACATAACCTGCCTGCAGGCAAAGAGGGGAGACATGCAAAAATGTCCCGACCTTCATACGGTAATTTCGGCCGTAATGAATGGGCCATTGTCGGCGGACCGTGTACCCTCATAAAAATACTTGCTGATCAAATTATAAACGCGCTGTCACCGCAATACAAATGTGCTTACGCCGATGCCGCACATACTGATGAAGTTGTTTTGCCGCCCGGGCGCCTGGCAGGCGGCGCGATATTGGATTATACCGAACAAGTAAACTTTCAACAGTTAAACTACCAGCAATCATTTAACCCGTTTCAACTACGTGGCGCATTTGCTGCGGCAGATATGGTTTTGGTGAATGGCAACCACCACCAGGCTAATGCGCAGGTGGTGATCATATACAACAACAAGGCAGCCTCGCTGCAAAAACGAATAGACCAGCTCACGAATGTTAAAATGATATTGCTGGCTGATGATGCAGAGATATTTGATTTTATAAAAGAAGCCGTACCAGACTGGCAGCAGTTACCCGTTTACCGGACCGATGAGACTGAAAAAATCATTGCTTTTTTTAAGGCCGAAATGCTGCAGGCCAGGCCCGAATTAAATGGATTGGTGCTGGCTGGCGGTAAAAGTGAGCGGATGGGCTTTGACAAAGGCGTCGTGAACTGGCATGGCAAAGAACAGCGTTATCATGCTGCCGATATACTCAAGCCGATCTGTAAAGAAGTATTTATTTCGTGCCGCCCCGAGCAGCGGCAGGAGATAATTACGGAGTACGATACATTGCCAGATACTTTTACAGGCTTAGGCCCATATGGAGCTGTTTTGTCGGCTTTTCGCGAAAAGCCGGATTCTGCATGGCTGGTTGTCGCCTGCGATTTGCCTTTAATGGATAGCGAAACGCTGCAACATTTAACAGCTAATCGAAATGCGTCATCAATAGCTACTACCTATAAAAACGTTTTTGATGGATTCCCCGAACCGCTTATTACCATTTGGGAGCCAAAAAGCTACCCGGTTTTGCTTTCATTTTTATCGCAGGGGTATTCGTGCCCGCGCAAGGTTTTGATCAATAGTGATATCACTTTGTTAAACGCACCCAACCCCGATACTTTAACTAACGTAAATACGCCTGAAGAACTGGAGCACATCAAGGGTGTGCTTCACCAAAAATTAGCCGCGACATGAAACCTGATTTTTTAAGATATACCTGCCAGATAGCGTTACCGGGGTTCAGCGAATCCGCACAGCGCCTTTTACAACAGGCAAAAGTGCTGGTGGTTGGCGCCGGCGGACTAGGCTGCCCGGCAGCTCAATATTTAGCTGCAACAGGCATAGGCACCTTAGGCATCGCCGATTTCGACACTGTTTCCATTAGCAATCTGCACCGTCAGATATTGTACACGCCGGCTGATGCCGGTAAAAAGAAAGCGATTGTTGCCGGTGTGCAGCTGCAAAAGCAGAACCCTGATATAAAAGTAGTGGTGCATGACGTAAGCATTACATCGGTAAACGTGATGGATATTATTGCTGATTACGATATCATTGTGGATGGAACAGACAATTTCGATACCCGATATTTATTGAATGATGCGGCCGTTATTACAGGTAAGCCATTGGTGTATGGCGCCATTTATCAATTCGAGGGCCAGGTAGCTGTCTGGAATGTAGTGAATGAACATGGTGAAAAAACATCCAATTACCGGGATCTTTTCCCCAACGTGGACGCCTCGCAGATCCCCAATTGCGCCGACGGCGGTGTGATTCCGACCCTGGCAGGCATCATTGGCTGTATGCAAGCCAACGAGGTGATCAAATATATTACAAAAACCGGCGAGTTGCTTGCCGGTAAAGTATTGGTTTTTGACGCGCAGAGCCTGCAAAGCCGGATCATCAAGATAGGCGATGTTACAGGTACCCACATTACCGGTTTAGCTGAAACATTCGTGATACCGATGATTTCCGTTGCCGAGCTGAAACAGGGGCTCGCAGCACATTCGCTTGAACTGGTCGACATCCGCACAAAATCAGAAAGAGAAGAATTTAATATCGGCGGCAAGCATGTGCCGCTGGATAAGCTTTATCCGTACATCGAAAAACTTCCGGCAAATGTTAAAACAGTGCTGTATTGCGCATCAGGCAAACGCAGCGGTGAAGCGGTGAAGATCATTAAACAAAAATTACCCGATGCCAATGTTTTTTCGCTCGAGGGCGGACTAAAGGCGTGGATGGAGATTGGAGGTTAGAGGTTGGAGATTAGTAACCAATCCATTTTTCTTATGTATAACTTAATAGTTTTAGTTGTACGGAGTATGCATAAGATAAATCGAGACTGTGTCATTTTGTGAAAGAGATACGGGTGTACCACCCGGCACACGTGGACACACCTGGTACACGTGGACACACCTGGTACACGTGGACACCCCTGGTACACCTGAACACACTGACAAAACAATGTCACCGCCTAAGTTATTTTTGCCGAAACATAAGGCTCTTATTTTTGACTAATCTCTAATCTCCAATCACTAGCCTTTAATCGCTAATCTCCACCTACGGATGCGCTGCTACCCAAACCTCGCCGTCCTCAAAAATTTCCTTTTTCCATATCGGGACGGTTTGTTTCAGGGTATCAATGATAAAACGGCAGGCATCAAAGGCTGCGGCGCGGTGGGCGGCGGATACAGCAATTATTACGGGCACTTCTCCTACTTCTAAAATTCCTGTACGGTGATGGATCAATGCTTTTTGAACCGGCCATTTTTCAAATGCCTGCTTTGTTATTTTTTCCATCTCGGCCAGCGCCATCGGCTCATAAGCTTCAAACTCCAGCCGCACAACCGGCTTGCCTTTGGTGGCATTGCGTACGGTGCCAATAAACACGTCTATCCCGCCCGATTCAGGCGACATGATCCAGTCAACACAGGATTGAATGTTTAATGGCGCGGATAATATTTGGATTTGGGTTTTCAAAAGCAATTTCGTTAGGTTGCCTGTGAGGACACAGACAAGGGAATGGACACAAATACAGGTCTGTTACCCCCCGCTTACCGGTGGAATAATGGCAATTTCATCCCGTTCGTGTATCGTATCCCCCGGAAGGGCATATTCATTATTTACGGCCACCATATACGAGGCCAATTGCCCGAGCCTCGGGTATTGATGCTCCAGCACATATTTTAAGTTATACACGGTTGCATCATTCGAAAGTTCTAAACTGACGGATGAGCTTCCGAATATATCCTTTGAAATACCAAATGCCAGAACTTTAATTTTCATCACTTCAAAATTAGGGCAAAAAAAGTATATATAATGTAAATATTCTAATATCTTCAATAACAGAATAGATACGGTCAGGGCGCGGATAATATTGTATTGCCACAAACTTCAATTCGAAACATCTCGCCGCTAAAATTGTATATTTGATTATGGCTGAGCATTCGATAAAAAGGGTACCGGTAATAAAAGTTACGCATTTAGTAAATGATGAAACTACGGACGCCCTTGCCATTGAAGAACCATTAGAGATACGACTCGAATATGGTGAAGCCGACAACCGGATCATTAAAAATATTTCGGTTACCATGCGCACGCCGGGGCATGATGCCGAACTTGCAACGGGTTTTCTATTCACCGAAGGCATCATTAAAAACAGCAAAGACATCCTGGTCGCAGATCACTGTTTTATCGCATGCACGGAGAATAAGGAAAACGTGATACAGGTAAGCTTAAGGGAAGATATTATAACCAATCTTCAAAATACCGAACGCAATTTTTACACCACATCCAGCTGCGGCGTTTGTGGCAAAGGTTCCATCGATGCTATTCGTACAGTAAGCGCCTTCACTCAGCCTGTAAACGACGATCAAACCATAACAAGCGAAATACTGCACCAGCTTCCCGACAAACTGCGGCAGCACCAACAGGTTTTTGCCGATACAGGCGGGTTGCATGCCTCGGCTTTATTTAATTTAAGCGGCGAACTGCTGCTGGCCCGCGAGGATGTAGGACGGCATAATGCGCTCGACAAATTGATTGGCGCGGCCCTTAACAAAAACTTGCTGTTAAACCAATCGGTGCTGCTTTTGAGTGGGAGGGCCAGCTTTGAGCTGGTGCAAAAGGCCGCCATGGCCGGCATCCCTATTATTGCCTCGGTCGGGGCGCCATCCAGCCTGGCAGTTGAGCTGGCTGAAGAGTTTGACATTACGCTGGCCGGTTTTTTGAGGGATAAACGTTTCAATATTTACACCGCGGCACACCGCATAATACTACCCGTTTATGAAACTACGTATTAAAGGCAACTCGCTCAGATATAGGCTCACCCAATCTGACGTTGCACAATTAACAAAAGTTGGCTTCCTTGAAGATAAAATTGATTTCGGTGAGCAATCACTTCTATATGCGCTGCAAGTTACGGATGAGGAAGAGTTATCAGCTAACCTGGTAAACAGCACCATTACCCTGTATATGCCAAAAAGCAAGTTAATCGAATGGGAAAATACCGATAAGGTGGGTTTTGAGAATGCCAGCGGCAAGCTGCATTTACTTGTCGAAAAAGATTTCACCTGCCTGGATAAGGTAGATGAGGATCAAAGCGATAATTATCCCAATCCTTTAGCAAAGAAATTTCATGGATAAAAAAATATTTAAAGTCACCTAACCCTCTTTCCTGCTTGCCGGAGAGAGGGTGATTCAGCGAAGCGTGGATCGGGTGAGTAAACTATGCGAGTTGCATTTCCGACTCTGACATATTATCGGTTTCTAATCATACAGCGATATGAGCAAAAATATTGAACAACCATCAGCCGAAAATCCGGAGGAATTACTGGATTTGAAGCTAAGCGAGCCCAAAAAATGGGCAGCCGGTATCCCCGCTGTTTATGAGGCCGGGAAAGATGTTTTAGGCGAAGACGGCATACTAAGAGGCATGAAAGGCCTCTTCCACATGAACAAAAAGGGTGGTTTTGATTGTTCGAGCTGTGCCTGGCCTGACCCGGATGATGACCGTTCGCCGATCGCCGAATATTGCGAGAACGGGGCAAAGGCGCTGGCCGAAGAAGCGACAACTAAAAAGTTAACGCCCGAATTCTTCGCCCAAAACTCAGTTGCCGGCCTGGCAAAGTTAAATGATTACGAAATAGGTAAGAAAGGCCGCATCGCGCAACCGGTTTATCTGCCGAAAGGCGGCACGCATTACCAGGCAATCAGTTGGGAGGAAGCATTTAAAAAGATCGCCGGGCATTTAAACAGCCTAAACTCACCGGACGAAGCAGCCTTTTATACGTCCGGACGTACAAGCAACGAGGCCTCATTTGTTTACCAGCTTTTTGTGCGGGAGTATGGTACCAATAATATGCCCGATTGCTCAAACATGTGCCACGAGTCGTCGGGTGTGGCTTTAGGCGATGTTATCGGGATCGGCAAAGGCACGGTAACGCTTAACGATTTTTATGAAACGGATGTGATCATCATCATGGGTCAAAATCCCGGTACCAATCATCCGCGTATGCTTAGCGCACTCGAGAAGGCTAAAAAGAACGGGTCGAAAATTATAGCCATAAATCCGTTGAAAGAAGCCGGGTTAATGGCATTTAAAAACCCGCAAACAGTACCCGGTTTCCTGGGCATGAGCACACAGCTGGCCGATTTGTATCTGCAGATAAAAATAAACGGCGATATGGCACTTTTTAAGGCGATTGAAAAATTGCTTTACGACGCCGAGCAGGAAATGCCGGGAACGGTATTCGACCATGATTTCATTCAAAAGAACACGGTTTGTTATCAGGAATTTATTGAAGACCTGGTTACAAGTAACCCTAAGGAACTGGCAAAAGAAGCAGGCGTACCCTTTAGCCAGGTAAAAGAAGCCGCTGATATGCTGAAACACAAGAGCAGGATAATCATCTGCTGGGCAATGGGCATAACACAGCATATTAACGGCGTTGATACCATAAAAGAAATAGCAAACCTTATCCTGCTTAAAGGCAGCATAGGCAAACCGGGGGCCGGGTTGTGCCCTGTGCGGGGCCATAGCAATGTACAGGGTAACCGGACAATGCTGATTTATGATAAGCCTTACGAAAAGCAATTGGACAAGCTGAAAGAAGTTTTCGGTTTTGAGCCGCCAAGGGAGCATGGATACGATGTCGTCGATTCGATCAAAGCGATGCATGAAGGTAAATTGAAAGTTTTTTTTGCCATGGGCGGCAATTTTCTTTCGTCAACGCCGGATACAACATTTACTGCCGAGGCATTGCGAAAGATGAAGCTTACCGTAAATATCTCAACGAAGTTAAACCGCGGTCACCTGGTACATGGCGAAGAATCGATCATTCTGCCAACCCTTGCACGCAGTGATAAAGATATAGTGAATGGAGAAGCACAATTTATAAGCTGCGAAAACTCGATGGGCGTTGTGCAAATGTCAAAAGGGGTTTTAGACCCTATTTCAAATGAGTTTATGAGTGAAACCAAAATTGTATGCGAGCTGGCCAAAGCTACATTAGGTACCCGCACCGTTATTGACTGGGATAAATATGCAAACAGTTATGATGAGGTGCGTAACATCATCGAAAAGGTGATCCCGGGCTTTGAAGACTATAACAGGCGGGTACGGCAGCCCGGCGGCTTTTATTTGCCTAACGGTCCACGTACGGGGAAGTTTGAAACGGAGAAACACGGCAGCAAAGCTGTTTTTTCGGTTAACAAACCAATTAGCCACAAACTTGCCGGCGATGAATATATGATGACCACCATCCGAAGTCATGACCAGTTCAATACCACTATTTATGGACTGGAGGACCGCTATCGCGGAGTGCACAACGAGCGGCGCGTTATTTTTATGAACGAAAAAGACATAGAGCTGGCCGGCCTGAAACCGGGTGACAGGGTTGATTTATTTAATTATCATGGCGGTGTCGAAAGAGCAGCCCGTCTGTTTGTAGTTGTGCCCTACAATATCCCCGAACGCAATACCGCAACGTATTATCCTGAAACCAATGTATTGGTGCCGATCGATAGCGTAGCCGAAAGAAGCAATACGCCAACTTCAAAACTGGTTTTTATTAAGATAAAAAAGCATGCGGGTTAATCGATCAAGGTCGGCCTGCCTCTGTCGGTCACGGTCATCAAGCGTTTCACTTAGATGGTGTAATAAAAGCGAAAAGCACTAAAGACATTGATATATTTGGGATTATTTGTTTAATGTGAAGAATAATCTCATTTATCACTGTTTATTCTGGCTTGGTATCTATTTGCTGTGGGTTTTTGTTTTTCGCAATTATTCCTTTTCGCTAAACAAAACCATGACGGTAGAATTTTGCTACCTGTTGTTTATAATAGCGGATTATTATACCGTTGTTTATTTTATATTTCCCAGCTTTTTAAAGCAGAGGAAATACGTTTTTTTTGTATTATATACATTTTTGCTGATCGCTTTTTCGGCGTTGCTGAGGGCGCTGGTGGCCCGGCAAATGAGCCTTCATTTTTTTAATGATAACTTTCACATTGTGTTTTCGGCTTTGTACTTTACTTCGTTGCTGAATATTTTTATCTGGGTGCAGCTATTTATATTCGGTAAGATGATTATTGACAAGATTTATAATCAGCAGCGGCTGGCGATATTGGAAAAAGAAAAAATAAAACAGGAACTTGATTTTTTAAAGGCGCAAATTAACCCCCATGCGCTTTTTAATTCGTTAAATACGATTTACGGGCATATCGACAAGCAAAACCAGGCCGCGCGTAATATTCTGCTAAAGTTTTCGGGGTTGTTACGCTACCAGCTGTATGATTGCAGCGACGACAATATCAGCCTCGAAAAAGAAATAGAATACATCCGCAATTACATTTCTTTTCAGCAGATCCGCAAAGACGAACATCTTAAAGTAAATGTTGAAATAGATGCTGAACCGGAAAACCGTACCATAGCCCCGCTATTGCTGGTAGTCCTTATTGAGAATGCCTTTAAATTTGTCAGCAGTTTTACTGATCGGGAAAATAAGATCTGCATTAAGTTGGACGTCACCGGCAATCAGTTTATCTTTCACGTATACAACACCACCGAGCATCGGCGAGCTACCCCCGCGTTTCTCGACCGGGGAGGAATAGGTATCGTTAATTTAAAACGCAGGCTTGAATTACTCTATCCCGAAAGGCACCAGCTTTATTTTAAAGAGGGTGAAAATGACTATGAAGCGACATTAAAACTCCAGTTCGCATGAAATTAAAATGTATCATCATTGACGATGAGCCTATTGCCCGAAAATTGATAGAAGAATTTATTGGCGATATTGATTTTTTAGAATTAGTGGGCCAGGCTGAAAATCCCGCGAAAGCGCTATCGTTACTTAATGATAACGTGGTCGACCTTATCTTCCTGGATATCAATATGCCCGTGATAAACGGGGTCAACTTTCTAAAAAGTTCAAAAAATACAGCCAGTGTTATCATGACAACTGCCTATGTAGAACATGCTGTCGAAGCTTTTTCGCTGGATGTATTGGATTACCTGGTAAAGCCTATCCCGTTTGAACGGTTTTTAAAAGCATGTAATAAAGCAAAGGAAATTTACGAGACAAAAAAACAGATCATACAACTCGAACGGAACCCGGACGATTATTTTTTTATTAAATGCGACAACCAGATAGAAAAGATACTATACACTGATTTGCTGTATGCCGAATCCATGCTGAATTATGTGCTGTTATACACTGCAACCAAAAAAATGATTGTATATATAACGCTTAAAAGTTTAGAGGAACAGCTGCCCGAAAACCTTTTTATAAAAGTTCATAAATCATTTATTGTGAACCGCGATAAAATTAAAAGCATAGAGGGTAATATGTTAAATATCGGGAGCGAAAAAATCACGATCAGCCAAAACCTGCGCGAAAAGGTACTTAGCGAGATTTTAAAGGATAAAATGATAAAGAGGTAGGTAGGTTAAGTTGCAAGCTGCAAGATGTAAGTTGTAATGGTTGCAGGCGTTGCAACTTACCTGTTGCAACGCCCATAACAGATTTCTCTGTTATTTAACCACTAACTCACACAACAATATAGCTCAATCAATTATTCGTTTGCCTTATCAGGAAAGGCCACGCCGTTGTGGCAGGTATTACAGGTTACTGTAAGCGCCTGGCCGATCATCGGGTGTTTTATTTTAAAAAACTTTTTGTTTATTCTTATTGTGGTGCGCATCATTTCGCGCGCTATTTCTTTTTCGGGTTTGCCATCGGCTGCAAAATCAAGCTGGCCGGTATTTTTATCTGCCGAATGGCAAAAATTACAGGCTACGCCCAAGCCGTCCTCAAAATCGTCAACCATTATTTTTTGCAGGTCTCTTGAGCTTATATTTTTGGGTAGCACTTTCAGGTTTACATATAGCTCGTCCGGCGGTTTGAATGCTGTAGCCGCAACTATACCTGCAGGTGCAGCAAGTGCTATGATCAATAATAATTTGCGGTTTATTTTCATTGTGTTGCTTTTAATGAATCCTTGTTATTTACCGCTCTGAACAAGGCCGGTGGGTCAACCGGCCGTTGCTCATAATGAAACGGCTACTAACTGATATACTAGTTCTTTTTTGCTGTTATGTCTAACGATACTTCGAGTTCGTTTGCGATAGTGCTTGTACCGCCCACATCAAAATCTTTCCGGTTTATTTTAAACGATCCCTTAAACTGGTAACCATCGCCCGATGGCGTTGCTGTAAATGGAAATGTAATGGCCCTGGTTTGCTTTTTAATGGTAAGCTTACCGGATATAACATACGCCCCGTTCTTATTTGACGAAACAACTTTGGTGGATACAAAATGTATCCTCGGGAAATTTTTAACATCAAAGTACGTTTCACCGCGCAAATGGCCGTCCCGTAAACTATTATCGGTATTTATAGTGGCTGCATCAATGCTTACATCAAAATTGTCACCGGTCGGATTTTGCGGGTCAAACTTAATATCGCCCTGTAAACCGGTGAATTTGCCTGCAACATCAAAACCAAAGTTTTTAATGGTAAATTGCAGGGACGACCCCTGGTCCGTTGGTTTATATTGGGCAAAGAGGCTGCCTGATATTAAGGTAATTAATATAAATAATGTGGTTTTTTTCATTTGTATTGAATTCCAGCCTACGTCATTTCGATATGCCTGTTGCATATCAAAATGACATAGGTTTTATTTTTAAAGTGTTCTTAACGCCGCAATTACTGTGCGGCTGCTTCCATTAAAGGGCTATCGGTAACGGCCAGCGTATGGTCATGTTCCTGATAATTTACTTCGGTTAGGCCTAGCACGCTTTTTAGTTTTTCGGCGGGTACCTTCATTGGTCCCGGCGATGGCGCGCTTCCGGGCGCCGGTTGCGGAAATGCGGTTGACATGGCTGTATGGAAAGTAATATTACCTTCAGTCTTACGAATGGTTTGATGTATGTGGCCATTTAAAACCGATACCAATCCAAACCGTTTTAAGAGTGATAACGCCTGTTCGCTGTCCCTGGTACCCCAGCCCCATTGCGGGTAAACAGCCCAAAGCGGTATATGCGCGAAAACAACAATCGGGGTGCTGTTTGTGTAACGTTTTAAGTCGTCCGCAAGCCACTTTAATTGATCTTCGCCTAAAGTGCCCATCCCGCCGTCAACCTGTACCAGGGCATTTACCAGGCCTACAAAATGCACGCCGTTTGAGTCGAAGCTGTACCACCCGCTGCCCTTGGTGCCTTTGCCGTAGCGTTCAAGATATAATTTGCCGTTGTCGGTTAAATCATGCTCACCTGGTACATAAAATACCTGCTTGTTTGTGCTTTTCATTGATTGGTCCAGCGTATCAAATTGATCGGCCTGCGCCAGGTGCGAAAGGTCGCCGGTATGCAGTATAAATTTAGGTGCGCTTGGCATAGCGTTGATCTTCGCAATAGTGGCCTGCAATGTCCCGGTAACATCTGGGTTTGCCGCTTTATTGAAGCCGATATGGCTGTCGCTGATCTGTACAAAGCTGAAATCAGATTTAGGTAAGATCAACCCTTTTTTAATGTTGCCGGTGTTTTTGTCTATCATCTGGCTCATGCCGTATGATTTCAGCACACCACCCGACATCATAAAAAGTACGCCGGTGCCGGCCCAGGCCATACATTCCAAAAAACCCCGGCGGTCAATACCGTCCGGGTTATTGTCGTTATGAATTAACTCGTTGTTCTTTTCGTTTTCCATAATTTTTCTTTTAAGCCTTGATTAATTATGGCACGAAGAAATCGATAAACCTTATTGGAAGTGAATGTTTTACATTAAGTGGGGAAATTACTTGATGAAATACCGGATTTGTGCCCGCGCCGGCAAACAAAAGCGGGCGGAAACGCTTTTCTAACTTAAAGAAATATGTCATTTGACCAGTACCACGAACCCGTAAATGAATTGTCCGACGAAACCCGGACATTCGCCCGTATGATCGTTTCCTTAACAGAAGAAGCTGAAGCCATTAACTGGTATGAGCAGCGGATATCGGTTGAAAAAGATAGATCAGCAAAAGCCATCATGCAAAATGCTCAGCAGGAAGAATTTAAACATTTCGGTATGGACCTTGAATTTTTACTGCGCAAAAAACCGGTTTGGCAGGCCACCCTCAAGGAAATTTTATTTAAAGATGGCGATATTGTGAAACTGGGTGAAAAAGGCGAGGACGCGGCGGAATAAGTAGCCAAAATCCAATCCCATTTTTAACAGAAAATTTCCTTAAACTTGGTCATGAAATTGTTTAACGCTGCCGGTGGTATCCTGCTGGAGCACAATGACGACCAATTTGTTATGGATGAGCCCTGGGATATCCTGATTAACAGGGATAACCTGGAGGGATATTTATTGTCAAAGATCAAATCGGCAAAGCAAATTGTTCCAGGTGAGCGGGAAACATTAAGTGATGCATCATTTTTACCGCCAATCGGGCAGCAGGAGGTTTGGGCGGCAGGGGTTACTTATTTAAAAAGCCGGGATGCCCGCATGGAGGAGTCGCAGGGCTCGGGCGCGGCAAGCTTGTACGACAAGGTGTACGATGCAGAGCGCCCCGAATTATTTTTTAAAGCAATAGCCTCGCGCGTTTCGGGACATAAACAACCCGTTTATATCCGGAAAGATTCGGCCTGGAATGTACCGGAGCCGGAACTTACATTGTTTATCAATTCAAACGGCAATATCCAGGGTTATACTATTGGCAATGATATGAGTTCCCGCAGTATAGAGGGAGAGAATGCCTTATACCTGCCCCAGGCAAAAATATACGAAAAAAGCGCCGCTTTGGGGCCATGCCTGTATGTAACCGCCTCGCCCATAAATCCCGAAACTTCAATCAGCATGATCATCAGGCGGAACGGGAATAAAGTTTACGAAGATGCGACGGCCGTTTCGCGGCTTAAGCGCTCCTTTAAAGAATTGGTAAGTTATTTATTTGCCGAGTGCGATTTTCCTCACGGCTGCTTCCTGATGACCGGGACCTGCCTGGTGCCATCTTCGGATTTTACTTTGCAGGAGGACGATGTGGTTGAGATCACAATCGGCGGTATTGGCACATTGATAAATAAAATTGCCTGTAACCCAAAACATAAACCAAACTGATATGAGACGCGAAAGAATCTATTTTTTTGCATTGGCCATTTTTAGTATTGTTTCGTGCCAAACGGAAAAACCTAACCAGCCGGCCGCGCCGGCCGCACCGCTTTTTAAAAAGGGCACTTTTGGCTATGATCTTTCGTTTCTCAGGCAAAAGGACACCGTAATAGTTTTATATAGCAATGATGGGAAGGGAAAGGTTATCGTTTCCCCCAAATACCAGGGTAAGGTTTTTACTTCCACCGCCGATGGTTTAGACGGAAAAAGCTTTGGCTGGATCAATTACAAGGCCTTCAGTCAAAAAACGCCCGACCTGCATATGAATGCATATGGCGGCGAGGACAGGTTATGGATCGGCCCGGAAGGGGGAAGGTTTGCGCTGTTTTTCAGGCCCCGGTCTAAAATGGACTTTGCCAACTGGCATACGCCCCCGGCCATTGATTTTGAAGAGTGGAAACTGACCGCCGGCAGCAATAAAAAAGCGTCGTTTATCAAACCGATGCAAATGGTGAATTATGCGGGCACCATGTTAACTTTTTCGGTTAACCGGGATGTTGAGATCATTGATGTCCCTGAGATGAAAAAGACGCTTGGTGTGGAATTTGACGACAAGATAAAATCAGTTGGGTTTAAAACCAGCAATACTATAACCAATACCGGCAACCAGCGCTGGGATAAAAAAAGCGGCGCGCCCTGCTTATGGAACCTGGACATGTTTTCGCCGTCCGAACAAACAATTACCGTAATTCCTTATGAAAAGAAGTCGAAGGGAAAGGTTGCCACCACCGACTACTTTGGCGAAATTTCAAAAGACCGGATCAAATACAATAAAGGAATCTTGTTATTCAAAGCCGACGGGAAATCGCGTGGCAAGCTGGGGCTGTCGCCCGGGCGTGCTAAAAATATCGCCGGAAGTTACGACGCTGTCAACAATGTACTAACTATTACGCTCTTCAATATCGAACCCAAATCGATCTATCTGAACCAGGAGTGGAAAACCAACAAAAACCCTTTCAAAGGCGATGCGGTAAATGCTTATAATGACGGCCCGTTGGCAAACGGCACCCAAATGGGGCCGTTTTATGAAATAGAAAGCGTTTCGCAGGCAGCATTTTTAAAACCAGGCGGGAAGTTAACTCATGTTCACAGCGTTTTTCATTTTACAGGCGACAAGGATGAGCTTAACCAAATTGCGTTAAAAACATTGGGAATTTCATTGCAGGATATACAAACTGCGTTTAAATAATTATATTCATAGCGCCAATTGTTGAGTCTTAAGTCAGCAGTTTTAAGCCTAATTTAAACCTTGTTAAAGCCGCACATGACAAACAAAAACCTGTATGCTATCGCGCTCATTACCTCTTTGTTTTTTTTATGGGGAGTGGCGTTAAACCTTAATCCGATACTTATTCCGCATTTAAAAAAGGCCTGTGAGCTAACCGACCTCCAATCGTCATTGGTTGATTCGGCATCATACCTGGCTTATTTTATTCTGCCTATTCCGGCTGCCCTGTTTATGAAACGGTATGGCTATAAAGGTGGCATACTTTTAGGCTTGGTCCTTTTCGCCTGTGGGGCATTTTTATTTTATCCCGCTGCAGCGGTACGAAGCTACGTGTTTTTCCTGTCTGCATTGTTTGTGTTATTTTCAGGCGCTGCGTTTTTGGAGACAGCGGCAAATCCATACATAACCGTTTTAGGCGATCCGTCGACCGCTACCAGGCGCATCAACTTTTCCCAGTCCTTCAATGGGCTGGCTGCTACTCTTGCTCCGTTATTAGGCGGCCTGTTTATTTTATCCGGTAAAAACTTAACACCGGCCCAAAAAGCCGCTATGCCTGCTGAACAATTAAATATCTATTTAAACAAGGAGGCTTCGGCCGTTCAATTACCGTATTTAATAATTGGCCTGGTTGTACTTGCCGTTGCCATATTAATATTCAGGAAACCGTTACCGGAAATTGTTGAAGAGGATACCGAAACTGCTGAGGACAAAAAACGATCGTTAGCAGGGAAAATAGGTGTTTTGTTACGGCGGAAACAATTAGTAATGGGTGTGGTAGCCGAGTTTTTTTATGTTGGGGCACAGGCCGGGGTATTGGGGTTTTTTATCAGGTTTTCGGAGCGTGTTGCAGGTATGGGAGAAAAGCCGGCCGCCGCTTTCCTGACAGCTGCCGCGCTTGGGTTTATGATTGGCCGGTTTAGCGGCACTTTCCTGATGAAATTTGTGAATCCTGTAAAATTATTAGCCACTTATAGCGCGATAAATATAGTATTGCTCCTGCTTGCAGTTATCTTGCATGCAAAATTTTCTGTATTCGCATTAATAGGTGTTGCATTTTTTATGTCGATCATGTTCCCAACCATATTTTCATTGAGCATCCGTGGGCTGGGGTCAAAAACAAAATTGGGTTCGTCATTGGTTATTATGGGGATTGTTGGCGGGGCCATTATTCCGCCAATTATGGGTAAGGTCTCAGATATGAGCAATATTCAATATGCTTATTTGGTACCTATAGTATGTTTCGTTTATATATTTTATTTTGCGTGGAAAAATTTGAAAGTAAAAAAAGTTGAATTGGTGGTGGCTCATTAGGGGGCGGTGGGCGAGTTGACTCCGCACCATGCCCGGCACGTCATGCCGAACTTGTTTCGGCACCCCACCGGAAAGATATACGACAGCAAGGTTTGCTAAATGCACAGAGGCGCAGACTGAGCGTACTTGAATGGCCTGAGAGGTGCCGAAACAAGTTCGACATGACATTTATCTCCTAATCCTCTTTTCGGCTTGCCGAAGAGAGGGTGGTCGAGCGAAGCGCCTTCCCGATAGCCATCGGGAGGGTGAGTTAACTATACGCCATGCAAAACGTGGTTTTTAAATTAAGAAAAATGGACTTACAATTAACAAATAAAATAATCATAGTAACCGGCGGTGCAAAGGGAATAGGCGAAGGTATCGTAAAACTGTTGGCGGGCGAAGGCGCTATCCCTGTTATAGTGGGCCGAAGCGAACAGGACAATCTTCAGGTTGTAAAAAGTATCGAAGTCAATGGCGGGAAAGCGGCGCAGGTAGTTGCCGAACTGACCAAACCTGAAGAATGCGAGCGAGCAGTGAAGGAAATCTTAAAGAGATTTGGCCGGATAGAGGGCCTGGTTAATAATGCTGGTGTAAATGATAGTGTTGGTTTAGAGAGTGGCAATTACCAGGGTTTTATGGCGTCGCTGCATAAAAATGTGGTGCATTATTACCTGATGGCTCATTTTGCACTGCCGGCTTTAAAAGAATCTAAAGGCGTAATTTTAAATATCACTTCAAAAACAGCCGATACAGGTCAGGGCAATACGTCCGGATATGCAGCGGCGAACGGCGGCCGTAACGCGCTGACACGGGAGTGGGCGGTTGAGTTATTAAAATACGGCATCAGGGTGAATGCCATTGTAGTTGCCGAATGCTGGACACCTTTATATGAAAACTGGTTAAACACATTGCCCGATCCTCAAGCTAATTTAAAAGAGATTGAATCAAAAATACCGTTAGGGAACCGAATGACTACCGTGGAAGAAATCGCAAATATGGCTGCGTTTTTATTGTCAGAAAGATCAAGCCATACAACTGGCCAGCTTGTTTACGTAGATGGGGGATATGTGCATTTGGACAGGGCTTTGGCGAATGCATGAAGTTATCGAGTGGTTGATTTAGTTGATTTAGTGAGTAGTTGTAACTCAATCAACCTAATCAACTTAGTCCAACCCAATCAACTAAAACAATGACCAAAATAGATTCCCACCAGCATTTTTGGAAATTCGATCCCGTTAGGGATAGCTGGATCGATGATTCGATGGCTGCTATCCGGCGGGATTTTATGCCCGGCGACCTGGAGCCAATATTAAAAAAATTTGAGATCGATGGCTGCGTTGCCGTTCAGGCTGATCAGTCTGAAATTGAAACGGAATTTTTGATTAACCTCGCTGAAGAAAATGAGTTTATAAAAGGCGTTGTTGGTTGGGTTGATTTAAAAGATAAGGACGTAGGTAAGCGCCTTGAATATTTTAGCCGGTTTACAAAATTAAAGGGTTTCAGACATGTATTACAGGGCGAAGCCGACCGGGCACTTATGCTGAACCCGCAATTTTCGAAAGGCATAAGCGCTTTAAAGCCGTATGATTTTACTTATGATATACTGATATTTCCCGATCAGCTGGGTTATACCCACCAGTTTGTTAAAACTTTTGGCGGCCACCGGTTTGTGATTGACCATATTGCCAAACCGGATATCAAAAATAAAAATATCGATCGCTGGGCAAACGGCATGAGAGCCATAGCCCGGCATGATAATGTATGGTGCAAGGTTTCGGGAATGATCACGGAAGCAGATTGGCAGAATTGGGTGCTAAGTGATTTTGAGCCGTACCTGGATGTTGTATTTGAAGCCTTCGGGCCCAAAAGGGTAATGTTTGGGTCCGACTGGCCGGTTTGCAATGTGGCAGGCGGCTTTCAGCGAATGCATTCGGTGGTCAAAAATTACACGTCGAAGTTATCTGAAGATGAACAAGCCCGGTTCTGGGGTTTAAATGCAATAGAATTTTATAAACTTAACTAATTATAGGTATGAAAAAGCTAGCCTTATTTATTTGTATAATTATTATTGGCTGCCTGTTTGCCAGGGCGCAGGAGAAATTTAATGGATTAGGCGTTAATCTGGGTAACCTGTACCGTTTGTCGGATGCAAAAACACGGTCAATAAGCCCCGAAAATTTTAATGGCGAGAAAGGAAAGGGCGGCATGGCAACAACCGGCACTGGCGCCGGCGCGGCCCGCGATCTTGGCCAAACGTGGAAGATAAGCCCAAGCGTCGTCATAAAAAAGCATACCACCTATACCATTGCCGAAATTGACGGCCCCGGCGCTATACAGCATATCTGGATGACACCGACCGGCAACTGGCGCTATTCTATACTTCGCTTTTACTGGGATGATGAAACAACCCCTTCGGTTGAGGCGCCCGTCGGTGATTTCTTTTGTATGGGCTGGGGTAAATATTCGCCGCTGCAATCGCTGGCAGTCGTGGTAAACCCGGGCAGCGCATTCAATTGCTACTGGCCCATGCCTTTTCGTAAAAAATGCCGCATAACAATGGAAAATATCGACGACCGGGATATGACGGTGTATTACCAGGTTGATTATACGCTTACTGAGGTTCCTAAAGATGCAGGTTACTTTCATGCGCAGTTCCGCAGGGTAAACCCGTTGCCGCTTAAGAAGGATTATGTGCTGGTTGACAGCATCAGGGGCAAAGGCCAGTATGTTGGTACTTACCTGGCTTACGGCTCAAATAAAAATGGCTGGTGGGGCGAAGGCGAGATCAAATTTTTTATGGATGGCGATACGCGCTTCCCAACCATTAACGGTACCGGAACGGAGGACTATTTTTGCGGCTCTTACGATTTCGACAGCAAACATAAAAAAGCCGATGGCACTGAAACCAGCGAATACACCGAGTTTTGCAGCCCTTACAGCGGGCTGCCGCAGGTGCTCAGGGGAGACGGCCATTATGAAATAGCACAGCGCTTTGGCCTGTACCGCTGGCATATTGCCGATCCTATCCGTTTTGAAAAAGATTTAAAGGTAACGATACAGGATTTGGGCTGGCACCACGACGGGCGTTATATGCTTTTGCAGGATGACATTGCTTCAGTCGTATTCTGGTATCAAAGTGAGCCGCATGGCGCTTTCCCTGTTTTTCCGTCAAAAGACCAGCTTGAAGTGAACTAGCCCAACAGCAAAGTATTTATTTTTTATCGGAACAAAACCCTTAACCAACGGTTACTTAAATGGCAATTGTATAGAAATTGTAAATTTTCTCTAAATTACATGTTTAAACATCTATTTGATTTATATTTGTGTTAAATAAAACAATCAAAAATTAGAAATCATGTCAACAGCAACAGAAACAACAACAAAATGGGCAATTGACCCTATGCACTCCGAAGTGCAGTTTAAGGTAAAACATCTCGTTATTTCAACAGTAACCGGTTTTTTTAGAAATTTTGAAGGAGTAATGGAAACTGAGAATAATGATTTTGAAGACGCAAAAATATCCTTTACTTTAAATACTGACAGTATAGATACCAACCAGGGACAGCGCGATGAGCACTTGAGATCGGCGGAGTTTTTTGACTCAGCGCAGTATCCGCAAATGACTTTCAAATCAACCTCATTCAAAAAAACCGGTGATGATGAATATGAGTTGGTTGGTGATTTGACCATTAAAGATATCACCAAACAGGTTAAATTACAAGCTGAATACGGCGGCTCTGCAGACGACTTTTACGGAAATACCAAGGCGGGTTTTGAAGTTATCGGAAAGATCAGCCGTAAGGAGTTTGGATTAACCTGGGGTGGCATAACCGAAGCAGGTGCCGTTGTTGCCGGTGATGAAATAAAGCTGATTATCAACGTTCAGTTTGCAAAACAAAAGTAATTGAATTTCGGAAGTCGGATTTTCGATTTCGGAATTGGTTACTTGTATATTAGCTGACTGGTTGAAATTTAAGTTTACTTAAATCCGAAATTGAAAATCCGAAATCCGAAATAAAAAAGTGCTGATAAAGATATACCCTGAAAACCCGAATGAAAAAGCCATTGAGCAGGTAGTTGAGGTACTGCGCAAGGGTGGGCTGATCATCTACCCTACGGACACCGTTTATGGAATGGGCTGCGATATAACCAACCACAAAGCGATAGAAGCGATCTGCCGGATCAGGAATATCAAACCGGATAAGGCCAATTTCTCCTTTATTTGTTACGACCTAAGCCACATCTCTGATTATATCAAACCAATTGACAATACAACCTTTCGGGTGCTAAAGAAAGCGCTGCCCGGCCCTTTTACCTTTATTTTTAACGCAAACCACAACGTCCCAAGGTTATTAAGCTCCAATAAAAAAACAGTCGGTATCAGGGTGCCGGATAATAACATCGCCCGGGAAATTGTTAAAGCCCTTGGTAATCCCATCCTCTCTACATCCATAAAAGATGAGGACGAGATCATCGAATATTCAACCGACCCGGAGCTGATCCACGAAAAATATGAAGACCTTGTCGATCTGGTTATTGATGGCGGCTATGGCGACAATATTCCATCAACTGTTGTTGATTGTACGGAAGGCGATTTTGAGATTGTGCGTGAAGGTAAGGGTGAGCTGGAGATGTATTTATAACAGACACGAATTTTTGCGAATTATGACGAATTTCACGAATTTAAAGTGAAGACAAGTTGTGTAATATGCCGCTAAGGGCGTATCGATTTCACAAATCCTTGTATCTTATCCAGGTAACCTTCAGTTCCCAATAGCTTCACAAACGCGCTGCCTACAATTGCGCCGGCGGCATATTCACAAGCCTTTTTAAACGATTTGTCGTCTGATATGCCAAACCCTATTATCGCCGGGTTTTTCAATTGCATGGCTTTAATACGCTTGTAATAATCCTCGATATTAACAGAAACCTGTAAATTTCCGCCGGTTATTGATGAAGATGAAAGCAGGTAAATAAAGCTGTTGCTGAGTTCGTCTATCTTGCGGATACGTTCTTCCGAAGTTTGCGGCGTTACCAGGAAAATATTGCTGAGGTTGTTGTCGATAAAATAGCGGGAATACATGGCCTCGTACTCGTACATCGGCAGGTCGGGTACAATGATGCCATCAACCCCAAGTTCGGCGGCTTGTTTACAAAAGCGTTCCACGCCGTATTGAACGATTGGGTTCACATAACCCATCAAAAGAATCGGGATAGTTACGCGTTTACGCAGATCCTTTAACTGTTCAAAAAGCAAAGTTAAGGTCATCCCGTTTTGCAGCGCTTTTTCGGAGCTATGCTGTATGGTCGGCCCGTCGGCCACCGGGTCGGAGTAGGGGAAACCAATTTCCAGGAAATCGACGCCGGCCTTCTCCAAAGCTTCGGCAATATCGAGGGTGGTATTTACTTCAGGATATCCTGCGGTGTAATAGATCGATAACAGGTTATCTTTTTTCTTATTAAAAAGCGCGTTCAGACGATTCATTCTTTGTTTTTGTCTATAAACTATGGTCCATAGTCCATGGCTGTTTTTTTAAATTGATTTATTGGCTATGTCTATGGACTATCGACCATGGACTATTAATATCCAAAATACTTTATGTACGTATCCAAATCCTTATCCCCCCGGCCGGAAAGGCAGATAACTACATTATCATCGGGGTTAAATGTCATTTTTTCGAGATAAGCCAGGGCATGTGCCGTTTCAATGGCTGGTATAATGCCCTCCAGTTGCGAGCATAGTAACCCTGCTTGTAGCGCTTCATCATCTGTAATGCTAACGTATTGTGCACGGTTAATTTTATATAAATGCGCATGCTGCGGTCCGATGCCGGGATAATCCAAACCTGCCGAGATAGAGTAGGGTTCAACAACCTGCCCATCGTCGGTTTGCATCAATATCGTGCGGCTGCCGTGTAAAACGCCTTCGCGGCCTAAAAAGGTTGTGGCTGCGGAATGACCGCTATCGACCCCTTTTCCAGCCGCTTCAACAGCAACCAGCTTTACCTTTTCGTCATCAAGAAAATGATAGAACATACCCATGGCGTTGCTGCCACCGCCCACACAGGCCATTACATATTCCGGCAGTTCCTTCCCGGTTTGTTCAAACAGTTGTTTTTTTGCTTCCGCCGAAATAACCGACTGAAACCGTGCCACCATATCCGGGTAAGGGTAGGGGCCAACAACCGAACCGATGATATAATGTGTATCAACCGGATTGCCTATCCAGTCGCGCAGCGCCTCGTTGGTGGCATCCTTTAACGTTTTGCTGCCCGATGTAGCCGGAACCACTTTCGCGCCAAGCATTTTCATGCGTGAAACGTTAGGCGCCTGGCGTTCCATATCTACCGCACCCATGTAAACCACGCATTCAATGCCCTTTAAGGCGCAAACAGTAGCGGTTGCTACACCGTGTTGCCCCGCGCCGGTTTCGGCGATAATGCGTTTCTTTCCTAAACGGATAGCTAAAAGTATTTGCCCGATAGCATTGTTGATCTTATGAGAGCCGGTATGGTTCAGATCTTCGCGTTTAAAAAATATATTGGCGCCATACTTTTCGGAAAAACGTTTGGCATGATATAACGGCGATGGACGACCCACATAATCCTTCAAAAGCTGGTCAAATTCGGCTATAAAGTCTGCATCGTTGATTATTTTTAGATATTGCTCGCGCAGCTCTTCTACATTGGGGTAGAGCATTTCAGGTATATATGCTCCGCCAAAATCTCCGTAATATCCTTTTTCGTTAACCCCGTATTTCATTGGTATATGCTTTTTTAACGGTTTCAAATGCTTTTGTCAAATGCTCAATATTTTTAACACCGGGCGTGTCCTCGAACTTACTGTTCAGGTCGACACCATATAATTGCGGATGATTTAAATTTAATACCTGTTCCAGGTTTTCAGAGCTTATACCACCGCTTAAAAAAAATGGAATATCCAGCTGATAGTTATTTAGAACTGACCAGTCAAAAGGTTTTCCCGATCCGCCGTGTTTTTCTGTTCTAGTGTCGAATAAAAAATAATCGACCTTATCCACATAGTCGTTAAGCCGTTCAAAGTTAAACGTGTTATCCACACCAAAAGCCTTAATCACTTTCACCTTATTCCTGAATGAACGGGCAAAATCGGGATCTTCGCCGCCGTGCAATTGTATTGCATCAAAATGATACTTTTCTATAAGTGTGTCGATCTCTTCGGCGCTTTCATTTACGAACACAGCAGTTTTTTGTATTGATGCCGGGATATTTTTTAGTATTTCTTCAGTGGGATTCCCGACATACCTCGGTGAGTTCTCGTAGAAAATAAAGCCCATATAGTCCGGGTGCAAAGCGGCTACAGCTTTAATGTTCTCAGGTATCTTTAAACCACAGACCTTTATTTTCATCTCAATTATTGACTAAGGTATTAAAGCTTTTTAATGCGCGTTTGCCCATAAGGGAAGCCTCGGCCTCATAAAAACAATCGGCAAAGCTTTTTTCCGGGTGAATGGTTTTTATGGCTAATGCCGCATTGGCTAAAACAACATTGTGTTGTGCCGTTGTAGCCGTTGCATTGAGCACTTTCATAAAAATTTCAGCAGATTCGCCGATCGACGAACCGCCCATTATTTCCCGTGGGTCGAGTTTTGAAAAGCCCAGGCTTTCGATGCTATTAATTTTTTCGCCATCGGCGGAGAAGGTTTTAAAATCGCACGTAAGCGAAATTTCATCGTAACCCTCCAGCGCGTTCAGGATAGTATATTTTATATCTGATTTTTGGTACAGGTAAGCATAAATCCGCGCAAGCTCTAAATTGAATACGCCTACCAACTGGTTCTTCGGCTTTGCCGGGTTCACAAGCGGGCCAAGCATATTAAAAAATGTCTTTACGCTAAGTTCTTTCCGGATAGGCGCAACGGTTTTCATAGCAGGGTGGAACAACGGGGCATGTAAAAAGCAAATATTGGCATATTCAATATTTTCTCTCAGTTTATCCCTGTCGTTTGTGAATTTGCATCCGAGGTGTTCCATCACATTGGATGAGCCGCATCCAGACGAAACGCCATAATTGCCGTGCTTAGCCACTTTATATCCGGCACCGGCAACCACGAATGAAGCGAGGGTGGAAATATTGAAAGTATCCTTGCCGTCGCCACCGGTGCCGCAAAGGTCGATCAGATCATTGGTGCCCAGATCTGTCTGCATGCAAAGCTCAAGCATGGCGTCCCTAAAGCCCTCGAGCTCATTCACTGTGATGCTGCGCATGCAATAGGCCGTCATAAACGCAGCCATTTGCGAATTGTTATAATTTCCCTGGGCAATTAAAATCAAAATATCTTTTGATTGCTCCCGAGAAAATGTTTTATTTTCAAACAGGTGATTTAGTATCGGTTTCATGCTCACTTGCTGATCGTTCTTTAAATTTGTTAGCGTATTTATAGTCCTAATGTGGCTATTCAGTACAAAAAAAGGGTTACCGCATGGCAACCCTTCTGAATATCTTAAAAAACAAAAATGGGATGCCTTACGATCTCTCGTTTAGCCACCACCAATTATTGTTTAATGCTTTCATTATGATTTTATGCCACAAATATGGAAATAGTTTTTACTAAAACCAAGCAGAATGATAATTTTACGTGAGTAAGTTGATTAAGTGAGTTGTTGATCAAGTTAAGTGGTTAAACCAGTCAACTATTCACTAAATCAACTTAATCAACACAATCAACCAACCATGGCCATACATAAACGAAAAATAAATCCCGAGGACGACCTGGGTTTTGGCTCACAGCCGGTTATTAAAAACCAGCCGCTGGTGAATAAGGACGGCTCTCCGAATGTGCGGCGTGTAGGCCTGCCCCGTTTTAATACCGCAAATAATTATCATACCCTGATAACCATGAGTTGGACAAAGTTCTGGCTGCTGGTTTTAAGCGGTTATCTTACGCTCAATATCATTTTCGCCTTTATTTACTTTTCGTTTGGGCCCCAAAGTTTGGACGGATCATCTGGTCCGAGCACATTCCATCGTTTTATGGACGCGTTTTTTTTCTCGGCACAAACCATATCAACTGTGGGGTATGGTCGTATCAGTCCGAAGGGAATGATGTCAAACAGCGTTGCGGCATTGGAATCGATGATGGGTTTACTTGCATTCGCGTTGGCAACCGGATTATTGTACGGGCGTTTTTCGCGGCCATCGGCACAAATTGCTTACAGTAAAAATATGCTGGTAGCACCTTACCTGGAAAATGGTAGGGGCGTCATGTTCAGGCTGGCCAATTTGCGAAAGAACATCCTGATCGATCTGGAGATTGAAATTATTTTCTCATTCAATGAAACGGTCGATGGTAAAACAATGAGACGCTTTTATCCGCTTGAAGTGGAACGCCGAAAAGTAAGCATGCTCACAATGAATTGGACCGTTGTGCACCCCCTGGATGATAAAAGCCCGCTTAAAGACATGACACAGGACGATCTCGAAAAAACGGAAGCCGGCTTTGCTATATTATTGAGGGCTTTTGACGACACCTTTTCGCAAACGATTCATTCCCGAACAGCTTACCAATATAACGAGATCGTATGGAACGCTAAGTTTAAACCAATTTTTGACCGGGATGCAGATGGGCGGATTATTTTGGATTTAAGCAAGATCAGTGATCATGAACTGGTAACTATAACATAACAGTTTTTCTTTCTTAAATTTATAGGTATCTTAGCATATGAATTACGCTGAATACATTGAGATCAACCCTGAAAAGCGGTTTGGAAGGCCAGTCATTAAAGGCACGCGTATCTCAGTATACGATGTTCTTAGCTGGTTTGCCGAAAGTATGTCTGTTAAGGAAATCATTTCTGATTTCCCCGAGTTAACTGAAGAACAAATTAAAGCATGTTTGTTTTTCAAATAGTAGTAAAAACCCTTAAAAAACAGTCTTAACGATCATTAACAGCTCGGTTAAGGCTGTCGGCGTCACTTCACTAATTTTATCCAAAATAATTTTATCCCAAACCCTAACTGTAGCGATTTTATTACAGCGCACTTCGCATAGCTCAGGCATGGCAACAGTTAATTTATCATCTGTAAGTGCATAGGAATAAACATTATTACGAAGGTTTGTCGTAATTTGGCAAACCAATACATCCTTGTCCTGGTCGTTGGAAAATCCATTTGAAACAACTACAACCGGCCGGATAATACTTTTTTCCGGTTTATCAGATAATGGATATCGTATTAATATAATATCACCCTGCTTATATACGTTTGTGATCATTATATAATTTTTCCCAAACCTTATTTTCTTCTATATTATCATCTGCTTCCCACGATTTCAATGATAAAGAAGTAAATAAAATTGCATCTTCGTTCTCGGCCTCGGTAGAAATCATTTCCTTTACTTCCTCTTTTATTTTGGCAGGCATTGTTTTATACAATGTAAAAAAAGCTAATGCTTCAGTTGTATGTTTAATGACGCGCGTTGACATATATTGTTGTATTGCTAAGCTAATATAAGTTATTTTTTTAATTATTGAGGCAATACTTAATTGTGATTATTTTAATCAATTACTACCTCAACAGCGAGTTTCTCTCTTTGGCAATGGTTTTATAAACAAGTTTATCCAGTAAACCGGGTAAAAATTTGTTTAAAAAAACGGTTAGCTTTCCCTGGCCGGTCATAATTAATGTCCGCTCCCTGTTTTCAACGCCATCTGCGATAATTTTTGCCACTTCGTCGGATGTCATCATTTTATCTTCTTCAAGTGTGCTTTCGCCTTGCTGGGTGCCATCGGCTGCAAGGGCCGTATTGCGTATATTGGAAGCTGTAAAACCGGGAGAAGCTGTCATTACATGAACGCCGGTGTGTAAATTTTCAACCCGTAAGGCATCCAAAAAACCGTTCATCGCAAATTTTGATGCAGAGTAGCCCGTGCGCCCGGGCAGGCCTTTATAGCCGGCGATTGAGGAAACGCCAACGACACTTCCTTTTGTTTTTAATATTTCGGGGAGCGCGTATTTGGTACAGTACACTGTTCCCCAAAAGTTAACATCCATTACTGCTTTTAATACGCTGAGGTCGGCATCTTTAAATAATGCCCGCATGGATATACCGGCGTTATTTATCAGGATATCAATTTTACCGAAAGTAGTCAGAGCTTGTTTAACCAAATGGTCGCAATCTTCTTCAATTGACACATCGCACTGTACCGCCACAGCTTTTATATTGTATTGCTGTTCAAGACCTTGTGTTATTTCGCATAATGTAACGTACTGACGCGCCGCCAACACAAGGTTGCAGCCGCGTTTTGCAAGTTCTATGGCAAGTGACTTGCCTATTCCTGATGATGCGCCGGTGATGATTGCTACTTTATCATTTAACTTCATAAGTAGAAGGGTATAGCTGTGCGCCTGCAACTTTTAGTTCAGGCATTCTAAACAAATATTTATTGGCGAATATAAACATCGCGCCATAAAAATGTCTAAAACTATTCCAGCTAAATTTAGCCTCGTTCTGACTTTCGTAGTCAATGATATAAGTTTTCGGGAAATAATAATTTTTAAAACCTGCAAGCCTGATGCGGTATGAAAGATCGATATTGTGGCCATGGGCAAAAAAGCGCTCATCAAATAAACCGGTTTCATTTAAAACAGACCGGCGCAGCAGCATGCAAGCTTCGTTTAAAATGTCGATTTCGGCGATCTGGAACTCCTCAACCCAATCCTTGCGGTTGCGGTCGTATAAACGGGTTTTTGATAAATGTTTTGCAAAGCCGATCAGTTTAAAGAATTCGGCCCAGGTCTCATTAAGCCCGTGTATCGATTCGGGGATAAAACGCCCCTGTGGGGATAACATTCTGACACTTAGACCGCCGGTATCCAAGTGCTGGTCCATAAAAGCGATCATTTTTTCGATCGATTCTTTGCCGCATATTGTATCCGCATTGATCAGTAAAATGTACTCTCCAGTAGTCAGTTTTAGCGCCTGGTTGTTCGCTTTTGCTATGCCAAGGTCGGTTTCGTTGGCAATTATGCGGGCCTCCGGGAAATAATGCTCAAGCATTTCCAGCGAGCGGTCGGTAGATGCATTATCTACTATAAGTATCTCATAATCAACGTTTTTTGAGGCGGTGATTAATGAATTTAGCGCCTGTTTCAACAATTTGCAACAATTGTGATTTACTAAGATTAAAGATATTTTCATATTTATTTAGGTAATGATGTTTCATATGGAATACGTGTAACGATAGAGCGACCTAAAGTGATCTCATCTACGTACTCCAATTCACCCCCAAAAGCTATGCCACGGGCTATCGTTGAGATAGTTATCCCGAAGTTTTTTAACCTTTTATTCAAATAAAACAGAGTGGTATCACCCTCCATTGTTGTACTTAAAGCAAATATTATCTCGCTTGTTTCGCCTGTTTTTAGCCGCTCCGCAAGCGAATCAACCTCCAAATCGGTTGGACCAATACCATCCATGGGCGAAATCAATCCTCCCAAAACATGATATACGCCATTATATTGATTGGTGTTTTCAATAGCCATCACATCGCGGGTATCTTCAACTACGCAAATAATACTGTGGTCGCGTTTAACCGAGGCGCAGATCTGGCAAACCGGACTATCCGAAATATTAAAGCATACCTGGCAAAATTGTATTTCGCTGCGCAGTTTGCTGATGGTGGCGCTGAATTTTTCTACATCGCCTATATCCTGGTTAAGCAGGTGCAATACGAGGCGCAAAGCAGTTTTTTGACCAACTCCCGGCAATTTGGCAAACTCGGCTACAGCATCCTCCAGCAGTTTCGATGAAAAATTCATTAGACAAAGATAGTGTGAAAGTCCGAAAAGCCCGAAAGACAGGGAGCTTTTAGCGAAATGAAATTATTTTGTTTAATAAAGTACTATACATAACTTGTCGGCAAGAATTATTTGACCTTTTAACATTCTTCCGGACTTCCCGACTTTCGGATTTCCGGACTAAAATAAAAACATGTCTCCAGCAATATTACTGTCGTTCATTATTGGGTACTTTGTAGTGTTGCTGATTATATCCTGGCTTACCTCGCGCAAGTCAGCTGATAATGACACGTTTTTCATCGCTAACCGAAACTCTAAATGGTATTTGGTGGCATTCGGGATGATTGGCACCGCATTGAGCGGGGTAACGTTTATATCAGTTCCGGGAAAAGTTGGCGCACCCACGGGTGATCAGTTTGAATATTTCCAGTTTGTGTTGGGTAACGCGGCTGGGTTTGTCATCATAGCAACGGTATTGCTGCCGCTTTATTACCGGCTAAAACTGACGTCTATCTATAGCTATATTGAAGGTGCTTTGGGCACCTGGAGCTATAAAACTGCTGCCGGCATTTTCCTGATCAGCCGTATTATCGGCTCAGCGTTCCGCCTTTACCTGGTAGTTATCGTTTTACAGAAATTCATATTCGACAGTTATCATGTGCCTTTTGCTGTGACAGGTTTAATATGCCTGGGGCTAATCTGGTCGTACACGTTTAGGGGCGGATTAAAAACCATTATCATCACCGACAGCCTCCAAACGCTGTTCCTGGTATCCTCGGTATTTTTATCCATATACTTTATATGTCAGAGCCTGCATTACAATATTTTTGAAGCGGCGGAAGCAATTAAAAATAGCAGTTACTCCAAAATTTTCTTTTTCAGCGACTTTTTCAGCAGTAAGTTTCATTTTGTCAAAGCTTTTTTAGGCGGCTTATTTATAACCATTGCCATGGTGGGACTGGACCAGGACCTGATGCAAAAAAATCTCAGCCTTAAAAACATCCGCGAAGCAAAAAAGAACATGTTCAGCTTCACGGCGGTATTTGTTATCATCAACATTTTCTTTTTAAGCGTTGGCGCCCTGCTTTGGCTATATGCCAGCAAATATGGAATTACTGTCGAAAAAACTGATTACTTATATCCTACAATCGCTTTAAAATATCTTGGGCTGGCGCCTGCCATGGTCTTTATGCTTGGGCTTACCGCTGCAACTTTTGCCACAACCGATTCGGCATTAACAGCCCTAACCACCTCGTTCTGTGTGGATTTTTTAGGCTTTAATAAGAATAAAAACGTAAATGATAAAAAAATGGTTCGCACCCGGCATTATGTTCATGTTGCCTTTTCGGGATGCCTTTTTTTAACAATAATCATATTTAATTCGTTAAACGATGGGGCTGTGGTTAGCGCCATATTTAAAGTGGCGTCATATACATACGGACCCTTGCTGGGACTATATTCGTTTGGATTATTTGCCGGCAAACTGCAAGTTCGCGACAAACTGGTACCATTTATTTGCCTGGTATCGCCGGCGGTGTGTTACTATTTGAGCACACATTCGGCCGAGTTAATGGGTGGCTACGTTTTTGATAATGAACTTATATTAATTAACGGATTAATTACTTTTACAGGTTTGTTACTGTTCTCGTCCAGGAAAACAGAACGGGAGCAAATCAACAATTCAATAAATCACTAATTCAAAACTAATAATGACGGGTGAAGAAAAAATAAGACAAGCTTTTGAAAATAAAAACTGGCAGGAAATAAAGGTTACCGATTCCTGGCAGATATTTAAAATAATGGCCGAGTTTGTTGACGGTTTTGAAAAATTAGCCAAGATAGGCCCGTGCGTATCCATTTTCGGATCTGCACGTACGCATAACGATAACAAATACTACAAACTGGCCGAAGAGACTGCTCGCCTATTAACCGAACGGGGATATGGTGTTATCTCAGGCGGTGGCCCCGGTATTATGGAAGCCGCCAACAAGGGCGCTTACGAGGCCGGCGGTAAATCGGTTGGTTTAAATATTGAGCTTCCATTCGAGCAGTTCCACAACAAATATATCGATAGGGATAAAATTATGGAGTTCGACTACTTTTTTATCCGGAAGGTAATGTTCATGAAATACTCGCAGGGCTTTATTATCCTACCCGGTGGTTTTGGGACGATGGACGAATCGTTTGAGGCGATTACACTTATTCAAACAGGTAAAATAGCACGGTTCCCGATCGTGTTTGTGGGTGTTGATTACTGGAAAGGCCTTTTTAACTGGGTTGAGGAAAAGATGCTTGCCCAGGAAAATAACATCCATCCGGATGACCTTAACCTGTACCGGCTTGTTGACACGGCCGAGGAGGCTACCGAGCATATTTTCCGGTTCTACGACAAATATGTGCTGAAGCCGAATTTTTAATTTTTTGAATTTTCCACAGCATGATATCTCAAAGCAAAATATGCTTATTTTGCGCCTATGCTTAAACCTAGAGGCCAGGCCGCGTTAGGCTTTATTTTTATCACCTTATTGGTGGACGTGATGGGCTTTGGTATCATTATACCGGTATTGCCCCAGTTAATTCAACGTCTTATCCACGGCAGTATAAGTGAAGCGGCCATTTACGCCGGGTGGATGGCTTTTGCCTACGCCGGCATGCAGTTCCTGTTTTCGCCGGTGATAGGCAATTTAAGCGACAAATTTGGCCGTCGGCCGGTATTGTTGAGCTCGCTGCTCGGGTTTGGTATTGATTACCTGTTCCTGGCTTTTGCCCCAACTATTGGCTGGTTATTCGTAGGCCGTGTAATCGCCGGTATCACAGGCGCCAGCTTTACAACGGCATCCGCTTATATCGCCGATATAAGCACACCCGAAAAACGTGCGGCTAACTTCGGCCTGGTAGGCGTTGCTTTTGGGATAGGCTTTATTGTAGGCCCTGTAATTGGCGGTATATTGGGTAATTACAATACGCAATACCCCTTCCTCGCTGCCGCAGCTTTAGCATTGTTAAATGCCGCTTATGGATATTTCATTCTGCCCGAATCATTGTCTGCCGAACACAGGCGTCCGTTTAGCTGGGGCCGGGCCAACCCGGTCGGGTCGCTTATCCAACTGAACAAATATAAAGCGGTTATCGGGCTGGCTTTTTCATTGTTCCTGGTTTACATTGCTGTACAGTCGGTACAAAGTGTATGGACATTTTACACCATCGAAAAATTCCAATGGAGTAAAGCAATGGTAGGTTATTCACTGGGTTTTGTGGGTTTGCTCGTAGCTGTTGTGCAGGGAGGGCTTATTCGTGTTGTCATACCTAAAATAGGGCAGGAGCGTAGCATATGGATTGGCCTCCTGCTATATAGTTTTGGTTTGATCCTCTTTGCATTTGCGTCAACAGGCTGGATGATGTTCGCTTTTTTGGTGCCCTATTGCCTTGGCGGGATAGCAGGGCCTGCCTTACAGGGATACATGAGCAATAATGTGCCGGCAAATGAACAGGGTGAATTGCAGGGCGGATTGACAAGCCTGGCTAGTTTAAGTACCATCTTCGGGCCGCTGATCATGACCTGGTCTTTTTCTTATTTTACTAGGCCGGGCGCTCCTTTTCTGTTTCCGGGCGCGCCGTTTGCAATAGGGGCGGTATGCATGCTTTTAAGTACGCTGTTAGCCGTACGCAGTTTTAGACGAAATTAATGTTAGTTGATAAAGTTGATTGGTTGATTGAGTTAGTAAACAGTTTAGATAAAGCACATTGGTGCAATTAAACAAAATCAACTTAATCAGCCCAATCAACCCAATCAACGTAATCTAACCTAATAAACCAATATGGCCAAATCAAAACACTCCGGAGCGCTTGGATTTATTTTTGTGACCATTTTTATAGATGTGCTGGGGTTGGGCATCATCATCCCGGTACTGCCTAAGCTGCTCCAGATATTGGGGCATATCGATGTCAACAGGGCTTCTAAATATATTGGCTGGTTAACTTTTGTTTACGCCTCTATGCAACTGATATTTGCCAGTATACTGGGCAATCTTAGCGACAGGTTCGGCCGTCGGCCCATTTTACTGATCTCGTTATTCGGTTTTGGATTAGATTATGCGGTAATGGCTTTTGCGCCAACTATTGCCTGGCTGTTTGTTGGGCGTATTATAGCTGGTATTTGCGGTGCAAGTACCTCTACGGCTACCGCCTACATTGCCGACGTAAGTACAGGCGATAAAAGAGCGGCAAATTTTGGCCTTGTAGGCGCGGCATCCGCTATCGGTTTAATATTTGGGATAGCCTTAGGCGCTTACCTTTTTGCGATCAATATACGGCTTCCTTTTATTGCGGCAGCAGGTTTTGCATTTGCCAACGGGCTTTACGGACTATTTGTTTTGCCCGAATCATTAGCAAAAGAGCATCGTCGGAAATTTGAATGGAAGCGCGCTAACCCGCTTTTATCGTTATTAAGGATATATCAAAAACAGCCGGCGCTTGCAAGTTTACTGGCCGCTACAGCAATCGTTTATATCGCCCAAAAAGCCGTGGAGTATCTGCTGTCCACTTTTATTTACGAAAAATTTAACTGGACACCGGCCAGCGTTGGTACCCTTGGCTTATTTGTCGGCGTGGTTTTATTTGCCATCCAGGGCGGTTTAATCAGATATACGATGCCCAAATTCGGCCAGCGGAAAAATATTATTGCCGGGTTAATATTTTACGGTGTTGGTTTGCTGCTTATAGCTTTTGCGGGCAGGGGCTGGATGCTTTACCTGTGTATGATACCTTATTGCCTCGGCGGTTTATCCGGCCCGGCTTTACAAGGCCTGGCGAGCCAAAAGGTTGCCGGCAACGAGCAGGGCGAGTTGCAGGGCGCGTTTGCTATTTTGAACAGTATAAGCCTGATCATCGGGCCGCTTGTTTTTAGCTATGTATTCTTTTTCTTTACCAAAAAGGGGTCGGCGGCTTATTTCCCCGGAGCGCCATACCTGCTCGCTTGTGTATTGACGATCATCAGCACTTTTATTGTGATATGGACCTTTAACAGAAGACGTAAGGTTAATGCAGCCCGCTAACCCCGCCTGATATCACGAACTTCATCATGTCAGCGGCGCTTTTATCAATTGGCTTAACTTTATCGGCCGAAATAATAACCACCTGCCCTGCGAACGAATATGAATAGGGAAAGTAGACCGCAACTTCGCCCGGAAGATTAAGGGCAGATAAATCCTTTTGTACAAGGAACCCGATTTTTTTTAAACCGAATTCATTTATCTCAACCAAAACGGGCTCATTAAATTTCTTTTCTTCGCCAACGAACGCCTCGGTCAGGTCTTTTATCGACGAGTACAAAAATTTAAATAGAGGCAGCCGGTTGATCCAGCGGTTTGCCCAGCGTTTTATGGGGTCGGTTATTACATTTGTAACCAGTATGCCGGCGACAAAAATTACAAGCAAAACATTCAAAATGCCTAACCCGGGTATATAAACCGGTTTACCGGTTTTGCTGCCGGGCCAAAATATATCGCTTAGGTTTAAAGCGCTATCGATACTTCTTACGGCCCAAAAAATTAAAAAAAGCGCCGCACCTACCGGAACTACGACTAACAGCCCCTTTATAAAATAGTTTAAAAGAGCTTTTGCGATCCTTTTCATTGCTTTTTTATTTCACTTATCTGTACGAATTTCGAAAGCACTATCATGTTTTATAACTCTAATCGAAAACGAACATGTTGACGAACAAAATTAAGATTTGTATTTTTCAAAATAGCACGTAATTTAGTTGTATGATCAAATTTTTATTTATTACGGTATTATTGCCAGTTTTTTGCTGTGGCCAATCAGTGAATAATTTAGATGTAAAGAATGGTTTTTTGCAATTTAAATTAGGCGATACCGTTTTCGCTTACGCTTCTATGGTTAATCTCAATAAAAGGTACCCTAACCGGCAGGAAGTTAAATTTAAATTTATAAAACTAAAAAAACACTTGGATCGGGTTGAGCTAATATTTGAAAACAATACACTCACCAGTATTGAAATTTATATTCGGAGTGATGATGATCAAAGATATATATATTATCTTTTAAAACAAGCTTATGGAGATGGGACAACGATCGATAATGGCACATCCGACGAGCCAGGGGTTCACAATACTTTTATTATATGGAATGGTACCCGAGTCGCTGCTATTCTTAAAAAACGTTCATTCAATTTGACAATTAATGGACAGCAATCATCTAGTAGTTATGAAACGCTTACGATAAAAAAAACCAGTAACAATATAGTTAATGGAGAATTGCCGGCGGACTTTCCGCTTTAATTATGATTTTATTTTACTCATAAAAGTACACTCTTTTTACCCGTTGCGAAACATTAGTTAAAATTTCATAGGGTATCGTGCCGATCTGACTGGCCAGCTCTTCAATGCGCAGTTCTTCGTTAAAAACAATTACATCATCACCTTCTTCGGCCTCAACCCCGGTTACATCAAGCATACACATATCCATGGTAATATTGCCAACTGTTGGTACGGCAACTCCGTTAACCAGCATTTTCCCTACGCCATTGCCAAACGCACGCAGGTAACCATCTGCATAACCGATGCGTACGGTAGCAATTTTTCCGTCCTTTAGTAAACTGCCGCTGCGGCTGTAGCTGATCGTTTCGCCGGCCAATACTTTTTTTACCTGCGAGATGCTTGTTTTTAAACTGGCTATCGGCTGCAAAACTCCGGCACTTTCCGAAATAGCAGCATCGATCCCATACAGGCCGATGCCCAGCCGCACCATGTTGTATTGCGCGTTTGGCCAGCGGGTAATTCCGGACGTGTTACAAATGTGCTTGATCACCTCATATCCCAGTGCCGACTCAATTTGACGGAATGCCTCTTCAAATTTATTGATCTGCGATAAGGTAAACAGGTCGTGTTGCGCCGCATCACTGGCAACAAGATGCGAGAATACCGATTTTACCAGTATGTAATTGTTCTTTTCCAGCGAGTCGCATAAGGTATCAATTTCAAAATCTTCAAATCCAAGCCGGTGCATGCCGGTATCAATTTTAAGATGCACAGGGTAATTCAGCACATTGCTGTCCTGCGCATATTTAACGTATTCATCAAACAGCCCGAAGCTGTAAAGTACCGGCTCCAGTTTAAATTCAGTTAACATGTCAAAAACGGTAGCCTCCGGGTTGAGCACCATGATCGGCAGCGTAATGCCGGTTTTCCGAAGGGCAATTCCCTCGTCGATATAAGCTACCGCCAAGTAGTCAACTTTGTTGTATTGCAGCATATTGGCTACCTCAAAAGTGCCGCTGCCGTACGAAAACGCTTTTACCATAGCCATCACCTTTACACCGGGTTTTAATTTCGACCGGTAAAAATTGAGGTTGTTGAGTAAAGCATTCAGATTGATCTCCATCACCGTTTCGTGTGCCTTCTGAACCAGTGCCCGGCTAACTTTTTCAAACTGAAAACTGCGTGATCCTTTGATCAGGATAGTTTCCTCTCTAAAATTGAGTGCCCGTAAGTGCAGCAGTAGGGTAGTGGTATCCGGGTAAAAATATTTTTGAGGAATATCGAATAATTCCTGGTGCCTGGTCAGCTCTTCGCCAACACCGATAAACTTTTCGATTTTCTTCAGTTTCAGTAATTGGGCCACTTTGCGGTACAAAACATTATCCTTTAAGCCCGATTGGAAGATGTCCGATAAGATCAACGTTTTTTTGGCGTGCTGATTTTGCTGGTTTAAAAAGTTAAGCGCTATTTCAAGCGATTGAATGTCCGAGTTATAGGAGTCGTCGATGATCGAACAATCGTTATTGCCGGTTTTAAGCTCAAGCCGCATGCTCACCGGGGTTAAATGTTCAATGCGCTTATCGGCTTCAGCCGGGTCATAACCCAGCGCCAGCATAACCGCCCAGCAAACCGAAGCATTTTCAATAGAGGCTTCGTCGGTAAAAGGGATCAGGCATTCAATTTCCCTGCCTTTAAAAATGGCACGTAAATAAGCCCGTTTTTCAATAATAGTTCCGCTAAAAATATAAAGGTCGGCCCCCTTAAATTTAGTGCTCCATGTGAAAGCATTTTTTACTTTGATCTTGTCTTGAAACTTACTCAGTTGATCGTAATTGTAAATAAGCTGCCGGCAGTGTTTAAACAGCTTTAGCTTTTCAATTATCTTATCACCCGGCTTGTTAAAACCTTCGTCGTGGGCTGTCCCGATGTGTGTCATAACCCCGATGGTTGGCTGGATGATCGCTTCCAGTTTTTTCATTTCGCCCGTGGTTGAAATGCCGGCCTCGAAAATGCCCAGTTCATTTTTTTCATTGATCTGCCATACCGAAAGCGGAACACCGATTTGCGAATTATAACTCCTTGGGCTGCGGACGATATTTTTATCGTTGCACAAAAGCTGGTATAGCCACTCCTTCACAATGGTTTTGCCGTTGCTGCCGGTAATGCCGATCACCTCCGGGTTAAAATTGCTGCGGTGATGTGCTGTCAGATTTTGCAGTGCTGCTAAAACATCGTCCACGATCAAAAAGTTGGCTTCGGGCATAGCCAGTTTGGGCCCCTCTTTCACCACAAAATTCCGGACGCCATCGGCATAAGCAGCTGCCACAAATTCATGCCCGTTCCGACGGCCGCTGAGCGCAAAAAACAGGCCCTCATCTGCGTTAATGATGCGGCGGCTGTCGGTTAATAGGGTGCTGATAGTATAATCCTTTACAATAGCCCCACCAGCTTTTATAATTTTATGTATTTCAGTAATCTTATATGGATGGCTGGGCATGGCACGAATTTGCTTATATTTCCGCATATAGAAGAATTTTTAACGAATTTTGGTTTTAATGGACGGCCCGAAAACAACTAAAATAACCGACGAAAAAGTCGCCCGCGCGAAAGCCGAACATTATTGCGCTTATCAGGAACGCTCGCAGCAGGAAGTACGCGATAAATTATACGAATGGGGGCTTTGGCCCGCGGCCGTTGAAAATACCGTCAGCGCCCTTATCGAAGATAATTTTTTAAACGAGGAACGCTTCGCCAACGCATACGCGCTGGGCAAGTTCAGGCAAAAAGGGTGGGGGAAGGCAAAAATAAAGCAGGGGTTGAAATTTAAACGGGTGCCCGAAGTTCTGATAAAAAAAGCGCTCCTGGCCATTCCCGGTGACGATTATCTGCTTACCCTGCAAAAGGTCATCACCAAAAAAGCGAAACTTTTAACCGAAAAAGACCTGTTCAAAAGAAACTATAAATTAAAACAGTACGCCCTGGGACGGGGTTATGAAGGCGATTTGATTGCGGATGTTTTAAAGGAATTAATTGGTGGAGAGGTTACCAATGTCAGCCGTTAATCAAAAGATTGTAACTAAGCTGTTTTAAGACGGGATATTGTTAAAACTTGCCGATGTTTGTTTAAACATTTAATTTAAATAGTACAACATGGAAGTTGGAATAGACAGTTTTGCTGCGGCAAAGTCAAATGATACGAACGTCAACTCGGTTGCTCAATTACTTGAAAGAATTGAACATGCCGACAAATCGGGGCTGGACGTATTTGGTATTGGTGAGCATCACCGCAAGGAGTTTTTGGACTCGGCGCCGACCATGTTGCTTGCAGCCGCCGCAGCGCGTACAAAGCGAATCCGTTTAACGAGCGCAGTTACCGTTGTCAGTGCCGCCGACCCGGTACGGGTGTTTCAAAACTTTGCCACGTTAGATCTGATCTCCAACGGCCGTGCCGAAATTGTGGCGGGCCGGGGTTCGTTTATAGAAGCATACCCGCTTTTTGGTTATAAATTGCAGGACTATGATGCGCTTTTCTCGGAAAAGCTGGACCTGCTGTTAAAAATAAGGGATAATGAAACAATTACGTGGGCAGGCAAATTCCGCGCCCCGCTGAACAACCAGGCGATATACCCACGGCCTGTTCAATCAAAGCTGCCGATTTGGCTGGGCGTTGGCGGTACCCCCGAGTCGTTTGTTCGTGCAGGCACATTAGGGCTCCCTTTAATGGTAGCTATTATTGGCGGCGAAACACATCGCTTCAGGCCCCTGGTCGACCTTTACCGCGAGGCCGGTGCACGTGCCGGGCACGCGCCTGAAAGCTTAAAAGTTGGCATGCATTCCATTGGCTATGTAGCAGCCACAACCGAAGAAGCTTCCGATGATTTTTACCCGGGATACGCGGAAACTTTTACCAAAATAGGACGCGAGCGCGGGTGGCCGCCGGTTACCCGCCTGCACTATGATGGACAACGGGGGCCAAAGGGCGCCCTGCTGGTTGGAAGCCCGCAGGAAGTTGCCGAAAAAATATTACGCCACAGTGAGGCTTTGGGCGGTATTACCCGGTTAACTTTTCAGATGGACCAGGCAGCACTGCCGCAGGAGAAATTGTTGAAATCTATCGAATTAATTGGCCAGCAATTAATTCCGCTGGTTAATAAACATTCGGCATAGCCTCACGTACTTTTGAGTCGGCTTTGTTTTGCGTCCCCGGAATCAACTAATTTTGCCAGGAGCTTTTTAAAACCTTATACTTTTCAGTTTCTTCTACAGTCAGGTTTGATAAAATATTTAAAGATTTTCCGTCACGTCCTGTAAAACCGTAATTGCTTTTTTGAGCCGTTTCAAAAAACTGGATGGAATACTGATCTTTTAAACTTGTATTGTCTTTTATAATTTCTGCAAACCTTGTTTTGAAATTTTCCTTTTGAATGGTTGTCGCTGTTGTTTTGGCCATCATAATTATTTCTTTTTTACGTTAATTGCAGACAATCCTTTTTGACCCTGCTCAGTTTCAAAAGTGACCATATTATTCTCCTTTAACGGTTCAGTTAAAGCATTAATATGTACAAAAATACTTTCCTCGGTTTGCAGATCCCTGATAAAACCGTAGCCCTTTGATTCATTAAAAAAGCTTACAACGCCATTTCTGACCGTGTCATGTGGAATATCTTGCTGTTTGGCGACCCCGATCTGGATGTCTTCTACATTGATCTTTATCTTCCTGGATGGGTCGGGTGGAGTAGAGGTAATATTCCCATGCTCATCAATATAAGCCATCATATCCTCCAGGCTTTTGCCCTTGCCTGCATTAGCCTTTCGGTCTTCGGCCCGTTCCTTTTTGTCTTTGGACTTTTTTAGGCGGGCCTTCTCTTTTTCCTTTTTACTAAATGTTTCTGTCGATCTTGCCAATGCTGCTTATGCTATTTTAACATTAACGGCACTCGGGCCTTTTTTGCCTTCTTCTACATCGTAACTAACTTCATCGTTTTCGCGAATCTGATCGATCAGTCCTGTAACGTGTACAAATACTTCTTTACCGCCACTTGTAGGCGTAATAAATCCGAAACCTTTTGATTCATTAAAAAATTTTACTGTTCCTGTTGCCATTATATTTTTAGTTTAAGCCGCTAAGATACGTTTAATTCTCCGGATCTACAGAGAGTTAAAAAGGAAAATCATATAAGGGGAAAACACAAATCAAATTTAAACAACAAAAGCCAATCTTTCGATTGGCTTTGTACTCTCGAAGATACCGATTTCCAAACATTTTATTGAGGATTTAGAAGTTTTAGTGCGTTTAATCGCTTAAAACGGTAATTTTGAATAAGGTGGCAGGAAGAATATCCAAACGTTTATTGAATATAAACTGATACCACTGACAGCCCTTTTAAATGAATGGTATTCTAGCGCGTTTTGGAATTTTCAACATCCTTTATTTGGTATGGCATAAATCACGTTGCCTGAAACAGATAAATTGAAGCCCCTATTTTCTGTAGAAGGAAGTAACAGTTTCCATGTTTTGCCCATGTCTGATGACCGGAATATACCATCTGAGCGACCACATATTAAATATTTGCCCACTTGTTTGATTGATGAAATATTCATTGAAGATTTAAGTCCGAATGTTTGTTTGATTAATAAACTGGTCCAAGAAGGCTGAAGTTCTTCACCTATGGTATTCCAGGTTTTTCCACTATCCCGTGAAATGTGTATTGTGTTTGTTTGGGTTATTGTGCTGTAGACTATAGCGGCAAATCCTCCGTCGATACGTTCCACAGCGATGCCAACACCCCCTTCACTAATCACACGATCCCAGTTTTGACCATCATCGGTCGATCTTAATATTCCCTCTTTGCTGGTAGACAGAAGTACACCGTTTGACTCTGCCAATTTCATTGCACCATCTCCAACTTGGACTTGTTTCCAAGTTTTTCCACTGTTAGTGGATCTAAAAAGGATGTTGTTGGAGCCAATGAAAACTGTGCCTCCGGCAGTTTCAAAAACGGTGCATACTTCTTTCTCTTTATAATTCTTGTACATCCAATCTATCGTTTTGTCTATGCGTACGGCTTGCTCTTGAAAATTCGTGTACATGGGCGACCAATCGCTCGTTCCGTTTATTTTTTGTAAAAATTGTCCCCTGAAATTATATGCAAATATCCCATTCTTGCCAGGGGCAATCTCACGCTGTTTACCAGGGAAAATCTCTTTTGTCCAAAAAGCAGTTGTGGAATTTGGTTCACTGTGATAAACCCCATTGCCAGCACGTAAATAGAGCCCATGGTCATTTGCAAATAAACCATGACCCCACACACCTTCTCTCTGCAAATTTTTAGGCAGCCCTTTGCTAATGTCCTGCCATGTTTGTCCGCCATCAGTAGATCTTAAAACGATGTTCAAAAGCCCTGATTTAGTCCCTTCGGTTGTTTTCTTCCCCGCTTCCTTTTCTTTTAGCACAAAAGAATTTAGTAGAAATAATACCAGGAGGACGGCCGGAACAAACACAAATAATTTTTTCATTTTTTCATTTTTCATAACCTATCAATTTGATTCACCGAAATTACTTTGATATTTTTCAGTCTGAAGAACCGGGATTGTAAATAAAAATGTAAACTTTGTAAATTAAAATCTTGACATTATGCGTGATAGCCGAAACCTCCTCTCAGGGAAACGCAAATACCTCTTCGGATTGATAGTACTCTTGTTTAGCTGTGCAATCTGCGCAACTTTCAGTATGGCCGGTAATGACGATTTTGATATCTCCAGAAGGGAAGTTTTGCTCCGCAGGATCGGACATGAACTGCTATTACAGTCGGGCGATAGTACATCAAGGGTGCTCCCGGTAAAAAAGATCGCCGAAAATGAGTACCAGATCAGGTTTGAGAATGATCTTACTTTTCAACCGGACTCCCTTGTGAATACTACCCGGCGTTTGTTGGCCAAAGACCCGCTCACGCGTGATTATGTTGTCAATGTTCTGACCTGTGGCACCGACAGTGTAGCCTTTGGATACGCTATATCCAAAAATAAAAAAGATGATATTGTACCATGTATGGGAAGAAAGCAACCGACAGCATGTTACATGATCAACATTAAATTTAAACCGACGGGCATAAATGCAGCAAGGAATGGATATCTTTTGGGCAGCCTGCCATTTTTAGCATTTGTTGGTTTTATATTTTTTAGATCGCTTAAACAACGAAGAGCTTTACCTGACGGTCAGTATACCGACATGTTAACTTTAGGCGCGGTTTTGTTCGATGCGAAGAATCGGAAGCTCATAATAAATGGAAATACAATAGACTTGACCGGAACTGAAACCCGTGTACTGCGCATTTTCGCGTTGTGTCCTAACGAGATTATAGAGAGAGGCCGACTGCAAAAAGAGATATGGGAAGATGAAGGTGTTATTGTGGGGCGTAGTCTGGATATGTTCATATCAAAACTTAGAAAAAAATTGGAACTTGATCCGAATATCAACATTGTTGTTATACGCAGCAAGGGATATAAGCTCGAGGTTAGCTCTTAAGAAGAATCTCCCCGCCCAAAGCTGATCTTATTAGATTCAATCTGGCAATTCATCTTGACCCAGTATAGGTTAAAAATAGTCTTTAAATAGCGAAGCCCCTTCCAGGGCTTTGTACCCAAAACAGGATTATTGTCGAGCCATTTTGTCGAGGATTTGAGGCGAATAGCCTATTTAAACGACATTTAGGCACTTTTAGAATATCTAAACAGGACTATTGTCGAACCATATTCATGGCTCGCTCATATCCATCGGCTTGTACTTGCATTTATCCTATGTTTGTTTCATGCATCGTTAACTATGAAATGGATCACCGGTGGGCGTCCTAAAATTGACCGTTTAGCTTGTCCCTGGCTGGTCAAACTGTTTATTGACCCTGATGTGGAAATTCTGTATCTGCCGTACGCCCCTGAGACCTCCTGGCCTCTTTAAGCAAACCTATTTTTTATTTTAGCTCAAAGATATTTGGTAAACTAAAGGGAAGAAGCGAGCCGGAACCCGATCCAGCGGTAGCCTATCTTGTCGGGGTTGCGATAGGCTATGCGGCTGATAGCGGGTTCGCGGCTCCAGTTACCGCCGCGGGTAACACGATGCGGCCCTGTTGCAGGGCCCTTCGGATCATTTCCCGGACTTTTACCATAATAGTTTTCATCATACCAATCGTTGCACCATTCCCATGCATTGCCCCACATATCATACAATCCCAATTCATTGGCCTCTTTTTGTCCAACAGGATGAGTATTTGATCCGCTGTTGCCAGAAGTCCAGGCTACCGCATTGATATCATTACTACCTGCATATTCAAATTTCTTGCTCTTTGTACCGCCTCTTGCAGCATACTCCCATTCTGCTTCTGTGGGCAGGCGATAGTTTTTACCGGATAGGGTATTCAGCTTTTTTATAAATGTCTGTACTTCATCCCAGCCTACACCTGTTACGGGGCAATCCACACAGCCTTTATGATAAGAAGGATTGCTGCCCATAACTTTTTGCCATTGTGCTATCGTAGTTTCATACTTAGCTATTTTAAAACTGCTTAGCGTAACATTATGTATTGGCTTTTCATCATTATTCTCATTGCCACCCATAGCAAACCTGCCGCCCTGCACCGTTACCATATCCGGCTCATTGATATTTTCAGTTGTACCGGTTGTCATGACAGAATCAGAATTAACTGCGGTTGCGTTTTCTGATTTCTTCGAGTTGCTTTGCCACCACCAGATACCTGTAGCCGCTATGAGCAGAACTGCTATTAAAATGTATTTCAGCGCTGGATTTTTTGCCGGCATTTCCCGAATCTCTGGTTTATTGATATTTTTTTTATTTTTCATGTCTTATCAAAATTAATTCAGCGAATCTACTTTGATATCTTTCAGCCTGAGCAATCAGGATTGTAAATAGAAATGTAAACTTTGTAAATAAATCGTATATCCGTAGAGGCACTTTCTAACCTTAAAACATTGTATGAAGATGGGGATGTATTGAAGAAAAGGGAGATACTTGGTTCGATATATCGGGAAAAGTTTGTTTTGATGAAACTGAATGTCGAACCAGGAGATTGAATGATGGGGCGCAGCTTATCTTTCAGATTAACAAAGGGTTATGGGGAAATAAAAACGGGAAAGAGCGATTGTCTAATCGTCTTTCCCGTCTTGTACCGACACTGGGAAATTAATCGAACACATTTATGGCTTCCTGATGATTGTAGAGCGAATTTTAGCGAAATATGATGAGAAGAATTCGGATAACCAAAGTGAATAATTGCAATAAGTTTTCTTTAAAAGGTGTTCAAAGAAATTGACATGGGGGATTTTTTGAACACTTTTATTTGTACTTTTGTAAACTCCCGTCGAGAGAATTTTGGATTGTCTCGGCTGGCGGAATTGGTAGACGCGCTTGTCTTGAAAACAAGTGTCTTAGGACGTACGGGTTCGAATCCCGTGCCGCCCACGATGGCGAGTTGAAGAGATTTAGCTCGCCATCCCTATATCATACGATTTCTAAATTATGATTTCTTTCAAATTTTCGGATATCTTTATATAATCGTTTAAAAACTTTGTTTTGAAATTGTTCGAGATTTAGCCAGTCATTCCTGACCATCTGCACTAACGGAACCCTCTTTTTATATTCTCTTCTAATTCGTCGAATTTCTTCCGGGTCATGCGGCCATAAATAATATTGTGATTTTTTTCTCATGGCATTAGGCCATAGAAATTCGTTGGTGTTTTGATCAATGAAAATTGTAGGTGGCCAACTATGGGTGAAATTATTTCGAATATTTTTAATTTCATGAATAGCTTTGCTTTTTACTATGTTGTTATAGCCTTTCAATTCTGGTTTATTATTCAAGTATATTTTTTTTAATTGGCCATAACCGATGGTGTGCCTAATAAGTTTATTATATCTGTCTCTTGTTGATACGCCGTTAGATACATTTACAATGTAAATTAATCGAGCTAAATTGTCTAATACAGAACCAGCATGCATATAAAATTCTTTAAATGATTTTTTAAAAATCAGATGATCTTTATTGACAAATTCCTCTAAACTATTTAAGCTTATTTTAGTGGCTCCTAACATAGTTACAACTTCATAATGGCTTTTGCTTAATTCCAAATAAGAGCTTTTAATATCAGGACTTACAGGTAAAACACTTATCAATGAGTTAGCATTTACTGACGCTGTAATCGTGTGTCTAAATTTTGCCCAGTTTTCAATGTTAATTTTTAAACTATCTCTTATAGTCATCTCAAGCGGATCAAACTCCTGCATTTTATAATCATAGCCCAAAGGTATTTTTATAGCCATTTTGAAAGTTATAAATTCTAATGTTACTTTATTAAATGTAGTAATATGAAAACAATAAAAAGAAAAGCCAGAAGAATAATAGATCGCCCAACAAAGAAGAAAATCATTGATAGAAATATTTACGCAGGCAGCGAGGACGCCATGCTAAATAAAGTTGTAGAAATAATTGTTAAGATAATTAAGAAAGAGGTTGGTTTATAGCGAGTTAAGGTGTTCAATGGCCCAACAGCATGGGAATGAAAGGCGCTTTTATGTTATAAATATTTGATAATTAACGAGTTGCGGAGTTCGACTAACAACAAAACAGAGAGGATGGGATTGAAAACACATTTGTTTTGTAAATAGTTGATAATTAATAAATTGAAGTATTTGTTTGAGTTGTTCTGTTGAGGAGATCAGCAAAACTCATTAAAAACAAGAAATGCAAGTTGTTGATAGTCAAACTATTACAAACTTGCATTTCTGTCTAAGTACTCGGGGCGGGAATCGAACCCGCACGCCTTTGACGGGCACAGGATTTTAAGTCCTGCGTGTCTACCAGTTCCACCACCCGAGCGGTTGTATAAACCTTCTAACAATAAATCCCTTCTTTTGGAAGGGATTTGAGCGAAAGACGAGATTCGAACTCGCGACCCCGACCTTGGCAAGGTCGTGCTCTACCAACTGAGCTACTTTCGCTTTTGCGGAGTGCAAATATAGACAGAAATGCAGATTGTGCAAGCACTAAATACATTTTTTTTAAATTCCTGTCCGCGCTTAACGACAAAATGAAACGGGGCCGTTTCTAAGTATTTGTACCTGAGCCTTTCCATTTTGCTATCCCCAAATATTAACCCTATATTAGGCATAAGATAATTCATCATCAATGACCAGCGAAACGGGAGCACCAGCTTCTTCAGGCAAACTTCCCGGATCATCGCATCCTATCCTGTTTTTCTTTTTTTATGTGCCATTTGGCGTTTTCTCGGGATATGTTACGGTTACACTGGCCTTTCTTTTTTCCAGGTCAGGGGTGTCGTTGCAGCAAATTGCGGGTTTAGCCGCTATCAATTTGCTTCCGCAGGTTTTCAAATTTTTATGGGCCCCGCTTGTTGATACAACACTTACCATAAAAAAGTGGTACCTGCTTTCGACGCTGGTAACGGCCGCAACTATTTTTGCCACGGGCATCGTCGCCATCAATGCGTCTAACTTATTTCTTTTTAGCTGTATGATCCTTATCTCGAGCTTTGCGCGGAGCTTCATCAGCGCGGCCATAGGCGGTTTGGCGGCCGGTACGTCGCAGCATTTAAAGGGCCGTATAGGCGGATATTGCCAGGCGGGTAATTTGGGAGGCGGTGCAATAGGGGGCGGAGCAGGCTTATGGCTGGCACAGCATGTGTCTTATACCTGGCTGCCCGGCGCAACCCTTGCGCTGGTTTGTGTATCATGTTGTGCCGGGTTATTATTTATCAACGAGCCGGTGTCAACCATTCGTGCAGAAAGATTTGGTAAAAACATCAGGAATGTGGCCGCCGACGTTTGGGCTACCCTTAAAACAAACCGCGGGATGCTGGCATTTATCCTCAACTTGCTGCCCCTCGGCACCGGTGCGGCAGGGTTCCTGTTCGCTGCGGTGGCTAAAGACTGGCGTTCGGGAGCCGATGCCGTGGCATTGGTAACCGGTGGCCTGGGCGGCCTGGCTATCATCATAGGCTGCCTGATCGGTGGTCGGATATGCGACCGGGTAAACCGCCAGAAAGCCTTTGTATTATTTAGCTTATTGCAGGGTATTTGTTGTATAGGTATGGCCTTTTGTCCGCACGTGCCCCTAATGTATATATTATGGACACTGGGTTACGCATTTGTTAACGGCTTTGTTAATGCCGCCTACTCCTCTTTCAACTTAGAAGCTGCTGCCCACGGCGCCGCAGCAAGTAAATTCGAGCTTTACTCCTCGATGGCTTATTTACCTTTGTATTTGATGTTTACTATATCCGCCTTCGCCTATACCAAATGGGGCGCGTTCGGGATGCTGAATATGGAAGCGATTATCGCGATGCTGGCTGCGGGCACATATTTAACCGCACGGATTGTAGTAAAACGAAGAAAGTTAGTAACCGCAGGTGCTGCAACTACGATGTCATTAAGTTAAGAAGATTTTTTTTTCTTCCATACCCCGCTTTTCGGCCTGCGGAAGAGCGGGTGGAAAAGCGAAGCGGTGTCCGGGTGAGTTAACTCCGCGCTATACCGGCCTATAGGATTAATTATTTGGTAGTTCAACCAAAAACGTTGTACCGATATTCGGCTGGCTGTTAATGCTGATCGTGCCGCCTAACGCTTCAACCTGCGTTTTAACCATATACAGGCCGAGCCCCTTACCCTCAGTATCCGTATGAAAACGCTTATAAAGGCCGAAAACTTCTTCTCCTTTAGCCGAAAGGTCAATGCCGCGTGCATTATCCTTAAACGTTAAAATTATTTTTTTACTACGTTTCCGCGATCTGATCTCTATAACCAGCGGTATTTGTAATTGACGGTATTTAATGCTATTGGAGATAAGGTTGTAAAAAATGCTGTGCAGGTAACTCTTAATGGTACGGATAAATTCGGCGCCGGCAAAATCAATAACAAACGTGATTTGCTCCTGCGTTATCAACTGGCGAAAGCCGGTAAGCACAGCATTAACAAGTTCAGAAAAAACAACCTTTTCCTTCGTTTCGCCGATATCACGACTCACCTGCAGAATTTGGTTGAGGTCATTTACAATTTCATCAAGTTTTGCGATGGATTGAAAAAGAAATTCTTCCGACTCCGCTTTGTCATGCGATGAAAGATCATCCTGCCGCAGCATTCGCGACAAGCTGATGATATTTGCCAGCGGAGCACGCAGGTTATGTGATACAATGTAGGCGAATTGTTCAAGGTCCTTATTCCGGTGCACCAGGTCGTTGCTTATCCTGTTCCGTTCCAGTTCTGCCGCTTTACTGGTTGTGATATTTGTTGCCGAGCAACAAAGCCCGATAGTGTGGTGTTCGGCGTCTTTTACCGGGTTAACGCTGATACAATACCACTCACCGGGCCCGTCCTGCAATGGGTAATTGGCCTCATAGTTAACAGGTCGGCCTGCCATTGCCGCATCCATCATTTCTTTTACGGGCGCTTTGCGGTCTTCTTTCAGCAGTTCGATAAAATTTGCTCCTTCTTTTAAACTCGTGCCAAACGAAAGCTGCGACCAATGGTTAGCTATGGTGTTAAAGGTAAGCACATGCAGATCGCTATCCAGAAGCAAAAAAGCGATATCCGTTGTGTTGAATATCGCGCGCAGGCGCGATTGCGATTTACCGAGTATATTATGCGTTTTTGCCAGCTCTTTTGTTTTTTCGGCCAAATCTGTTTCCAGTAAATTATTGGCATGTTGCAACTGAGCTTTGGTTTTTTTTATGTCGGGGGTTTCCAGGATCTCCAGTCGTCCGTTTCTTTTGGCTACCGTAAACTCGTGCGCATACGCTATATCTAAAATGTCTGTCGCTGTTGCGCTCTCGCCCAACGGATAGGCGCACAAAATAAGGATACGTTTCTGCGCAATAAGAGGGTTCAATGATCTTTCATAGTCTATAAAATCCTTCCATTCCTTCCTCCTGAGCCATGATTCATCGCCGTTAGCCCGCAGCCCTTCGCAATTTTGTTGTAACGCGATACGAAGCCGGTCTGAGACAGTGGCGATTGCACGCTCCAGATCGAGTTTTCCATCCTTTTGGTACCAGTCGATGTGTGTTTCAATTTCAATGATCCCACGTCGCAGGTAGTGGTCAAATTCGGGAATCGCCTTTTTCAGGGCGGTTAAAGCTTCATCTACAGTAATATGCGGCGCTGTGATCCAAAGGCAGTATTCATTATTTTCTAAACCTGCTTTGAAAAAAGCGACCAGGATAGATAACAAATCTTCTTTAGTTTCATAAAAATGACAAAAGTGTGTACCCCAGGGTATATCCCCGATCACATCAATGCCCGTGGGCCTGAGTTCTTCCGTCATGTTTATAACCCGTTATAGTAGCAGGGCCCGTATATATTATTCATATTACGGACTGGTAATCAATATTGTACCATAACAAAAATACAATTTTTTAATATTTAAGTTTTAACGTTCTTCGGAAAAAAACACGTTTATCGCTGCCTCATTTTTTTTGACAGTTATGTTTAAAAAATAAATTAAATATTTTAATCTAAAAGAAACTTTTATAAAACTTGTTGGTTGATGATATAGATTATAAATCTGTAGCTCAAATTATTATGAAAAAGATATCCTTACTTTCAATGATGGTACTAATCTTTTTTGCGGCATGCAAAAAAGACCAGTTCGCCGGGTCAAGCAGCAATTCCAGGAAAATGGATACGCTGCAGGGAGCCATCACTTCCGACCGTACGCTTGACGCCAGCAAAAATTATTTCCTTAAGGGACAAGTATATGTTAAAAACAATGCAACGCTGACGATCCCGGCGGGTATAACGGTTTACGCGCAGGTAAATGCCTCACGCGCGGCTAAAAGTGTGCTGGTAATTACCCAGGGCGCTAAATTAAATATTAATGGTACAGTAAATAGCCCGGTGGTGTTTACTTCGGCCGCTACGGTTAAAATGCCCGGCGACTGGGGTGCTATCATTTTATTAGGTAAAGCGCCTACCAATACGGGAACGGGTAATGCACCTGGTTTGCCGGTAACTGCCGATACGCAATTCGGCGGAAATGTTTCAACTGATAATTCCGGCTCCATTACCTACTTAAGGTTAGAATATACTGGTGGTATCAACCCGCCGCAGGAAAACGAATGGGCTTTAGACAAAGCCAGCGGCTTACTGTTAGCGAGCGTTGGGTCGGGAACTAAGATCGATAACGTAATGGTGAAATATTCGAATGACGATAGCTTCCAGTTTGTAGGTGGTACGGTTAATGCAACCCACCTCATCAGCTACAACAGCGGGGATGACGATTTCGATTTTGACCATGGTTATGAAGGAAACCTCCAGTTTTTAATTGGTTATCGCACACAAGCGTCTTCACAGGCGTTAAAAGCTAACGGATTCGAAAGTTATAACGACTCTGTGCCAACTACCAACACGCCGTTGACACGCCCCGTGGTTTCAAACATGACCATTATTGGCCCGCAGCAAACACCGATAATTAAAACCAATTTGAACCAGGGCGTATATATGCGCAAGGGAACACGCCTGGCAATAAGGAATTCTATCATTTCCGATTATCCCGAAGGTGCATTTATGGTTTGCCCGAGAACACGGCCGGTAATATTAGCCAATAACAATGCGGAGTTCAGGAGTAACCTGGTACAAACCGATACCCTGGCGCGTACATTTGCGTATGACCAGGGCCAGGAGTTCATTTCATTTCCCGACCCTGTGTTATCTGCGTTTGAAACGAATTCGGTAAATAATAACACGATTCTTACACTATCAAGTGATTTTAAACTAACCGCCATGTATCGCACGGGCGCTCCTGATCTTACCCCGGCAACCGGATCACCGGCTTTATCCGGGTCTGATTTTACAGGGGTTGATTTTTCAAATTCCTTTTTCAGCCAGATTACTTATCGCGGCGCCATAGGCAGCACCAACTGGGCAGCGCAAAGCAATTGGGCGGATTGGAGATAAATTAGTCTGAAAGTCAGCAAAGTCAATAGATCCGAAAGAAGCTGCAGTTGACGTTTCGACAATAATTCAAGTTATATAGAAGAAAAATTCTATAGATAATTTATAAAAGCCGATCCTGGGGTCGGCTTTTTTTGTATCCCAATCATCTTTCACGTCGTGCCGAACTTGTTTCAGCATTCCACAGGACATGACGGGTTGCAAATTGTATACTTTGCAAGTGAGGTGCTGAAATAAATCAGCATGACGTCATAAAACGTAATGCTCTACAGCGAAACCCCTCGTTTCCAGGGGATAAAATCATCCTGCCCGTGCCGCACAGCGCTAACTTCAATATCGCCGCTCGCAACCTGCACAACATAATCCAATATACGCTCGCCGGCTTGTTCAATGGTCTCATCACCCTCTATAATGGAACCGGTATTGATATCGATAATATCATTCATCCGGTTATATAAAATGGTATTTGAAGCAATTTTTACCACCGGGACAATGGGATTTCCCGTAGGTGTGCCTAAACCTGTCGTAAACAAAACTATGTTAGCCCCCGAGCCGACTTCGGCCGTAGTCGATTCCACATCACTGCCGGGAGTGCAAAGCAGGTTAAGGCCAGGTTTTGTTACCTTTTCGGGATAATCGAGGACATCCACAACCGGCGAAGTGCCGCCTTTTTTGGCCGCCCCGGCTGATTTTATGGCGTCTGTTATCAAACCGTCCTTAATATTTCCGGGGGAGGGGTTCATATAAAATCCAGACCCAACATCCTCTGCACGCTGATTGTATGTACGCATCAGCTCCGAAAAGCGGGTTGCCCGCTCTTTATCCACGCAGCGGTCAATCAGGTTTTGCTCTACACCGCACAGTTCAGGGAATTCCGATAAAATAACCGTACCACCCAGGCTTACCAGCAGGTCGGAAGTATAACCTATCGCCGGGTTTGCCGAAATGCCCGAAAAGCCATCTGACCCGCCGCATTCAAGACCTATAGTTAGTTTGCTTAGCGGGGCGGGTTTACGGCTGTTTTTATTCGCCAGCATTAGCCCGGCCAGCGTTTGCCGGATGGCCTGGTCAAGCAGTTCGGCTTCGGTGCCCGTTTTCTGCTGGTCAAGGATGTATAAAGGTTTATCAAAATCCGGCGAACGCTTGTATATCTCTTCCTGTAAAATACTTACCTGAGCGTTCTGGCATCCGAGGCTTAAAACGGTTGCCCCCGCTACATTGGGGTGGGTAATATAACCCGCCAGCAAGCCGCACAAAGCCTCCGAATCTTGCCGGATGCCGCCACAGCCCAGCGTATGCGACAAAAACTTAATACCGTCCACATTCGGAAATACCTTTGCGTTATTCGCACTGGCGGACGATCCTTCCAGCTCGGTATACAAAACCTCCTCAATGCTGCTGCCCGATTTAATTTTCTCGATCAGGTTTTGGGCGGTCAGCTCGTATGTTTGCTTGCGGCCGTAGCCTAAGGGTTTGATCAGCGCCTCCTGCAAAACCGCCACGTTCCGGTTTTCACAAAAAACCATGGGCACTATTACCCAGTAGTTAGCCGTACCCACGCTGCCGTCGGCACGGTGATACCCGTTAAATGTTTTGCCTGCAAAGCGGCTTGCATCCGGCTTATGCCAATTGTATTGGTGTACCTCGGCCAAAAAACCGTTTGCATCGTGTTTGACGTTGCCGGTTGTAAGCAGCCCTCCCAAAGGTATATCATTCAGCGCGCGGCCAACTAAAACACCATACATAACGATTTCGCCGCCCGTAGGGATAGCGTTTATAGTAAACTTATGCTTGGCCAGGATAGGTTCAGCCGTTTTATATTTTGTATCGCGATAGATGATTTCTTCGTTCGCCTGCAGGTCAGTAAGCGCTACCATCACATTATCAGCAGGATGGACTTTTAATATTCGTTGTTTCATTACTTAATATATATCGATTGAACCAGTTCAAGCGCTTTTAAAGTTTTTGCATATAGCTGGTCATATAAATGTTCTTCAAGTATTTGTTTGGTGATGAGCTTGCTGCCCATACCTACCGCGCATACTCCGGCTTTAAACCAGGTGCTGATGTTTTCTGCCTCCAGTTCAACGCCGCCCGTTGGTATAAACAGCTGTCCCCTGAACAGATCTTTTATCGACAACATAAATTCAACCCCTAAAATATTTGCAGGGAACAATTTGATAATAGCCGCCCCATGCTGTTGCGCCACATGTATTTCCGTCGGTGTCATACAGCCCGGTATCCACAACATGTCCCTGTCGTGCGCCATTTTCCCTACTTCCGGGTTAATAACAGGCGATACAATAAAATCAGCCCCGGCGTTTATATAGGCTTTCGCTTCTTCGGTTGTTTTAACCGTGCCGATACCCAAATGCAGCCCGGGCATTTCATTTTGCTGCAGCGCCTTCAACGCAGCAAAGTTTTTTAATGCGGCATCACCGCGGTTGGTATACTCAAACACACGTACGCCAGCTTTATATAAGGTTCGGGCAACCTGCACACTTACGTCTGCATCTTCGTGAAAATACAAAGGTAGCATCCGCTGTTTAAGTATACTGTGGATAACCGCTTGTTTGTTATTCATTATGCACTGTCTTTTTAATTTCGTCCACAGTAAGGTTAGTGGCATCACCTTTTACAAACAGCTTTTTAAAAGCGGCCGCAGTGGCGAAATTTACGATTTCTTTGGCATCCCATTGCTGATAAAAACCATAAATCAGTCCGGCCATAAAACAGTCGCCGCTGCCAACCTTATCAACTATTTTAGTCGCGATGTATTCCTCCGAGGTAATAAAATCATCACCCGTATACAAAGTAGTATAGTAATTGATGGTATCGTGTGAATCAAATCTAAAGGTATTGGCTACCGCTTTGCATTTTGGATATTGTTTAATGACCTCTTCCGAAGTATGCAAAGCCGCTTTCTGGTATAAACTTTTTAAACCCGATTCATGAATATCAGGCATTACCGGTATGCCCAGCATAGTTTCGGCAGCCCAAACGTTACCCATTACCAAATCACAATAGGGCAGTAGTTGTGGTATAATATCCATCGGCTGTTTACCATATTGCCACAGTTTAGCGCGGTAATTAAGGTCGATCGAGATTGTAGTGCCTTTCGCGGAAGCTGCTTGCAGCATTTCCAGGCAAACATCTGCCACATCCTGGCTTATGGCGGGGCAAATAGCACTAAAATGCAGCCAGGTAACACCTTTTAATACTTCATCCCAATTGATCATTCCCGGTTTAAGCTGCGAGAATGAGCTGTTCGCGCGGTCGTAAACTAATGCGTTATGCTTAAGGTCCTGCCCACTTGTTAAAAAATACAAGCCCATCCGCTCGCCGTAATGAAGAACCGGGCTAACATCTATATTTTTATTTTGCAAGTAGTTTAAAATCTGTTGCGAAAGGCCGTTATCCGGTAAAGCAGTAAAATATTTCGAGGGCAAATCCCATAGCGCAAGCGCCGTAGCTACGTTGAGCTCAGCGCCGCCAACATAAAAGGGCAATGCGTTATCATTCAGCCACTGACCTTTTGGGTCGGGGCATATCCGCAGCAACAATTCGCCAAATGTAAGTATAGTGCCCGTGCCGGTTTTAAGCGAATCCATTATGTTGTTACGAGGTTTTAAAATTAAAATAGTTTTGGGCATTATAATAACATATATCCTGTATTATCTTTCCCGTCCATTCAATGTCATTTGGCAGCTCGCCGTTTTCAATGTCTTCGCCAAAAAGGTTGCAAAGCAGCCGTCTGAAATATTCATGCCGCGGGTACGATAAAAAGCTGCGCGAATCGGTTAGCATGCCCACCAGTTTGCTCACCAGTCCCATGCTTGATAAGGCATTTAACTGTTTGGTCATCCCTTCCTTTTGATCAAGGAACCACCACGCCGAGCCGTATTGCATTTTGCCGGCAACCGTGCCGTCGTTAAAATTACCCGCCATCGTGGCAATAAGCTCATTGTCTGCCGGGTTAAGGTTATAAATGATGGTTTTAGCCAATTGGCTGGTGTTATCGAGCCGATTTAAAAATTTCGACAAGGCAACGCCCTGGCTAAAATCGCCGATTGAGTCAAAACCCGTATCCGGCCCGGTTTCCCTGAATGCGCGTGCATTGTTATTCCGTAATGCACCCAAATGAAATTGCTGTACCCAGCCTTTTTCATGATCCATCAAAGCAAACTCATATAACAAAGCCGATTTAAATTTTAATATCTCCGCAGGTTGCAGGTCCTTGCCAGAGCGAATTTTATTGAATATGCCTTTAATTTCCTGCCCGGTATAATCCTCTGCATATAGCTGCTCTAGCCCATGGTCGGATACCGAACAGTTGTTTGCGGCAAAGTAATCGTGGCGTTTTTTTAGTGCTTTTAAATAATCTGCATAATCGCCGATAACCGTATCGCTTACCTTTTCCAGTTGATTGATGTATTCATTCAGGGCTTTAGTATCACCGGCGTTCATGGCCCTGTCCGGCCTAAAGGCCGGATAAACCTTAACCTTTCCGTTGCTTTGTCTTATTTTTTGGTGATGCTCCAAACTGTCAACCGGGTCGTCGGTGGTGCAAATCACCTCGACATTCATTTTTGTAACGATATTTTGCGCGCGGTACTCAGGGGTTTGCAGCTTTTGAGTACACTCGTCGTAGATTTCCCTGGCTGTTTTCGGCGATAGCAATTTGTCTATACCAAAATAACGCTGAAGCTCCAGGTGTGTCCAGTGATACAACGGATTGCGCAGGGTATAGGGAACGGTCTCCGCCCATTTTTCAAACTTCTCCCAATCGCTTTTCGAACCGGTAATGTAATCTTCATTTATGCCATTGGCACGTAAAGCCCGCCATTTATAATGGTCGCCTTTAAGCCAGATATCGGTCAGGTTTTTGAAGTTGATATTGTCCGCGATCTGGTCGGGCGGGAGGTGGCAATGATAGTCTATTATCGGCATGTCAGCAGCGTAGTCGTGATATAAACGTTCGGCGACGCTGCTTGTCAGTAAAAAATTACGGTCTAAAAAATTTTTCATAATTACAGTTAAGCCTTTCCAGGATGGTGTAATGCAAGTTTGTAAAATTACAACCCCGATATTACGGCCTTGTCAAAAGTATAATAGCTGTAAGTGTTTGACAAGTTTTAATCAACTAATATTTATGTATCGTTTCATACCGAACACAGAATGCAAGTTTAGCCGTAGCTACATGTATATATTTGTTTAAAGAAGCAGTTTTCAACACAAACAAAAAGCCGGCTTCTTTAGGAGCCGGCTTTGCACGCCTTTCAAGTAAATTTGTTTACTGTGTTATCATCCGTATCAGGCTGTTCCCGGTATCTGCCACAAATACCCTTCCATATGTATCTACAGCCACCCCCTGCGGACTGTTAAATGTGGCGGCGGTTAATGTGCCGTTGGTCTTGCCAGCCGTTGCTGAACCGGCAAGGGTTGTTACAACACCATCTTTGGTTATTTTACGGACCAGGTTATTGTTTGAATCGCCCACATATACATTTCCGCCGGCGTCTACCGCTATTCCTGCCGGGCCGTTAAAGGAGGCTGCTGCACCGGTTCCGTTAGCCGAGCCTGCACTGCCGCTGCCGACCAGCGTAGTTACCACGCCGAGCGCAGTAATTTTGCGGATCAGATTATTGCCCATATCAGCCACATATATATTACCGGCCGAGTCAACAGCAAGGGCCTGCGGCTGGTTAAACGAAGCGGCTATCCCGGTTCCGTTGGTGGCGCCCCGCACGCCGCTTCCTGCAAGAGTGGTCACAACGCCTTTAGAGGTAATTTTGCGTATCAGGTTGTTGCCGTTGTCAGCTACATATACATTGCCGGCGGCATCAGCTACAATGCCGGTAGGCAAATTAAACTGAGCTGCCGTGCCTGTGCCGTTTGCCAGTCCTGCCGAACCATTGCCGGCAAAGGTGACTACAATGCCCAGGGTATTTATAGCGCGTACGGCCGAGTTACCCTGGTCAGCCACAAATACGCTGCCGATGTGATTAACGCCGATGCCGCTTGGAAAATGAAATTTTGCAGTGTCTTTTCCATCGGCAAATCCCGCAACTCCTGTACCGGCGATAGTATTAACAACCCCTTGCGGAGATATGATCCGCACCATATTATTCTGCTTATCGGCGATAAACAAAAAACCGGAGGCGTCTATCGCTATCCCTGTAGGGCCGCTAAATTGGGCTTGCTCTTTGGTGCCGTCGGCCGCGCCGGCCGTGCCACTTCCCGCAAAGGTTGTTACCGAAGGGGCGTTTTGTACAATGATATTGTGGTTGGTGCTGGTGTCATTTTTTTTGCTGCATCCGGCGATGAATAAACCGCCCGCTAAAAGTAATGGGTAAATTCTTTTCATTTTATTAGGTTATTGGATAAAGATATATCTTTTTGCTGTACGTAGTTGGTTAATCAAACGCTACAGTGATGGCAATAAAACGCAGGCATTTAAATAATATTTTGACGAACAAATCTCCCGGGTTGGAGATTTATTCAATTTCCCGATTGGCAGGCGATCAAACAAACAATTCCTGACCGTCGGTATAATAGGTTTTTCGTGAACCCACAGGTTTTTGATAGATGGTTTCGCCTTTCGGAGTTTCCTTCTTTTTAGGTAAATGTACCTTTAAAAAATCCCTGTATTCGCCGCTGATGACATGCGGGTCATGTTCCAGTATTTTTTTTTCGGCATGTTCCAAAACCGACGAAATTGAATTCGCCAGCCTTTTCACAGCAGTTTCTGGGATCTTATTTGAAATGGAGAAAGGGGAGATACCGGCGTCATATAAGATCTCATCTGCGTAAGCATTGCCGATACCCCGCAGTACTTTCTGATCCATAAGCACGGTTTTTACGGGTGTACGGGTCGACGCCAGTTTTTTTTTCAGGTACTCAAAGCCGGCTTCCGGCGCATCCGGAACGTCGGACGGTTTGGGATCGAGCGTCGGGGTGGCTGCTTTCTGGAAATCGGTCAGCGCAAGCCCTTTTCCTTTTTCAAAGACCAGCTCTACTATCGTAAACTTGTGTGGATTTTGTTCGTCAAAAAGATGAAACTGCCCGTGCAGCATCATGTGCAGGCCAAGCACATGCCCGTTCGCAAACCCAAAATGCAGTTCTTTCCCAACCCGGACTACCTTTAAAAGCGTTTGGTTTTCAATTGCGGCCTGCAAGTTTTTTACCTGCACATTCAACTTTTGATGAACCGGCACATTAACTATTTCAAGTTTTTTATCCTTGAACAGCTTGGTAAGATTGCGGCTGAAGGCCTGCAGGTCTGGTAGCTCGGGCATGGTATTAAAAGTTTATAAATTAAGTCCGAAAATAAGAAGTTGGTTTTGTAATAAGAAAATAAGATATCAGGATTGCAGAATCAAGCTATGTCATTTCGTACATAGTGGGAAAAACTATACACATGCCTTGCCGCGTCGTTGTTCCCACATGATCTCTTGTAGAGGACCTGCTGGTGGTGCGTTAATTTATATAGTGTAATAATTACACTAAGATGTTAATTTTCGCCGATGAAAATCCCACCTTTGCCGATGAAAACAGGGCGTTCATCTATTTTATAATTTATTCTGTAACGTTTTAAATCAGGTGTCGTCTTATCGTTGTATTTAAAAATTGAAAAAATACAATTAATTGAAAATCAAAAATTTAATAAAATGAAAACCACAATTCTTTCTATAATCGCATTTCTTGTAATAAGTTCAGCAGTAACAAATTCGGCTTCTGCAGCTACTGTAAACAGCGGCAATTATACCGTCTTAACTGACGTAAGCCGCATCAATAAAATTGAAATTTATGGCAACGTACAACTGTATGTTTCCGACGGTACTGCCGACCAGGTAAAGGTTTACAACAACTACTATTCCGAGAGCGCTTTAGTACAAAGCAAAAACGGTGTATTGCGTATCTCATCATACACAGCCGATAAGTTGGTAGTATGGGTTACCGCAGCCGACCTGCGTACTATTTCGGCTTATGACAATGCAGATGTAAGATCATTTGGCAGCTTGTCAAAAATTGAACTGGATGTTGATCTGCACAATAACGCTTCGGCAAATTTAAATTTGGACGCCTTCAACGCCAAACTAACGCTTACCGACCACGCAAAAGCTAACCTGACCGGCAATGCTAATGAGCTTAATGTAAATCGTGAAAAAGCTACAAGTGTAAACAACTATAATTTCACAGCCGTTCATCTGACTGAAAAAACCACAAACATGCATGTTGCCGACAAAGACCAGGATATAGCCGACATCTAACCCGACTTTTGCAAAAGTTCAACATATATTACGGAAGCTATCTGTTTATGCAGGTGGCTTTTTTTGTGGATGCAGAATTAATGTAAGTACAGGTGTCCTCCTGAATTAAAAACAAGGGTGTCATCCTAATGCATTCGAAAGATGAGCGCCGGGCCTGTACCGCGCGCGTTCATTATCCCTGCATAACATCTTTCAACGCCGGGTAGAGCCGCTTATAAGTAGCAAAATGCTTTTGGTAAATGATGGCGTTTTCAGGATTAGGCATAAACACTTTGAGATCGGCTGCGCCCCCCGAAGGATATTCATCAATAGTACCGGTATATTTTAATGCCATAAACGCGGCGCCTACAGCTGAGGCATCTTCGCTTTGCATAATAATCAGCTTTTTCCCGGTAATATCAGCCAATGTTTGCACCCATTGTTCCGATTTTACAAACCCGCCACTAACATTTAGTTGGGTAATGGGTTCGGCATTTTGCTGCACGGCATCCAGTACATCGTTCAACGCGTAACATATCCCTTCTAAAACGGCCCGCGAAAAATGTGCCTGCGTATGCTGCAGCTTAATGCCGAAAAAAGTACCGCAGCTTTCGCTATCCCAAACGGGTGCACGCTCACCGGTAAGGTAGGGCAAAAAAAGTAACCCTTCACTTCCCGGCGGCACATTGGCAATTTGTTCAAACAGCCTGGCATAATCATCTTCTGTTGTGCCCTGGTTTAAATTTTTGAGCCACCATTGCATGGCAATACCGCCGTTGTTTATCGGCCCGCCGCAAATAAAGGTTTGCTTATCGAGGATGTAGCTGAAAGTCATGGCCTGTTCATTTGGCAGGGGTTTGCTGCTGGCCACCCTTACCGCGCCACTGGTACCGATAGTGATTGCAGCCACACCCGGTTTATCGGCCATACTGCCAAGGTTGGCCAAACAGCCGTCGCTCGCGCCAATAATAAACGGAATGCCGGTTTCAAGGAAATCAAGGCGCGGATCATTTACAGATCTGCGATAAGCTGCTGTATAATCCGTTGGCACAGGTGTCGAAAGCGCGTCTGCCTTTATCCCGGTCAGCTTAAGGGCATCGGGGTACCAGCAACGGTTAATAATATCAAACAAACCGGTACAGGATGCGCCGGAATGATCGATCTTAAATTCATTAAACAAGTTATGCCAGATATATTCCTTTATGGAAATGAACTTGAAAGTTTTATTGAACAGCTCCGGGTCGTTTTCCCGTATCCAGATAATCTTGCACAGCGGCGACATGGCATGCAGCGGCGTGCCGGTTGCCTTATAGATATCCAGCCCGCGGGCAGTAGCGCGTAGTGCTACTGCGATGTCCGAGCCCCTGTTGTCGGCCCACGTGATCATAGGCGCGAGGGCCCTGCAGCTCTCGTCTACAGGAATAATACTATGCATAGCACTGCTTAGGCCAATGGCCAGCGGCTGGCTGCCAATTTTATCAATGACCTCCCGGATACTGCTAATAAAAGCATCCAGGATTTCTTCCGGATCTTGTTCGTGATACCCCGGCTTTGGCGAACTGAATGAATAGTGCCGCTGGCAAACCTCAAACGACCTGCATTGCAAATCAACAGCCACCGCCTTTACGCTGCCGGTACCAATATCAACACCTAAAACATATTCCATAGTGATAATTGTGATTGCAAGATAGCGTCATTTTTGTTGTGAACGATGAATAGCTATGTCATTTCGAACGTAGTGAGAAAACTATCCTTATGCATTGCCGCTCTGCAGGGCGAACAGTGTTAATGTATAGTTTTCTCACTACGTTCGAAATGACATGATTGAGATGTGCGTTGCAGAATAACTATTAACCATGAACATTTCCCCGATTTTTCACCGACCCTCATCCGCCCTTTACCGATAAAATAGCCCCATATGTCGATTAGAGGCCATTTTGCTGTAACGAATTTTATCTGCATACGTCATATCGGTGTATTTAAAACAATAAGACATTAAGAACAAAACATAAAAAACTTACAAATCATGAAAACTCAAATCATAACAATATTCACAGCACTTCTTTTATGCTCAGGAATAGCAGCAACAACACAGGCAGCCCCCGTTAAAAACGAAACAGTAACCGTTTTGACAGACATTAGCGCCATTAACAAAATTGAAATTTACGGCAACGTTCAATTGTACGTTTCAGATGGTTCAAAAGACCAGGTGAAAGTTTACAACAAATACTACAGCGAAAGCGCTTTGGTTCAAAGCAAAGATGGCGTACTGCGCATTACATCTTACAAAACTGAAAAATTAGTTGTTTGGGTAACCGCAGCCGATCTTCGTTCAATAGCCGCTTATGATAATGCTGAAGTAAAATCATTTGGCAGCCTTTCAAAAATTGAACTGGAAGTTAGCCTGCACAACAATGCTACAGCCAAATTAAGCCTTGACGCCTTCAGCGCCAGCGTAATTGTAAGCGACCAGGCTAAAGCCGACCTGAGCGGAACTGTAGAGCAATACGATTTAAAATACAGTCACCCCGAAAATGTGAACCAAACCAATCTGGTTGCAAAACATGCCGCTAAAACTACAATACAGCCGGTAACCGCCAATAAGGTTGACATCGACTCGATAGCAGACTTGTTCTAAGTCTGAAGTCCCGGGTCATTAGACTTGAGTTCAACGGTTGAAAAGGTATAGGACTTAAGGCTACGATCCGGGACTTTTGACTAAAAAAGCTAACAGAATCTGTTAGCTTTTTTTAAATTTGATGTAACTTAAACACTTTCAACATAGTCAAATCACAAAAAAATGAAAACTAAACATTTATCCATCATTATACTGCTTGCAGGCATCACCCTTTTGGGGTTATCCTCATGCATGTTCAACTGCGTACATGGTTCGGGTACAGAGGCGTCCGAAAGCCGTAAAGTAAGCGACTTTTCGCGCATCGACATTTCGGGTGGTTTTAAGGTTGTATTAAAGCAGGATAGCTCCCTTTCGGTAAAAGTAACCGCTGATGATAACCTACTGAAATACATCAAAACATCAGTAAACGGTGGCAAGCTGCGCATCTACACCCGTCGGAATTTTTGCAATTCGGGCCAGACAATCGTTTATATCGGCGTGCGTCACCTGGAAGAAGTAAAAGCATCCGGCGGAATAGAAGTCGAATCGGACGGGAAGATTACCACCCAAGATATCCATTTGAGGCTATCAGGCGCTACCAAAATAACCATGGACCTCAACGCGGCAAACGTAACCACAGATGGCAGCGGGGCAACTGAGTTAAATTTAAAGGGACAGGCCTCGTCGCATAATATTGATCTGCGCGGCAGCGGAAAAGTAAACGCCTTAGACTTCGTTGTTGGCAATTGCGAGATCCAAACCGCCGGCGTTGGCCACAGCGAAGTAAATGTTCTGCATTCGCTCAGCATCCATTCTACCGGTGCATCCGAAGTAAAATATCGCGGCAATCCAAGTGTCAATAGTGATAAGATCGGGGCCTCTTCTGTAGAGAAGATAAATTAGGAAGAAGTCGGGAAAGTCAGTAAAGTCCGGAAAGTCCGAAGATGTATTGGTTGATGATATCCGCCTGTCGCAAGTGTCGCACTGCGACGGGTGCGACACCTGCGACAAAAAGTGCGACACCTGCGACAGCTCAACGGGGCGCGAACTCCACCTCTTTTGCTTGCGCGGCATTTTCGCGCCAGGTTGAAGTTTGCTCTTTTTGATCGTTCTAACGCTTATTTATATCCATTATTACTATTAACTCCATGTAACTAAAATGAATGTTTTTCTTCACCTCAAAGCTTTTCAATTGTTTCTAATTTTTATTGTCTCTGCGTTATTTACGTCGAGTTCGATTTTGGGTAGAACTATAGAATGTTTATTCGTTTGCATTTATATTGGTTGGATTTATTCTATTGGAACATCAATGAACGAATTAATTCCAACTAATGTCAGACCTAGAGCGGCCTATTTTAAGGCAAGCTGTTTATTGGTATCCCTTTGGATAATAGTAATTATAATGATATTCGGAGGGTATTCGATAGATCAAAATAATTACCGCAGCTATGGATACTGGTTGTGGGTGCTTTTACCTTTACATCTTTATCTAACATTTAGCTTAATCTACATAATTTATTTTGCCGCAAAAATGCTAACATCAGTAATTGATGGAGAAATCGCCGACTTTAGTACCAGCTATAAACTGTTTTTTGCTATCTGGATTTATCCAATAGGTCTATGGTTTATACAGCCAGTTATTCAAAAAATACTTTCAAGGCCACCGCAACCTGGCACTTAATTCGGGCCACTGGCAGTCATATGTCGAAGATTAAAACCCCGCCCTGCTAAGCGTCCGTGCTTGGCCGATATAGCAAAGGCAGCTACCTTGGACCGTCATCGCCGGAACTCTCGAAAAGAACCCTGCATTTCCGTCTGTTAAGATTCAACTAAACTTACTTTCGGACTTTTCCGTCTTTACCGACTTTCCAGACTTCTTCCAACTTCCAAAAAAATCCCTACCTTTGCCCCTCCAAAAGCGGACTGATGATAAGCGGCCGCTTTTACGTAAAATAAAGATTAAAATACCGGTAAAAGATGAATATTTCACAGGAGAAAATAGACAACCTGAACGCAGTTGTAAAGATCAATATCAACCCCGAGGATTACCAGCCACGCGTTGAAAAGGCGATAAAAGAACAAGCAAAAAAAGCCAAAATAGCCGGCTTCCGCCCGGGCATGGTGCCGCCGTCGCACATCAAAAGGATGTATGGCAAAAGTATTTTGGTTGACGAGATCAACAACATGCTTTCGGATACCCTGAACAAATATATTGAAGATGAAAAACTTGAAGTATTGGGCCAGCCCCTGCCGAAAGTTGAAGATATAAAAGAATACAACTGGGACTTTGCCGATAACTTTGAGTTTAACTACGAAGTTGGCCTGGCCCCTGAGTTTAAAATTGACTTTTCATCAAAAGATAAGCTTACTAAATACACCATTAAAGTTGATGATGAAACCCTGGCCTCGCGTATCAAAAATATCCGCCGCAGCTATGGCAAAATGACAAATCCTGACGTATCGGCAGACGATGATGTACTTTACGCCGAATTAACTCAGCTTTCGCCGGATGGTAGTGTTTTTGAGGACGGGATAACCAATACCGCGTCGGTACGTTTAGATCAGATCGAGGATAAGAAGATAAAAGCTTCTTTGATCGGCCTTAAAAAGGATGACGAGGTAGTGCTGGATATTCAAAAAGCTTTTAATAACGACGCGGCAAAGGTTGCCGGTTTATTAAAGATCGATGAAGAAACAGCAGCTGATTTAAAATCAAAATTCAGCCTGAAGGTTAAAAATGTTAACCGTTTGGAAGAAGGCGATTTAAACCAGGAGTTCTTTGACAAATTATTTGGTGAAGGTACAGTAACTACCGAAGCGGAGTTCAGGGCTAAAATTACCGAAGAGCTTGAAGCGATGATGGTGCAGGATGCTGAGCGCAAACTGCAGGACGATATTTACCAGTATGGGTTAGACAAAGTTCAGTTTGAGCTGCCAGACGAGTTTTTAAAACGCTGGTTAAAAGCTACGAACGAAAAACTGACGGAAGAGGAACTAACCGGTGGTTATAAAGATTTCGCTCAGAACCTGAAATGGACGCTGATCGAAAACAAGATCGTTAAAGAAAATAACCTCGAAATAAAATACGAGGAAGTTTTTGCACTGGCTAAGGAACGTTTAAACCAGCAGTTCAGGATGTACAGCCCACAGGGGATAGACGAAGCGCAGTTAGGGCAATACACTGTACAATACCTGCAGAATAAAGAGAACGCCAACAAGATTTTTGAAGATGTAAAAGCTTTGAAAGTGTTTGACTATATCCAGGGCGTAATTACTTTAGACAAAAAGGAAATATTGTTTTCCGACTTCAGTAAGCTGAAGTAATATTCCGGACCCCTCTCCGCGTGTCATTGCGAGGAGGAACGACGAAGCAACCGCGAACGATGCACAAATGCTGTATATGTTCGCGGTTACTTTTAAATAGTATATTCCGACTTCGGCCTTCCGACTTCATCCCTTCCTCCAAATAATTTTACTTTCAAAAAACTTTATTCAATAAAAAGCATTGAAGTAACAACTATATTTATCGCGATTAAACCGCAGCTAACAACAAAAAATCATGAGCAATATTGATAAAAACGAATTCCGGAAATACGCTGTTAAACACCACCGTATAAACAGTATTTATGTAGATAAATTTATCGCAGGCGTTGACAGGGCTACCCTGCCAACCGGCATGACGCCGTATATTATCGAAGAGCGTCAGTTGAACGTAGCACAGATGGACGTGTTTTCGCGGCTGATGATGGACCGTATCATTTTTCTTGGCGATGCGATTTATGAAAATATTGCAAACATTATTCAAGCCCAATTGCTGTTCTTACAGTCGGCAGATAATAAACGCGACATCCAGATTTACATTAATTCCCCTGGAGGTTCTGTTTATGCCGGTTTAGGTATCTATGATACGATGCAATTCATATCAAACGATGTAGCCACCATTTGTACAGGTATGGCCGCTTCAATGGGCGCTGTGTTATTATGTGCAGGCACAACCGGCAAACGAGCGGCGTTACCGCATGCAAGGGTAATGATCCACCAGCCATCGGGCGGTGCGCAGGGCCAGCAATCTGATATTGAGATCACGTATCACGAGATCACAAAATTGAAAAAAGAATTATACCAGATCATAGCTGATCACAGCGGCACATCATACGACAAAGTATGGGAAGCGTCTGACCGTGACCACTGGATGATCGCCGAAGAAGCGAAGGAGTTTGGAATGGTTGATGAGATTTTACGCGGAAATAATCCAAAAAAATAATGCTTGCGCACTAAAGTCCGGGATCCCGATAGCTATTAGGATTTTGGACTTTCGGACTTTTTTACTAAATTTGAGAAACAAGACAGATGAATAAGAACAGCAAAGAGATCAGGTGCTCGTTTTGCGGGGCAGGTAAACAGGATTCGCTGATGCTTATAGCGGGGCTGGATGCCCATATTTGTGATAAATGTGTTAACCAGGCTAATGAAATATTGGCCGAGGAGTTAAAGGTGCGCAAGGTAAAATCTTCGCCGTCTGCTCCTGCCATGTTAAAGCCCGCCGAAATAAAAAGTCACCTCGACCAATATGTGATCGGCCAGGATGATGCGAAAAAGATTTTAGCTGTTGCAGTTTATAATCACTACAAGCGGCTGGGTCAGCGCATCGATAAAGATGAGGTGGAGATTGAAAAGTCAAATATCATTATGGTGGGCGAAACCGGTACCGGCAAAACCCTATTGGCAAAAACCCTTGCTAAAATATTAAACGTGCCATTTTGCATCTGTGATGCTACCGTATTAACCGAAGCCGGTTATGTTGGCGAAGATGTGGAAAGTATTCTTACCCGCCTGCTGCAATCAGCTGATTATGACGTTGCAACCGCTGAACGCGGAATTGTATACATCGATGAGGTGGATAAGATTGCCCGCAAAAGCGATAACGCATCAATTACCCGCGACGTTTCGGGTGAAGGCGTGCAACAGGCCCTGCTGAAAATATTGGAAGGCACCATGGTAAACGTACCACCGCAAGGCGGACGTAAGCACCCCGATCAAAAAATGATCACGGTAAACACGAACAATATATTGTTTATATGCGGTGGTGCATTTGACGGTATCGAACGCAAGATCGCTAACCGCTTACGTACACAAACCGTAGGTTATAAAATGAAACGCGACGACGGCGAAGTTGATCTGAAAAACCTGTACAAGTATATCACGCCACAGGATTTAAAATCATTCGGCCTGATCCCTGAGTTAATTGGCCGTTTGCCCATACTTACCTACCTGAACCCGCTGGACAGGGAAGCATTGCACAATATCTTAACCGAGCCAAAAAACTCTTTGTTAAAACAGTATAAAAAACTGTTCGAATATGAAGGGGTGAAACTGGATTTTGAAGATGACGTGCTTGATTTCATCGTAGATAAAGCGGTTGAGTTTAAGCTTGGTGCCCGTGGCCTGCGTTCGATATGCGAGGCGATCATGATCGATGCGATGTTTGAGTTCCCGTCCAAAAAGGATGTGAAGCGATTAACGGTTACGCTTGATTACGCGCATGAGAAATTTGAAAAATCCGACCTTAAAAAATTGAAGGTCGCTTAACATAAAATTAAGTCAGATACTTATATTTGATATTAAATACAACAAAACCCTGGCTCACGCCGGGGTTTGTTGTATGATTTAAATTGGAACGTAATGCTGAACTTGTTTCAGCGCCCACACGCTTAGTAGCCACCAGGCAAGCGGCGAAGCTTATTAAACTTACAACGATGAACGAACACTTAGACATAAAAAAAGACGCACCCGAAAAAGCGGGCAAAAAAGTAAAGGAGGTGCTTAGCCCTATTACCCCCGGCCTCAAAACAAAGGAAGCGATTGTGACCAACTGGCTGCCGCGGTATACTGGTCGTGTTTTGGCTGATTTTGGCGACTATATTATTCTCACGAATTTTTCCAAATATATCCAGCTATTCTCAGAGTGGAACGACAACGCGCCGATTTTGGGTATAGATAAGCCCATGGCGAGCGTTACAGCCAACGGGATAACCATCATCAACTTCGGTATGGGCAGCTCTATGGCAGCCACCATAATGGACCTGCTTACCGCGATAAACCCTAAAGCCGTTATTTTTTTAGGGAAATGCGGCGGACTGAAAAAGAAAAACAATGTAGGCGACCTGATATTGCCGATAGCCGGAATAAGAGGAGAGGGTACCTCAAATGACTATCTGCCTTCGGAAGTTCCGGCTTTGCCCGCATTTGCTATGCAAAAGGCTATTTCAACTACTATCCGCGAGTTTGGCCGGGATTACTTTACGGGTACGTGTTACACCACAAATCGTAGGGTTTGGGAGCACGATAAGGATTTTAAAAGATACCTGAAAGAGTTAAGGGCAATGGCCATCGACATGGAAACGGCTACCATTTTTACAACCGGTTTTGCTAACAAAATACCAACCGGTGCCTTATTGCTGGTATCCGACCAGCCAATGATACCTGAAGGTGTAAAAACCGCCGAAAGTGATTCAGCCGTTACCGACCAGTTTGTTGAAACCCATTTAAAAATCGGCATTGAATCATTGAAACAGCTGATCAATAATGGATTGACGGTGAAGCATTTGATTTTTTAGTTGATTAGGTTGGATTAAGTTGATTGAGTGAATGGTGATTGTTTTGTTATACCTTAAAACTCAATCAACAAAATCAACTACTCACTTAATCAACCACTCACATCATCAATATATCAATAAAGAAGGTTAATTTTGCCCTATGTGGTACAACAACATACTCGAAACCATCGGCAATACGCCAATGGTGCAGCTGAACAAGGTAACCAAGGATATTAAGGCTACGGTTTTGGCTAAGATCGAAACCACCAATCCGGGTAATTCCATAAAGGACCGCATGGCGCTCAAGATGATCGAGGATGCCGAAAAAAGCGGCAAGCTTAAACCGGGCGGCACCATCATCGAAGGCACATCAGGCAATACCGGCATGGGACTTGCCATTGCCGCAGTGATAAAGGGGTATAAATGTATTTTTACCAGTACCGATAAGCAATCAAAAGAAAAGTTCGATGCCCTGCGTGCCTTTGGCGCCGAGGTGATTGTTTGCCCGACCAACGTCGACCCGGAAGACCCCCGTTCTTATTATTCGGTTTCCTCGCGGCTGGAGCGGGAGGTGCCCAATTCATGGAAGCCAAACCAATACGACAATTTATCAAATACCGAGGCGCATTACGAGCAAACCGGCCCCGAGATTTGGGAGCAAACCGAAGGGAAAATTACGCACCTGGTAGTAGGCGTAGGCACGGGGGGTACAATTTCCGGCACCGCAAAATATCTCAAGGAAAAAAATCCGGCTATCCAGATATTGGGTATTGACACCTATGGCTCGGTATTTAAGAAATATAAGGAAACAGGCATCCTGGATAAAAACGAGATTTACCCGTATATCACCGAAGGTATTGGTGAAGATTTTTTGCCAAAGAACGTCGATTTTAGCCTGATCGACCATTTCGAAAAAGTAACCGATAAGGATGCTGCGTTAATGACCCGCGAGATCGCACGCAAGGAAGGCATTTTTGCAGGTAATTCTACAGGCTCTGCGGTTGCAGGCGTGTTGCAAATGAAAGACAGGTTTAAAGCCGGCGATGTAGTGGTTATCATTTTCCCCGACCATGGCTCGCGCTATATGGGCAAAATGTACAACGACGATTGGCTGCGCGACCGCGGATTTTTAAAGGACGAAAAGCTAACCGCCAGGCATATCATCGAGAAGAAGGAAAACCAGCAGATCGTTACCATTGATTGTGAAAAAACGGTTCTGGAGGCTATAAATACCATTAAATCACTTAATATTTCGCAGATACCGGTAACCCAAAAAGGTATGGTAATAGGCAAGATCACCGAAAGCGATATTTTGAATTCGCTGATTGAAAACCCATCTATCAAATCTCAACCAATAAAAAACATCACCACCAGCCCGTTCCCATTTGTGGATCTGAACACATCTATCGATAATATCTCAGCCATGATCAATAAAGATAATATCGCCGTGCTGGTAGAAGCCAACGGCCAGATCGAGATCATTACGCAGTATGATATTATTAATGCGATATCGGCTTAGCACTGAGACTTACGAAGTTTTAAAAACTTCGTAAGTCTTTATCATATGTTGTCAATCGACGCAACGCAAGTAATCTTCAAATCAAACTTACCACTTTTTAAACACCACAAACACCGCCAGCACGATCAGCCCAAAGCCAACCAAATGGTTCCAGGCCAGCTTTTCCGATTTAAAGAAGATCAGGGTAAACAACATAAACACGGTTAAGGTTATTGCCTCCTGGATAGTTTTTAGCTGCACTAATGAGTAGGGCCCGCCATCCCCTTTAAAACCGGCACGGTTGGCCGGTACCTGGAACAGGTATTCAAAAAAGGCCAGCCCCCAGCTGATAAGGATAACGGCAAACAGCCCCAGGTTTTTCCCCCAATCAAAGTCCTTAAATTTTAAGTGCCCGTACCAGGCAAAGGTCATGAAGGTGTTGGATATAATTAAAAAGATGATTGTTTTTAACCCCCGCATAAATAAAATACTTAGTTATCGGTACAAAAGACGGCAAACTTTTACAATGCAATACGATCAGTTTCCAATTTTCAAATCACCAAATTTTCAAATCAAAATCATTGCATCCGCTTTTCCGCCAGTTCTTTCCGGTACCGGTCATTTAACGCGTGCCCGGGGTGAACCAGTATAAATACCGCCGTTCCCTTTTCGCGTGCAAGCGGGTTTTCCACCTCGCCAACCTTACTGTAACTTTCGAGCGCCGTCTGGAATGTTTTGATATTGCCGCCGCCCTGATCGTCAACATAAATAATATATTGGCCATTCAAATTATCCGGCGCCCATAGTGTAAAGCTGCTGTTTAGCGATATGGTCGCGGGTAAATTATATTTCTTTCCTAAATGGGTTATGGCTCCGGCTTCGCCATAATTGTCGGCGAAGATTTGCGTGTGCTTTTGTTGCTCGGGTGTAAGGCTTCGCCAGGCTTTGTCCACCAGATCTGTCATTTCATCCCAGCCCAGCATATCGCCGTAATCCTGTGTGGTTTTGTGTACTTTATGATCTTCCCACGTGGTTGCAAACCGTAAAATATGAAGATTTTCATCATCGAATTTAAAAACGGCCACCGTTTGGTCCAACGATAAAAAAGGCAATACAGCCGGGAATAAAAGCAGGTTCGGCACCGTAAATAATGCAATAACAAGCGACCTCAATGTATATCCGCTTGTTTTCAGCCACCGCTCAAAGCCAAAACCGCCCGCGGCAAACAGCATAGGGAAAGCGCCGAACAGGTAATAGCTTTTACCGTTCATCACTATTAAAAAGGTAAATATTAATACAAAAGCGATGGCCAGGAATTGAAACTTATGCATCCGGGACGAAAACAAAAGAAAGATAAAGCCGGTGAGCCATACGAATAGGGCTATTCCGTTCACCATTAATTCCTGCTTGATGAAATCCGTGGGGCTGTTATAATCAAGCTGGTATTTCTGCAGGGTTTTCATGTGCGTGATCACCGGTAAATGGTGCTGAAATTGCCAGATTATATTTGGCAGAAATATAACAAAAGCAACTACCGCAGCGCCAATGATATGCCTGTTGAGCAACATTTTACGCTGCTTGCTGATGGCAATTCCAGCGAGCAGCGAGAACGTGAAAAACGCCATGGTATATTTGGTCAACAATCCTACGCCAACCACTATACCAAGCCAGTATAAATATTTAACATTTGAAGTATTGCAATATTTGGTTAACAGCCAAACAGCCGTAACCCACCAAAGCTGGTCAAAAACAACCGGCTGAAAAAGATAGCCGCTTGCCGCAAATGCCGGCGAAAAAATGAGCGCCAGGCAAGCCAGCGCGATGGCAAATTTACGTCCGCCCAATTCAATGGTAATTAAGCCCGTGAGCCAAACAACTGCTCCGCTGAATATAGTAGGGAATATCCGCGCTGCGAAAACTGAGTCGCCAAACAGGAGGGAAGATAATTTTGCCAGTACGGCGATAAACGGCGGCACTTCTTTGTAGCCCCAGTCTAAATGGTCGGCAAGTACTAAATGTAAAAACTCATCCCGGTGAAAACCGAAATGAGACATAGCCAGTAGATTTAGACCTATTTTAATGACCACGAAGATCAATATAAAGGCTAAATAGGATGACCTCCGGTTTTGATATGGCATATCGGGTTAAGGTTTTGATAAAGATAGTAATTTGAGGTAAAATGAAAAATGTTAAGAATAAAAGGTTGTTACCTTTCGCCCTTCACCTTAATCCTTAAATTCGCGTAATATCTGCGCCAAGCGCGATCAAACGCTGGTCGATATACTGGTAACCCCGCTCTATTTGCTCAATATTATAAATGGTCGACTTGCCCTTCGCCGATAACGCTGCAATAAGCAGCGAAACGCCCGCCCGGATATCCGGCGAGGTCATCGATATGCCGCGTAGTTGTACTTGTTTATCCAAACCGATCACTGTTGCGCGGTGCGGGTCGCATAAAATGATCTGCGCGCCCATATCTAATAGCTTATCTACAAAAAACAGGCGGCTTTCAAACATCTTTTGGTGGATCAAAACGGAACCCTTTGCCTGTGTGGCCACTACCAGGCAAATGCTTAGCAAGTCGGGCGTGAAGCCCGGCCATGGCGCATCGGCAATAGTCATGATAGAACCGTCAATAAAGGTCTCAATTTCGTAATGTTTTTGCGACGGAATATAAATATCGTCGCCACGCAGCTCAAATTGTATCCCCAAACGCCTGAAAACATCAGGGATCATTCCCAACTCCTTATAATGGACGTCTTTAATGGTGATCTCTGACTCTGTCATGGCAGCAAGGCCGATAAACGAGCCGATCTCTATCATATCCGGTAACAACCGGTGCTCCGTGCCGCCCAGTTCGGTAACGCCTTCAATCGTTAACAAATTGGAGCCGATGCCGCTGATCTTTGCGCCCATCCGGGTTAACATCTTGCACAGCTGCTGCAAATAGGGTTCACATGCGGCATTGTATATAGTTGTAGTGCCCTTAGCTAACACGGCAGCCATTACGATATTGGCCGTTCCGGTAACTGATGCTTCATCCAGCAAAATGTATGTGCCTTTTAAATCGGAAGCGTCAACATTAAAAAAACCGTTTGAAGGGTCGTAGTTAAACTTTGCACCCAATTTCTCAAATCCAAGGAAGTGCGTGTCCAAACGCCGCCGGCCAATTTTATCGCCGCCTGGTTTTGGTATGGATGCTTTACCGAAGCGTGCCAGAAGCGGCCCAACGATCATAATAGATCCGCGAAGTCCGCCGCCTTTTTCCTTAAATGCATCCGACAGGAAAAAATCCCGGTCGATATTCTTTGCTTCAAAACTGTAAGTGTCGGGCGCCAGGCGGGTAACAATCACGCCCATATCGCCAAGCAGCTCGATCAGTTTATTTACATCCTTAATATCCGGGATGTTGCTTATGGTTACTTTTTCGGGGGTCAACAATACGGCCGAAAGTACCTGCAGCGCTTCGTTTTTTGCACCCTGGGGTATTATTTCGCCTTTTAGCGGCTTTCCGCCATTGATTACAAACGCGTTATTCATGTTGTGGTTCATGGTGTGTCCATAGCGATGGTCCATAGTCCATAGCTTCAAATGCATTTTCTTGCTATGGTCCATGGACTATTGACCATGGTCTGATTAATACTTCTTTGCTCCCCCGTTATTGCGGTTACGATTATTTTGGTTGTTGTTATTGTTCCGTGGGTTATTGTTAGTGCGTCCCCTGTTGTTTTGGTTGTTGTTGGTACGGCCCCGGCTATTTTGGTTATGTGTAGGCGCGGCGCGGTATTCAACACGGTTCAGGTTGATGTTTTCCTCGAGTTTTAACTGGCCGCCCGACAAATTATACAAATCGGATAGAATACTTTCGTCTGTTACCGAATCTTTGTTCCATTGTACGTATGCCATTTTCATAAAATTGGCAACAGCCTGTACCATGTGCCGTTTACGGTCAGGATCTTCGATGCTTTTCGCTTTTTCGATCATCAGCTCAATGGTTTTGCCATAGTGCTTATATTTTATCCGCTGGTGCGGATATTTCAACGGCTCAGGCTTTAAATGGATAGCCTCGGGCGAAGGCTTGGGATAGGGCGAATCCACATCGATCTGGAAATCAGAGATGATATGTAAATGGTCCCAAAGTTTATGTTTAAAATCCGCAACGTCGCGCAGGTGCGGGTTTAAAAACCCCATCAGGTCAATTACAACCTGTGCATATTTATTGCGTTCTTCTTTGGTGGGCAGCGCTACAATATATTTAACCATATTTTGTACGTTGCGGCCATATTCCGACAGGATCAGCTTGTTCCTGGTTGAATTATAATCAAATTCGGGCATAGTTATATTTATCTATGTAAGTAATCAGTTTGATGAAAGTTTAAAATCGGCACAGACATTATTTCCTTGATTTGCCGGAAATAACAGGCCAAAGTTGAATTTTACCTGGAGTAGTAGTGCAAATATAATGCAAAAGCTTGAAAGTGCAAATGTTAAGTGGGGAAAGTCAGTAAAGTCGGAAAGTCGGGAAAGACCAAAAGAAAAATGCCCACGCAAAAATTTGAAACTTAAAGAATGCCTTAAGATCATAACTTTACAACATTTCAACAATAAAACCATACAACATTGCCACAATCACCCACCATCACCAAAATTGATATCTACCGGTTCAGTATTCCTATGGAGCCTTTCACCATTGCTACCGGAACGATGGACCATGCCCAAAATGTTTTTATACGGGTGCATACCGAGGCGGGATTTTACGGGGTGGGAGAGTGTTCGGCGTTCCCGATGATCGTTGGTGAAACGCAGGATACCTGTTTAATAATGGCCCGCGAATTTGCAAAGTTATGGAGGGGAGAAGATGCATTGGATATTCCTGCGCGCCTGCAACAGCTTCATAATTTTACCGCGGGCAATACCACTATCAAAAGCGCCTTCGACATTGCTTTATATGATATTGCGGCCAAAAATGCCGGTTTGCCGCTATACAAGTTTTTAGGAGGAGAAAAACGGGTGATTGAATCTGATATAACGATCGGTATTTCCAGCCCTGAACTTATGGCGCAAAGGGCAATAACATTTAAACAATCAGGTGCCAATATATTAAAGGTAAAGCTTGGAAAAGAGCCCCGCGAAGATGTGGAACGCATAAGGCAGATAAGGGAAGCTATCGGTGGCGATTTGAAAATACGTGTTGATGCAAACCAGGGCTGGAGTTTTGAAGATGCCGTTTATGCCTTACAGGCGTTAGGAAAATATGATATTGAATTTTGTGAACAGCCCATGCGCACCTGGTACGACGACAGCCTGCCCGAATTAATGAAATTATCGCCCGTGAAAATTATGGCCGATGAGAGCGTTTACAATCATCACGATGCCCGTAAGCAAATTGACAGTGGCTCGTGCCATTATATCAATATAAAGATGGCGAAGTCCGGCGGTATATACGAAGCGAAGCAAATTCATGATGTGGCGGCCGGCAAAGGCATTGCTTGTATGATGGGCGGTATGCTCGAAAGCCGGATCGCCTTGAGCGCCAAGCTGCATTTTGTATATGCGAGCCCAAATATCCGGTTTTATGATATGGATACCTGTATGCTCGGCCATTTGCAGGACCCCTGCATAGGCGGCGTCACCTACGACGGCTATAAATTAAATATCAACGATCAGCCGGGAATAGGAGCAGATGCCAATGATGAATTTTTAAAAAAATGTGAAAAATTCACATTCTGACTAAAACCGCCCGCCAACTAATCTCTAATCTCCAACCTCTAATCTCTTCAAGACAACTCCGCAAAATATTTATGAAAAAGCGGGATCGTCTCAATGCCTTTATAGTAATTAAAGATATCGTACTTCTCGTTAGGCGAATGCAGTGCATCACTATCCAGGCCAAAGCCCATCAATACCGTTTTAATGCCCAGTTCTGCTTCAAATAAGGCAACGATCGGGATACTGCCACCGCCGCGGGTGGGTATCGGTTCCTTACCAAACGATTCGGCAATAGCCTTTTGCGCGGCACGATAAGCAACACTGTCGGTGGGCGTCACAACAGGCTCGCCGCCATGGTGCGGGGTTACCTTCACCTTTACCGACTTTGGTGCGATCTTTTCAAAATGGCTGGTAAACAGCCTAGTTATCTCTTCCGAGCTTTGGTTAGGTACGAGCCTCATTGAGATTTTTGCATGGGCTTTTGAAGGCAATACGGTTTTTGCGCCCTCGCCGGTATAACCTCCCCAAATCCCGTTCACCTCCAGGGTAGGGCGGGTGCCGGTGCGTTCAAAGGTGGTATAGCCTTTTTCGCCCCAAAGCTCATCAACACCCAGGTCCTTTTTATATTCTTCTTCGCTGTATGGTGCGTTGTTAAGCGCCTTGCGTTCGGCCTCAGTTAAGTCCAAAACCTTATTGTAAAAGCCTGGTATAGTGATATGATTATTTTCATCATGTAACGATGCAATCATTTTTGCCAGGATCGTAGCCGGGTTGGCTACCGCGCCACCATATACACCCGAATGCAGGTCGCGGTTTGGGCCGGTTACCTCAACTTCAATATACGACAGCCCGCGTAAGCCGGTTTCAAGGGAAGGATACTCCATGCTGATCATTGAGGTATCCGATATGAGCACTACGTCTGCTTTTAAGCGCGCTTTATTTTGTTTAACAAAAATACTGAGGTTTGATGAGCCTACTTCTTCTTCACCTTCTATCATAAACTTAATGTTGCAGGGTAGGGTGTTGGTTTGCATCATCAATTCAAATGCTTTTACGTGCATATAAAACTGGCCCTTATCGTCACATGCGCCACGGGCATATATTTTCCCGTCGCGTACGGTTGGCTCAAACGGAGGGGTTTTCCATAATTCAAGCGGGTCGGGTGGCTGCACATCATAATGGCCGTATACCAGCACAGTGGGCTTTGAAGCATCAATTATTTTTTCGCCATAAACGATGGGGTTGCCGGCAGTTTGGCAAACTTCAACCTTATCAGCACCGGCGTCACGCAGCTTTTGTGCCACAAAATCGGCAGTTTTTAATATCTCAGGTTTATATTTTGGATCGGCGCTAACCGATGGGAAACGTAATAGGTCGAACAATTCATCGAGCAAACGCTGTTTGTGCTGTAATACGTAATCTTTTATAAACTGCATAATTAATAGAATTTTGCTGCAAATATAGTTTTTGTTTTGCTTGAGGGTGAGAAGCCATTTTAACGGCATTGCCCGAGAGATGCCCGGAGATCGATACAGCTTGAAAAGCAACCGGTTAGGCAATTTCTCATGTTACAATTGATCCGGAAGGGCTTAAATAAAAATAACCGAACCGAAATCGGTTCAGCCTTTCTCTGTGGAGTCACAGTATTAGCGTCGGGATTTTTATTAATATATTTTCAGTGAACAAAATCCTTTGTACACATCCCTGTGCCAGGTTATAATTAGTCAGCAGTCCCAGTAGTTTGTTTGTCACCTTTTAAATCAGCGGTGCCAGTGGTTTGTTTGTCGCCATTCAGATCAGCGGTGCCAGTAGTTTGTTTGTCGCCATTTAAGTCGGCAGTACCGGTAGTTTGTTTGTCACCTTTTAAATCAGCAGTACCAGTAGTTTGTTTGTCACCATTCAGGTCGGCAGTGCCAGTAGTTTGTTTGTCGCCATTCAGGTCCGCAGTACCGGTAGTTTGTTTGTCACCTTTCAGGTCAGCGGTTCCGGTAGTTTGTTTGTCACCATTCAGGTCGGCAGTACCAGTAGTTTGTTTGTCGCCGTTCAGGTCGGCAGTACCAGTAGTTTGTTTGTCGCCATTCAGATCAGCAGTACCAGTAGTTTGCTTGTCACCATTCAGGTCAGCAGTACCGGTTGTTTGTTTGTCGCCATTCAGATCGGCGGTGCCGGTAGTTTGTTTGTCGCCATTCAGGTCGGCAGTACCGGTAGTTTGTTTGTCGCCATTCAGATCGGCTGTGCCTGTAGTTTGTTTGTCGCCTTTCAGGTCGGCTGTGCCTGTAGTTTGTTTGTCGCCACGGATTGAAGACGTCGTCGCCATTTTTGCGCCCGTGGTCTGAGCAAAAGTTACCAACGTTGTTGAGCTTAAAACAATTATAGCAGATAGTATTACTTTTTTCATGATTATGTTTTTTTAAATTTTTGTCAATTTGTTAATTAGTCGGCACTGCCGATATTATTTTTAGCGGAAAAAGGGTTTGCATAAAAGTTAGCAGAGGCTTTCATATCCGCTTGTCGAACGCATGATGTCGATAAAACACCTGTGCTTAATACTACCAATGCTGCAATTATGATCTTTTTCATGTTTTTTATTTTTTGTATAACTAGTTATGTATATGATGTATTTAATCAGTCGGCGCTGCCAACATCTTTTCTAAAATCCGCAGCGGTAGCATGATTGTAGGTGCTCACAATGCTTTTTACATTTTCGTGTTTGGTACTTGAAGACACTATGGCTACAGTACAAATGGCGATTGCTGTTAAAATGATCTTTTTCATGTTTTTAAATTTAAATGTGATAATTAGTCGGCAGTTGCTATGTTTTTTTGAACGTTATTTATGCTTGAGAGCATGTTAACCTTAATTGAGGGTTTAACAATAGTTTGTTTAGTAGTTGATAAAACTACGGTGGTTGTAAAGATTACAGCCATTGTTACGGCAAGTTTTTTCATTTCATTTTTAATTAATCAGGAATTAAAGCTAAAGACCAAATTTCTTGTGTAAGAATATTTTATTACAATAATTAAATATTTTCCGTTGAATTAACAATGTTGTTTATTATTTCTTCAATTTACAGCAATAGAAACCAGCCAGCCAGGGCTGTTAAATCGGCCAAAAAAGTTTAAAAATTAACTTGTTGGTTATCAATAATTTATCAATACAAATATAATTATGTTTTTCATTCAGCAAAATAAATTTTCAAATAATTTATAAGCCTAATATTAACCTGTCATTAAGGCGTTTATTATTAGTAATTTACTTTACTTTCCCGATAATTTTTATTTTAATTATTATGGAACAATAACGATTATTTTATAACTTTCCGGTAAAATAAACGTAATAAGTTTTTAATGAAGAAATTTTTACAATTTCTGTTTTTGATATTGCTTGCAATTTCGGCCCGTGCAAATGGATCCGAAGGTGCTGTTAGTCAGGACACCGCCGAGGTTATAAAACTAACTAAACATGGATTTTTAATGCGCTTAACGGATCCGGAGCAAACGGTTTCTAATGCTTCAAAAGCGCTTGCCATTGCCCAAAAAATAGATTATAAAGCCGGTATTGCAGAGTCATACCGTGTTATGGGCATTGGGAATTATTATTTAGATAATTCGATAAAAGCCATTGACAATTATTTGACAGCCCTTAATTACTTTACGCAGCTTAAGGACTTGCAGGGCGAAGGAAGGGTATATAACAACATCGGTAACTTATACCGTTATATTGATTACGATCTGTCATTAGAGTATTTTCAAAAAGCATTGGTAATTGCCAGGAAGCTATCTGCTAAGGACTTGGAAGCGGGTTTATATTTAAATATTGGTACCGTTTATTATCATAAAAAGAGCTACTACCAGGCATTAAATTATTACGATAAAAGCGCCACAATGTTCGCTACCTTAAAGGATTCGGTGAACCTGGTACAATGTACACAGAATAAAGGTGTTATGTATTATAACCTGAAACAGTATAGCCTGGCCGAAAAACTGTTGCTTGAGGCTAATAAACGGGCTAAAGAATTAGACCTTAATGAGCCGGTTGCCAGTATTGACCTTACCCTTGCTGATTTGTATATTGACCAGGGAAAATACAACGAGGCAGAAAAGGCGATTACAGAAGGTATAACGTTTGCAATTATCGTTAAGAGCGAAAAAATGCAGGACGACTTTAAATTAACCAGCTACACCCTGGCGCTGAAGCGGAAAAATTATGAAAGTGCTTTGCGTTATTTGCAGGATATTCACAAAAAGGACAGTGCCATTTACATGAAAAGCAATTCAACACAAATAAATGTAAAGCTGGAGGAAGTTAACCAGAGAGCAAAGACCAGGGAGAATGAACAGCGGCAGGCTTACGACCGGGTTAAATTTTGGGCCGTTGCCATTGTGGCAGGGTTATTATCGATTTTGGTTGGCTTGTTAATCAGCAATGTGAAACGGAAGACCACTACCAACGCCCAGTTGACCAGTCTTAATGCAGAGGTTTCACGACAAAAGGATAACCTGGACAGGATAAACCACCACCTGGAAGAGATCATTGACGAAAGGACCCAGGATCTTCAAACGAAAAATAAAAAGTTATCTGAATATTCTTCTTATTTATCACACCAGATACGCGGGCCGATCGCTACCCTTAAAGGTTTGCTTAATCTTGAAAAAGAAGGCCTGGTCGATCAGCAGGAGTGCATCCGAATGATGAACAAAAGCGTGACGGACATTGATGATAAAATAATAGAGATGAGCGAAATGCTGCACGATCCCGGAAAAGCATCCATATAAAAAAGGAAGGTATTGGTGGTAGCGTTACCAATGCAATTCAGTCTGCACCGGCCGGGAAGGTGGCTTAAGAACAAATATTCCCGGTAATAACATATCCCGCCAAACGCGGACGTTGTTATTACCAGGAAATTCAATATAATAAACGACAAAAAATTTCAGGCTCACACTAAATTGCATACGTGTGATAGGCCGCAAATTCTCCGGCCATACTAACCAAGCGGTTTAAACTGTGGCTGCAGTTCTGTTTCGCAATTCTTCATACAGCAGGATCACTTTACGCTGTAAATTTGCGATTTCCATTTCGCGTTCAAGGATCTTCTTTTGAAGGATGCTTAAGTTTGAAACCTGCGGCTCAACCGGACCGGCATCCAATGCCAACAGATTTACTACATTAATCTCGTAAATATTGGCAATTTGCTCCAGGCGCGATAAATTGATATCGGTAACACCGGTTTCAATTTTTGAGAAAGCAGGAATGGAAATTCCCAAACGATTTGCAACATCTTCCTGGCTCCATCCACGCTGATGACGAATAGTCCTGATGTTTTTACCTACGTTTTTGTCGGTTTTCTTTTTTTGGTTTTCAGTCATAACAATTTGTTCTGGTTAGTTTAAGTTTCGTAATAGTTCATTGCTGTAAAGGGGCAATTACTATTGATAGTATACAAACTCTATTCCATTATTAATTAATGCGCAATTTACACTTGCGAAACAATTAATAAAAATAATTTTTACACAAAGTGTGGATTTTTTTCCACGGAAAGTGGGGAATTTTTTAGAGATTTTTCCTTATCATTAATTTGGCAAATTTTAAAAGCAACTGTTTTTGACCGATTTCTTTAAAAAAAATGGTGGCTTTTATATCTGGTTTCTTGCCTTCAAGACTGATAACTTTGCCATAACCGAACCGCTCATGTTCAACTTCCATCCCAACCTGCAGATCTGAAGTGTCCGACGGCGCAAAATCCGCCGAAGGAATATGCGCTTTTGCCAATAGTGAAGTTGTTTTAACCGGGGCCGCTTTTGGTTTTGAAAAAGTGTCTGCCCGTTTGTTCCAGTTATTTCGCTCATCATCAAAAAACGGGTTGTTGGCGCTAACCGGTTTGGCGGTAAAATCAAGCTCCAGGTATTGTGCATCAATTTCGTCCAGGAACCGGCTTGGCTCACAGCTGATTAGCGTCCCGAATTTAAACCGCGACGTGGCATAACTCAATGTAAGCTTGTTTTCAGCCCGCGTTGTCGCCACATAAAACAAGCGGCGCTCCTCCTCAAGGTCACTCCGCGAATTAAGTGACATTTGGGAAGGAAAAAGATTTTCTTCCAGTCCAACTACATACACTTGCGGGAATTCAAGGCCTTTGGATGAGTGAATGGTCATTAATGAAACAGTATCTGCATCGGGGTCTTTGTCCTTGTCATCATTGGTAAGCAGGGCCACATCCTGCATAAACACATCAAGCCCCTTTTCTTCGATATCTTCCCTTTCCGAAAACTCCTTTATACCATTAAGCAACTCCTGGATGTTTTCGTACCGGTTAACCCCTTCGACTGATTTATCCTCGTACAGGTCTTTTAATAATCCCGAGTGCTGGGCAATATGCAGAGCAGCTTCATACGCCGTAAGTGTTTTTGTGATTACCTGGAAACTTTGGATTATTGTTGAAAATACACCTACCGATGACGATGTACGGCCATCCAGGTACCTGGATGGGTTAAGGATAACTTCCCAGGGTGTGATTTGATTTTGGTCAGCGCTTACAATAATCCGGTCGACTGTAGTATCGCCAATGCCGCGCCGGGGATAATTGATAACCCGTTTCAGCGCCTCTTCATCGTTTGGATTAAAAGTAAGCCGGAAATAGGCTATCAGGTCCTTAATTTCCTTGCGCTGGTAAAAAGATAACCCACCGTATATTTTATAGGGAGTGCCCATCTTGCGTAAAGCTTCTTCCATCGAACGAGACTGCGCATTGGTGCGGTACAGGATAGCAAAATCATTCCATCTCAACCCTTTGGTCGATCTTTCCTGCATAATAGCTTCAGCAACCAGTTTTCCTTCTTCGTTGTCGCTGAAAGCCCGCATTACTTTGATCTTGTCGCCGCTCTCCTTTTCGGAGAACACATTTTTTTTTAGCTGCTCTTTGTTGTTGGCGATAATGCTGTTGGCCACGTTTACAATATTTTGAGTCGAGCGGTAATTCTGCTCCAGCTTAAATATTTTCAGATCAGGATAGTCCTTTTCAAAATTGAGGATGTTTTGAATATTAGCGCCCCTGAAGGCGTAAATACTTTGTGCATCGTCACCTACCACGCAAATATTTTCGTTAACGGCAGCCAGTTTTTTTACGATCAGGTATTGCGAAAAATTGGTATCCTGGTACTCGTCCACCATCAGGTATTTGAATTTGTGCTGGTATTTGTTCAGCACATCCGGGAAGTTTTTAAGCAGCTCGTTGGTTTTGTATAAAAGATCGTCAAAATCCATTGCCCCGGCGCGGAAACAGCGGTTTACATAGGTTTCGTATATTTTGCCTAAATGCCCCCTGCCGGTCGACAAGTCATCGGCCTGTATCTGATCGTTCTGCTGGTATTCCTGCCACGATACCAGGTTGTTTTTGGCTGCCGAGATCCTGTTATGGACAAAATTGGCATTATACAGCTTATCGTCCAGGTTCATTTCTTTCAAAATAGCCCTCAGCACACTTTTGCTGTCGTCTGTATCGTAAATCGTGAAATTGTTTGGGTAGCCGATCTTGTCAGCTTCAACCCGTAATAACTTCGCAAAAACGGAGTGGAATGTACCCATCCATATATTTTTTGCTTCGGTGCCAACCAGGTGGGTTATACGGTCGCGCATTTCGCGCGCGGCTTTATTGGTGAAAGTAAGTACCAGTATGTTAAAGGAATCCACACCATTACGTATCAGGTGGGCCACACGATAGGTGATAACACGGGTTTTGCCCGAACCCGCGCCGGCAATGATCATAACCGGCCCTTTTATTTGCTGTACCGCCCTTTGCTGCTCGGGGTTTAATCCCTGTAAATAATCCAAATCTTTTTCCTCTTTTCTGTCAGGGCGAAATTAAGGTTTTGGAGCGAAAGCAGGAAGTTCGATTTTGGATTTCGGAAGTTCGGTTTCGAATTTATTTTAATACGCTGAACCCTAACTTCGTCAAACCGCGGCTTATCTCGGGGCAGCCCATAAACAACTTCCATATGAGCCCGCTACGGTAATTTTCTATCATGACAACTATCGGCCCCTGGTCAATAGCCAGATGCGTTTTTGCATACCAGTTATTGGTTTCACTAAACCCATCTGCAAAACCATACTGCCCCCATATTTTATCACCCAAATCATAATAAAAATACTTCAGGGCCTGCATAGAATATTCCGGCGTATAGGGAAACGACGACAATGCGGCAGTGGGTTGTATTACTCCCCGGTCATCTTCCGGACAATGGGCCACATAGCCTTTATAGCTGTCGCCCGCGGTAAGACCCCAGCAGTTTGGGCCATATCCTTTAAATTTTTTAGGATTTTCAATGCAGTAAGCGCGGTTAATCAGGGTATGGTTTTTTGTTTGCTCCGCGTAATCAATTCCATTGTCATCTTTCAGCCCGTTCGGGTTGATGCCCAGATAGGTGTACTGTTCAAAAAACAAAGGCCCGCCTTTGTCATAGTTTCCCAAAGGCAATTTAAAGCCGTAATAGGTTTTTCCATTTTTCCAGCCGTTGCCTTTTACCCATGAGTTTTCGTATAGTTCTTTCGATATCGGGTGTGTTGCTGAAGATGCCGCGACGATATAAGTTATCAGCGCCTCATCATATCCAAATACCGGGAAGTTCATGTCAAAATCATTGCCCGGGCTCCAGTGCCAATACAGCAGCTTGTCACCTCCTTTGCTGTGCCAGTTCCAGTCGGCATCACGCCACATTTCATTAACACGGTTCCTGAAATATTTTTCTAAAGGTGTATCGTGATTGAAATACTCCCTTGCGCTCAATAACCCCATAAAAAGATAGGACGTCTCCACTATATCCGCCCCATCATCCAGTCTGCCAAAAGGTATCGTTTTTCCGGTTGTCCCGTTCATGAAATGAGGATAAATACCGTGAAAGCAGTCTGCCTTCATTAAAAAATCAACGATCTTTACCAAACGCTTTAACGCCGTATCGCGGCCTATCCATCCGCGGTTAACGGCCACGATAGTGGATAGGATCCCAAATCCGGTTCCCCCAATGGCACATGCTTCAGGTCCAAACGTGCCTTTACTGAAATTCGGCACATCATCAGCTTCGTTAATATAATCCCAATAATAATTCGCCCTTACTGTATTGTCTCGTTCTCTTGCCAGGCCGCTTAGCGGGTGTGCAAAATTCCAGAAGTAGCGGAAGGTTTGCCGCTGAACAATATCGAGCAGTACAGAATCTGAAATATTTTTGACGATGCCGACGGGCGCAATTGTATTCCGGTTATTGTTAGTATGCTTCGGCGATCGCTGTGCTAGCAAATTAATGGCAACCAAGCATAAAATAGAAAAAATGAATAAATGACGGTACATGGTTTATAATGATATGGGGGGATACAATATTAAAGAAAAAAGACCTGCTCTTCTCAAAACAGGTCTTTTTAAATATTTACATTAAAATAATTCCGAAATTCGAAATCCTTTCACCTTTACCTTACTTCCCGTTCCAAACATTATTGTTCCTGTCTGCGTCAGGCAATTGCCTGTCGGGATCAAGTTCAATAGATTGGATGGCCGAGGTTGAAGGGTATAAAAATGTCCAGGTACCGCCGCGCTGCCATATATTTACAGGCAGGTGCAGGGTTTCGGTTTTTCCGTTGGCCTGGGTGATCTTCAGATCCACCGGCATGGCCATTTTTTCCTTGTTAACCAGCGTGATAAGGGCACCATTTACTGCATCATCGTTCTTGTATTTTACCGATTGTACAGCTTGGTCGAGTTTCCAGGTAGTGAAGAACCAGGGCTGAAAGAACCAGTTCAGGTCTTCGCCGGCCGCGTCGTTCATCGTACGGAAAAAGTCATAAGGCAATGGGTGTTTAAACGCCCAATGCTTGATATACTCATGGAAAGCGTAATCAAAGCGGTCGGGACCGAGCACCACATTGCGCAGCATATCTAAACCTAAGGCGGTCTTAACATAATACTGGCCGTATTCATTTTGTGCTTCAGGGGCAACCATCAACGGATCTTTTTCTCTTTTCATCATTTGCGCTATTCCCGGCGCGTTCCTGTTTTTGGCGTTAAAATATTCACCGTTGTTAAACTTCTCGGTCGAATATTCATTGATGAAAGTGTTAAAACCCTCATCCATCCACATGTATTTGCGCTCATTTGAGCCAACGATCATCGGGAACCAGTTGTGGCCAATTTCGTGTGTCACATCACCCCAAAGGCCGCCATTCTTTAAATTGCTCAAACAGAAAATAATACCGGGGTACTCCATACCCAATGCAACACCCGATACATTCACAGCTGAATTCCATGGATATTCAAAGTATTCTTTCGAATAAATTTCGATGCTATTTTTCAGGTATTCGGTCGACCGTCCCCACGAATCATTGCCGGCGCTTTCTGCCGGGTAAGTGCTCATCGCGATGCCCTTACGGCCGGACGGAAGATTAACCCGTGCGGCATCCCATATAAAAGCTTTTGACGCTGCCCATGATACATCGCGCGTATTCAGCATCTTAAAATGCCAGGTTAAAGACCCTTTGAACGGATGGGTAGCAGGCTCGCCAACCTCATTGGGTTTAATGATCATAACTGTCTTGTCGCTGTTGCGTGCTTCTGCTAACCGGCTTTGCTGGGTAGCGGTTAGCACCTGTGCGCCGTTTTGCAGGTCGCCCGAGCCAACAACTGTCATACCGGCCGGGGCAGTTATATAATAATCAAAGTCGCCATAGTCACAGTAAAACTCGCCCAGTCCCATATACGGCAAGGTGTTCCAGCCTTCAACATCGTCATAAACGCACATGCGGGGATACCATTGGGCAATTTCATAAACAACGCCGTCTTTAAATTTTTTGCGGCCCATACGGTCAGCACCGTAGAAGGGTATAGAAAAGCTATAATTTACGCGCACTTGTATTTTTTCGCCTTTTGCGCCCATTGGCGTTTTCAGGCGCAGCTGCATACGTGCATCGGTGATTACCGGGTCAACCTTATAAGTTTGTCCTTTGTAGGTAACCGAAACTGATTCAATGCGATAACCGCCACGGCTAAACCCTTTAACGTCAAAACGGTCGCCGCCGATAGGAACGGTAGCTGCACCGCGCGAGTCAGGCCTGAACAAGTTTTGATCGAGTTGTAACCATAAATGATCAAGGTTATCGGGGCTGTTGTTGGTGTACGATATAGTCACATCGCCGGTAACGGTAGTGTCCTGTGCGCCTTCGTTAAGCGATGCTTTAATGAGATAGTCGGCACGGTTTTGCCAGTAATGCTGTCCCGGATGGCCATTGGCTGAGCGGGTATCGCCGGATGTTACAGGCCATGTGATCGGCCCGAATACTTCGTTATGGTTGTACTTTATAGAGTCAGCAGCGGTTTGCGCCGACGCGGTTGCGGTTACCAGGAGTAAACCCAGTATGCCGGGTAAATAGTTTAATTTGAGATGACGTATTTTCATTATAATAATTTGGCGGCCAAATTAGCCAATTATTTATGAATTTGATAATTTACAAAATACGAACCAATTGAGGAGTCAAACTAAACCTTTTCTTTCCCCAATTGATATATTAATTGCCCATAATATTCGCAAATTTGCGTCGCAATAATTTATCATGAATCACCTCGCCAATTCCACTTCTCCATACCTGCTGCAGCATGCCAATAACCCGGTAAACTGGTATCCCTGGGGCACCGAAGCACTGCAAAAAGCGAAGGATGAAAACAAGCTGATTTTGGTGAGCATCGGTTACTCGGCTTGCCATTGGTGCCACGTAATGGAACACGAGAGCTTTGAGGACGAACAGGTGGCCGCCGTGATGAACGAATATTTTGTCTGCATCAAGGTGGACCGGGAAGAGCGGCCCGACGTTGACCAGGTTTACATGAGCGCCGTCCAGCTCATGAGCGGCCGGGGAGGATGGCCCCTCAACTGCATTTGCCTGCCCGATCAGCGGCCCATTTATGGTGGGACTTATTTTCGCAAAAACGATTGGACGAGCCTGTTGTTCAGTCTCGCAGATTTTTATAAACAAAAACCGGACGAGGCAGAAGAATACGCAAAGCGGCTCACCGAAGGTATACAGCAATATGAGTCTGTTGACCTGGTTAAAGAGCAGCCCCGGTACAGCCGCACCGACCTTGAGCTAATTATTAACAACTGGAAAAAATATTTTGATAAAAATGAGGGGGGGATGGGCTCGGCGCCTAAATTCCCGATGCCGAATAACTGGCATTGCCTGGTGCGGTATGCCCATTTAGCAAAAGATGAAGCCGTTGCCAACGCTGTCAAATTAACCCTGAACAAAATGGCTTTCGGCGGCATTTACGACCATATCGGCGGCGGGTTTGCCCGGTATTCGGTTGACGGCCACTGGCATGTGCCGCATTTCGAAAAAATGCTGTATGATAATGCCCAGCTCATCAGCCTGTATGCGGAAGCCTATACCTGGAACCCCGACCCGCTTTATGAAAAAATTACAGATGAAATTATAACTTTTTCCTTACGGGAATTAACCTCGCCTGAATTTGGCTTCTACTCGGCGCTGGATGCTGACAGTGAGGGCGTTGAAGGCAAGTTTTATATTTTTACAAAAGCCGAAATAGAATCGATTTTAGGAGATGACGCTGAGTTGTTTTGTATTTATTACCACATTACCGATGAAGGCAATTGGGAAGAAGAACATAGCAATGTCCTGTTCCGCAGGGAAAGTGACACCGGCCTGGCTCATAAATTAGGTTTGCCGGTAGGGCAACTTCTTGAAAAAATCGAAGCTACCCGCCAAAAAGTGTTTGAAGCCCGCAGCCATCGGGTTCGCCCCGGCCTCGATAATAAAATACTCGCCTCGTGGAACGGCTTAATGCTCAAAGGACTGTGCGATGCTTACCGCGCTTTTAATAAACCGGAGTACCTGGACACAGCTTCAAAAAATGCGGGTTTTATTGCAAATAAACTGATAAGTAGCACCGGGCGGATAGCCCGCATCTATAAAAGCTCTCTTTCCTTTGGTCCGAAGGACTCCGGACTATTTCGGAGAGAGGGCCAGGGTGAGGCAATAGCCTTTTTAGATGACTACGCTAACATTATCGACGCCTTTATAACGTTGTACGAGGTGACCTTTGATGAGCAATGGCTCGCCCACGCAAAAACACTTACCGAACAGGCCATCGTGCATTATTATGATGAAGAAGGCGGCATTTTCTTTTTTATTGCCGATGACGACGAACAATTGATCGCCAGGAAATCGGAAATTATGGACGGCGTTACCCCGGCATCAAATTCGGTAATGGCACGCAACCTGAAAAAATTGGGACTGTTGTATGATGAAGAATCATTTTTAGAAATATCGGCGCAGTTATTGCGCAATATTTTACCGCACCTCGCTAAATATGGATCGGCTTATTCTAACTGGATAATGTTACTGATAGAGGAGGTTTTCGGCACTTACGAGATCGCCGTCACAGGGGCCAACGCCGAAGATCGCCGTAAGGAAATTGAAAATAATTATATCCCCAACAAAATTATGTTGGGCGGTAAACAAGGAAGTTTACCTTTGCTGCAGGATAAGTTTACGTCTGCTACACAGATTTTTATTTGTAAGAATAAAACTTGCGGTTTGCCGGTTAATAATATTGTTGATGCTTTAAAACAAATCCAGCTCTGAACAGCGATTCCTCATGAGTTCCGCTGCATAAATTAACAACAAAACACCATTTACCATGAAAATTAAACCCCAGCATGTAGTGTCATTAACGTACGATTTGTATGTTGACCAGGAAGACGGTTCTGAAGCTTTACAGGAAAGCGCAACCGAAGAACAACCACTTACCTTTTTATACGGAGCGGGACAAATGCTTCCCAAATTCGAGGAAAATTTAAGCGACCTCTCAACGGGCGACGCTTACGAATTTCGCCTGGCTGCCGAAGACGCTTATGGCAACTACGATGAGGAAGCGGTAGCCAATTTACCTAAGGAAATGTTTAATGGCACAGAGGTGCCCGAGATAGGCAGCGTGCTACCCTTGCAGGATAATAATGGCAACCGTTTCCAGGGACAGGTTGTATCGGTCGCCGAAGATTCGGTGATTGTCGACCTTAACCACCCAATGGCCGGCCAGCAGCTGCATTTTAAAGGAAATATTTTAAATGTTCGCCCCGCTACACCCGAAGAACTATCACACGGCCATGCGCACGGCCCCGATGGTCATCACCATCACTAACTAATACCAGGAAGGAAATTTTCAGCGCCTCTTCGTTTAATATTAGCTAAACGGAGGGGCTTTTTATTGCAGTCATTTGTCAATTAAAGTCCAGCCCTTCACTGGTAACAAAGCATTTTATAATGATCCGTGATATAATAGGCTTACTATTAAGGGTGGCCGGCATAAACATCTGATCTTCTTCGTTTAGCAGGTGAACATCCATCGTGACAGTATGATCATATTGATACCATCCTGAAGTCAAATGAACTTTATATTCGGCCAGCCTTCCCAGGGGGCTCACCAATAATTCTATATCGGCATCAAAGGCATCGGTGTTTATGCCATACGAATCAAACGGCAACCGAAATAATTTTAGGTATGGGATATAGCCATAATAAACGCCGCCTGGTTTTAAAGGCCTGGTAATAGTGTCGCCCTTTTGCGGTTTTGCATCAAAAAGATAACGCACATCGTTCATGGTGTCATAGGCCGACTCGAATGTAAAATTGTTAGTATTATAATCAAATTTTTGAACTAAAATGCCCTGTGTATTGAAAAATTGCCATATGCCGGTTTTTTTTCCTTTGGTATAATTTCCGCTCGCGATTAAGGTTTTGCGTTTAAAAAAGGCTTTATACGGCCCTTCCCGGATATCCTTATCTGATTTTAGCACGTAAAATCTTTCAATAACCGAATCGGTCAGCCTGTTTTTTCGTTCAATTGTCTCCTGCGAAAAACCGTTCGCTAAATAAAAAAAGCAAATAAATAAAAGGAAAATATTTTTCACAGAATTTAAGTTTTTGCCAATATAAAGTAAGTGAGATCAAATTTAAAATAAATTTCAATCCCCCGACTGCTAATCTATACCTGAATAATATAAGGCCTCATGTAGTTGTTTATAGGAGCCGCGCAGCCCATTTATGACTGTCAATATTATAATAAGTGAATTTAAGGTCCACTAAATCAATTAATTCTATTTAAATCCAAAATTTTATTCTTACCTTGTTGTATTGAAATCAATGCGATTTTCCCTGATTATATTGATATTATTATTCAGAACTTCTTATGCGCAAACGGTCACCCCCAAAACTGTTCCGCCTAAAAGCTCCGCAGTGGTGCGGGCAAAAATTGACCGTTTAAATGAAAAGGCCGGTTCTATTTATCTCAGTTCGCCTGACTCTGCCCTTAAAATAGCTGAAACCGCCCTGCTGCTTGCCGAAAAGAATAATTATGCTTTAGGAAAAGGCCGCAGTTTTTTAAATATCGGGCATGTATATTGGTCGCAATCTTATTATCCTGTAAGCTTATTTTATCTCAATTCCGCTTTAACTTATTTGCCGAAAAGCAAGCCGCTTGACCTGGCCGACTGTTACAGGGCTATCGGCCGCTCCTATGCCGACCTTAAAAACTATAAGCTCGCCCTTGCCAACTTGCACACGGCTCTGCATTTTGTCGGCTCAGATATAGTCACAAGGGCCGAAGTTTATAGCGAGCGATCATACGTTTATTGTGTGCTGAAAAACTATAACCTGGCAGTCGCTGATGCAACGGAGGCGCTGCGGTTGAATAGATTCATGGGTTATAAACGAAATATTGCCATTTTATATGGGCGCTTGGGCGCTATCTACGCAAGTAAAAAAAATTACACTGCCGCACTGGCCTATGATGATACGGCTTATAAAATGAGCTTAGCTATGAACAACAAACGTTTAGGAGCTAAAACGCTTGCTGAGTATGCGGTAATTAATAACAGGTTCGGGAAATTTGATCATGCAATTGATTATGCCCAAAGAGCGATCGCCCTTGCCGGCAGTGCTGGATTTGCCGATATCAGGAGCGAGGCTTACAGAGCGCTTATAAATAGTTTTGAACAAAAAAAAGATTTGAAACGGGCGCTTGCTTACCAAAGGAAGTACAATACCATACAGGACAGCTTAATAACAGCCGGAAAATTAAAAAGCACGCAGCTTATTCAAAATTACTTTTCACTTAATTCCCGGCTGAACGACATTTCGTTGATGGAAGTTAAAGATCGGGATAACAAGGCCAAGATCAAATCACAGCAATCATTGATCTTAATCCTGGTTGTATCATTGATTGCTTTAGTTATTATACTGTCGGCCACGTTTTATTTGTATAAGCACAAGCAAACGCTCAGTAATAAATTGCAGTTGCAGCATAAAGCCCTCCTGGATCAAAAACAATTGATAGAAGCGCAGGCGGTTAACCTGCAAAAGGTGAATGATCTTAAAGACAGGTTATTGACGGTAATAGGGCACGATTTAACTACGCCTATTGCCAACCTTAGTAACATAACCGAACTATTTGGGACAAATCAATTATCGGCGTCAGAAGTGCGGGCTTTAATGAAAGATATTAACTCAATTGTGAAAGGGGCCGAATTAACGCTTTCAAATTTGCTGGCATGGGCCGGAAACCAGATAAAAGGTCGTAGCATTAATTCGTCAAACGTGGATATATTTTTGCTGGGTGTTGAAATGGAGCAGACATTTACACACGCGCTGCAAATGAAAAATATCGAATTTATAAACCGCGCATTTCCGGGGCAGGCGGTATTGGCTGACGAAAATCATATAAAAGTTGTATTGCGCAACCTGATTAGCAACGCTATAAAATTTACAAGCGAAAATGGCTGCATTACCTTAGCTACGGTTGTTGAAAACAATGGACTGATAATAAGCGTGAAAGACAAAGGGAAAGGAATGACGCCGGAAGAAATTCAAAAGCTGTTTTATATAAATACACACTTCTCTCATTCGGGTACGTCCGGCGAAACGGGTGCCGGTATCGGCTTACTGCTATGTAAAGAACTAGTTGAACTCAACGGCGGTAAACTCAGCGTAAAGTCCACCGCTGGCAAAGGTACTACCTTTTACTTTAACCTTCCGCTTATAAAGGCTTACGCGTAGCAACCTTATAACCCAACAAATTATAACTTGTAAGTGTATCTGGTTTTAAAGAACTTCAAAATTTTTAACGAATTATTTATGATTTTTTTAACTGGCGGAAATTCGTAAATTAAAATAATTAAATTTAATGTCATCATTAAGCAACTTATTATATCTTTAAACCGTTCTAGTGCTATACCAATATAAAAGACTGAACTCAGATTAATGTCGTTTTTAAAAAGTGTGCTCGAACCGCCTTCATACGGTTGGAGAGATGAAAGTGGTAATCTTACAAAACCACGTCCCGTTCAAATTTCAAAAGAATTTTTTTCGCGATTAAATGTATTTAAAAATAAAAAGAACTGGCTTTCTTTTGTGAGCTGGTTCCTTGTTTTATGCCTCGCGCCTTTTTTCTTTCTATTCATATTTAAATATTTTACTATAACCAGGTTGATCTTAGCCTTTGTTTATAGTATGATAGTGATGGGTACCCACGGTACTATCTGGCACCATCGTTATTGTACTCACCGGGCATACCAATTCAGTAATAAGTTCTGGCGATTTTTTACGCAGAATCTTACCCTGAAAATTATTCCTGAAGAGATATACGCCATTTCACACCACGTACATCATGCGCTGTCCGATCAGCCTGGTGATCCTTATAATGCCCAGGGCGGTTTTTTATACTGTTTTTTAGCCGACGTAAATCACCAGCCGATAGCGCGCAATATGAGTGAAAAGGATTATGGTAAATGCGTTAAATTAATGGACCATACCGGCGTTCATCCCAATACGTATGTCCAGTATAAAAAATTTGGTACGATAGCCAATCCATTACGTACAATTATTGGCGTCATACTAAACTGGGGATTTTGGTTTACCGTATTTTACCTTGCAGGTGGCTTTGGTTTAGTTTGCGCAATATTTGGCGCGGCCGGATTCTGGGCAGTTGGCGTACGTACCTTTAATTACGAAGGTCACGGCAAGGGCGAGGATAAGAGGCGCGACGGAATAGATTTTAACCGTGACGACATGTCAATCAACCAGGTATGGCCGGGCATTGTGGCCGGCGAATGGCATAACAATCACCATTTATTTCCAAAAAGCGCACGTTCGGGATTTAAAGCCTATCAGGTTGATATGGCATGGTATTATATAAAATTTCTAAGCATGATAGGTGCCGTTAGTTCGTATCACGATTCAAAAAAACAATTTACGCTCGAATATGGTAAGCAAGCTGCTGACGCCAAAAAGGAGTATATGAATGAAGCGAATGTACGTGTTGCCCCGGTGGTGATTTCGAAAGTAAATAGCTATTATACAAACAATTAGTTGCGTGTTGGGTTATAACATAAATAAACGATAATCCAATTATGAAAAAGTTAATCGCATTGCTACTTATGGTTTGTACAATTGGCGTAACCGCATTTGCACAAACAGTTACCGAAAAGAAGGACAAAGTAAGAAGGACTTCAACATTACCGCAAAAAGCGCACAACCTGTTTAGTAAACACAAACATTATAGTGGCTACAAAACCAAGCACAAAAAAACGGTTGAAAAAGTTCATAACTAACTAAAACAGAAATAACAAAAAACCCGCCCAACAGCGGGTTTTTTGTTATTGTGCCTTTTTATCTTTCCTTATTCAAATAAATTTACAATATTTAGCATCTTATTTCATTTACAAATGAAATTTTTACCTTAGTAAACCAATTACTACTCAGTTAACCACCCAATTGAAATGAACCGAAAAGTTGTTTACCTCTTTTTCATGTGTGCGGTAGCTATACTTTGCCAGAGAGCATCAGCGCAGGCTAACCAACCAGGAATTTTCGACAGCCAGAATGATATTGGCAAAGTCAAACACAAGGGAAGCGGCAGCTACGACAGCAAAACACAGGAATACCGGTTGTCGGGCTCTGGGGGAAATGTTTGGGCCAACCATGATGAGTTCCATTTTGTGTGGAAACGTATGAAAGGCGACTTTATACTGCGCACCAATGCCGCTTTCATAGGCAAAGGAGTTGAAGAGCACCGCAAAGTTGGCTGGATGGTGCGCGCATCGCTCGACTCAAATTCAAAACATGTAAGCGCCGTTGTACATGGTGCCGGTTTAACGTCGTTGCAATACCGTAAAGCAACAGCGGGCGTAACCGAAGAAAAGAAATTTGAAATGACAGCGGCTGATGTGATTCAGCTGGAGAGGAGAGGGAACACCTATACGATGTCGGTAGCCCGGAAAGGTGATTTGTTTGTTTCACAGGAAATAACCGACATCGATCTTGGCGACGATGTTTATGTGGGCCTTTTTATATGCGCCCATAACGCCAATGTAACCGAAAATGCGGTATTTAACAATGTAAGGATAGTTACACCTGCCCCGGCTAATTTAGTGGCATACCGGCAATACCTTGGCAGCGATATAGAGATGTTGGACCTCGAAAGCCAAAACAGTAAAATTATCTACCAGTCGCCGCGGTCGTTACAGGCGCCAAATTGGATGAAAGATGGCAGGCACCTGCTGTATAACAGCGATGGTTTGCTGTATACTTTTGATCTTAAAGCAAATACGCCGACCGTTTTAAATACCGGCTCCGCCATTCATAACAATAACGACCATGTGCTATCGTTCGACGGAAAATGGCTGGCTATCAGCAGCAGCGATAAATCCGGCAATTCAATCGGCTGGGTAGTGCCGGCAACCGGCGGCGAACCGCGTAGGATAAACGACATCGGCCCTTCCTATATGCACGGCTGGTCGCCCGATGGAAAATACCTGGTATTTTGCGGTTCGCGGAATAAGGAATATGACGTTTACAGGATCCCGGTGGCAGGGGGCCCTGAAGTAAGGCTGACCACCGCCCCCGGTTTGGATGATGGCCCCGAGTATTCGCCGGATGGTAAATACATTTATTTTAATTCGGTACGCAGCGGGTTAATGCAGGTATGGCGCATGAAGGCTGATGGCAGTGAACAAACCCAGCTCACAAATGATGATTATAACAACTGGTTCCCGCATGTTTCGCCCGATGGAAAGTGGATCGAATATATCACCTTCCTGAAAAGTGAAGTAGCTCCGGGCGATCACCCGTTTTATAAACATGTTTACCTCAGGGTAATGCCTGTTGGCGGCGGCCCGTCAAAAGTTGTGGCGTATTTGTACGGCGGGCAGGGTACTATAAACACCCCGTCGTGGTCGCCTGATAGCAAGCACCTGGCATTCGTAAGCAATACAAACCTATTGTTCCCCATATTCCCGATTGGGAAGTAACTTATTGATTAAACGCTTCTAAAAAAAGACATAAAATGGAAACATCTCGCAGAACATTTATCAAAAGCACTTCATTGGCATTAGCCGGTACGGCTCTTTTTTCGGACAAGCTTTTTGCCTCGGCTAAAAAGATCGAACGGATCGGGATACAGCTTTATTCGGTGCGCGACGCTATGGTAAAAGATCCGCAGGGATCGCTTAAAAAGCTGGCCGATATGGGATATATCCATGTTGAACATGCCAATTACATCAACCGGAAATTCTACGGATTTACAGCCAAAGAATTTAAAAAGGTCTTAGTTGATCTGAGCCTGCAGATGCCAAGCGGTCATACAGTAATGACTGCGCACGATTGGGATACCGCAAAGAATGATTTTACCGATAAATGGAAATATACCATAGAGGACGCAGCTGAAGTAGGGCAGCGCTATGTGATAAGCCCCTGGCTTGATGAAAGCCTGCGTAAGGATACCGATGGCTTAAAACGTTTTATGGATCAGTTTAACAAATGTGGCGAGCTCTGCAAATCACACGGGATGAAGTTCGGTTACCACAACCATAATTTTGAGTTCAGTACAATGGTTGGCGATAATAATCTGTACGATTTTATACTCAAAAATACAGATCCGGGTCTGGTAGCCCAGCAAATGGATATTGGCAACATGCTGGGCGCTGGCGGAACTGCTATGGACCTGTTGAAAAAATATCCCGGCCGGTTTGAATTAATGCACGTGAAGGATGAGATAAAAAGCACCACCGGGCATGGTATGGATGGCTATGACAGTACCATACTGGGCGAGGGCGTTATGCCGGTAAAAGAAATAGTGAAAGCGGCGCGTAAAATCGGCGGAACGTCGCAATTTATCATCGAACAGGAATCATACCAGGGAAAAGACCCCTTCGATTGTGTAAAAGTTGATTTGCAAATGATGAAAAAGTGGGGATTCTGATAGTACAATAATAACTTACCAGTTTAGTTAGTAGTTTGATGGAGTTGGATTAAGTTGATTAGGTTTAAAACTTTAATATATAATTTCTTTAACCTATCAACCATTCACACAGTCAACCTAATTAACCTAAATAAAATAACTGTTACTTATACAGATGTTACTAAACCATAAAAAATGAACAGGCGCACAGTAATTAAAAATCTGGCTTTGGCTATTGGCGGCGCGGTGTTGCTGCCTTCGTGCTTGCACCCCGACGGGTCATCCTATATTCAGCTCAAACATATCAATATCACCGCCGATCAGCAAAAATTGATCGGCGATATATCAGAAACTATTATCCCCAAAACGACTACGCCCGGGGCCAAAGATCTGAACCTGCCTGCATTTGTTTTAAAGATGCTGGATGACTGCTACACAAAGAAAGATCAGCAGGCGTTTTTGGTGGGATTGGGGCAGTTTAACGACATGGTGAACAAAAAGTATAACACATCATTCAGCGATTTAAATGCTAAGGAGCGCGAAAATGCATTGACCGCCCTCGAAAAAAGCACCAGGCCGGTCAAAGACCCGAAAAAGTCTATTAAACCTGTCCGCGATGCTGAAAAAAGTATTGAGCCACCCAAAAAGAAACCCGATGTTCCGCCGTTGAATCTTTTTTATGGCGCAATAAAACAACAAACCATTTTCGGTTATACCAACTCCCAGTATTTTATGACGAAACAGATTGTTTACGAATTGGTACCCGGCAGGTATAACGCACATTTTCCCGTTAAAAACCTTAAGGCAGTATAATATGGCTAACTTAAATATCGACAGCGTTAAAGAACGCACATTTGATGCTATTGTAATAGGATCAGGAATGAGCGGCGGCTGGGCTGCCAAAGAGCTTACCGGGAAAGGTTTGAAAACTTTAATGCTTGAGCGTGGCCGCGATGTAAAGCATATAAAAGACTATCCCACTACAAATATGTATCCCTGGGAGTTTGAGCACAGAGGGGTAGTACCCACCGAAGTGCAGGAGGCAAATCCCATTATTAACCGCTGTTACGCTTTTCGCGAAGACGCGGAACATTTTTTTGTTAAAGACCACGAACACCCCTATGTACAGGAAAAGCCCTTTGACTGGATACGTGGCTACCAGGTTGGCGGTAAATCGCTGATGTGGGCAAGGCAAACGCAGCGATGGAGCGATTTCGATTTCCAGGGCCCTGCGCGCGATGGCTTTGCTGTGGACTGGCCTATCCGTTATAAAGACATAGATCCCTGGTATAGCTATGTTGAAAAATTTGCCGGCATAGCAGGAAACAGGGATGGAATTCCGGAATTGCCCGATGGCGAATTCTTGCCCGCATATCCGTTAAATGACGTTGAAGAATATTTTAGCAAACACGTTAAAAGCAATTACAAAAACAGGTATGTGATCAGTGCCCGGTGTGCCCACTTGTCCAAACCAAATCAAATACATATCGACCAGGGCCGTACGCAATGTCAAAACCGCATATTGTGCCAGCGCGGCTGTCCCTTCGGTGGTTATTTCAGCGCGAACGCTTCCACTATTCCGTGGGCATTAAAATCGGGCAACCTAACGTTGAGGCCTTTTTCGGTAGTTCAGTCTATAATTTATGATGATAAATTAGGCAAAGCGACGGGTGTACGCGTCGTCGATTCAAAAACAAAAGAGAGCATCGACTATTTTGCACGCATCATTTTTGTAAACGCCGCAGCTTTAAATACCAACCTGATCCTATTAAACTCAACCTCGGGCCGCTTTCCGAACGGGCTTGGCAACGACAGCGGCGTTTTAGGTAAATACTTTGCATTCCATAATTATTCGGCCCATATCAGCGCCGAATATGATGGCTTTCAGGAGTGGACAACCGATGGGCGAAACCCTGCCGGTGGCGGATACATGCCGCGTTTCCGGAATGTATACAAACAGGAAACCGATTTCCTGCGTGGTTATGCTTCGGGCTTTAGCGCATACCGGTTCCGTCAACATAAATATGACGGTGTTGGCGCCCAACTGAAGGAAAACATGGTAAAAGGCGATCTCGGCCCATGGCATGTTGGCTCACATATGATGGGCGAAACAATTCCGAAGGAAAGCAATTACGTAAAACTGGATGCAGGCAAAAAAGATGAGTGGGGCGTCCCGCTGCTAAGTATAAACGTTGATTATGATGATAACGACGAAAAAATGAAGAAGGATTATATTGAGCAGCTTACTGAAATGTTTACTTCGGCAGGCTTTACCAATATCAAGCCATCCTCCAATCACCAGGCGCCCGGGCTGGACATACACGAGATGGGCGGCGCACGGATGGGTAACGATCCTAAAACTTCCGTCTTAAATAAATGGAACCAGGTACATGCCTGCAAAAATGTTTTTGTAACCGATGGCGCCTGCATGACCTCAACTTCATGCCAAAATCCATCGCTTACTTACATGGCGTTAACCGCCAGGGCAGCCGACTATGCCGTTAGTGAAATGAAGAAAGGGAATGTTTGAAGCATTAAGAAAAAATTAATCAAAAATTTTAGTAACAATGCTTATACAAAAGGCTCAAAAAACTCCTTTAACGTGCTCTAAACCGCTTATTGTGTTAAAAAAACACAATGAATATTTGTTCAGTAATTTATTGTTCATACATTAGTCGGACTAACCTAAAAACGAATTTATTTAACCTCTTATTAATTAATATATGTCTGCAAACACTTATGACGCAATCGTCATTGGTTCAGGGATTTCGGGCGGATGGGCTGCAAAGGAATTAACCGAAAAAGGTTTAAAAACCATTATGCTAGAGCGGGGCCGGAATATTGAGCACATTAAAGATTACGTAAATGCGAATAAAAACCCCTGGGAATTTCCACACAGGGGTGGCCGTACGCAGCAAATGATTAAAGATTATCCCGTTTTAAAACGCGATTACCCATTAAATGAAACCAACCTGGATTACTGGGCGAATGATAAGGAAAGCCCTTACACCGAAATTAAACGTTTCGACTGGTTCAGGGGATACCATGTCGGCGGCCGCTCGTTAATGTGGGGAAGGCAGTCATACCGCTGGGCTGATTTTAATTTTGAGGAAAATGCAAAGGACGGATTTGGTGTCGACTGGCCTATTCGTTATAAAGACCTTGAACATTGGTATGGCTATGCCGAAAAATTTGCTGGTATTTCCGGCAATAAAGATGGGCTTGCCGTACTTCCTGATGGCGATTTTATGCCGCCAATGGAAATGAATTGCGTTGAAAAGGACGTGGCCGCTCGTTTTAAAGAACATTATAAAGAAGCCCGGTCGTTTATAATCGGCCGTACGGCAAATATTACCGTGCCGCATAACAACCGTACAAATTGCCAGTATCGTAACAAATGCTGGCTGGGTTGTCCGTTTGGTGCTTATTTCAGCACGCAATCCGCAACTTTACCGGCTGCTGTGGCAACAGGTAATTTAACCTTGCGCCCATGGTCCATCGTAACCAAAATATTATACGATAAGGACACCAAGAAAGCCAAAGGTGTTGAGGTGCTTGATGCAGAAACCAACAAAACGTATGAGTTTTTCGCTAAAATAGTTTTCGTTAACGCATCTACATTCAACAGCGCGTGGATATTAATGAACTCGGCTACTGATATATGGCCTGGTGGCTTAGGCAGCAGCAGCGGCGAACTGGGCCACAATGTAATGGACCACCACTTAGGCGTCGGAGCTTCCGGCACCGTTGATGGCTTTGAAGATAAATACTATTTCGGCCGCAGGGCTAATGGTATATATATTCCGCGCTACAGGAATATGGGCAGCGAAAAACGGGATTACCTGCGTGGCTTCGGTTACCAGGGCGGCGGCGGTCGTGAAGGTTGGAGTCGGGATATTGCCGAAATGAACGTTGGCGGCGCATTCAAAGATGCGTTAACCGAACCGGGTACCTGGACAATGGGTATCGGCGGTTTCGGCGAAACATTGCCGCATCACGAAAATAAGATCACCCTTGATAAAACCAAAAAAGATAAGTGGGGATTACCTGTCCTGGCATTTGACGCTGAACTGAAAGACAACGAAAAGAAAATGCGGAAGGATATGGAAAATGATGCGAAAGAAATGCTGGAAGCTGCAGGAGTAAAAAATGTAAAAACTCATAGCGGCAATCCTTATTTGGGACGTGGAATTCACGAAATGGGTACGGCTCGCATGGGCCGGGATCCAAAAACATCTGTATTAAACGGATGGAACCAGGTATGGGATGCTAAAAACGTGTTTGTAACCGATGGCGCCTGTATGACTTCGGCTGCATGCCAGAACCCCTCTCTTACTTACATGGCGTTAACAGCCCGTGCTGCTAATTATGCCGTGGAGGAATTGAAGAAAGGGAACGTATAAACTACAGTTTGCAGTAGGCAGTTGCCAGTTGCATTTTTAAAGTCCTCTCCTTGCGCCACCGCTAAAGCGTACGCGTTGGAGAGGATTTAGGTGACGCTAATAACATTTTAACAGCATTAAAAACAACCAATACAAAAACCATGAGTGAAAATAAAGAAGCCGATAAAAATTCAACGTCGTCGCGGCGGGAGTTTCTAAAAACCAGTACCATTGCTGCTGCGGGAATCATGATCGTTCCCCGCTTTGTACTGGGTGGTAAAGGATTCATTGCACCCAGCGACCGGCTGATTATTGCCAGCGTAGGCGTTGGCGGCAAAGGCGAAAGCGACATTGCAAACTTTGCTAAAAGCGGCAAAGCCGACATAGCTTACTTATGCGATGTTGACGACCGCCGTGCGGCCACAACAGTAAAAAACTTTCCGAAGGCGCAGTATTATAAAGACTGGCGCAAACTGTTTGAAAAGGAAGCAAAGCATTTCGATGCCGTATCGGTTTCCACTCCCGATCATACACACGCTATTGTTGCCTATCATGCCATGCAGATGGGTAAACACGTGTACGTACAGAAACCTTTAACACATGATATTGCCGAGGCGAGGTTATTAACCGATGCGGCAAAAAAATATAAAGTGGTTACACAAATGGGTAACCAGGGCGCATCAAACGATGGTACCCGTCAGCTTGCCGAATGGTATGATGCGGATATTATTGGTGATGTGCATACCGTATATTGCTGGACGAACAGGCCGGTTTGGCCGCAGGGTATTCAATGGCCCGCAACCAAATCAGAGGTGCCAAAGGAATTGGACTGGGATCTATGGCTTGGTACGGCTCCGTATAAAGAATATGTAGACAACCTGGTTCCGTTTAACTGGCGCGGCTGGTGGGATTACGGTACCGGCGCGCTTGGCGATATGGGCTGCCACCTGGTTGAAGCGCCATTCAGGGTTCTCGGTCTTAAATATGCGAAAGATGTTCAGGCAAGTGTAGGAACAGTATATGTCGGCGAGTTTAAACAGGGGCGTTTCCCTGATAGCTGCCCGCCATCAAGCCACATTACGCTTACCTTTCCAAAAACAAATAAAACAAAAGGCGATATCACCCTTCACTGGATGGACGGCGGTATACAGCCCGAACGGCCGGAAGAATTAGGCCCGAACGAGCGTTTTGGCGATGATGGAAACGGAACTTTGTTTATTGGAACCAAAGGCAAAATGATAGCCAGTACTTATTCCGCTAACCCTTTATTGTTGCCAACATCACACACAAAAGAGGTTAATGTGCCTAAAAAGTTTGCCCGCGTGCCGCCTGGTGTAGGTGGCCGGAGCGGCGCCGACGGCCATTACGCCCAGTGGGTTGAAGGCTGTATAGCAGGCTATGGCAAAACAGAGTTGAGCTCATCATTTGATGTTGCCGGCCCGTTAACCGAAGCATTGCTGATGGCAAACCTGGCTGTAAGGGGCCATGACCTTCCCGGTGGCCATATAAAAATGCTGTGGGACAATGATAATATGCGGATCACTAATTTTGATGCTGCTAACAAGTTCATCAAACGCGAGTACAGGCAAGGCTGGAGCCTATAGTAAGGTTGAATTATTGAATGATTGATTTTTATTCGATATTTATTCAATAATTCAATAATTCAATAATTCATTAACTCAATAATTCAATAATTCAACAATAAAATGAATAGAAGAGACGCCATAAGTAGAGTTGCCCTGATAATGGGCGGGGCTGTAATAGGTGCCGATTTTTTTATTTCGGGATGTAAAACTACCTCCAAAAAAGTAAACGACCTGTTTACTGAAGATCATGTTGCATTTTTAAACGAAGTTGCAGATACGATACTTCCAACAACAAGCTCACCGGGCGCGAAGGCTGCCAATGTGGGCCAGTTTATGGCCGTAATGGTACAGGATTGCTACGAGCCGAAGAATCAGAAAATATTTGTTGACGGAATAGCAAAACTGGACGATGCCAGCCAGAAAAAATTCAGCAATAAATTCATGGATCTCAATCCACAGCAGCGCACCGATCTGCTGGTTGCATTGGATAAAGAGCAAAAGGATTTTACAAAACAGCGCAACAAAGAAATTGATGCCGAAAAGTTGCAGCACAAGGATGATCCAAAATATAAGATGGCCGACAGGCCAAACCATTATTTCAGGATGATGAAGGAATTAACCTTGTTAGGTTACTTTACGTCCGAAATAGGCGCTACAAAAGCCCTGCGTTACGTTGCCGTTCCGGGACGCTACGATGGATGCGTTCCCTACAAAAAAGGCGACAAAGCCTGGGCAACCTGATAATTAGTGAATTGTTGATTTAGTGAATTGGTGATTGGTGTTATTTTCAATCACTAATTCACTAAGTCGCTAATTCTCCAGTTATTCATACCTCAATAAATCAATAATTCACTAAATCAATAATTAAACAACGCATGGCTCATAGAAAACTCCGTATGGGAATGATCGGCGGTGGAAAGGACGCTTTTATAGGCGCTATTCACCGTATAGCTGCCAATATGGACGGACAGATAGAATTGGTTTGCGGTGCACTAAGCGTTCATAAGGAACTAGCTATAGAAAGCGGCCACATGCTTTTTTTACCAGAAGACAGGATTTATACCAATTACGAAGACATGTTAAAGGCGGAAAGTAAACTGCCGGTAGATAAACGGATGGATTTTGTGACCATCGTTACACCAAACTTTGCGCACTTTGCGCCTGCCATGCTGGCGTTGGAGAATGGGTTCAACGTGGTGATTGAAAAACCAATAACCTTTACCCTGGATGAAGCCAAACAACTGAAAAAGAAGCTTGACGAAACTGGGTTGATGCTGCTGCTTACCCATACTTATTCGGGTTATCCGATGGTTAAGGAAGCACGCGAGCTGGTTAAAAAAGGCGCTTTTGGTAAGATCAGGAAAATTTATGTAGAATATAGCCAGGGGTGGCTGAGCAAGTTGTCCGAAAGGGAAGGCAATGCCCAGGCTGCCTGGCGCACCGACCCGACAAAATCGGGTAAAAGCGGCTGTATGGGCGATATCGGCACACACGCCGCGCACCTGGCCGAATATATTTCGGGACTAAAGATCACGCAAATGTGTGCATCGTTAAATACGGTTGTAGAAGGCAGGATGCTGGACGACGACGGCGCTATTTTGTTGCGTTTTGAAGATAAAGCGACCGGCGTATTAACCGCGTCGCAGGTTGCGGCGGGTGAGGAAAATGCCCTTAAAATACGTGTATACGGCGAAAACGGCGGCCTTGAATGGGCGCAGCAGGAACCAAATTCGCTAACGTTAAGATGGCTGGACAAGCCGGCACAAATCTTACGCGCGGGGAGTAATTATGGCGACAGGGAATCGGTTTACGCTACGCACAATACCCGCACGCCGGGAGGCCATCCCGAGGGATACCTGGAAGCCTTCGGTAATTTGTACCGCAATTTTGCACTCGCCCTAAGTGCCAAAATTAACAACGAACAACCCAAACCCGAATGGCTCGATTTTCCGGGTATTAATGACGGTATAAGAGGTATGGCATTTATTGAGAACGTGGTAAATTCACACCACAGCGATCAAAAATGGACGGATTATGTAATTTGATGTGCAGATGTGCAGATGTGCAGATTTCAAATGTGCAGATGTTTTAATTTGAAGATTTGGTTGTTTGAAAACGGATATACTGTTCGAATGACCCAATGACCAATGACAATCACCAATGACTAATGACCACTGACCAATGACCACAATACAAGGACCGGCAATATTTATAGCGCAATTTATAGGCGACCAGGAACCTTTCGATAGCCTGCCGGGTATTTGCCAATGGGCTAAAAACCTGGGTTATAAAGGAATTCAGCTACCTACGCTGGACCCGCGCTTTATAGATTTGAAAAAGGCCGCCGAAAGCAAAACCTACGCCGAAGAATTAAAAAGTGAAATTAACTTTTACGGCCTGGAAATCACTGAGTTATCTACACACCTGCAGGGACAGCTTGTTGCCGTGAACCCGGTTTACGATAATTTGTTCGATGGTTTTGCTCCTGAAGCGTATCGTAACAATCCCAAAGCGCGGCAGGAATGGGCCGTTCAGCAATTAAAGTACGCGGCAAAAGCTTCACAAAATTTAGGACTAAATGCATCGGTAACCTTTAGCGGAGCATTGCTTTGGCCTATGGTTTATCCCTGGCCGCAACGCCCTGCCGGGATAGTCGACACCGCGTTTACCGAACTGGCAAAACGCTGGGAACCTATTTTAAATGTATACGAGGATTGCGGTATAGATCTGTGTTTTGAAGTGCACCCGGGAGAAGATCTGCACGATGGGATCACCTATGAAATGTTCCTTGAAAAAGTAAACAACCATAAACGGGCCTGTTTACTTTACGATCCTTCGCACTTCGTTCTGCAATGCCTGGATTACCTGGAATATATTGACAATTATCACGAACGTATAAAAATGTTCCATGTGAAGGATGCCGAGTTTAACCCTACCGGAAAACAAGGCGTTTACGGCGGCTACCAGAACTGGATAGATCGCGCAGGGCGTTTCCGCTCATTAGGTGACGGGCAGGTTGATTTCAAAAGCATTTTTAGTAAATTAACCCAATATGATTACAAAGGATGGGCGGTACTGGAATGGGAGTGCGCGCTTAAACATCCGGAAGACGGCGCACGTGAAGGCGCTGAGTTTATAAAAGATCATATTATAAGGGTCACCGAAAGGGCATTTGACGATTTTGCTGCCTCAGGCTCGGATGACGCATTTAACCGGAAGACACTGGGTATTGATTGAGAAGACTGAAATTAAATAAACCAATTAATTCGCTATTTTAAAACCTAAATTTAAACTAAATGCAATCTATTAACCGTACTCAACTCTTTAGGGCAAGTTGTTTGTCACTATTGGTTACCTCACTATCGTTTGGCATCCGCGCCGGTATCCTGAATAAACTCGGCACTGATTTTCAATTGGATAAATCGCAGCTGGCCTCCATAACTGCAACTGCATTCTATGGTTTTCCTATTGCTGTGGTGATCGGCGGTTTTATAGTTGATATTATCGGGATGAAGCGGTTACTGGTAATCGCATTTATATTTCACCTTGCGGGTATATTGCTTACCATTTTCGCGCAGGGTTTCTGGACGCTTTATATTTCAACCTTATTGATAGGCCTTGCAAACGGTACAGTTGAAGCAGCCTGTAATCCCTTGGTCACCGCCTTATATCCCGACAACAAAACCACCAAACTCAATCACTTTCACTTGTGGTTTCCCGGCGGTATAGTGATAGGTACATTGATTGTATTATTGCTAAATAAGATCGGCCTTAGCTGGCAAATTCAGGTCGGCATCATGTTATTGCCGACTGTTATTTACGGCTACTTATTCTCAAAGCTTGATTTCCCTGTTACCGAGCGGGTATCATCTGGTGTATCCACAGCAGGTATGTATAAGGCACTTTGGAACCCGCTGTTTATCTTCATGTTTATTTGCATGTTTGGTACAGCTATAACCGAGTTGTTTACCGGCCAGTGGATCGATGTGTTGTTAAAAAATGTAACCCAGAACGCTATTTTGATACTTACGTTAGACACGGGGGTAATGGTGATCGGCCGCGCTTTTGCCAGGCCTGTGTTAAAACTTTTTTCGCCGCAGGTGTTGTTATTAATATCAACCATTTTAGCCGCGACGGGCATTTATTTGCTCAGCACTTTAACAGGCGATGCCGTTTTCTTTGCAGCCATCATATTCGGAATGGGCGTATGCTATTTCTGGCCAACTATGCTTGGTTTTGTCAATACCAATTTGCCTGATACGGGCGCTATCGGTCTTAACCTGATGGGCGGTGCTGGCATGTTTGCCGTCTCTATCTATACCATTTTCATGGGAAGATATTACGACAAGATCGTTCAGGAGGCGGGCGGAAGCAATGCACAGGCAGGCCAGAAGGTTTTGCAAACCACGTTGATCATACCCATTGTTTTAATCGTGGCTTTTGGCGGCCTGGTTATCTATATGCGTTCGAAAAATAAAACTGCGCCGTTAAAAACAGTAGCCGTGTAGCATTGTAATTTAAATAAATTGTAATTTTAAAAATCCTTATATCAAATAATTTACCACATGAAAAAAGTTTTTGTAGTGCTATGCATAAGTGCAGTGATAACCGCTTGCGGAGGGGGGGCCAAAACCGGCGGCGCCGATAGTACAAATGCCGCCAACCAGACCGCTAAACAATCAGAATCAAGTGCCGATACCAATGCCAATAAAACTGGTAACGAACCATCGGGAGCAACTTCACCAGGTGCCAAATTACTTGCTGCAAATGATTGCTTAACCTGCCACAAGGTTGATGTTAAAGTGATAGGCCCTGCTTACCAGGATGTTGCCGCTAAATACCCGGCCACGGAAGCCAATATCGATACACTGGCGAACAAAGTGATCAGGGGGGGTAAAGGCAATTGGGGCGATGTTCCGATGACAGCGCACCCTACCATTTCTCAAAGCGATGCTAAAGACATGGTTAAATATATCCTGTCGCTTAAAAAATAAGGTTACTTTAACCAGCAAATCATGACCGCAGCCATACGGGTAAAGCTTTCAGCAATGATGTTCCTCGAATTTTTCATATGGGGGGCATGGTTTGTAACAATGGGGACCTACTTAACGGTAACACTGCATGCAACCGGCGTGCAAAACGCCGGTGCTTATGCCACGCAGGCCTTAGGCGCTATACTGGCCCCGTTTATCATCGGGTTAATAGCTGACCGTTATTTCGCGGCGCAAAAAATACTGGGTGTTTTACACCTATTGGGCGCTGCTTCGCTTTATTATGCCACTACGGTTGAGAATTTTGATAAATTTTATCCCAACATTCTCTTTTACATGATCATTTATATGCCAACACTGGCATTGGTGAATTCTGTTTCCTTTAAGCAGCTGAAAAACCCGAATAAGGAATTTCCTTACATTCGTGTTTTTGGCACTATAGGCTGGATCGTAGCCGGAACCATCATTGCGTGGCTGGATTGGGAACATAAAGGCTCATTGGTTTTAACTTTCCGGATGGCCGCGATAGCTTCCCTTATATTAGGGCTTTTTAGCTTTACCCTTCCAGATACGCCACCCGGAAAAAAAGGACAAAAAATTACCTTTGGTGAGATCGTCGGCCTGGATGCCATTGGCTTATTAAAGAAAAGATCCTACCTGGTGTTTTTCCTTGCTTCGGTTGCTATCTGTATTCCGCTTGCTTTTTATTATAATTTCACCAACCCGTTTTTGAACGAGATCGGCATGAAAAAGGCCGCCGGCATTCAAACGCTCGGCCAATATTCCGAATTGTTTTTTATGGCTCTGATGCCTTTGTTTTTTGTGCGGCTTGGTGTTAAAAAGATGCTGGCCTTTGGCATGCTGGCCTGGGCACTGCGCTATTTGTTTTTCGCTTATGGCGATACCGGAAATAATTACTGGATGCTGATAGCGGGTATCGTGATCCATGGCATCTGTTACGATTTCTTCTTCGTTACCGGCCAGATATATACCGAGAACCGTGCAGGCGAACGCTTCAAGAGCTCGGCGCAGGGATTTATTACGCTGGCCACCTATGGTGTCGGGATGGCGATAGGCTATTACCTTTCGGGCCCTATTGTTGATCATTGGAAAACTTCGGCAACCTCGCATAACTGGGAAAGCATATGGTTGATACCGGGCGGCATCGCTGTGGTAGTACTCATATTCTTCTTGTTATTGTTTAACGATAAAGATCATATCGAAACACAGCCGGGATTAGATATTGAAGAGCCATCGGCGCACGTAGAAATATAACCAAACCAATTATGGCAGAAAAACAAAACCGGAGATCGGCAATCAGAAATATCGTGGCCGGTACGGCGGCGATCACCACAGCCGGTATATTAACGTCATTTAAAAAAGAAGAACAGGTGGAAAGGCTTTCAGATAAGCTAAAGGGCAATATCAATCATTCAGTTTCCCCGTGGTGCTATCACGAGCTAACCTTAGATCGGCTTTGCGAAGTATCAAAAGAAATTGGCATAACGGGAATTGATCTTTGCGGGCCCAAAGATTGGCCGGTACTGCAAAAACACGGCATGCATTCGCCTATGTGCAACGGCGCCGAAATTAACCTGACAGACGGTTTTAACGATAAACAGTTTCACGCTACCCTCCAAAAAAATTATTCAGAATTGATTCCGTTGGTGGCCAAAAACGGGTATACCAATCTCATCTGCTTTAGCGGCAGCCGTCGCGGGAAAGACAATGAAACAGGCTGGAATAATTGCGTGGAAGGATTGAAGCCCTTGGTCGCGTTAGCCGAAAAGCATAAGGTGATTTTGTGCATGGAGTTGCTGAATAGTAAGATAGATCACAAAGATTACCAGTGCAACAACGTTGAGTGGGGCGTTGAGCTGGCAAAAAGAATAAATTCCGAAAACTTTAAGCTGCTGTTTGACATTTATCACATGCAGATAATGGAAGGCGATATCATCAGGAATATAACCGACTATCACCATTACATCGCCCATTATCATACCGGCGGCATACCCGGCCGGCACGAGATCGATGACACCCAGGAACTGTACTACCCGGCCGTTATGCGCGCCATTGCAGCCACAGGATATAAAGGGCATGTAGGCCAGGAATTTGTGCCGAAACAGGCAGATAAGATAGCTTCACTGAGAAAGGCAATTCATATTTGCGACGTGTAAAAAAAGAGTCAAGAATTAAGAGCCAAGAACCAAGAGAGGAAAGTCACAGCTGCAGCTACCAATGAACTAATGAACCAATAAACACACCTATGACAACGAGAAGAAAATTTTTAACCCAGGCCGGATTAATTTCAGCCGGGATCATGATTGCACCGGAATTGCTTTCAGCAAAAACAAGTAAAAAAGTCGGCTTGCAGCTATACAGCTTGCGCGACCAGATACCAAAAGATGTAAAAGGCGTGATCGCTAAAGTCGCTGCCGCGGGATATAAAGAGGTTGAGCCTTTCGGCTACTCAAAACAGCACGGCTTTTGGGGATTAACGGCCAAAGAATTCAGTAGCTTGCTAAAAGAAAATGGCCTGACTACCCCGAGCGGGCACTTTGGTATGGATCAATATTTTGTCCATGGCAAAACAGATGACCTTGAATCGTACATCGAGGCAGCCAACGCCACAGGCATGACCTATGTTATAGTGCCATCGATAAACGGAGAGGTGCTGAAAAGCGCTGACGAGTTTAAAGAGGTTGCCGAAAAAATGAACAAGGCTGCCGAAATATGTAAAAAAGCCGGTTTAAAATTGGGCTATCATAACCACAACTTTGAATGGAAACCGATAGATGGCACAACATTTTATGATGTGCTGTTGAAAAACACCGACCCGGCACTTGTACACATGGAAATGGATATTTACTGGGTGGTACGCGCCGGACAGGATCCGGTTAAATTGTTCGAACAACACCCGGGCCGCTTTGCCTTGTGCCACATAAAGGACAGAGATAAAACCAACCCGAATTTAAACACAGAAATAGGTAAGGGAAATATTGATTTTAAATCCATTTTAAGTCATGCGAAAACAGCAGGGCTAAAGCACTTTATTGTTGAGCAGGAAAATTATATCAATATCGACCCGTATGTAAGCATCGCCGAAAGCGCCGCTTATTGTAAAAATGTTTTGCATGTGTAATTTAGTCATTGGTCCATTAGTCATTAGAAGAATGACGGTATGGCCAATGCGCTCTAAAATTACAATGACCAATGACTAATAATTCACTAATAAACCGAAATATGAAATACCCAATTCTATTAACCGCATTACTGGCGGGAAGCTTTTTTATCGCAAATGCACAAACTGCAAAGCCTGAAGATACAGAAACATGGACCCCCATCCCTAAGGTAGTAACGCCGGGCAAAACCTGTGGCGATGCGCCTTCGGACGCTATCATACTATTTGATGGAAAAAACCTGGACGAGTGGGTGCAAAACAATGATAAATCTCCCGCAAAATGGAATGTTCATGATGGTATTTTGACTGTAAATAAAAACTATGGCAATATCGAAACCAAACGTTTGTTCACCAACTACCAGTTGCATATCGAATGGCGTGTACCTGCCGATATCGAAGGTTCGGGCCAGGGCCGCGGCAACAGCGGGATATTTTTAGCTTCGCTTGGAAAAGGCGATGCCGGATATGAATTGCAGGTACTGGATTCCTACAACAATAAAACTTATGTTAACGGGATGGCCGGCAGCCTTTACAAGCAGGCGATTCCATTAGCTAACCCGGGCAGAAAACCAGGCGAGTGGCAAACTTACGACGTGGTTTGGACAGCGCCAACCTTTAATGATGATGGTTCGGTTAAAAGCCCGGCAAAAGCCACCATTTTCTTCAACGGCGTGGTAGTTGAGAACGGATTTGAACTTTTAGGGCCAACTTTATATATCGGTAAGCCAGTTTATCAAAAACACGGCGCCGCGCCAATTAAGCTGCAGGCCCATGGTGATAAAAGCAAACCGCTTAGCTTCCGCAACATTTGGGTGAGGGAGCTGTAGTTTAGTCGATAGTCAATGGTCCATAGACCATAGCAATTTTTGGTTTCAAAATAATGGCTATGGACCATCGTCTATGGACTATGGTCCAAAACTATCTGTGCATGAAAAAAAGATATTACCTCATAATAATCTTCTCGCTGCTATGCAGTATTACTTCCGCGCAGGATAAAAAAGCGCCGGCCTATCCTTTAATTACACATAATACCTATTTCAGTATATGGTCGTTTACGCACGATTTAAATGCCTCGCCAACCAAGCACTGGACAGGCAATGATCAGTCGTTATTGGGATTGATTAAGGTGGATGGCACCATATACCGTTTTATGGGCAAAGAGTCAAAGCAATATAAATCCATTTTGCCCGCGTCCGACGAAAAATCGTATCAATGTAAGTATACCGAGACCGAACCAAAAGGCGACTGGACGGATATGCCTTATGACGACGGGAGCTGGAAATCAGGCGCCGCGCCGTTTACTGATGATAAAGAAAAAGCCAAGACGTTATGGACAAGCAAGAATATATGGGTACGCCGTACTTTTACCATTAATGATCTGAACATTGACAAGCTGTTTTTAAAGATACATAACGATGATAACGTAGAGGTTTATCTGAATGGCAAGGAGATATATGATTTTAAAGGGTGGACGAATGATTTTAAGCTGATAGCCATTAAAGATAAATTTAAAAATAAGCTTAAGGTGGGGGAGAACGTGTTAGCCATACATTGTGCCAATACCGCCGGCGGCGCGTGGCTTGATGCTGGGCTGGTTGATGAGGTTAAAGCGCAGGCCAGTCCGGTATTGCTTGCCAAACAAAAAAGTGTGGATATCAACGCGACCCAAACTATATATAATTTTGAGTGCGTTGGCGTCGATCTCGCCGTGGTATTTACCTCACCGTTATTAATGAATGATCTGAATATCTTTTCGCGGCCTGTTTCCTATATTTCTTATGTTGTAAGGGCAAATGACGGCCGGAAACATAATGTAAAGGTTTTCTTTAGCGCTTCGTCTTCAGTAGCTGTGAATAACCCGGTGCAACAGGTCACCACGCAAAAATATGCCACCAAAACATTGGCAATTTTAAAAGCCGGAACCATTGAACAGCCAGTGTTGAAGAAAAAAGGAGATGATCTGCGTATTGACTGGGGATATATGTACGTGGCGGCACCAAAATCGACCGATGTGGCACAATACATAACATCCGAACAGGGATGCGTTAGTTCATTCCTGAACGGAAATATAAAATCGACAGTAAAGAATGGGCGGGAGCTGGCATTGAATACCATTTTGTCATTTGGAAGCGTGGGCGGGGCGGCAAAGGAAAGATTTGTCGAGCTCGGTTATGATGACCTCTATTCTGTTCAATACTTTAATCAAAATTTGAAACCCTGGTGGAAATTAAACCGCAATGCGTCAATTGAAAAAGAATTGAATACGGCAGCGGCTGAGTACACTTCCGTCATGCAGAAATGCGACAGCTTTAATAAAAACATGCACAATGCCGCGAAGAAAGCCGGTGGCGAAAAGTACGCGTATTTATGTGATCTCGCATACCGTCAAAGCATTGCTGCACACCAGCTGCTGAAAAGTCCGAAAGGTGAAATTCTATTCTTATCAAAGGAGAATTTCAGCAACGGCTCCATCAATACAGTGGATGTAACTTACCCGTCAGCTCCGCTTTATCTCATTTACAATCCTAAGCTGCTCGAAGGCATGCTGAATGGCATATTTCAATATTGCGGGAGCCATAAATGGACAAATAATTTCGCGGCACATGACCTGGGCACCTATCCGCTGGCAAACGGCCAAACTTACGGCGAAAATATGCCCGTTGAAGAATCGGGGAATATGATCATTCTTACGGCTGCTATAGCTAAAGCTGAGGGGAATGCGCGCTATGCACGCCGGCACTGGAAAACGCTAAGCACCTGGGTTGATTTCCTGGATAAGGCCGGGTTTGATCCCAGCTCGCAGCTATGTACGGATGATTTTGCAGGCCACCTTGCCCGTAATGCCAATTTATCTATTAAAGCCATCGTGGCCATTGGCGCCTATGCTAGTTTAGCAGAGCAGTTGAGACATCGGGCTATAGCAAAAAAATATCGTGATATTGCCAATATAATGGTCGGTAAGTGGATGAAGATGGCCGATGCAGGCGACCACTATTCATTGGTTTTTGAGCGGCCTGATACATGGAGCCAAAAATATAACCTGGTTTGGGACAAAGTTTTGAAATTGAATCTATTTCCTGCCAAAGTTTACAAAACAGAGGTAAACTACTACCTGACCAAGCAAAACGCTTTCGGGCTGCCATTGGATAGCCGTAAAACATATACCAAATCCGACTGGATTTTATGGACAGCCACCTTAGCCGACAATCAAAAGGATTTCAAAGCACTCGTTGATCCCGTTTACAAATATGCTGCCGAAACACCCACACATGTTCCGCTTAGCGATTGGCATGAGACGACCGACGGAAAGCAAGTCGGCTTTCAGGCACGAAGTGTAGTCGGTGGATATTTTATGAAATTTTTGGACGGCAAGTGGCGAAAATAAATTCGCTTATTAATAATGTATTAAAACAATATTAAATATTTTAACTTTGAATATTGTCGATACGGCCGTTTCTTGAAATATTTATGTCTCTGCCTTAATTATTTTTACTTTTTTTAAACTTATTGAATAGAGGCTCCGTATAACGTTAATTATGCTTACCGCCCTATATGCCTCAATTGCCTGATTATAAAAGCCACATAAGTGTGAGCATTTATAAATATTGTCTGATCGTGTTTTTGCTGTTTGGCGCGGCGGCCGGTTTCTCTCAAAACCAAAGCCTTAAATTTGAGCATTTAGGTACTGCCGAAGGTTTAGCCCAAATAAATGTTAACTGCATTATACAGGACAGCCGCGGATTTGTGTGGATAGGTTCGCGGAATGGCTTAAATAAATACGACGGGTATAAATTTACAGTTTACAATCATAGCTTCCAGGATAATAACACCATAAGCAATAACCAGATAGCCGATATTCTTGAAGACCATGATGGAAATATATGGGTGGCAACGCTTGAAGGGTTAAACAAATACGAACGGAACACCGGCCATTTTATCCGCTACCTGCACAATGAGCATAATACCAACACGATATCCAATAACGCGGTAAACCGGCTCGCGCTCGATTCGTTTGGTAACCTATGGGTCGCCACTCAAAAAGGCGGGCTTGATTGTTTTAACCTAAAGAAAAATATTTTCCGCCATTATACCCATTCAGCATCCGACGGTAGCAGCATCAGCGATAATAACGTCAGGACAGTATTTGAAGATTCGCGGCATAATTTATGGGCCGGAACCGAGGCTGGAGGATTAAATCTTTTTAACAGGCAAACCAATAAGTTTTCAAAATTCCGGCATAGAGAAGGGGATACCGGCAGCATTTCCGGAAACAACATAATATGCCTTTTTGAGGATAAAAATCACAAAATATGGATAGGAACCCAGGATGCAGGGCTCAATTTATTTGATCCTGAAAAAAGTACATTCCGCCATTATAAGCACGATGAAAGATCTGCCAACAGCCTGTCAAGCAACACAATTTATTGCCTCAATATGGACGAAAGCGGCAATTTGTGGATCGGCACCGAAAATGGCGGCGTGAGTGTATTGAATGTTCATAACGGTAACTTCACCAATTTTCTGCATGATGATATTGATCAGAACAGCATCACCGGAAATTCAATTTATGCGCTTTGCAGGGATCGGTTTGATAACATGTGGTTAGGCGCCTTTAGTGGGGGCATTAATCTTTTTAAAAGAAGTACCAAGAGCTTTACCCACTACAGGCATGGCTCATCACCCAATAGTTTATCCAATAATTTTGTACTCGACCTGTATGAGGACGCCTCGAAAAATTTGTGGGTGGGCACTGATGGCGGGGGCCTGGATATGTTTAATCGCCGAAAAGGGACGGTTGAACATTACATGAAACCCCACGATGGCAATGGCATTGCGGGTAATTATGTGCTAACCATCGATCAGGATAGTTATGGCGATTTTTGGCTGGGCACATGGGCCGATGGGATCAGTGTTTTAAATCCCAAGACACATGTATTTACAAACTTTAAACACGACCCTACCAATCCAAAAAGTTTAAGCGGAAACAATATTTATGCCCTGATCCATACAAAAGATAAAAAAACCTGGATCGGTACTTATAACGCCGGGCTGGATGTATATGATAAGCAAACTAACACATTTAAAACCTTCAGGTTTAATATTCATAACCGTAAGAGTTTGAGCAGCGACAGGGTATATTCGCTATTGGAAGATCACAGAGGCAATTTATGGATAGGGACATACGATGGCGGCCTCAACTTAATGGATCGTAAAACGAATTCATTTACGCGTTTTCAGCACGAGACCGCCGGGAACAGCCTGAGTAATAATACTATAACTGATATTTTTGAAGATCATAACGGAAAATTATGGTTAAGTACGCTGGCAGGGCTTGATTTGTTTGATCCGCAAACCGGCAAGTTTACTGTTTTTACAAAAAAGGAGGGTTTGCCAAGCGATGTGATATATGCAGCTCAGGAAGATAAGCACGGCGAACTGTGGATAAGCACAAACAACGGGCTATCATGTTATGATTCTGCTGCCCATACCTTTAAAAATTATACTGTTGAAGATGGCTTGCAGGACGATGAGTTTAAACCTCATTCAGCTTTTAAAGGCAGAGATGGTAAATTATATTTTGGCGGGGTAAATGGCTTCAATGCGTTCACACCGGGACAGATCTTAAAGCCCCAGGGATTTTCGCCATTAATTATTACCTCTTTTCAAGTGTTTAATAAACCGCTTCAGGCTGACGAAAATAGTAATGATCCCTCTGCACTGAAACAGGATATTTCGGATACGCGGGCAATTACTTTGTCCTATAATCAGTCGGCAATTTCGATAGAATATGCCGCTTTGGATTACACAGCGTCAAGTAAAAAAAATTATGCCTACTTACTGGAGGGTATTGACAAGGAGTGGAATTATGTAGGCAGCCGGAATGCGGCTTCGTATACTAATATACCTCCCGGAACTTATAAGTTTAAAATAAAATACCAAAACAATGCCGGGGCGTGGTCGCCGGTGACATCTAATTTACAGATTACCATTATTCCCCCGTTTTGGTTAACCTGGTGGTTTAAAACATTAGTTCCTTTATGTTTCATTGCGGGATTATACTATTTCTATAAAATGCGTATCCGGGTTATTAAATCAAAACACCTGATACTTGAAAAACTGGTGGAGGAACGCACCGAAAGTTTATCGAAAATGACCATCAATGAGCGGGGATCGCGTGAGGCAGCCGAAAAAGCCCGTGAAGAGGCCGAAACGGCAAATAAAGCTAAGAGTATTTTCCTTGCTACCATGAGCCACGAGATCCGCACGCCAATGAATGGGGTTATCGGTATGTCCGACTTGCTTTCCGACACTTTGCTAACACCCGAACAGCAAGAATATGTTGAAACGATTCAAAGCTGCGGCGACGCATTACTTGGCGTGATAAACGATGTGCTCGATTTTTCGAAAATTGAATCGGGCAGCATGGATATAGAAGCGCAAGATTTTGATCTGAGGGATTGCATTGAAGGTGTATTAGATGTCTTTGCTGGAAAGGCATCTAAAATAGACCTTGTTTACCAGATCGACCATAACCTGCCATCACAAATTATAAGCGATCCGCTAAGATTGAGGCAGATATTGATAAATCTTGTCAGTAACGCAATAAAATTCACCAATAAAGGCGAAGTATTCATCAGTGCAAAGATCGCTGAACAGAGGAGTGAAGATTTGACCCTGGAGTTTAGTGTCCGCGATACGGGTATCGGTATACCTGCCGATAAATTGGATAAGCTATTTAAAGCTTTTTCGCAGGTTGACTCAAGCACAACCCGAAAATATGGCGGGTCGGGTCTCGGCCTGGTAATAAGCGAGAAGCTCATTGGTATGATGGGCGGCGAAATAAAAGTTGAAAGCCAGGTGGGTGTGGGAACAACCTTTTCTTTCACGATCAAATCTAAATTAGGCCTCAAATCGCAGCGTAACTATGTATACCTGAATGCAGACGAACTTAAGGGGAAACATATTCTGGTAGTAGATGACAACGCAACCAACAGGGATATTCTGGAATCCCAGCTTATTCAATGGGAGTTTATTCCCCTTATGGCTGAATCAGGCCCACGGGCGTTAGAGATACTTGCGTCAAACGACGCGGTTGACCTGGTTATATCGGATATGAACATGCCGGTAATGGATGGGGTGCAGCTGGCCAGGCGGATCAGGGAGAGCCATCCGCTATTGCCATTGATCCTTTTAAGCTCAATGGGCAATGAAGAAAGCCGGAAAGAGGCGCATTTATTCGATGCCATATTAACCAAACCAGCCAGGAACCAGGTATTATATAAGCATATCGCCGAACAGCTTAAATCGAAAGAAAGTCCGGCGAAGGCTCCTCAACCCGCTAAATCGCAGTTTTCATTAGACTTTGCAAAAGAGTTTCCGATGCATATTTTAATAGCTGAGGATAATATCGTAAACCAAAAGCTCGCCAGTCATATATTTACTAAAATGGGGTATGCGCCTGACGTAGCAGAAAACGGCCACGAAGCGCTGAACGCAATGGTTGGTAAAAAATACGACATTATATTTATGGATGTGCAAATGCCCGAAATGGACGGTCTTGAAGCGACCCGCTTTATTCGTGAACATATGCAGGATCAACCGGTAATTATAGCGATGACGGCTAATGCCATGCCCGAAGACAAAGAAGTTTGTTTGGCGGCCGGAATGAACGGCTATTTGAGTAAGCCAATGAGAATAGCCGATATCAAGGATATCTTAGAGACATGGGGAAATCATGTAAATATGAATTTAACAAAGGCGCAAATATAAGTGTGCCTGATTTTACCGGTAGTGTAAAATCATTGATATTAATTCATACTAACCGAAGAAAAAAGTAAATTTACGGTTTATCAACCTTTGATTTTATGAAACCGTTATTTAAACTATCCCTCAGCTTTTTAGCTTTTTTATTGTTCATTTCTGCAACTATGCGCACCAGCGCGGCAGAAAAATTTTATTACCAGATAAAAATATATCATCTTAAAACACAACAGCAGGAAGACCGGCTGGATAATTATCTGCAAAGCGCGTACCTGCCTGCCATGCACAAAATGGGCATCCAGCATATAGGTGTATTTAAACCGGTTGACCGGGATACTGCTGACCGTAAGGTGTATGTGCTGACGCCTTTCACAAGCTGGAATCAATTAGAAAATGCCGGTCAAAAACTTCTGGATGATCAACAATATGTATCAAGTGGTGCGGAATACATCGATGCGCAGTATAAAGACATCCCCTATACGCGGATGGAAACGATCATTCTGCGCGCATTCCCAAAAATGCCTGCGCCGGCTGTTCCCAATCTTACCGGGAATAAAACCGACCGTGTTTATGAGCTGCGCAGCTACGAAAGTGCTACCGAAAAATATAACCTGAATAAAGTGCGCATGTTTAACGTTGGTGATGAAGTAGCGCTGTTTAAACGCCTTGGCTTTAACGCGGTGTTTTATGCCGAAGTACTGGCGGGAAGCCACATGCCTAACCTAATGTATATGACCACTTTTAACGACCGCGCGGACAGGGATAAACACTGGAATACTTTTTCAAACGACCCCGAATGGAAGACATTGGTGGCAAAACCCGAATACCAGCATAACGTGTCGAAGGCCGATATCCTGTTTCTGCACCCTACTGCATACTCCGATTTTTAATGCTTGAAAAGCGCGATTATGATGCGATAATAGTCGGCTCGGGCCCGAATGGTTTGGCTGCCGCTATTTTATTGCAACAGAACGGGCTTTCAGTTTTATTGCTTGAGGGCAAAGAAACCATCGGCGGGGGGCTGCGTTCCGCAGAACTTACATTGCCGGGCTATATTCATGATATTTGCTCGGCGGTACATCCGCTTGCCGCGGCATCGCCCTTTTTTGCGCAGCTTCCGCTGGATAAATTTGGACTTAAATACATCTATCCTCAAATAGCGGCGGCGCATCCCTTTGATAATGGGACAGCGGCATTGCTAAAAGGCAGTGTTGACGAAACGGCCAGCTTATTGGGCTTAGATGAACAGGCCTATCGCAAATTAATAGGCCCGATAGTAAACGATTGGCCGTTGATTGCGGAAGATGTTTTAGCGCCGTTGCATTTCCCCAAACATCCTGTGGCTATGGCCAGGTTCGGGTTGAAGGCATTAACTTCCGCAAACTACCTGTCGAAACGATTTAAAACGCCCGGCGCAAAAGCTTTTTTTGCAGGCATGGCCGGGCATTCAATACAGCCGTTAACCAATACAGCCACTTCGGCGATTGCACTCGTGCTGCTGGCATCCGGCCATGTAAAGGGGTGGCCGATACCCAAAGGTGGTTCCAGCCGCATCGCAGATGCATTGGCGGCCTATTTTATTTCGATAGGCGGCACCGTTGAAACCAATATATATGTACAGTCGTTAACACAACTTCCGTCGGCGCGTGCCGTATTGTTAGACGTCACGCCAAGGCAAGTGCTGCAGATAGCCGGCCACAAGCTTTCGTCGCTCTATAAATGGCAGTTGGAACGTTACCGCTACGGCATGGGCGTTTTTAAAGTCGACTGGGCGCTTGATACACCAATACCATTTAAGGCAAGGGATTGTAAACAGGCCGGAACGGTTCATATAGGAAATTCGTTTGAAGAGATCGCAAATAGCGAGCAGCAGATATGGAATGGCATCCACCCGGAAAGACCATTTGTGCTGCTCGCACAACCTACTATAGTTGACCCATCACGCGCACCGGCAGGCAAGCACACCGCCTGGGCGTACTGTCATGTGCCCAATGGTTCCAAAAAGGATATGACCCAGGCCATTGAAAATCAGGTTGAACGCTTTGCGCCGGGTTTTAAAGATACTATTGTAGCCCGGCATACCATGGATACCGCCCAAATGGAAGCCCATAATCCCAATTATATTGGCGGCGATATAAACGGCGGGGCTATCGATATCGGTCAGTTATTTACCCGCCCGGCCTTGCGATGGTCACCTTATAAAACCTCCGCGAAGGGAATATATATCTGTTCCTCTTCAACCCCGCCCGGGGGTGGCGTGCATGGCATGTGCGGTTATCATGCGGCAAAAAGAGTGTTAAAGGATGTCTTTGACCGCTAATTTTTGATTTGTTTGATTGCACTGATTTAACTTGTTAAAAACAACCAACGCAATCACACAGTTAGTTTAATCAATGTCGTTTAGTTAAAATGGAGACGTGTATCAAACTGTATTAGCTGTATCAGGTTGTATCACTCTCAACAAATGATACACCGGGCGCCATACAATAATTCTTAACTGAACGACATTGATTGATAAATAGTTAGTTATATTTATTAATTATTTAACCTAAATGAAAAAATTATGGAAACTAAACCTTTGACAAGGTATGTTGCCGAACTTGTCGGTACATTTTGCCTTGTATTATTTGGATGCGGGGCGGCGGTTATTGCGGGAGCCAATTCTACAGACATCCCGCCCTCCGGTATAGGCCTGTTGGGGATTTCACTGGCGTTTGGCATTAGTGTGGTCGTAATGGCTTATACCATCGGCCCTATTTCGGGGTGCCATATTAATCCTGCTATTTCAATTTCTATGCTGGCTGCGGGCAAGTTATCCGTTAAGGATACGGTAGGCTATGTCGTTTCGCAATGTATCGGAGCTGTTCTGGCATCCGGTCTGTTATACCTGATCGCCTCAGGCCGCCCCGACTTTTCTATGGGTGAATATGCCCTCGGAGCAAATGGATGGGGTGCGGATTACCTGGGTAAATACTCAACCCAGTCGGCCTTTATTGCTGAAGCGGTATTTACATTTCTTTTCCTCGTGGTTATTTACGGAACGACCGCTAAAAGGGCTAATCCTGCAATGGCTGGTTTAGCTATCGGTTTGTCACTAACTTTAATACACCTGGTGATAATACCTATAACCGGCACTTCTGTAAACCCGGCAAGAAGCCTTGGCCCCGCAATTTTTGCGGGCGGCAAAGCGCTTAGCCAGCTATGGCTCTTTATTGTCGCCCCAATTTTGGGCGGACTAGTAGCCGCAGGTTTTTGGAAGGTAGTGATGGAACAAAATGAAACGATCACTAAAAAGACCGTCGAAGTTCACGAAGATATTTCAATCAACCGTGTTTAAAAACGTCTCCGGTTCCTCATGGACGGGCCGGAGACATTTTATTTAATAACAGCTCATTAATTCGCCTTTCGGTTTACTCCGGATCAAGTTTCAGGCAACCATTCTCCGTGTTGTCCCGTACTTTAAATTGAATTGGTTAACGTCAGTTTTTTGACGGTTAACCTGTCACCTTAGTACGCTCTGAAGCCATTGAAGCAAATTCTGTCAGGTATTTTTTTTATTTTAAATAGCAGGGAAAAAGTAAAGCTCGGCCGGCTCATACTATTTGACCTTGCTATCGGTGTCCTTGATATAATATTTTTGGGGCTGCTACTGGTCATCATAAATTTTTACACTAAAAATGTGCCTGCTGCTAAAATTGCCTTTCTGCCTGCTGTGTTGTTAACCCCCAACTCAATAGCCCTTATCGGCGTTTTTTTGATCTTTTTCAGTCTTAAAAACTGGGCTGCATTCCGGGGATTGAAGTCGCAGCACCACTTTTTTTACGCCGTCGCGTCAAGGTTATCCAAACGAAATATATTGTCATACCTCACAACTGATTACAGTCATTTTGTAAACATTGATTCATCTGTGCAAGTACGTCGCATCAGCCATCAGCCGGTTGAATTCAGTCATTATATCTTGACAAATTTTCAACAGGTGGTAGCGCAAGTTATACTGATCTTTTTTACGATTTGTGCCATCCTGTTTTATCACCCTTCGCTTTTCCTGTTATTGTTTTTGGTTTTATTGCCGCCGGTAGTTGCACTGGCCTGGTTTATCCGGAAGAAATTAAAGAACCTCCGTGCTAATATCAAAGCGGCGAACCAGCGAACTATCCAACATTTGAACGAAGCACTATCGGGGTTTGTGGAAAGCAATATTTATGATAAAAACGATTTCTTTATCAATAGGTATTATGGTTACCAGGAGCAGCTGAATGAAAATATTGCTACCCAGCAAACTTTGCAGTCGTTGCCCTCGCGGCTAATCGAGATATTCGCGGTTTTAGGTTTTTTTATACTTATCGTGATCAATAAATGGTCGGCAAATATGCCGGCCGTTGATTTGCTTACGATTGGAATTTTTATGGCTGCCTCGTATAAGATCATCCCCGGCGTAGTGAAAATATTAAACTGTACCGGTCAAATGAAAACCTACCAGTTTACGTTAACAGATCTTTTACCTGTCCAGGCTAATGAACTAATCAACAAAACACAATCTTCGCATCCGATAAGCTCACTGAAATTTAAACAGGTATACTTCAAATACAGAGATCAGCCGGTCGTAAATCACGTCAGTTTTGAATTGGTTCCGGGTGATTTTGCCGGCATATCGGGTGTATCTGGCAAGGGAAAAACGACACTTATCAATCTTTTACTGGGTTTTTTGGAACCAGGCTGCGGCACTATACTGCTGAATGATAAAATCACTACAGGTTCCGACAGGCAAAGGTACTGGAACAGGATATCATATGTAAAACAGCAGCCATTTTTTATTCACGATTCCATCATCAAAAACATAACCCTGGATGATGAGAAGTATAACGAGTCTAAATTAAATGAGGTTATAGCCTTTTGCGGGATCGATAAGTTACTGGATAAATATCCAGAAGGGTATGAGACAATAATAAAGGAAAACGGGAAAAATATAAGCGGAGGCCAACGGCAAAGGATCATGCTGGCCCGGGCTTTATACCACGATTTTGACCTGCTGATCTTAGATGAGCCTTTTGGCGAAATGGATGATCAATCAGAGTGCTGCATTCTTAAACAATTGCAATTACTCGCGGAGCGGGGGAAAATGATCCTCTTCATCACACACAATAAAAACAGTTTGTCTTTTTGTAATAAAATCTTGTCGCTGGATGAAAAGTAAACGGGAAACTTTGGTTATTCTTACCCCCGGCTTCCCGAAAAACGAAGCCGACAGTACCTGTATCCCAGCTTTGCAGGTTTTTGTAAAAGGATTGAAAGAGGTATGCCCGGGGCTGGATGTAATTGTTCTTACGTTTCAATACCCTTTTCAAAAAGGCGAGTACAAATGGCATGGGATAAAGGTGATCTCCATCGGCGGCAAAAGCAAAGGCGGGCTTTTTCATGTGGTTACCTGGATAAAGGCCTGGGCAGCCCTGCGAAAATTAAACAGAACGCGTCACCTGATAGGGTTGCTCAGCTTTTGGCTTGGCGAGTGTGCTTTTGTCGGCAGCTATTTTGCAAAGTACTTTAGGTTATACCACTATTGCTGGCTGGTTGGCCAGGATGTTAAAAGCGGCAATAAATATTTTAACTGGGTAAAACCCAAAGGCGATTCCCTGATTGCCATGTCCGATTTTCTTGCAACTCAGTTTAAAACGAATTATAAAGTATCACCGCTTTATGTGATACCGTTCGGCGTGGACACTTCTTTATTTGGAGCCGGCTCGTTACACCGGGATATTGATATTTTAGGAGCGGGATCGTTGATTCCGTTAAAGCAATACGAACTTTTTGTAGAGACGATCAGCTTTTTGAAGGGATTTTTTCCCGGCATTAAGGCTGTGCTTTGCGGAAACGGCCCGGAGATCGAGCGGTTACAGGCTATGGCCGCGTCACTGCACCTTGGAAACAACCTGACATTTACCGGCGAACTGACACACCAGGAGGTGCTGGCACTAATGCAGCGGTCAAAAATATTCTTGCATCCTTCCATGTATGAAGGCTTCAGCACCGTTTTATCCGAATCCTTATACGCAGGTGCACATGTAGTTTCATTTTGTAAGCCCATGGAAAAGCAATTCAGAAATCATTATGTAGTAAAAACCAATGCTGAGATGAATGAGCAAGTTTTAACTATTCTCCGGGCTAAAAAACTTGATCACAGGCCCGTTTTGTTATACCCGGTTGAGCAAATTGCAAAAAATGTGATCAGTTTGTTTGTTTGATTAACCCGTGTCTTTTTGATTACAATGCTCTGGCAATTTCATCTATTTTCCGGGCAATGGCGTCAAATGAAAGATTTTGGTTAAACCAGGCCAACGTTCGGGTTCGTTTTTCGCATTTATCCATTGTTTGTGACTGTATTAAAGCCGACAACAACTCCCCCTGGTTTCCTGCCTCGTATAATAATCCGCAATCGCCATTTTCCGTTATTGCCCTAAAAGTAGGGATGTCGGTTACAATAGGTACGCAGCCGCATGACATGGCCTCGCAAACAGCCGTGCCGCTTCCCTCATAATACGAGCCGGATATTATATAATCGGCACTGTTGTACCAATACAGCAGGTTGTCGTTAGGGATTTGTCCGATCAATTTAACCGCGTTTTCATTTGCTGAGTTTTTTAAAAGGGTATTTATTTGTGGCAGCAATTCGGTGGTGTGATAAATCATATACAATGTTGCTGATGGCTCCGAATCAACAAATTGCAAAAATGCCTTTACTACATTTAACGGGTCTTTATTTTCGTTTAGCCTGCCAACCCAAAGGAAAACAAGCCGGCTCTCAACGCCGGTATGCGCCCTGGCCGTTTCTCGTTCCAGCGGATAGAAAACCGAAGAGACCTCCATTACTTCGTGAATTTTTTCGGCGCTTGTCAGGTTGCCTTTTTTTACCCAGTCCAATCCCATATCGCGCGAAGCAAACAGGTAAGTGTCGATACAACGGTCCGCCATTTTTTGCAGGTATTTTTTAACGCCCGTAAATGGCTTTTCCGCATGGTTTTGTAAAATGATCTTTACTTTTTTTCCGAGCATTAAACGTAGTTGTATCACCTGCAACGGAAAATGCAGGCCCTGTATAAAAACCACATCCGGTTGCTGTTTTTTTATGAAATAGTGTAATTTAAAAGGAAAGCGCCTGGTGAGTTTTGAAAAACGCCTGAAGTAATACTGCACGCCATTATACACCAGGTCGCCTTCAAAGTCAATTTGCTCAATGCTTATAACCGTGTTGTTTTTGCTTAGAGACTCAAGTATGCCGCCGTAAAATCGAATATGGCGCAGCCATTCCCCGGGCCGGTTAAAATCTTCGGAGTACACATAGCTTGCAAAAACAAATTTCATCGTTGGAAAAATTAGCGCCCGGTGCTTAGTTCGGCCTGGTCAAACTCACAGGAAAATTAACCTCCGGATTATATTTACGGATGCTTTCCATTAACGCCGGCAAATTGCCCCGTACATATTTGCGAGCGCCGTTTATAAAAATTTGACTAAAATCGTTTATAGCGATATCGGTTAATTGCGGCAACAACTCTTCATCAAACAACCTGATATTTCCCTGGTGAATAACCAGCAATATTTCTGAAGGGCCAAGACAAAAAAAGGAATCAAAACCGGCTTTGTCCTGTTTTATTTTAGCCACAACAATATCAGCGTCTTTTCCGGCCGAAATATCGCCGCTATTTAATCGCCAGGTGGCCGCCGCATTCTTGTTTAAGGTATGATAGAGCGCTTTATCGCTAACCAGGCCGGTTTGTCGTGCCATAGTTAAATGCTCCCAAATATTCCAGGTACTTGTTAACGTTGAGTCGGTTCCAAACAATATTTTGGTATGATCTTTTAAGAGGTTCAGCCGGGATGTTTTATTTAACAAAAAGTAATTGGATTGCGGGCACCAAATGATCGCTTCAAATTTCTTTGCCTGTTCTTCCGACATGGCCACTGCATGTATGCCGATCAGTTTTTTTCGCAACAGGTTCCAGTTGGTTAACTGGTCAATTTCATGGTACGAGAGCCAATCGTCGCCCTCACCAACATGTACCACTGCAGGCAGGTTTATTTTAAGCGGGTTATTTAACCGGAGCTTCCAGTTTTTTTCAAAGCGGACCGAATGCAGGCAATGTGTATCTTCAAAAACAGTTATCAGGTTGTTTTTTAAGTTTAACCTATCGCCATGATTTACAACTGTTGTAACCCCGCAAAGCAGATTTTTAAAAACGCCCCATTCTGCACGCAACAAAAGGGGAATTTTTAAAATACGTGCTATCTCCTCTTTATAATTGCTGTGAATATGAGCGCCCCATTCGGTATAATTATTATATATCCGGTTTCCCAATTGCGGAAACAGGTTGAAGTCTAAATGATCGTGCGAATTAATTATCCCTGGGAAAACAATAGCATTTTCAAATGTCAGCTGCAAATGATCGTTAAAATCGGACCTATTGACAGGCGATATGCTCGCAATTTTTTCGTCGGCAACCCTAATATTAACAGGCTCAGTCTCATCGATCATTTTTAAATGTTTCAGGATCATCACGCCCTCCTGAAATGCATCCCGTAAATGACAGGAAACCCTTTAAATTTTTCATAAACAGCCAGCGCGTTCTGCTCCCGGTAATAATGTTTAACAGACTCATCGATATGCAATTCCTCCCGGCTAACCAGGTGGAAATTGTTCCTTAAAAGTATATCCCTGATCGTTGCGGTTGGATGTACGAAATTGCGGACCGCGATACGGGCATTTTGATGGCTGAAAGTTCTTTTGCCGCCAACTGCCAAAATATCCGGATGAAAATCAGTGATGATGATGTCGCCTTTGCTGTTTAATATCCTGCACCAAGCCTGTAGCGCTTCTTCAATATTTTCGATATGGGCAACCGTTAGGGTAGATATGACAAGGTCGAACGTTTCGTCCTCAACTGTACTGAATAAATTATCGTTAATTACTTCAGTTTGTGCACCTGGAAATTTAGACTTTAACTTTTTAAGCATCCCGGGCGAAACGTCAAATCCTGTTAAGCTTGCCGGTTTTTCAGCAAAAATTTTTGTCCAGTGCCTGCCCGTTCCACATCCGATATCGGCAATGCGCTTGTCTTTTATGTCTATGCCGCCCAATAATTTGTTATATAAAAATTCATCCAGGTCGAGCATCAGGTTGCCGGGTTGCGAGTCATAATTCGCCGCCCAGATATCATAAGCTTCAACGACCTCCTTTTCATATACGTGCGAAGCCGTAATATGCCTGGAAAAGTATCTTTTTAAGGTTTTAATCAATGTTTTGGTATGCTATCGCAACTGTTATATAAGCGTTACGGGGCATCAATTATAAAGGTTGCTCATTTCAATTATTTTTCATCAGACAGGCAACGGTATCTTTTGCTTAAGCGTATTTAAAGTAAGCACAGGTGGTTATGTGCTTAGGTTTATTGTACTGGTTTAATAGCGGTGGGGTAAAATCCATCGCTATTTGTAAAGACCGTACCTGTATTGAAAGGCCTGATTGTTTAGATTACGATATGAATAAGATATTACTGTTCAACCCCAAAAGCGCGACCGCGAAACATCGGATTCCAAATTCCATTTTAAATATTGCCGCTGCCATAGACGGAAAATACGAGTGGGTTGTGGTTGATGGAAATTGTGAGAACGAGCCGCTTACCAAAATAGAATCGTATTTAAAAACCGGCGAATATAAATACCTGGGGTTTACTGTAATGCCCGGGCCACAATTAAGGCAATCAATACCGCTTGTGAAAGCCATCAAAGAAATGTTTCCTCATACGGTAATGATATGGGGCGGCTATTTCCCTTCAAGCCATCCCAAAGTGATACTGGATTCTGGATACGTTGATTTTATCATCAATGGCCCCGGCGACCACGCGTTTCCGCAACTGATCGATGCGTTTGAGAATAATACACCGTATGAGTTTATAAAAAACCTGATTTATAAAGCAGGAAATGAAATCGTAAAAACCGCGAAAGAAGACCTTATTGACCAGGATTCGCTGCCGCCGCTGCCCTATAATAAGTTGAATCAATTTTACTCCATTGGAAAGCAATATCTCGGCAAAACTTTTTTGGGAGAAAAAACATTGGCTTATCACTCGAGTATAGGCTGTCCGTTCACCTGTTCGTTTTGTGCCGTGGTGCCCATTTACGAAGCGAGGTGGAAAGCAAAGTCGGCCCAAACGGTTTATAATGATATAAAATATATAAAAGATAAATGGGGTGCTGATGCCATCGAGTTTCACGATAATAATTTTTTTGTTTCAGAGAAAAGAACGGTGGAATTCGCTAACCTGATCAAACCCGAAAAAATGTCGTGGTGGGGTATGGCCCGTATAGATACGATGGATAAGTTTAAAGATTCGTCGCTGGCTTTAATCAGGGAGGCGGGATGCAAGATCATTTTTTTCGGCGCCGAAAGCGGGAATAATTTAATTCTTGAACAGCTTGATAAAGGCGGAACGCAAACCGGCGACCAGATCATCAGGTTTGCGGAACGCTTAAAGAAATTTGATATCATACCTGAATATTCTTTTGTTTTAGGCACACCGGCGCCAACGCCTGAGCAAGTGCAGGCGCAAATTGATTTTGAAATCGATTTTATAAAGCAAGTGAAGCAGGTAAATCCACGAACTGAAATTGTATTGTATACCTACAGCCCGGTACCAACCGAGGGTTCAACATTATATAAACAGGTGCAGGCTGCGGGATTTAAATATCCCCGGGATTTGGACGACTGGGTGAGCCCGGCATGGGAAAATTTTGATTTGCGGAAAAACCCACTTACACCCTGGTTAACCTCTGAAATGATAGACAAGATAAGGGATTTTGAGACGGTATTGAATGGCGTTTATCCCACAGTAACCGATATCCGTTTAAACGTTTTAAAGCGAAAGGCAATACAAATGGTTGCCGGATTGCGGTATAAGGCAAATCTTTACAAATACCCCTATGAGATAAAACTTCTGCAAAAAGTTTGGAAATACCGGCAACCGGAAATACAGGGTTTTTAATTCCGATGGTGAATATGAGTGAAGACAACAGGGAAGGCAGCGCGCAATTGCTGGATACGGGTTTTGAGGATCTGTATATTGAGGTGCGCCGAAAGGAAAAACGCGTATTATCTGATTGCGAGGTCATGTTTTTGCCGGACATTGACGTATCCCATATTCACTTCGACGAATGGAAAATAAGAAAACGATCGTCCAAACGATTGATAGCTTATCTTGAAAAGAAGAACCAGCCTTTAAAAATTTTAGAGATAGGCTGCGGCAATGGCTGGTTGTCGTCCAAATGCGCAGTAATTGCCGGTTCGGAAGTAATCGGGATAGATGTCAATGCCGACGAGATCACCCAGGCCAAACGCTTATTTAAAAAGGACAATCTTGAATTTAGATGGGATAGTTTTAACCCGAAAAAGTTTTCAGATGAAAAATTTAACATCATTTTATTTGCGGCGTCGATACAATATTTCCCGTCAGTAAAAAACATACTGTATAATGCCTTATCCTGCCTGGCAAAAAAAGGCGAGCTGCATATTCTTGATTCACATTTTTATAAAAACAGCGAGATCAAAGGCGCCTCTAAAAGGACTAAAGATTATTATTCAGCATTAGGCTACCCCGAAATGGCCGCTTATTACTTTCATCATTCTTTAGATGCACTCAACGATTTTAACTATGAGGTGCTGGTCAATCCCCGTAGTATATATAACAAATTCACAAAAAGGGAACTATTTTATTGGATAGTAATAAAGCATTAACAACATGTTTGGGCAATCACTACATAAAACGGTTAACCGCTATCTTACCTTACAAACAAGCAGGATATCTGCCCTTCCTGTTGTGATATTGATGCCGCATAGTGCGTGTAACTGCCGGTGTGTGATGTGTGATATATGGAAGGACAATAAAAATCTTAAGCAGCTTACTGAAAGCGATATTGCAGGTTTATTAAGTTCATTAAAAAAATTAGGAACGCAGCAAGTGGTAATGTCCGGAGGGGAGGCTTTGCTGAATGCCAATTTTTTTAAATTGTGTGAGCTGATCAAAAGCCTGAACATAAAAGTCACCTTGCTTACCACCGGATTGACGATAAAAAAAAATGCGATCCAGCTGGTTGAATGGGTAGATGATCTGATCGTTTCGCTGGATGGCGACGAGGCGCTTCATGATGCGATCAGGAATATTCCGGGAGCCTTTAATAAACTGAAAGACGGTATAGAGGCGCTACGATACCTTAACCCGCATTATAGAATCACCGCCAGGACCGTCATCCACCGGCTCAATTTCAGAAACTGGGAAGCGATCATTCGCGAAGCCAGGCAGATCGGTATTGACCAGGTTAGTTTTTTACCTGCCGATGTGAGCAGCCACGCTTTTAACAGGCAAATGGCATGGGAAGAACCAAAACAAAATGAAATATTGATATCAAAAAACGAGTTGCCCGAACTGCAGGAAGTAATCACAAGGATTTTAGGTAACCAGGCCGACTTTACATCGGGGTTCATTGCCGAATCACCGGCGAAAATCCAGGATATTTACCAGTATTACGCGGCATATTACAATTTAAATCTCTTTCCTTTCAAAAAGTGCAATGCCCCCTGGGTGTCAACCGTGATAGAGGCCGACGGCAGCGTACGGCCGTGCTTTTTTCACGACACGATAGGGAATATAAAAGATTCGTCGTTAGGTGAAATATTAAACAGCACCGAAGCCATAAGATTTCGCAAAAATCTTAATATGAACGAAAATGCAACCTGCGTGAAATGTGTATGCTCGCTAAATTTACCGGCGTGGGCTAACCCGGTAGTTAATGCTTAAACTACCGAACATGGTAATTAAACAAACCACCAAACGGTGGCAGCCAGGCGCGGTGCAGATCATTCTTTTACTTGCCTTGCTGCAATTATTTGTCACCTTGCTTACTACCGGTTTTTGCCTCTCATTTGACGAGGCCATGTGGCATTACATAGGCCGCAACTGGTTCCGGCATGATCTCGTCCCTTATTCCGGCGGGGCTGACAATAAATCACCGTTGATATTTGCCGTTTTTGGATTATCCGATGCGCTTTTTGGCGTAAACTATTGGTTCCCGAGAGTACTTGGCACCATTTTTCAATCGATCGGCATTTATTATGTTTATAAGATAGCCAAACACATTTCGGGAGAGCGGGCGGGCAAAATTGCTATTTTGTTTTATGGCTTGTCGCTTACCTGGCACGGCACGGGCGGACGGTATGTTTCATATACCGAGACTTACGAGATCGTGTTTGTGATCATAGCGTTTTATCTTGGTATTACTGCGAAAGGCAAAATGGGCTTTTTCCTGTCCGGCCTGGCTGCCGGTGTAGGATTTGGATTTCGCTTATCTGCCATTTTTGGCATCATCGCCATACTGGCTGTATCTTTTCATAGAAGCAAAACGAGTGCGCTGATATTTTGCGCCGGGGTATTTTCGGCTATTTGTTTTCTTTTAATGATTGCTGCCTTTTCCGGCATTGGTTTTCACGATCTATTTACCTATGGACTGGCAGATAACTTTGGGCCGGGCAGCACCACGGATCATACCCTTATGTGGAAACTGGAAAATTTTACTGATAAATTTTTCTACACAGAATTGATATTGTTTTATCCGCTTGCACTTGTATATTTTTTTATAAAAAGAAAGGTCGATTTGTTTGTCTTATGGCTTATTGTGGAATTTATAGGGATCGCTGTTCTCGGAAAATATACCAATGTACATCTAAAGGAAATGCTGCCGCCGCTGTCGCTCATAAATGCCATAGCTGTCACATATCTTATTAATGTTTACAAAATACCGGTAAAGCAAGTCGCGGTAATTATTTTGATCATGTTTTTTCCGAAACTGTTGGAGCCGCTTATTAATTTCAAAAAGCTGCTTTTTAACGAACCGGAGAATGCAGCTACCACCTGTGCGGGGCCTTACACAATTCCGGACGAGGGCGCCAGAAAGGAGCTTGGCCGTTGGATAAAAGATAATACACCTGCCGGGGAGAAGGTTTTTGTAGCAGGTTATGGCGCGCAGGTGCAAGCGTATTCAGAGCGGTTGTCGCCAACTATTTATTTCAATGTAACCCAAACGGACATCGCCAAACGTATGTTTTTTAAAGAGCTTTCAAAAAATGAACCCGGGATGATCCTGGTACCAATGTTTCCGGACTATAAACAAAACGTAGGCCCGGATCTACGGCAGTTTGTTGATACTTTGGTTGAACACAACTATTATTTTTTAACATGCAGGGACAGTTATAATATTTATAAAATAAAGAGACGGTAAAACAGAATTAATTTTACTTGAAACTTTATGTAGCAACCCTTTTGTTGCCGGCGACGTAGTTTATATATAAGTCACGTTGCGGCGGTATAACAGATAAACAAGGTGAACATGACAGATATTCTCTTCACGCATTCATATTTCTTACGCTTCGATCCAAAGCAATGGCAGTTGGGGCAGCCATACCCGCCTTTGGCCACGCTGATCGCGGCCGCTTTTATGCGGGAGAATGGGTACCGGGTATCCCTTTTTGACAGCATGTTTGTAGCTGATCCTAATGATGTGATCGGTGCGCTGGAAAAAAACCGCCCGAGATTTTTTGTTATTTATGATGACGGCTTTAATTATCTTACCAAAATGTGCCTCACAAACATGCGCGAGGCCGCCTTCAGCATGTGCAAGCTTGCAAAAGCGGCCGGGTGTACTGTTATCGTATCCAGCTCGGATGCAACGGACCGGTATGACAGCTATCTGAAAGAGGGTGCCGACTTTGTAATTATAGGGGAGGCAGAGCATACGCTATTGGAGCTCGTTAACGCTGTCGAAAATGATTTTGAAGATTTTTCAGGCATAAACGGGCTTGCTTATATAAAAGACGATCAAGTGGTTAAATCGTCCGGCAGGCCGGTGTTCAAAGATCTGGACAGCTTGCCATTGCCTGCCTGGGATTTGGTTGATATGGGATTGTACAGGGGAACGTGGGTAAAACATGCCGGATATTTTTCTTTGAACATGAGCACAACCCGGGGATGTCCTTTTAAGTGTAACTGGTGCGCCAAACCCATTTATGGTAACCGGTATAATTCAAGAAGCCCGGAAAACGTAGTCGCGGAGATAAAATTATTGAAGCAAAACTTTCAAATTGATCATATATGGTTTTGCGACGATATTTTTGGATTGAAACCGGGGTGGATGATTGAATTTGCACGGCTACTGCAAAAGGAGAAAGTAAAAATCAGATTTAAGATACAATCAAGGGCCGACCTGCTGATATACGAGGATACTGTAAACGCCCTGGCCGCGTCCGGCTGCGAAAATGTTTGGGTAGGGGCCGAAAGCGGGTCACAAAAAATACTTGATGCTATGGATAAGGGCATCACCGTTGACCAAATACGCCTGGCTACGCGCCTGATGAAGGATAACGGAATAAAGCCTTCATTTTTTATCCAGTTCGGGTATCCCGGGGAACTGAAAGCGGATATACAACAAACTATTAGCATGATAAACGAGCTCCTGCCATTTGAAATAGGCATCTCCGTTTCGTACCCCTTGCCGGGGACGTCGTTTTATGAAAAGGTAAAGGCCGAACTGAAGCAAAAAACCAACTGGACTGATTCTGATGAAATGGCGCTGATGTTCAGTAATACCTACCCGCCGTCCTATTATAAACAGCTGCATAGGTATGTCCATCAAAATTATCATCAACACCTGGCCAAAAATAGCTTTGTTAAATTACTCAGGCACCCCTTCGCCGCTAATCTTAAAAGTTTAAGGAAAGCCCTGTCGGTTTTTTATCACGCGCCGGCCGCGCTTGTTGAAAAGTTTAAATTACAACAACTGGAAGGAATGTCGCGATGAAAACAACGCTGGCAATTGACAATGAAAGTTATGCTGAAGCAGCATTTACCGCCCAGTCCGGTGTTTTTGACCAGGTATATTCTGGCAACACCATTATCAATTATAAACGGGAACGGGTACGCAACCACGTGTTGCAATATTTAGCCCCAAACAGTTCTATACTGGAACTAAACACCGGCACCGGCGAAGACGCGTTGTTTTTTGCGCAAAAAGGACATACGGTGCACGCCACAGATATATCGACAGGCATGCAGCGGGAGCTAAGGCAAAAAATTGAAACCGCAGGGCTGGGGAAGAGCGTCAGTACAGAAATTTGTTCATTCACAAACTTATCGGAATTAAAAAGCACGGAGCCTTATGATCTTATTTTCTCCAACTTCGCCGGGTTAAACTGTACCCATGAGTTAGATAAAGTTTTGTCATCATTTGCCGGGTTAGTTAAAGCGAATGGTATTGTTACCCTGGTTATTTTACCAAAATTTTGTTTGTGGGAAACACTGCTAATTTTCAAAGGAAAATTCCGAACCGCATTCCGGAGGTTTTTTAGCGCAAACGGCAGCAAGGCACGTATTGAAGGCGTTAATTTTAAGTGCTGGTATTATAATCCTTCATTTATTATCAGCAGGTTAAAAAACCGGTTTGACTTATTAAGCATTGAAGGCCTGTGTACTATAGTTCCGCCATCGTACATCGAAGGCTTTGCCGAAAGGCACCCCACCCTGTATGAATATTTAAAATCGAAAGAAGATAAGCTGAAATCGCGCTGGCCGTGGAAATATATTGGCGACTATTATATTATATCATTTAAAAAGAGATAGCTCAATTGGCAACGCCATTTTCATATCCCTGTAAAAGCCGGGACACTTTTTCCTGGTATCTTTCGAGCAGGTTGTAGTGAAAATTCTTAGGATCAGGCTTGGCAAAATGTTTGTTTGTATCCATCCCCATTATAATGCCATGGCTGTTTAACTTATTCATGCGGGTTTTTTCCAGCCACCTGCCTGCAGTAATTTTCATCAGTAAATTATCGATTGCATCGCCGGCGGCATTATTTAGCAGCCATTCGCCGAAATTTTTCAGCCAAGAGTTTTTTACCGGTTTTGCGGAGGATATGCGCATGTTTTTGTTGGGGAGGAATGACCTGGTCCAGGTATTCGCCGCATAAAATTTCTCAAACATAATATCTCCCTGTAAAGGGATAAGGGTGCCTATTTCAATGGCAGTGTAAATGCTTTTTTCAACGATCTCCAGCCGTTGCTCGTCTATATAGTAGTTCATGCAAAACAAGTGCTCCTTATTAACTAAAAACGTTAATTTCTTGAAGCAGTGCATTAAAGTTCGCGCGATCCAGAGCCGGTTTTTTGCTGTTATTATAAACAGGTCGATGTCGGAGTTTTCGTCAGCGAAATTTTTTGATAACGAGCCCGAGATAGCTATGCCCCGCACATAAGGGAATCTTACAAGGATATTCCCTATTTTTCCCGCCGTCTTGATCAATTCACCTGCTTTTTTGTTGCCTTCGTTTCTGCGGACAACCAGGTAGTGGTCGTTTTTTAAAGTATAAAATTTGTCAAATAAATGGATCTTTCCCTCGTTAAGCAGGCAGCTAAGCGCATCATCAAAATCCTCGTATTGGTATTTGTTTTTCAGAAATATATAAACCTCACCGCGGGTTAACGGATAATTGAACAGGTCAAAATAAGCCAATGTCTCAAGTATATTTTGTTTGACATCCCACAAGCTCTTATCCATTAAGGGGTATAGTTTATTTTGCATTTTTATCTTTTATAGCGATGCACATTGCTTTATAATTATGACGGGATAACTGCCTTCCGGGTTGCCAGTGACCGTAAATAATTATGGGAATTCTGATTAAAAATCAGTTCGTTAACCATCCGGTGCTTTTTAATGTTCCAATTCATATTGATGAGTGAATGTTGTTTCTTTTGGCATGGCAGGTATTTTCTTCCTGGTATTATCTGCCGGGGGCTGTTCATACGAAAAAATGAAAAATGAAAAGAAGAACGTATAGTAAAATATGCCTTTATCCACATCAAACAATGTTTCGGATAACGAGACAAACGCAATGAGCATCATGAACGTGAAAAACAGCATATCCCTTTTGCGAAATGCAAAGCTAAAGCCGAATGCCAAGGTTGCCAAATAGAATAGCAGGCCTAAAATACCCGATTTTATTAAAAAGCTGAGATACTGGTTGTGTGCGTTTAAGTTGTTTAAAAATGAGCTATACATCTTCTTGTTAAAGAAGCTTTCGTGTAGCAGGCCGGTTTCTGACCCCGCTCCGTAACCGATAACAGGCGATTTACTGATCAACTCACCAGCTGCTTTCCACCGGGCTAACCGTGTATCAGTGGTCTCATTCACCTGTACGGAAGACAGATCGTCCCTCATCCCGGTTATATAGCGGGCTTTAAACGTCCTCGAACTAAAAATTCCCGCAAATACCAAAACTGAAAAAGAGGCGGCAATAAGTATAAACCTTTTCCGGCCTGCACCCTTCAATAAAAAATAAGGTACGCCGGCGTTTATAACGATGATCAAAACGATGAATACAGTTTTTGAACAGAGCTGGATTAGCCCGGCGGTTAGGACAATGCAGCAGGTGAGGTAAAATAATCTGTTATAAAATTGCCGCTCTTTTATTAAAATGGTTAATAAATAAACCAGCGCCAACGTAACCTGCATCGAAAAGAACGTGGCATGTATACCTATCGGTTCCGAGAAATTATGGTTAACAAATGCGTTTGAGAACAGCGTTAAATAAGGCAGTTGATAATGTCTTATGACAAGAAGGGCATCCAGGTACAAATAGACTATAGCAGCCGTACAAATCAGGGCAAATGCCAGCAGTAATTGTGGACGGTATCTTTTTAAATCGACCTGGCTAAGGCAAAACAACAATGGGAAAATAAAAATAGTGCTTTCCCTTCCCAACTCGTTAAAGGCAACAGCGGGATTTACTGTATAAATGGTGCTCAACAAGGTTATAAAAAATACAGATTGCAATACCAATGTCCTTATCGTGAATACCGGTTTGATGCGTTTTTTATTTAAATGAATTAATGTATGTAAAGCAAAGCTTACAAGTATCAGGTGGCTGTAAAACATGTCAAATGGCAAGCTGGCCATTAACAGCATAAGGTGAAAATAGCTTACCTTATTGTTTAAACTATCCCTGTAAGGCAACAACTTGTTCATACCGCGATCCATAATGACATTCAAGAACAAATTCTTCGTATTGATCAATGATCTTTTCCCAGTTAAACTGGTATTTTATTTTGTGAAGGTTATTGCTAACCATGGTTTTTTCCGTTTCTTTTCTTTGAACTGTTTCTACCAGTGAGCGAACTTCGCTGGCGTTTGAAAAGTAAAATGCATCTGCATGCAGCACCGATTTATTAAACGGATTGTTATGTGCAGCAATCAGGGCTTCGCTCGCCATTGCTTCCAGTAGGGAAGGGTTGGTACCTCCAACGCTATGCCCGTGAAAGTACAGGTATGAATTATTTTGTAAAGCGCGCACTTTCCCGGTGTCGAAAATTGAACCTTTAAACTGGATACGCTCATCATTTTGGAACTTGTGGGTAATGAATTTTCCAAACCGATTGCCCGTATCTCCCAGCACCTTAAATTTTCTGCGCGAATTGCTTTCATTAAACCCTTCTAATATCGCCTCTATATTATTTTCAGGTTCCATGCGGGCCATCAGCAAAAAGTAATCCTCTTTTAATGCCGCTGTATTGTCCATCTGTTCCCTTTCCTCTTCCGAAAACAGGTCGGCGCCATAGGGGATATATTTGCTGTCGATATTATATTTTTCACCGAGGTATGATTTAATTACCAGTGAGTCCGAGATATAAAACTGGCTGTACTTTACAGCAAGCTTTTCTGCATACTTTAAGAATTGTTGTACGGTTGGGGAGTATTTCGACCGTTTCCATTCAAGGCCGTCCATGTTGGTTATTATCGTGCTTTTGGCCGGATATAGCTTGCCCCAAACCGAGCTGCTGGTGTATCCCATCATCAGTATCACATCAAATTTCCTTCTCCGGGCGTCAAGCAAGCAGTTCAGGTCGTAAATGAACTGGCCTGCTGTGCCCACCAGGTATTCGGGGTCGTAACAATGCCTTATCTCTACACCGTTCCAGCTATTTTCCCGGTAAGGGTGATTGTGCGAATTATAAACCGTTACGGAATGCCCCCGTTTAACAAGCCCCTCCGATACATATTCGGATATATGTTCAAACCCGCCGTAATTGTTCGGGATGCCCCGTGTGCCTAATATGGCTATTTTTAATTTCATGCTATAGCTGCTGATTGATATGCTTTTAAAGTTTTTAATGCGGCCTGTTTCCAAGTGTATTCTTTTAATATTTTTTGGCGTAAATTTCCACTGCATGGCGCTGAACTTGCTTTTTCAACCGCCGCCAGGATGCTTTTCGGGTCGGATGGATCGCAATAAAAGGCATTGTCTTCAAAATACTCCCGGGTATCGCCCTTGTCGGTGATCACGATGTTGCAGCCCATAACGGCACCCTCTATCGAGCTCAGGCCTGTCGTTTCAAACCAGCTGGGCAGGATGTGAACCTTCGCCCGCTGATAATACGACACCAGTTCGTCCTGCGGCAGTTGGCCTATAAAACTGATGTTCGGAGCTGCGATGTCGCGGCATTGTTTATAATAATTACGTTGATTTGGCGCCGCAGCGCCAATAAGGATCAAATGAAACCGGCTGTTATTCAAAGCCCTTATCAGGTTCAGCTGGTTTTTTATGCCTTCTATGCGTGCCACGCAAAGTACAACCCGGTCATTCTTTTTTATTTTCTCATCAAATTGAAATACTTCCGGGTCGGTTCCGTTAGGTATGACCGTATAGCTTGCCTTACAAGGATACGTTTGCTGGATGCGCCTGTATTCCGATTCAGAATTCGGCAATATCATTTTCGCCCGGCGCAAAATTTCATTAATGCTTTTGCGCTGCCCTTTCCATGCATAATCAATGCTGGCCAAATGGTCGGCCCCCCGCAACCAGCGGGCCATGGTTTTCAGGTATTCAATACTATCTTCAGATAAATAAGTAAACAGAGCGCCAGTACCCTTACGGTGATGCTTGTCATATTCGGCATAGCTGCATAATATCGTTGAAACGACGAATGGCTTGCTGGTTTTTTTACTGTGGTAAAGAATATCTGCCGGTCGTGTGATATTGAAAAAATGAAGCAGGTCATATTTATCGTAGGGTATTGTTTCATTTGATAACAAAACATCAGCCTCCACCCCAATTGCAGCGAGCTGGCGGGCCGTTTGCAGGGCCTGCACAGTATCTCCGCCAGGGCTGGTGTAAATTGTCGATCTTGTTATAAATGCTATCTTCATCATCAATTTATTTTTTACAAACCGGCGGGATTAAACTTATGAAGCCAGTTAATGAGCTTTTCGGGCAAATAACTTGCGGTGTACAGCAGGTAATTTTCCAGCCGGAACGGATGCAGGCCAATGGCCCTTACTACGTTTAGGCGTGCCTTTTCGGGCTGGTAATTATTAACGAGGAATTTTTTTCCGCACAACGCGTAGTAAGCGCCTTCTTTTATTTTAGACGAATTTTGCGTTGTGCTTATCGCGAACAACTCTTTTCCTTCGGAAGCGGTAATGCTGCGTTTTTTTAACGTTGAATATTTAATAGACCGGAATTTGCGTGTATGCCATTTTTCATCAATGGTTATTGATTCGGGATTGAGCCTTACTTTGATAAGCGCCTGCGAAAGATTGCAGGCTTTTTCATTTTTCAGGATATTTACCCATAAAAAGTGGTCTTCGTAGGTATATGCATGCTCGTTATAACCGCCGTTTTTTACTATCGCCTCTTTTCGATAAATAACGCTGGAATGGATAAACGGGCAAGTGGAAAATTTTAATTGTTGTATTTCTTCGTTAAGATGTCCCTCGGGATGGTGTGTGAAAATGAAATGGCCGTCGGCATCCACGTAATCGGCTGCCGACCCAATTACACTGTATTCAGGGTAACTGGTTATAAAATCATACTGTATTTTTAGCCTGTTGGGATAACAAACATCATCAGCATCAAACCTGGCGATATACGGCGCTTGGGCATATGTTAATCCCCGGTTCAGGGCCGCCGCTACACCTTTGTTCGCCTGACTAACAAGCACAATGCGGGGGTCGCTAAATGAACGAACAATATCTGCAGTCTTATCGGTTGAGCCGTCATTAATGATCAATAGCTCAAAATCGGTAAACGTTTGTTCAAGTACGGACGCAATCGCTTCGCCTATATATTTCGCCGCGTTATATGCCGGCATCAAGACGGTTATTTTAGGATTATTTAAGCCCATAATGCGCCGGTTTTAGATGAGCGGTTTCTTTGATATTTAAAAGAAGCATCAGTTCAAAAAATACGAGGATGGATAACTGCTCAAACCAGTAATCGATAAAAAACACAGCCATTATCATGAGCAGAAGAGGTATGCCGTAAGTCAGTTTTTTAAAGTGCCTGGCAAAAAATCCCAAGTAGCAAATTATGAACGCCAACAAGCCTAATAGCCCATATTCCGCAAGTAGTTGGTTATAAACCGAATTGGGGCTGTTAACCAATGAATGCAGTCCTATGCGCCTGCTGAAAAAATTGAGATATACGTCAAGGTGATTGACAAGGAAATCCTTATTGATATAAACGCGGTTTAAAAGATATCCCCCTGCAAACCCCAACCCCGTGGCCCGGAATGCAAGCTTTGAAGAAAAGTTTCCGACACCATCACCTAAAGCAATTTTGGCGGGGTGCTGTTTTAAAAAAAGCGCTGTTTGCGATAGTGAAATAACTTTTCCGGGTAAACCGGGCTTAAACTTTTCCTCGCCGGATATATGGAGATCTGCCTTATGTACATTAATGAATGTGATCAATCGTCGTTGCCCGGCATCGGTATCCGTGCGGGTTTGGTAAGGGGGGGTATTAATGTCGGGCTTTGTTATAAATACCCGGCCGGTTTGGGTTGCCGGCAAATTAAGTGGTATCCGAATTACCGGCGTGCTTGTTTTTTCCCTTAAAGCTATCGCCGTGCCTAAACTATCCAGGTAGTGTTGTGCGATCTTTTGCCGGGCTTCTTCAATACCTAATGGGGCGCCGGCGGGCGAGTTGGTAAAAAGCGGCGCATTATCGCCTTGCCGCGACCCACGTAAATGTTTAAAGGTCTCCACAATATACTTATTATTTTGGGGGGATATCTTTACCATAAAAACCACCAAAAACATCAGGCACACCACAATAAGGCTTTTTTGATCCTTACTGCTGTTAAAAATGAACAGGAAAGCAAGTATGCACAACAGCATGATATTTATAAAATTGCTCCCGGTAAGCAATAGAATAGCCATGCAGGTAAGCACCATGAGCGGCTTTTTCCGGGTAAGAAAATAGGTTACCCCAAACGCATTTAAAACAGCATTGGTAGTTGACGTATCGAATGTTATTCCATGGATATAATCGCCGGTACCGATAAAATATTTCTGATATTGGCCCTGGTACCTGTAGGGGTTAAAGGCGCCTGTTTCCCAAATGATTTGGGCAATATTATAGAAAGAGAAGGTCGCGTTAAGCACAAAAAATACCAGGATAGTATTGTGGATGACGTGGGTGTCGTTTTGCTCAACTGCCAGCTTAACCTGGTGTACGGCGAGTATGCATAACAGCCAAAAGCCTATCCCGGTTAAAAAAACGACCAGATAATTATACCCGTAATCGTTCCGGTTGATAATGAGTGCTAAAAAACCAATGCCTATGATTAAAATATAAAAAAGCGGCAGCCTTGAGTTTTTAAAACTGAACCCGAACCTGAAATTGAACCGTAATAAATAGATCAGTATAATGGCAGGTATTTTAACAGCCAGCTTAACATTTAAAAAAAGCATCAGGAACAGGAGAAGCTTCCAATCCACATAACTGACGGCTTTTTTTAAATTAAAAACGGGATAGCTAAAAGTCATTTCGGGGCGTAATTAAAAGCTGTTGGAAACTGGCTTTGGCGGGCTGGCTTCTAAAGAGATTACGGCCTTAAAATTGAAATGGTTGCCTGCTGATAGCTAACAGTTTTTACCAGTGAAGCAATTTTTTCAGGTTTTTTTGATCGCCGGGCTTGAGTTGTGAGGAAAGGAATATCAGGGTAATATAGATCACTATTGCGACGAGCAATGCAAGCCAGCTATCCAAAAGCATTTTTGCCCCCATGCCGCTGATCATTCCGGCTATGATGCAAATAATCAATGAACGCCAGGCCCCGCTTATTTCCTGCAATTCGTTTTTATTCATATAGTAAACAGCCTGGGCAATGCAGGCGGCCAGGAACGCCAATGCCGCCCCTTCGTTTTTAAAAAATGGTATCAGGATGATGTCGCCGGCGATATTTACAAAAAAGGTAAGCACAAAGGAGATGAGTATCATTTTCAATTTTCCCTGCGCGAAAAAGATGGTCCACAGAAAATTATTCAGGTAGAGAAAAGGCATGCATAACGACAGTATAAAAATGGTTTTGACGTTCACCAGCCCATATCTTCCGCCGGTTATGGCATCAATCAACGGGCCCCAGCAAACGTTTAGCAATAATGCAACAAATACAGAAACAACCATTTCCATCCGTATTAAAAACTTCAGGTCGGTATCGCCGGTAGCCGATCGAAATAATTTTGTAAAACGGGGAATAAGCAGCGGGGCAATGGCCAATAAAGGCAGTGTTGATATCTCGAAAATCTTATATGCAAAGCTATATTCTGCCAGTTTAATTGCTGATACCGTAAACCCGATAAATATCCAGTCGAAACGGGCTAGCGCCGAAGTAATTAAAACCACCCCTGTTTGCGGTAACGATTCGCGAAGCAGCTGTTTATATCCCGTAAGTTGAAATTTAATTTTTAACGGAATTTTTGCAGAATGCGTGAAGAGATAAACACAAAGGATCAATTCAATAATATCGCCGGCGACGAACACAAAAACAATATTATATACGCTTATACGATGTAATACAAGCAGGACAACAAGGCCGCAGCACCGGATGATATTTGAAATGACCGACATTCCGGCCAGCAGCCTGAACCGCTCCATCCCGCTGGCGGCCTGCTTAAACGGGGTTGAAAAGAAGATCATTAATTTGCCGATACCTATCAGCAATATTAAGCTGTAAAGCGGATTGCTTTGGTGAACAAACAAACGGCCCGAAAGCAATAAACCATAAAACACCAAACCTGTAAGCAAGACATGGCAGATGTAAAGCGAAAGAACAGAAGGTATATTCGTGCCTGCTGCTATCTTTTTTATTAGTATCTGATCGATGCCAAATGATAAAATATTAAAAACGGCCAGCAGGACGGCTAAAGCCAGGTTAATTTGGCCGAAAGTGTTTTTGTCGAGCCCGGTTGATAGTATATAAAAAATCCCCAGCCCGGTTACCTGGTTAATAATAAGTTGGAAGAAATTGGCAGAAAGATTACTGAAGAGTTTTCTTTTCATTACTTGCAGGCAATCAATAGTTGATCTTCATGACCTGGGAAATTTGAATATAATCAATATTCCACAACCAAACTATCTTTTACCAGGTGTTTTTTGATATCCTGATTTTCCATCAGGCTCAAATAGTGGTATTTGCGATAGGTATGGCTGATGTTTGTTTTTGCAATATCCCATCCCGCGCGGCCATCTAAAAAGCCTAAACAAAAAATATAATGTTTAAGAAAGCCGAAAACTGGTGAGATGTACAGTTTAACGGCTTTCGCCCTGATCCCGGCCCGGAAATATTTTTTAGCGCTTAACTTTGCATAGTAAATACCTTTATCATCATATTCAGCAAGGTCTTTTACCGAAAAATGGTGCAGGCGCCCGCGTATTTTTTTTGTTTGTACATTTTCCGGCAATACCAATGTTTCATGTACTACAGCTTCGGACCATTTTACCATGGTGCGGTTAAACAACCGGGTATGGTGATCCCGCCCCCAGCTACCGAAATGTATCGCTTGTTTGCCAAAGTACGACTGGAATTTAATGTCGTACACAATAGCAGGGTCGTTATATTTTAATTCGTGCAACGAACTGATCAACTCTTCATCCGGAATTTCATCCGCATCGATGCTTAGTATCCAGTTGTACCTGGCGGCCTCAATGCCTTTATTTTTATTGGCGCCATAACCATCCCATGCCTTCCGGTAAACCCGGCATGGGCCGGCACATAATGTATCAATTGTCTCGTTTGAGCTGTCGTTGACGATAACGACGATATCATCGGTAATACGACAGGCCATGCGGATGCAGCCGGCTATTATATCAGATAAATTTTTGGTGATTATTACAATTGAAACGGGAACCATTTACTGAATTATTTATTGGCGCGGATGAACCGGTTGTTTGCTGATTATATCGTTGATATTCCGGGAAGGGTTGCCTTATGAAAAAAATTTAGTAGATTCATTTTCGAAAGGCTGGAATCGCTGTTTTGAAACAGACTTACGCGATGATTTATTAATCAATTTATTGGAAATAATTATAAGGCATTTATTGACAGTATGTTATAAACTTAACCTAAAGCGCAGCTATTGTGATTTCCGTAGCTTTCGCAGCGCTGTTAGCACGGCTGCATTACAATAGGTCAAGTTGCATTTGCTGTTCTTAAATTAATAGGCTGATAATCAGTAAATTGTATAAAATAGTTATATTTTTATGTAATAACAGGCAACCTTTAACGGCATGTTAACGTGATATTGGCAGTACGGTGATTTTTTAAGATAAGCTAACGGGATATAACCCATATGGGAGAAGAAGATTTACATCAACTGATCAGGGGCTGTATAAAGCAAGACAGGAAGTGTCAGAAAACGCTGTATAAGGTGTTTTACGGCTTTTCTATGAGTATATGCTTACGTTATGCCGGGAACCGCGATGATGCAGCCGAAGTAATGAACCAGGGCTTTTTTAAAGTTTTCACCCATATTGAAAGTTACGATATGGGCAGGCCCTTTAAAGCCTGGCTGGGAAAGATCATGATGAATGTTTCCATCGATTTTTACCGGGCCAACCTGAAAATGGCTTATACCGACGACCTTGATAAGGCCGAACACATTAGCGACGGGGACCTTGCCGATAAAAACTTGCATTATAACGATCTATTGGCAATGGTGCAACGGCTTCCGCAGGCTTACAGAACAGTTTTTAATCTTTTTGCTATCGATGGTTATTCGCACGATGAAATAGCCTCGATGCTGAATATTAACGCAGGTACGTCGAAATCCAACCTGCATAAGGCGAGGCAAAAACTTAAACAAATGATATTTAAGGCAGAATCATCTGCCGGTAGCGCCAACTATAATAGTAATAGTGGCTATAATACACCCATCGTAGCTATCAGAGGATCAGATATGAGAGGTGTGTTTTTAAACAAAGGTATTAGAGAATGAACAACGAGAAGGACAAAAATCTGGATGATGTTTTTAGAAAAGGGTTAGAAGACCCTGTTCATCATGCGGTTTACAAAGAAAATGACTGGAACGCCCTCGAGGAAATGCTTGACAAGCATACGAAACGAAGGGGTGTAATTTACTGGCTGCCTGTTTTAGGCAGTGCTGCAGCTTTATTGTTGTTGTTTTTAGGATGGTGGATGTTCAGGGCCAACCCGGTTCAAACTTCAACAAAGCTGCAGGCGGTTAACCATCGCCAGCAGGCAAATCCTGGCACCGGCCAGCCAGCGCGGCAACCGGCAGGTCACAGCAATACGGCGTTACAGTCGCAGGCCGTTAATCATCAGCAAACAACTACCGGTACAGGCGGCGGGTCCGTGCAGCAATCAATAAATCACAAACAAACATCAACAAACACTGCTAATTATTATGCTGGAAATGTGCAAAGCGGTAAAACCGGCAGTGCCGGCAAATCGTTCTTTACTTCAACTGCCGCTGGTTCCCGCCGCGGTACTGCCGGTCATACAGGCGACAAACAGGATGTTTTAAGTAGAGAAACCAATATAGCAAACCGCGATTTTGCTGCGCTTACGGCAGTTAGCTCCACGCCGGTTTTTGAAACCGGCTTAATCGGTTCGTATTCAGTTAGTGCTTATCAAATAAATATGCCGGCTATTGGTGGTGCAAAGAATTCAACAAGTATTGGAAAAGAGAAAATAAAAATTAAGTCTCAGGTAGCGTTCCGCCCGCAGTTTGCGATCAGCGTTTTGGCGGCGCCTGATTTAAATGGCGTAGGATCTTTTCAGCAAAGCAAGGTTGGCACAAACGTAGGCTTGCTGTTTTCGGCAGGTGTTTCAAAAAAGTTTACCATCAGCACCGGCGCGATTTATTCGGTAAAACCGTATCTGACCAATTTCTCAGACTATCATACACCATACCAATTTCACGTGAGCCCGGTAAATGTAACAGCCGACTGCCGGATGCTGGATATACCGCTGAATCTGGGTTACCAGCTTTATAATAAACAGCAAAACAGGTTTTCAATCGGCACGGGTTTATCATCATATATTATGCTGCATGAGCAGTATACTTATAATTACAATAATGTCTATGCTTATGGCCCGTCGGGTTATACTGTTCCAAAAAGCAGTAAATATTTTTTTGGGGTGCTTAACCTGAATGCTACTTACGAGCGGCAGCTTAATTCAAAAATGGCCATCAGCGCACAGCCTTATTTAAAACTTCCGCTAACAAATATCGGATACGGCCAGGTGAAGCTGCAAAGTACAGGCGTGGCAGTCGGGCTGAAATGGAATCTAAATTCACTGACAAAACCCTAGAAAAATGAAATATATCAGTATGATTTTACTTGCCTGGATGAGCACAACAAACCAGGCATTACAGGATAATTATGTGTGTAAAAACGCAAGGATCAGCCTTTATTCAAGCGCACCGATCGAAGATATAAAAGCTGTTTCCACGATCGGAGCTTCGGTTTATAACGCCACGTCAGACGAGCTCGCTTTCAGTGTGCCTATCCGCTCATTTCAATTTGATAAGTCGTTGATGCAGGAACATTTTAATTCCGATTATATGGAAAGCGATAAATTTCCGCGGGCAACATTTAAGGGAAAGGTACAGGAGCATATAGATGTAACCAAAGATGGCACCTATCCTATAAAGGTTTCAGGTGCACTTTCCGTGCATGGCGTAATCCAGAACAGGACCATCCCGGGCACAATATCTGTAAAAAACGGTGTGATCAGCATGACAGCAGAGTTTATGGTAAAATGTACCGATCATCATATCGATATACCCCAAATTGTATTCCATCATATCGCCGAAAGCATCCAAATAAATGTTTCGGCAACATATAGCTCATATAAATAACCACCAATCAATATCCAAGATGAAAAAGTACATATTTTTACTGGTATTTGTTACCGCAAGCACAAGCCTTATGGCGCAAAAAGCCGATTCAGCAAAAACAAACAACTCCGCCGACTCGTTATTGAATTCAATGAATAAGGATGATAAAAACGCGCCGGTTGTGATTTTTAAAGCATCGCGGTTGGTTTTATCGGAGAGTTCCGAAACCGTCAAAAAAAAGAACCTGAATTTCCTGGTCATTCACCGCTTTGGTGATTTTTCCGGTAAGAACGGTGGCGGCCAGACATTTTTTGGCCTTGACGCTGTCGCGGATGTTTATTTAGGACTGGAATATGGGTTAACGGATGATCTTAATATCGATATCGGCCGTACCACCATCGGCGGCCTTGCCGACCTTGAATTAAAATATGCTTTGCTTCATCAAACAGTTAACAGCTCGCCACTTGCCATCACGCTGATCGGCGAAGCAGGGGTAAGGCCTTATGGTTCGTTTACATCCACTGGCGATAGGTTCTCCTATTTTGCACAGGCTATTTTCGCGCGCAAATTTTCTTCAGATTTCTCGCTGCAGGTGGCACCATCCATTGTTCAAAATAATACACCCATCCCGCCGGTACCGGGGAGCGAGCAGCAGTTTTTTGCGTTATCAGCCGCAGGGCGTTTAAAAGTATCCAAACACATGGGCATCATTGTTGACTACGCTCATTCATTTTCATCGTTCCGGACCGGGGCTAACGGATTTTCGGACCCGCTGGGCGTGGGACTCGAGATGATCACCGGCGGGCACGTATTTACCGTTAATATCACAAATTCAAGAGGTATCCAGGAGATCAACTATTTAAGTAACACACAGTCGGACTACTCGCGCGGGCAATACCGCATAGGGTTTACTATATCAAGGATGTTCGATTTTAATCATAAGCAAACTTATAAAGGGGAAAATAATTAAGGAGAAATGGAAAGAGGAGAATTTATATCAAAATTTGGTATCGGGGTGATAGCCGTTTGTGCCGGCTGCGGCATTGCTTCATGCAGCAGCGGGTCTAAGAATAATAATCCCGTGCCCGCGCAGCCAGTTCCGCCTGCCGCCGGAAGTGGCAACGTGTTTTCAGCTGATTTAAACAGCGAACTTTTAAATATAGGCGATTCAAAGATATTGAAGAATGTGATCCTGGTCAGGCTGGCTGCGGGGAACACCAGTACCTCGTTTACCGCAGTGCAGGTAATATGCACCCACCAGGGTGCAACCATTGGCTATAATGCTAACCAGGGCATATTTATTTGCCCGTCGCATGGAAGCGAGTTTAGCCAGGCAGGGCAGGTGGTACAAGGGCCGGCGACAGCCCCGTTGCAAAAATATAACGTTACAGTAACCAATAACGTCCTTACGGTATCAGCCTGACTTGTCGCCGGGTTATGAGCTGAATTAATCTGCAGTTGGTTTTATAATTTTTATACCTTTAAAAAAAAGGCATAAAAATTATATGAAGATCAGCACACAGCTATTCATTTTACTGGCAATATCATTTGTGCTGTCCTGTAAAAGGAATTCATCATCAGATCATAGCGGCTGGGGCACCTATGCTGGTTCAAAGGATGGTAACAGGTATTCTTCGAACAACCAGATCACACTAAAGAATGTAAACCAGCTAAAAGTGGCTTGGATCTACAGTTCCCATGACCGGGATACAGGTAACCGCAGCCAGAACCAGTGTAACCCCATAATGGTGGGCGGCGTGCTGTATGCTACAAGCCCCAAATTAAAATTGTTCGCGCTGGATGCCGCCACCGGCACTCAAAAATGGCTGTTCGACCCTGCATTGCAGGAGGGTTCAAAAAAAGATGACCCGCTTGCTTATTATAAAGTTTGCAGGGGCGTAGTGTATTGGGAGGATGAGAATGGCGGCAATAAGCGTATTTTTTACAGTGTGGGGTCAAAAACTTACGCGATTGACGCCGGGACAGGACTGCCTGTTAAAAACTTCGGCAAAGGCGGGTACCTGGATTTGACGGAAAATTTGGGAAGAAAGGTAAATTCCTTTGTTTCGGGCACCACACCCGGCGTGATCTATAAAGATATTTTAATTACCGGTGCGCGGGTTTCCGAATCGGAAGATGCGGCTCCCGGGCACATTCGAGCCTATGATGCGCTTACCGGTAAGTTGCGATGGATATTTCACACCATCCCGCATCCCGGCGAAAAAGGCTTTGAAACATGGCCCGACAGCACAGCATGGAAACGCCTCGGCGCCGCCAACAACTGGTCGGGTATGGCGCTCGATGAAAAGCGTGGCATTGTATATATTCCCCTCGGTTCAATAGGAGGCGATTTTTATGGTGGCAACAGGGCCGGCCAAAACCTGTTCGCCAACTCGCTTATTGCGCTTAATGCAGCGACAGGCACGTACATCTGGCACTACCAGGTTGTGCACCACGATCTTTGGGACCGTGATTTGCCTGCCAACCCAAACCTCGTCACTATACAGCACAATGGCAAAACGATCGACGCCGTGGCGCAGATAACCAAGCACGGTTTCATATTTATGTTCGACCGCACCAACGGGCAGCCCGTATTTCCGATTGAAGAGAAAAAGGTTCCAACCGCCGGCTTACCTGGCGAGCATGTCTGGCCCACACAGCCCATTCCATCGCTTCCCGAACCCTTCGCGCGGCAAAAATTCGGGCCCGAAGATGTAACTGAGCTTTCACCGGCAACACATGCGGATATGCTGGCCCAATACAGCAAAGTAAAATACCGTACCATGTTTAGCCCGCCAAGTAAGAACGGCGCGTGGATCTTCCCCGGCTTTGACGGGGGCGGGGAATGGGGCGGCGCTGCCGTTGACCCGGAATCGAAAATAATGTATATCAGTAATTCCGAAATGCCCTGGGCACAAGTGATGATCGATGTGCCAAAAAATAATTTTGAGCATACGCTTCAAGGCATGGGCCATGCCATCTATAATAAGTACTGTATATCCTGCCACGGGCCCGAGCTAAAAGGCAATGGAACAGCTTATCCCTCACTGGTCAACATAAACAAAAAATACAATGCCGACCAGGCCGGTAAAATCATTGACAACGGCCGCAATATGATGCCATCGTTTAAACAAATCACAGCTAATGAAAAAAAGGCACTCCTGGCGTTTATTTTGAAACTCCCCGCAATGGCGGCGGATGCTAAAATTATTCCGAAAGAGCCTGTTTCGGCTTCCGGTAAAACCACAGTGCAGGTACCTTATACTATGAATGGCTATAACCGCTTTGTCGACAAGGACGGTTATCCCGGAATCAAGCCTCCGTGGGGATGCCTGGATGCGGTTGATCTGGCAACCGGTAAACTTTTATGGAAAGTACCGTTGGGCGAGTACCCTGAGCTAACAAAAAAAGGAATACCTATTACCGGGACCGAATTATACGGCGGTCCGTTGGTAACCAAAGGCGACCTGGTATTTATTGCCGCCACGAAGGACGAAAAGATAAGGGCGTTTGATAAACATACCGGTAAACAGGTTTGGGCAGCTAAATTGCCGGCGGCAGGCTACGCCACGCCGGCAACGTATGCAGTAAATGGCAAACAATATGTGGTGATTGCGTGCGGTGGCGGAAAAATAGGCAGTAAATCGGGCGACACGTATGTTTGTTTTGCACTGCCTTAGAAATTCAAAATTCAAAAGGTAGTATGTTAAGTTAGATTTTACAACCTTTACCTTTCACCTCAATAAAACATGAACAAAAACCGTTTAGAAGCATTCAGTGATGGGGTAATTGCCATCATCATCACTATTATGGTTTTGGAACTTAGGATTCCCCGTGGTGTACATGCCGCCGATATAAGTTCGCTGCTTGACTTGCGCCCTGTTTTTATAAGTTACATCCTCAGCTTTATTTATATCGGAATTTACTGGAACAACCACCACCACACTATGCAAGCGGTTAAGTCGGTAAACGGCACTATACTTTGGGCAAACCTGCATTTACTTTTTTGGCTTTCACTGGTACCATTTGTTACCGGCTGGATGGGCGAGAATGATTTTGCGCGTTGGCCCGTTACCTGCTACGGCATTGTGCTTCTTATGAACGCTATTGCTTATGGAATTTTGATGGTCGTATTGATCAGGCACCATGGTAAAGATTCTTTGCTTGCTAAAGCAGTTGGAAAAGACTGGAAAGGCAATATTTCCATTGGTATTTATGTTACCGCGATTGCCTTGTCATGGGCCAACCCAAAGATCAGCTTTGGCCTGTATGCCGTCGTTGCCTGCATCTGGTTTATACCCGATAAAAGGATAGAAAGAAAAATACTGCATGATGACGAAAAGCAATAGCCTGCAGCACCTCTGCCGGTTATTGCTCGTATTGCCATTTAAAACTTAAGTGTAATGCCCAGCGTAGTTTGAATTTCCGAAATGGGCTGTTTCGTCACAAAGCGGCCTGTTGTACCGGGGTTGTTCGCATTGCTGATCGCTATGCCGTTGCTATTAATATAATTTGCTTTTAAGCCGATGTCCAGGTGGTCGTCAATGCTATACCGCAACCCGGCGCTACCGCCGTAGGCAAATGCCTTACCTTGCGAACTGTGCTGTTCAATAGCATCGGCCGTGGTAGTAGAATTATCAAACAGTATGATGAATGAGGGAGTTGATGTGCTTTTTATAATACCGGCTTCGGCCCTCAGGTCGAGTGTGAATTTGTCATGAACAAATGAATACTGCGGGCCGGCCATCAAATTGAAATTATGGTAACGGTTTACTGCGCTAACGGTGGTTTGATTCTTAGCAAAATCAATATTGTAACCGTTTGAAAGATTTTGGACATCGGCCGCGTTCAGTTCGCCCTGGTCCTGGAAAGTAAACGAAGCGCCGATAGCGAAGTTTTTATAAATATAAAAGGCGCCGTCCAATCCCGTTGTGAAGCCCTTTTTGGCGAACCCTGCTTTGTTATTTGAATAATTATAACTGGCAAAATTACCGGTGGGGGCAGAGATGCCGCCGATAACGCTTAAATAACTTTTTGGGTAAACTTTGGTCTCTTTATCCTGTGCTTTAACGCCGAATGATCCTAATAATAATGAGAATGCTGATAAAATAGTAAGTGGTTTTTTCATGGGTAACGTAGGGGGCCGTTATTAAATTAATTAATATGTGTAAATAAATATATGGTTATGCAAACGTATAAACGATTGTGATAGTATCCATGCGAACTCTTAAAAAGTGTTAAATTTTGCGTGTAACAATAGTATTGCACGAACAATCGAATACTTACGCAATTTGTTAAAACATTAATTTAGCAGAGTGCTTATTACTTTGAATAGACCGGGAAACAAAAAAGCGTAGGGTTAGCTTAATACACGTTACTGCCTTTTTTTATCTTGATTCTTGACGCTTAGTTGTTGACTCTAAAAGTAATTATTACTTTATCCAATCGTTATAGTTCAAATTGTTAAACCAGGCCCAATCCAGTTATGAAATTGATCCGAATCACCATTTACAGCTTGTTATTGCTGGTATTATGCACCAGTGCTTCCAGGCCGCCGGCTAAGTCGGGTAACCTATACATATCCGATTATGAAAACGTATTGGGGACATCGTTTGAGCTGAAAATCGATGCGGCTTCATTCGCGCAAGCGCAAACCGCGGAAGCTGCCGCAATGAAGGAGATTGACCGATTGAATAAAATATTGAGCGGGTACGACGCATCGAGCGAGTTCAATCAATGGCTGCATGGCGAGAAAAAGGCCGCAAAGGTTTCGCCTGAGCTTTTTGAAGTACTCAGCATGTTTGATCAATGGCGGATACAAAGCGGCGGCGCATTGGATGCCTCGGCGGAAGTAATTGTCAGGGCCTGGAAAGAAGCGGCCAAATTGAACAGGCAACCCACATCGACTGAACTGGCTGCGGCTATAGCTGTTGTAAAACAGCCGCACTGGAAACTGGACGCAGCTAATCAAACCGCCACGCATTTGGATAATGCCCCGTTGATGCTGAACTCTTTTGTAAAAAGTTATCTCATTAATAAAGCTTGCAATGCCGCGATGGCTGCGGGTGGCGTAAAGGCGGTTGTAATGAATATTGGCGGTGATATTGTAGTAAGAGGCAGCCACACCGAACAAATACAGGTTAGCGATCCCAAAGCCGACGCCGAAAACGATGCGCCCATCGCCAGGCTCAACATCAGCAATAAAGCCATTGCCACAAGCGGCAACTACCGTCGCGGCGAATTTGTAAACGGGAAATGGCATTCGCACATTGTGGATCCGCGTACAGGGCTGCCGGCCGATAAAGTGATAAGCGCTACGGTGATCGCCGATAACGCTACCGATGCCGGCGCATTGGCTACTGCGTTTAATGTACTTACACCAGATGAAAGTAAGGTGCTGGCGACAACTGTGCCTGGCGCCGAGTATATGCTGATAACCAGCGAGGGCGTGCGCGTTGAAAGCCGCGGATGGAAGGCCCTCGAAATTCCCCTAACAAAAACTACCGTATCCACTTTAGCTGCCGATAACACATGGGATCCCAATTACGAACTTGTAATTAACCTTGAGCTGCGGCAGTTTGAAGGATTTCGCGTACACAGTCCCTATGTGGCCGTATGGGTGATTGATAAGGATAAAAAGCCGGTGCGCAGTATCGCCTTATGGTATCGCAAGCCACGTTACCTCGATGAAATGCGTGCCTGGTATGAAACATATTATTCGCGGTTTTTAGAAGATGACCGCGCCATCAGCTCAACCACCAGCGCTACAAGGCCTGCCGGGAAATATACGCTGAAGTGGGATGGTAAAGACGATAAGGGCGAATTCGTAAAACGCGGCACTTATACGATTATGATAGAAGTGGCGCGTGAACACGGTACCCACCAGCTGATGACACGTGCGCTTGACTTTTCAAAAAAAGTGCAGCCGGTTACATTGCCCGAAAATACCGAGGTAACTTCGGCATCACTTAACTACACGAAGAAAAACTAATGGCTAACGATCTGATCAGGTCGCGTGGCCGGCTGCAGCATAAAAAAGCGGTATTGGCCCCAAAGGCGCCATGGAAAAAGAATACCGCTTCCATAGCGCGTTGGCTGCATATTTACCTGTCGATGATCAGCTTTGTGATCATCTTGTTTTTTGCAGTAACGGGCCTCACGCTTAATCATGCCGATTGGTTCGACGGTAAAGAGCAAATCAAAAAGTTTAGCGGGAAAGTGCAGTTAAATTGGGTGAAAGTAAAAGACACCACAAAAATAGCTAAGCTGGAGATCGTGGAAGCACTACGGAATAGCCACCGTATAAAAGGCGCGGTAAGCGATTTTATTATTGATGATAACCAATGCTCTGTCTCGTTCAAAGGGCCGGGCTACAGCGCGGATGCTTTTATTAACCGTGACAATGGCACCTACCAGCTCACCGAAACCCGCATGGGCATTGTAGCCGTGATGAACGACCTTCATAAGGGACGTGACACGGGTAAAAAGTGGTCGTTTCTTATCGATGCTTCGGCAATTTTTCTGTCTCTCGTATCACTCACGGGTATTGTAATGATCTGCTTTATGAAAAAGAAACGCCTGAACGGGTTTATCCTGTTTGGGGTGGGGATAGTAGTTTGTTTCCTGGTTTATTATTTGTTAGTGCCGTGATGTAAGGCTGACTTTTTTCTGTTTACCAAAATCAATTTATTATATTTAGCTTTCTTAAACCTTAACTATTATAATGAAGAAATTGATGCTTATAGCGGTATTCGCTTTTTTTGTCAATTATATCTACGCCCAAAAACAATACAAAGCCATTAACGGGATAACTTACCGGGTGGGCGATACCGTAAGGCTTGGCCTCGGTTCATCGCCGGGCGGCACATTTCTTTATTTACAAATGGGTGGTTGGGCTGCGGTAATGAGCTACGATGCGGATAAAGGCCCGAATCAATTGAACATTGGCCGCGGATATGCCAATACAGCGGTTATAGTAAAGAAAATAAAATCCGGTAGAATTAACGGGGTTGAAAAGTATTGGTTCATTGTTGGCGGCGGTAATATAACCAACTATAACCTGTTTATCGACGAAGCCATCCAGGTATGCGAAGTACTGCCATGCCAATCGCCCAATACATTTGCCGGCCAGCAACCCGCAGAGGATAAATTTGATAAGCTAAAAAAATTAAAAGCCCTTCTGGACAGCGGTGCCATTACCCGGGCAGAGTATGATGAACAGAAGAAAAAGCTGTTAGAACAGTAAGTCGTAAGTCGTCAACACACGTTGATTTTTAAGTTATGCCGGCTTTTGTATTATCAGATTATTCTGCTTTCAGGTACACTTTAAACTCCGATCCTTTGCCCGGTTGGCTTTTTAGCGAAATTTTGCCGCCCGAATTATTCACGATTTCTTTTACCAGGTATAACCCGATGCCTGATCCTTCAATGGCGTTCTCAACCCGAAAGTATTTTGAAAACACGGCATCCTGCTTAGTTTTATCAATACCAATACCGTTATCTTTTACGGTAATAACAATGTGGTTTTTCTCTCGCTGAGTTTTGATAACGATTTCGGGTTTGCGTTCAGCAGGCATAAATTTGATAGCGTTATTTATCAGGTTGTAAACAATGCTCCTTAATTTCCTGCGCGAGTAAAATATTTCCGAAACATCGATCTCACTTTTAATAACTGCGCCCGACTCCCTAATGTTACCAGCCAGCGTAAGCCGCACATCTTCTAAAATATTTTCAAAATTCAGCAACTCTTCCTGCGCTTTGTATTTGTGTTTTTGTTTTCCGGCATCAGTCAAATCATTTATGATAAGCTGTAATTTCCTGATGGAATTTTCCAAAAGATTAAAAAGGGTTTTAAACTCGTCCGGCTTTTCATGAGACACTTTCTTTAACTGGTTAATCGTCAGTACCATACTGGTAAGCGGGCTTTTAATATCGTGCGAGATGGTATCCAATAAAGTTTCATGATCCGAGATCAGCCGTTCCTGCTCCTTTAGGTCCTTAATACGCATGGTAATTTCAACAAAGGTGATGATCACCCCGTTCGCTTTATTATCCTTTTGCGCTATATAGGGTATGATATTCATTTGAAACCACCTGTGATCCGTTGTTTGGATCTCTTTTTCAAGGATCTCGTTACAATCAATTACCTGTTGAATGTTTTCAACGATGCTCGGGAAACGAATATTATCTTTTACGTCATGTATTGGTTTCCCCAGGTCGTCATTGGAGAGGCTAAACTGTTTCATAGCCGGCGGGGTGAATTTCCGCAGTATCAAATGAGCATCGACAAACAGTTGCGGAATGATCGTATTTCGAAAATAATTCTCCAGCTCATTGTTAAGTTTAATGAGTTTTTTTATTTGACGATCCTTAGTTGGCATTTTTTCGTTGATGGAGTTGAGGAGGTAAGATAAGTAAACTTATTTGGATTTATGTGAGCAGATCAAAGGAATTTAATAACTTGCTTGCCGCTATATCATTGCCGGCTAAATTCTGTTAGCAGCATTTGAACCTAAAGAATTAATTAATTTTAAATATGAAAAATTCACGCAGAACATTTATAAAGCAAACGGCTTTGGCAGGAGCAGGGGTTTTAGTGGCTAAAACCGGGTGGACAGCAAAAAGCTACAACCGGATCATCGGTTCAAACGATAGGGTAAGAGTTGGGGTAGTTGGTTTTTCCGACCGTCATAAAGGTTCGCATCTGCCCAGCTTTATGAATCACTATAAAGAACTCAATTTTGATATTGTTGCTGTATCCGATATCTGGAAGAAGCGAAGAGAGGAGGGCGTTGCCACCTGGAAAGATAAAATGAATCATGATATTATCGGATGCCGGAATAACGAAGAATTATACGATAAAAAAATAGTTGATGCGGTATTTATCAGCACAGCCGATTTTCAGCATGCAACACATGCTATTCAAGCTGTAAAAGCCGGATGCGACGCTTATGTGGAAAAGCCTTTTGCTGAAACGATGGAGGATAACCGGGCTGCACTGAAAGCTGTAAAGGAATCAAACAAAATTGTACAAATAGGTTCCCAGCGCCGGAGCGGTGCAAATTACCATGCCGCGAATGAATTTATTAAGTCCGGTAAATTCGGGCCGGTCACTATGGTTGAATTAACATGGAACGTTAATCAGCCCGGCCGGTGGCGCAGGCCGGAGTTAGTAGCACAGCTGAGAGAAGAAGATACCGACTGGAAAAGGTTCATTTTAAACAGACCCTATGAACCATTTGATCCGCGAAAATATTTGGAGTACCGCTTATTCTGGCCCTATTCATCGGGTTTGCCGGGGCAGTGGATGAGTCACCAGATAGATACCGTGCACTGGTTTACCGATTTAAAGCATCCGCGAAGCGTAGTGGCCAATGGCGGCATATACATGTGGAAGGACGGCAGAAGAAATTGGGATACGATAACCGCCGTATTTGATTACGGCCCGCAAAATGATCTGTCAACCGGTTTCCAGGTTACTTTTGCATCGCGAATGCACAACGGAGATGAGCACCCGGCTGAAATCTATTACTCAAACGGCGGCGAATTAAATTTAATCACCAATACGGTATCGCCTAACGGCGGTTTGAAAAAATCTTTTGCCGACGCGATGCATATGCAGCCTAATTTACTTCCTGAATTAAAACTTCCGAGTACAGAAAGGGTAGTAGCTTCGGCAAATACCGGCGGCGATATTCTCACATCCAACCACGTTCGCAACTGGATGGAGTGTGTCCGCAGCCGTAAACAACCGAATGCGCCTGTTGAAGCCGGTTATAGCCATTCTATCGCCAATATCATGACCACCGCGGCGTCCCACACAGGCAGCAAGGCAACGTTTGATGAACGCACGCAGGAAGTAATGGTGGGCGGTAAAGTGTTTAAATTTTAACAGGATGTGACGATGAAATCAGGTTTATCTTATCTCCTGCTATTACTTTTTGTGCTGGCTTTTGCACCGGGTTCAAATGCCCAGAAAAAAGAATGGGTAAAGGTTATAAAACAAAAAGGAAATAGAGTAGAGGTGCTTATAGGAGATAAGTTGTTTACCTCGTTCTTGTATCCGGATACGCTCGAGAAACCTGTTTTATACCCTTTGCTTGCGGCTAATGGCGCTATTGTTACAAGGGGTTTTCCTTTAGTCCCCAGGCCAGGCGATCCCACAGATCATCCGCACCATATTGGTATGTGGCTCACCTATGAAAATGTAAACGGGCTTGATTTCTGGAATAACTCCTACGCCATCCCAAAAGAAAAAAAACATTTATATGGATGGATACGAACAGACAGCATCTTATCTGTGTCTGACGGTCAAATCGGGAAATTAGCCTATCATGCCAATTGGATCAACCAGCAAAAAGAAGTATTGCTGGAAGAAACGACCCGCTTTGAATTTAGCGGTAACGCGCACCAAAGAATGATTGACCGGACAACTGTTTTGACAGCCAGGCAGGACATAACTTTTGCCGATGCCAAAGACGGCTTATTTGGACTGCGGCTGGCACATGAATTGGAAATACCTGCTGAGCAAAGCCAAAAGTTTACGGATAATAAAGGGATAGTTACCACCGTAAAAAGCAATGCAGATAACGTTGCCGGCGGCACATATCTTACCAGCGCCGGCAAACGGGGTAACGATGCCTGGAGTACCCGTGCAGCATGGTGCGAGGCATATGGAAAGATCGGAAAAGACTCGATCAGCGTTGCGATCATCGATCATCGCCGCAATCCCAATTATCCAACCTTTTGGCATGCTCGGGGATACGGGTTGTTTGCTGCAAATCCGCTGGGGGAGAAGGTGTTTACCAACGGAAAATCAGAAAAAAACCTACAGCTTAAAAAAGGAGAATCCGTTACCTTTCGTTACAGGGTTGTTATAAATGATGGCCCCAAAACAATTTCGGCGAAATATTTAAATGATATGGCTGATGATTTTGCCAGGTGATTTACCAGGCAGGTGGTTAAATGTATGACAGCCACCACTGCCCATGTGTTCGCTTGTAGTTACCATACCATCGGCAAGGAAAATATAGTAGCGCAACAACCGCTACCCAAAATAAGTATACGGCCCATAAGGGATGGCCAAAACCTGGCGCCTGCCATACCAACGGTGAGCCAGGCGATCTCATCGGAATCTTTTCAAGAAGGATCAGCACGATATTGATTATCCTCAGTAGGCACAAATGCACAATAAAGTAAAAATAGGGCACATTCCCGTACACTTGGCAAACTGCGCTGAGCCAGTTGGTGATTTTTTCAGCGAAAGATAGCAATACCATTACGGGCCCAAGCGTCATGCAAAAAAAGATTAGCGAAGGTGTTTGTTTGGTTGCATTTAGAAAGGACAATATCGTATGCGCTGTATTCCTCTGCACGGTCCAGGGTGCAGGGTCACCATAGTGATTGATCGACCTTAGTAAAATAAACAAGCCGATAAGCGAAAGCCCCGATACCAGCAATATCTTTTGCCGCCTTTTAGCATTGAATCCGGTGTTATAAAACGTGCCAAAAACGTAGCCTGCAAGCAGTGCCCCGGTCCATGGAATAACAGCATATAATTCGATAATTGCCCTGTTAGCGCTTAGCGGTATAACCGACCCAACTGCAGTTAAAAAAATTGTGATGAAATCCCCGCCCAAACCATTTTGCGGTAATGAAATATAATCAAACACATTATGGCCAAAAATGATGACCACTGCAATTGCGGCAATTACAGGTAAGGTTGCCCGTATCAGCAATGCAAGAATGATCATGCCGAAACCTATTGCCCACAATACCTCCAATACAAATACGTGGTATTGCAGATCAAATGTAAATAACAAACTGATGATCAGTACATCAGAGAGAATAAGCCAGGCACCTCTTGTTAGTAAGAATTTGCTGAGTTCATTTTTCGTCCGGTGCCGACCTGCAAGAAACGCAGAAACGCCGCTTAGAAAAACAAAGGTCGGGGCACAGAAATGTGTAATCCAGCGGGTAAAAAATAGAATGACTGTAGTTGTATGCATGTTGAGCGGTGAAGGCCCGGGATAATGCAGGAAATCGCGTGAATGATCCAGCGTCATAATGATCATGATCAGACCGCGTACAATGTCGATTGAATGTATACGTTCTTTCATCTATTTCCGCAATCATTCTGCCAGGATAGATACCGTGTATCCTGCGCCTGAACATCAGGTTTTATTCAATGTTTGTCAGGCAAATTAAAGTAAAACATTCGAAAATCAAAAAAGACATCTTTTTTAGTGTGTTGGAATGAAAAGCCAGGTGCAAAATTAACTTATGTATAGGTGTTTCAAACGACTTCAGCCGATCGCATGTTCCATTTCTAACCCGGCTAGAAGATAACACTCCGGCTCTTTCATAGTAACAGCCGCATTATTTACAAAGGGCATTATGTTTTTGATTTTATAGGCACCGGAATTTAATGCCGGATCGTTCGATATGATCTGTTCAAAATCATTGTCTGAAGAAACCGAAAGGATAACGCAAACTGCCGGCTGGTTCATAACTTCTCCATAGTATATTACTTTTGATGATTCCCGCAGATCTTCATAATACCGGAGATGATTTATTAAGTTGTTTGGGAATGAGCAGATATCAACCGTCGTATCTTTTTCAAGAGTTAAAAAAACATAATGAGATCCGCTAAAGTGATTGATGTTGTTAGTCATAACTTGAATGATTAATGGTCGGGTATGGTCATTTTAACATCCGGTTTTTGGGCAGATTTCTTTTTTATGGTCGTGATAACCAAGGGAATACAAACAGCGTTCATGATGGCCAGTAGCAGGAAAGCGTTCATATAACTCAACAGGTATGTTTGTTTAACCACGGCTGCTTCCAAAGCACCGATTGCCTGCTGTAGCGCCCGCATATAGTTTGCGCCATGTGCCATAAAATTTCGTATCCCCGTTTGTATCCTTTCGTGAGTTGCCGGGTCAGATGAAGTAATATGGGTGATCAATGCCGTCCTGTTGGCCGCGGCCCTATGCGCGATATAAGTGTTTATCACGGCTATCCCGAAGGAGCCGCCCATTTGGCGCATCATGTTATTCAAAGCCGCTCCCTGGGGTATGTCTGCGGGCTTAAGTTCTGACACGGCTAATGCAGTAAGCGGAACAATAAGCAATGCGGCACCTACGCCCCTACATAATAATGGTATGATAAAACTGGCCGAACCTGTCTCGAGGTTTGAGCCCGACATCAGGAAGGCAAAAGCAGCGGTCATAGCAAACCCGGTAATGATGAGATATTGCGGACGTAGGCCGCTTTGCAGCATCTTTCCGAGGAATGGAGAGATCATTGCAGCCGTTAATGTACCCGGTAAAAGCATCGCACCGGTTTGAAATGCAGAATATCCAATGATACGCTGGGCATACAGCGGAAATACAAACACCGCACTGAAAAGCCCGAATCCAAGTACAAAGGTCATAATGGCCGAGATTGACAAGGTGGTACTTTTCAAAACCCGCAGATTGATGACCGGGAATTTAATTTTTAGTTCCCACCATACCAATATGGTCAGGGATAAAGCGGAAAGGATGCTTAAAACAATGATATAGGTTGCCGAGAACCAATCGTCAGTTTCGCCCCGTTCCAAAACGATCTGCAATGAACCGATACCTACTGCCAGCAGGAAGATCCCTAACCAGTCGATACTTCGTTTGTCGGTAGATCTTTTAGTGGGCCTGAGATAGAAATAAGATAATATTGCTGCCATTATTCCTATCGGGATATTTACGTAAAATATCCATTGCCATGATAAATTATCCACAATGTACCCGCCCAGCACAGGCCCTATGGATGGGCCGATAATAATACCCAGGCTAAATATCCCGCTTGCTGTTCCGCGTTCTTTAGCCGGGAAAGTTTCAAACAGAATCGATTGTGATGTAGATAATAAAGCGCCGCCGCCAATCCCCTGTAAGAAACGAAATCCTATAAGCTCCCATAAATTCTGCGAAAATCCGCACATCGCGGAGGCAAGCGTAAACAAGACAATAGATCCGATATAATACTGCTTCCGGCCGATCTTTTCAGCTAAAAAGCTGGTCATCGGGATAATTATTACGTTAGCTATAGCATACGAGGTAATAACCCAGGCGGTATCTTCTAATGATGCACCTAAATTACCGCTCATAGTATTAACAGATACGTTTACTATAGTCGTATCGATCAGCTCGATAATTGTAGAGGTAATAATCGTTACAACAATTATCCATTTTCTAAACCCGGTTTCCATGATGCAAAAGTATCGGCGGGCTTTGTTTTTCATTTATAGTATTCAAGCAGATATTTATAACTTTCAAACATTTGACTTTGGTTATATCATCAAATCGTCATATTTGGTTATAATAATCAAATAAGGTTGCTACGTTTTTACCTTTATATCATGTTAACCACTGAAACCCTTGAGGAATTTTACCAGCGCCACCCTGTCGCAAATCAAAAGGTCTTTGCCGAAAACAATACCGGGCAGGGGCATTTCAACGTGTTTTTGCGCCGGTCATGCAATACCAGATCCCCCTTCAGCCGTCGCGATTTCTATAAAATAGCGCTGATCATCGGCAATGGAAAAATACATTATGCGGATAAATGGGTCACGATAGACCGGCCTGCGCTGGTGTTTTCAAGCCCTACGGTACCCTCATCCTGGGAGCCGGGGCCCGGCTCCCAGGACGGCTGGTTCTGCTTATTTACGCAATCCTTTATCGAATCGCACGAACATAAAAGCGCCCTGAAAGAGTTCCCGCTGTTCCAGGCGGACGGCTGTCACATCGTGTTTTTAACCGACGTTCAGTTGGCATTTATGTCGGCAACACTTGGTAAAATGCTGCAGGAAATGGAATCGGATTATGTCCACAAGTATGACCTGCTGCGCAGTTACCTGCGTATCCTTATGCATGAGGCTTTAAAAATAGCGCCGGTTACCACCTATGAAACCAATACGAACGCTGCGGCAAGGATCACCGGCTTATTCTTTGAGCTGCTGGAAAGGCAGTTTCCGATCGACTCGCCCGGGCAATATCTTAAACTGAAAACAGCCCATAATTATGCCCAAAGCCTTGCGGTGCATACCAACCACCTGAACCGGTCGGTCAAAGAAGTAACCGGGAAAACCACTACCCAGCATGTTTCCGAACGTGTTTTAAAAGAGGCCTATGCTTTATTGAAACATACCGACTGGACCATTGCCCAGATAGCCAACAGCCTTGGTTTTGAAGAACCTGCTTACTTCGCTAATTTCTTTAAAAAATATACCGGGTCTTCGCCCTTGATGTCCCGGCTGGGCGTTCAAAGATCTGCGTAGGGAAATAAAGTCACTTGCAAATATATATTGCAAGTGGCTGATTATTTGGTGACCCTAACGCGGCAAATCCCGAACTGTTTTCTTACGATTTGAAGTGGTTGGCCGCGTCGACAAATATGTAGCGCAGTCTTGTTAGATGCACCCAAATCCAGACTGGTAAGGACTATTCTTATCGGGGATAAAAGCGAATTTTTTGGAATTCAGGGACCTGTGAAAGGAAAACCGAATTAAGCGAAAAAAGACTGCAGCTACTGCGTGATGGCAGCAAGGCCGATTTCATTGGCGGCATTGTTAACGGAATTATTATCTCAGCAAATCTCACCTGAATTTTACCTCTATTAGTATACTCCAAGTCTTGAATGTTATTTAATTCTTGACGGCTTTACTTTTTCGATAAAGCTTTGGTAGTCTGTCTTCAAATAACAAATAAGGATTACCTTTCATTTTAATAAAATCCTTTTCTGCCGGATGTCCTTTATAAGGTGTGTAGAATCCTTTAACGCTATTCCGCCAAACTGCAACATACGATAAAACAGGTTTGTCCGGATAACCCAATAGGGCGCCTAGAAGCTTGTTGGTGAACCAAACGGAATCCGGGATATTACTTTGTCCCGTTTCTGTTAAAGCCGCTAATTTATTTTTACGAATTGCGCAATTCGATATGATCATCAATTTTTTATGTGCAGTATCTAAATTGCCGCCGTCAAACCTAAAGTCCCAATAATTATCCATACCCAGCAGATCCACATATCCATCGCCGGGATAATGTTCTAAATATTGCTGCTCGCTTGAAAATTTACAATCCGGAGAGTAGGCGTAAATGAGATTATGCACCTGCAGACTATCCCTTAAATATTCTACGGTAAATTTATAAAGCTGCTTATATTCTTCCCTTGAGCAGAATTTATTACCCCACCAAAACCAGTTGCCATCCATTTCATGAAACGGCCGGAATATCACCGGAATCAGCTCTCCGTGCTTACCTTTTAAGGACCCGAAATAGCTGGCTGCTTTGCGGAGTTCATACTTGTATTTATTGTTATAGTCGCCGCCCGGTATGATCCGGGACACCACCCGCATGGTATCGTAAAAATTTTTACCGGTTATCAGGTTAAATAAATGCCAGCAATATGAATTTACCGCTCCACGCTCGTATGCTTCGGTGGTCAACTTTCTTATTTTCTTTAGTCCGGCCACGGTATCGAGCCCGGGAAGGGTAAAATCCATCAGATCCCATGAATAGACTGCAGGATATACCCCCGTGACGTCTTTGACATCACACCTTCCGGAAGTATCGCGCCAACCATAGCCTGACGATGTTGCATCCTGCTGGCCAAATAAAATATGTTTACCTTCGAGTTGCTTCAGATTATCATACAAAATACGCGTTAGCGGAGAAGCATGTGGATCCACCATAATCGATGTCGGCGGACTACCCGCATATACCGCACCGGTGTCAGAAAGTACCTTGAATGGGCTCGCTTTATCCCATATAATAGCGGCCATTTTAGTTATCGTCGGTTTTATAATTAGCAATTCCGGTCGTACGGGTGAAGCTGTTATATTCAGGATTTCGGTAAGAAGGAATAGGGCAATTAAAATGACTGTTTTCATTTAACTTTATTTTTATGCAGTTGGTCCCATTATTGAAAGTTCCTCAACCGTGGCTTTTTATTTTTTATCTGCAACTAAAAAAACCGCGCCATACGCCGGCACGTTAATAATTATGCCTCCGGCCACACTGGCCGAAATCGCCGGAACCGACTCAAAATTTGCAGGGCCGCCTGATGCGCCGGCCGGGCCTGATCCGTTTACGAATACCTTATGCGAAAAGGGAGCATTATCTGCGCCGCCGTTGAGCTCGTAATAGTAATAGTTAGCACCGATAGCAAAATTATTGAATGCCACGGTTACAATCTGGTCAGTATTTCCCTTGTTCACCAAAATTACCCCGGCCTGGCCCGACGAATATGATGAACCATAACTTACAATGTTTGTATTCCCGCTCACGGTTGAATTTACCATCCGGTCGCCAAAATATTTTTGGAAGAAATGCATATAATAAAATGCGGGCCGCGCATTCCATGCCGGTGCACCAGGCTCAAGGTCGCCTGTCATTGCAGAATTCATAAACATACCCTGGTCATCGCCGTTGGCCCACGAGTTTGCGAGGTCCCACCGGCTGGCCATGCTGATTTGATTTTTTAATGCTTCGCCCAAAACCATTACCGCGTGTGCGCCTGCAATGTTCGAAACATTTTGGCTCGACCCAATAGCCTGTATGTTCCATTCGTCCATAGCAACCGGTTTTTGCATTACTCCCGCATTTTGGACAGATGTTTTTATCCAATTCACTTCCGACGCAGTTTCGGGCGCAGGTGTGTTTAGAATAACCTCGGCCGTTGAGTTTTGATTGTAAGGCGTGTAGTAATTATGGACTACAAAGAAATCTGCAGCATTTCCTGCGGCGAATAAAACATCATGGTTCCAATTGCTTACGTTAGATGAATTGGAATTCAGGTCATTCCCGCTGGTTAACACAATACCTATCTTAAAGTTGGTGTTGCCCACCTCTGTTGCTGCTTTACGCATTGAATCGGCAAATGTTTTAAAATGGGTGCCATATACCGTACCGGTAATTATCGCTGGCTGCCCATCTTTATTTTGCGATACATCAATGCGATAGCCCGCTTCCCAGGTTCCGTAGTTTTCGTTACCTACTTCCCAGTATTGGGTGCGTCCTTTGTCATATCTAACCCAATTTGCTGCTAAATGCGCTGCCGCCTGGTCGGGATGTGCGCTGGTACCGTAGCGCGCATAGCCGTAATTAACGGTAATTAATCCCTTGCTGCCGGTTTGCAGCAATACCTTATAATAGTTGTCGAGGCTAAATGTCCAATTCTGATTATTATTTCCGAACCAATATCCCGCAGCGGAGGCTACCCCCGTATTATTCAGTAATGTGGCCGGTGCATCGGGAGGTGCCGTTGCGGATAGGCCGTTGCCATTCCAAAAATACACATCCGAAAGGCTGCCGCCGGGTGCTCTTAAAATGCCTGGGTTTAACGCGGTGATATTTGCCATTAAAACCGGCTCGGTTACATATTGACCCATAAATGGGTTGGTATTATTGCCATAAATATTCGCTGATGCCTTTGTTACAACCTGGCTAAGGTCAACCGTTACAATTGTTGCTCCGGTTGCTGATGGTTTAGAAATAGGTTGTGATGCCGGCACCGCAAATGTTTTCCCCGACCAATTATCCAGGAAGAACCCCTGGGTTACAGAAATCGCAGGATCCGTTCCGGCCACGATCGTGCCGTTGGGTCCCGTGCCGACACCTGTGCCTGGCGTTGGCGGCTGTATTTTGCCGCCACCCGGTTGTGTATGCGCCTTTTTACATGATAGCATAGCCGCCGTCGCAACCAGGACTATTAATGTTGTAGTTTTAATGTTTTTCATCTGTCTTTTATCACTTAACCGCGGTCAAAAAAAGCCACCACCAGTTTAGCGAAGCTTTCACCGATGATGGCTTAAATTAATTAACTATTATATCCCATTTATTAATGAGTTGTGCATTGGTTGAATGTACAACCCGGTAATTATTTTATAAACGCAACCTCATCAAAGTACATTGTCTCGTCTACATCCCCGCTCATGCCCTGTAGAAAGAAACCTAACTGTTTAGCCGGGGAGCCATTGGCCCAATAGTTGAGCGCGTTTACATTTGTGGAACCCGGCGGTGCCAGAGGGATTTTGAAAAACGTCCAAACCTTAGCCGGAACAGTTATTAATTGCGCTGCATAGGCATTTGCATTTTGAATCTGTCCGTAACCACCCTTCATCTGGTCGCCCACTAAAACAAGTGTATGTGCTGCGCTTCCTCCTTTTACCCAGAAGGTCAGGTACTTGTAGCTGGCATCGTAAGGGATACTTGGATACCAGTTAGCCCATCCTTCAACTTTCCAGCCGCCTGCTGGGTATGTCGCTTGCGCAGAAGCTGTACCTGAGTGAGACGCATTAGTGGATACACCTGATGGGCCCGACCATGAGTTGTCTGCCCAGGCGTTCCGGAAATTGTTGTTCGCAAAAATCATGTACCCGTTGTCGAGGTCATTGAATACCACGGTGCTGGTTATTTGCAGGGTTTTACCAGCTGAACTGTATGAAAACACGAGTGTTGATTCGGTAACTGTTGATTGCGCCGGCATGGTTAAAACCATTGTGGTGTCCGACTTTATTGAAAAGTTAACAACGTCGCCGGTCGATTTAAGTTTGATTCCGGTTACTGTGCTTAAGCTAACGCCCATCAAGGCAATCTGTGAACCAGCCGTGAAATCATAATCTGATACAGCGGTAATTGTTGGCGGAGGGGATAGCGTCGTAAAATTATAGGTAATCGTTCCATGCAGGGTAACAATTTGAAGCGTATTTTTCTGACCTATTGTGGGAATATTTGTTGGAATCGTAAAAATTACACTTTTATCAGAAATCAGTGCGCGGTTAAAGTAAATCGAAACCCCATTAAGCAAAATTTTCGATGTGCTGCCAAGGTTAGCTCCCATTGCAGCATAGGTGTTACCGAGTTTACCGGTAACCGTTGTTGAATCAAACGCTGTCAGCTGCGGGCTATAGTTTGGATTGGTTACCGTGGTAGCCAATCCGCTGCTGTTATAAGTGATTATTGACGTGGTACGCGACGAATCAACCGATGTTTTGCTGATTGTACGTACACTTGAAATGGTAGGCGCGCCCGTACCGGCGGTAAACCCCGCGCTATTATACTTTTTGCATGCTCCCATACCAGATATCACCAATGCCGGTAATATCCAGTAATAAATTTTCGAAATTCTCATTATCTTTTTCATATACAATGTTTTAGATTTATTTAAATACATATGATACAGGCGGCTTAATTAAATTTGGATCGGCATTAGATTCTGCTACCGGTACCGGGAACAGGAAGTTCGCATCTGTCGGCGTGATTTTGGTTGTGTAAATGGTAGGCGGAGGAACGGAATTGGCTGCACCGCTATAGGTTCCCCGCTCCTGATTGCTGATGATACCTATGGCCACCGGATGCGTAGTCGAGTTAAAGCCATCAATCCGGCATAAATCAAACCAATAGTCTTGCTCCAACGCAAATTCCAAACGCCTTTCATTCAGTAGTTGCTGATACGTAAATGATGTAACCGCCGGGACGCCCGACCTTGTCCTGACCATGTTAAAATAAGTTAAAGCAGTGGGATCCGAGGTTGTAGCTGACAAAGGAATGCCATGGCCCACACCCGGATTTGCAGCCTGACCTAAAATTGCTTCTGCTTCAATCAATAACACATCTGCATATCGCATAATATATGTATTGTTGCCGCCCGCCTGGAACGCCGTTTTGCCGTTATTGTCCGGATCGGAAGGGGCGCCGATCACATATTTTTTTGCAGCGGCATTGGTGCCTTGTGCACTGCCGTTTGCAGGAAACCGATAGCCACCTAAGGCAAAATCCAGCTCCTTATAGTAGCTGTTGGGTAACATAATGGTATAATGCCGGCGTACTGTATCTCCGCCTTCCGCTTTAAAAGCGTTTTGAAGATCAATCGTCGGACCGAATACAGCATAGCCGTCACCAGTTTGCGTAATACCACTGCTATATGCCCATGATGCCTGTATAGAGTTTCCATAGTCATATCCATTATTATATATCCATTGCATAGACAGTATAGACTCTTTATTGTTATTGTTGATGGTTCTGAACAGGTCGCCGTAGTTTGATAAGAGGGCAAATTCGCCGCTGTTGATCACTTTTTCGGCTTCTTTACGCGCATTTGCATAATCCTGCATATACAAATAAACTTTTGCCAGCATGGCCGAAGCGGACCCACTTGACCCATGCCCGGTGCCTGCAACATTTGGCGAGCAATTGGCCTCGGCGAATTGCAGGTCCCGTACCATTAATTTATATACGTCGGAAACAGGGTTAGTCGGAACGGTCTGAAAGTTATTGATATCCTGTAATGGATTTTCAACGATTGGAACATTTCCGAAAACACGTACCAGGTAAAAATAAGCTGTTGCGCGCATCAAGTGCGCTTCTCCCAATGCGTTATTCACTGCCGAAACTGGCACCGAGGGGGGAACACTGATTGGCAGATTGTTAAGTATGCCATTAGCCTGTGCGATAACCGTAAAAGGCGAATCCCAGGCGGCAAGAATTTCAGGATTTGTATTTGGAACAGAAAAAGTTTGAAAAGCGTTGACGTCTGATGAATAGCTTCTTCCGTTACCACCTGAAAGCTCGGTAATAGCCCACCCAACTTTATTGTTCCAACCGAACCACGCAGCACCATATAGCCCAACTGTACTTGACTTTACCTGGGCAGCTGTTTGATAATAGTTACCTACGGTAACGCCGGATTCAGGCGGACGATTAAAAAAATCCTTTTTGCAGCCTGTAGCAATTAAACCCGCTACTAACGCTATACCTGTGATGTATTTTATATGTACTTTCATGTCAAATTTCTTTTAAATTAAAACTGTGCATTAATTCCCAATGTAAATACGCGCGGGCTGGGGTATCTTCCTAAATCGATATTCATTAAAGTAGGGCTTTGATTAAATGAACCCACTTCAGGGTCCAGTCCGGGATATTTGGTAATTACAAATAAGTTTTGGCCACTCACATATACTTTTAAGCTGTTCATAGCTACATATTTTGCCCAGCGAGCTGGGAGATTATAGCCCAAACGAACATTCTGCAGGCGCAGGAAAGAAGCACTTTCCAAAAAACGGTCAGACATGACCAGGTTTGGATTTCCTAATCCTCCCCGCGGCGCAGGGATATTTGAATTCGGGTTGGTAGGGGTCCAAAAATTTGCAGAAGAAGCGAGCTGGTTTTGGTATAACCCGGATAAGCCGGCTGTTTGATATTCAAGCGCATTCAAAATTTTTCCACCGTATGATCCATAGAAGAATATGGATAGATCGATACCTTTATAATTGAACGTGTTGGTAAAACCGTAAGTAAAATCGGGGTTTGGATTGCCAAGCGGCACCCGGTCGTTTACATCGACCTTTCCGTCGCCGTTGGTGTCCTGGTATTGCAGGTCGCCAAGCCAGATAGAGTTTGAAACGGTTGGATCATTGGTAACCACCTGCGGGCTTGTGCCTGTAACGTTTTGCGGGTGCGTTGCTAGGTACTGGAGTTGCGCCGGCGTTTTAACAACTCCCTGAACTTTATATCCATAAAATTCACCTACGGGGTAACCGGGAATAGTACTGGTTGCGGCTAAGCTAATGAAGCTGGTGTTAATTGACTGATTAATTGCAGGCGCATTATTCAGCGAAACCACTTTGTTATTATAATGGCTGAATGTTAGTGTAGTGGCCCATGTGAAATCCTTTGTAACGATATTTCTGCTGTTAATTGAAATTTCGATACCCTTGTTTTCGATTTCACCGGCATTTATATAGGGAGGTGCGATACCTGCGGGATTATCACCGTATTCATTTCCCCCGCCGACAAGGAAATTGGGCAGAGGTTGCTGGAACAAGAATTTATTATTGGTTTTGTTGTAATAGTCAATCGTTGCCTCCACCCGGTTATTTAGTATGCTAAAATCAATACCGATGTCTTTCTGAATGGAGGTTTGCCAGGTAAGATTTGGATTAGCCACATTATTTATAATAAACCCGGTTCCGAATGCAGTTGCTACCGCTTTCAAGGATGCACCATACACGTAATTCGGAACATTGGAGTTGCCAACAGTTCCGTAGCTTGCCCGGATTTTGATATTATCTGCAAACGATTTTACCCCGGCCATGAAAGCTTCGTCGGATAAGCGCCACGATACCGCAATCCCCGGGAAATAACCGGTTTGATGCCCCGGGGCAAAGTTCGAGCTTCTGTCGCTGCGTATATTTGCCGTAAGGCTATATTTATTATTGTAAGTAAAGATTGCGCGGGCAAGATAAGATTCCATCACCGTGCTTTGTTTGAATTCAGCAACGCTGGCGCCCACGGAATTTGCAAGGGCAATACTTTGAACATTATTCCCGGCAACGAAACCAGTGCCCGAAAGCGGAACCTGATCGTAGGTTGATTCCCAAACCTCGCGGCCTGCCAAAGCTGTTAAATTGCTTTTTCCCCAGGTGTGGCCATAGTTGAAATATTCTTTCCAGCTCCAGTATGTACTATTTGTCATTAAGCGGTTCAATGTAGCTGTTGGGTTTTTTATATGATATAGGTCCGGAACGCCGGTAGCCGCATAATCATAAGAAGGATTAAACGTTTGGGCATTTGTCCAGTTAAAATCACCGTCAACTTCCGATCTTAAAGAAAGATCTTTGAAAAATTTTATCTCGGCGTATAAGTTGCCGTTTATGTTATTTCTATTTAAGGTATTGCTGATATTCAACGCCTGTTGTACGGGGTTGGGGCCACCTTCAACCGTACCCTGTGTGGTCACATACGGACCCGCGTATGAACCGTCCGCATTGTATACTGCCTGGTCAGGAGAAGCTAATAATGCGTTATAAATAATACCTGTATTACTGCCGAGGCCTACATTCTGATCGCTGCGACTGCCTGAGAACGTAGATCCCATTTTAAGCCAGGTTTTAGCTTGTGAATTTAAAGACCCGCGAAAAGTATAGCGATCAAAGTTGTAGCCCAAAATCGTTCCGTCTTGTTTAAAATAACCTGCCGAAACGTAGTAGTCTGATTTATCGCTGCCGCCCGATACCGAAAGATTATGGCTTTGCTCCGCAGCGGTACGGAAAATTGCGTCCTGCCAGTTTGTGCCAGGACCTAATACGCTGGGATCGGCAAATTCAGCCCGGGGCTGTATACCAAAAGCTACCGCCAACCGGTTTTGCAAACTTGCGTATTGCGGCAAATTCATCATCGGTATAAATTTTCCTTGCTGTTGCAGGCCAACATATCCATCATAATTTACACGTGCAGTACCATTTTTTCCACGTTTGGTGGTAATAATGATCACACCATTTGCAGCCCGGCTTCCATAGATAGCCGAGGCCGACGCATCTTTTAGAATGTCTATTGACTCAATGTCATTTGGATTGATGAGCGCGAGTGCGCTGACTGTAGTTTCTTCCTGTCCGCCGCCGGGTCTGGTAAGCTGTCCGCCGCCGCCGCTGCCTTGCTTCTCGACGCCATCAATTACATATAAAGGCTCGCTGGCGCCAAATCCCGAAATACCACGTATGTGTACTGATGTGGCGCTACCAGGTTCGCCTGAATTTTGCGTGATGGTTACACCCGCAGCCTTACCTTGCAGCATTTGGTCAATACTGGGCTGCGGTAAATCAAGTATGTCCTTAGCACCAATGGATGCTATCGAGCCGTTTACATCACCCCGTTTTTGTGTGCCATAACCTATTACAACAACATCCGTTAAGGCGGTTGATGTTAAGCTCAGAGTTACATCAATCGTTGTTTTGGAGCCGATTACGACTTCCCGGGTTTCCGTGCCGATGAACGAAAAAACCAGCGTTTTGCCTGTAGGAGGAACGTTGATGCTATAATGACCATTTGCATCAGTAACAACGCCAATCTGCGTTCCTTTTACCTTTACTGTAGCACCCGGTAGTGTTACTCCCCGGTCGTCACTTACTGTACCTTTGATCACTGTTCCCTGGTTTTGTGCCATAGCTCCGGAGCACGCTAACAAGGATATAAACAGTAATACTATTCGTAGAAATTTTCCCATAATGATTTGTTAGTTGATAATTGGTTTATGTTTATGATTGTGGTTACAATTGGTATATCCAGGCGCCTTTACACAAATTAACTGACCAGGAATTTGATAATCAGTAGCAGAAAGCGTACGTCATGCAAATCTTAGTTACAGCAACACACTGCTCCTTTTTAATAAAATTTAGTAACGAATTATTTTTAGGTTTAAAATGGCCGGGGATTAAACAACTCGCCCGATTAAATATTCATTAACTGTTGCTAAAATTATGCAGCATTTTAAACCTTGTTGTGGATAAAAGGGGGTACAAATGTCAACTACATATAAGTATTTGATATTCAAATACTTATATTGCTTAAATACAATTGCCTTATCAAGTTCGAATGATTGTGTTGACAAATGTGTACCATGATGGGGGCGGTGAACTAATTAAAGTGCAAGCATTTCACTATAACGAAACCGATAAATGCAGAAGTAGTGTGTTTAATAAAAAGTAGATCACCAGTAAACGTGGTTCTAAACAATATGTGATATTTGCCACTGAAGCCAGTTACGAGGATGATCTTACTAGGGCAAAATCTCTTCGGGCTTATTTTCAAGATATCGGGAAGGTATGGTACCGAATTCAGCCTTGAATGTTTTAACAAAATACTTTTGGCTCTTGAAGCCAACCTTATGGCATATTTGGGAAATGGTTAAATGCCCGGTTTCCAGCAGTTGAGTAGCCCGCTTTAACCGCATATACCTTACCAGTTCGTTTGGCGTTTTGCCGGTCATGGCCAATATTTTTTTATATAAGGTGTAGCGGCTTACACATACTTCGCTGCTCAATTCCTCTACCGAAAAATTTGGGTTTGATATATTATTGTCGATCAGGCTTAAAACCTTTTTTATAAAAAGTTCATCCGGCGAATCGATATGTATTTCGGTAGGGGTAGCTTCAACCTGTTTTCGATAAGTTTTACGCATGTATTCCTGATGACTTAAAATATTCCGGATCTTGGATTGGAGTATCTCGAAGTTAAAAGGTTTTGTCATATAATCCGATGCGCCTGTTTCCAGTCCTTTTAATTGCTGCTCTTCACCCGTGAGGGCCGTCAGCAAAATTACAGGAATATGTGAAGTGCGCTTATCAGCTTTAATTTTCAAACAAAGGTCGATGCCATTCATTTCGGGCATACTAATATCGCTTACGATAAGGTCGGGATGCTGAGCGAGCGCTTTTTGCCATCCCCTTTTGCCATTTTCGGCTTCGATGACATTGAATGATGTTTTTAAATTGTCTTTGATATAAAACCTGAAATCATCATTGTCTTCAACCAATAATATGGTTTGTTTTTTGCCATCTTTGCTTTCTTTATAATCGCCTGTTTTTTCGGCGTCCGAACATGCAAATTCATCTTGTAAGTTGCCGGGTATATCCATATCTGCCGATATGTTTTTATTAAGCCGTTTCAAGGGCAGTAAAATAGTGAAGCAACTGCCCTCGCCGAATGCACTTTCAACAAAAATATCGCCGCGATGAAGTTTAACAAACTCCCTCGTAATTGATAATCCGATACCGCTACCCTGGTTAAGCATTGAGCCCGGGATATCATTTTGAAAAAACGGCTCGAATATCTTCTCCAGTTTATCGTTGTCGATTCCTATTCCGGTATCAATGATCTTTATTTCCAGACTTAATCCGTCATACTGGGTTTTATCGACTATGTTGATCAATACACTTATCTGCCCGCCATCATGGGTGAATTTATAAGCATTGGATAGTAAGTTGAAAATTATTCTTTCAATTTTGTCGTGGTCAAAAGTGGTATAGAAATTTTCAACGTCCGAATCAAAAATAAAATTGATATTCTTTTGTTCTGCCACATCAGTAAACGCAAAAGATAGTTCCCTTATATAGCCAACGATATCACCTTTTTTCTCATGCAATTTCAATTCCTGATATTCCATTTTTCTAAAATCAAGCAACTGGTTAACCAGGTTTAGCAGCCGTTTGGCGTTACGGTTAACCAACATCAGCTGCCGCTGTATTTCGGGCTCAGTTATTTGCTTCAGGATCTTGTCAACCGGCGCCATTATTAATGACAGTGGCGTTCTGAATTCATGGCTTACGTTTGTAAAGAACTTTATTTTCATTAAATCAAGTTCATGCATGCGATGAGCTTCCTCCCGTTCTTTTTCAATCGAAAATTGCGCACGCAATTTTGCTATTCCCCTCCGGCGGATGTATAAGAGGGTACAGATAATACCGGCAGCATAAACCACGTACGCCCATACTGTTTTCCAAAAGGGAGGTGAAATATTTATATTAAGGGTGAGGGTTTTGCTGTTCCGGGAATCGTCGCTTGTTGCCCGAACTTTGAAAACATAGTTACCGGGGTCGAGGTTCGTATAGGTCGCTTTTCTGACCTTATTGTCGGCGTTTATCCAGCTTTTATTAAAGTCTTCTATCATATACTGGTATTTCACTTTGCCGGCATTAAAGTAGTCAAGGGCGGCAAATTCTATGGAAAACATATTGTCGTTATAGTGCAGATTCAATGTTTTCAGGCCGGTCACCGACTCAGGCAAAATTACCCTGCCCTTTATTTTTTCACCAACGGCCATGCTTTTATTAAATATTTGCAAATCGGTAAAAACCAGATTGGGTATACTCTTATTACCATGAATATTGGATGGCTTAAAAATGTTGAAACCATTGCCGCCGCCGAATATTAATTCTCCCCCGCGTGTTTTTAGCGACGAGTTTTCGGTAAACTCCCGCCCTTGCAAACCCTCGGTTTCATCATAATTGATAAAATGAAATTTAAGGCCTGCCTGCGTCCTGTCAACTATAATGTTGGATAGACCGTTGGGCGTGCTAACCCACATATTATGTTTGTCGTATTCCTGTATATCAATTACGGTATTGTCGGGCAGGCCGTCCTGTTTGGTTATATTGGTGAAATGACCGGTTTTGTAGTCGAAAATACTTATACCTTCGTGTGTGCTCAGCCAAATCAATCCTTCACTGTCTTCGAGTATATTATTGGTATTGTTATTAACCAGGCTATTGGGATTTTTATCGTTATGGATGTAGTGTATAAACTGGTGTGTTTTTTTAATCAGTACATCCGCTCCATATGATGTTACCACCCATAAATTTTTTCGTCTATCTACCAATAATTTGCTTACATAGTTTGAGTGTATAGCATTTTCGGCAGGACTATAAATAAAATGTGAGAACGTTTGCGTTTTACTGTTAAATACATTAAATCCGGCCGATAGGGTGCCCACCACTATGTTGTGTTCATCATCCTCTGTTATAGCGCACACTCTGTCTTCTGATATGCTGCCGGGAACTGCATCGCTGTGTTTATAATGTTTAAACGTTTTGCCATCGTAACAATCCAGTCCTCCGAAGTAAGTGCCTATCCACAGTTTTTTGTCGTGGCCGATATACATGCAAACAACGATATTATTGCAAAGGCTATTGGTGTTTTTTGAACTATGAAGATATTTTTTGAATGTTTCTTTTTTCCTGTCGAAATATATAAGCCCACCTCCGTTAGTACCTATCCAAATATTTCCGGAATCATCTTCGGCGAAGCTGTTAATGTCGCTAAAGCTTAAATTATGCGCATCAGATAAAGGATCAGATAAATGATGGGTGTATAAAGGGAATTTGATAATACTTCCATGATAGTAACCCACGCCCTTTTTATACGTGCCAAACCATATAATCCCGGTGTTATCTTTGTACATTAGGGTAATGCTGTTTTGCCCTATTGTTTTACTGTCATCCTCGCGGTTGAGCAAATACTGAATATTAAAATTGTGCTTGTCTAATAAATTTATACCTCCGTGGTCAGTTGCTATCCATATGCGATCCGCATCATCCTGTATTACGCTTGATACCACATCGGTGTTTAAATGGGTGCCATTAGCGCCCTTATCTATGTGCCTGAAAATAGCCTTTTTAACATTGACAAAGTATACGCCCGCCGAATAAGTGGGTACAAAAGCCCAGATATCGTCCTGGTTGTCGATGAAAATTTTATACGACGAATTCAGTCCAACAGGTAATTTATTAAATATCCGGCTGCGATAATTAACCTTATAACTGTTCGGGTTCATGCGTTCCAATATGCCGCTACGGTAAGTGAGCCAAAAATCACCTTTTGAATCTTGCGCGATATCGGATACGGCATTTAAACAAATCGATGTGGTGTCACCGACTAAGTGGGTAAGATGTATCGTTCTACCCGTGGTTGGATTATACTTGTAAATACCATTGGTGATATGCAAAAACCAGAAATTACCTAAGCGGTCTTTTTTTACTGAAGTGATAAATCGATCCGGTATTAAAATTGAACGCAGGTATCCGTTTATATTGTGACTAAACTTCTCAGTTTCCGGGTCGTATATGTTAAAGCCGTTCCTGGTTTCCACCCAGAGTTTTTTTCCCGGGCCTTCGGCAATGCTAACGATATAATCGTCATCCAGAGAAGTAGTGTCGCTTACGGTGTGTTTAAATATTTTAAACTTATAACCGTCGTACCTGTTTAACCCCGATAACGTACCGAACCACATGAAACCTTTCACATCTTTTAAAATACACGTAACCTGGTTGTGGGATAGGCCGTTGTTGATATCCAAATGGGAAAATTGAAACTGGTTATTTTGCGCACGCAAAAAAACAGTCAGATGCAACATCAGATAAATCAGTAATATGATTCTAATCTTCATAAATGTTTTTTGATTCGCGCCGACCTTTTAATACAATCCCTAAGTTTCTTTATCAAAAATTGAATGTATCCAAAATTAGTTAAATGTTATAGATAAAAATATAACTTTTAACAGGCCGGAAGTATGCGAATAGTCAAAATCAATATAGGATCACTTTCAATCGGCCAACTTCTTTAAAAAATACACCGGGTCTTCTCCCTTGATGTCCAGACTGGGTGTTCAATCTGCGTGAGAAAATAAATGCGGCCTACCCTAACATTGGCAATAGAAATTTTATTCTGCTTATTTACCAACAATACTCACCTTTCGGTATGTCTGAAATTTCATCAATCGGAAAGGCATTCCAGGTTGAAATTGATTAATTAAGCCGCTCATTCCCGGCTCATTATAAAAAAACCAACCATAAACGCCTAAAATATTAAAATGCTCTTACCTCAAAACGGATAAGCATTATCTTTTGCTTCTAAAATGGCTTTCATGGCATTAATCATTACCACTGTATCTTCGGCCAGGTGATTTAGTCTGAACATTATTTCATCGTCTACAATTTCCCCGTTTAAATAGTCCTTTTCTTCTACAAAGGCATACTTTGGCACTACAATAGCCTTCATGTAGTTAAGTATTGGCTTTAAATGATGTTCAACCATTAAATAATGCTTTGCAGACCCCGCAGTGGCAACTACGCCGATAACCTTGTCCTTAAAAACATCAATTGGAAGCAGGTCAAAGATATTTTTAAGCGTCCCTGGTATCGAGGCCTGAAAAGTAGGAGTCCCAATAATGTAAGCATCGGCACTTATTATTTTTTCGATTACATTTCTTGTATCATCCTCGTAATCTCTAAAGTCTCTTCCATCGCTAAATTGAATCTGGTAATCTGCTAAATCTATCAATTCAACTTCTATTTCTGCATTTTTGTCTTTAATATTTTCTAAAACTTGCTTTACGGCTGTGCGGGTTTTTGAACCGACGATTGAGCCTGCAATCCCAACTATTCGCATATGTCTTCCTCCTGTTATTTTATTGTTGCCTTACGAACAACAGGTGCAACTTTTGTGGCTAATAACTCAATCACCCGTGCTATTTTATCAAACGGAATTCCTCCAAAATCAATTTGTGCTAAAAAGCGTTGGTGTCCGTACAATTCATGCTGATACAAAATTTTATCAATAATTTGTTGCGGGCTGCCAACCATCATGGCATTTTTAGTATTGGGCGACTCGGCAAATTGAGATTTTGGATAACCGCTGCCACGTAATAATTGCCATCCATGACTGAGGTATGGATAATAATCTATCAAAGCTTGTTGAGAATCATCAGCTATATAACATAAACTGGTTGTGCCAACGGGAAGGGATTTTGAATCATGGCCATATTGGTCTGCAGCACTGCGAAAAGCGTCGATTGTTGGTTTAAAAGCGGAGGATGGTCCGCCTAAAGTAGCCAACATCATAGGGGAACCAAAATATCCGGCTTTTATAGCACTGGCAGGCGATCCGCCAACACCTCTCCAAATGGGTAATTTCCCATTTAATGGCTTTGGATATAATTCGGCATTTTTTAACTCCGGACGATATTTACCGCTCCAGCTAATCGGCTGCGACTGGTTTAATTTTAATAACAGATCAAACTTTTCTTCAAAGATATCCTCATAATCCCTCAAGTTGATACCCATTAATTCATAAACACCTACCCGTGATGCCCGCCCGGCAATAATCTCGGCCCTGCCATCAGAAAGCAAATCAAGGGTTGAAAATTCTTCATACACCCGTACAGGGTCTGATGTGCTTAAAACCGTAACCCCGCTTGTGATTTTTATTTTTGAAGTTGCATTTGCTATTGCACCGAGTATTACCTGGTGTGCCTGACTAACAAAATATTGTTGGTGACTTTCCCCAAGCGCAAAAACATCCAAACCCGCTTCGTCAGCTAACTTTGAGGCAGCTACTAGCTCTTTTATGCGCTGAGATTCTGTGATGTATTTTCCTGCAACAACATCGGGCATATAATCGCCTAACGAGTATAATCCAATTTCCATCCCTTTGCTTTGGTCTATTCTAAAATTGTCCATAATTCTTAAATTTTAATTTTTCATATTCAACGCTATATCTATGCAGCGCTGAATAATAACACAAATCTAAAGCGAAGCCAGACCTTGTACATTGATGTATGGTAAGAAATGATTTATGGATACTATTTAAAAATGGCGGCTGGCCAGTTCTTTTCTAACCCGGCTCAAACTTTCGGGCGTAATACCGAGGTAGGAGGCGATCATCCATTGAGGAACACGTGTGGTAAGGTTGGGATATTGCCGAATAAATTCAAGATACCTTGCTTCTGCTGTTGCGCCAAGAAGTGAGTCAATCCGGTTTTGTAAATACCAGACGTGATGCTGTAAAATCATTTCATTCTTTTTATGGAAGCCGGGTAATCCGGAGACATAGTCATTATAATGATGATCCATCACGATTACGGTGGTCTCTTCTATCGCTTCAATAATAAGATTGGAGGGAGCACTAAAATACAGGCTGGCTCTGTCACTGATAATGTTGTTTTCGGGGGCGAATTGAATGACGTGTTGCTTTCCTGTCTCATCTATTGAATATGCCCGAAGTAATCCTTTTTCCACAAAATAAGCATGGCTGCGCGTTTCACCCAGTCGTAACAAAAGCGTGTTTTTTGGAACAACCTTAATGTGTAGCCTGGGGGCCAATTGCTCCAGTTCAAAATCGGTTAATTCCAAATGCTCTTTTAAATATTGCAGAAAATTGAGGCGCATCGCAAGCAGCTTTTTATGCTAAAGCTACTCAAAATTCCCTTACACAACTATCGGTAAATGTACTGCTGCTAATAAATGGGATGACCCTGCTATCAATCAGCAACTTCAGAATTACAATCGCCTGTATTGCCGCAGAAAAGGGGGCATGCCTTTGGCTAGCAAATGGTTTTTGCGAAATAAGACAGGTTCGTTATAAAATATTTCATAAAAAAGCACAGTAATATTGAGTACTACTGTGCTTTCGTGACCTGGGAGAGGATCGAACTCTCGACCCACTGATTAAGAGTCAGTTGCTCTACCAGCTGAGCTACCAAGTCGTTTTTGTTTGGGGTTGCAAATAAACGGAAATTTTTGGAAAGTCGGGAAAGTCAGTAAAGTCCGAGGGATGCATTTCTTAAATAAATACGATCCCGATAGTTATCGGGACGAAAATCCGACATCCGAAATAAAATCTTACACCATCGCGTAAAGCTCATCCCTTTGCTTTTGGACCACTTCGCTGTTGATATATTCATCATAAGTCATCAGTTTATCGATGGTGCCGCCGGGTGTTAGTTCGATGATGCGGTTGGCAACGGTTTGTATAAGCTCATGGTCGCGCGAGGTGAACAGGATAGTGCCCCTGAAATCATTCATGCCGTTATTCAGCGCGGTGATCGATTCCAGGTCGAGGTGGTTGGTTGGCTCGTCAAACATCAGCAGGTTGGCCGATTGCAGCATCATGCGGCTGAACATGCAACGCATTTTTTCACCACCTGAAAGCACATTGCTTTTTTTCAAAACCTCCTCGCCCGAGAACAGCATGCGCCCTAAAAAGCCACGGATAAACTGGTCGTCCTTTTCGCCGGGTGAGTATTCGCGCAGCCAGTCGATCAGGTTATCATCTTTACCTTTAAAATATTCGGCGTTATCGATCGGGATGTCGGCGGCATTGATGGTTACGCCCCATTTAAACTCGCCTTTGTAATCTTTATCCCTGCCGGTTAAGATATTGTAGAATGCAGTGGTAGCCAGACTGTTTTGTGATAGAATAGCAATTTTGTCGCCCTTGTTCACCATAAAGCGCACCTGCGAAAATAGCAGCTCGCCATTTAATGTCTTGCTCAAATTTTCAACCTGCAGTACCTGGTCGCCGGCCTCACGGCCCTGGTTGTTGAATATAATACCCGGGTATTTTCGGTTCGATGGCTGTATCTCATCGATATTAATTTTATCCAAAGCCTTTTTACGGCTGGTAGCTTGTTTCGATTTGGATGCGTTGGCGCTAAATCTGCGGATAAACTCCTGTAGTTCCTTAACCCTGTCCTCGGTCTTTTTATTCTGGTCCGAGCGTTGCTTCAGCGCAAGCTGGCTCGATTCGTACCAGAATGTATAGTTACCGGTATAGATACTCATTTTGGCGAAGTCAATATCTACAACGTGGGTACAAACCGTATCCAGGAAGTGCCTGTCGTGCGATACTACCAGAACAATGGCCTCGTAAGAAGCCAGGAAATCTTCCAGCCAGCTAACGGTATGAATATCCAGATCGTTGGTAGGCTCATCCAGCAATAAAATATCGGGTTTACCAAAAAGGGCCTGGGCTAATAACACGCGTACCTTTTGGTTACCGTCAAGCTCTTTTAACAGCTTGTAATGAAATTCTTCTTTGATGCCGAGGTTGCTCAGCATGGTAGCGGCATTGCTTTCGGCGTTCCAGCCATCCATTTCGGCAAAAAGGTTTTCGAGCTCGCCTGCGCGGTGGCCATCAGCGTCCGAGAAATCCTCTTTGGCGTAGATCGCATCTTTTTCCTTCATCACGGCATACATTTCCTTATGGCCGATCAATACCGTTTCGATAACCGAAAATTCGTCAAACTGGTAGTGGTTTTGATTTAAAACCGCCATGCGCTCGCCGGGCGTGAAGCTTACAGAGCCGCTTGATGGGTCGATCTCGCCCGAAAGTATCTTTAAAAAGGTAGACTTACCGGCACCGTTGGCGCCGATGATGCCATAGCAATTGCCTTGCGTAAACTTAAGATTTACATCTTCGAATAAAGTGCGCTTGCCATAACGTAAAGATAGATTGGATACCGTGATCATGCTTTTCCCCTGTAATTTGGCGCAAAAGTACGGTAAATCCTGCAATTTATTAACCGAGGGCGCCTTTAATTACCTGTTTATGACCGGAAAAAAGGCTAGGATTGGTTTAATACGGATGCCAGTAAGTGCGTTTCCTGGTCGACCAGTTTTTTTAAGGGGCCCGAAGCCATCATTTTCATCATCATGTTCAGATCGGCTTCAATGGTAAATATGGCTTCAGTGCCATCGCCGGCAGGCGACAAACTCCATCTAAGCAGGACATCAAAAGGCGCTTTAACTGCGGGAACGATCCGTATTTCCTGGTTCTCAACCCGGACCGCAACTTTAAGGCTAAGCTTTACCATGTTTTTGATTCCGAAACTGGCTTCATCAACGTTTGATGTCCAATCAAGTACTTCGTCGGGCATCAGTTGCCGGTGATTATTCATGTCGGCCAAAAAACTGTAGACCTCGTTTACCGGGCAGGATATATTTACTTTACTTTCAAATTTTGTCATGAAACAGGGGTGTGACTTGTATAAATACGCCGTTACAAAGCAACAAAAATTACTCGGTTTTGTGTGATGCTGTAACTTGTTTAAAATAGGCTACAAGCTTATCAATATTGCCAAGCACATAAACCTTACTGCGAATTTTATCAACCACATCGGGCTCGTCGCCCATAATGTCGGTCATTATATCTTCAAAATTTTCGTTGGTAAGGCGTTTCATTTCAGCGGTATTTTCGCCAAAGTACCAGGTGGTTTTTTCGCTGCCCCCGCGGCCGCCTATCGGGATAGATAAGCCGCCGCCCAGCGCCCCGCCAAAACCACCACCGTAGCCACCTGTGCCAATGCCGGTTGATATGCCCGGCGAAAAGCCAAATCCGCGGCCCTTGCCCGAACCGGCCTGAGCTGCATATAGTTTAACCGGTTCATCAAGCACAACCTTCACAAAATCAAGCTCGCTTCTAGACCAGTTTTCATTTTGCGGGGCGTGCGCCACTACAAAACTATCTTTCCCGACAATAAACGACCGCAGATCGCCGGCGCTTAATTTAAACGGTTCCGCTTTATTGTCTTCTTTAAATTCAATGAATGCCTCATCTTTTATAGGCGCTTTGCCTGATGGATTCGTGTGTATCAGCCCGGTTTGAACATTGCCTTTGATATCGGTAAAGCGGCCGGGCTGCCACTTTTGGGCGTGAACTGAAATAACAATAACGATGAATGAAAAAATAAGAAATAGCCGCCTGTACATAACTTAGCAATAACAGTTACCGAAGGTTTTTATTGTATAAGAGAAATGTAATAAAATTTAAACGGCCGCAATTAATCCGTGCCGCGCCATGATCTCAGCCGCTTTTACGCGATCAGGCGGCCCACCGCCTTTCAGCAGCTCGCTCATTTCCCTGAAATAAGCCGGCCCTATCGAAGCAGGTGTAAGTACACATAGCATTTTTACTGTTTCGCCGGTGTGATTATCATGATGATGTACCACACCCCGGGGGATAAAGCAATGGTCGCCCGGGCTAATATCAATTTTTTTGCCGTCAACGTACGAACTTCCTGTACCTTCAAGTCCGTAAACCATTTCGTCTACCCCCACATGATAATGGGGTACCGGCACTTTGGCTCCGGGCGGGAAAACGCATTCAAATACAACCATCTGGTTATTTGTATCATCGCCGTCAAGTAAAAAATTAACGCCTAGTTGGCCTATGGTAATTTCTTCTTTGTAGGTTTTCATAAAAGTGAGGGTTTATTGTATACTCAAAATTAAAACTATTTAACGGAATTGAAACGAGATCCCGTCAATTTGTAAATTACTTATTGCAAAAGACAGGAATTCGTCGCCGGTTCATGTTAAAACAAATAAAATCGCTAAAATTGGGCTTTCGATTTTTTATTTATGATAGTTGACCTAAGAAGCGATACAGTTACCAAACCAACCCCCGGCATGCTGGAAGCCATGTGGAGTGCCAAAGTAGGCGATGATGTTTTTGGTGAAGATGAAAGTATAAACGAGCTGGAAACTAAAGCAGCCAAAATATTCGGCATGGAGGCCGGCATTTTCTGCCCTTCCGGCACTATGACCAATCAAATTGCCATCAAATGTTTCACCCAACCGCTTGATGAACTGATAGCCGACCAAACCGCACATGTTTACCGTTACGAAGGCGGCGGGATTGCCTTTAACTCGGGCGTTTCCACACGCTTACTAAATGGGTACCGCGGTATCATCACTGCCGAAATGATTGAGCCGGAGATCAACGCCGAAAATATTCATTATCCCCGCACCAGTTTAGTGGTGCTGGAAAATACCGTGAACAGGGGCGGCGGCAGCTGCTATACCCTTGAGCAAATAAAACCCATTGCCACGTTGTGCAAGGCTAAAGGATTAAAGCTCCACCTGGATGGCGCCCGTATTTTTAACGCGCTGGCCCATACCGGCGATAAGGCGGTGGATTACGGTAAATATTTCGACGGCATTTCTGTTTGCTTATCAAAAGGGTTGGGCGCCCCTGTAGGCTCTGTGTTTCTGGCAGATAGAGACACGATAAAATATGCACGCCGTGTGCGCAAGGTTTTTGGCGGCGGTATGCGCCAGGCCGGCTTTTTAGCCGCAGCCGGCATTTACGCGCTCGACCATCATGTGGAGCGGTTAAAGGTCGACCACGCACATGCGCAGATATTAGCAGAAGCACTGGCAAAATGTCCGTGGGTTTCAGCAGTTATGCCCGCCGAAACTAACCTGGTATTGTTTGACACTGTTGAACCCGCTGCGATAGTTTCACAAAAACTTGCTGAACATGGTATAAAAGCCTTGCCAACTGCTGCGAACCGCATCCGTTTTGTATTGCATTTGGATGTGCACCCGGAGCAGGTAGAATACGTAGTGAAAGTCTTGAGTACTGAGTTCTAAGTCTTGAGTCCAAAGCCTAAATATAACGACTCAGGACTCAAGACTCGGGACTTAAGACTTAATTTCCCTATCAGCAGATTGCCTTTCAACCATCCAGCCGGGATATTCTTTTGGAAGAGCGCTTATATCGTCGATCTTTTTCAGGTCATCTTCGGTTAACTGAATTTCGGTCGATTTGATATTGGCTTGCAGCTGATCGATATTCTTGGCGCCGATAATGGTGCTGGTGATGCCCTTTTGCTGACGTACCCAGGCTAAAGCTACTTCTGCTACCGAGACATTGTGCAACTTGCCAACTTCGGCCAGCACGTCGATAATATCGTAGGCTTTTTCCTTATTAACCGGCGGGAAATCGAAAGTATCCCGGCGAGAATCACCCGCTTTTTCGTTGTTGCGTGTGTATTTTCCCGAAAGGAAACCACCGGCCAGCGGGCTCCATGGCATTACTGCCAGGTTTTGATCGAGGGCCAGGGGCAGTATTTCTCTTTCAATGTCACGTCCTGCTAGCGAATAATAATATTGCATGCCCACAAATTGGTTCCAGCCATGCTGTTTGGCAATGCCGATGGCTTTCATCACCATCCATGCGGGCCAGTTACAAATGGCTACGTAACGCACCTTGCCGGTTAAAACGATATCATTCAGCGAGCGAACGACCTCTTCAACCGGTGTTTTTGGATCCACGCCATGTACATACAGAATATCGATATGGTCCATTTGCAGGCGCTGCAAACTTTCGTCGACCGACTGAAAAATATGGTAGCGTGAAAGGCCAACATTATTTAATCCTTCGCTCATGCGGCCGCGCACCTTGGTGGCTATTACCAGTTCGTGGCGGTTTATGGCCAGGTCCTTTAACGATTGTCCCAGTAATTTTTCCGATTCTCCGTATGAATAAACGTTGGCGGTATCGATAAAGTTAATGCCGGAGCCGACGGCCATTTTCACCAGGTCGTTTACGCCCTGCTGTTGAATTTTACCAATGGCTTCCCAATAGCCCTTTCCGCCAAATGTCATGGTACCAAAGCACAGTTCAGATACCACCAGGCCGGTATTGCCTAAAAAATTGTATTTCATAAGTTGATGATTTTGATGGAGGTAAAATTCAAATTTTGAGTATTAAGAACGGTCAGGAAAGGGTAAAATAAAGCGATAATATGTTTGGTCATGATTGGCGATAATCTTCCAAATACGTGGGATTAGCAGGGCTACCCTGTGATATTCTGGCGTGTTCGCGGGTGTTCGGGGGTGTTCGCGCCTGTTCGGGGTGTTCGCGTATCATCAAAAGCGAACATAACACAAAAACGGGCCTTGCTTTTATTACCAGCCTTGCGATAAAAAGTGGTCGTACAAATATAAATAGTTGATTTATAATTAAATGCATCCTGCAGCCTTTCCGTGAAAAACCTATCCGGTAAACCCTTGTTGTAGCTGCAATGAACAGGTTGTTAAAAAAACTGGAAAAGATAGGCCGCGACCCGGTCATAACCGCGAAAGCCGTAGGGCTGCGTTATGTGTCCGATTCAACACCGGGATATACCCGTAAAAAGGCGGGTAAGGGATGGAGTTATTACGACAGTGAGGGGAAAGTTGTAAAGGACAAGGATTTAATAACCCGGTTCAACAGGCTGGTTATACCGCCGGCATACGCCAACGTGTGGATATCGCCTTATGAAAACGGGCACTTGCAGTTTACCGGTACCGACGCTGCGGGGAGAAAGCAATACCGTTACCACGCCGACTGGGGTAAGATCCGCAACCAGTCAAAGTATTACCGCATGCAGCTGTTCGCGGCTCATTTGCCGTCAATACGCCAGCAAGTGGACAAAGACCTTACCCGGCCCCAGCTTGACCACGATAAGGTGGTAGCCCTGGTAGTACGGCTAATGGAATTAACCAGCATCCGGATAGGGAATGAATCATACAAAAAATTATATGGTTCGTTTGGCTTAACCACCCTGTTGAACAGGCATGTTAAGATTGAAGGATCTGCTATTGATTTTGAATTTAAGGGGAAGAAGGGGGTATATCATAAAGTTGCGTTGCATAGCCGTAAGCTTGCCCGGTTAGTACAGCAATGTCGCGATATCCCCGGCAAGGAACTTTTCCAGTATTATAACTCCGAAGGTCAGCACTGTACGGTCGGCTCAGGCGATGTAAACCATTATCTAAAGGAAATTACCGGCGAGGACTTCACCGCTAAGGACTTCCGTACCTGGGCCGGCAGCGTAAGCGCGTTGTATGCCTTTAAAGAAGCGGGCGAGTTTGATACCATAACCGAATGCCGCAAAAAAATTGTGAACGTGCTGGATGAAGTGGCGCTTAACCTGGGCAACACACGCACCGTTTGCAAAAAATATTATGTGCACCCTACCGTGATAAAAAGCTACGAGGACGGAACGATATTTAAATATATCGAAAAATTAGATGAGAATAAAGATGTTAACACAGCCGAATTAAACACGGCTGAGAAAGCCCTGCTCGACCTACTTGAAAACGAAAAACTGGCCGAAGCTAGTTGATTGATCAGGTTGATTGAGTTGGTCAGGTTATTCCGGTAGGGTATAGGGAGGGTGAGAGGCTAATTATTTGCTTTATTATTAACTATCAACACGCTTCGTGCATTACCGGGGGTATAACCTAATCTACTCAATCAGCCTGGTCGTAATAACTAATGTGAAGCCTTTTTTGTTTCGATAAATACAATTCCGTTTCTTGCTTTCTCTCCATATTGTTTGGTTACTTCATCGCCCAGTTTAACGCTCATACTTTCAATGTTTGCAGCAGATAATTTTTTCAGGTCGCTCTCCGAGGCTTCCTTTCCGTCGATCATGATCATTTTGCTTGAAAGATGACGGATATTGGTTTCATTGTTGAAATTCCATTTACCAGCCACCAAAGCTTTGGGTGTATAAGTCAATCCATGTCTTGGCGTGGCATAAAACATTGTATCGAATTTCCCTTTTTTTAAATGGCTATTTAACGTATAAGTTTTTAAAATATTTTTGAGGGCTTTTGCGTGAACATAGGTCGAATCGGCGAACTCTTGAACGATCAACGGTTCATTATTTTCAGTGATAACCCATTTGTCGCCTGCTTTGGTCAGGGTATGTGCTTTTTTACGTGCGTCAATGCGGTATCTGGCGCGTGGCAATGTCAGGCTCAGCGCTTCGGCTTTTCCGGCCAAAGCCATAGTGGCCGGCTCGCTATTCCAGGTTGAAACTTTGGAAGCCAGGGTATAGCTGTTATCATTCAGTTCATCAATTTTTTCTTTGAACTTTTTACCGGATTCTGAATCGTCGGTGGTTACGAATAATACGCTGTGGTTGTTATTAAGCTGGTCAAAAATTTTCTTTGCTCTTTCGGCAGAAACAACTTCAACCGCGTAAATATGGTCCGGGTCAAGTGCCTTAAACTCAGCCTTGGTGGCTTTTACGCCGTTTATTATATAATTTAATGAATCGGAGCTGCCGGATGTTTTTATCAGCACATTATCGGTCTTAATGGTATCGCCAACGCTTGTGGGTGCGGGCAAATCTATTTGTTTAGCTTTTGCTGACGTTTGTACCGGAATTTCTGCAACGATTTGAGCCTGAATTTTTTTGCTCGGGATTTTTGGTGTTTCAATTTTAAATAATGGGGCGTTTTTTTTAACCAGCGCGGCCCTTGAGATGCTGAATATTAGCAATAACACCACTACGGCCGGCACTAAAAAGGCATAACGTGTAAGGTTAAATTTCGAAGATCTTTTTGCGTTCATCATGATTATTCGTTTTTTAATGGTTGATATATTGAAATGATTCACCAGCGTTTGGGGCGATGCAGCAAAACTTACATTCACTAAACTGTATTGATATTGTTTAGCGTCTACTCCTCCGTTTAATATTTTACGGTCGGTGATAAACTCGATGTTTTCACGTACGGCTTTCTTCATCAGCCACACACCAGGGTTAAACCAGTAAAATATGGTGCTCAGTTCGGCCAGCAGGATATCCACAGTATGCCACTCGTTTACATGCACCTGCTCGTGCAATAAAATGGCTTTTAAATCGGCGGCCTTGTACTTGTTTGGGTTAATATAAATGCTTTTCCAAAATGAAAAAGGGCCATTTTCGCCATCCAGTATCCTTACCCGATGGTTGTGAATCTGTGCCGGAACTGAATTGCGGTACAGTTTAAACAATGAATATAATTGGCTCAGCAACCGCAGGGCAAGCAGCGCCGCACCTGTCCAGAAAATAACTTCCATCCAGTGCCAGTAATCAGGCTCCGTAAATGGTTTAATCAGAGCGTTTGCCGGAGCCCGCCAGTTAATGACCACCGCCTGTACGGGTTTAGTGAACTCCTGGTGCCGCTGTACAAAACCCGACAGGTTTATTTGCGGATAAATGCTGGCAAATAATATAGCCGCAACCAGGTATACCCTGTTGAGCGTGTAAAAAGTAAGGTGCCTTAGCACCAGGTAATATCCCGCGCAGCAAAGCAGCAGGGCTATATTTACTTTTAGCAGGAAAATAAACAAAGCTGGCATGACTTTATGATTTACGGTTTTCAATCAATTTAATAATCTCTTTTAGTTCGCCGGCGCTGATCTTTTTTTCGTTAGCGAAAAAGGTGACCAGGTCTTTATATGAGTTTTGGAAGTAGTCGTTCACAAAGCCGCTCATAAATTTCTTTTTGTATTCTTCTTCGTGTATCGTTGCGGCGTAGCGGTAGGAGTTACCCAGTTTTTCGCTTTTTACAAAGTGCTTGCGCTCCAGGTTTTTAATGGTTGAAGCAAGGGTGGTATAAGGCGGCTTCGGCTCTTCGATCAGGTCTAAAAAATCTTTAATAAAACCTGCTCCGCATTGCCATACGGCCTGCATGGCTTCTTCTTCTTGTTTTGATAATTTCTCCATGTAATTACGATTGTTTCGTAAATCTACGACTAATTCGTAATAATCCAAATTTATTTTTATTTTTTTTAGAGAAGAGAGTTTTCCGGCTTATAACTATCTATTAGACACGGGTTGTAACTAAAAAGTTACGCCTATCTGCATTTATAATTACCTATTTGTTGGCGTATTGAAAGTATTGTTTTAATTTAGATGACTTAATAATGACAATATGCTATTAAATAGAAAAATTATAGCCATGCTTGGCTTATCATCGATAGTCACGTTTGTGGCGCTTACTTCTATGGCTCCCGATAAACCTGGATATAAAAACCTGAAGGTATTGCCAAAGAATTTGACACACCAACAGTTAGGTAAGGTAATGGATGAGTGGGCGCATTCACTGGGCGTGAATTGTGCTTTTTGCCACGTGCGAGATGAAGCAGCAAAGAAAATGGACTTTGCGAGTGATGCAAAACCCGAAAAAACTGCGGCCCGTCATATGTATAAAATGATGAATAAGATCAATTCAAAGTTTTTCAAAGCAGAAAAAGATTCACTTGGCATGATGGCCAGAACGGGTATAAACTGCAATACCTGTCATAGGGGCAACCCGCATCCTGAACTTAAAGTTCCGGAAGGCGGCAGGAGAGGCCCTGGCGGTCCAGGTGGCCCTGGAGGTTCCGGCGGCGAGAAAAAAGATTAATAATATACTTAGCACCCCTTTTATCAAGGGGTGTTTTGCTTTAAGGGCGAACGTATTGTGTCGCAGTTTTGTCGCGGTGTTACTACACGCTGTTAACAAAGGCAGCTCTTTGCTTATGAGATCAAAAGGCCGACTGCTATAAAATCCACACATTTGCCTATCTGAAATTTGCACCATCAAAAATTTGCACAAAAAAAAATGATAATTGTTCGCGATGCACAGGAAAGCGATCTGCCGGCCATCCTGGATATTTATAACGATGCCATACTCAATACCACTGCGGTTTATAGCGAGCAGCCGCACACCTTGCAAATGCGGCAGGACTGGTACCACGATAGGCGGACAGATAACTTCCCGGTATTTGTAGCTGAGGCGGAGGGTTCAGTTGCCGGTTTTAGTAGTTACGGGCATTTCAGGGTATGGCCCTGTTACCGGTTTACGGTTGAGATATCGGTGTATGTAACAGCTTCACAGCGAGGCAAGGGCATTGGCAAACTGCTGCTGCAGCCATTGATTGACCGCGCCAGGAAGATGAACATGCATGCTGTTATAGCCGGCATCAGCGCTGATAATGAAGTTAGCCTGCGGTTGCACCAATCTTTCGGCTTTGTTGAAGCGGCCCATTTTAAAGAAGTGGGATTTAAATTTAACCGCTGGCTCGACCTGAAGTTTTTGGAACTGATACTGGATTAAGGGTCAATAAGATTTCATCTTGCCACAAGAGCACGCGCAATTTGGATCGCTGGCGCCGAGTTTGGTTAAAAAGTATTTGTAGAAACCGATCCGGTCATTCATGTTGTACATATTGTCGCCTCTACTGCATTCAACCTCGCCGTTAACAATGTTTATGGTCATACCGAACCCAGGCGTGCGCCCGGCAGCTTTATCGGTGGCATTTGGCTGCCATTTGCCAATCATCACATCGTGAGCCGAAGGTTTGTAGGTTTGCGGTGTCATCCAAAAATAAATCGCAGTTTTAAATGCGGTCACAGGATCTGTCTCAACCAGTTCGGGGTTGTTGAGTAATATTTTTTTATCGCCAAAAATACAATCGGATGCATAGCCATAATTACCGTTATAGCTTAGCTGCATAGGCCCGCGACCATAGTACTTTTTGCCTGCGGCGGGTGGATAAGTGTCGTTTTCGGTGATATAAAGTAGCGAGGTATTGCTTTCGTGCCTGAACATCAGGCCGTCGTTATATTTCCCGTTTTCGCCGTGCCGGGTTTCATGTGCGATGTGTGCGAAAAACGCCGCCAGTTCTTTTTTGCAGGTTTGCACGCTGCCTTCCGTACAAAAATTGCCGTAATCAATTACGTAACTGCTGTCGCGACTTTTTTTTGCCCAGTCTTCGTTCCAGTCCGGGTCCTGGCGCGCGATGGTGGATTTTCCGGTACTTTTATCCGTACGGGTAAACTGGTAAACCGATGCCGCCCGGCGCGCCACCTTTACTTTAATAAGTGCCAGTTCCCTGGTCGCTTTTATAAAAGCGGTGTAACTGTAAAATTTATCGCGCTGCGGAAAAAGATCGTTAAACTGCTTTTCACTTAAAAAGCTTTGCACCGTGTTTTTTTGACTGACGCAAATAGCCGGGCTTTTAGCCGTGCTGCCGCATTTAAAGCTAAACAGCAATATGGTTGATAGCAGGAGAATCCTCTTGACAGATTTCGGATTTCGGATTTTCGATGTCGGAATTATAAACGCCATTAACGTGAACTTTTGGTAATAATACATTAAAATTAAATAACGTTAAAAAGCTAATATGGTGTTGTTTAGAAATCATATTCTTTTATCCAAATTGAAATCCGAAATCAAAACCCTAAATTCGAAATCAAAATAATAAATCCGAACCCGATAGCTAATCGGGTCGAAAATCCGACATCCGAAATAATAATGAAAATCTATACCAAAACCGGCGATAAAGGCCTTACCTCGCTAATTGGCGGTACACGCGTTGCCAAGCACCATATCCGTATTGAAAGCTACGGGACGGTAGATGAGCTTAACTCGTACATTGGGTTAATAAACGATCAGGATATTACCACCCACGACAAAGAAATATTAAAACAGGTGCAGGACAGGCTGTTTACCATTGGGTCGTCGCTGGCTTCCGACCCGGAGAAGTCAAAAATGATCATCCCCGACCTGCACATGGCCGATATTGAATTGCTTGAGAAAGAAATGGACCTGATGAATGAGCAATTGCCCGGGCTGCGGCATTTTATTTTGCCGGGAGGGAGCAACGCTGTTTCGTTTTGCCACATCGCGCGCTGCGTATGCCGCAGGGCCGAACGTTTGACCGTTCACCTGGCCGAAGAAAGTACAGTTGACGAAAAAGTAACCATTTATTTGAACCGGCTGAGTGATTACCTCTTCACGTTGGCACGAAAAGTGGGTCATGATCATAAAATACCTGAAAATCAATGGATACCCAGGATATGATCTTTAAACAGGAAAAAAAGAATTGAAACATGCAAAACTAATCCGCTTAATGCGCCGTAAAAGCCAAATCAATTAAATCAAAAAAAATATTGATAATCAACTTAAAAATATTATACTTTTGCGAAAAATTAAATTACCTGATTAATATAAATATTTAAATATGTATTGGACACTTGAACTGGCATCTCACCTCGAAGATGCGCCCTGGCCCGCAACGAAAGATGAATTGATTGATTACGCTATCCGCTCAGGAGCGCCTGTTGAGGTTATTGAAAACTTGCAGGCATTGGAAGACGACGGTGAGCCGTATGAGAACATCGAAGAGATATGGCCTGATTACCCTACCAAGGACGATTTCTTTTTTAACGAAGACGAGTATTAACGTATTCAGGCACTAATAAAAAAACCTTGCATTTTTTGCAGGGTTTTTTTTATTGATAAAACTTTTTGTACCGGTTTTGGTTAGAATATCATTATCAACTAAAAACTTTTACAAAAAATGAGAAGCTTATTGTACATCATCGCCGTTATACTCATCATAGGATGGGCTTTCGGATTTTTCTTTTATTCGGCAGGTGGATTGATCCACGTTTTACTGGTTATCGCTATTATAGCAGTTATCCTGGCAGTGATCAGGAACGCGTGACGCTTTCTTTTAGTCAATAGATCATAGTCCATAGTCCATAGCTGTAATTGGTTGTGGATTATGGGCTGTTTTTTCATGTCAACATTACCATGGTCCATGGACTATCGACCATCGACTCCCAGCAACAACTCTGCAATTATTATATCCTCAGGAAAAGTGATCTTTATATTACGGTAGCTGCCTTCAACAATATAGATGGGAACGCCGGTTTGCTCAACTACACTGGCGTCGTCGGTAAATTTATCGATATAGGGCTGCCGGTACGCTTTTTTCAACTGGGCGGACTGAAAGGTCTGGGGCGTTTGTACGAGATAAATTTCGTCGCGCAGTAAACTCAAAGAAACATCATTTTTAACCTGCCTGATCGAGTCGCGGCTTTTAACCGCTGCGATGGCATTGCCGTGTATGCTAGCGTATTGGTACGCTTCGTCGATAATTGCTGTGCTGGTAAGCGGCCTGGCGGCATCGTGCACAGCTATTAGTGTGTCTGCATCACCAAGAATATATTCAAGCCCGTTTTTGACCGAATGGAAGCGGGTTTCGCCGCCGCTGACCAATTGATGGGGAATGGAAAAATTGTGCTCCCTGCAAAGATCGTCCCAATACGTGTGATAACCGGGATGAAGTACTACTATGATTTGCGGCTTAAAAGCGGAATATTGGAAAGCCTCGATCGCATGCATCAAGACGGGCCTGCCTTTCAACAATAAAAATTGTTTAGGCACATCGCCACCAATCCGCGTGCCTGAGCCACCGGCAACAATGATCGCAAAAGATTTGAGATGTGAGTCCCGATAGCTATCTGAATGAGATGTGAGATCAGAAATGGTCATTAGTTCATTGGTTCATTAGTTCATTCGGCAGCACTCGTGATATACAGTGGGCCGAATAAATAATTTACTCCGCAATTAACATTCTACAATCCGCATTAAACAAAATCCGAACCCGATAGCTATCGGGTCGAACATCGAAACGGCGAAGCCTTCTTGAGAGCTTTAAAAAAACAAATAATACCGAAAAATCCGAAATCAAATGATCAGCATGGCATCACCATAGCTATAAAAGCGGTATTTTTCTTTTACAGCTACTTCGTAGGCGTTCATGATATGCTCGTAACCGCCAAAGGCGCAAACCATCATCAGCAAAGTTGATTCAGGCGTATGGAAGTTGGTGATCATTGAATTGGCTATGCTGAAATCATACGGTGGGAAGATAAACTTGCTGGTCCAGTCGTTAGCCGGTTTTAACGTCTTATTGGCTGATACTGCTGATTCAATGGCACGCATAGATGTTGTACCAACAGCGCATATACGTTTTTTCAGATCTATTCCGCGGTTTACAATATTTGCCTGATTTTCTTCGATAATAAATTGCTCCGAGTCCATTTTATGTTTGGTAAGGTCCTCCACCTCAACCGGGCGGAAGGTGCCAAGACCAACATGCAGGGTAACTTCGGCAAATTCAACACCTTTAAGTTCAAGGCGTTTCATTAGTTCGCGGCTAAAGTGTAAGCCGGCAGTAGGGGCCGCAACAGCACCTTCGTGTTTAGCAAAAATAGTTTGGTAACGCTCTTTATCTTCGGCAGTTGCTTTACGTTTGATGTATTTAGGCAACGGTGTTTCGCCCAATATTTCTACGTTGCGGCGAAACTCTTCTTCAGTACCATCAAATAAGAAACGGATAGTACGGCCACGAGATGTGGTATTATCAACAACTTCGGCAATTAACAAATCGTCATCACCAAAATATAATTTGTTGCCTACACGTATTTTACGGGCCGGGTCAACCAAAACGTCCCATAAACGAAGCTCTTTGTTTAGCTCTCTTAACAAAAACACTTCAATAGTTGCTCCTGTTTTTTCTTTATTGCCGTACATACGGGCCGGGAATACTTTGGTGTTATTAAGGATCATAACATCCTGGTCATCAAAATAGTCCAGAACGTCTTTAAAAACTTTATGCTCAATTTTGCCTGAATCTTTGTGTAATACCATTAAACGAGATTCGTCACGGGTAGCTGCGGGTGTGTGTGCGATTAATGATTCGGGTAAATTGAATTTAAATTGAGATAATTTCATGCTTATATATATGAATTTTCAGGGCGCAAATGTACAAATAATTATTGTTGATTACACCGATTATATTATGGATTACACTGATTAGATGGTTTAATGCACTAATTATACATTGATTTAAGTTAACTGTTTTTATTTTAAGCTTATTAACTAATTAATGTAACTTAATGCCCATGTAATCATCTAACTTATAACAACACTTTTTTAATTGAGTTTGCCATCTGTGAAATCAATCAAAATCAGTGCAATCACAATATATGATATTTTTAAAACTTTTCAGGGAAAGCTTCTTATTTGCCTTTGATTCATTAAGGCAAAATAAGCTGCGTACGTTACTATCGCTATTAGGGGTTACCATAGGCATTTTTACCATTATTGCTGTTTTTTCGGCGGTTGATACGCTGCGCGATAACCTGCAAACAAGTGTAAATAAATTAGGCAGTAATAGTGTTTACGTTGAAAAATGGCCATGGGTATCAGACGGCGAATATCCCTGGTGGAAATTTATGCAGCGCCCGGTATCAAAACTAAAGGATTTTGATGAATTACAAAGACGCAGCCAAACAGCCGAAGCTATCTCTTACGAAATTGGTATTGATAACCGTACTATAAAATACGGAAGTAATACGGTTGATGGTGCACAAATTGATGCGGTTACCCAAGACCATAATAAAACCTGGAACTTTGATTTTCAGGATGGCCGGTATTTTACCGAAATGGAATCAAAAACGGGTGCGCCAGTTACTATAATAGGAAATGATATTGCCGAAAATTTATTTCCGGGAGGCACTGCTGTTGGCAAGCAAATTAAAGTAATGGGCAGGTTTGTAACCATTATAGGGGTGTTTGCCAAAGAAGGTAAAGACATGCTGGGTATATCTGCGGATAAAGAAGTTTTACTGCCGCTAAACTTTGCCCATAATATAATTGATGTTCAAAATGAAAAATATCGCCCTTCGATTATTGTAAGGGGTAAAGACGGCATCCCAATAGTGGAAGTAAAAGGCGAAATTAAAGGCTTAATGCGTTCTATTCGCAGTTTAAGATCAAACCAGGAGGATAACTTTGCTTTAAATGAAAGCACCATGCTTTCTGATCAATTAGATATTGTATTTAAAGTAATTAATATTGCCGGTTTTATAATTGGTTTATTCTCTATACTGGTAGGCGGGTTCGGCATAGCTAATATTATGTTTGTTTCTGTAAAAGAGCGTACCAATATTATAGGTATTCAAAAATCGTTGGGGGCCAAAAACTACTTTATCTTATTGCAATTTTTAATAGAGGCTATTATTCTTTGCCTCATGGGTGGGCTGATAGGATTATTAATGGTATATGGCGGCACATTTTTAGTGAAATGGGTGGCAGATATTGCTGTTGTGCTTTACATGAAAAATATAATTATAGGCTTGGGTACATCTGTTGGTATTGGTATAGTATCTGGTATTGTGCCGGCGTGGTTTGCATCAAAACTTGATCCTGTTGAAGCGATACGATCTAATTGAAGATTGAAGATTGAAGATTGAAGATTGAAGATACATTATGTTAAGTGCGTCGAAATTATAAAAAGACAGGCCCAATCTTTAATCTTTAACCACCAATCTTTAATAACCAATCTTCACCCTCAAATAGCCTGCTTGTAATACCGGGCAACTTTTTCAAAGAATATAGCCGGTACAAATGGTTTGGTCAAATAATCGCTCATGCCTGCAGCCAATGCTTTAGCATAAGTTTCGGGCATTGCATCAGCGGTAAGTGCTATAATTGGTATAGCGGCATTACTGTTTTTTATGATCCGTGTTGCTTCAAAGCCATCCATTACCGGCATTTGCAGGTCCATTATTATTAGGTCATAAGCTTTATTCTTAACCATATCAACTGCTATTTGTCCGTTTAGCGCTTCCTCAACATTTGCCTGCCATTTTTTTAAGAATCTTGAAGCAATAAGCAAGTTCATTTTATTATCGTCAACTACCAATACGTTCATTCCATATAGGTTAAGCATTGGCGCATTGCTTATAGCAGGCGGTACACTTAACTCATTTTGAGGCAGCATAAATGAAATAGTAAAAGTGAATGAAGTGCCTTTACCAGGCTCACTTATAACAGAAATATTGCTTTTATGAAGATTTACCAATCGTTTGGTGATAGCCAAACCTAACCCTGTACCACCGGTATTGCTGTTATTAATTATTGGCACTTGTGTAAACGGATCAAATATAATGTCCAGGTTTTCGGGTGCTATACCAATGCCTGTGTCTGTAACAGTAAACTTAATAGTAATCTGCTTACGATCAGTTTTTTCAGCTTGTAAATGGATGGATATTACGCCTTTATGGGTAAATTTAACCGCATTGCTTATCAGGTTATTTAAGATCTGGCTCAGGCGGATTTGATCTCCGGTTATATATTCAGGAATACTCTCGTCAATAAGCAAATCAATAGTTAATTTCTTCTCTATTGCTTTTGACTGGAAGGATTGCTTTATTTTTTGAGTAAGTTGATGAATATTAAACTTTAAATCGTTAAGCTCTAATTTACCAGCTTCAATTTTATTGTAATCAAGTATATCATTAATAATATCAAGCAAATTCTCGCCAGAGAATTTGAGGATATTCAAATAATCTAATTGCTCTGGCTTAGGGTCCTCGCTTAACAACAAATTGGTGGTGCCAATAACCGCGTTCATCGGCGTTCTTATCTCATGGCTCATTATTGATAAGAAATCAGATTTAAAACGCGATGATCTTTCTGCGATCTCTTTCGCCGATATTAGCTCCCGGGTTGCTTTTTGCTGGTCGGTTATATCCTCGCCAATTGCAGTAGTTTCTTTCAGCAAGCCATTTTCATCATAACTTATTGTATTTTGCCAGCTAATAATGCGTTCTTCGCCATTACGGCACACTACCGGGTTTGTATTTTGTGTAGGAATGGTGTTACTTACAAACCAGTTATTAACCGTCTCATTTAATTTCGGCGGAAGGAAAGAATCCATCCAGTTCATGCCCAATATCTCTTTTGGAGTATATCCTAATATATTGGCCAGATGCGGATTACAAAAAGTAATATTGCCCTTGTTATCTAATGATACTGCTGCTAATTTAATAGCTTCTAATACCAGCTTATATTTGTTTTCGGCTCGTTTATAATCTATTTCTACCCGCTTCCTGTCGGTAACATCCTGTAAGGTGCCTATAATTTTACCTATGCTGCCATCTTCGTTTTTTTGCAGTGCACTAACAATTACGCTTACATATTTAATGGTACCATTAGGGGTAACTATACGAAAAACACAGGTGTAGTTGGCATTATTGGTAACGCCTTTAAATAAAGGCCGTAAAATAAACTTATCGTTTCTGTGTACAAACGTTAAAAGAAAGCGTAACAAACCCGATTGGACGAACAAAAAAGGCTCAGCCTCAAAAATATGAGTAATTTCATCAGACCATACCAATTTACGCGACGAAATATCCCAGTTCCAGTTACCTATTTTTGCAATGGCTAGTGCTTCAATTAATTCTGTATGGCCTTTTTTTATTGCTTTTTCTGATAGCCTGACCTGGGTTATATCCTGCAGAAAGCCAAATATGCGTAGTACGTTTCCATGCTCATCAAAAGTGATATCCCCTTTTACAAATTTAATATATTTCAGGTTTCCGTATGGTGTAATTAAACGGTGTTCATATTGCTTCTCGCCTGATAAGGTAATATTCGTCAAAAAATCACGGTAATTATCCCTGTCATCCGGATGCGTCAGGCTTAAATAATAATCATACTTGCTAACACCCTCGGGTATGTCATTAACTTCCAGTATGGCTGCTAAACTGGCAGACCAGTAGGTGTGCTTTGTTTTGTTATCGTACCACCAATTGCCAATTTTAGCAACTTCCTGTGCCTCAAGTAATAATGTCTCGTTTTCTTTTAAAGCATCGGCATACCTTTTCTGTTCAGATATATCAGTAACCGAAGCCGAAATACGATGCGTATAATTTCCACTCCGATCTAATACCGGTGTTAGCTTTGCAATGAGCCAGTTGCCTGTACCATGATCAGAAAGATATTCAATAGCTGTCGATTTTCGGGTGTTGATAACATAATCAAGCGCGGTATTGAATTTTAATGCACGTTCATGCCCTAAAATATCCTCCAGTTTTTTACCAACCAATTCTTTAGGGCTAATCACCCGGTCGGTAAATTCATTGAACCAGGCATTCAGGCAAACTTTATCTTCATTAAACTCAAAAATAATATCATTAAGAGAGTTAATAAGAGCATTAAGCTGGTGCGGAGAGTTAGGCAAATTGGCTGTGTAATACTCAACGGCTTTCCGGATGCTGCGCCGATAGGTAATAATCATAAAAAAAATTATAACCGTAAGTGCCATTAACGGTAAGCCTATATTATAGTAAATAGAAATTAGTAATACCGGCGGGCCATTTGTTGCCATTAATAATTATATTTTTTAGTAGATTTTAGCGACGAATATACCAATTGCATATATTTTATTAAAAATAAGGTTTATAAGACAACTTTTTTACAATTGACCAACCATAGTTACAGCTAAATTATACGCAGATTTGCATATATTTGTTGCAAATACAAAAATCTATCTATGTCAGACTTAGCACAATTAAAAATAGGTGATAAAACATACGATCTTCCAATTATAGAAGGTACAGAAGGTGAAAAAGCTATTGATATTTCAAAATTGAGAGATCAAAGCGGTTATGTAACCCTTGATGTTGGTTATAAAAATACAGGCGCTACACAAAGCGCAATCACTTTTTTAGATGGAGAGCTGGGTATACTTAAATACCGTGGTTATCCCATCGAACAATTAGCAGAGCAATCAACCTTTATAGAGGTTGCCTATTTGCTGATATACGGGACTCTGCCTACTGCAGAGCAGTTAAAAAGTTTCCAATATGAAATAAGCCGCCATACTTTAGTGCATGAGGATATGAAGAAATTTTTTGATGGTTTTCCGTCAAAATCTCATCCAATGGGTCAATTGTCATCATTGGTGTGTTCATTATCGGCTTTTTATCCTGAATCTTTAAAACCTAATCAAAGCAAAGACGAGCTTAACCTTAGCATTATTAAAATGCTGGCTAAAATGGCTACTGTAGTTTCATGGATATACAAAAAATCATTGGGTCATCCGGTTATTTATCCTCAAAATAAATACGATTATGTTACTAACTTCCTTAACATGACCTTTGGTCAGCGTACCGAGGATGTTGAGGTTGACCCGGTAGTAGTAAACGCTATGAATACCTTATTAATACTGCATGCAGATCATGAGCAAAATTGCTCAACATCTACAGTGCGTATAGTAGGTTCGTCCGAGTCTAATATTTATGCTTCTGTATCTGCAGGTATATCTGCCTTATGGGGACCGCTACATGGTGGTGCCAACCAGGCGGTAATTGAAATGCTGGAGAAAATTAAAGAAGATGGGGGCGATACCGATAAATGGATAAACAAAGCGAAAGATAAAAACGATCCTTTCCGTTTAATGGGCTTTGGTCACCGTGTTTATAAAAACTTCGATCCGCGTGCCAAGATCATTAAAAAGGCTTGCGATGAAATATTAGAGAAATTAGGCATTGATGATGAAGTACTGGAGATAGCCAAAAAGCTGGAAGAAGTAGCTTTAAAAGATCCATACTTTGTAGAGCGTAAATTATATCCTAATGTTGATTTTTACTCGGGTATCATTTACCGCGCGTTAGGTTTCCCTACTGATATGTTTACCGTTTTGTTTGCTCTGGGCCGTTTGCCGGGCTGGATAGCACAATGGAAAGAAATGAAAGAAAACAAAGAGCCAATAGGCCGCCCGCGCCAAATTTATGTAGGCGCTGTTGATAAGGATTATGTGGAGATTGAAAAAAGATAATTAGTCTTTTAGATATTTGAAAGCCTTCGAGAAATCGGGGGCTTTTTTGTTGGGATTTATGGCTTTATTTAAAAATGAAGCAGACATTTATTCCGCCCACCCAAAATGAAACATACTCATTGTTGAAAAATAAATTATTCCTCAAATTATTGATAATCAGTGCTTATTTAGCTTTTAGTTAAATGTTTTTTAAACATAAAGAAAACTAATTGTTCGTAACAAACGTATTACAATAAAACCCATTTAAAAATGAACCTATCAAATTGTATTAAAAGCATTGCAGTATTAACATTCATTTTAGCCTTAAACGCTTGTAAAAAGGATAATAGCGCGGTTACCTCAGCAACACAAGTCACATTTGCGCTTAGTGCCACAAACCCAAGTAATTTGCTTCCGGCATCAATTACAACACCCGGTATGACAACCAATTCGGTTGGCACAAACGCTACTTCAGCCAGTATTACCTGGACATCAGGCACGGCTAACATCGCTTCTTTTAAATTAGAAGCCAAAAAGAAAAATACGGCTATCGAGATCACCAGTAAAAATTTAACAAACATTGATCTGTTTGCAATTAGCCCTGCTTCAATAAGCGCAGCAATTGATACCGGTACTTATACCGAAATTGAATTGCGGGTTCTCCTTGTAAAAAGCACAACAGCGGCTATACCGCTTACTTTAAAAGGGAACTTTACCACTCAGGGCGGCGTAGTTGTACCTATAGAGCTTGACTATAACGATGATGCTTTAATAAAGGTGGAAGCCGAAAATATAACCATTGATGGTAAAACAGACGTTGCGACTTTAGCCAAACTAAATTTAACTAAACTGATAAGCGGAATGGCTGCTGCCCAATTAGATGCCGCCGTACGTACAAATGGTGCAATTGTAATTAGCAGCACAGTTAACGCTGCTATTTATAATAAAATCAAAGACAATATACTATTATGCGGAAGTTGGAGCGGATTCTCACACCGTGAGAAGAGTGAAAGAAAATAGTTGTGTAGATTAAATGTGTAGCAACGCCCAAAGTTGAAAAGCTTTGGGCGTTTGCTATTAAGTATTAATTTTAATCTTTGCAAGCGTAGACGCTTGCAGGCAGGATTTTTAATTTAAACGTGGACGCTTAAACTGTCGGCAGCAACTGGTATAATGGCGGTATTATATGTCAGTGACTTTGTTTCATCTTGTTTCAAATAACTTGTTTCACCACTCCTAAATTAGCAAATTTGTAATTATTTGATTATCAATGAAATGATTGTAAATTACACCTAAAAATACTGACGAATAAGTTGTTACATTTTGTTACATCACTTTTTCACAATTATCTTATAAACAACACTTTAACTCAAAATCTTGTTTCACTTGTTACATCTTGTTTCACCACGTGTGAAACAAGATGTGCTAATTTCCTCCATCCTCACTCATAAACAAATACGTCTCTGTATTACCAACCGGCAGGTTTACGCTGTCGCCGCGGTTTAACTGCCACCAAAAACGCATACGCAGTTTATCGTGATTGCCAATTTCGTTCATACTGTCCGAGTCGTACAGTCGGCCGTTTATCATCACATATTTTATATTATCGCTGTTGCGGATATCGTCCAGCGGGTTTTGATTGAGTACAATAAGATCTGCCAGCTTGCCTTTTTCTAACGAGCCAATTTCTTTATCCATACCTAAATATGATGCACCATTAATGGTTGCACAGCGTATAACCTGCAGCGGGGTCATTCCGCCTTGTGCCAGCATCCACATTTCCCAATGCGCGCCAAGGCCCTGCAATTGCCCATGGGCACCCAGGTTTACTTTGGTGCCGCCATCAGCAATTTGCTTTACATATTTGGATATCTCTATATGGCCATATTCACCATATTCAGAGGTGGTTCTGCGCCGCGAGCGTGAATCTACTATATATTGGGGCGTGAAGTTTAACAGGTGCTCATTCTTCCAAACTTCGGTACGGTCATACCAGTAATTCTCGCCAAACTGGGTACCGTAGCTAACAATTAAAGTAGGGGTGTAGCCGGTCTTGCTATCATTCCATAAGCTTTTAACATCTTTATAAACCGGCCAAACAGGTATGCTATGTTCAATACCGGTTTGCCCGTCTACAATCATATTCATGTTGGTAAAAAAGGTAGAGCCACCCTCTGGCACTACTTCCATTTGCAACAGGCGCGCGGCTTCTACAATTTGCTGGCGCTGCTCGCGTCTCGGCTGGCCATAACTTTTCACAGAAAATGCACCCACCGCTTTCAAGCGCCGCAGGTTAGAAAGTGCGTCATCCAGGCTATTAATTACCACCTTAAAATCGCCATCGGCACCATATAATATAGAACCGGTTGAGTATACCCGCGGGCCAACCATACGCCCGGCCTTTAACATTTCTGATTGGCTGAATACCATTTCGGTATTGCTCGACGGATCATGAGAGGTGGTTACGCCGTAAGACAGGTTGGCAAAATAGCTCCAATCCTGCTGCGGCGAAATACCATCCGGGCTGGGGTGTAAATGCGCGTGTACATCTATTATGCCCGGCATAATGGTTTTGCCGGTAACATCATAAACCTTGGCATCCGCAGGTATTTGTATATCTGCAGCTTTGCCTATTGCATCTATCTTATTATGGTCGATGATGATAGTGCCTTTTTCGATAACCTCATCGCCCTTCATGGTAATAATACGCACATTGGTGAAGGCTATCTTGCCATCGGGTACATCGGTTTTTAGTTTCAGGCCCATATCAATACCAACGGTATCAATAACAGGTGTTTTATCAGTATCGCCTTTTGCAAACGGAAACGAATTACGAATATCCCTTGAAAAATATTTTGGCCCTAACGTCCACATTAGTTTTTTACTATCCTTGCTCCAGTGCAGATAGGTGCCTGCGTCATGTGTTAGTTTGCTAAGCGGCAATGATTTGTTGGTTGCCGATAGGTCCTGTGCGTTACCGGTATTAACTAATGGGGTTATATAGCAGTTAAACAGTTCTGTAAAAGCTATCCATTTACCATCAGGACTTGGTTCAAACTGAGTGGTGTAGGTAGAGGTATATAATGTTTTTGGGTTAGCGCCGCTAACATCCATTACCTTAAAAGCTTTCTTACCCCCCTCGCTGCTTTGATAATAAATTTTGGTGTCATCTGTAGAAAAACGCGGGTTAATGCCATTATTAATAACCATTTGCGCAGTGCCACCTGCTGATGGGATAATATATATACCGGGATTAGTGCCAAAAGCAAATCCCAGGTTGTCATTACCTTCGCCTTTGCGGTAAATTATTTTATCGCCATGGTTACTGAATTTTGGGGTATAGTAAAATCCTTTTTCGGTAGTAACTCTTATTATCTGATGGGTGGTCAGATCTATTTTATTTATTGAGCCTTTTAAAGCGTCGCTCCAATCAACATAAACCAACGATTTTCCATCAGGGCTAAATTGGGGGCTGTATTCAAAATCTTTGACGGTATCTATGCGCATTGGTTCGCCTTTTGGCAACTCCTTAATATAGATATAGCCCGCCGCGTTAAAGGCTACAAATTTACCATCGGGCGATGTAGTAAGCTGGCGTATCATCTTCACTGGGAATTCGTCCTGGAAGACCTTTTGAGGGAAATGCAGCGCTTCGGTAATGTTTTGCTGCGATGAAACTTCGAAAGGAATTTGTACCGGATTTAGTGTATTTATATCCATGCTCCAAATTTTGCCTTTAGCATAAAATATAAGATTCCTGCTATCGGGTGTCCAGCCAAAATTGGGATATACACCAAATATGGCCCACGTTTCCTGCTGGTCGTGCGACAGGTCATCATACACCGGCCATTCTTCGCCCGTTTCAATTCTACGCAGATACATAACCGATTTCAGCCTGATCCGTTTCACAAAGGCCAGCAACTTACCATCGGGCGATATTTGCGGACGGCATGCACCACCTGCGCCACCGGTAACGGTTTCAATATTGCCCGTTTCGCGGTTTAAGCGCCTTATGGCATATATACCCGCGTTAGGGTCCTTGCTATAAAGGAAATATGGCCCGGGCGTAACATCCTCGCTCCAATAAATAAACTTGCCATCAGGTGATACGGTTGGCTCGCCGGCATCCTGCTGGTCGTTTTTGCGTTTGGTTAGTTGTATGCCCTCGCCGCCATTTTTATGATACAACCACATTTCGCCTGCGCCAAGCGAGCGCGTACCGGTAAAATGCTTGCGTGCTACAACATATTGCCCGTCGGGTGTCCAGCTGGCGTTGTTTAATAATCTAAAGCTTTCTTTGGTGATAGCGTGCTTATTGCTGCCATCGGCATTCATTATCCATATATTATCTCCACCCTCCTTATCGCTGGTATAGGATATTAATTTACCATCAGGACTATAGCGAGGTTGCACATCCCAAGCCTTGCCACCAGTTAACAGAGTGGCCTTGCCGCCGGTAAATGGTATGGTATAGATATCACCTAACAGATCAAATACAATGCTTTTGCCATCGGGGCTAACATCTAAATTCATCCAGGTGCCCTCGTTGGTATTGATGGTGACTTTTTTTGCCTGGCCGGGAGGATTATCAACGTTCCATTTTTGGGCCTGCACATTATAGGCTATGATTAAAAATATTATCGTTATATTAAGAAGCCTCATCAATTAATTCTTTATAGGCGCTAAGTTAAAACTATTGATGCATTTTAATAGTTTTGGACTGCCATAATAAAATGACAATACAGGAAATACTAAATACTTACTGGAACCATGATACCTTCCGCCCAATGCAGGAGGATATCATCCAATCCGTATTGTTGGGGCATGATACTTTGGCGCTGCTGCCTACGGGTGGTGGTAAGTCGGTTTGCTTCCAGGTGCCTGCTATGGCCAAAGAGGGGATATGTATTGTAGTATCGCCGCTCATCGCCCTGATGAAGGACCAGGTAGAGAATTTAAAGGAAAAAGGTATTGAAGCTGTTGCCATAGTATCGGGCATGGGCAAGCGCGAGGTTGATATAGCGCTGGATAATTGTATTTATGGCGCGGTTAAGTTTTTATATTTATCTCCCGAACGATTGTTGTCTGACCTGGTGCGCGAGCGTATCAAATACATGAAGGTAAACCTGATTGCGGTTGATGAGGCGCATTGTATATCGCAATGGGGATATGATTTCAGGCCATCATACCTGCATATCGCTGATCTGCGTGAACTGCATCCGGATGTGACTGTACTGGCACTTACTGCTACGGCAACTGCCGAAGTTAGGGTGGATATACAGGAAAAGCTACAATTTAAAAAAGGCATCGTCTTTCAAAAAAGCTTTGGGCGAAAGAATATCAGCTACGTGGTGCAATATGAGGAGAATAAGTTCCGCAAAATGCTGGACGTTGCCACCGGTGTAAAGGGCAGTGGTATTGTATATGTGCGCAGCAGACGTGAATGTGCAGAAATAGCTAAGTTTTATAATGATAACGGAATCAAGGCCGATTATTATCATGCGGGTCTAACGCCAGACGAACGCTCAAAAAAACAGGAGAGCTGGAAAAATAATAAAACAAGGATTATTGTGGCTACCAATGCCTTCGGGATGGGCATTGATAAGCCGGATGTGCGCTTTGTGATACATAAAGATGTGCCCGAAAGCCTTGAGGCTTATTACCAGGAAGCCGGCAGGGCAGGGCGCGATGAAAAGAAAGCTTATGCGGTTTTACTGTATAATAATGCCGACGAGGCACGACAGCATAAAATATTTGAGTTAAGCTTCCCCGCGGT
>JAQBOM010000031.1 GCA_028288025.1 Mucilaginibacter sp. | reverse complement strand
ATCAACTTAAATTAATGGGCTTGGAAATTGGATTCAAGACATAATCCTTCAAATAATCATTTTAATGAAGCTTTTTTATTAAATTGATTTTTTACCGGACAACAGTGAAACAAGTTCGGCATGACGTGCGGGTTGAAATCAAATCAAAGGCCCTTTTGTATCGCTTCATAAATGGCATCCTGGATACGGGGACGAATGTTGAGGCTGCCCAGTTTGCTGCCGATGACCGGGTTTACACGGTTTGACAGGAATACATAAACCAGGTTTACTTTCGGGTCGACCCAAACGCAGGTGCCGGTAAAGCCGGTATGGCCATAGGTTTGCGGCGATGCCAGCTGCGACGGATAGTGGTGGTCCAATAACGGATCCCACCTGTCGAAGCCAAGGCCACGGCGGCTTACATCCGATTGTTTGGCGGTAAACAGGTCGACAGTTTCGGGCTTGATATATTGCGCGCCGCCGTAAGTGCCGCGGTTTAGCATCATCTGGTATAATATGGCCACGTCGTTTGCATCGGCAAATAACCCGGCATGACCGGCCACGCCGCCCATTAGTGCCGCGGTAGGATCGTGCACATAGCCATCCAGTAACGCGTGGCGGTATTCCTGGTCGTTTTCTGTCGGGATGATCTGGTCGGGCCGGAAGCGGTAGAGCGGTAAAAAGCCCATGGTTTGCAATCCCAGGGGATTATAAAATTGCTGTTGCACGTATACATTCTCGGGCGTGGCGGTAATGGTTTCAATAATTTGCTGCATAAAGCACATGCTCAGGTCGCTGTATACGTATTGGCCACGGGTTTTTACCGGCGAATTGAGCATTTCGGGCCACATCACCTCTTTAAAATAATCTTTCCTTAAATAATAACCGTCGTTCACCTTGGTTGGGAAGGCCATTGATGTATCTGGGGCATGATCTGTTGGCAGAATAGCTTTAAGCGTAGGAATATCGGGTATCAGCCCGGCCTGGTGCTCTAATAATTCACGCACGCGTAGGTCGTTTTTGTTTGTTTTTCGGGCGATGGGCAGGTAATCGCCAATTGTACCATTGAGGTTTATTTTTCCCTGGTCGTACAACTGCATGGTTTCCATGGTAGTTGCTGATATTTTGGTCATGGAGGCCAGATCGAAAATATCGGTCAATTTATCCGGTAATGCTTTATCATACGTATGATAGCCATAGGCTTTATTAAAAATTACTTTGCCGTCCTTCACCACCAGCACCACGCAGCCCGGGGTCGCCTGTTCCGATATGGCCTCGGCGGCAATACGATCGATCGCTACAAGGTTATCGGCGTTTACACCCGCATCTTCCGGAACGGTATATTGCAACCGGATCTTCGCAGTGGTAAAACCCATGTTTTTACGGTATACCGGCGATATGTTTTTGTTCAGTTTCTGCGTAAGCGGCACCCCGCCGAATATGGCCTGGGCGGTGTAAAACGCTGAGACCTCTGTAACGCGCTCCGCCCAAATAATAGGGGCGGTAGTATTATTCAGCTTCATCAGTGCATTGCTGCTGCCAAATAAGGCGACAACGACACTTTTGATCTTTTGATTGGTATTGATAAAATCAACAATAAGCGGGTTGGCCAGGTCGGCGTCATTTACCAACACAATGAGGGTGTTATACCACTTGAGGTCGGACGACAGGCCGTCAGGAGTTTTTATGCCCAGGTACTCTTTGCCGTTAACAGCAGTTGCTTTCGCATACTTATTCAGCAGGCTGTCGAATCCCTGTGCGTATTGATTTGAAAAATTTATGCTGGCTATTTTTAACTGGCCAAGGTTTTGGAGCGGGATTAAACCCGCCGCATTGTTTAATAGGATGGTGGTTTGTTCTGCAAGTTTCTCTTCGGCTATATAGGCCTTGCCCGTTGGGGGGTTTTGTGCACAAGCTGAATTAAACAGGATAAGCGCCAGTAAAATTACCGGGCAACACTGCCACTTATTTTTTCTCATAAACCTTCTCTCCATTTATATATGTTTTTAAAACTTTTACCCGCGGCATGTACGCGCCCTTTATCTTCATGATATCCTGATCCAATATCACGAAATCGGCATATTTGCCCGGCTCAATGCTTCCTTTTTCTTTTTCTTCGAAATTGGACCTGGCCGCCCATATCGTGATGCCGCGCAGCGCCTGTTCGCGGGTCAGCGCATTCTCCGGCTGAAACCCATCGTTTGGAAAGCCTTTCAGATCCTTGCGCTCAACCGCTGCGTAAAAGGAATAAACAGGATTAATGTTTTCTACAGGGAAATCGGTGCCTAAAGGAAGCCAGCCATTTTGTTCGAGTAATTGCTTATAGATATACGCCGACTTTAAACGCTTGCCTCCCAAACGGGTGCCTGCCCAGTACATATCCGAGGTGGCATGCGTGGGCTGTACAGACGGAATAATACTATATTCGCCGAAGTACTTAATATCTTCGGGTGCTATTACCTGTGCATGCTCGATCCGCCAGCGGCGGTCGTTTTTGCCCTTAAGCACGCTTGCATATATTTTTAACATCACCCGGTTTGCCGAGTCGCCGATGGCATGCGTGCACATCTGGAAACCTTTGGCGGCTAATTTTTGAGCTACATCCTCAAAGTGTTTCTGGCTGCTCAGCAAAAATCCGCGCCAGTTTTTCTGGTCAGAATAGGGTTTTAATAAACATGCTCCCCTCGAACCCAAAGCGCCGTCGGCGTATACTTTAAAAGCACGCACATCCAGCAAAGGTGTTTTGTACACACCGCGTTTAAACAAATAATCGTAGTTATCACTATTATCAGACAGCATTACATACATGCGCATTTTCAGTTCGCCCTTATGCTGCAATTGCGCTATCGTATTAATCATGGTATAGGGCAGGCCGCAATCGTCAACCGTGGTTATGCCCACTGCAAAACAATTGGCTTGGGCATCCAAAAATGCCGATTGGATCAGCTGGTCGCCGGGGGCAGGTATTTTATGACGCACCAGGTCCTGCGCGTTATCCACCATCATACCGGTAAGCTTGCCGTTTATAGTTTCTATTTCGCCACCCGGAATGGTTTGCCCCGGCTTAACGCCTGCTAAAGTTAACGCGGCCTGGTTGGCAATAAGTGCGTGCCCGTCGATGCGGGTTAAAATGACCGGCCTCACCGGGAACAATGAATCCAGTTTGGATTTATTGGGGAATTGTTTTGTTTTCCATTTATTCTGGTCCCATCCCCGCCCTATTATCCAGCCTTCGGGATTCCGGCGGGCATACACATTCACCGAGTCGAGTACATCGCGCCAGCCTTTGGTGTTATTGAGATTTACGTCCTGCAAACCCAGGCCGTAATTATAGAAATGCGCGTGCGCATCAATAAATCCGGGATAAATGGCTTTGCCACCGGCATCCACCACCTCACGGGCAGTATATTTTTCTTCCAGCGCTTCAGCTTTGCCAACCGCCATAATTTTTCCGCCGTTTACAACGAATGCATTAGCCACTGTAAAATTACTATCGACTGTATATACCACGGCATTTTTAACCAGTAAATCGGCATTAAATTCCTTTTGTTTGCATGCAGAGGCAAACAAAAGCAGCAAGGGCAATAATTTTTTCATGGCGGGCAGATTAAAATTGCAAACTACAAAAGTATATACAACTATCAAATCGTAAAGTTATGCCTTCAAATATTTAAATTCGCATCGAAAACGAATTGAAAGGGAATTTTTACACGATGCCAGATATAATCCAGCTTTTACCGGATGCCGTTGCCAACCAGATTGCCGCGGGTGAAGTAGTGCAGCGCCCGGCCTCTGCCGTAAAAGAGCTGATCGAAAACGCGATTGACGCCGGTGCGGATAAAATACAATTGATATTGAAGGATGCCGGCAAATCGCTGATACAGGTTATAGATAATGGCTGCGGTATGAGCCTGACCGACGCCAGGATGTGCTTTGAGCGCCATGCTACTTCCAAGATCCGTAAGGCGGAAGATCTTTTCGCCATCCGCACCATGGGTTTCAGGGGCGAGGCAATGGCGTCCATTGCGGCGATAGCCCAGGTTGAGCTAAAAACCCGGCGTTATGAGGACGAGCTGGGTACCTGCATTTTAATCGAAGGCTCGGAAGTGATCAGCCAGGAGGCATGCTCCGCCAATTTTGGTACCTCTATATCCGTAAAAAACTTATTTTACAATACACCCGCCCGGCGTAACTTTTTAAAAAGCAACCCGGTGGAGATGCGCCATATTATTGACGACTTTCAACGCATTGTACTGGCTAACCCGAAAGTTTTTTTTACCCTGCACCACGACGGGCAGGAAGTTTATCATTTACCAGGCACAGCGCTGAAGCAACGTATCATCCATTTGTTCGGCAATAGTTATAATGAAAGACTGGTACCGGTTGAAGAAGATACATCGGTCATTAAATTAGGTGGATTTGTGGGCAAACCCGAATATGCCCGTAAAACGCGGGGCGAACAGTTCTTTTTTGTGAACAACCGCTTTATAAGGGATGCGTATTTAAATCATGCCGTGCTGATGGCATTTAAGGAATTGCTGCCGGATGACACCTTTCCGCTGTATGTGCTATTCATCGATATCGATCCCGCTAAAATCGACATCAACGTACATCCCACCAAAACCGAGATTAAATACCAGGATGAGCAAACTATTTATGCGATAGTTCGGTCGGCTGTAAAACGCTCGCTCGGCCGGTATAATATTACACCCAGCCTGGATTTTGACCGGGATAATAGCATTGAGCACATGGTAACTGCCAAACCGCTGGAAGAAATTGTAGCACCGACCATTTCGTTTAACCCGGATTTTAACCCTTTCACGGCCGACCGGAAAATGGAGCGCGAGATACCGTTTTTACGCAACGCCGGCGAACACCGGAGTTCGCCGATACCACAAAACTGGGATACGTTATACGAGATCAGCAAAAAAGAAACCACACTGCAGCAGCGTATACATGAGCAGGAAAGTATAGAAGTTGACGACCAGGAGATCAATAAACCCAGCGAGCGGCAGCTTTTTCAGATACATGGCCGGTTTATTCTTTCGCAGATCAAATCGGGGTTTATGCTTATCAGCCAGCAGGCCGCGCACGAGCGTATTTTGTACGAGCGTTTTTTGCATCAATTGCAGAACCATTCGGGCGTAAGCCAGCAAAGTCTTTTTCCGCAATCGGTTACATTAAATAGCAGCGATTTTGAATTATTAAAGGAACTTTTACCCGATATTCGTGCGCTGGGATTTGATATACGCGAGTTTGGAAAAAACACAGTGGTGGTTGAAGGCATACCGGCCGACCTCAACAATGTGGGCGAGCACGAATTGCTGGAACAACTGCTGGAAGGGTTTAAAAATAACCAGGCCATTTTGAAGCTGGATAAAAGAGATAGCCTGGCCCGGTCGCTTGCACGCAACGCTGCAACGAAAGCGGGCACAAAGATGTCATTAGAAGAAATGAATTTACTGATAGACCAGCTTTTTGCCTGCCAGATGCCGAATGTGGCGTTAAACGGCAAACAGGTGATCAGCACCTTTACACTGAATGAATTAATTGAACGGTTTGAAAAATAACCAGGACCTTAATACTTTAACTATTTTATGAACGCATACAGGCAATCGCCCTTCGCTAATTTAACGCCGGTAGTCAAAAACCTGCTGATCATTAATGTTATTTGTTTCCTGATTTTTTTATTATTTGACCATGGCAATCCCGGCGGCCCGGTCACTTCCATTTTCGGCGTCTACTATTTTAATTCGCCCAATTTCCGGATGTGGCAAATTATCACGTACATGTTTATGCATGGCGGCTGGGCGCATATTATTTTTAATATGTTCGCCTTGTTTTCATTTGGGCCTATCATAGAGAATACAATAGGCTCCAAAAAATTTTTCAATCTTTATTTTATCTGTGGTATCGGTGCGATCTTTTTTCAAATGTTGATACAGGCCATTGAAGTGTACCAGATCACCGGCGCCATTACAATTGCTCATCCTGCGCTCGAATCATCATATTATCAATTCGGCAACCAGGCGCAAAAATTATTTGATATCTATCATGCTTCGGTTGTTGGCGCTTCGGGTGCGATATTTGGCTTGCTGGTTGTTTTTGGCATGCTGTATCCAAACCTGGAGCTGATGATCATGTTTATACCTGTACCGGTTAAGGCTAAATATATTATTCCTGTATATATCGTATTGGAGGTGTACTTAGGTTTCAGCCAGTTCTCGGGCGATAACGTTGCTCACTTTGCTCACCTTGGCGGGGCGCTGCTCGGGTTCATCATGGTAAAAGTGTGGCGGCTGCAAGGCCCCCGAAAATTTTATTAGAACAATAAATTGCGATACTATTTCGTAAATTGTACGTAAAAGCGTGTAAACGCCTTTTTTGAATAACATTAGCGTAAATGAGCAACATCTGGCAGGATATTCAATACAAAATGCTTCGGTCGGGCAGTAAGTTAAACCTGCTGATTGGTATTAATATTGTCATTTTTTTAGTCGTCAGCATACCGGGAGTTATAGAGCAGCTGTTTTTTGGAAGCAACCTGGTTGACAGTTACAGTACCGACTATCTTTCGCTGCCTGCCTATTTGCCAAAATTACTTACCCGTTTCTGGACACCGTTTACCTATATGTTTATGCATGCCGGGATTTTCCATATCCTGTTTAATATGTTATGGCTATACTGGTTCGGACAGATATTTGAAGAATACCTGGGTAAAAAACGCACGCTGGGCCTGTATATACTGGGCGGCCTTTCGGGCGCGTTTTTATTCCTTTTAGCTTTTAACACCATCCCTGCATTTACCCATACTCATGCGGCAAATACGGCCGTTATGGTTGGGGCCTCGGCCAGTGTTATGGCTGTTATTGTTGCAACCGCCACATTGCTTCCGGATTATACCATCCCGTTAATATTTATAGGCCCGGTAAGGCTAAAGTGGCTGGCCATTTTTTTTGTGGTGATTGATTTTTTGGGCATTACCGGCCTTAATGCTGGCGGCGAGATATCGCACCTGGGCGGCGCACTGTTTGGTTACGTTTATGTCGTCCAGCTGCAAAAAGGGAGCGACTGGATAGGTAACATTGGCAAACTATTCAAGACCGGCAGTAAATTAAAGATAGCGGCTAAAAACATTTCAAAAGATCCATCGGCACGTCCCCGCCAGGAAGACGTTGATTTGATACTGGATAAAATTTCGAGATCGGGATATGACAGCCTGAGCAAGCAGGAAAAGGAAATATTATTTCGGGCCAGCAATAATGAAGGCTAAAAAAGATGTCCATTTTGTTGATAAATTTCTGATAGGATTAAATATCCTATTGTGTATTGCGCTGCTGCTCAGTAATATGGCGCATGTGGTAGACCCGAAAACAGCCTGGCTTATCGCCTTTTTTGGTTTAGCTTATCCCCTGCTTTTACTGGCGAATGTCATCATGGTTTTCTTTTGGCTATTTCGTAAAAAATGGTATCTGCTGTTTTCATTGGTTTGTATACTCACCGGGTGGAATGTATTGAATAATAATATAGGTTTTCATTCATCAGTACCCGATGCCGCGCTGAAAAACGGAAATGTGATACGGATAATGACCTATAACGTGCATAATTTCAGGCGATATGGGTCCGACAATGAGGTATCTACAAAGCATGAAATTTTGCAGGTTATCAACCAGCAGCAGCCGGATGTGATCGGATTCCAGGAATTTTATACCAAATACAGGGGCAAGTTTGATATGCGCGATTCCCTTGTAAAGATAATGGGGGCAGACCATAGCTACTTTCAACCGATCATTTTTAACAAAGACGAGGCATTAGGCATTGCCATATTTTCAAAGTTCCCGATCGTTGCACAAGGGTTTATACTGCTGGCAGATAAAAAAAGCGAAAACGCGTGTATTTACATTGACGTGAAAAAAGGCAGCCAGGTGTTCCGGGTTTACAGCGTGCACTTACAATCAATCAGTTTCGACCCGGAGGATTATAAATACATCAACTCGATCAGCCAGCCGGGCGGGCCGGATGTGTCGTCGACCAGGCGGCTGGGGAGTAAGCTAAAAAATGCTTTCCTGAAAAGGAGCGGGCAAGTCATTAAAATAAAGGAACATGCGGCAACGTGCCCTTATCCCTATATTATATCGGGTGATTTTAATGACACCCCGGCTTCGTACGCCGTAACCGAAATGGCAAAGGGATTAAAAAATGCTTTTCGCGAGAAGGGCGTAGGCTTTGGCCGCACCTATAACGGTAATTTCCCGAATTACCAGATCGATTATATTTTGGCGAGCCCGCAATTTGATATTACCAATTACAAGATCATCGAAAAAAAATTATCAGATCATTTCCCGGTGCGGAGTGATGTTGTTCTCAGATAATTCTAAGTCTTAAGTCGAACGTCCCGAGTCCGGATTTGGGATAGAGTGACTTAAGACTCAGGACTTCTTCATCTCCTCCTGCACGGCCCTTAAAAACTCGTTGGCGTGGCGGGAGCCGATGATGTATACCAGGCCGTCGCGGTCGGTTAGGTGGATGGCATCGTTGCCTGCGGTGTAAAAGCGGATACTGCCCTTTGTGTGAAGGTTGTATACCGGGTTATTAAACAAATATTTACTGTAAATACCTTTTTCGGCTTTAACAATGCTGTTGAGATCGATCTTTATCAGGCGGGTGGTCCATAGCCCATCCAAAAAAACAGCTTTATTGTGAACACGGGTGCTGAAATGCAGGAGGAAACCCATGATGATCGAAATAATAATGATGGCAAATCCTACTACAACCAGCAGGTTGTTTCTGTCGCCGGCATCGGTCATAAAATAAGCTGCAAAGCAAAACATAGACAAAACCAGGCGGATGGTAATTGGAATAAATTCCCTGCCGAGGTATTGTTTTTCAATGAAAGTGGGTTTTTCAGGCATTATTTTAATTTGAAAATTTGATGATATGGTAATTTGAAAATGAATTTTGCCGGTTTAATTTTCAAATATTCAAATTAACACATTTTCAAATTACTAACTCGAATATAGTAACTTTTTTGGTGTTACCGGTTACTTTATAACGATCATCGGGCCGGTAGCCGCCTACCCATATAATATCGCCGTTGCCGTTCACCAATACAGGTATCGCATTTTTTTGATGCAGGGGTACCTTTTGATCGATAAAAAAGTCGCTCAGTTTTTTGCGGGTTTTCATGCCCAGCGGGTGGAAATGGTCGCCCTGCTGCCAGGCGCGCAATGTTAGCGGGTATTGGAGCAGGCCGGCGTCAATTGATGCGGCCATGGCGTTATTTTTTACGATCAGCGGGCTGTCGTCGTGCAGCAGCGTTAGTTTATACGCCCCGTATTTTGCTTCGTGATCATCCGTATTGATTTGAACCGGAGTTTGGCCATCGCTGTTTTTTTTTGTCAGGATCAATTTTCCCCTATCGAGCAATAAAACAAAGCCGGATGTTTCAAATATTTTGCCGGGCTGTTTGTCTAATGCCAATATAAGGTCGTCGATCGTGGTTTCATTAAAGCCGTATTCCTGAAGCAATTTAAAAAGGAGCAGGCGTTTCGGCTCCAGTTTGTTTATTCCTGCAAGCGGCAGATGGATATCATCATCGTGATAAACAAATAATTCCTTTTTTAATTTAACTATATGCTGTTCAAGAAATAGCTCCAGGTCCCTGAAATGGGCCAGGTTATTTTCAAAAGTTTGCTCCAGCGCCGGGTTCAGCTCTTTTAATTTGGGGATCACCTCAAGCCGTATCTTATTGCGGGCATATTTTACCGAGCTGTTTGAGCTGTCCTCAACGTATGCCAGTTTATTTTCGTTTACTACTGCCTCGATCTCCTCCCGGTTTAAAAACAGCATCGGGCGTACCAGGTTGCCGTTTTTTGGCAGGATGCCATGCATGCCCGCAATCCCGGTGCCCCGGGTTAAGTTTAACAATATTGTTTCGATCGCGTCGTTTTGGTGGTGTGCAAGCGCAATATAATCGTAACCGGATTGCTGCCTGACCTGTTCAAACCATTGATACCTAAGCTGGCGTGCAGCCATTTGCGTTGATATTTTATTATCGGCTACAAACTTTAGCGTCTCGAAATTGGTTGTATGGAAAGGCACGCTGAGCTTTTCGGCCAGGCGGTTGCAAAATTCCTGATCGCTGAGGGATTCATCACCGCGGAGCTGAAAGTTGCAATGCGCTATGCCAAAATTTAAACCCGCAGATTTGAGTAAATGAGCCATCACAACAGAATCCATACCGCCGCTCACGGCAGCCAGAATTTTGCTGTCGCGCCCAAATAGATTATTTTGGTCGATAAAATCAGTAAAACGTTTAGCCGGCAGCATCCTTCAAAATTATTAATTTAAAACTCCAACAAAAAACTAATTTTGCCACCGTGAGGAAATATGCGTTCATCCTTTTGTTATTATTGACCACTGCCACAGTAATGGGGCAAAAAAAATCACTGGTAAACCTGGTAAGTTCAAGGAGCAGCACCGGTATAAAACGCGGCGGCAAGGACGTGGTTAAAGTTTACCAGGGCACTTTTAAACAGGATTACTCGACGCTGACATCCGACAGCGCTTACTTTTACATACAGGACAACGCTTTTGACGCGTTCGGGCATGTGATCATCAACCAGGGTGATACGCTGAATATTTATTCGGATAAGCTCAATTATAACGGCAACACCAAGGTGGCCATATTAACCAACAATGTACGGCTGGTAGATAAGGACGCCACGTTAACAACCAACCATTTAACTTATAACACCGCGACGCGGATTGGTACCTATACGGATGGCGGCAAGCTGGTGAACAAGGACAATACGCTGCTAAGCCAGACGGGGTATTATTTTGCCTATTCGCGCGATTCGTATTTCAGGCATAATGTTTCGCTTACCACGCCCGACGCGCTGGTAAAAACGGATACCATGCGGTACAACACCGGCTCGAAGATTGCCTACTTTTACGGGCCGACCAACATTTACAGCACCAAGAATGAAAAGGACCGCGACACGCTTTATACTGAAAACGGCACGTATAATACCGCTAATGAACAGGCTGCCTTTGGCAAGAAGAACCTGTACCGGTCGGGAACGAAATCGTTGAAAGGGGACAGTTTATTTTACGACAAGATAAATGGCTATGGCCGTGCAGTAAAGCATGTGACCTTTACCGACAAGGAGCAAAAGATAACCATACACGGCAACCTTGGCACTTATTTCAAAGCCGATGAGCGCACGTTAGTTACCGAGGATCCGTATGTGACCATGGTGACGGAGCAGAAGGATACTACAAAAACCGAGTCTGCCGCCCATGCCGATTCGCTTAAAAAAGCTGCGCCGGCAAATAAAAAAATGACCATGGGCGGGGTGATACAGAAGATCATCCCGGCCAAAAGCGATACGCTGCACGCGCCGCCGGATACCATTTTGGTAAGAAAGGGGAGTGGTAAAAATAATAAAGGCAAGGCGCCCGCCACAGTTTCAAAAAATATAAAGGCCGGATCAAACTCCGCAACGGGTAATGGTATCGCTAAAAACAGCCCTTCAAATACGATCGCGGCGGTTAGGGATACGTCAACGATCAGACGCGATACGATATATATGTCGTCGGATACAATAGAGACGCAGATACTCACTTATAAGAACTTAAAGATATACCAGGAAAAACAAAGGCTGGCGCATACCAGGGACACCACCTCGCGGCCAAAGCCGAAAGTAAAGCCCAAACCGTCCAAATTTTTAACAGGCGCCCAGTTGGGCGTGCCGGCCGACAGCAGTTTCCAGCACCGCGATTTTTTTGGCGCGGCAAAGCCGGTAACAGTGAAAAAGCCGGTGCCAAGGCCACCCAGCAAGCTGCAACTGGCGCGCGACAGCGTGAAACGAAAATTCCTTACTGACTCCATTGCCGCAGCGCGCAAGCTTGAGCCGAGCGATACGGCCAGGATCAGGATCATGATCGCGCACCATCATGCCAGGCTATTTAAGTCGGACCTGCAGGCTAAGGCCGACTCGATGTTTTACAGCACCAGCGACTCCACCATGCGGTGCTATGTGAAGCCGATGATATGGGCGCAGGGTTCGCAGCTATCGGGCGATACTATTTTTTTGCAGCTGAAAAATAAAAAGCTGGATAATATGAACATGTTCCCCAACGCGTTCATCGTCAATATTGAAAAGGCCGACTCCGTGCATTTTAACCAGGTGGCCGGGAAGCGTATGCGCGGCTATTTTAAGGACGACAAGCTGAACCGCATGGATATCAACGGCAATGCCGAGACGATATACTTTTCGCGCGACAGCGCCAAACAAACCGTGGACGGGATGGAGCGGTCGCTGAGCAGCCGCATACGGGTCGACCTGAAGGATAATAAGGCCACCCGCCTTGCCCTTTACGTAAAGCCGGACGCCAGGTACGGCCCGCTGGCTAAGTTTAAGGAGGACGAGCAAATATTGAAAGGCTTTATCTGGAAACCTAAGGACAGGCCGGTATCCAAGGAATCGATCATTCCATCGTACAACAGGAGAAAAGAAGCGGCAGAAAAGGCCGCAGCGGCAAAAGCGGCAGCAGCCAAAGGCAAAACTGGAAAGCCGCCTTTGAAAAAGCCGGGTGACAAGGCGGTTAGCGATAGTACCAAAACAACTATTCCCGGGAAACCGGGATTGAAAACGGCCAAGGACAGCACGTTGAAAAGTACACCCGGTAAACCGCCCGCGTTGAAGACATCGAAAGACTCAGTGAAAAATCCGCCTGCCAGGAAGGATACGGTTGCTGCGAAGAAAGTAGCTTGACGATAGTGTCAAGTCGTTAGTATCAAGTATCAAGATAAGGCTCGACTTGAAAGCGTAAACGAGCGACGAGATTGCCACGCTATCGCTCGCAATGACACAGTTTGTTTTAGTAGCAAGTAGTTAGTCGTGAGTATCAAGTAGCAAGATAAACTGCAACTCTGTACTTGCTATTGATACTAACGACTTGATACTAAATTCTAGATACTAATATAATAAGCTGCTTCAAACACATGTCCCTGCTTTACTTTTTGGATGTCTTCCTTCTGGCTGATGTCCACATGTATGCCGGCGGTGTCGGCGCAGCCGAGCCAGGGCTCGATGCATACGAAGTTGCCGCCGCCTTTGGCCCATATGCCTAAATAATTAAAATGCGGGAACTCTACCGAAACCGAGTGTTCGTGCTTGTCGCTTTTGATGCATACTTCGCGCGAGCGAAGGTTTTTAAATACCAGGGCATCGTCCTTAAACAGCTCGCGGGTTAGGCGCAGCTTGTTGCCGGGGTTGGGTACCGGGCGGGTTGCGCCGGTGAAAAAGCCTTCGGGCGATATCTCGTGCGCTTCCAGCTTTTCTTCGAGCTCAAACTCAAGGTAATAGTCTTCGTAGTTTTCACCGGGGTTAAAGGGCACGTTAAATCCCGGGTGCCCGCCGACTGAAAAGTAAACGGTTTTTTTATCGAGATTGATGAGCTTGTAGGTTACGCGCAGGGCGTTCTCGATCAATGTATACAACACCTGGAAATCAAATTTATAGGGGTACACCTTTTCTGTTTTTTCGCTGTATGGCAGCGAGTAGGCGGCCTGCGCCTCATCGCTTTCGAGCAGTATGAATTCCGATTGCCGGGCAAAGCCGTGCCGGGACATGGCGTACTTCTTACCGTCCACCAGCAGCTCGTCGTTTACCAGGGCGCCCACAATCGGGAACAGGTTGGGCGCATGCCAGGGCCATATATTCGCGTCGGCTTGCCATAGGTGCTCAATGCCGGCGGCTTTGTTGTAAATGGAGGTGATCTGTGCGCCTTTGTGGCTGGTGATTACTTTAAGGTGTTCGTTCTCTAATACGGCCATGGGTGGTGTAATTGGTTTTAAAACGGATTAAAGTTAGGATTTGTTTTTAGAATATGTTTGGGTTAGTTAGTGATGGGGAATTGTCTATTTGGCGGCAGTGGGTTGGTTATGTTGGTTGATTGAGCGGATTTTAAATAGCATTGATTTTATTATTTGGAATATTGATGGTACACGCGATAAGCAGGACATTTGAATGTTCGTGGTGTTTGGGCGTTCCCTTCGGGCCGGGCTTTCCATTCATACTGCACGGGCCTTAGCCACGGCCATGCACTGAGGCTGCCGGCGTGCCGGTATCCATTGCAATCCCTAACGCAAAATTTGACGTTTTTTTATTTACCGGTTTGTTCAATGTAAATGGCTGCTTCTTTTGCCGGTTTTGATATTGACGTAGAATGGCTTTTTACAGTCGTCGCAAAAGTATTTCCGGACGGGTAAAAAAAATAGCAGGTATTTTAAAAGCCAGTTGCGGTGTACCTTTAAATAGCTTGGCTCGAAGCAGATGGGGCAAAAATAGGTGACGTATTTCTTTTTTATCTTTGATCTTTGGTCTTCAGGATCGTTTTCTTTCATTAAATAGAGGTATTAGCAGCTGAAATGAGTTGGGGTTTTAAGGGCAGCGCATAGCGGCCTGGTTATGGGTGTGCGGAAGGCGGTGTCCTGTTTAATTATCGGGGCGCCGGGGGATAAAAACCGGTGATGCCTGTAGCGTGGTCCGTGAAATGGTTAGTGTATTCATCGTAGATAAAATTTGGTTCCTCAACCTATGCAAATATCGTTCCCGCCGGATCTACCGGCACTTTATACGTGCTTTATGCTTAAAGGGATGCCGTGCCGGTTGGGTGTTAATTCACATATGGGGTGTATGATACACGGGACGGGGCGGTTGCCGCGTTTTTGCGTGATTTCGGCCGAAGCTGGTCTACTAAAGGGGAGATGCACTAATGTCTTACAACCGCGTCATTGCGAGGTACAGCCTGTCCCGACCTTTTCGGGAAAGCAATCTCTACGTTTGCAAATCAATCAAGTAGATACTTGAGGAGAAGCAACAGCCGGTTGCACGGCGTAGCGATGCTCCACTGCGTTCGCATGACGGTATGTGTGGTTCACTCAATGTTCTCGCCGCTCAATTGCCGCGGAGGCTGTCACTTTGACGCGCCAAAGTAACCAAACCGCTTCTCAGCAGAAAGGCTTCTTTGCCGCACGGGCCTTCGCCCTGCAAATCAGGCAAAACCTGGGCTGCAATCTTTTTGCCGGCGAGCCTGTCGCTTTTTGACCCTGCATGCAAAAAGTTGCTATGCCCTGCCGCGCTCATGGCCTGCATTGTTTTGCCTGATTTCGGCCGAAGCTGTTCTGCTGAGGGGGAGAATTTCGTTGTTCTCTTTGTCGTCCTGAACGATAGTGAAGGATATTCTTCGCGCGATAAGTCTGCGGCTTGCACGGCGTACGATGCTCCACTACGTTTCGCATGACGATATATGTGGTTCACTCTATGTTCTCGCCGCTCAATTGCCGCGGAGGCTGTCACTTTGACGCGCCAAGTAACCAAACCGCTTCTCAGCAGAAAGGCTTCTTTGCCGCACGGGCCTTGCCCTGCAAATCAGGCAAAACCTGGGCTGCAATCTTTTTGCCGGCGAGCCTGTCGCTTTTTGACCCTGCGTGCAAAAAGTTGCTATGCCCTGCTACACACGTGGCCTGCATTGTTTTGCCTGATTTCGGCCGAAGCTGGTCTGCTGAGGGGAAGAGAATCAAAAACCGTGTCATTTCGAGCGATAGCGAGAAAACTATACATCTGCATTGACGCCATTTATAGTGTATAGGTTTCTCCTTCCCGAATAATTCGGGACAGGCTGTACCTCGTCGAAATGACGAATGGGGTGATTTCGGCCGAAGCTGGTCTGCTGAAGGAGGAGAAGAACCGGGCATACTAGCACTTCACCGTTTTTTTCTTTACGCCGATGGTGCCGCGGGCCTGGACTTTGGTGATGTAGTCTGCGGCGGCGGGAATCTTGCAGGCGGTGCCGTTGGTGTCGACATATACCGCGCCGATCTTATTGGCGGCGGCCATCGCTTCTTCGGTTAAGGGGCTGATGTAGGTACCCACGTTTATTACAAAAATATTCATCCGCGACCGTACCCTGTTGGGCGCACTGTGAATGGTTTTTACTACCCGGTTTAACAGCGCACGGTAAGCGGGTATGTCGAGGTCGCTGTCGGGCTTTAAGGCCGACAGGTTGCCGAGGGTCGACCAGCCGGCGGCGGCAATATGATCCTGGTTGCTGTCTATCCATTCCATGGCCTTTTCGAAACCGTGCTTGCTGCCGGCGGCTACCCAGGGCACAGTGTATTCGTTGATGTTAGCCGACAGCGCCTGTTCGGCCCAGGTTTGCAGGTCGGCTTTGGTCATTTGTTCGTCGTCGGCGATGAGGCCGGCCAGGTACATCGCGTCGGCGTTGCCGGTGGCGTACAGGTCTTTGGCCAGGCGGTAGTCGATTTTTATCTTTTTCTGGATGGGCTTTAGGTATTCGATCTTTACGCCAAAAAAGGGTTCTTTAACGCCGTGCTTTAGTAAAACCTTTTTAATGCTCTCGCTGCCGCGCGATTGCAGTTCGGTCATGATTTCGTTTACAGTCATGGTGAGGCGGGGTTGGGTAATTGATTAAAATTATGAATTAATTGGGGGGACTGCAATAGCCGTTGTCCTGCTATTATTTTTTTTTTGTCATGCTGAACGATAGTTCCGCCTTTGTTGTGTTGTAACCAACAAACCGTGCGTGAGGTTATTGATGCTTCACTACGTTACGCATGACGGTATGTGTGGTTTACTCAATATTCTCGCCGCTCATGGCCGGAAGAAAAGGCTAATGCCACCCGTCATTGCGAGGAACGAAGCAATCTCTACGTTTGCAAATCAATCAGGCAAATGCTTTAGGGAAGCAACAGCCGGTTGCACGAAGTAGTGATGCTCCACTGCGTTTCGCATGACGGTATGTGTGGTTCACTCAATGTTCTCGCCGCTCATAGCCGCGGGGGCCTAGTCACTTTGACGCGCCAAAGTAACCAAACCGCTTCTCAGCAGAAAGGCTTCTTTGCCGCACGGGCCTTCGTGCTGCAAATCAGGCTAAACCTGGGCTGCAATCTTTTTGCCGGCGAGCCTGTCGCTTTTTGACCCTGCATGCAAAAAGTTGCTATGCCCTGCCGCGCTTTGGGCCACCATTGTTTTGCCTGATTTCGGCCGAAGTTGTTCTGCTGAGGGGAAGAGAATCAAAAACCGTGTCATTTCGAGCGATAGCGAGAAAACTATATATCTGCATTGACGCTATGTATAGTGTATCGTTTTTTCCTTCCCGAATAATTCGGGATAGGCTGTACCTCGCCGACATCGGGAAGTCCTGTAATTAACCTTGTTCAGTCATTTCTACGCCGTAATATTTATAGGCATTGTAAGCAATAGGGATGCCGAACAAAACGCCAAGGATGACCCAGCTGATGTAAGCATACCCCAGGTTAAATGTCCGGGCGGGGAGGGGGGTGAGCCGGAATATGACTTGTTCCATCATAAGGTTTACAAAAACCGCGTACAGCATGCCCACCAGGTATTTGTTGAACGACAGGAATTTCACCCGCTTAAATATCAAAAAGAAGAATAGTGTAAAGGAAAAAGAGATAAAGTAATGGAAAAACAAGCCCAAAAAAGCGGCGGGGGTGCCTCCTTCTATAGCTGTTTTTAATCCTAACGCGCCGCCGGCGATGTAGTTTAGCAGGTTCGAGGCAAACTTGCCGGTTTTTACCCATACGGTTACAAATGCAGATACCAGGTCGGTGGTGCCGGCGAACAGGCCGGTTAACAATACTGTTTTGAAGAACTTGCTCATTTGAATGTGCTTAGGTTTGGAATGATAAATATATAAAAAGGTTGACAAAGAAGATGTTAACGGACTGGTTGTCGCTTTTTGTTGGTGTTGCCGTTAATAAATTGTTTTAGGCGAAAGTGTCCGGCTGAGGAGCGGATGGTCTCACTAGTCGTTTTTGTCGTCCTGAACGATAGTGAAGGATCTTCTTCGCGCGATAAGTCTGCGGCTTGCACGGCGTAGCGATGCTCCACTACGTTTCGCATGACGATATATGTGGTTCACTCGATGTTCTCGCCGCTCAATTGCCGCGGAGGCTGTTACTTTTTTCGCGGTTGGTTTTGTTTTTTTATAGGTGCTCAAGAGGGCTACGCCGTTTGAAGCACCAAAAGTAACCAAAAGTGCTTCTCAGCAGAAAGGCTTCTTTGCCGCACAGGGCCTTTGCGCTGCAAATCAGGCAAAACCTGGGCTGCAATCTTTTTGCCGGCGAGCCTGTCGCTTTTAGACCCTTATGCAAAAAGTTGCTATGCCCTGCCGCGCTTTGGGCCACCATTGTTTTGCCTGATTTCGGCCGAAGCTGTTCTGCTGAAGGGGAAAGAAGAATTACCTAAACTACGCGTCATTGCGAGGTACGAAGCAATCTCTACGCACGCAAATCAAACGGGCAAATGCGGTTAAGAGGAAAACAGCTTTCGCATTTGTTCGAGTTGTCTGGAGACTTTATACCTGTTAGACCACACTATTTAAAAAAAATATCAAACAACTTCATAACTAACCCACCAACTACAGCGCCAATAATTAGCAATTTAGCTTGAAACCAACGATCACTTTGTTTCTCTTTTTTCTTTTCTATAAGTTCAACTTCCTTTTCCTTTGCTTTTTCAATTCGTTCGACTGCTTTCTCGTCCGCCTTTTCCTGGCGTTGCGCTCCTATTTCTTGCTTCTTAATTGCGTCTTGGTATGATTTGCTGTCTTGAAATTGCTTAGAATAAGCAGCCAAACCCAATTCGGATTGTTTTGAAGTTATATCATTAATTCTTGCCATATCGCTATTTTTTAGGTTTCGGTTGATTCTTTTGCCACGAGGCTCCCGCAAGTGTCTGTATGTGTAGGCGACATGCTGGAATAAAATTATGGAATTCGATTAAAGTATCGAAAAGAATTTATGGTATTTGTTTGTCCGTCCGGTTTGGGGTTAAACATAAAATAGAACGGCCGAACAGATATATGCCCGGTTGCCGCCACCATTCTCGCCAGGTTGATGGTTTTTATTTATATAAGGTAGTTCCCTACAAGTAAAAAAGTAGTAAATTCGGTAAACCTTACTGCGATGAAAACCGGCACTTTATTATTCTTGCTCATCATTAGTTGCTTAACCTGTTTCTCGCAAATAAAACATATTGCAACTGAACCTGCTAAAATAAGAAACAAACCGGAGCCTATTGGTGATGTTGTGGGGTATATAAACAAAGGGGATACTGTTTTAGTCGCTACATACAAAGCTGGGTATTGGAATGTTAAATGCGGGAAGGTAAGTGGCTTTGTTTCTGAAGCATATTTCCCGGTTACTTCTGATATAGAAAGTATAAGAAATAGCGATCCTAATACTATACCGACTTATCAATGGCCATTAACCGTTAGGCTGGGAATCACAAAAGCAGAATTAGTTCACATAATTGGCGTATGGAGTAGTAAAAACACTACTACTTACGGCGATAATCAAATAGACGAGCAACTCATATATAATGTTGAAGGAGAAAAAACGAAGTACTATTATTTTACGAACGATAAATTAACATCTATCCAAGATTAAGTTTGCGGGAATTTTCGCGCGAGGTTGGAAGATAAAAGCAAGGTGTTTGTGCTGTCCTTCCGGTTTGGGTTAAACATAAATCAGGAGGGGCAGACAGATAAAAGTCACGAGAAGCATCTCCGCAGTTCCCTGCCCGCCTTTCTCGCCCGAAGGTGTAAATAAACAGCGATTATGGTTTTATTATTATTTTATTGCCGCTTTGATCAATAGTCCACGTTCCAGGGCTCGTTTCTATCATTCTATTTTTAAAATATTTAAAAAGCAATTGCGCGGAATCAGCTCTAGAAAATCCAGTAAAAAAAATTTTAGTATTTCTGTTCGCTATGTCTTTCCTAATAGCTACCTGGAATTTATATTTTTGTTTTGCGAAATTATATAGAATTCTAAAACCAACTCCAACGGTATCTTTGTCTTTCTTATTTATTTTGTCCAATTGGCTTAAATAATTTAGAGAATCTTTTAAGTCATAATTTTGTTGTTCAATTTGATTATATAATTTTAAAAGATCTAAAAACTTGTATTCTTTGTTCCCGATTTTTACTGAATAGCTGTCTGTATATTTATTTAAGGTATCAGAATAACCTTTGTTTTTTTCCGTATAGGTTGAATCGCGTTTGGTTGTATTTTTTATTAAATTATTCTGTTGATTTATCGTATCTTGTAATTGTTCATTTTTTAAATTATTGTTTAAAAATAAAATCCCGAATATTATAAGGCCACTGTTTATTAATAAAATGTAAATTAGTAACCATCTATTTTTTTTCATTTAATTCTATTTTTAAGATATGAAACGGTTGTTTTTAAATCATTAATTTGCTCTTGATATTTATTGTCCTGTATTGCTCTTCTTTTATCGATTTCCGCATTAAGTTGCTTGCCATGTTCTAGATTTAGTAAGTTGATTTCCGTGCTGTGACGATTCAATTCACTTTGACAACCAAAATAATATCCGATGTAAAAAGTCAACGAAAGGCAAGTAAATAAGAAACCAGTAAATTTTACTAAATTACTGCCAGCGAGTAATACAGCAATAATATGTTTTGTTGACGTAAGTGTCTCTTTTGTCAGCATTAGGATTTGAGGTAAGCAAATATAATCTAAGAACTTAATTAATAAAACATTAAGTAACTATTGTTAATTTTATACCTATCATAATCTTGCGTGAGTATGAGCAAAGATTGAAACACTATATATTTATTGTCCGACCGGTTCGGGATTAAAGATAATTTGATGGGCGGACAGGTAAAAGTACGGGAAATCTTGCAAGGTTTGCTCACTTTCGTTCTTACGCCTGGATGAGCAGTAAATGGCATACTCCATTTTGTGCTAAAATTTTATGATAAAGATTAGCTGAAAATGACAGTAACGTTGATCGAAAAAGATCACTATCTCATACCTTTGTCTTCTTATGGAAAAGGTTTATGTGTTTCTGGATACAAATAATTGGATTTACCTTGCCAACGGGTTTAATGTGCAATCTCAAAAACACGATGATCTCCACCATAAGCTATTCAATTTTATTGAACAACAAGTAGACGAGAATAAACTTGTCGTGCTCGTCAATGATATTATTTTAGACGAATTTGAAAGAAACAAAGCACATACTCAGGACAGGATTGCGGATATTGAGAAAAAGAAAACAGGCTACAATAACACTCTAAAGTCTTTGAAGGATTTCATACCGGATGAGACCGGCGCAATAAACAAACTTAGGGATCAATTGAAGGCAAAAGCAGAAGAAAAAATAACTGCAGAAAAATCCCACATTGCGAAAGTTGAAGACTTTCTAAAAAACAAAACCAAAAAAATCGAAATAACCCTAGAGCATAAGGTTGAAGCCAGTGATAGGGCGGTGGCAAAAAAGGCGCCGTTCATCGGCGAAAAAAAGAACAGCATGGCAGATGCGCTTGTACTAATAAGTGCGGTTGATCATATCTGCAAGAATGAAATGGTGGTTTGGAATATTTTCGATGATATGGAATCTATCGAATACCTACCGAAATCCTTTTTCGTTTCTAGTAATTCGGGGGATTTTTCAGACCCGAAAGATCCTAAAAGCGTTCATCCCGATCTTATCGATCTACTCAAACGCAGCAATACAATGTTTCAACACAGTCTGACGCCATTGCTTCACTCGCTCGAATCCGAGTTGCTAACGCCAGAAGAAGAAATCGTTATTGAGGAGGCGGACCGGAAGCATTGTGATATATGCGATTTTGAATTTTCCAACATTGACTACGTTGCTTCTTTTGAAGTGTTTGATCCCCGCCGCTCATACGATACACTGGACTTGCAACAGATACCTATTTTCCCCGGACATCCGTCCACTAGCCCCTACATTAAACTCCGGACTGGCCAATGTGATCATTGTGGGACCGATTTCCTTGAATGCCCAGAATGTGGTGAACTTATACAGGTAGATGGTTATAATAAAAAAATAGCATGCTCTTGCGGATACTTCAAATTCCAATTACATGCGGAAAGAGACAGAAAAGGTGTATTTTACGAAGGCGAATATGAAATTATAGTTGATTACACGTGTTGTCAGTGTGGCGAGCCCACCGACAATGTGGATAACGACGGAACCTGCGATGAATGTGCAGAATATAATCAAAAGCCGAGTAAAGGATGAGTTTTCCACTCCTCGTAGGCGTTTTTTTGTCTGAGCGATGCCCTTGGGGGAACTTCCTTGACGGAATTTTGATTATTAGCATTGCGGGCGAAGTACAAGAAGGAATGGGCGGTGAGGGTTGTCCGTCCGATTTGAAGTTGGACGAAATAAGAACGAGTAGACCGCTCGGGTGTCATCAATACACACGTGAACAACATTACGTAGTGAAGTCTTGTCCGATTAATTATCGTTAGGATGTAAAAATTTTGCTCTCATTTTTGAAAATATAATAGTATCGTTGATACTCAGCGCTGTAGAAACTAAGCTATAAACAAATAATAATTCAAAAGATAAAAAGAAATAATATGATTGTTTTTCATGTGAAAGATTGTCTTTTATTAAATATACCGTATAAAAGAATAAGCCGATTGTATAAGACAAACTGATAAAAAGCATTATTAAGGTGATTTTAAAACTGTTTAACAAAGCAATAAAATCGCCTTTTTCTTCAAGAAAGACAATAAATTTATCAGCAGATGACGTCATTATTATAGCAAGTGACGCAAAAAATAACGAAAATATAATCGAAAGCACCGTTATGCCAATTGTGAATACCTCGGAACAAAATTCTAAAGCTAAATTGGTTGGTAGCAAACTACAGGTTAACCCCGTTATTAGTAATGCAATAAGTGTATCCCAGCTTAATATTATTTCCGAAACCTTCATTTTCCTGTTCTTTTAGTTATTTCATCTAAAATCGGTGATAACAATGTTAAGATGACCTGCGGGTCAGTTATTTCCGTTGGGATCGGTTTTTTCGTAACCTTATTTGCCTTTTTGGTGCTGATTTTTTTTTCTTCTCCTTGAATAGTTATGCCTTCAGCAGACGCTTCACCATAGCCATCCTCACTCATGTAAATTTTACTTTCTGTTTCTTTATCAATTAAAATACTTCCTTTTAATTTATTCTCAAGGACTTCTTTGTAATTGGTAATATGACTTGTCCTTAAACGTTCGTCAATATTTTTCCATCTTTCGGAAAATCGAGGGTTTGACGGAACCAGGTTTATAGTGATGTTCTTGGTGGTTTGAAATTTCTTTACCTCTTCTAAAAAGGAATATTGCTCTATTATTGGCGAAGTAGTAAAATTTACGAAGAAATTTTTGAAGTTTTTTTCAAACAATTCCGTGAATTTATTATGAAATATAGATCGGTTAATTATGTTCCCGACCTCGTGAAAGGCAATTAATGACGAATCAAGTACTACTATAAATCGAACCTTGCCTACCACTTTATTTTTGATGCTTGTTTCCGCTAATTCAGTTAATTTTTCATCAACCACCTCTTCGTCATAGTCTCTCGAATATTTAACTAAGTAACCAGTTAAAAAGTCCTTATTATCATTGACTAAATATGCAAGTTCAAGAAATTGGTAGGTATGTCCAAATTGTTCGACAACAGCCTTGCTGCTCAACCCCGTCCTAATAAATTCGAGCTTTGATGTTACTTCTTCAGCCGTGGAAAGATGATATCTTAAAAAATAATAGTTGGTTGGTTGCATTGGATTAGGCTTTAAAAAGCTAATATAATAAATTCGCCAATCTTTGCCCCTCTCTGACCATATCAAAAAAATTATCAACTATCTCTTGTTTTAAATCATAGAAATCGCGAGAATGCAGCGCCTCATCTGGCGCGAGAATGGCACCGCAGGAAAATGAGGTGACGTTCTCGTGCCCCGCTGGCAAGTAATAGGTACGATAAACGGGATCGAGCAGGAGCTGCGTTAGCGGGCGTCGTGGATACCGGCCTCCGTGTGTAAGGCCTGCAGCCGTATGAGCAAAGCACGCGACCCGCTTCTATCAGCGGGGAACGCCCTTGTTAGTCATTAGTCATTGATTTGCGTGGTGGAGAAATCCGCGCGTGGCCGGGCTTTTTTTATTAATCTCCCCAATAGCAATTACTTCCCTTACCTGTATAGTTTAGAGGTTGCCGCGCTATCGCTCGCAATGACGCACGGAGAGGACGGTTGCATCTTTGTTCAGTTTGCAGTTATTGGTGTGCAGTTTGCAGTTATAAGATGCATAGAGCTCATCTGCACATCTGCAATCTGCACATCAAAAACAATCATCATCATCCTTTTTTTTCTTCTTTTCCAAAATTACAAACGCGCTGTGTTTGGGCGCGGGCATTACGGATGCTTCGCCTTTTACCGACTTCCAGATCACTTCGTTGAGGACGAGGTCGGGCACGGCGTCTTCTTTGCTGAGGTTGAATGATTGCGATACTTTGCTGCTTTGGTTTACGGCTACGTTGCGCTGCTCCAGGTTTACCTGCGCGGGTTTGGTATGGTATGGGGTAAGGTTGGGCTTGCTGGTGAAGCACTCGAACATGGGCAGGGCGGCGGCATCGTACTGGCTCATGGGCGGCAGGCCCAGGATGAGCTCGATGGTACGCAGCACGCCGGAGGTGGAGTACATGCTGTGGATAACGGCGTTGCGTTTTACGTATGGCCCGGCTACAAAAACGGGCGAGCGGTGCGCGTCGATATGGTCGGGGCCGTTTTGGGCGTCATCCTCGAGGATGAACACTACGGATTCTTTCCAGATGCTGCTTTTTGACAGGTGCTCCAGCAATTGGCCTACAGCCAGGTCGTTATCGGCCACGGCGGCTATTGGCGATATGGCGCCCTTGCGCTGGCCGCTGGTATGGTCGTTTGATATGCGGATGGAGCTGAACCGCGGCACGGCGTTTTTGGTGAGCAGCGAATCAAAATCGTGCGCCCATATCGCTTCGCGCGTTACGTCCTTTATCGACAGATCGAAACTGGGCGACTGTGTGCATGAGTGGCCCTTCAGCGATGGGATGTTCACCTTGTTGTATTCGGCAAATTCGCCATAAGTGCGGTAGCTAACGCCGGCGCGTTTGCAGTAATCCCAAATGTAGCCGTCGCGGGGGTTGCCTATTTCGCGCTCGGCTTCGGAATCATAATTGCCGCCGCGGCCGCCGTAGCTGGTGGGCCACGTTTTTTCGACGAAGTCGGTTGAGTATGCGGCCGTGCTCCAGTTATGGCCGTCGGCGCTTACTTCGGCATCCACGTAGAAATTATCCAGCAGGGCGTACTCGCCGGCTATGGCATGCGCGTTGGGCGTAACCCTATTGCCGAAAATGCAAAGGGAGGTATCGCCGTTGCCCTGGGGCATATCGCCCAAAACCTGGTCGTACGATCGGTTTTCCCTGATGATATAAAACACGTACTTAATAGGCGATTTGCCGCCCCGGGTGCGGGGGATGGGGTTGCCCTGTATGCCGGCAGCCGTAGCGGTTACCTTGTTATTAAAAGGGGTATTGGCATAAACTTGCTGTGTATAGGCTTTTAGCTGTCCCGTTTCCGGGACGGTGATAAACGACAGCGTGCCTTTAAACAACCCGCCGATGTATTGCTCCCTGCTATTATGGGCGCCGCTTTTATACCCGCTGTTATCAACCTTTTTTACCGGCTGCGGCCCGCGCGGGTTAGCCATTGAGGTAAAACCCTTGCCGTTGGCCACCAGTATTTTACCGCCAAGCGTTTTTACGTTGGTGGGGTACCAGCCCACGGGGATAAACCCGAGGCTATGGCTGCTGCCGGGCTTGCTAACATCAAACACGGCCAGGCAGTTGTTATCGGCATTGGCAATGTACAGCGTTTTTTCATCCGGCGACAGCGCCAGCCCGTTGGTGGTTGAGCCGGTGAGGCGCGTAGGGTACAGCACTGTAGATATCACTTCGACGGTTTTGCGGCTGACGGTGTTGACCACCGAAACGCTGTTATCATTGGCGTTGGCTACAAACAGGATGGTGCCTTGTTTATTCAGCAATATTTCGTTGGGATGGCTGCCGGCCTTTATGCTGGTTAGGTTGCCGGTAACGGTGCTGTAGCAGGCTACTTCTTGGGCGCCCCAAATGGAGATGTAGAGGGTTTTTTCGTCGGGCGATAGGATGCAGCTGTAGGCTTCGGCCGGCAGCTTAACACGCTTTAATATATGGCGGCTGGCCGGGTTGAACACGTACAGGGTACTGTCTTCTTTTGTAACGGTATACAGGCGGGTATTGGCTTTATTAACCGTAATGCCAGTTGGGCATACCTTGTTTTTGGGCCATTCATCCGGTGCCAGCTTTAGCGTGTCGGGTTTGCCGAATTTATTGTTGTTGATGGGGTAGGCCAGTATCCAGTTATCATTTCCGCCGGATGCGTACAGCGTTTTTTCATCATGACTGAAAGCCAGGCCGTACCACGATTTACCGATGGTTTTTTGGTCGAGCTGTTTTTCGGTTTTCGGGTCGATCAATTGGACCGACTGAGTGCTTTGGCCGTTATTGGTAACCGCCAGCAGTTTGCCCGAGGCGGATAATTGCATGTTGAGGGGCAGGTCGCCCAGGGGCAGCGCGCGCCCGGCGGGGCTTAGTTTCCAGCCGTTTGGCAGCAGCACCTGGCCGGTTTGGCGAATTTTGCCGGGGAGCTGGGCGAAGGATGATAGGGTAGCAGTAATTAAAATCAAAAAAACACCCAACGTCATGCTCGTCCGCCATTTGTCGGATCGGCACCCCACAGGACGGTTGCCCACAGACAGGTCACCGCCATGTTGGTTACCCGTATGATGTTGACCTGGCATGTGAGGTGCTGAACCAAGTTCAGCATGACGTTCTGTTTTATATGCCTGGCGTGTATTACTATATGAAAACAAACCAACCGTCATGCTCGTCCGCCATTTGTCGGATCGGCACCCCACAGGACGGTTGCCGGCAAACAGGTCGCCCGTATGATGGTTACCCGTATGATGTTGACTTAGCATGTGAGGTGCTGAAACAAGTTCAGCTTGACGTTCTGTTTTATTTGCTACTGCATTTATTTTCATGAGTACGAAGTTTGATATTCAAAATTACGGAATGCTTTTGGTTGAAACGGGGGTTAACAAAAACTTAATGTAACGATGCGTTTACGGGTGTTTCAGTTTGCAGTTTTGAGTTGGCAGTTTGCAGGGGGAGCAGGCAGCGGGGAAGGATATTTAATTGGGCGTTCCCCTGCGGGTCGGGCTTTCCATTCATACGGCGCGGGCATTAGGCGCGGCCTGCGCTGAGGGCTCCAGTGGGCCGGTATCCATTGCAATCCCTAACGCGGGGGAGGAGTAAGGAAGTAAGAACCAAGAGGCAAGAGCCAAGAGTCAAGAGTCAAGATAAAAAGAGGCAAGACAGTAAGACAAGAAGAAACAAGATAAAAGAGGCAGAAAGCAAGGATCGCTGCCTTGTCTCTTGAAGCCGTTCAATCGGTTTCCGGTTTCTCCCAAAGCGAGGGGTTATCGCGGAGGTGGCTTATATTTTCGATGATCTCCTGCACTTCGTCGGAATTGAGCTCGTTTTTGCCGTCGGATGTGTATTGGAACATGTGGCCGGGATTTTCGAAGGTGATATAACCGCAATAGTTGGGGTCGTTGTTGGCTTCGAGGTGCAGGGTGCTTTCTTTACTGCGGCTTTGCAGCGGGGCGCTCAGGCCGTTGTCGAGAAATATGCTGTAGGTGTAAGTCAGGATCGCGTGCCCGTCTAAATGGGACAGTGTATCGGGAATGACCATGAGCCGTTTTCGGTTGCCAAGCGTGAAAAATAAGGGTGTCATTAAAAGAGGCTTTATTGTGTTTTAGTTGGAAACGTTTTTTAGTTAACTTTTATCGGCGCGATTTGTTTAGGTTAATGTTTACATTTTATTATGGCGTGTTCGGGGGTGTTCGGGCGTGTTCGCGCCATGTTCGGGGTGTTCGGGGCGTTCGTGCCTAACACAAAGCGAACGCTCGCTGCCTTTGGAATTTGCTGTGGTTATTACCAATTAAATTCCGAAATTCGGCATTCGTATTCAATCGCATGCTCCAGATCCAACGTAACGTTTCGCTAAAGAATTTTAACACCTTCGGGGTTGAAGCAAACGCCGCTTACTTTGTTGAAATAAACCACAAGGACGAACTGGCCGAACTTTTCCTGGACCCGCAATGGAAAGCGATGAAAACGCTTGTTTTAGGCGGCGGCAGCAACCTGCTGCTGGTAAACGATTTCGACGGGCTGGTTATACGCATCAATATCCGCGGCATCGAGCACCGCATCAACCACAACGAGGTATTTATCGAAGCCGGCGCCGGCGAGGTATGGAACGACCTGGTAAACTTTTGCGTTACCCGCGGCTATGCGGGCATCGAGAATCTGAGTTTGATCCCTGGGTCGGTAGGTGCGTCGCCGGTGCAAAATATCGGCGCATACGGCGTTGAACTGCAGGACGTTTTTTTCAGCTGCTGCGCGTTTGAGGTCGCCACGGGCCAATTTAAAACGTTCACCAAAGCCGGCTGCAAATTCGGTTACCGCGAAAGCATTTTTAAAAGCGAATTAAAGGACCTGTATATTATTGTATCCGTAAAGCTGCAGTTGTCGCTCATCCCGCATTTTAATTTAAACTACGGCGCCATTGAACAGGAACTGGCTAACCGGGGCGTCACTTCACCAACAATTAAAGATGTGTCGCGGGTGGTTTCGCATATCCGGGTCTCCAAACTACCCGATCCTTCAACCATAGGTAATGCCGGCAGTTTTTTCAAAAACCCGGTTATTGACGCTAAAGCATTCGAAATTATCCAATCCAAATTCCCTGAAATAGTCAACTACCCGGTTGGTAACCACGAGGTTAAGCTAGCCGCCGGCTGGCTCATTGAACAATGCGGCTGGAAAGGCAAAGTAGTTGGCCACACCGGCACATGGAAAAACCAGGCGCTGGTTTTGGTGAACCACGGCGGCGCAACCGGTTTGGAAGTGTATACACTTTCGTCGCAAATCATAGACAGTGTGTACACTAAATTTGGCGTTATGCTGCAACGCGAAGTGAATATCATCGGTTAAATTTTTGTAATTCAAAGATTAAGTTTTTCCAGCAAAGGCTATCATTTCCTTTATAGCTTAATTAATTTCTTTAATATATAAAAGCCTGTTTTGCAGTTATTTGCGATTGATAAAGTGTGCTGCTTACACTTTTGTGGTTGGTTATGCCTGGTGGTGTTTGGGATTTGATGCGGGGTAAAAAAGTTTTGTAAGTGGTATCATGTTTGTCTACTTCACCCTACAAAACATTAACTATATGACAAAGATCGAGTTTAACACCCTAGTATTGCGTCAGGCATCTTCATTAAGGTCATATGCCTTACATTTCACTCACGACGCAGACGATGCCAACGACCTTGTCCAGGATACAATGTTGAAGGCCATCACTTATTACAATAAGTTTAAAGAAGGCACTAATTTAAAAGGGTGGTTATATACTATCATGAAAAATACGTTCATCAATAATTACCGCAGGTTTATTAAGATGAACACTTTTGTAACCAAATCCGACGAGATATCATCACCGAACCTGATATTCAGTTCAACAAAAAACCAGGGCGAGGCAAAATTTGTAATGGATGACCTGAAAAGAGCTTTAGACAGGCTGCCTGAAGATTATTTTGTGCCATTCACCATGTATTTTGAAGGCCACAAATACCATGAAATTGCTGATCATTTAGAAATTCCGATAGGTACAGTTAAAACCCGTATACACGTTGCACGTAAATTATTAAAGAAAAGCTTAAAGGCTTATGATAACGGTGTAGCAAAACCGGTTTACGCAGAAAATTAAATCAACATACATATCCAGGCCTTGCTGTTAACTTAACCGGGGCCTATTCCGGGAACCATTGAAATGGGTATAAATACTTCTTAACCGAAGGATTTATGCCCATTTTAACTTTAAAGGGGTTTTAGCTGGATTATATTGGCTTCTTTATTTATTTTAGGCCAAAACAAGATCACATGGATGAATTGCCGGTTTATACGAAGTCGCAGCTTGCATTAAGAAATGGGCAGGACAAACCGGAAGTCTGGATCGCCTATAAAGGCGTTATTTATGACGTATCCCGCAGCCGCCTGTGGCATAACGGCAAACACTACGAGCACTGGGCGGGCCAGGACCTCACCGCCGAGTTACCCGATGCCCCGCATGATGAATGGGTGTTTGAAAATTTTGATGCGATAGGAAGGCTAGCTTGAATTCCGAAATCACTCTATTTCAAACTTTGATAAACTCACAAACTCCTGCACGCGGGCAGCTATTTCTTGCTGTGTAAGGTTTCTGATCTTTTCCGTTCCGAATTTTTCAACACAAAATGAAGCCAGGGCCGAACCAAAGATGATAGCGTTCTTCATATTATTGAAACTAACCGTCCCTACTTTTGCCATATAGCCTATAAAGCCTCCTGCAAAGGTATCGCCCGCGCCTGTTGGGTCAAATACATCAGCTAACGGCAAAGCCGGGGCCGCGAATATTTTATCTTCATTAAACAGCAGTGCACCATGTTCACCTTTTTTGATGATCAGGTATTTTGGGCCCATGGCTAATATTTTGCGGGCGGCTTTTACAAGGGAGTACTCGCCCGAAAGCTGCCTGGCTTCGGCGTCGTTAACGGTTAAAACGTCAACCATTTTTATGGTTTCAAGCAAATCGTTAAGGGCAATATCCATCCAAAAATTCATGGTGTCCATTACTACCAGTTTCGGGCGGGTTTTAAAACGGCCTATAACCGTTTGCTGTATTTTCGGGGTCAGGTTACCCAGCATCAGGAATTCGCAGTCCTGGTAATTCTCCGGGATAATGGGGTCGAAATCTGCCAGCACATTTAGCTCAGTAGCCAGCGTGTCGCGGCTATTCATATCATTATGATACTTACCCGACCAGAAGAATGATTTTTCTCCTTTTTTTATTTGCAGTCCTTCGGTGTCGACATGATGATCGTTGAAGTTTTTAATTTCGCTTTGCGGGAAGTCGTCGCCGGCAACGGCTACAATTTTTACCTTATCATAAAAGTAAGCCGCGGCCAGGCACGCGTAGGTGGCGGCGCCGCCAACAATTTTATCCGTTTTACCAAAGGGTGTTTCGATGGCGTCAAATGCCACAGTACCAATAACTACTAAACTCATGCAGAAGAATTTAAAAATATTTTGCGGCAAATATTGTGAAATTACCCCGGAAATCATACTTTTGCACCACTCTAAACAAAAATACTCCTGAGTAGCTCAGCTGGTTAGAGCATCTGACTGTTAATCAGAGGGTCGCTGGTTCGAGCCCAGCCTCAGGAGCCCTAAAAACCAAAGGTTTAGCCCCACTTCGGCAAGTGGGGCTTTTTTATTTACTGAATTTGGTACTGTACCATTTTGTAAGAGATACAACAGATACAGGTGATACAACAGATACACCCGATACAGGTGTACCACCCGGTACAGGTGGATACAGGTGAATACACCTGAACACACTGACAAAACACTTCACTATTTTTCAAATCCGCACCACGTATATTTGTATATACCAGCACCGGCATCTACGGCAACAACTTAAATTCCCCCCACCAAAATAATTGCAAATAAATTTGCGCAACTTAAAAGTTGCATATATATTTGCAACCTGTAGGTTGCTTAAATAAACCTTGCAAATGAAAAAAGACATATTCCAGGCGATATCCGACCCAACACGTAGGGCTATTTTAGCTTTAATTGCTATTCAGGCATTAACACCAAATGCAATGGCTGATAAATTTGATATGAGCCGTCAGGCCGTATCAAAACATATTAAAGTATTACACGAATGCGAATTGATTAAACCTGAGCAATCTGGCAGGGAAATTTATTATCACTTTAATGCGAAAAAAATGCAGGAGTTTGACCATTGGTTAGCCCAATTCAGGCAAAACTGGGAAACTCAATTTAACCAGCTTGACCAATTATTAACAACAATTAAAGAACAGAAATAATGAATAACGATTTGCTATTTGATTTTAACGTTGACAAAACCGCGAAAACGGTTTATATAACCAGGGAGTTTAATGCCGGGCAATCTTTGGTATGGGATGCTTTTACCAAACAAGAACTACTGGACCAATGGGGCGCACCTGCACCTATGCGCGCCAAAACCAGGTATATGGATTTTAAAGTAGGAGGGCGCCGGTTTTACGCCATGATAAGTCCCGACGGGCAGGAGCGCTGGGCGGTACAGGAATTTACTTCCATTACCCCGAAAACCAATTTTAAGATGTACAACGCGTTTGCAGATAAAGACGAAAATCGTGAACTGCCGGGTTCTGAATGGGATTATAATTTCAGCGAACAAAATGGCATAACGAAAGTGAGCATTACCATTTTTAATGAATCGTTTGAGCGATTGGAGAAATTATTGGAAGGCTTCAAAATAGGCTTCACCATGACCTTGAAAAACCTGGAAGAACTGCTAGCCTCTTTATCGCAATAGTTATAAGAAACAAATTTACAAGCACATTGAAAATGGCGGCGCTAAAAACCGAAGAGCGTAAGTACAAAATTTAACAATTTAAAAATAAACATTATGAGAGCAATTAATCCCTGGATTAACTTCAATGGAAATGCCGAAGAAGCATTCACTTTTTACAAATCAGTTTTTGGCGGAGAGTTCGCAAAGATTGTTCGTTTCAAAGACATATCAAGCACCGAATTTCCGGTGGCGGAAAATGATGCAAACAAAATAATGCACATTGCTTTGCCCATTGGCAAAAACAATGTGTTAATGGCCAATGACGTTCCCGAATTTATGGGGCGAACAAACGAAAACGAAAACAGGTCTAAAATATCCGTTAGTGCTGAAAGCCGTGACGAAGCCGACAAAATATTTAACGGACTATCAGCAGGCGGAAATATTGAGGGGCACATTGGCGACAGCCCCTGGGGTACATACGCCGGCATGTTTAGGGATAAATATGGCATTGAATGGATTGTGGAATTTGACCCAAGTTATAACGGATAAATTTAACTGGGAAAACACGGACACCTAACACAGGCTTGCTGCAATTGCGGGTGACGGGGACGGACGACAATGGAAACAAACAACGATGAAAACAAATCGAAAGAACCCATTCATACCGTTTCCTATTCCCGCAGATTCTTCCTGCCCCCGCCGGGTCTCTGGTACAGGGCCCTGCGATTGATATTCATTGAGTAGTCTCCTGTCCCCTCAATCCTGGCGCGAGAACGCCGGGCAAAGGCCGAGACAGGAGCGGTCTCGTGCCCCGCTGAAAACATTATCTTGTTAGCTTAATTAACATCAATTTGGTTGAGCCAATGATAGTTTGCCTGCATAGTTTATTACCTGCAAGCAGGGCACAAGAACGCCACTTCTTTTGCCTGCGCTGCATTCTCGCGCCAGAAGAGGGATTAAACAGGGTTACCGGGGATTTGGACGACTCGGTATTAGTAACCATCAGGATGCCTCTTTTATAGTTATAATATTCCCCAAATGTAATTGCTCATGAAATGAAAGAAATCCGAGGCCGTCATCAATTGTGGCTATCTTAGTGCCCAAGCGAGTAGTCCATGCCATGTAATTGCTAAAAACCTGGCTTTTATAGTCCGTCTCTAATTGATCCAATGTAGTAACCAGTATTTGTTTGATGTTTATTATTTCAAGTACGCCAATAATTCCCTTCGGCTTGGAACCCGGCCTAAACTTTTCACTAAAATCATCATTTATCAATAGTGGCAATCCTGACTTTCTATAGCATATTCCTTGTTGAACGACTATCATGTGCCCCATATTCCAACTAATGTTATTTTGAAACCCCTGCGGAATTTGATTAAATTGTTTGACAGTCAGACCTTCAACCTGTTCAAGCAGCATAGTTCTTGTCTTTCTTATTGCTTCTATTTGCCGGTTCATGTTTATCAATTATTGTACGATTTTATATATAATAGATTAGGGCCGATTACCCAAGCGAAGTCGTTGTTGCAAAAGGGTGATCGGTTTTTGTTTTTTTTACCTGGATTAATTTTCTAAAAACTAGGGTGTGTAAAAATAATATAGTTGCAGGGGCAAAAGCAGGGAACCATACAAAAGGAAACATCGTCATTTCCGGGTCGCCTGTCTCACCGCTACTTACAGATTTCATTGTGGTAATTGTTGCAATAACAAGCAATGTAACAATATCCAGCGCACCCAGAATATTCCAGACATAGGCCGCTTTTATGCTCCAGGGTCTACCTTCAGCAACCCACTTGGCTACAGGTAAAGCTAAAAGCCCGGTAATAATATCGCCCATTCCCGCTGAAAAAGCAAAACCGGGATGGAGCAGCCGATAGTAATAAAGAATAATGAAAAACACACCCAGTAGCCGGAATACATGTAAGGCGATTAGCGATTCTAATCTAACTGAGCGGAGTAATTTTTTGAATAACCCGGTGTTTCCGATAATTGCAAACAGTATAAAAGTCAATGGTATAGTGGTTAAAGCAAATACCCTGGGCGGTACGACGTTGACGGAAAACACACCTTTTAACGCCAGCAATGAAGCGTAAATAAGATAAAGGATATAAAAGCCAAAAACACCAAACTGAATATTTCTTGCTTTGGGCGCAGTCATCCCGGCGTTAAGTGCTGCCTGCCTTGCCGGATTTGCGATAAAAGCGATTGAATAGAGAAAACCTGCTACGAACAGAACGATCGCCCAGACCGGCGCATTTGATATATAAGTTGCCATTTATTTATTGATTAATAATAAGACAAAGGAATATCAATTCTCTTGGTATACACTTTCCAAATGGCAAGAAATGAAAATAGTAATTTTGTGTGATTTATTTATTTTATTAGTTTATTAAAGGATCTGGTTACCAGGGAAACAATTAATTCCAGAAATTGATTTGCGAAAAAACATGATAACAAAATGATAACATAATTGGGAAATTATTAGGGCCTTTTCGAAAATTCGCTTCTTATCCGGCTCAAAGATGTATCGGTAACACCCAGATATGAGGCAATATGTTTCAACTGTGCATGCTGAAATATCTCCTTATTTTTGTTCAGTAATTCGCTGTAGCGCTCTTCAGCGCTTTTATTAATCATCGCTAAGGTGCGTTGTTTGTAAGCTACAAATTCTCTTACCAGCATCATCCGGGCGAATTCCCTGAACTCCGGCACAGTATGGAAAAGCAGGTTAATTGAATCAAACGATGCCAGGTAACCCTTACAATTGGTAATTGCCTGGATATACTCGGTTGAGGGAATATGTAAAAAGAATGAGGCGATCTCAAACACAACCCGATCCTTCGGATAAAAATAAGTTGTTACCTCACCACCTTCGGTATCATAAGTAAAAGCTCTCATAAAGCCATCTGCTAAATAAAAATAACCACTGTTCTTACCCCCCTTGAGCAGGAAATCATTTTTTGCAAATGTTCGTTCTTCGAAATGTTCAGCAATCGTTTCCAATGCCTTTTGACTCACCATGATGTTTGGTGTGTTGGCTTTTATAAACTCGGTAAGCGTTTGCTTGTTCATTTTTTTAACCCTTGCTGAAGTGTTGAAGTGCTTTTTAAAAAGCAGGCTCAATTGCACAAAGCTGCCATATATAACTATTCTATTTATGATAATAATAAACCCTGGTTGTAAAAAAAGCCCGGCTAACTATCGCAAATTGTTCCCAGCCTGATCCCGAATTTAATATCAAATAATATTTTCTAACGACGTTATTGTAGCCCTGTTGTTAGCATTGTTTCAAAATGCCCAATGGATATGGCTGCTGGTTTTACATTCATTAAATATCACAATTTTAACGTGACTTATTCAAAATAGCGTTATAAATAACCCCAGACGGCAAATGAAAACGCTTGCGGGAGAATTACAATTTAAACCATCCTTTAAGATATTCCATAGAGTTGCTAATTAACGAATGAAGGATAAACGAAGTCTCTGAGAATTGCCGTGGAATTTTTATCGCCAAAGAACTTACTTGGCAGGTTATAATTACCCGCCGTAACCAATACGATCAGCTTATTTTTATTGTCAAAAAACAGCCGCTCATCGCCATTACCAACGGCTACGGTCAGATCGGGTACGTTGTAAGCAGCAGGCGGATATAATTTCCAGAAAAGAAAGCCATAGCCCAAATCGGGGGAAATCGCAGCAGATTTAAAGAAGGATTGCTGAATCCAGATTTCGGGGAGTAGCTGTTTACCCTGCCAGTTCCCGTTTTGCTGGTACAGGATCGCAAATTTTAAAGCATCCCTTGAACGAAGCCTTAAACCGGAGGCGGCCTCGGGTTCTTTGGCATTGGGCAACTTATGCCAGAAAAAGGATTTTATACCCAGGGGCGTAAAAAGATGTTCATTAGCGTATTCGTCCAGTGGTTTTCCGGTTGCTTTTTCTATAATGTAAGCCAGCAGTTGGACAGCTCCACCGTTATAATTCCATTTGGTACCCGGTTTGGTGATCAGCGGCTGGCTCAATATATACTGAACAGGGTCAGCGGCCTTTGTCATTTGTATTTCGCTATTCTCCGGGTTATCATAGGGAACATCTTCATTCCATTTGAAACCGGTGGTCATACTGAGCACCTGCCTGATGGTTATATCTTTTTTCAAACCGGTATCCAGCGCAGCATATTCCTTAAAATAATCGAACACCTTCTGGTCAACACTTTTGATCTCGTGCCGGCTAACGGCGATGCCCACGCAGGCCGAAACGATACTTTTGGTTATGCTCCGCATATCGTGCAGGTCGCCTATGCTGTGCTGGGTAAAGCCCGTGGATGTGCCCCAGTTTTCGTCCTTTCCTGGTAAATAAGTTTCATAAATCAGGTACCCATTCTTATAGATCAAGACACTGTGGATATTAGTATAGTAATCGGATTTTAATTTGCCCGTCAGTTCTGCGAGAACAGCTATGTTTATGCCGACACTCGCCGGGTTAGTAGTTTTAATGCCATCCTGCAGATCAACAGGACGAGTTTCATTTTGAATTGTCTGTGCACTGCACACCAGGCCCAACCCACAGAAAAATAAAATATTAAGTAGTTTCATAATTGTAAATATGATGGTTGTAAATAATTACAAAACAACGCATCAGAACCTTAGCCATAAGTGACATTTGTCACCAAATTAAACTCTTTTCTTTAAACGGCTCAACGTTTCCCGGCTTATTCCAAGGTAATCGGCAATGATTTTTGTGGGCAGCATTTTTATCAGATCGGAGTTATCTTTCATTAATAAGGCATACCTTTCTGTTGCGCTCGTGGTGATTAGGCTTTCAATCCGTTTGATCGAATCGATATAATCCTGCTCCAGGTTGTTACGGTAGGCTTTTTCCCAGCCGGGCAAAAAATCAGTTAGCCGCCGGAAGTCATCATAGTTTATCATTAGCAGCTCGGAAGGCCCCACAGATTGCACATAAGCCAATGAGGGTTCCTGTAAAATAAAACTCGGAAAGGACGTACCAAACCGCCCCTCAGGCACGAGGAAGCGAGTCGATTCTTTACCGTCAGTATTCAGCAGGAAAATCCGCAAACAACCTTTATTGACAAAATACATGTATCTGGAGATATCGCCAGACTCCACTAAAACCTCATTACGTTTAGTCGTCTTTAAATGAAAAACATTGCAGGCCGCATTGAATTGTTCGTCAGTAATAGAGATATCCCCGGAAAGGTATTTTTTCAATAATGGGTACATTTTATAAAATTACGTTCTTTTCAACTGGTAACACCGTGTCAAACAATGAGCATCGGATATCAAAACCTTAAATATAGTTAGAGTTTGCGCCTTTTGCGATGACTGCCAACTATCCGCTGTCCGCGGTCCTCCGACTTCTGACCCGATAGCAAATGATTTGCTCAATGCTTATAACAGTTCATATCATTCCCGCAGGAGCGTAAATAACGCCGGGCGCAAATCGTCCAGTAGCGATACCCTTATGTGGTTTTCAAACTTATTGCCTGAAGCTGCGCTTTTATATACCGGTTTCTCCGGGTGAACGATTTTCGAATAAAATTTCACGTCCAGCTCTTTTTTTATTGGCCTGATGACCAGGAAGGTTTGCCGCCGGGTAAATACAATGCAGTTGGGAGTGGTGCCCACCAGTACCCCCTCCCAATCTGCCACCTCGGCCAGCAGCTTATCAAAAACCAGCACCAATTCTGCCGGGCGGCCTGCAAACAAGCTGTCCAGGCTAACCCGCGCGCACCAATGGCGTTGCTCCGGGTTACGCAGTTCCCGGTCACATTTCGGACATATCCAGCTCATTTGTTATCTTTAAACGTAAAGATAGCCGAAACGGCATACACTTCCATGTTGATGGGTACACACGGGGAGACTACGGTCTCCAGCCTTTCGAATTGAAACGCCGACTTCCGACACATAAGGCAGACCTCAAATGTTAATAGAAATAAAAAAGGTTATCTTTAAAATTTAATTTTATCGTCAATAAAAGCGTGTCATTGACGACAACACTAACGACAATGGAAACAAACAAAAGTGAAAACAAATCGAAAGAAACAATTCATACCGTTTTTGCTCAGACGTTTTTCCACGGCACAAAGGCTGACCTAAGTATAGGCGACTTTATCGAAATTGGTATTGACTCAAACTACGGACAAAAAAACAAAGCGAAATATATCTATCTCACCGCTACGCTTGATGCTGCTGTTTGGGGTGCTGAACTTGCTGTAGGCGAAGGGCGTGAAAGAATATATTTAGTAGAGCCGATGGGCCCGATTGAGGATGACCCCAATTTAACAGACAAAAAACTCCCGGGTAATCCAACAAAGTCTTACCGCTCAAAACATTCGTTTAAGATTGTTGGCGAGGTCACGATTTGGCAGGGACACTCACCAGAACAAGTAAAAGCAATGAAAGGCGGGCTGGCAAAACTTAAGGAACAAGGTATTGAGGCAATAGAGGACTAAATAAAGGGCGCTTCCATCCACGCAAGGTCTCCTGCCCGGCCAAGCCCGCTTGTGGCAGCCATGCTAATTTAACCCCGCTTGTGGCAACCATATCTTGCAGGATTCATTTGACTTATTTGGTCCCTCTTTGTTTAACGGATAATCGTATTCGATGCGATAAAAATCAATTTAAAACATAAATTTATGCCGTTTATTTAATCGCATCCGAATATCATCTTCAAATAAATACCTAAATGTACTTCAATCACATCGCCGCTAAAATAAGGTTAGCATCCGCGCTCCTGGTTTTATCATCATTTGCGGCAAGATCTGCCGGCATTGCAAGCAAGCCTAAGGACTCCATTTTTAATACCCAATCTGTTTTAAAAATAATGAAACGTGTGGGCGACTGGCAGTTGCAGTCATGGAAAACAGATGGGTTTAAACACAAAAAAACCGACTGGACCAATGCCGCTTTATACACCGGCTTGTTTGATTTGAGCAAGGTTAGCAACGATGAAAAGTATAACCAGGCACTAATAGGCATCGGCGACGACGTAAACTGGAACACCGGCCGCAACCGGCTGATGGCAGATGATTATTGCATCGGGCAAACCTACTCGCTGTTGTATATGAAATATAAACAGCCAAAAATGATTGAACCGTTTCGCCATTTAGCCGATAGTATTGTGGGTTTGCCTTTTAACGAGTCGCTGGAGTGGAAAAATGGTATACAAAACCGTGAATGGGCCTGGTGCGACGCATTGTTTATGGGCCCCACTGCGCTGGCCTATCTATCAACCGCTACCGGCGATTTGAAATATTTAAATAAGGCAACTTCGCTATGGTGGAAAACGACGGATTACTTATATGATACAAATGAAAAGTTGTACTCGCGGGATGGCAGCTTTTTGAACAAGAAGGAAAAAAATGGGGCTAAAGTATTTTGGTCGAGAGGGAATGGCTGGGTGTTAGCCGGTTTGGCGCGTGTGCTCGAAAATATGCCTTCGAATCATCCCGAAAGGAAAAGGTTTGTAAGCCAGTTTAAAGAAATGGCGTCGAAGATAGCGTCATTGCAGCAGCCGGACGGCAGCTGGCACGCCTCGCTTCTTGATCCGGATAGTTACCCGATCAAAGAAACCAGCGGGACAGGTTTTTATTGCTATGCGCTGCTTTGGGGAATAAATCACGGAATTTTAAATAAAGCGCAATACCTGCCGGTTGTTAAAAAAGCGTGGATAACATTGATTACAGCTGTACAGCCGGACGGCATGCTGGGATATGTTCAGCCAATAGGCGCCAGCCCCGATAAAGTAACAGAGCGAAGTAACGAGGTATACGGTACCGGTGCGTTCTTACTGGCCGGTTCACAGCTTTATCAATATTTAAAAAAACACCAGGACTAGCCGCTCTTTATTGTTGCGGAGATTAGAACCTGCAATTCCTTCCGCTATTTTATGATCGCAACCCAGCCGGATAGTTTCTTATTGTAATTTTTCAGGTCAATAAGGTAATAATAGGTGCCCCACGGCAATTTCTTGCCATTATAAGTACCATCCCAGGCCTGTGGATAACCATTTGAGTAATACAGCTGCTGTCCATAGCGGTCAAATATCCGGACAGTTATATTAGGATAGGTGTCAAGCTCCTTAATAACCCAGGTGTCGTTTATGCCGTCGCCATTTGGCGTAAAAGTATTGGGGATCACTATTGGTTTAAGCACTTTTATAACAAACTTTGTTTGTGCAACGCAGCCCGCGGTGCCCGTAACGGTTAATGTGTACGTCATATCTTCCACACCTGTAAAGGTTGGGTTTCTCACCGTATTGTTGTTTAAGTATTGGTTTTGGGTCCACAAATAGGTAAGGTTTGTGCCGCTTACCGCCGGTTTCAAAATCGCTGTTTCATTCTGCAAAACATATAGGTCGGGAACAGGCTGAACAACCGGTGCGGCAATGATCCTTACATTCATTTTAGATGCTACCGGTAAACAAACTCCCGGTCCGCTGGAGGTTAATGTAATAACCACGCTGCCCGCCTTTTTATCCGCTTCGCTAAAAATATAGGATGCGTTTAGCGCAGTGTTTGACGGGAAGAATTGTCCTGTACCGGAACTCGTCCAGGTTCCGCCTCCCGTAAAGGTGACCGAGCCGTTTAATTGCACGTCGAGATTTGAACAAATTTCCTGGTCCGGACCTGCAGTTACAATTGGCGTGGGGTTTATCGTAACGTTAATTGAAGCCGAGCCCGGAATACACGAGGCCGTAAGGGTGGCAGTGAGTGTTAAGGTTACCTGCCCGGCGGCAATATCGGCAGTGGATGGAATATATGTACCCTTCAGGCTCAAAGCCCCGGCGGTAAAGGTACCGGTGCCGCTGCTGCTCCATACTCCGGTGGTGCTTCCGCCGGTAACCGTTCCGTTTAGCGAAACAGCTGAGTTATTTCCGCACACCGTCTGATTATTCCCGGCATTTACTACAGCAGGCTGATTGATAACGACAGGTGTAAGGGCCGCCACGCTCGGGCAGGAATTTACAATAGCCACTACCGAATAACTGCCGGCCGTACTTGCCGAAACATTGTCGATTATAGGATTTTGAACGTTCGACGAAAAACCATTAGGCCCGGTCCATTGGTAAGTTGCACCGGGTATTGGTGATGCCGAAAGCTGCAGGCGCTGGCCCACACAAACCGGGCTATTGTTTGACGCAAGCGGCGCTACCGGCGTTTGATTTACGATCACATCTGTAAATGTGGTTGTAGTGACTATACAACCCGGCGAAAAAACGGTAACACTGTAGCGCCCCTGGTTTGCCGTAATTGAATTGCCGATAACAGGGTTTCGCAGATTCGATGTAAAGCCATTTGGCCCCGTCCATTTATAAACTGATCCCACATAATTAGTAACATCCAGCAGGATGGGATTTCCCGAACAAACAGGTGAATTGCTTGTAATGATTGGATTGATCGGGGTTTGGTCAACAGAGATTGCTATTGTAGAAGCCGGGCCGGGGCAATTGCCGACCGAGGCTACAACAGTATAAGTTCCGGTATAGGTTGTTGCTGCTGCCGGAATGGTTATATTTTGAAGTGTTGAAGTAAAGCCGTTCGGCCCTGTCCACTGGTAGTTTGAACCCGGAATGCTTTTAGCACTTAGTGTAAGGGTGCTCCCGGCGCAAATCGGGCTATTTGATGTGAGAACCGGGGCGGTTGGAACAGGGTTCACTAAAACCGTGATTGCTCCTGCAGGCCCGGTACAACCGTTTACCGTCACCGTTGCCGAGTAAGTGCCGGAAGCTGACACTGTTACATTATTTATGACAGGGTTTTGGAGTGTTGATGTAAAGCCGTTCGGCCCGGTCCATTTATAGGTAGCGCCCGCTATAGTGCTCGCAGTCAAGTTGAGAGAGCCGCCTTCGCAGGCAGGGGCATTGCTTGCCAAAACCGGCGCCAACGGCGTTTGATTTACAACGATGCTGATAGTGCCCGCGTTACTTGTACAACCGTTTACTATTTCAATCAATGAATAATTTCCGCTGAAGGACGTACTTGCATTCGGTATCTGGGGGTTTTGAAGGTTCGAAGCAAAACCATTCGGCCCCGTCCAGCTATAGCTGGCACCTGGCACAACCGGAGTCGATAATAATATTGCCGAGCCGGTGCATACCGGCGAGTTGCTCGTAATAACAGGAACCAACGGTTTTGGATTAACATTGATCGTATAAGTGGTTATTATTTCGGTACAGTTTTTATACGCCGGCGTAATACTATAAGTAACAGTGCCAACTGTTGTGCCCGAATTGATCAATGTTTGCGATGGGATAATATTAGTGCCGTTGGCGGTAAAACCGGTTATTCCGGGTGATGCCGATGCTGTCCATGTGAGGCTGGCTCCGTTCACATTTGTTGTAAGAGTAACCGGATTTGAATTGCTTTGAGAACATACCGTTTGCAATAAAGAATTGTTGGTTATAATTACTGTTGGATTAACCGTTATGGTATACTTAAAAGCTGGCCCGTCGCAACCTGCAACTTGAGGGACAATGATATAAGTTACTGATACTGTTGCATTCGAAGTATTGATTAACATCTCGGTAATGGAAGGACTGGTTTGCCCGTTTACGGCCGGATTGCTAATACCGGCTACAGCCGCCCTGCTCCATGTAAAAGTAGCCCCGGCCACATTGCTGGTTATATTGTAGTTCTGCGGTGTTTTATTACACACCGCAGCAGTCGCGGCACTGGTTACCGTTGGGGTGGGGTTTACAGTAACAGTGTAGTTGAAGGCCGGCCCGCTGCAGCCATAGGCAGCAGGGGTAATAATGTAAGTTACGGCTATGGCAGCATTCGACGTGTTGACAAGCGTTTCAGTTATGGAACCGCTGGTTTGCCCGCTCACGGTCGGATTGCTGATCCCTGCTACCGCCGCTCGTCCCCAGTTGAAAGTTGTTCCTGCTACATTATTGGTGATGATATAATTTTGAACCGTACTGTTACAAATGTTTGCGCTTGCTGCGCTGGTAATCGTTGGTTTCGGATTAACCGTTATCGCATAATTAAAATCAGGCCCGGTACAGCCGTTAGCAGCGGGGGTTATCACGTAAGTAACCACAACCGGGGCATTTGAAGTATTAACCAGGGTTTCGGTAATAATACTGTTTGTCTGCCCGCTTACCGCAGCATTGCTGATACCTGCCACCGTTGCCCTGCCCCAGGTAAAAGTTGCCCCGGCCACATTACTGGTGATAGCATAATTCTGAGGTATGCTATCGCAGGTAACGGCATTTGCAGCACTGGTCACTAATGGTGTGGGGTTAACCGTTACCGTATAATTAAATGGCGTTCCGGTACAGCTATTCGCACCGGGAGTAATGAGATATGTTACCGCCACAGGTGCATTTGAGGTATTAACTAATATTTCAGTAATCGAAGCGCTGGTTTGTCCGCTTACTGCCGGGTTGCCAATGCCCGCCACTACAGCCCTGTTCCAGGTAAAGGTTGTTCCGGCAACGTTGCTGGTGATGGTATAATTTTGAGGTGTATTATTACAGGTTGTTGCAGTTGCAGGGCTGGTAACAACGGCTGTCGGATTAACCGTTACCGCATAATTAAAGTCGGGCCCGGTACATCCGTTGGCAGTGGGGGTGATCACATAAGTGACCACAATAGGGGCGTTAGAAGTATTAACCAAAGTTTCAGTAACGAAGTTGGTGGTTTGGCCGCTAACTGCCGCATTGCTGATGCCTGCCACAGCCGCTCTTCCCCACATAAAAGTTGTCCCGGCCACATTGCTGGTAATGGTGTAATTCTGGGCAATGCCATTACAGATACTGGCGCTTACGGCGCTGGTAACAATCGGTGTTGGATTAACCGTTACTGTATAATTAAAATCAGGTCCGTTACATCCATTTGCAGTGGGCGTTATTATGTATGTCACCGAAACCGGTGCGTTAGACGTGTTAATCACGGTTTCAGTAATGGACGCGGTGGTTTGCCCGCTTGTGGCCGCATTGCTGATGCCTGTAACCGCCGCTCTTCCCCATGTATAAGTCGTTCCGGTAACATTGCTGGTAATGCTGTAGTTCTGGGCGGCACTATTACAAATCGTTGCACTTGCGGCACTTGTTACTTTTGGTGTTGGATTAACCGTTACAGCATAATTAAAGCCTGGCCCGGTACACCCGTTGGCGGCTGGCGTAATTATATAATTAACGACAATCGGGGCATTTGAGGTATTAACCAAAGTTTCAGTAATGGAAGCGCTGGTTTGCCCGCTAATGGCGGGATTGCTGATGCCCGTTGTCGCTGCTCTTCCCCAGGTAAAAGTCGTTCCGGTAACATTACTGGTAATGGCGTAGTTTTGGGCCACATTGTTACAGGTTATTGCGCTTGGGGGGCTGGTCACAATTGGCGTCGGATCAACCGTTATAGCATAATTAAAATCAGGCCCGGTACATCCGTTGGCGGCGGGGGTTATAACGTAAGTAACCACAACCGGGGCATTTGAAGTATTAACCAGGATTTCAGTGATAGTGTTAGTCGTTTGTCCGTTCACAGCCGCATTGCTGATGCCCGTCACTGCGGCCCTTCCCCAGGTAAAGGTCGTTCCGGCTACATTACCGGTAATGGTATAGCTTTGCGCGGTACTGTCACATGTGATCGCACTTGCAATGCTGGTAACAACCGGCGTTGGGTTAATCGTTACCGCGTAATTAAATGGTATTCCTGTACAGCCGTTTGCATCCGGAATGATAATATAATTTACTGTCACGGGTGCGTTCGAGGTATTCACCAGGGTTTCAGTAATGGAGCCGGTGGTTTGTCCGTTTACTGCCGCGTTACTAATACCTGCCGCCGCCGCCCTGCTCCAGGTAAAGGTTGCTCCGGTTACATTGCTGGTTATGGTATAATTTTGCGCGGTACTGTTACAGATTATTGCGCTTGCGGCACTTGTAACAACCGGCGTTGGGTTAACCGTTACCGCATAATTAAAAGCTGGCCCGGTACATCCGTTGGCGGATGGCGTGATCACATAAGTAACAACGACTGGCGCATTAGAAGTATTTATCAATGCTTCTATAATAGAGCTGGTGGTTTGCCCGCTTATAGTTGCATTGCTGATGCCCGCCACCGCAGCCCTTCCCCACGTAAAGGTTGCTCCGGCCACGTTGCTGGTAATAGCATAATTCTGCGGTGTATTATTGCAGGTAACGGCGCTTGCAGCGCTTGTAACAACCGGTGTAGGATTTACGGTTACTGTATAGTTAAAAGTCGGGCCGGCGCAGGTGCCCTCCAGGGGAACTATCACGTACGTCACCGTCACCGGCACGTTAGAGGTATTGATCAGGGTTTCGGTAATGGACGCGCTGGTTTGTCCGCTTGCAGCGGAATTGCTGATGCCTGTAACAGCCGCTCTTCCCCAGGTAAAAGTTGCACCCGTCACATTGCTGGTGATAGCATAATTCTGGGCTGTATTATTACAAGTTATTGCGCTCGCCGAACTGGTAACGGCAGGCGTGGGATTAACCGTTACAATATAATTAAAAGCCGGCCCCTGGCATCCGTTTGCCTGCGGAACAATGACATACGTAACCGCAACCGGGGCGGTTGAATTATTAACCAGTGTCTCGGTAATGGAATTACCCGCTTGCCCGCTAACCGCCGAGTTGTTGATGCCGGCCACGCCATTCCTGCTCCAGGTGAAGGTGGTTCCGGCAACATTGCTTGTTATGGAATAATTTTGCGCTGAACTGTTACATATTAAGGCGGTTGCTGCGCTGGTGACTATCGGGGTCGGGTTAACGGTCACGGTGTAATTAAAAGCAGGGCCGTTACAGCCGTACGCCTGAGGGATGATCACATAAGTTACATTAATAGGCGTATTGGATGTATTATTTAATGTTTCATTTATAGTATTGCCGGTTTGCCCGCTTACAGCAGGATTGCTGATGCCTGCCACGGCCGCCCTTCCCCATGTAAAGGTTGCGCCCGCGATATTGCTTGTAATGGTATAGTTTTGCGCGGTACTGTCGCACGTAGTTGTACTTACAACGCTGGTAACTACCGGGGTCGGGTTAACCGTAACCGTATAATTAAAAGCTGTTCCGGTACATCCCGTTGCCTGTGGCGTGATGATATAAGTCACCGTAACCGGAAGGATTGATGTATTAACCAAAGTTTCGGTGATAGTACCGCTTGTTTGTCCGCTTACTGCGGGGTTACTAATGCCTGGTACAGCCGCCCTGCGCCAGGTAAACGTTGTTCCGGCAACATTGCTGGTAATGATATAATTTTGAGCTGTGCTATTACAAATTGTTGCACTCGCGGCGCTTGTTACAGCAGGCGTTGGGTTAATAGTTACTGTATTTGTATAGCTGGCGAAGGCGCAGCCGGGTATATTGATACTGTTAGTAACAGTATAATTTCCAGGCAGGCTATTCTGTAAATCAATTTCGCCGGTATTGCTGTTTTTAAAAATAAGCGACGCGCTGTTCGCGCTAAAAATCCCGGCACTGGCCCCGGCAGGAAAAGCAGGCAAAGGATTTGGCGCAAACTGGCAATAGGGTCCGCTGTAACTAAAAGTTGCATTAGGGGCGTTGGTGATTGTAATCGTTACGGTGCTGCTGTAAGGACAAATGCTATTGGTTACAAATGTTATAACAAATGATCCAAGCGAACTTGCGCTTAAATTGATTTTTCCCGTAGAGCTGTTGATTGATAGTCCTGCTGTTGATGTGAACGTTCCGCCCGAAGGGTTAACAATTGTAGGCGTTGGATCCGGCGCAGAGCTGCAGAACGTTCCTGATGAGTAATAAAATGTGGGGTCTACAGGCGGCCTCACTGTGGCGGTAACAACCGAACGGGGGCCTGTACAACCGAAAGCAGATACAGCTTGCACATAATAATTTGTGGTATTCATTAATGCAGGCGTGGTATAAGTGGCTCCGGTGAAAAGTAAAGTTCCGCCGGAGGCTGCATTATACCATTGATAAGTTCCGCCGGGAGCAGTTGCAGTTAAGGTCGCGGCCGAGCCCTGGCAAATTGTTGCCCCGTTCGCAGTTGGAGCGGCAGGGGTAGGATTAACTGTAACTGTGTAATTAAACGCCGGCCCGGTACATCCGTGGGCCGTTGGGGTAATCACGTAAGTAACCAAAACCGCGGCATTGGTAGTATTGATCAGCGTTTCGGTAATTGATGCGGTGGTTTGGCCGCTTACCGCGGGATTGCTGATACCTGCTACAGCCGCTCTTCCCCAGGCGAAAGTCGTACCGGTTACGTTGCTGGTGATGATATAGTTTTGCGGGTTATTGTTACAAATGCTGATACTGGCAGCGCTTGTTACTGTTGGCGTTGGGTTAACAGTTACCTTGTAACTAAAAACCGGACCGCTACAGCCATTACCGGTTGGTGTGATCAAATAAGTAACAATAACCGGCGCATTTGACGTGTTGACCAGGGTTTCGGTAATCGTGCTGCTGGTTTGCCCGGTTACAGTCGGGTTGCTGATACCTGCTACCGATGCTCGCCCCCAGGTAAAAGTTGTCCCGGTTACGTTGCTGGTGATAGTGTAATTCTGGGCGGTGCTGTTACATGTGGTGGCACTTGCCGCACTCGTTACCGACGGTGTTGGGTTAACAGTTACGTTGTATGTGAACGTCGGCCCGGTACACCCGTAGGCTGTCGGGGTAATCAGGTAAGTTACTGTTACAGGCGCAGTGGTAGTATTGACTAAAGTCTCGGTGATAGAATTTGTCGTTTGCCCACTCACAGAAGAGTTGCTGATACCAGGTACTGCGCTTCTTCCCCAAATAAAAGTTGCCCCGGCTACGTTGCTGGTTATGGTATAGTTTTGAGCAGAGCTGTTACAGATACCGGCAGTTGCAGCGCTGGTAATAACAGCTGTAGGGTTAACCGTAATAACATAGCTGAAAGACGGTCCGTTACAGCCGTTTTTCTGTGCGATTATTACATAAGTTACAGCCACCGGTGCATTAGAGGTGTTAACCAGGGTTTCAGTAATAGAAGCGCTGGTTTGGCCGTTAACGGCTGCGTTACCGATGCCCGCTACAGCATTTCTGTTCCAGCTAAAAGTTACACCGGCCACATTGCTGGTGATGGTATAGTTTTGCGGTGTGTTATTACACGTCGTAGCGCTTGCGGGGCTGGTAATAACCGGGGTTGGATTAACCGTTACCGCGTAGTTAAAAGACGGACCGGAACATCCATTGGCAGTTGGGGTGATCACGTAGTTAACCACCACAGGGGAATTGGAAGTGTTGACCAACGTTTCCGTAATGGAGCTGGTAGTTTGCCCGCTAACGGCCGCGTTACTGATACCGGCTACAGCTGCCCGTCCCCAGGTAAAAGTGGCCCCGGCTACATTGCTGGTAATGGCATAGCTTTGAGCCGTACTGTTACATATCATTGCGCTTGCAGCACTGCTTACGGTCGGTGTCGGGTTAACCGTTACGTTACGATTGAAAGCCGGGCCGGTACATCCGTAGGCAGTTGGGATGATCACGTAAGTCACAACAACCGGCGCATTGGAAGTATTGGCCAATGTTTCGGTAATGGAATTGGTAGTTTGTCCGTTTACAGCCGGGTTGCTGATTCCGGCAACAGCCGCCCGCCCCCAATTAAAGGTTGTCCCGGTTACATTGCTTGTAATGATATAATTTTGAATTGTGCTATTACAAAACGTTGCGCTTGCAGCGCTTGTTACCGTCGCTGTTGGGTTAACGGTTATCGAATAATTAAAAGCAGGGCCGGTACACCCGTTAGCGCCTGGCGTAATGACGTAGGTTACAACGACCGGCGCATTTGAAGTATTGACCAAATTTTCTGTAATTGAACTTGTGGTTTGCCCGCTTACAGCCGTGTTGCTGACTCCCACTACAGCGGCCCTGCCCCAGCTATAAGTTGCGCCGGCTACATTACTGGTAATGATATAGTTTTGAGGTGTGCTGTTACAGGTTGTCGCGGTTGCAGCGCTGGTAACAGCCGGCGTTGGGTTAACCGTGACGGTATAAGTAAAAATCGGCCCGTTACATCCGTAGGCAGCAGGCGTAATTAAGTATGTTACTGCCACGGGCGCGTTAGACGTGTTGACCAGTGTTTCGTTAATAGAACTGGTAGTTTGCCCGCTTACAGCCGCGTTGCTGATGCCGGCAACGGCGGCTCTTCCCCAAACAAAAGTTGTCCCGGCCACGTTACTGGTAATAATATAATTCTGGGCGACATTGTTACAGGTCGTCGCACTTGCAGCACTGGTAACTGTTGCGGTTGGATTAACGGTAACCTTATAATTAAAAGCTGGCCCGGTACATCCGTTTGCCGTTGGGGTGATCACATAAGTAACAAGCACCGGCGCATTCGAGGTGTTCACCAATATTTCAGTAATGGAACTGGTAGCTTGTCCGCTCACGGCCACGTTGCTGATGCCGGCAACAGCCGCCCGTCCCCAGTTAAAGGTTGTCCCGGTTACGTTGCTGGTTATGATATAGTTCTCGGGGGTATTATTACAGGTTGTTGCGTTTGCAGCGCTGGTTACCGTTGGTGTGGGGTTAACGGTTACTGCATAATTAAAAACCGGCCCGTTGCAGCCATTGGCGGTTGGGGTGATCAGGTAAGTAACCACTACCGCAACATTGGAAGTATTGACTAACGTCTCCGTAATGGAACTGGTAGCTTGCCCGCTTACGGCCCCGTTGCTGATACCGGCAACAGCCGCCCTTCCCCAGGTAAAAGTTGTCCCGGCCACATTGCTGGTAATGTTATAGTTCTGCGCAGTGCTATTACATGTCGTCGCACTTGCGGCACTGGTAACTATTGGTGTGGGGTTAACGGTTACAGTACGATTAAAAGCGGGCCCGGTACACCCATTGGCGGCAGGGGTGATAACATAAGTAACCACCACGGGAGCATTCGACGTGTTTACCAGCGTTTCAGTAATGGTGTTGCTTGTTTGCCCGCTCGCCGCTGCATTGCTGATACCCGCTATAGCTGCCCGTCCCCAGGTAAAAGTTGCCCCTGTAACGTTGCTGGTGATGGTGTAATTTTGGGCTGTGCTGTTACACGTTGTTGCAGTTGCAGCACTGGTAACAACCGGCGTTGGATTAACCGTAACCGCGTAGTTAAAAGCCGGCCCGTTACACCCGTTGGCTGTTGGCGTGATGACGTACGTAACTACAACAGGCGCGTTCGAGGTGTTGGCTAATGTTTCGGTAATAGAACTGGTAGTTTGCCCGCTCACGGCCGCATTGCTGATCCCTGCAACAACTGCTCTTCCCCAGGTAAAAGTCGTTCCGGCTACATTGCTGGTGATCGTATAGTTCTGCGTTGTATTATTACAGGTCGTCGCGCTGGCAGCGCTTGTTACAGTTGGCGTCGGGTAAACAGTTATCGCATAACTAAAAACCGGCCCGGTACAGCCGCTTGCATTTGGGGTGATCACATAAGTCACAACGACCGGCGCGTTTGAAGTATTGGATAAAGTTTCAGTAATGGCGCTCGTTGTTTGACCGCTCACGGCGGGATTGCTGATACCCGCGACAGCCGCCCTTCCCCATGTAAAAGTTGTCCCGGTAACACTACTGGTGATACTATAATTCTCGGCGACATTATTACAGGTTGTCGCACTGGCAGCGCTCGTAACTATCGGAGTTGGACTAACAGTTACTATGTAATTGAAAGCCGGTCCGGTACACCCGTTGGCGGTTGGTGTAATAACGTAGGTCACTGCTATGGAAGTATTAGCTGTATTGACCAAAGTTTCGGTAATGGAACTGGTTGTTTGACCACTAACAGCCGCATTGCTGATGCCGGCAACGGCGGCTCTTCCCCAAACAAAAGTTGTCCCTGTTACATTACTGGTAATGCTATAATTCTGGGTAGTGTTGTTACATATACCGGCGCTTGCGGCGCTCGTAACAACAGGCGTTGGGTTAACTGTGACCTTATAATTAAAGGCCGGTCCGGCGCATCCGTTAGCCGTTGGCGTAATCACGTAAGTCACAACCACCGGTGCGTTTGAAGTATTGGCCAGAGTTTCGGTAATGGTGCTGCTTGTTTGCCCGCTCACAGCCCCATTGCTGATGCCGGCTACAGTAGCGCGTCCCCAGGCATAAGTGGTACCGCTTACACTGCTTGTAATGGTATAATTTTGAGCGGTATTATTACAAATTGTTGCGCTGGCAGCGCTGGTAATAATAGTGGTTGGGTTAACCGTTACCGTGTAATTAAAAGCCGGTCCTGTACACCCATTGGCTGTTGGGGTGATGACGTAAGTTACAACTACAGGCGCATTTGACGTATTAACTAATGTTTCGGTAATTGTACTGCTTGTTTGCCCGCTTACGGCCGCATTGCTGATACCGGTAACAGCGGCCCTGCCCCAGTTATAAGTTGTGCCGGTAACGGTGCTGGTGATAGCATAACTCTGCGCGGTATTATTACAGATACTGGCGCTGGGGGCGCTGGTTACAGTGGGTGTAGGATTAACAGTTATAGCATAACTAAAGACCGGCCCGCTGCACCCGTTAGCGGTGGGCGTAATCAGGTAGGTAACCACAACCGGGGCATTAGAAGTATTGACGAGGGTTTCGGTAATGGCGCTGCCGGTTTGCCCGCTTACAGCCGCATTGCTGATGCCTGCTACAGATGCTCTTCCCCAGCTATACGTTGTCCCGGCGACGTTCCCTGTGATCGCGTAATTCTGGGCTGTGTTGTTACAAATACTGCCGCTTGCAGCACTTGTCACAGTCGGCGTTGGGTTAATCGTGACGGTACGATTAAAAGCCGGCCCTGTACACCCGTTGGCAGTTGGCGTGATGATATAAGTTACAGCGACCGGTGCGTTTGAAGTATTGGCCAGAGTTTCGGTAATGGTGCTGCTGGTTTGCCCGCTTGCGGCTGCGTTGCTGATGCCGGCTACCGCGGCCCTTCCCCAGCTATAGGTAGTCCCGGTTACGCTGCTGGTGATCGTATAATTCTGTGCAATATTGTTACACATTGTGGCGCTGGCAGCGCTGGTAACTATGGGGGTTGGGTTAACTGTTATAATGTAGTTAAAGTTTGGCCCGGTGCAGCCGTTGGCCGTTGGCGTGATCACATAAGTTACCGCAACCGGGGCATTCGAAGTATTAGCGAGCGTCTCCGTAATGGGGTTACTTGTTTGCCCGCTGAAGGCGCCGTTGCTGATGCCTGCCACGGCTGCCCTGCTCCAGGTAAAAGTTGCCCCTGTTACATTGCTGGTGATCGTATAATTCTGCGCAGTACTGTTACAGGCCGTCGCGCTGGCAGCGCTGGTAACAATGGGCGTCGGATTAACCGTCAATACATAATTGAACACCGGCCCGGCATACCCGTTTGCGGTTGGTACGATAACATAAGTTACCGGCACAGGCGCATTTGACGTATTGATTAATGTTTCGGTAATTGTGCTGCTGGTTTGTCCGCTCACAGCCCCATTGCTGATGCCTGCAACAGTAGCCCGTCCCCAGGTATAGGTAGTGCCGGCCACATTGCTGGTAATTAGGTAATTCTGGGCTGTACTATTACAAATTGTGCCGCTGGCGGCGCTGGTAATATATGGCGTTGGATATACCGTTACCGCATAATTAAAGGCCGGCCCCGTACACCCGTTGGCCGTTGGTGTTATCACATAAGTTACAACAACCGGCGCATTCGACGTATTGACTAATGTTTCGGTAATAGTGTTGCTGGTTTGCCCGCTTACCGCGGCATTACTGATCCCGGTAACAGCCGCCCTGCCCCAGTTATAAGTTGTGCCGGTAACGTTGCTTGTGATTGTGTAATTCTGAGCTATACTGTTACCGATACTACCGCTTGCGGCACTGGTAACAATTGGGGTTGGATTAACGGTTATCGCATAATTAAAAGCCGGCCCGCTACACCCGTTGGCGGTCGGCGTAATGATATAAGTCACCACGACAGGGACGTTTGAAGTGTTAGCCAGGGTTTCAGTAATGGAGCTGGTTGTTTGCCCGCTTACAGCCCCATTGCTTATACCGGCAACCGTCGCCCTGCCCCAGCTATAAGTTGTCCCGGTAACACTGCCGGTAATGGTGTAATTCTGAGCTGTGTTATTGCAGATACTGCCGCTTGCAGCACTTGTGACCGTTGGTGTTGGATTAACCGTTACGGTACGATTAAAAGCCGGCCCCGCGCATCCATTTGCAGTTGGCGTGATAATATAAGTTACCGCGACGGGCGCATTCGAAGTGTTGGCCAAAGTTTCGGTAATCGTACTGCTTGTCTGCCCGCTTACGGCCACATTGCTGACACCCGCTACCGCGGCCCTTCCCCAGTTATAAGTTGTTCCGGTTACGCTGCCGGTGATGCTGTAATTCTGAGCAGTATTATTGCAGGTTGTTCCGCTGGCAGCGCTGGTAACTGTTGGGGTAGGATTAACGGTCACCGTATAATTAAAAGCGGGCCCCGGACATCCGTTGGCTGTTGGTGTAATTACATAAGTTACTGCAACCGGGGCATTCGAAGTGTTAACGAGTGTCTCCGTAATGGGATTACTGGCCTGCCCGCTCAAGACGCCGTTGCTAATACCCGCCACGGCTGCCCTGCTCCATGTAAAAGTTGCCCCTGTTACATTGCTGGTGATCGTATAATTCTGTGCTGTGCTGTTGCATGCCGTCGCGCTGGCGGCACTCGTCACAGTTGGTGTCGGGTTAACGGTTACTGCATAATTAAAAGCCGGACCAGCGCACCCGTTAGCTGTTGGCGTAATGACATAAGTTACAACGACCGGCGCGTTTGAAGTATTGGCCAATGTTTCGGTAATGGTGCTGCTTGTTTGTCCGCTTACAGCCCCATTGCTGATGCCGGCAACAAAGGCCCTGCCCCAGCTATAGGTGGTTCCGGTTACGTTGCTGGTGAGCGCATAGTTCTGAGCCGTGTTGTTACAAATACCCGCGCTGGCAGCACTGGTCACCGTTGGTGTCGGGTTAACCGTTACGGTGCGATTAAAAGGGGTTCCGGGACAGCCATTGGCCGTGGGTGTAATTACATAAGTTACATTGACAGGCGCATTAGAAGTATTGCCCAGGGTTTCAGTAATGATGTTGCTTGTTTGCCCGCTTACCGCCGTATTGCTGATGCCGGCAACAGCTGCCCTGCCCCAGCTATAGGTAGTTCCGGTAACACTGCCGGTGATCGTATAATTCTGAGCAATATTATTACAGGTCGTCGCGCTGGCGGCGCTGGTAACAGCTGGGGTGGGATTAACAGTTACCGTATAATTAAAAGCCGGCCCCGGACACCCGTTGGCAGTTGGCGTGATAACATAAGTTACCGCAACTGGTGCCGTCGAAGTATTGACTAATGTCTCTGTAATAGGATTGCTGGTTTGCCCGCTCACAGCCAAATTGCTGATGCCTGCGACAGCGGCACGGCTCCAGCTATAGGTGGTGCCGGCAACATTGCTGGTAATAGTATAATTCTGTGCCGTACTATTACATACCGTCCCACTTGCGGCACTGGTTATTGCCGGCGTGGGGGTTGTCGTGACGGTAATCGATTTGGGGACACCGGCGCAGCCGGTCGTATTATCGGAAACGGTCACAGTGTACGTACCGGCTGTAGAGGTGCTGATGAAACTTGTTGTTTGCCCGCTGCTCCAGGAATAAGTGTAAGGCAGATTTCCCCCGGAAACGTTTGCCGTTAACGTAACCGGAGCGCCGTTACAAATCGCCGCAGTTGCCGGGTTTATGGACACCGTCATGGGCGACACCGTATAAACCCGAACAGTAGCGGTCCGCGATGTAGTGCAGTTAGAAATTGTGCCGCTAACCCGATAATCAATATAAGCAGGCGCTCCAACAGCCGGTGTAACATTGGTGCTCGCGCATCCTGAAGTACAGCTCAAATATGAATTGTAAGCACCCGTTGCACCCGGAAATATTGACGTCCAGACAGCTGTAGCAGGATCGAGGCCGGTAACACTCATTGTTCCCGTACAACCCTGCCTTAGGGTCATATCGGGAGATGCCTGCACGGCAGTCGAGGCGGTAATAACGTAGGTGATAGAATTGCTGCCCGGCTTACAGAAAGCAACAGAGGCAGTTGTCAGGCCGTTAAGACAAACAGGCGTTCCTATAGGCGTTTGAGGTCCGCAATTTACCGTATAAAAATTGGATGCCGCCAATTGGCTGGAGCTAATATTTATGAAGTCGGACCCGGAATTTAAGGTAATATTAAAGACGACGCAGCTATTGCCGCCGCAAGCACTGCCGCTTCTTGAAGTTGTAATAGTGGTATCCTTATTTGGGGCGCCAGTCAAGTCGACGTTAATAGTGAGTTGGCCGAACCCATTAATGGCAAATGACGTGATAAACAAGAAGCATAAAAACAAAAATTTTCTCATTCGGTCATTTTGGTAGATGCCAACCGGGCATAAAAATCTAAGTCATTTATACGGAAACGAACATTATTTGTTTATAAAAACAATATTTAACTTTAAAATATTTTATTGTCCGGAATGCCCGTAAACATAAAAAATCCCTCTATATAAAACACTTTAAGGGGCATTTGTTTTTAACCAATTGAGTTACAGGTAAATATTGCTCGAGCGTTGCAAAAAATAACTTTCGGTCATTCTTAGTTTGTTCGGGTATAGCCCGAAATGAGGTGTCTTGAAGTAAAACGTGGTTTCACTATTGTGGAACAGCAGCATCTTATTGCAATGCTTTTTCTTAGTATATTTCTGTGAAAAGCGGGGCCGCTTTTGATTCACAGTATGTGCCGGAATAAATTTCCGATGCTGTTTACCAAACCTCCGGGAAGAGGCTTGGCACAACTAGTTATTGATGGGGAGTAGTGTTGAATGGTCAGTTTATTCTCGCTTCATACAATGAATTATGCCCGGTGATATAAAGCATTTTCCCGGCAATAACGATTGATGTAGGCCGCTCCGGCGTCTTGATCGCTCTAATTTGTTTCCCAGAGTTATCATAAACATACACCTCCCCGTCGGCTATATAAACATTGCCCTGCTGGTCTGTAGCGGAATCAAACTCACCCCTTTCCGCAAAGTATTTTAGGTTAGATACATAGCCCTGAGGGTTTACATCTACACTTACTGTCCGTTTATCATATTCATCAGCCATATAGGCCGGTTTGCCGGGATAAGCGGCAGCCAGCGCAGTTGACCGGGCCAAGTCGTAAGCTATAGGAATAATGGTAACACCGTCCGGGGCCACCCAGCATTCCTGGTTTCGGTTTACGGTTATGGTATTAAAGTCATGATAATCCCGCCAGCGGTGAGCCGGGTAAAGCGCTTTATAAACCGGGTTGATCGTACCCATCGGAGTTTTTTTCAGTAGCTGAATGGTTTCGTCCGGGTTGTTGGGATTAACCGAATAAACCAATGTACCAAAGCCGGAATTTCCCCAGCCACTGAACGATGTACCGGCCGCGTCGGGCGGATTTTTAAATTCTTCGGACTTGCCATTTACCAGGTAACCGGGTTTCGGTACGTATTTGAAAACAACCAGCAGGTTGTCGTTTTTATCGCAGGCTAACGATAGCGGCTCCCAGGGATAATCCGCCAAAAGGCTTAACGACCGGGTAACGGCATCCCATTTGTATATCCGCTTCATGCGTTGTTCGCAAAAATAAATATTGCCTTTGCTGTCGGTACAAGCCCCTTCGGCAAACTCAAAGCCGCCGCCCAATTTGGTGACCCCGGCATTTGATTGACCGGAATTAGCCGCGGATTTGCCGCTGATAAATAGCCGCGCAAACTCCCATGGCCGCACTTCAATACCGGTATTCACATCATACAAGGGCGCCGTGGTGGTATATTTTATCTGGCTGTAATTATGCACATTTAAAAACTCAATATTCTTATTCGCCCAGCTCCTGATGGACCAGGCGTAGGGCTTGATCACACGTATCACCCTGAACATATAGAGGTTAGCAAAAACCATATCATGGCAATTCTCCAGTTCCAGGGGCTGGCATTCGGTGCTTTCCCGGCTTTCCTCTTCGAGTTGAAGTGCATACACGTTGAAGTTGGCCACATTATTAAACCTGACCTCGTTACGTACATGGTGCTCAACCGACAAGGCGTAAATATGGCTTGGCGTCGAGGTATTGGATATATATGCGCCCGAAGCAGCATATGTATTGGCCGTCCAGATATTAAAAAAAGTGCCACCGCCGCCGTTGGTGATCCACAGGCTCCAGTACTGGGTGTCCCAGGCTGGGTCCGTGCCTCTGCCATATATACCAGGCCTTTGCGCGGTTCCGGGCCTTTGCATGCCGCCATGACCGCCAATAAATTTCACGTCGCTCAAACAAGAGTTTTCGCCCGACATCCATTTACAGGCAACCGCACGCGGATTATCAGCATTTGTTGAAATCCCTATTCCTGTTACGATATTCTGCCCGCCTTTCGCGCTTTCGAGCAATGCCTTTGGCCCGCCGAATCCGCCAAAGGCCGGCGTATTGTTGGCGATGATTAATTGGGTTGCAATAGGGTTCAGGCCGATAAGTACCGTGTTGGATTTTAATTTTATCGTTTCGCTCACGCGATACCAGCCCTGCGGAAAATATATGGTTTGATATTTATCGATAGCATTTTGTATGATCTGCGTATTATCGGTCGTATCATCACCCTTTGCGCCCAGTGTTTGAATATTAACCCATGTATTAATAACGGGCAATGCCGGAATATCTTTTTTGACAAGTTCGGGAAACACGGTTAAAGGCTTTATGTCCTGCATCGTTTTATAAACCGGGTCGGCATCCAGGTTGTCCATTTGCAATCCGTAAACAAAATTTCTAACCTTATACATCGGCCCGGCGCCAGGAGTTTGTTTCCCGGTTCGCCTGTAGCTTGCCAATATCGGAACATCGCGGCAATCTATATTCCGCAAACTGATCTGGTTTACCGCGTTATCCTCGTTGCTAATAATTATGGCGGGGCCGCTTACTTTGTCAAAGCGGCAATTCTCCATGAACAATTTTTCGTGATAGTTGGGGTTGATGTCGATTACCGTAGGGACATTTTTCGCCGTCAGACGCACGATAGTCAATCCTGCTTCCTGCGTGCGAATGGCCGCATCGCGCTGCCCCTCAAAATAGGTGTCCACCATCATAAACTGCCAGCCGGGCGAAGGCTTGGTGGTATAAATTCCATATTGGCCGCCGAAAAAACGTACATCCTCCATCGCATTGCCCACATCAAATAAACCTGCCTTGCCATTGCCTATTTCGATATCCGCATGGGCGATAAAACTATGCTGGGCAAAATGCGCCCGCAATGCCACCGCAACCGGGTTGCCATCCTCAATTTTAAGGTTGATATTGCTTAGTGCGCTGTAAAATGTACCTGCACCTGCGTCACGAACCGGTTCGCCCGGTTTCGACAAATTGCTCACAAACCAGAACATATATTTTGCTTTGCCTTTATCAGTTGAATCGGCTGTTTGGAAACCCGGCGTGTTTTTGGCCAATATAATTTGCGGGCGGCTTTTGCCGTAGCCTATCAGCCGTACCGCCTGCGGTACAAATATGGTTTTTGAGATGAGGTATTTCCCTTCAGGAATAAAAACAATGCCGAAATTGTGTTTCGTTTTTACTTCGGCAATAGCTTGCTGTAGCGCATCGGAAACATCTGTTTTTCCATCGGCGGTGATGCCGAAGTTTGCGGGAGTAAAATAAACGGCATCGGGGTCATCGAGCTTTGCCTGGTAAACCGATTCACCGTTTTTATGGCTTTGAGCCGAACAAATTGAAATGCCTAAAAATAAGCACGCGGCTATTGTGATGAAGTTTTTCACTGCTGAAATATATTATTGTTGTATAGGTTTATTTGGAAATCGGACACCAAAATACATGATATATCCGAAACTTGCAGTCCAAATACGGGGAAATTTAATCGACAAAGAACATAACTTTAAAAACCCGGTTAAAACCGTATGAAAAATGCCTTGTTTTTTGGTGACAAGCAAGACAAATAAAATCGACCGCGACTAAACACCGTTTTCATAAGCCAGCTGCATATACTTTTTCACTTCATCATTAATGTCTTCTATAAAATACAAGCGCAGGTGATGGTTATAGTCGTCACTACCGGACACTGGTTTTATTTTGTTGAAACATAAATTATCCTGTTGATGTTGTTTAAAAGGGAAAACAACATCAACAAAATTCTTTCCCAATTGAATAACGTATGCAAACCTGGTCCGCGCGGCAAAAGAGATCATTGTTTTTGCGGGATGCACTTTAATATCTTTGCTTATCACCTTATATTCCATTACCAAACGATCGAACAGTTCAATGGTATGAGGCGTTTTTCCGGCAAGGAAATCAGATAACTCTTTATCCCTGCACGAGTGTGCCTGATTGGTATTTACAAATTGCTGGTCGCATAAAGGGCATGTCCACATTATGCTAAGATAAAACGATTATGCCACTTAAAGCAACCAGTTCACTAACCAATATATTAATGAACCAATGACCAATGACTTTTTATTCCGTTTTCAAACTCTTAACCGGGTTGGCTAATGCAGCTTTTATGCTTTGGTAGCTAACGGTAAGCAAGGTGATCAGCATGGCGCCTGTGCCTGCCGATATAAATATCCACCAGGCCATGCCCGTACGATACTGGTAATGCTGCAGCCAGCCGTGCATAAAATAATAAGCAAGCGGGATAGCCATCAGCAATGAAATAACAACCAATACCACAAAATCCTTCGACAGTAGTCGCCATAAATTAAACACCGACGCGCCTAATACTTTGCGCACTCCTATTTCCTTTATGCGCTGTTCGGCCATAAATGAAGCCATGCCAAACAAGCCAAGGCAACTGATAAATATGGCCAGGCTGGCAAAAAAGCCCGCCAGTGTGCCGATACGCTCCTCGTTGCCGAATTTTTTCGCATAATCCTGGTCAACAAAACGATATTCGAATGGCTGCGCAGGATTGTATGTTTTGAATATAGTGCCAATTTTCGCCAGAGCTTCGCCGGCGCTCATTTTGGGGTTGATTTTTACAAGCACCACGTTGTTGGGGTCTTTTGTGAGGAAATTAATGGTTGGCCTTACCTGCCCGTAAGGGGATTCTACAACCATATCATTCACCACCCCGATGATTTTGAGCGGATGCCCATCCGATTTGATCGTCGCGCCGACAGGGTTTTTCAGGCTCATAAATTTAACCGCCGATTCATTTAGTATTACAGCGGCTGAATCTGTTAAAAACTCTTTCGAAAAATCCCGGCCTTCCTTAAACTGCCATCCGATCGTTTTCCCATAATCATACGAAACGACATTTTTCGGAAAGTCGACACTTAGATTCGGATCCTTGCCCGGCCAATCAAAACCGCTGCTGCTTCCCCCATTATCGGTTGGCGAGGATGAAGCTTCAGCGATTGAAACAACAGAACCTGATTTGAATAAGTCGGCTTTTACGGCTTCAAAGTTTTTGTGGATATCCGGAGTAACCATAGGCATATAAACCAGGTTATCGGGGGTGTACCCGATCGGGCGGTTCCTGGCGTACTGAATTTGTCTGAAAACCACGATGGTGCCTATGATCAGGGTAACCGAAACAGTAAATTGCATCACTACGAGCGCCTTACGGGGAATTGCTGCCCAACGACCCACCCTGAACGACCCTTTCAATACTTTTATAGGTTTAAATGAGGATAAATAAAATGCCGGGTAACTGCCTGTTATTAACCCGGTTATTAAGCTGAACCCTATGCTCATTATCCAAAATAAGGGACTGTTCCAAAGAACCGACATTTCCTTATCGGCAACCCCGTTAAAAAACGGGAGGCTTAACTGAACCAATACTAACGAAAATGCAAAAGCCAGCATTGCGCATAGTAATGATTCGCTAAAGAACTGGTAAATAAGCTGGCTTCGTAACGAGCCTATCGCTTTGCGGATACCCACTTCGCGGGCCCGTTTTTCGGATCGGGCAGTACTTAAGTTCATAAAATTAATGCAGGCCAACAGCAGTACAAACATACCGATGATACCAAACAGCCATACATACTGGATACGCCCGCCGGTATTAATGCCATTTTTAAACTCATCATATAAATGCCACTGGCTCATGGACTGCAGAAATAAAGCAGGCTTCTTTTTGGCAAGCATCGCGTTTACATGGCGGAGCTTTACATCCCTTATTTTTAATGATACACCGGCCAGATCGGCATTGTCTGCTAATTGCACATATAAGTTTACGAAATTAGGACGCCACGGCTCCGTCATCTTGTTCAATTCGTTTATGGTTGCAAACAACTGCCACGACGCAACAAAAGCCATATCCGAAAAGGTGGAGTTCTTTGGCAAGTCTTCATAAACCCCCGCTACTTTTAGATTTTGCTGGTTATCCATCCTCAATATCTTACCCATAGGGTCGGTATTCCCAAAATAGGCTATAGCTGTTGATTGGGATATTAATGCGGATGAAGGGTCATTTAAAGCATTTCGTGAACCTTTTAACATTTTCAATGAAAACATTTCGGGCCCCTGCGGTTCTAAAAACGCGCCGGACTTGTTCAGTTTTTTATCGCCGAGCGCCAGGATATGACTTCCGGAACCCGTGCTCATCACTACACGTTTAAAATCGCTGCCGTAACTTTTCCGAAGTTCGGCAGCCAATGGATAGGGCATCCCCCGCCAGGTTTGCACCTCGCCGTTATTGGTAACATTTTGTATTACCTGGGCAATGCGGCTGTAATTTTTGTGATAGGTATCAAACGATAGCTCATCGTAGATCCAAAGTCCGATCAGCATAACCACGGCCATGCCTACGGCAAGCCCGCCGATGTTGATCGAAGAAGAAACCTTGTTTTTAATAAGGTTTCTCCAGGCGATTTTGAGATAGTTTTTTATCATTTTCGTTGGTCATTAGTCATTATGTCATTGATTGTGATCGTTTTTTTGGGTATCCCCGATTCAACTAATCTCTAATTTCCAATCTCTAATCTACTCACTCCGCAAACTTTTCACAGGATTGGCTAACGCGGCTTTTATTGATTGAACGCTTACGGTAAGCAGTGCGATGGCTACCGCCCCAACGCCGGCTAACACAAATACCCACCATTCGATAGATATACGATAGGTAAAACCCTGCAGCCACTTGCTCATGGCCCACCAGGCCACCGGCGAAGCGATGATAATGGATACCAGGATGAGCTTTATAAAATCAACAGATAACAGTTTAGTTATGCTGCTTACCGTTGCACCAAGCACCTTTCGGACGCTGATCTCCTTCATCCTGCTCTTAGCCATATAAGTAGCCAGGCCAAACAGCCCCAGGCACGATATAAAAATGGTAAGGCCTGCAAAAAGTGCCGACAGGGTGCCGTCTTTCTGTTCTTCTTTAAATTTATGCGCATACGCTTCATCTGCAAAAACATATTCGAATGGATATTGCGGGTTGTATTGCTTAAACACCTTTTCGGCTTTTGCCAGGTCGGCGGCAGTAGAGTTGGCCGGGTTAAGCTTGAAGTGCACAACCGGGTAACCGGAGGCCAGCCCCTGTATTACCATCGGCTTAATTTCTTCGTAAGGTGATTCAACAATAAAATCTTTTACTACACCAATAACATGGCAGTTTACACCCTTCTCGTTCCGCACCGGCTTACCCACCGGGTTTTGCAAGTGCATCGCCTTTACTGCGGCTTCGTTCAGCAATAAAGCCGTACTGTCGGTAGGGTAAACGTTCAGGTCAATATCCCGGCCTTGCAGTAACCTGGTTCCGGTTGTTTTTACAAAATCGGCATCCGCTTCAAACCGTAAAAAATTAATTTTTTTGTCTTCGTCCGTACTTCCGGGCCACGATAAGCCTGTTGTTGTGCCCCATGCACGTGTTATTGGCGAAAATAGTTTTGTAACCCCAACCGCTGCCCCGGTGTTTAGCAAGTCGTGTTTGATGAGGTTGTAATTTTTGAGCACGTCGCCTTGCGAAAAAACATATGCCAGGTTGCCTTTATTATAGCCAGTGTCCCGGTTGCGGGCAAATTGAAGCTGACGCTCAACGATAATGGTACAAATGATAAGGACGATAGCAAATGTAAATTGCATCACGACTAAAACCTTACGGGGATTTATAAGTGCATTTGCTTTTTTGAAAGTGCCCTTTAAAACCTCGGTCGGCCTTGAGGAAGAAAGATAAAATGCCGGGTAGCTGCCCGCCATAAAACCGGTAAAGAGAATAAATGCCAACGCAAATAGCCACCAGTACGGATCGCTGAAATTGATAGACAGCGGCACGCCGACTATCCCGTTAAAACCGCTCAGGCTAAGTTGTACCAGCACCACGGCAATAAAAAAAGCAATGATGGCGATCATTGTGCTTTCGCCGATAAACTGAGCGATCAGCGAGTTTTTGTGCGCACCTACAACTTTTCGTATCCCCACCTCTTTAGCCCGTTTTTCGCTCCTGGCGGTGCTCAGGTTCATAAAATTAATGCAGGCGATAATTAAGATGACGATCGCTATAACAGCAAATAATTTTACGGTTTCGATCCGCCCGCCCGTAAACTGACCGTTTTCGGTTTTTGAATAGAGGTGTACCTTGCTTAGCGGCTGGATAATTATTTCCCTTGTTGAACCATCACCCTCTTTGATGTGGCGCCTGATGACGTTTTTTACCTTTTCGCTAAACGCCGCTGGCGATGTGCCGTTCTTTAACAACACATAGGTAGTTGCATTTGAATTATTCCAGCTTTGGCTTTTGTCCCATCCTAATTTGGTTATATAGGTCCAGGGCAGTAAATATTGATAGGTAAATTCGGTATTGCCGGGCAAGTCTTTAAGTACGCCGGTTACCGTAAAATTATCTGCGCTGTCAATTCGCACGGTTTTACCCATCGCGTCATCGTCGCCAAATAATGTCACCGATAATTTTTTTGTGATAACAATGTTGTGATTGCCGTTTAACGCGGTTTTACCGTTGCCTTTAAGCAAAGGGAAATTTAACACCGAAAGAAAGGTTGAATCGGCAAAAGCGCCTTCGGGGTTCAGATGCTTTTCTCCGGCGGTCATTAAAAAATAAACGGTCCTGAATCGTGCCGCATCCTCAACTTCAGGATAGTCCTTTTTTAGCTCGGGGGACATTAGCGCTGGTGTTTTGCTCCAAACAGCAAGCTTTCCATTATCCTTGTCCCGGCTGTGCATGAGATAAACATTGTCCGTTTTCTCGTAAAAACGGTCGAAGCTTATTTCATTTTGCACCCATAATAATATGAGCATCGCCGCCGCCATGCCGACGGCCAAACCGGTAATGTTAATAGCCGAGAAACCCTTGTTTCGCCAAAGATTGCGAATGGCGACCTTTAAAAAATTCCGTATCATATCAGTTGGTTTTGGAAATGCAGTGAAATACCACAGGCAACATCATGCCGAATCGTTAAATATTTGTATATCAGGTATTTAAAACGCGGCACCGGAAGGCGGATTTGTTCCGTATCCGAACGGTAAGTGTCCGGTTTTGTTACAACGATAGCAATAGGCACCTCTCATTTATAAATTAATCCTGCTTATTTTCAAAACTTTAATAGATTTGAATCATAAACCACAGATTTCCTTTATTCGTCTTGATTAAAAATCATGAAAAGAAAAATAGTTGCTACCCGCTTAATCTCTGCCGCTGTCATTTTACTAACCGGAACAATTGCCGCGGCCCAAACCGGTGCGCCAATGCCGGTTGCCCATAAAAAAGTAACCGTATATGTAACGGCTAAGAATACCAATAACAGGATAACGAAAACCGAAACGCTTCAATTCACCGATAAGCCGCAACCGGTTGAGACAGAGGTGGCCGTGTTCGTCGATCCTTCGAAAACATTTCAAACCATGCTGGGCATAGGCGGGGCCCTAACTGATGCCTCTGCCGAAACTTTTTATAAACTGCCAAAAGACAAGCAACAGGAATTTTTGATCGCATATTTTGATAAGGATAAAGGAATCGGTTACACACTTGCACGTACCAATATTCAAAGCTGCGATTTTTCGAGCGGTAGCTACAGTTATGTAAAGGATAATGATGCGTCGCTGAAATCATTTGATATCAGCCATGATAAAACATACCGCATCCCTTTTATTAAGGAGGCCATGAAAGCCGCGGGCGGCAAATTAACGCTGTTTGCTTCGCCGTGGAGCCCGCCGGGATGGATGAAAACCAATAACGATGTTTTGCACGGCGGCAAGCTGAAACATGAGTTTGACCAAAGCTGGGCAAATTTTTATGTGAAGTTTATAAACGCTTACGAAAAGGCCGGTATACCCGTTTGGGGACTGTCTGTACAAAACGAGCCAATGGCGACCCAAACATGGGAGTCGTGCCTGTACACCGCCGAAGACGAACGCGACTTTGTTAAAAATTTTCTGGGCCCAACTTTATACAAATCGGGTTTATCGGGTAAAAAACTGATCGTTTGGGACCACAACCGCGACCTGTTGTACCAGCGTGCCAGCACTATCCTTGAAGATCCGGCAGCAGCCAAATATGTTTGGGGGGTAGGCTATCACTGGTACGAAACCTGGACCGGCGCGGGAATGAACTTCGAAAATGAAAGGCGCGTGGCGCAATCTTTCCCTGATAAAAAATTGATATTTACCGAGGGCTGCGCCGAACGGTTTGATTTCAACAGGTTACACGACTGGGACCTCGGCGAAAAATATGGTATGTCAATGATCAACGACTTTAACGCGGGCACCGTCGGCTGGACCGACTGGAATGTTTTACTTGATGAAAAAGGCGGACCGAATCACGTAGGGAATTTTTGCTTTGCTCCGGTGCATGCCGATACCCGGGATGGCAGCCTGATCTATACCAACTCGTATTATTACATGGGGCATTTTTCAAAATTCATACATCCTGGTGCTAAGCGCATTGTTAGCGCCGCCAGCCGCGATAAGCTTTTAAGTACTGCCTATATTAATCCCGACGGTAAAATAGCCGTGGTGGTAATGAACAAAACCGACGAAAATATTAGCTACTATTTGTGGGTTAAAGGCAAGGCAGCAAAAACGACCAGCCCGGCACATTCAATTGCAACGCTGGTGATTGAGTAGGTATGAAAACCGCATTGCCGGTTAATACTATTCAGGTAAAGTAAAAAGTACACCGGAACTGACATAATGCGGTCCGGAACTGTGCGAACGGTATACAGTGCTTAACGCTAACCGGTTTGTAATGTAATATTTTCCGCCGATCGCTGAATAAAAATGTATAGGATACAAGCTGTTATAGTGCAGGTAGTAGCCGTAATTTGCCGTAAATGCAAGCCTGCCCAGCCATATATCGGTTCCTGCACTTAAACCTACGCTTAAATGGTCATAGGATGTTCCAGATCCCTGGTACGTTCTAAAGAAGTTATCCCATGAAAAGGTCTTGGAATAATAAACAGCGTCTGTTCCTATTTTTAAACTTAGAAGCTGGTTTAAGCGATAACTATATCCTGCATAAAGGGCCGCCTGGTACAAGTTTGATGCTGTTTTTTTTTGCGCCGCTGAATCTGTTAAATACATATTAACACCCGTTTCCGGATTTTTAAATAGACCTGTTTTTACAAATCCACGCCTGCCTACACCAAGGCTAAACTCAAACGAATGTTTATTGTCAATCCCAAAAGTTGTTTTTTGTGTGGTAGGGCCGCTATGATCAATATCCCGGACAACCCCCAACGATGCATATACGTTATTTAAACCATCGTTAGGCAACTGAGTTGAAGCATTTGAATAGTGGGAAAAATTAACGCCCGCTTGTATTCTTGTTGACGAAGAGATCGGGGTTTCTAATTTTAAACCCGCCCGGATAGCCAAATTGATATGACTGCCAACAATAGGATTATCAGTAGTGTAAAAAGTTTGAGTAGAATAACCAATCCCAATACCGGGAGAAAATATTAAACTTATTTTGTCCGTTTCAAAAAGCGACAGGTTTAAGCAACTGGTAATACCATAATTATTTCCAAATGATCCCCTGATGCCCTGCTTTCCGGCAATGGATATATCTCCCAGGTTAAAATAAGTAGCTATAAGTCCGATATCTTTTACGTGAAGCAGGCGCACCCAATCTGCATTATTACTACCCATATTGAGCTGATAAGCAAGCTCGGCGCCATAAAAACTGCCTTTTAATGGATTATTATAAGTGGAAAAGGTTTTAACCCCCTGAATCGGGGTTATGGCAATGCTGTTCAGATTGTTTTGGGCATGGCCAAGTTGCAGGTTGAAAAGAAGCAAAAACGACGATGAAAGTATTAGTTTTTCATTTATTATGGACAAAACTAAACTTTTAAGCAAAAATGTAATTAGTCCATCTACTGATCTATAAAAAGTTAAACAGCATTTGTCTATCTTTTCTTTGAAATAAAAAATAGTTTTCATTTGTTAAATTGCTACAGTACTTTAGGTTTATTAAAATAGATATGGTCATAATTCCTTTTTACGGCTGGTTAAACTGATTTGTTGTGGAAAACTGACTTAAACGCTTCTGTTTCAGTGTGGTGGATCGATCGACCGCTGTCTGATTTGAAATAAAGCGTAACAAAGCATTACCATTTTTATCATATATAAACATGTATTACTTTGATTTACCCGTTGACACAAACTTTAATGTACAAATGATCATGCGCTACTTTTTATGCTTTTTGTGCCCGCCGATAGCCATATTAACTACCGGTAAAATCGGCTCGTTTATATTAAACATTATCTTAACCCTGTTTTTATGGGTACCGGGAATTATCCACGCCATATTGGTGGTGAGTAAATATTACGATGACAGGCGCCACCGGCAGTTGGTGTGGGCAACCAGGCGGCGTTATTAAACCTGATCATATCCTATGGACTTTGACGACATCCCATTCCAAACAGTAAACTGGGATAATATTCCAAAAACATCGCATCCCGGCACAACCGGGACTGCCTGGTGGCAAACCATACAATTTAAAGGTTTGCGTGTTCGGTTGGTTGAATACAGTAAGGGCTACCTGGCCGACCATTGGTGCCGGAAAGGGCATGTCGTTTATTGTCTGGAAGGAGAATTTACAACCGAACTGGAAAACGGAGAAAGCTTTCGCCTGGCGAAAGGAATGAGCTATATCGTGTCCGACGAGTTAAGCTCGCATCGGTCTGTCACCGAAAGCGGCGTAAAGCTGCTGATCATTGACGGGGATTTTTTGAAGAGGTGTTCCCAATAACCCGTTTCTTTCCGCAATTTAATGCCCTTTTTATATCCCGTAAATAAATCTACATTTATCCCAACCAATTCAAATAAACTTATGAGTTCACGCAGGGATTTTTTGCAGAAATCGGCTATTATAGCCGGCGGCGGGTTGCTGGCATCGACTATAAATAACCAGGCATTTGCCATTTTTAAAACCCGTATCGCACCAAGCGACCAGCTTAACATCGGCGCGATCGGCATAAACGGTATGGGTTGGACAGACGTCACATCCGCCTTAAAAATCCCTGGCGTTAACCTGGTTGCCATTTGCGATGTCGATAAAAATGTGCTGGATAAGCGGATGAACGACCTCGCCAAAATGAACTACGATACATCTAAAATCAGGCGGTATGAAGATTATCGCCAGCTTTTGGATCAAAAGGACATTGATGCCGTGGTGATAGGTACGCCCGACCATTGGCACGCCCTCATTATGATGCATGCCTGTGAAGCAGGCAAGGATGTTTATTGCGAAAAGCCGATCGGTAACTCGATAGGCGAGTGCAACGCGATGGTAAAAGCGCAGCAGCGGTATAACCGGGTGGTGCAGGCCGGCCAGTGGCAGCGCAGCCAACAGCATTTCAGAGATGCCGTCGATTTTGTAAAAGGCGGTCAGTTAGGAAACATCCGTACAGTAAAGGTTTGGTGTTACCAGGGGTGGATGAAACCCGGCCCCGTTATTCCGGATACCCAACCGCCGCCGGGCGTAAATTATGCCGCATGGCTGGGCCCTGCTAAAACGCAGCCGTTCAACGCCAGCCGGTTTCATTTTAATTTTCGCTGGTTTTGGGATTATGCCGGAGGGTTAATGACGGATTGGGGCGTCCATTTGCTGGATTACGGGTTGCTTGGAATGGGCTCGCCTGTGCCAAAATCTATTTCGGCGCTCGGCGGCCGCTATGCGTATCCTGAACTATTGGAAGAAACACCTGATACACTGACAACCATATACGAATTTGACGGCTTCAATATGGTTTGGGATTCGGCTATGGGCATCGATAACGGGTCATACAACCGGGATCACGGTATTGCTTATATCGGTAACAACGGTACCCTCATATTAAACCGCAATGGATGGGAAGTGGTTGAAGAAGGCAGAAGCAAAAGCAAAGTGAGCATGCCGCTGGTAAAAGTGTCGGATAACGGAATAGATAAGCATTGGGAAAATTTTGTGAGCGTTGTTAAGTCGCGTAAGCTGGATGATCTGCATTGTTCAGTACAGGCTGCCGCGCATGTGGCAACCGTGGCGCAAATGGGAAATATTGCTTACCGCAGTGGTAAAAAATTGGAATGGAACCAAGCCGACCATGCCTTTACCGATCACGCCATTAACAAACAATACATGATGAAGGAGTACCACAATGGTTATAAGCTGCCGAAAGTTTAAACTGATTTTGATGCCCGACTTATTTAAACAATAAACCCGCGGATTGCGCGGGTTTATTGTTACGGTGAATATAATCCGGTATTATTTATTCTTCAATTCAGTAATTGCTACTTGCGGAGTAAGCGCTTTATGTGTTCTTTCAGTCACTATCGCTTTAGTCAAATTAAATTTAGCCGTTTCTTCAATTTGCCGCGACGATGAGCCTATTTTCACTTTATACTCACCCGCATCGGCAACCCATGCCGACCTATCCGTGTAAAACGAAGCCAGATCGGAAGCATGGAGCGTAAATACCATAAACTGCGATTGCCCCGGTGCCAGTAACCCTGTTTTAGCAAAAGCTTTTAACTCGCTTTCGGGTTTGTCGATGTTATTGTTCGGCGCACTCAGGTAAAGCTGAACCACTTCCTTGCCGGCAACTTTGCCGATATTTTTAACACTTACCTTAACCGAGATGCTGCCTTTAAAATTAGGCGAGCTTACCTGCACATCGCTGAATTTAAATTTAGTGTACGACAAGCCGTACCCGAACTCGTACGCAGGCTTGATCTTAAACGAATCAAAATAGCGGTATCCCACATAAATGCCTTCCTCGTATACCACCTGCTCCGGTTTTTTCTCGGGTGTTCCCGGAAAGTTTTTGGCCGATGGCTCATCTTTATAATCCATCGCGAAAGTAGTGGCCAGTTTTCCCGAAGGGTTAACTTTTCCGCTCATAATATCGGCAATTGCATTACCTGCCTCAAGGCCCGGCTGCCAGGCTAACAAAATCCCATCAACGCCGTCTCTCCAGCTGGCAACCTCGATCACGCCGCCAATGTTTAATACAGCAATAACCCTTTTTCCCTTTGCGTGGAATGCGTTTACGACGTTATTGATCAATTCTTTTTCGGTAGCCGACAGATAATAGTCGTTCTCCAGTTTACGGTCTGCGCCTTCGCCCGCATTGCGGCCTATTGTAATTATTGCTGCATCAGCGCCGTCAGCTTCCTTGGCAACCAGGCTGTTCACATCCATTTCGGGAATAACCGGCGGCGGCGTAAAGAAATTCCTGCGTTTTGGCTGTTTCGATTTGGCGTCGGCGATATAATCGGTATAGCTTTTTTCCAATGTTTCCTGAACTTTAAAGCCGGCATTTGTTAATCCCTGTACCAGCGAAACAGTATAAGCTTTATTTACGTCACCGCTGCCGGTGCCACCTGCAATAATATTGTAAGAGGTATTTCCAAATACGGCAACCCGTTTGTTACCCGATAGGGGAAGGGCGTCATTATTATTTTTAAGCAGGACCATCCCTTCGCCGGCTGCCATGCGTGCAATCCTGGCATGGGCCGCAAGATCGGGCTTATCCGAATATTTATAGCCCCTGAATGTGGGCGATTTAAGTATGATCTTCAGCATGCGCTCAACATTGGCATCCAGTTGCTGCATGGTTAGTTTGCCGTCTTTAACAGCGGCAACTATCGCATCCGATTGATTGGGATTGCCGGGCATCAGCAGGTCATTGCCGGCGTTCATTTGCGCAACGGCATCTTTACCGCCAAACCAGTCGGTCATTACAAAACCTTTAAAACCCCATTCATCCTTTAAAATAGTAGTTAACAAATCGCGGCGCTCGGATGTGTATGTTCCGTTTAATTTATTGTATGATGACATAACGGTCCATGGCTGCGAAGCTTTTACAGCGATAGAAAATCCTTTCAGGTAAATTTCGCGCATGGCCCGTTCGCTAACGATGGCATTTACGCTGTTTCTTTGTGTTTCCTGGTTATTGGCCGCATAATGTTTAATAGAAGTTCCCACGCCGTTCGACTGGATGCCTTTTACAATGGCGGCTGTCATGGCGCCGGCCACAAGCGGGTCTTCTGAATAATATTCAAAGTTCCGTCCACCCAGCGGGTTGCGGTGAATGTTGAGGGCAGGCGCCAATAAAATGTCAACACCATACTCACGCACTTCGTTACCAAAGGCTGCTCCCACTTTTCTCACTACAGCGGTATCCCAGGTCGAGGCCAGCAAAGTGGCTACAGGGAACGCCGTGGCATAATAGGTTTTTGTGTCATTGGGCCTTTTTGGCTCAATTCGTAACCCGGCCGGGCCATCAGAAACGGTAATAGACGGAATGCCCAACCGCGCAATGGCGTGTGTGCGGCCCGCCGCGCCCGGAACTTTTTCGGGGATATTATAAGCGTCCGCGTCAGATGGCGGCAGCTTAAAGCCGCCAATGTCCGTCGACTGAGGCTTTTGATCTTTACGTGGCGGCGGTACGCCGGGCATTTTAAAGCCCATGCCTACAACAAGCTTTGATTTCTCTTGCAGGGTCATTGCGTCAATTACCTGCTTTAAGCTGCTTTTCCCCAATTTAGGGATCGGCTGATTTCCCTGCGCGCGAACGGCTGGATGAAACGAGCTGATCACCGCAATTAACGCAGCAATAGCCGCGGACTTGTAACTTAATTTCATGCTTATAATTTAAAAGGTTTATAGAAGGTGGATAAACACATTAATCATTGTGTCATTGATACACAATAGTAAATATTATTTTGCTCAATAACAATAGGGATAGACAGGCGAGCGATAAATACCGATGAATAACTGTTTTTTCGGGATAGGCAGTGGGTAAAGCCAGGATTTTAAGAACCAGGAGCCAGGATGCTAAAGTCAAGAACCAGGACCAGGATAAAAAAGCATCTCTTGAAGATGCCCCCGCGATACAGATAGTCCAGGCACAAAGTCAATTAGTTCGTGGTCCTTGCATTCTGGCTCTTAAAGTCTTGCTACTTGATACTGGCTACTAACTACCAAGTAATACTGTCCCTATAATGTAATAGTTATGCGATTTTTATTAAAGCAAAACAGAATAGCTGTATTTTTAACGATATAATCGAAATTTGATACCATCCATGACCTACAGATCCACCTACCAGGCAGCCAGTACGGCAGCACCGGCAATCGAGCGCCATTTTGCGCGACTTTTGGCGTTGGCTATTGAGCAAGGAGAAACTGACCTGGCGCCTGAACCGCCGCTAGGTATGATAGAGGCGATAATTGATGTCGCTTTTTGGGCAAGCTTACGCAAAGAAGAAGGGCGGTCACCTAAAATTTCACTGGCTTATCTGCCGCCTTTGCTCGCCGGTCAGCCGTTGATGTTTGAAAACCGTATACTTTTAACGCCATATGTGCTTACAAAACTAGCCCCTGCTGTTGAACGGTCGGGTATTCACCTGGGTGTGTGGGAAGAGGAGGGAGAACTGTTCGTTTGGGGAACTACGCGGGCTATTCCGGATTGTTGTTTTGTGCTGGAGGTTGTGGAAGCGGGCCTGTTGGTGATTAAACACCGCCGGATACACGGTTTTGGTAAGTTTATTAATGTTGCTGTGATCAAAGGCGACGAGATAAAAATAATTGACGAGCAAAGCCGGACGCTGCCCGATTGCCCGGATATGCTCACCTCGTTATTGGATTTTAATTCGTCAACAGGTATAAATGATACAGTAAATGTGCTGGTCCAGCTTGCTGCATCGATGCGTGCACATGGACATGGCGGCTCTTTACTGGTAGTGCCCGCCGACACAGATGCCTGGCGCGATTCCATCATTCATCCTATTACCTACCCGGTTACCCCCGCATTTGACGAGCTGAACAGACTGATGAGCCAGGATGTGAACGAGCAAAACGTAGACCTTTGGCAGGAAGAAATAAACAGGGCCGTTGAAAGCGTTGCAGGTTTAACAGCCGTTGATGGAGCCACTATTATAAACGACAGACTGGAGCTGCTGGCATTCGGCGCGAAGATAGGGTTATCGTCAAACGGTATTCCGGTTGAGCAAATGCTGGTTACCGAACCCATCATCGGAATAGAGCCTGTGATCATACCTCCGGCGCAAAACGGGGGTACGCGCCATCTCTCGGCCGCGCAATTTGTGTTCGACCAACGGGATGCCATGGCGCTTGTATCCTCTCAAGATGGGCGGTTTACCATATTTTCCTGGTCGCCATGTGATGAAATTGTACATGCGCACTATGTTGACGCGCTGCTGCTGTAGAAATGAAGTTAGAGGCAGGATAGCAAGAATCATGACAATGATTTAAAGTCTTTCTTCCTGCATCTTGATATCTTGCCTCTTACTGTCTTGACTCTTGTTGTCTTGCATCTTGGCTCTTGGCGTCTCGCTTCTGCTCTTTACAGCGTTGAAAACATCGTCTGCGCCCGCTCGCCGATAAAAGGGATCGGCTTTTTTTCGCCGTTTATAGCGCCGATGAATCCGATGATCCACAAAATGAAAAATAGGAATTCGATAAGTTTAAGGCAATAGTATAGGGAAAAGACTCCTTCAGATACCCAAAGCGGGCTAAAAATGAATGAGATACCATACCTGATTACGATATAGACGATATAAAAAAGCAGGGTTTGCCTTAATTGGTAACTGCCAAGGTCAGTTTTTTTGCCCTGGTGAAATCCAAAATAGGCCACGATCCATCCAAAAATAGTTAAGTAGCTAATGACTGCGGCAGTTTTGCCATTGCTGTTATCGCTGATGCGATGTACAATGTCTTTTACAGGTTCCATATTTAATAATTTAGTGATGATTTTGAGCTATCATACTAACCTGTAAAAAATAAAAATGTTCTGATAAATAGTTAATTATCAGAACATTTAATGGATATCCGATTAAATTATATGCGGGCAAAAATAAACTGGGCGGGCTTGCCAAATAGCGGAATAGGCCTGTCTTCATTATTGCCGGCTGATATCAGACCCATCACCCATAATGCAATAAATGATACGTTTACAAATATGATAAGGTAACTGATCGGAATAATCGCATTTGGCTGCCATAGTCCCCCTAAAATAGTTAATATGCCATACCGGGTAACCAAGTATGAAATGTAGAGCATTAATGTTTGCCTTAAATGAAAACTGCTTTTTTCCGTTTTTTCATTTAAATGAAAAGTAAAAAATGATATTGACCATCCTAAAACGAAGAAATAGCTAAGTAAGCTTGCTGTTCTGCCGTCGTCCTGTATCCCGAAGGGGTTATTATTTGTCATAATATGTAGTATAATTCGTTCATGGTAAATGTTTATTATCAATAAAGTAACATTTAAAAACGTTCGTTATCGCCTTACCTGGTGCTTATACGTAAATTGTCTCTATATTGTTACCGTCCGAATAATTATCATGGAAACCAGGTTGCAGTTTCTTTTTATTTATTCATACTATCAGTAATAAAATGTGTGCCAAAACACGTATAAGAATTAAAAATATTTCCATTAAGTTAAATAAACCTGTTTGATAGGCAATAATTTGAGAGAATGACAATCGTTGAATTTTGCCGTCTAAAAAAAATCAAAAAATATCCTGTATGCGATACACAATGATCGCGACATTTGACATAAAGTTTGTGGTGTGTTAAAAAAGGAGGCGTTTTTCGATTTCTGATAAGTAATAAGCAGACGGAATTACAGATTGCGATCGCCTGACTTACCTTTGTTGTCCCAATGGTCTTTAATTACTTTGCCTTCTTTGTCGATTACAATTTTCCGGCTAAACCTTTCCCCGGTGATCCGGGCGTTTTTATTTTTGATTCCAATAAATAGTAGTACCGGCCGACCGGCCTCGTCAGTTCTAAAGGCAAGGTCGTAGCGGCCAAAGCTTGTTTCAACCATTGTTGAGGGGGTATAGGTCTTACTCAATATATTTAATATCTGTTTTCCCAATTTCATAACACGCTTAACATAACACGCTTAATTAGATAATGCAGAATGTTAAATCTTGTTTCTAATAAATATTTTTTGATTCAAACCCGCAGTCCCATCAGGCCGGAAGCCTTATTAGGAACTCGTGAAGAAAGTTCTGGCGCGCAGCTATAAACAGGCACGCACGTGGTATTAACCGGTGAACTAAGTTTTATTTGTTACCGCTTAGTTAAAGGTCTAACCTTTCTTAAAAATTTGTGCTTGAAAGGTGATGAAATCGAAATAGATAACGGCAATAGAAATATTAATGTATAACTTGTAGTAAGACAAAGCAGGGGCGGGTATGAAAATAATTTTAATTCTGTTTTCATTTCTTTTAATCGGTTGCTCAACCGAAAAATCTTTAGTTACCGATTCTAGTATTATTGAAGCCCACCCAAAACCTTTAAGGATATACGAAATAGGTTACTGGGGTTCTTCATATATGATATTGAATCTGGTTGATGCCAAAAGCGGGCACTTTATTATCAGGGTTCATCGTGATGATGATCTTGTCACTGGCGCGATATATCAAAAATAAATCTTAGGGTAGCTTCTGCGACCACAACCTTTTATCGGAGTTAGCTTAATTATGGCATAAAAAAGAAAATCCGCCGGATTTATGGAAAATTCGGCGGACCTAAAATGTTGTGGAGAATATCGGAGTCGAACCGATGACCTCTTGCATGCCATGCAAACGCTCTAGCCAGCTGAGCTAATCCCCCTTTTTTAGTTTTCGGTTTGCAGTTTGCCCACTGCCTTCACCGGATGGCAAAAGTAAAAAAAAATCGGGCAACGCCAAACCATAATTTCAGAAGAAATATTTACAGGTTATGTAATGAAACAAAATATAAATTTCACAGGTTTAGTTTTCATCAGTAACACAAATACCATTTATAACCACCCGGGCCAATGGGCCGGCCATATACCATGGAAATTAAAAGAAACCTGGAGAAAACCATTTCCCGATTGGGTGCATATCTCAATAAATCATTTTTTTTAATTACCGAAATACTAAGATCCGCTTTTTCGCGGCAGCGAAAAATGAAGATCTTATTTTCTGATAAGCCGATATGGGAAAAAAACATTCGTATCGGTTTTAGTACAACCAAACATGAACTGACTTTCGCCGATTTTACGCTTGAAAATATCAATACCAATGATCTGCTGGTACCTTTGACTATGCGCGATTTGAAGTTTTTGAGTGAACGGCGTTCTTCATTTAAGAACAATCTCATACCAATTCCGACCCTGGACGCCATTAATATATGCGACGATAAATTTTTGTTTTATCAAACGATGGTCAACAATGGTTTCAGGAGATATCTGCCTAAAGTTGGCACGGGCCTGCTCTATCCGTACATTTTGAAAAAGCGGATTGCGGAAGACGGTGATAATTGCTATATCATTTCCAACCCCGGAAAAGAAAGGGAGCTTAATGCTTTGATAGGCAACCCGGAGTATTTTTGCCAGGAGATCGTTGCCGGCACATCAGAGTATGCTACCCATATGCTTTATAAAAATGGCAAACTCGTTTCATCCCTCAATATCAAATATGTTTTTGATGATAAAACGCCGATAAAAGGCCACGACAAATTTATTAGTAAAAAAATATGCAAGTGCCCACACCTGGCGTTGTTTTCATCAATGCTTGAATCGATCGGGTTTGAAGGCTTATGCTGTTTTAATTATAAAGAGGTGGATCATCACCCCTTTGTGTTAGAAATCAATCCCCGGTTCGGCGGAAGCCTTAGTTCATTCTTCTTTTCCTTTGTAACCCGTCTTAATTAATCTGTAGGTGTCGTACCGGTTCCATTAGTTGGCGGACTTAAAAAAAAGCCCTAAAACAAGCAAAGCCCCTGATGGGCAGGGGCCTTTGCTAACCAATTATAAACCTAAATTATGAGAAGACTACTTTGTGTTGTTAACGGTGTAAAAGTAACACTAACATTTAACAATACCAAATTTATTTTTGTAACATTTATGTAAAAAACGATTTTGGTGTTGTTTGATTGACAAAAATACAAATATTTTGTTAAGATTATATTAATTTAATAAAAACTTTGTAAAAATCGTGTTAATAGGTCTTTTGTCGACAAATTTTGAATCTATTTTTAAATAAATTTCATTGTATGATAAGATTTAAGCATATAAGTATTAAAAAAAATCCTCAATAATTGATATTTAAGTAAAAAAATTGAACACATCTCATAAAATGATTGAATTTGTGATTGTATTTCGATGTGAAAGTGTCGTTTTTCATTTTTTTACTCCAATTTATATACATTTTGTATGAGATTTATTACAAAACGTTTTTTATTGAGGTTTTATACTTGCTGCTCCAGGCAAATAAACGTCGCGACATTGCTTTTCAGTATCAAATGGTGGCCTTTTTTTAAAGGCTTATTGCAAAAATTGCGTTACTCAAACATATTTCTAAATATGCTTTAACACTTTTGCGGCTGATTGTTAAATAATTATGAACAACGCTGCTGCAAAAACGCACCCCGAGCTTACCCCGTTAACGTTATGGATCATGACCATAGCCACTGGCCTCGTGGTAGCTAACATATATTATAACCAACCTTTACTGGAGGACATTGCCCGTACCTTTCATGTTACCCGAACCAAAGCGGGCCAGGTATCAATGCTTACCCAGCTTGGCTACGCTGTCGGCATGTTTTTCCTTGTGCCTATGGCCGATATGGTTAAACGTAAACGCTTAATGCTTATTATTTTTGTTTTTATTGTTTTATCGTTGGTGTCTACAGCGCTGGCGCCGGGTATTAATATAATGATCGGCGCCAGTTTTATTTTGGGCGCCGCGTCAATCATACCGCAACTGCTTATTCCTATGGCCGCCCACCTGGCTAAACCACATGAACGGGGTAAAAAGATAGGTCTTATCATGAGCGGGTTATTAATAGGCATATTATTATCGCGTACTTTCAGCGGTTTTATTGGTGAGTACTGGGGCTGGCACGCTGTGTTTTTTATAGCGGCAGGTATCATGGTAGTCATCTGGCTACTGATATGGGTGTTTTTACCGGAAGTGGAACCCGACTATAAAGGTAATTACAAACAGTTGATGGCCTCGATGACCGACCTGTTTAAACACGAACCCGCGTTAAGACTCGCTGCATTGCGCGGCGCGTTATGTTTTGCCTGTTTCAGCGCTTTCTGGACAACCATCGTATTTTTATTGAAGCAAAACTTTGATATGGGGGCCAGTGTGGCCGGTGAATTTGGGCTCGTTGGCGCTTTTGGTGCGATAGCCGCCGGACTAATGGGCCGGTTAAGCGATAAAATGGACGCTTATAAATTATCTGCTTTCACTTTGTTTTTAATACTCGTTTCGTTTGTCGTTTTTATTTTTTCGGGGCACAGCATCGCTGGTTTGATTGTGGGGGTAATTTTATTGGATATGGGTGTGCAGGCAACCCATATTTCAAACCAGTCCATCATTTTTGCTTTAAAGCCCGAGGCACGCAATCGTATCAACACCATATATATGGTATCCTATTTCATCGGCGGGTCGGCCGGCACCCTGGTGGCTTCTATGATATGGAAAAATTATCAATGGGATGGGGTATGCTCAATAGGCATTGCCCTGTCGGTTATAGCGCTTATTGTGCATTTCGCTAACCATCAAAAGATGTCTGCAAGGTCCGCAGCATGAGGGTGACTACTGTTTACCACACGGTTTACAAAATTTTGTACACTATTGTGACAATGGCTTCTAGCCGTTGTATGCGTTTTAGCTTGGTTTACATTCAACTGTGAATTAAATCCAACTACAGAACAATGATTTTTTACGACAAACAAACTTTGGCACTGATTTGGAATATAATTGAGCAAATGCAGTACAGGATGGCACTTGACAATAAAAAAGGACGGGTGGAAGAGGAAAAGGAATGGGACAACCCAGCCAATCCTGCATTGACATCGGATGAGCGGGATAAAGAGCAACTGTTAAGGCAGTATAAGGAAGCCAAACGAAGAAAAGATAATTTAACTGAAGAACAAACTGATAAGAAAAACAAATAGGAACCTAAAACATACCACTATGAAGACTTACAAAAAACCGGCAGCAAGCAAATTATTGATTCGTTTTGATAATGAGTTAAAAGAAATTCTTTCAAACGATTTGAAATCGTTTATGGAACGGAATCAATTTTTTAGCAGCAACAAACAGGGTACTACGCATACATTATCAGTAGCCTGACTATCATATATTTTCATCTACCTATAAATTCTACAAACAACATCTATGAAAATGTAAAGCCTCCTGGTTCGCCTGGGGGCTTTACGTTTTTGATGCGTATTGTATAATTAATCCGGCGGTTTTGGCCGAGGCGCCCGGCAGGCCCATTTTTGCATCGAGCCCGTTATAATTGGCAAGCATGGCCGCGCGGTAGCTTTTATCATTTAATATTCTATCAATTTCCCCTGCAATTTTTTCTGCCGTGCAATCCTGTTGTATTAGCTCCTTCACTACCGGCTTATCCATTATCAGGTTAACAAGGGATATGAATTTAATTTTCACTACCGCCCGGGCGATGGTTATCGATATCGGGTGCCCTTTATATACAACAACCTGTGGCACATCAAATAAAGCAGTTTCAAGGGTTGCGGTGCCCGAAGCTACAATGGCGGCACTTGCGTGGGTTAACAGGTCATACGTCGCGTTAAATACAACCGGGATCTTTTGCTCGTCCATAAACTGGTCGTAATAGGTATAATTAAAATTGGGGGCGCCGGCAATCACAAACTGGTATTCCGGAAATCTATTAGCAACGCTGATCATTTCGGGCAGCAGGCGGCTTATCTCCTGTTTCCGGCTGCCGGGCAGCAGGGCAACTATCTTTTTGCCCGTGAGCTGATTTTGTTCGATGAAATTGGTATCAGGGGTGAAAGCGTTGATCGCGTCAAGCAACGGGTTACCTACATAATCAACATCCATACCCCATTGCTTATAAAAATCAACCTCGAATGGTAAAATGCAAAACAGATGGTCTACTATCTTTTTTATCTTCAAAACCCGCTTCTGGTTCCAGGCCCAAACCTTGGGGGAGATATAGTAGCAAACCAGGATATTATTGTTCTTCGCAAATTCCGCGATCTTTAAATTAAACCCGGGGAAATCTATCAAAATTAATACATCAGGTTGCCAGGAAAGGATGTCCTCCTTGCAAAAGCTAAGATTTTTTAAAATGGTGGTTAAATTAAACACCACTTCGATAAAACCCATAAAGGCCATATCGGCAATGTGTTTTACCGGCTTGCCGGCTTCCGCCTGCATCAGATCGCCGCCAAAAAAACGAAATCCCGCCTGTTCATCACGCTCCTTTAATGCTTTAATCAAATTAGCCCCGTGCAAATCGCCGGAGGCTTCGCCGGCTACCAGGTAGTACTTCATTTTATAGGATGTATCTTAAATACAAATATCAATAGCATACACGCAAATGTTGTCAGCATTATACCTCTTGCTGTTTTATCAGCTCCGTATTTATAGCTGAATCTTAACATGATAAGATTTAAACCAATCGCAATAAAATAAGGTACAGCAGGGCGGTTGATGATGTATGTATTGTTTTTTAATAAATATTCGGTTAGCCATGCCACAGCAGGAAATATTAAACCGGCCGCGACGCCCGTAAGCATACTATTTTTGTTCAGCATAAATCCAAAAGTACGAGAGTAAACAACGTTTTAAATGTTTTATTTTTATTGCCGATAAAATTCATCACATTACCTTATGAAAAAAATATTGGTTTTTGCTTTTTTCGCCACGTTATACACGTGTGCGTTCGCCCAAAAATATGTACCCGTAATAAAGGAAGGCACGGTAATTACTTATGATGCATATTCGGTCGCGTTAGGACAGCATATACCACTAACGATAACAATTAAAAGCCTTGGCGATCCTGTTAAATTTCAATGGGATATTGAAGGATACGGCACCGGCAGCTTTGAAATCCCCGCAAAGGCAATCGAAAACGCAACCAAACTGGTGATCAAACAACCCGACCCGGACGGCGTTACCAAGATGAAGGACAACGAAACGTTGCTTGTTCTTTCAAAGGCCATTTTTAATAGCATGGTGAAGGATAAAGCATTTGAGTTGAACAGCCAGAAATTCACAGTTGCCAGTGATACTACCACCTATAAAATAAATAACAAACCCGCTGATGTTTATCACGCAATAGGCGACAATGGGAAAAGCGAGGTATGGATACTTAACAATCCCGATTTTCCACTAATATACCGGGGCAAAAGCGTTACCCGCGGCGTGGACTTTACCATGACCGGAATTAAAGAATAACAATTATAATTCGTCAAAAGTCCAGCCGTTCAATACAGGTATGGCGTGGTGCGCCGTCATATCAAATTGCACAGGTACCACCGATACATAATTATGCTCGAGCGCCCAAACGTCGGTATCCTCGCCGCCATCGTTTAGCTGGAACACGCCTGTTAGCCAGTAGTAGGGGCGCTTATGCGGATCAATGCGCTCGTCAAATTCCTCGGCCCATTTGGCATTTGCCTGTCGGCATATTTTTATACCTTTTATATTATGCGTAGCCGGAAAGTTTACATTAAGTAAAGTGGCTGTTGGCAAGCCGTTTTTTAAAACCTGCAAGGCAATTTCCTTTACAAATTTTAAACAGGGAGCAAAATTAGCCTGGAGAGTAAAGTCGTCGAGGGAATACCCGATTGAAGGGATGCTTTCGATAGCACCCTCAACAGCCGCCGACATGGTGCCTGAATACAATACATTAATAGAGTTGTTTAATCCATGGTTGATACCGGACACACATAGGTCAGGCTTTTGACCTTTAAAAATTTTATTTACTGCAAGCTTAACGCAATCAACCGGTGTGCCCGAGCATCGGTACATTTCAATGCCTTCATAAATATCAACCTTGTCTAAACGCAATGGCTTGCCAATAGTAATCGCATGCCCCATTCCCGATTGCGGGCTATCCGGCGCTACCACCACAACGCGGCCGATCTCGGCCATCACATCCATAAGCGCTTTTATCCCCGGCGCGGTTATGCCATCGTCATTTACAACAAGAATAGTGGGTTTAGTTTTCATAGTAAGGCGAAATTAGCAATTTCGGTACAGTTGACCATCAATAAATAAAAAGCCCCGCATTAACGAGGCTTTTAAAGGCTTGGATGATGACCATCAAATTAAATTCGGTATTCCCTCCGGGAGTCTTAAAATTGATTTTTCTACTAACATATCAGGAAAGTCGCAGTGAGAAATACTTCCCTTGACCCTAACTATCTCGACTCTTTCTATATATTTCAACTCCCGACAGATTGATCTGTTCTTTTAGTTCCGGATTATCTATTTTATTATAATGAAGAATGTCGAATTTATACGGGAGTAAGGTTTCATCGTTTAAAACCCCCGACAGCTGCCAAATTGCATCATCATTTGTTGTCCATACAGCAATATCTGCATCGCTGCCGGCCTGGTGATTTCCCCGGGCTCTTGAACCAAAAATTACCGCCTTTGTAATTTCGGGGAACTTTGAAATGGACTGAACAATAGTTTCAAGGTCGCCATATTTAAATCCAAACCGGCTATTGTTCATTTAATTTATCTTTAAAAAAACGATAAACTTGTTCTATTGCCTGGTAGTATTGGTATTTAATAACTTCAACAGCTTGCTCAGCGGTTGCCTCATTGTATGTATGTGACAATTCGTTTCGTTTTTCGAGCATATGAAGCCAGGTATGCCCGTCTTCAATTATTTTAGTTTGAAAGCCCTCTTTTATCGTTTCGCGTGGGTAGCTCGTGTTTAATCCTTGTTCATACAAAAAATCTTTAATTGTTTTCCACCCCAGTTCAAACGTAAACTCAAACGCCTGTACTAAACCGCCAACCTCAATTGGCGTATAGCTTTCTTTATCGACTGTAGTTTCGAAAAATAAAAATGCTTTTTCAAAATTTTGAAACCGTTGTTTCCAGCGAGCATTTTTATTTTCCATTTACCTGTTGATAATTTATTAGTAAAGATAAAATATTTGCCATGAACTATGAACCATCAACTACTTACAACGCCCCCTCCTTGATCTCCTCCACCACACCAGGATCAAGCAAAGTAGAGGTATCGCCCAGGTTACCGGTATCGCCCTCGGCTATTTTACGCAAAATACGCCGCATAATTTTTCCCGACCTCGTTTTCGGCAAACCCGTCACAAACTGGATCTTATCCGGGCGGGCTATAGCGCCGATGATCCGGGTTACCGTCATCATGATATCCTTGCGGGCAAGCTCTTCGTCGCCGTGCTGGTTGGGGCATACCACGTAGGCGTATACACCCTGGCCCTTTATCTCGTGCGGGTAACCAACTACTGCCGATTCAACCACGCTGCTATGCATATTAATGGCATTCTCCACTTCGGCCGTACCGATGCGGTGGCCCGATACATTTAATACATCGTCAACCCGTCCGGTAATGCGGTAGTAGCCATCCTCATCACGCAGGCAGCCGTCGCCGGTGAAATATAAGTGAGGATAACTCGAAAAATAAGTTGTGCGGCAGCGCTCGTGGTCACCATAAGTGGTGCGTAGCATCCCCGGCCACGGGAATTTGATGCACAAGTTTCCGCTTACGCCGTTGCCTTCTAATTCTTTCCCATTCTCATCAACCAAAACAGGCTGCACGCCGGGTAAGGGTAGGGTGGCATAGCCCGGTTTGGTTTTGGTGATCCCTGCTATAGGGGCGATCATAAATCCGCCGGTTTCTGTTTGCCACCAGGTATCCACTATCGGGCATTTTCCCTGGCCTATTTTTTCATCAAACCAATGCCAGGCCTCTTCATTTATCGGCTCACCCACCGAGCCCAGCTTTTTCAGCGAGCTAAAATTTTTCCCTTTTAACACGTCATCGCCAAAGCTCATTAACGAGCGGATAGCCGTTGGAGCAGTATATAGAATATTGACTTTAAACTTTTCAACGATATCCCAAAAACGGCCGGGCGTGGGCCACGATGGTATTCCTTCGAATAGAACCGTTGTCGCGCCCTGGGTAAGCGGGCCATAGGCGATGTACGAATGGCCGGTGATCCAGCCGATATCAGCAGTACAGAAATAAACTTCGCCTATATTATACTGGAAGGTATTGGTAAAAGTATAACCCGTATAAACCATGTATCCGCCGCAGGTATGTACCACACCCTTTGGTTTGCCGGTTGAGCCGGAGGTATACAGGATAAACAGCATATCTTCCGCATCCATTTCTTCAGCATCGCAGGTGGTGTTTCCCTGGGTCTCTACTTTTTTGATCTCGTCTTCCCACCACACATCCCGGCCTTTTATCATAGAAACCGGCGTACGGCTGCGAGTGAGCACAATAACCCGTTTGATCGAAGGGCACTGTACCAGGGCATCATCGATAATGTTCTTTAATGGGATCTCTTTATTGCCGCGGTAACCCCCATCGGCGGTGATAACAATATTGCAGTCAGCATCCTTTATCCTGTCGGCGATGGATTGCGCCGAAAATCCCCCAAAAACAACCGAATGTATAGCGCCGATCCTGGCACATGCCAGTACTGCGATAGCCAGCTCAGGCACCATAGGCATATAGATGCATATCCGGTCTCCTTTTTTCGCGCCGTTGTTTTTAAGCACGTGGGCAAACTGGCAAACTTTATCGTATAGCTGGCGGTAGGTTAATATGCGATGATTTTCTGTCGGGTCGTTCGGCTCCCAGATGATGGCCGGCTTATCGCCTAAAGTATCCAAATGGCGGTCGAGGCAATTTTCAGTGATATTCAGCCTGGCGCCCTGGAACCATTTGATTTTTGGTTCTTCGAAGTTCCATTCAAGCACCTTATCCCACTTTTTGCGCCACTGAAAATTGTTGGCTATACCTTCCCAAAATTCTTCGGGCTGCTCAACGCTTTGTTTATAAACCTGCTGGTATTCTTCGAATGAACTGATTTTCATCGGGGCTTTCATAACTTACAAATTGGAGGGTGTAAATTACAATTTCCTGATTATCGATTCACAAAAAAGAATTTGAAAAATAATTTGAGACAGTATTGCCTATTCAACTTAAAATCCTGATATTTGCAAACTCTTTTAAGAAAAGGGATTAAAAAGATTTGTCATGTCAAGAATTTGTGATCTAACAGGTAAAGGATCTTTGGTTGGTAATAACGTTTCAAACTCAAACGTTAAAACCAAGCGCAGGTTTCATCCAAACTTAAAGCTTAAGAAGTTTTATATTCCTGAAGAAGATAAATGGATAACCTTAAAGGTATCTACTTCGGCCGTTAAAACCATAACAAAAAATGGTATAACCGCCTGTATCAATAAGTTTGTAAAAAAAGGGTACATTTAATATTGGTTGCAGGTTGAAAGTTATAAGTTGCATGATTTAGCTGCTTACAACTCACAACCCACAACTCACAACATAAAAAAAGATGGCTAAGAAAGGCAATAGGGTTCAGGTAATTTTAGAATGCACCGAGCATAAAACAAGCGGCATGCCTGGTATGTCGCGGTATATTACCACCAAGAACAAGAAGAATACAACCGAAAGGCTGGAGATGAAAAAATTCAACCCGGTTTTAAGAAAAGTAACCGTACATAAAGAAATTAAATAAGTTGAAAGTGACAAATTGTAAGTTGCAGGCAATTGCAGCATACAACTTAAAACACACAACTTACAACACATAATATCATGGCAAAGAAAGTAGTTGCAACGCTAAAAACAGGAAAAGGTAAAGAATTTTCAAAAGTGATCACGATGGCTAAGTCGCCTCGTACAGGTGCTTATTCATTTAAGGAGCAAATTGTACCTAATGACAGCATCAAGGATGCGATTGCCGGGAAGTTATAACCGGTTTTAGTTTTGATTGAAATTTAAAAGCCATCTTGTTATACGAGAAGGCTTTTTTTATAGCCTTTTGTTAGTCGTAAGTCTGAAGTCGCTAGTCCCGATTCGAAAATCGAAGAAGGCAATGACTATCGACTTACGACTATCGGCTTAAGACTCAAAAATGGGATTATTCGATTTTTTCAAGAAAAAGGAAAGCACGCCGCAGGAACAGGAGGCGCTGGATACCGGTTTGGAAAAAACCAAGGATAACTTTTTTTCAAAAATATCTAAAGTAATCGCCGGCAAGTCGACTGTTGACGATGATGTGCTGGACGAATTGGAAGAAGTGCTGGTAACATCGGATGTTGGGGTTAAAACCACGCTAAAGATCATTGAACGGATACAGGAACGCGTCGCCCGCGATAAATATGTAAACACATCCGAGCTGAACACACTGCTGAAAGACGAAATTCAGCAATTACTGGCCGAGAATAATAGCAACGATTTTGTACACTTTGAATACGGCAGCCACAAACCGTATGTAATTATGGTGGTTGGTGTCAACGGGGTGGGTAAAACCACTACTATCGGCAAGCTGGCGCATAAGTTAAAGCAGGCCGGCAATAAGGTGGTTTTAGGCGCGGCCGATACGTTTCGCGCAGCGGCAGTTGCCCAGATACAATTGTGGGGCGAACGCGTTGGTGTAAAGGTTATCGCGCAGCCTATGGGTTCCGACCCGGCCTCAGTTGCTTACGATACTTTGCGGTCGGCAGTGGCAAATGGCGACGATGTGGCAATTATTGATACCGCGGGCCGTTTACATAATAAGGTAGGCCTGATGAATGAACTGACCAAGATCAAAAACGTAATGCAGAAGGTTGTTCCCGGTGCCCCACATGAGATATTGCTGGTATTGGATGCCTCAACCGGGCAAAACGCCATCGAGCAGTGCAAACAGTTTACAGAAGCAACAGCGGTTAATGCCCTGGCATTGACCAAACTCGACGGAACAGCCAAAGGCGGTGTAGTAATAGGAATTTCGGATCAGTTTAAGATACCGGTAAAATATATAGGGGTAGGCGAGGGCGTGGATCATTTGCAGCTGTTTGACAGGCAAGAATTTGTAAACTCGCTATTTAAACAATAAAGAATTATATAACCTCCCAATGACGTTTCGATAAGTGATGAGGACAAAATCAATAAATCAGCCAGTAATAAAAGCCAAACCGCGTGTAAACGTGGTGACTCTCGGCTGCTCCAAAAATATCTACGACTCCGAAATATTAATGGGCCAGCTTAAAGGCAATCAGTTTGATGTGGTGCATGAGGCTGAGAAGGTGAACAGCGATGATATTATCGTAATAAACACCTGCGGATTTATTGATAATGCCAAACAGGAATCAATCGATACTATTTTACAATACAGCCAGCTTAAGGAAGAGGGAAAAGTAGGGAAGGTAATTGTTACAGGATGTCTTTCGGAACGTTACAAGCCTGAGCTGGAAGCCGAGATAACTAATATTGACGCTTATTTTGGCACAAATGACCTGCAAAACTTGTTGCGGTCCGTCGGTGCTGATTACAAACACGAACTAATTGGCGAGCGCCTATTAACCACGCCATCGCATTTTGCCTATTTTAAAATAGCTGAAGGCTGCAACCGTCCATGCTCATTTTGTGCTATACCGCTGATGCGTGGCAAGCACCTTTCGCAGCCGATTGACCAATTGGTAAAGGATGCCCAAAATTTAGCCAAAAGCGGAACCAAGGAATTGATTTTAATTGCCCAGGACCTGACCTATTATGGCCTGGATCTATATGGCAAACGTAATCTTGACGAACTGCTTCGCCGCCTGTCAGATGTAAATGGTATTGAGTGGATCAGGCTGCAATATGCTTATCCGTCAGGTTTTCCGATGGAGATACTGGATGTGATGAACGAGCGCGACAATATTTGCAAGTATATGGATATGCCATTGCAGCATATCAGCGATACGATGCTAAAGTCGATGCGCCGCGGCATCACCAAACAAAAAACGATCGACCTGGTAAATACTATCCGGGATAAAGTACCCGGCATTGCCATGCGGACCACGCTTATTACCGGTTACCCCGGCGAAACAGAGCAGGATTTTGAGGAGATGCAGCAATGGGTTGAAGAAACCGGGTTCGACCGCTTAGGCTGCTTTACATATTCGCACGAGGAAAAAACACACGCACATTCATTGATCGACGATGTGCCCGATGAGATCAAACAACAGCGTGCCGATGCCATTATGGAAATTCAGCAGGGGATTTCTTTTGATAAGAACCAAAAGAAGATTGGTAATACCTATAAGGTATTGGTCGATAAAAAAGATGGCGCTTACTTTGTAGGCCGTACTGAATTTGATTCGCCAGAGGTGGATAATGAAGTTCTAATTGATGCCAGCATCGATTATGCAACCATTGGCAGCTTTGTAAATGTAAAAATTGATACTGCCGAAGACTTTGACCTTTATGGACATATTGTAAAATAAACCCCTTCTTTCTCTATTTTAGGATTTTAAAATCTAAATTCGACTTTGCAAATTGTGTTATTATGACGGTTTTTTACCAGGGATACATTAAATCCGAAATGGAAAATCCGAAATCCGAAATTAATAAATGGACGCTGCCTGTATAGACTATAAAGACACGGGATACTTTTCCCAAACTGTCATCGATTACCTGGAAGGCTCACCTGCTCTTCATCCGTTTTATGCTTACCGCCCCGATTTTGATGGTTTTAAAGAACTGCTGAAAAACAAACATGTTGTAGCTAACCGCAAAACATTGGTCGAGGTACTGCGTGAGCAATACGGGTTTTTATCCGGAAACACCGACGGCGGCAGTAAAGTTATCTTCGATAATATTCCCCTTTTAGCATCTGATAATACCTACACCATTACAACAGGCCACCAGCTCAACATATTTGCCGGCCCGCTTTATTTTATCTACAAAATAGTTACAGTGATAAAACTATCGCAACAGCTAAAAGAAAAATTTCCCGATAAAAATTTTGTGCCCGTTTATTGGATGGCTTCCGAGGATCATGATTTTGCGGAGATCAACTATACCAATATCGGCGGCAAAAAGGTGCATTGGTGGTACGAGGCGTCGGGCGCGACCGGGCGTATAAATCCAGACACCATGCGCCAGGCACTAAATCAATATAAAGGCGCTTTGGGAATTGAGCAGCATGCAAATGACCTGGCTGAAATTGTTGAGACGGCCTATACCAAATTTGATAAACTGGCCGATGCTACCCGTTACCTGGTTAACGCCATTTTCGGCAAATACGGCCTGGTAATTATTGATGCCGATGATCAACGGTTTAAAAAAGAATTTGCGCCGGTAATGGAGCGCGATATAATAGAGCAAAATAGCTTTAAAAATATAAATGCGACCAATGATAAACTGGGCGAACTCGGCGTTCACGTCCAGGTAAACCCCCGCGAGATCAATTTCTTTTATTTAATGGACGGCTTGCGGGAACGGCTTGTGTTTGAAGAAAATCGTTATAAGGTGCTTAATAGTGCGATCGGTTTTTCGGAAGCGGAGCTAAAGCGTGAGATCAATGAGCATCCCGAAAGGTTTAGCCCGAACGTGGTGATGCGCCCGCTATACCAGGAATGTATCTTACCAAATATCGCCTATATTGGCGGCGGGGCCGAAATTGTTTACTGGCTCGAGCTAAAATCAAATTTTGATTATTATAAAGTTGATTTCCCTATCCTTATCCTGCGAAATTCAGGTTTGCTGATAGATAAAGAGCTGGCCACGAAGATCGAAAAAATGGAGCTGCAAACAATTGATCTGTTTAAAAGCGTCGACACCATTAAAAACAACTGGGTAAAAAAACATAGCGAGCACACGTTAAACTTAGCTGAGGAGCTTAAAGAATTATCAGCCGTTTTTGATAAAATAAAACAACGTGCCAAAAAAATAGATAACACCTTAGTTCCTTCAGCGGAAGCTATACTTGCAAGGCTAACGCATGCGATCAGTAACCTGGAAAAAAAACTGGTAAAAGCCGAAAAGCAAAACTATCTAACCCGCTTAGCACAGGTTGAACACATTAAACACGATCTCTTTCCAAAAGACAGTTTGCAGGAACGCACCGAAAATTTTGGCCTTTTTTATGTAAAATGGGGACAAAGCTTTATAGATGAGCTTGTCAAAAATTTTGACCCGCTGGCATTTAAGTTTACCGTAATTAAGGAATAATTCGAGTTTGCACTCGCGTGACCCATTACCGCAATATCGTCACATACCCTGTTACCTTTTCATTCTTAAACCGAGTACTTATAACGTAATAATATACGCCCTGAGGCAACTGCGTGCCATTTGACGTGCCGTCCCAAGGAATGCCATATCCATCCGAATGATATATTTTTTGGCCGTACCTGGTGAAAATGTCGACTGTAACAGCAGGGTACTTATCCAAATCGGGAATATTCCAGGTATCGTTAATGCCATCACCATTGGGCGTAAAGGCGTTGGGCGCGGCAATTTCCTTTAGTACTTTTATTAAAACCTGCTCTTCCGTTACACAGCCCCGTACATCAGTTACCTTCAAAGTGTAGGTTATATCCTGCGTCTCGGTGATAGTCGGATTGGCCAGCGTATCACCGTTGATGTTCAGGTTTGGCGACCACTGGTAATGTGCGTTTTTGTCGCTTACAAATGGGGTTAATACAGTTGGATTTCCTTTTATAACATAAATAATCTTACCGGTGCTCACAATCGGCGGAGGTATATAACGAATGGTCACCTGGCTTGTGGCATTACTACAAGCGGTGCTTGTGGCATTGAAAATAAGTGTATCGACGCCACTTTTTATCTCATCGGCGCTTGGAAAATATAAAGGGTTAGCAATGTTAGCTGAAGGGCTGAATGTACCCGACCCCTTGGACACCCAAAAGACGCCGCTTTGATTTGTGGCTTTACCATTCAATTGTACGCTCGTCGCCTGGGAACAAACATCCTGGTTCGGGCCGGCGTCGGCTGTTGGAAGGGGCTGGAAGGTGACTGTGGTATTCGACGTAGCAAAATTACAATCGTCCTTACTTGTTGACGTCAGCGTAAGCACAACATTGCCGGCAGTTTTATCCTGGGCCGAGAATACATATTTTGCATTCAACTGGTTCGCTGCGGGTGAAAAAGTTCCGCTGCCGTTCGACGACCAAACACCGGTTGTTGTTCCGCCGGAAATTTTTCCGTTTAGCTGTATCGAGGAGTCGCTTTGGCAGGCTATCAGTGCAGGGCCTGCGTTAGCCTGTGGGAAATCGTCAACTGATACATTTACTGAGTCGGGCAGGCTCGGGCAGCCATTGCTGTTAACGGTTAAAATATATACACCCGCATTTGCTTTGGTGGCATTGGGGATAGTAGGCGCTTGTACAGATGCGGTAAACCCGTTAGGCCCCACCCACGAGTAGGTAGCGCCCTGTATCAGATCCGCATTTAATTTAATGGTACTGTTTATACAAATCGGCGAATTACTGTTTGCGTTTGGCTTAGGCGATGGGGGAACGACTACCGCAGTAAAAGTTATGGCTGCGCCCGAACATCCATTTTTAAAGGGCGTTACCGTATACGGTACACCAATAACGCCGCCGGTAGTATTTATAAGAGTGTCAGTAATAAATGCGGTTGTTTGATTAAGTTTTGCCGGGTTGCTGATGCCCGCAACAGCTGCCCTGCTCCAGGTATAAGTTACGGAATCGACATCCGATGTAATAGCATAATTTAATGGGGTATTTGAGCATAAAGTAATTGAAGCCGGGCTTGTTATGTGGGCCGTCGGGTTTACCGTAACGGTCAGGTCAAACGCCGGGACAGGGCAGGTGCTGGTATTTATCGTGAAAATATAATCAACAACTACCGGTTTTGTCGTGGTATTTGTGAGGTCTTCACGGATAACGGCGGCGGTTTGATTGGATACGGGCAGGTTACTTATCCCGGCAACCTGGGCACGGCTCCATGAAAATGAATCGGGTGGGTAGTTGAATTTAATGGCATAATCCGTCGAACTTCCGTTGCAAATCGCCAGGCTTTTCGCGCTGGTAACTATGATTGCCGGGTACACCGTAACCACCAGGTTGACCGGGCTGCCCGTACATTTATTCGAACTTGGCGTTAATACGTAAGTGACGTTTATAGCTGTATCGGCGGTATTGGTAAGCGTCTCATTTATACTGTTGCCGGTTTGGGTATTTGCAGGCGCGTTGCTGATTCCAGGCACCGCGGCACGGCTCCAGGTATAGGTAGCCGGAATATCCGAAGTAATGGTATAACCAAGCGGGTTGCCGCTGCAAATACTCTGGGTTGCTGCGCTGGTTATGGACGGAACAGCATTCACAATTACGTTTACCTGTGTTCTGCCGCTTATACATCCGTTAACCGTTGTCTGAACGTAATACGACGTGCTGGCTATTAACGACGGGGTAACGAACTTATTGGTTGTGGATAGTAGGTTCCCGCCCGCTGCTGCATCGTACCATTGGTATGTCCCGGTTGAACCGCTTGCCAGCAGGGTGGCTGTATTGCCCATGCAAACGGTGTCATTGGCCGCCGTTGGCGCTACAGGAACCGCATTAACTGTGGCTGTCACCTGTGTGCGATTGCCCGGTATCCCGTTCACGGTAGCTTGTACGTAATACGAAGTGGTAGCTGTTAACGGCGGAGTTGTATACACCGCGCCGGTCGACAACAGGTTGCCACCGGTAGGGGCGTCGTACCATTGGTACGTGCCTCCCGGTGCGGTAGCTACCAGGGTTGCCTGGCTTCCTGCGCAAACGGTAGTGCCTGAAGCGGTTGGCGACGATGGCGGATTCCCGATAGTTATGGTAACTTTTGACGATTTTGGCCCGCATGGCGCGGCGGAATTAGCCGTGGTTAATGTTAAAGTCACGGATGTTTCGCCCGCCGCCGGCGTATAAATGGCCGTTGGCGAAGATGAGTTTGAAAAGGAACCCGCCCCGCCCGACCATATAACGCCCGACGCCCCCGAAAACGAACCCGCCAATTGCACTTTGGTGCCGGTGCCAACTGTTTGATCCGCCCCTGCGTTTATCGCTGCAGCCTGGCTAATGGTTACTGTATTGGTAGCGGTACTTGCAGGGCACGAGCCGCTTGCCGCAATTGAATTGGTTACAGTATAAGTACCTGGCGTGCTTTTGGCCAAATTTATTTCACCGGTGCTGGTATTAACGAAAACCAATCCCGCCGGGGCGGCGCTAAATACGCCAGGATTTGGCCCCGCCGGGTAGGTAGGTAATGGATTTGTACCGTCCTGGCAATATGGGCCCGCGTATGAAAACTGGGCATTGGGCGTGGTTGCGATAGCAATTTGAGCCGTAGTGACGTTCGCACATGTGCCGTTGCTGGCGAAGGAGACGGTATAGTTGCCCAGTGCGCTCGCGCTTAAATTGATCTGGCCCGTATTGGCATTAATCACCAGGCCTGCCGGCGAGGCGCTAAAAGTTCCACCCGCAGGATTATTGATCACCGGAGTGGGGTTGGGGCCAGATGGGCAAAAAGTCCCGGATGAATATTGGAACTCGGGATTAGGTACATTGGTAACGTTTACGGTAACCGCCGTACGCGGGCTTGAACATTGGCCTGATGTATTTTGTACATAATATGTTGTAGTAACCGATAACGCAGGTGTTGTAAAATTGCTGCCTGTGGCCACTTTGTTGCCACCGTTAGCGGCATCATACCATTCAATAGTACCGCCGGATGCATTCGCTGTTAAGCTGGCGGTAGTGCCACCGCAGATGGTGGTACCTGAAGCCGTAGGCTGGGTTGGGTTAGGGGTAACAGTAACCGTAACCGCCGTTCGGGAGCTGGCACACCCGTTGGTGGATATATCTTGTACATAATAGGTTGTAGTTGCCGTTAACGATGGCGTTGTATACGCTTGGGTTGATGCCAGCAACGTTCCGCCGGTTGCGGCATCGTACCATTGAAAACTTCCGCCCGACGAGGTAGCAGCTATTGTCGCGGTGTTACCCGAACATATTGTAGCACCCGCGGCTGCGGGAGCCAAAGGGGCAGCCATAACTGATACCTGGACAGCTGTTCTGGGGCTGGCGCAGCCCGACGACACCGATTGCACGTAATAGGTTGTAGTTGTAGTTATTGGCGGCGTTGTATAAGCGGCGGTGCTGGCGAGCAAGGTGCCCCCCGTCGTGGCATCATACCATTCAAAGGTTCCGCTTTGAGCAGTAGCGGTTAGCGTTGCGGAGCTGCCTGAACAAACGATTTGCCCGGCAGCCGTCGGAGCAGGCACTGCCTTGTTTACCGTAACGGTTACCGTTGTGCGCGAGCTTTTACAAGTACCGCTGGCGGACTCAACATAAAATGTGGTTGACGCTGTTAATACCGGGGTTTGAAAAGTTGCGCCGGTGCCCAGCGGCTTTTGGCTGGACGGTGAATTATACCAGTTATACGTGCCACCCGAACCCGATGCAGTTAAGGTAGCACTTGTGCCTGAACAAATGGTGGCGCCGCTGGCCGTGGGTGCCTGCTGCTGGCTGCTTACGTTAACTGTTACCGCTGTGCGCGAACTGATACATCCATTGGCCGAGGCCTGGACGTAGTAAGTTGTGGTAGCGGTTAGCGGCGGTGTAGTATAATCAGGACTGGTAATGAGCGGGGTGCCGCCGGTCGGTACATTGTACCAATCAATTTGTAAACCAGCTGTTGATGATGTAACCGAAAGGCTTGCCGTTCCCCCATAACATATCGATGTACCCGGTGCAGTGGGCGCTTGCGGCGTAGATGTAACCGTGGCTGTAACACCAGTACGGCCGCTGGTACAACCATTGCCTGAACCTACTACATAGTAGGTAGTAGTGGCCGACAAAGGCGGCGTGGTATAGGTAGGGCCCGAACCAACCTGGTTGCCTCCCGTGGCCGCGTCGAACCATTGGTAGGTTGTCGCGCCGCTGGCTGATAGGGTCGCAACATTTCCCGAACAAACAGAAGCCCCCGCAACACCCAGGGTGCTTACAATGCTAACCGTAACTGCAGTCCGTGCGCTGGTGCATTGCCCGCTCGATGTTTGTACATAATAGGTTGTGGTTGAAGTTAAAGGCGGCGTGGTATATGTATCGCCCGATGCTAAAAGTGTTCCCGCAGTGGGAGCATCATACCATTGGTAAGCCCCGCCGGGGGCGGTTGCTTTGAGGGTAGCGGTACCGTTCGGGCAGGTGGATGTACTCGCGGCAGTAGGCGCAGATGGCGTTGGCGCGGCGGAGACGGTTATGCTCCGGACAACCGGTTTACAGCCGGCCGTTTTATCACTTACCGTGACTGTATACGTGCCTTCTTTATTTACGACGATAGATGCCGTTGTTTCACCCGTGTTCCAGGCATATGTATAGGCAGGCGTACCTGAGGAGGCAGCTGCCGTTAACGTAACCGAGTTGCCGGAACAAATGGCCGGGCTTGAGGCTGTGATATCTACATTTAAAGTACAAGACTGGCTGTATGTTTTGGAAAATACGCAGAGCAGAATGACAATAAGTAGATTTCTTTTCATAGACTACTTAATTACAATAAACCATTATAAATTGTTTCAAATCGCACTAATTGTAACTAAAAAGAAAACCAGGCAGATTATCCGCCAAAGCAGGCGTTAACAGGTATTGTTTTATATTTGCTTTTATGCTTGTTGATCCATCCGCTTTACGCGACTTTACCCGAAATATATTCCTCTCAATGGGCTGCAATGCAGACGATGCTGCATTAGCTACAGATGTATTGCTATTGGCGGATCTCCGCGGCGTCGACTCACACGGTGTTGCGCGCCTTACCGGCTATGTGCGCTTATGGGAAAATAAGCGCATTAATACCCGACCAAATATTACCATAGTGCATGAAACGCCAACCACCGCTACGGTCGACGGCGACGCGGGATTAGGCCTGGTAGTAGCGCCGTTCGCTATGAACCTGGCTATAAAAAAAGCTGGGCAATATGGCTCGGGATGGGTGGCTGTCCGCAATTCAAATCATTTTGGCATTGCCGGGTACCACGCGCTTATGGCGGCTGAAAAAGATATGATAGGCTTTGCCATGACAAACGCGAGCCCGCTTGTAGCGCCAACCTTTTCGAATGAACGGTTACTGGGCACCAACCCTATGTGTTATGCCTTTCCGGCGGGGAAATATCCACCGGTTATAATGGATATGGCCACATCGGCGGCAGCCAATGGCAAGCTGGAGATCGCGCAACGCAGAGGCAAGCAAGTGCCTGAGGGCTGGATACAGGATGCAGATGGAAAATATACGACAGACCCGCATGCTTTGAAACACGGCGGCTCCCTATTGCCACTGGGCAGCGATTATGAACATGGCAGCCATAAAGGTTTTGGACTGAGCGCCACGGTTGATATTCTTTCGGCTGTTTTATCCGGCGCTAATTACGGGCCTTGGGTGCCGCCCTTCGTCGCATTTTTAGATCCCCCGGCTGATCCTGTCGGGTTAGGTATCGGCCATTTTGTGGGCGCCATGCGGGTTGACGGCTTCCGGCCGGTTGACGATTTTAAAAATCACCTGGATAATTGGATCGCACGTTTTAAATCGGCCTCAACAATTGATCCCAACCAAAAAGTGGTTATCCCCGGTGAGCCGGAAATGGAGGCAATGGCGGATAGGGAAAAAAATGGGATACCGCTGGTTGAGGCGGTTGTGAATGATTTGAATGAACTGGCAGTTCGGTTTGGGATGGGTAGCTTAAAAGCAAGGTAAGGTGTCATGCTGAGCCCCGTCGAAGCATGAGCGACGGCCTTTACGCACGTGCTTCGACGGGGCTCAGCATGACAGCGCTTTTGTCGTAGTAAAAAGTTCTTAATGAATTCCTCTAAATAACCGGCTCCACCTGATCTTACCAAAGAACGAGCCGTTATCGTCCCAGCTCATCCAGATAAACAGGGCTTTGCCAACGATATGGTCCTCGGGTACAAAACCCCAGTAGCGCGAATCTTCCGAATCATGACGGTTATCGCCCATCATCCAGTAGTAGTTCATTTTAAACGTATAGCTGTCAGACTTTTTGCCGTTGATCAAAATATCTTTTCCAACAACCTGTACTTTGTTGTTCTCATACACCTCGATGCAGCGTTCATACAGCGGGAAAGTCATGCTGTCCAATTTTACCGTCCAGCCTTTTTTAGGGATGATGATGGGACCGAAATTATCGACGTTCCATTTATAATCGGGCAGCTTGCTGGTTAATTGTACGTGTATGGGATATTTTGAGGGGAAAACAGGGTTCAACGGATCGGATGCACCTTTTAGCTGGATAGCCGGTGCAAGCGATTTAATGTTAGAGTACCCCTTTAAAATGCCTGCCGATTGTGTTGTCATGGTGGCTACCGAAGGCCGGTTCGGGTCGTAGAATGAAATGTCCAGGTCTTTATATATCTGCGGATTAATATCCATTCCGGTGGTTGAATAGGTGTACTCTATCTGCTCACCCGGCGGATTTGGCATGGATTTACGGTTTACGTATACCTGAGCGTCAACTACGCTTAATGTATCACCGGGTGCGCCCTGGCATCTTTTAATATAGTTCTCGCGTTTATCAACAGGCCGGTATAGCGGCGAATCGGCATCCATCGGGTAATTAAATACCACCACGTCGCCTTTTTTTACATTGCTGAAACCGGGGATACGATAGTATGGTATTTTAACTCCATCCCAGTAAGCCTTGGTATTGATCAATGGCATGGTATGGTGCGCAAACGGGAAAGCGATCGGCGTCATCGGAACCCGGGGGCCATAATTTACCTTGCTTACAAAAAGGAAATCGCCAACAAGCAGCGACCTTTCCATCGACGGTGTTGGTATCACGTAAGCCTCTATAAAAAAGGTGCGGATAAGCGTGGCGGCAATTACAGCAAAAACTATGGCATCAACCCACTCGCGGGTGGCGCTTTTCTTTTTTCTTTTCGGGTTATTTTTTTTATTCCAGAATTTCCAATTCATATTTACAATAATGGGAATAATTATCTAATTAGTAAGTATCGGGTGCAATAGTATTGAGTATCAAGTAGCAAGATAAATTAAAACTCGCCGTTAGAAGTTATCTTGCTTCTTGCTTCTTGCTTCTCCACCTCTAGGTGCTAAAATCAAACATATCATTAACCGAATGAAAGCCTTTTTTATCCTGTATCCATTCAGCGGCCAGTACGGCGCCTAGCGCAAACCCATTGCGATTATGTGCTGTGTGCTTAATTTCAATGGTATCCACTTCTGAATCATACAGAACAGTATGAGTTCCGGGTACACTGTCAATGCGGAATGATTCAATAAGCAACTGGTTTGGTTTAGCGTTTTCATCTGCGGTTTCATCACCATCCGAGGTCAGCACATTCAGCCATTCTTTTTTTGAATCGAGGTTTTCAATTATACCTTCGGCAATGGTTATAGCGGTACCGCTTGGCGAATCGAGCTTTTGGGTGTGATGTATCTCTTCAACCTGTACATCATAATACGGGTACCTATTCATCAGCTTCGCGAGCACCCGGTTGAAATGGAAAAATATATTGACACCCACGCTAAAGTTGGTGGCATAGATCAACGCATTGTTATTTTGTTGGCTTTGCTCCTTCACCTGTTCCAGTTTATCGTACCAGCCGGTTGTGCCAACAACTATGGGAACGTCAGCCTTGAAGCACTTTTCGATATTACCCAATACAGTTACTGGTGTGCTGAATTCAATAGCCACATCGGCTTTTTGCAGATTTTCAGTTGTTAGTTCGTGCTGATTATCCAAATCGATTTTTAACACGATTTCGTGCTTGCGGTCAATGGCGATCTTTTCAATGATCTTCCCCATTTTTCCATATCCTAATAATGCGATCTTCATCGGAATTTTTTGTTGTTAGATAAGTTTTGAACCGGGCCAATAACTGGAAAGTGACGGCGCCTTAATTATCTGAGTGCAAAGGTAATTTTTATACCCGGAATATATGAATTTGTAAAATTTTGGGCATACACTGGTTGGTTCAAAAATCCAGGACTTACCCGCATACTCAAATTGCTGTCAATTGAATAGCTATGAATAAACTTCGCCTGAATGTATGCCTCGATCACCTGTATGCCCCACACGGCCGCAAAGCTTAATATCACGATATCGCGGTTACGGCGGTAAAGATCGGCTGCATCATAAATAGACTGGCTGGATACACTGGCGTATAACACGGCTTGCCGATAATATGTGTCGGTAGGTTTAGGCGGTATGCCAAACTCCCTGTAATGAGACAGTGCCAGGAATTCGTTTAAATTGGTTTGGTTCGATATATACGAATATCCCAGTATACCAAAGCCCCCGTAAATTAATGGTATCTTCCACCAGCTGTGGTTGTATGCCTGGCCCCACCCGGGGATGATTAGCGAGTGCATAATGGCAGTGTGCGGACTATGTGTGCTATCGGGATGGTATATTTTTTCCTTTTTAACCTTTGGCATCATTGACCGCGTTACAATGGTATCATGTTTCGTCGACACGAGGGTGTCTTTTGCCATTGTTTTTTTGGCTATCGACGTATCGGGCTTTTGCGCCAAAGCGGCAAAAGTTAGTGAAACAAAAAATAAAAATAAGAGCAGATATTTAAACATCGTATGTATAAAAAACTTCGCCGGTAAAGATTTACGGTTACCAATCCAGCATTTCGAGGATACGGCTCAGATCGTTTTCCGATAAAAACGGTATTTCGATCGTCCCCTTACCCTGGCCGCCCATTTTAAGTTTTACCCTGGCACTGAATTTAGAGGCCAGGTCATCCTGGATCTTTTGGATCTGGAACGATACCGCGGGCTGTTTACTTTCCTTTTTCACCGGGGCTTGTTGCAATTCACGAACCATATCCTCCGTTTTACGAACGGATAAACCGTGCTTTATAATATGCTGATGGATATATATTTGTTTTGAAGGATCTTCAATCGTTATCAGCGCCTTCGCGTGGCCCATACTGATCTGCCCGTCGCGAATAGAAGCCTGGATAGCAGGAGGGAGCTTTAACAGGCGAAGATAATTGGTAACGGTTGAGCGGTTTTTGCTTACCCGCTCGCCCAGTTCTTCCTGCTTCAGGCTGCATTCCTCTATCATGCGCTGAAAACTTATGGCTACTTCGATGGCGTTCAGGTTTTCGCGCTGAATGTTTTCGATGAGCGCCATTTCAAGCATTTGCTGGTCATTGGCAGTGCGTACATAAGCCGGAACCTGTGTTAAACCCGCAAGCTTCGAAGCACGAAAGCGGCGTTCGCCAGATATTAGCTGGTAGCTATGCGCATTTAAACGCCTTACCGTAATAGGTTGAATAAGGCCCTGCAATTTTATTGAATCGGCTAATTCGGCTAATGCCTGCTCATCAAAATCAGTGCGGGGTTGAAATGGGTTGACCTCAATTTCGGATAACCTGATATCATTGACCGACCCCATGCTGGTCACTTCTGCGCCCTCGGATAAGTTATTTTTATTTGTATATACGTTTTCAGAATCATTCAACAGGGCGCTTAACCCTCTTCCCAAAGCGTTTCTTTTTTCTGTGGTCATTTGTTATACTGTTTCGATATTTGCCGCGGTTTCGGTGTTAACCAAACCGTTTTTACGTATAATTTCGCGGGCTAGGTTAAGATAGTTTACGGCCCCTTTACTGGTAGCATCGTGCATAATTACAGATACACCAAAGCTTGGGGCCTCGCTTAAACGGGTATTACGCTGGATGATGGTATCAAAAACCATATCTTCAAAATGGGTTCTTACTTCTTCAACCACCTGGTTCGACAGGCGCAGCCTTACATCGTACATGGTTAACAGTATGCCTTCAATTTGTAACGCCGTATTTAACCTCGATTGAACAATTTTGATAGTATTCAACAATTTACCCAGGCCCTCAAGTGCAAAATATTCGCATTGCACAGGGATGATCACCGAGTCGGCAGCAGTTAGGGCGTTAATGGTGATAAGGCCAAGTGACGGAGAGCAATCAATTATAATAAAGTCGTACTCATCGCGAATGCTGTTAAGTACAGCTTTCATCTTATATTCCCGGTCGGCCAGGTTGATCATCTCAATTTCGGCGCCTACCAGGTCAATGTGGGCGGGCAGCAGGTCGAGGTTAGGGGTATCGGTTTTTTGGATGGCATCATGCGGATCAATCTGATTGATGATGCACTCGTAAATGCTGTTTTTAATATTCCTTGGGTCAAAACCAATGCCCGATGTTGAATTGGCCTGCGGATCTGCATCAACCAATAATGTTCTAAACTCAAGCACGGCCAAACTTGCAGCCAGGTTTATCGACGATGTAGTTTTCCCAACACCGCCTTTTTGATTGGCTAAAGCGATAATTTTACTCATTTTATATATTAAAGAATTTTATAAAAGGGTTCAGGAAATAACGAAATATAGCAATCGAAATTTCTACTTCCATCAAATTTTTCTCCGCGTTAAAGATACATATTTAAATAATTCGGAAATCCACAGGTTTGGGTGAGTTACAAACAAGTTTAATTGGTGAATTAGTGAATTACGGTAATTAATTAGTGATTTAGCGAATTAATAAATTATTGATTTACTTTGCATGGTTATGTTTTTAGGCTGCTAAAAGGCCAATCATTAATTCACTAACTCACTAATTCAACAATTGTCTCTCCCCGTGGTTACCATCATATCATCAACTAACCGGCCTGCAAGCTCAACACTTAAACTGGCACAGTATTATCAAAAAAAATTGCATGAAAAAGGCCTGGATGCCGGGTTACTGTCGCTGACCGAACTGCCTGCAAGCCTGATCGCAACTGACATGTACGGCAAACGAAGTGCTGAATTTGCACCGATACAGAAAATCGTTACACAAACACAAAAATTCCTGTTCGTCATTCCCGAATACAATGGCAGTTTCCCCGGCGTTTTAAAAGTATTTATTGACGCCTGCGACCTTCCCGATAGTTTTTACGACAAGAAAGTGGCCTTAACCGGACTGTCGTCCGGCAAATACGGGAACATACGGGGCATCGACCATTTTACAGGAGTGTGCCACTACCTGCACATGCAGGTTATGCCATTAAAGATCCATATATCCGGTATAAATAAGGAGTTCGACGAAAACAACAACCTTTTCAAAGACGACACGGTAAAGTTTACCAACGAGCAAATGGATAAGTTCATCGTATTATGATTTCACCGATCAAATGATTTCGTTTTGATTGATCCCAATCAATCACTTCCATACCTAAGTTATTTTAACCGAAACGTCAGTTGCAGCTCTTTGCGCCCCGGCTAAAGCTAAGGCGGCACGCGGTCGGGCTTTACGGACTTTCGAACTAATCTCTAACCTCTAATCTCCAATCTCTTACCTCCAACTTCATATCTTACCGCCATTAATCAGCTTAGCCATCACGAAAGCTGCTGCTGCTGCCAGTGCGCCGATGATCAGTACTTTAAATGCGCCCGAAATTGCCGGTTGCCCGGTTACCTTGCTCTTAAAATACCCGAAAACAAACAGGCAAACCATCGTTATGGCGCACGAATAATACAGCGCATGCTGTGAGTCTGCTACAAAAAAGTATGGTGATAAGGGGATAATACCGCCCACAATATATGATATCCCTATGGTAACGGCACTTTGTGTAGCCCGGTTAGCCAGCGGTTTTTCGAGCCCAAGCTCATACCGCATCATAAACTCAACCCAGCGGTCCTTGTCTTTAGCCATCTCCTCGGCAATCTCGTGCTGCAAATGTTCAGATAGTCCAAAGTCAGCAAACACCTGTTTAACTTCGAATTTTTCCTGCTCCGGCACTCTTTCAACTTCTTCGTATTCGCGCTGCAGCTCCGAATTGTAATGGTCGGCTTCGGTACGACCAGCTAAAAAACCGCCCAAACCCATCGCTATTGAACCTGCTACGATTTCGGCAATACCTGCGGTTACAACTATACCCGATGAGTTAACAGCCCCGCTCAGGCCTGCAGCCAATGCAAATGGTACGGTTAACCCATCCGACATGCCGATCACAATATCGCGGATGGTATCTGAGCTTTTTAAGTGATGTTCGTGATGCATGGGTTAAAGGTACAGGCTTTTATAATGGAAATGTGGACAAAAATCTATTTATCATTAGTCTTAATATCCGGGCTAACATTATCGTACAATCAGCACCCACCCTGCAAGTTTTGGAGTATTGTTTTTCAGGTCAATAACATAGTAATAGGTGCCGCCCGGTTGCGGAGCCCCATTATTTTTACCATCCCAGGGCTTGTTATACCCGGTGCTTTGATATACAGGCTGCCCGTAACGGTTAAAAATCGAAACGGAACATTCAGGATAGGTAATTAAATTCTTAATATCCCAATAATCATTAATCCCGTCATCGTTTGGCGAAAATGTATTGGGTATGGTGATCTTTTTAAAAACTCTTACAAAAACATTACTGATGTCTTCCCCGCAATTATTGGGCGCAATTACGTGAAGCGTGTAAATGGTATTATCAATGGGGTTCGCTATCGGTGTTAGTGAGTTAGGGTGATCCAGGTGATCTGCCGGCGTCCAATAGTAACTTGCGCCAGTGCCTATGACGGAACCATGTAATGCGACGGACGCTCCTTCTTCGATCTTTTTATTGAGGCCTGCATTGGCCACAGGCTTTTGTAATACGGTAACGGTTACGGCTTGGGTAATATCCCGGCAACCTCCGTTTCCGATGGTAACGGTATAAGTTATGTTTTTAGCGGGGGTGGCATTAACGTTGGGGCCGGTTGTTTTATCAAGCCCGGTTGATGGTGTCCAGTTGAAATAGGTTGCCCCTTGGCTTTGCCCAGCGCTCAAATTTACTGACCCGCCCTCGCATATCACGGTATCTTTGGTTACAATGCCAATTAACTCGGGAAAGACTTTGACTGTAGTCGACACAAATGTAGGGCAGCCGTGAGTGGTAACCATTACGGTATATACCCCATCGTTAACAGGTGTAGCAGCCGCGTTTATTACCGGGCTGGCTTGTATAGAGCTAAAGCCATTCGGGCCAGTCCACAAATAACTTTCGCCCTGTTGTACGCTCAGCTGTAGCGGTTGGCTCTGGCATACCGATGTTGTGGCCGGCATAGCGAGTTTAGGAAAAGGGTAAACGCTTACGGTAAGTGGATGTGCATAAATACGACAGGCCGCGGATGCTAAGTTGCCGCTTAAAACGCCCATACGGTATTGATAACTTCCCGCCGCCGCCGCGTTTAAGTTAACATGAAGAACCGTATCGGTTGCACCACCGATATCCGCCCAGCCTTTGCCATCATTTAAATTTTGCTGCCACTGGTAAGCTGGGTTGGGGTAACCAGCCTGTGAGCCCGTTAACAGGAAGCTACCGCTATACCCGGCGCACAGTTGCTTATCAGTAGTGCCGTCGATCGAGTCGAAACCTGATTTTATGATTGGGCCGCACGGCCTGAAGGTAATGTCATCAACGGCAAAGTCATTGCCACTACCCAGTACGGTTTGATTATCGAACAATCTTATAATAAGATCCGAGCCATCGGATGGTGTGGTAAAAAAAGTGCCATATTGGTTCCATTGGGGGTGCACAGTTTCAGGGATATCACCAATATTGACGGTTTTTAATACTTTGCCGCCGGCTGTTTCGATAGTAAAAGTAAGGTTCGGCAAAACCCAGTTGGCCGTAGTGTCGGTAAGCACCAGCACATTCATTATCCAGGCAGCAAATTCGTACGTGGTATTCGGGCACAGTTTGCTGCCGTCGACCCGCTGACTATAAACCTGCTGAGCGCCATCAGGGCCATTAATAAGCATAAAGTAGCCATTAGGGTCGCCGGTGTGATCGTTCCAGATGACGTGCCAGGTGCCGCCATGACATCCCCGTATGTTGGAAACCAATCCGTAATAAGCGTCATCTTCATTACAGGGGGCACTTGTATATTTCAGCGTGGTTACATCCTTGGCCAATGGGCCGCCGGAGCTGTTAAAATCTGCCCCTGCGCCAAATGTTATATTTACAACTGGGTCGCCGAGGCTACCTGAGCAAGTTTGCGCGCCCGCATGCATGGCTAGCACTATATAGGTGATTAACAAAATAAATTTGATAGGGGCAAATCGCATTTTACTTATCGCCTGCTTGCATATAAATGGTTAATTTCAAATTTAACAATTTAAGCTTATCGGACAACTAATACCCATCCGGCGATTTTAGGTGTCTTATTTTTAAGGTCGATTACATAATAGTAAGTCCCGTCCGGCAGGGGCTTGCCGTTATTGGTGCCATCCCATGGCTTTGCATAGCCTGTACTTTGGTATACTTTCTGGCCATATCTATCGTAAACAGTCAACAGGGATGCCGGGTATGTTATAAGCGCTTCGATGTTCCAATAGTCGTTTACGCCGTCGTTATTTGGAGAAAATGTGTTAGGCACCTTTATTTTTTTATAAACCCTTACAAAAACAGGGCTGGCGGCTGTTCCGCAACTCCTGGATGTTATATTTAATGTATAGGTTATATCGTCGGTAGGGCTGGCAATGGGGGTTAAGGATGCAGGGTTGTCAAGGCCGATGGTCGGTGTCCAGTAAATGCTGGTAATACTGTCGCCTTTCATCGTTCCGTTTAGCTTTACGCCTTGTCCTTCGAATATTACCTTATTGCTGCCGGCACTTGCGAAGGGACTTTGAAGAACAGTTACCGTTACGGATTTGGTGTCATCGTTGCAGCCGTCGTTACTTACATTAACGGAATAGGTGGTGGTTTGCAGCGGCGTAGCTACCGGGTTTGGTATATCATCATGGTCAAGCCCGGTTGATGGTGTCCATTTATAATATAAGCCACCTGACGCGGAAAGTGTGGTTGACTCGCCAGTGCAAACTGTCACCGGACTACTTACAACTGCAACCACTTTCGGAATAACCGTTACCGTTGCCTGCACAGGTGCAGCAGAACAGCCATAGGCTGACATTGCCTGCACGGTATAGTTACCCGCATTAGCAGGGGTAACATTGTTAATGATCAGCGGGTTTTGAGTGGAGCTGGCCATGTTTGGCCCAGACCAAATATAACTTGCACCACCGGAGGCGGTTAATGTTAACGTATAGCTTTCACAAACCGTTTGCGGGGCAATCGGCGGGACGACGGGCAAAGGATTGACGTTAACGTTTAACGGCGACGAATACACCCGGCATTGAACGGATGAAATATTTGAGCCATTTGCTACGCCAAGCCGATATTGGTATAAACCCGGCACCGCATTTACAATGTTCACGGTAAGCGAATCGGTATTTTGACCGGCGATATCGATCCAGCCGTTGCCATTATTGTTCGATTGCCATTGGTAAGCTGGGCTACCGCTTCCTGCAACCTGAGATTTTAGCGTGTAAGTGGCATTGTTTCCCTGGCACAATTGCCTGTCTGCCGAGGTTATGGCCGATCCAAAACCGGTTTGTATTATCGGGCCGCAGGGCCTGAAGGTAATGTCATCTAATGCAAGATCGTTCCCACAGCCGCCGGTGGAGTTATTCACCATTTTAACAACTACATCAGTAACATTTGCAGGTGTGGTAAAGAATGTGCCGTATTGTTTCCATTGTACGGTGCTTGTAGGCGGTATATCGCCGGTATTATATGTTTTTAGTATAGTGCCACTTGCGGTTTCAATAGAAAAGGTAATGTTAGGCCGTATTGACGTACCTCCACAGGCTGAAGGGATAATCAGGTTCGTTATCCAGGCGGCGAATTCGTAAGTCGTATTCGGACATAATGCGCCCGCGTTTGTCTTTTGCACATAAAAAATGCCGGGTTCGTTTGAAGCGTTTATCACCATCATATACCCGTTGGCGTTCCCGGTATGGTCTTGTGTTATCGAATGCCATGAACTGCCAAAGCAGTTATTCGTACTGTTAGCGATAGTGTAGTACCCATCGTTAGGGCAATCGGCGCCCAAAAACTGGTAGTTGGTAAAAGCTGATCCCAGGGCCGGCCCTGGATTAGTCCCAGAACCAAAATCCTGTTTAATAACCGCGTCGCCTAGGCTGCCTGTACAGGTTTGGCCGTTGGCGTCCAGGAAAAATAAAATACAAATGGCAAACAGGAATATCTTCACGCGAACAGCTGCATCAATAGGGAATTACTTATAACGGTTATTTGCCAAAAATAATTTAATTACCCGATGGTTATCATTTTATTTTAAGCAATTCGTCGCCGGTTTGTAATTAACTGCTTAGCCGGTATCTTTTAATATATAAAGATTATTTTTGTCGCCCTGATAGTGCCTGATTGAATGCGATGGTAAAAATTTACTTAATCCTGGTTTTTGTTTTTACAGCTGCACTAAGTGTTAATGCTCAAGACTCTTCTGTAGCTTTGAAAACTGATACAGTAAAGCAATTGCAGTCGGTAACTGTTAAGGGATACCTGTCTGAACAACCGGTGCTAAGTGTGCCGGCGTCGGTAAGTGTAATTAACCGCCAGCAGCTAAACTTACAGCCGGGCAATTCCTTTATCCCGGCGTTGAACATTGTGCCTGGAGTAAGGGCAGAAGAGCGCTCTCCCGGAAGTTACCGCTTGTCTATCAGGGGTAGTTTGTTACGCTCGCCTTTCGGGGTACGGGATGTGAAAATTTATTATGACGAGATCCCGCTGACGGATGCCGGTGGCAATACCTATTTAAATGCGGTTGATTTTAACAGCATTCAACATATCGAGATATTAAAAGGGCCCGACGGCAGTTTGTTTGGCGCCAATTCGGGCGGGGTGGTTTTGCTAAGCCCGGTTAACCTGCATGCCGATAGTAATTATGTATCGGCGGGCGTAAACGGCGGATCGTACGGGCTCGTGCATGAAAATACGGCATTACAAAATCGGTCAGGCAATTACCAGTTAAATTTAAACCAGGCTTATGAGGGTTATGACGGGTACCGCCAGAACAGCGCCATGCACCGCAATTTTATACAGGCTGTAAACAGGTGGACATATAACAGCAGGGATGAATTCAGAATCCTGGGATTTTATTCGGCGCTGAATTATCAAACTCCCGGCGGTTTAACGTTAAGCCAATACCAAACCGACCCGCAACTTGCCAGGACGGCAACCAAAACTTTACCCGGTGCCATTACCCAAAAAAGCGGGATCGATCAAAAAATGATATTTGGCGGCGTAGTGAACGAGTTTCATTTTAATGATCATTTACGAAATGTGCTAACCGTTTTTGGTACTTACGTAGATTTTTCAAACCCTTTTATCACAACCTACAACCAGCGCTACGAAGGAACATACGGGTTACGCACCTATTTTGAACTTACCGGGGGCGAGCGGCGCAATTATAACTGGAAGGTGCATTTGGGGGTAGAGTGGCAGCAAACCAATGCCGATATCAATAGTTATGGCAACAGGCAGGGCGTGCGGGATACGGCACAAACGCTGGACAAGATCAATACCAACCAGCATTTTATTTTTACCAGGTACGCGGCTGATTTTTACAAACGGTTTCACCTGGAAGCAGCATTGAGCCTGAACTTTTATGACTATGAATTCAGGAACGTTTTCCCATATGTGGAAACCGCCTTTACCAACCGGAGTTTTACGCCGCAACTGATGCCAAGAGTCGCATTGTCTTACCAGCTTACAAATAATTTTATCTGGAGGGCATCGGTTAGCAGGGGATATTCAACGCCGACGATATCGGAGATCCGTCCCACAGACCAAACGATAAACAATACTTTGCAGGCCGAGTATGGCTGGAACTATGAAACCGGCTTCCGTATCCGCAACAGTGATGAAAGCATGTTCCTGGATGCATCTGTGTTTTATTACCACCTGCAAAATGCCATCGTGCCACGCTTTAATCCAAATGAAACGCAGTATTATGTAAATTCGGGAGGAACCAGCCAGCCGGGTTTTGAATTGTATTTTACGAATTGGATATTGCCGCAAAATAATTCCCGGTTTATCCGGGGGCTGCAGTTTAATGAGTCGGTTACTTTGGATAAATTTACCTTCAGCGGTACCAGCAACCAGTTGACCGGCGTGCCCGAACAGGTGCTTGTTTCAAGCCTGCAATTGAAGCTGCCACAATCGCTTTACCTGTTTGTTGAACACAATTATACGTCGCGCGTTCCGCTTAACGACGCCAATACAACTTTTGCATCACAATATAATTTGTTGCGGGCCAAAGCAGGCTGGCAATATGCACTGAACCGTAAAAGCCGCCTGAATATCTATGCTGGAGCAGATAACCTGCTGAACGAAAAATATAGCCTTGGCAATGACCTGAATGCTGTTGGCAACCGCTACTATAACCCGGCGCCGCCACGTAATTATTATATCGGATTTAACGTGAATTTGTAATAATGGGATAGCAATAAGAGCGCCCTTTAGCCGCCCTTATTGCTTATTGTGGAGTAGCTGGCTCTGAAACGTTGCCGCCACGGCCTTTCGTATCAAAAGCCCGGAACTTTATACCGTTTCCTTCGTTTGTAACACCATCGTTATAAATTTTGCTTTTTGCATCGGGTTCCTGGCCATTGGTGGTGTAACGGATAGTCATTCCCGGAAATTGCGTGTTGGCGACATACTTGCCGTCCTGCAGTGCTACCCCAGGTTTTGGAATACGGTAATTGTAGCCGCCATTGTAATAGCTTAAACGCGGTAATTCTCTCTTCCCCAATACGTTTAAAAAATTTACCCAGGCATTTTGATAAAGCGAATCGCTTTTTGCAGTGTTCTTTTCGATGGCCCAGTCAGGGTCTTTAGCCCAGGCGCGCTCGGCAAATCCAAGTAAGCGCGGCAGCATCATGTATTCTAAACGCTCAGTGCTTTTTATGTTCTCGCCCCACACGGCGCTTTGCAGCCCCAAAATATTGCTTTTACCGTAGTCAGTTAGCCGTTGCTTGCCGATAAAAATATTCCGGTTAATGGGCAAGCCGTTTTTATCAACCTTTGAATTTTTAAAATAGTCGAAGGGGATAAAGGAGTAAGGTTTATCAATATCAGCAAAAGCGCCCCAATAATAACCCGGCTCGTCAAATGATTTATAGTGAGCCATATCAAAATACAAATTCGTTACGCAGGTAAGCACCACTTTGTAGCCGGCATTTGCCAGTTTGTAGGCCAGGTCCTCGTTGCCGCCGCCAAGGGTATTGTTCCATACCTCGGTTTGCAAATGTTCCGGCATAAAGTCCGGGTTGGGAATATAGGTTGGGTTGCCATCGACCGCCGTTTTGCGAAGCGCCATTTCTTCCCATCCCGAAAGATACAGTCCCTTAGCTTTTACAAGCCGGTTTACCCTGCCATAGAAATAATACCAGAGATCAGCCGTACTTTGTATTTCGGGATGACTTGCTTTCAGCGCCAGATACGAAGGTGATTTTTCCCAAACGTGGCCGGGCACTTCGTCGCCGCCGAAATTGATGGTTTTTAGCGGCGCACCAGCTTCTTTATACACCGCAACAATGTCATTGATCACAGTTTCAATAAAATTGTAGGTTGACGGCAGGGAAACATCAATAACATTATCTGTCCAGTATTGAACTGAATTGTATTGCGACTTGTCGTTGGGATCATAAAGCAAGAAACGCTCCGCTTCGGCTTTTTTGCCCGCCCCCATTAAAAGATCGTACCGGGCGTTCATCGCTTTTATAGCGGCACGCGCGTGGCCGGGCGATTCAATTTCGGGCACTACCATAATGTGCAGTTTATTGGCATATTTTAGTATCTCAATAAAATCTGCCTTGCTGTAAAAACCCGTACCTGTTTTATTGTCGATTTCGCCGCCGGAGCCGTGCGAAGGTGGCAAATGATGTTTGGCATCAAGCGTATGCCCGCGTTTTGAACCAACTTCTGTAAGTTCGGGAAGCGAGGGGATATCCAACCGCCAGCCCTCATCATCGGTCAGGTGCATGTGGAACACGTTTAACTTATAAAGTGCCATAATATCCAGTACCTTTAATATTTCGCTTTTCGGCTGAAAATTGCGGGCAACATCCAGCATAAATGCACGGTAGGGGAAGCGGGGCTCGTCTTTTACATGAATAGAAGGCAGCAGTATTTCGTTTTGAAAGTGAATTAATGCGGACGGAGGAATTAATGTTTTTAATGACTGAATACCATAAAACATACCTGCTGAAGTAGATGCCCTTAATGTAATGCCATCATGGATAACAAAAAGTTCATATTCTTCAGGATTTAAACCTTCCTTAAATTCAAAATGAATAATCTGTGAATCGTTAGTTCGTGGAATAACGCTTTTGGTTTTTTGCCCGAATAAGCCTTGCAAATACTCCTTAAGTAAAAGAGCATCCTTTTCAAATCTTTTATCGAATGCAAATCCATTTAATATATTTCTATTTAAGTGAAAATATGCGTAAGCATCAAATCCGGCAACTTCATAAAGCACCGGCGTTGGAAATATTTGAGTTAAATTATCTTCGCGAATACCCCTTATATTTTTATTCTGCTCATAAATCGTAGCCGGTGTCACCAAACCTGCGTAGTTTGGTTTAAATGGTTTAATTGTAAATGCGCCGGTATTGTAGCCTTTGCCGGGTTCATCGTCCCAAACTACATAAAAACCTTCGGGGCCGTCAGTAACATTTACTACCGGTTCTTCGTCTATTAGCTCGATGCGTACGGATGCACCGGGTTTTATTTCTGTAAACGTACTTGTCGGCGTCAAGCTAAACAGGTCGCCGTTTACAAAATCAATTTTCGCGTTGCCAGTAACCGTTGCCGGGACAATCAGACGTGCCGAGTTAAAATACATTTTCCACCCCGTGGCAGGAAATGTTTGGCGGCCATTGTTGGTTATCGTTATGGCGTTTAAGGATTGGCGTTTGTTTTGATAGTCATTTTGCAGGGGCTCCCAGGTTATGCTTAAATCATGGGTGTTGTACACCGGCTTGTTTAAAGCGACACAAGTGGCGGATGCCAATAAAAAAAGAGTGAGAATAATTAAGCGCATGACGTTACGATTGGGATTGAACAGAGTAAATATAAACTAATTTATAAATTTTAAAAAGATTGCGATACTTAGTAAAGGAAATAATTTTACACTACAAAACTATGCGTCATGAATTCCGTATACGGTGGCTCAAAGAATTGTTACCTTTACACTTCTAAAAAGCACAATGAATTTTCAACATGCCAGGAGATAAAATAACTGTATTATATGTGGACGACGAAGAGAACAACCTATTTTCTTTCAAGGCCACCTTTCGTATAAAATATCATGTTTTAACAGCACTAAGCGGCGATGAGGCATTGAAAATTTTAGAAAATAACCATGTTCATCTTGTTATTACCGACCAGCGTATGCCTGAAATGACAGGCGTTGAATTTTTAGAGATTGTTTTGGAAAGATTTCCCGATCCCATGCGCGTCCTTTTAACGGGCTATGCCGATATGAGCGCGGTTGTTGACGCGGTTAACAAGGGAAAAATATTTCATTACCTGGCTAAGCCGTGGAATGAGGAAGAACTGGATATGACCATCAACAGGGCTTATGAAAAGTACCTGGAAAAGGCCGAATTAAAAACGCTGAACGAAAAGCTGGAATTATCAAACGACCAATTGGAGTTCTTATTAAGACAAAAACTGCTCTCCTGATTATTACTGAACAAAATGACCATTCCGATCAGATAGACGGAATAGTAACCTTAAAAGTTGTGCCCTTGTTCAAAACAGAGTTGACCTCGATTTGCCCGTTTAGTTTTACCAGCGCACTCTTTACATTGTACAGGCCAAATCCAGAACCTACCTCCTGGGAGTTTGCACGGTAAAAAAGGCTGAATATCTCGCCGATATGGCTGCCTAAAATGCCCACGCCGGTGTCTTTTACATAAATGGTGGCTAAGGCGTCATGCACGTCGACGCTCACGTCAACAGATTTATTATTGGTATTCTTGTCCTGGAACTTAAACGCGTTTGACAGGAGGTTATTAAAGATCATTCTTAAAGGAAGCTCATCAGTCCGGAAGGTTTCATGCTGATTAACCTTTACATTAAACTCGATATCATCGGTTTTTGAAATGACCATATACATGGTTTTAAGATCATCTATTACTTTTTTAAAGTTAATCTCGGTTACTTTTAACTCTCCCCGCTGTAAACTATAATAATCATGCATGCTCAAGACGTAGGAATCAAGTTTTTTTAGTGATTTCCCCATCAATTCCATCATTTCCTTCATCTCCTCTACATCGTCAATTTCCCTGGCTAAATTAATGGCGCCCTGCAGCCCGGACAGCGGGCCCCTGATATCGTGGCTTACGCTGTACGCAAATTTGTTTAGCTCGTGATAAGCCTTTTGTAATTCGGTATGTTTAACAGAAAGCATCGAATTGGCCAGGTAAAATTTATTAGCCTCTTCAATTGCTGAGATTATTTCAGCCTCGACCCACGGTTTTTTTACGTACCTAAATATATTGCCTTTGTTTATTGCGTTAATTATGGATTCAACATCGGTATAAGCTGTGATCAGTATACGTACAGGTAAAGGATAGCTTATCCGGATCTCCTCAAAAAATTCAACCCCTGTTTTATCGGGCATCCGCTGATCACAAAAAACAATCCTGATATCAGGGTGGTTACTTAACACGCTTAGCGCCTGGGGTACATTTACTGCGGTAATAACCTGGTAATGAAACCGCAAGGATGCTTTAAACCCGACCAGGTTATCGGGCTCATCGTCAACGTATAATATTTTTATTTTTTCGGACATCGGCAAATGTTATAGAATTATAGGGGATTATTTCTTTCAAAAATTTGTCAACAGCTCAAACCTTTATACAAGTTATAGACAATTTAAGTTGCTTTTACATTAAATATTATCGGAATCTGTAATACAAATTCAGTTCCCTGGCCAGGAGTGCTGCTCACCATTATATTACCGTTATGCTTTTTAATGGTATTGTAAGAAATGGACAAGCCTAAACCGGTGCCTTCACCTACTTCCTTGGTTGTAAAAAACGGTTCAAATATCTTCTTTTGCATTTCGGTATCCATGCCAATACCGTTATCTTTTATATGTATAAATATACTTTCTTCATCGCAGGCTGTTGTAATGGCTATTTCGCCGCCGGTATTATCACCAAATTGTTTTTGTACGGCGTAGGCTGCATTGGAGATAATGTTTAAAAACACCTGGTTTAATTTGCCCGGGTAGCATTCAACAAAGGATAAAGCACCATATTGCTTAATTACTTTAATTTTGTTATTGAGCAAATTGTTGGCAATAACCATCGTCGACTCCAGCCCTTCGTTTATATCCGCTTTTTTAAGATCATCCTCGTCAAGGCGTGAAAATAATTTTAAGCCTTTCACTATTTCGGCGGTACGGTTTGCGCCTTCCTTAATCCCCTTTAGTAAGTGGTTGATCTCTACGGTCAGGTAATCAAAATCCAATTCCTCTTTGTATTCTTTTATCTTTTTTTGTTTCTCGGCTAAGGGCGAGTCGGACATGCCTACTTTTTCGATCTCTTCGAGCGCGCTAAACATCATTTCGATGTCCCTTTTTAAAGGACTTACATTTGAAGTGACAAAATTTATCGGGTTATTGATCTCGTGGGCTATCCCGGCCGTCAGCTGGCCAAGGGAAGCCATTTTTTCGGACTCAACCAGCTGTGATTGTGTTTGTTTTAAATCTTCGAGCGTGTTGTTAAGTTCCTGGTTTGATTCACTTAGTTCGTGGGTACGCTCGTTTACCTTTTGTTCCAATACTACGTTTTGCTCGCGGATGATGCGCTCGTTCTCTTTTAGTGCGTTTAGTGTTTCTTCCTGCGATTTCTCCTTCTCTGCTTTGAAAACATTTATTTTGTCAGCAAGCGCAAATGACAGAAGAACGGCTTCGACCGCCGAACCAATCAATAGGGCTGAACTTGTAGCATCATTATAAGGAAATAAAATGTTAAAATCTTTCAATACATATACAATTACGCATAAAATAAAAAAAGACCAGGCGATTAGAAAGAATTTAGCAGAACGAAAGCCCTTTAAAACAATAATTATTGCCATGGACAATACATATACGGCACCGCTCATGGCCAGGAAGAGTGTTAGTGTGTAGCTGGCATTATAGCGCCCTGTAAGGGCTAATATGATCTGTACAGCATACAGCAGCCAAAACACATAAGATATTTTATACAACAGGGGTGTATATTTTCGTGCTAAAAGGAAATGTTTAGAAAATTCAATAGCGGCCAGCCCGATAAAAGCAGATGTTATATAAATACCAATATCAGCTAAATAAGGGTGGTTAGGCAATACAAACCTATATGTGTACCCCTCTAAACAGGCTTGGGTAATTAAAACAACAGCCAGGTATGAGACATAGTATAAATAATTCCTATCCTTTACCGTGATATAAATAAATAGGTTATACAACAGCATTACCAATATAATACCTACATATATGCCAAAGGTAATGTCCTTGACCAGCGCACTTTCAAATACCCGTTCCAGCGTGCCCAGGTAGATAGGTAAAACGAGTTGCTTCCCGCTTTTTACATGAAGATAAAATGTATGCGGCCGTCCTGCAGCAATGTTGACAGGATATATAAAAGTTTGGTGTTGTATTAACCGTGTATTTAAAGGTTTCCATTGTCCGCTCAAATTGGATTTGATAACTACGCCATTGTTTAATTCGTAAAAATCGATAATATCGATCATTGGCTGCGTGATCTGCAGTGCAAGCGTTTTACCGGGAACATGGTTATCAATGGTAAACCTTACCCAATAAGAAAACGGGGTGATCAATAGATTAGGAAATTTACTTTCGGACTTTTTATAATGCGACGATTTGATAGCGGCCTGTAATGAGATATTTGATGCACTGTCAACTAATATTTCTATCCGGTCGCCAATTACATTAAAGCCTCCATTGAAATATATTACCTGCTGGGCAAAAGCAAAGCGTTGTACAAATAGCAGCAGAAAAAAAACAATGCAAAATTTTATCCGGCTCATATTTGTTTTATAAACACATTAAAATTGCTCTAAACGTCATTTGAACAATTGTGGGAAACGCCATGAATTTAGTTCTTAAAAAATTCAATCGCTAAGATTCTGATAATTAATCTTTAAAAAATAGTTCAGTTTTGTCTTTTCGTAATGATTTGACACCCATATCGTCAGCTATAGCTACCTTCATCATAAATACTTCTTTTTGCCCGCCCGCCATATCGGTGTGGAATATTTTAAGAAACCTGGCCCGCAATAAATGCAGTTTTTCGGCTACGTGGGGAGGTAGTTCTTGCTCTTTGCCATGTATAAGGCGGTTAAAAAAGAAAGCCGGCGAAAGCATGGGATGTACCGAGATGCCCTGCTGATTTGCAAATATCCAGGCATGCTGAACGGCCATGCCGGCATTTATCAATTGTGTATGCGTAAATTCCGGAATACTGAAAACTATAATAGCCGATGCGCTCTTCACTGCCTTTGTCGAAAGCTTTTTAAATGCGTCGCCTTTGTCCCACTCAGACAATAATTTTACGGCGTTCCAATCTCCGGCCACTTTGAACCCGGCGATCTCACCCTGGCTGATATCAACCGAACCCAACTCAACGCCATCCCTGGTTTTTTCAGCTTCCTCTCTGTTCCATCTTATCTCATGATAAAACTCCTCGTGGCCCATCTCGTTCAATAGCCTCACTTTATCACATTCGGCAATTATTTCTGACAGCTCCTCAAGTTGCTTTTCATCGTCGGTATAAAAGATATTTACGTTTTTGAATTTGCCGGCCACCTGCTGTAACTGACTATAAAATCCGGGTTCTAATTTTTGCCTTTTACCCAGTTTTCTGTTGGTGTGCCTTGTAAATAAATGTTCAGCAATATCTATTGTAGCAGTATCGGCAGGCAGGTTCGATTTTGTAAAACGTATTGCCGCAATCAATTCAGGTACATCATTAAGGGGGAACAATTCGATATGGTCTTTCAAGCTCAGCGATGCAGATTGCAAATGAACGTTTTCCAATGCGGCGCCCAGGGCCATGTGCGCTCCCATCTGGTAATAATCACCCCATGACCATGATCTGTACCTGTCATGAAATAAAAACAATACGCCCCGGCTGAAAACCCATTTCCAGGGCTGGTTGTTGCCGGCAGAGGGGGCGGCTATGGCCGCATCGATAATTTTGTCTAAATCAATTGCTGATAAATTATCATCCGGCGCATGCGCATGGGCGAAATACTTGCCAATGATTTTTTTCATATCTGCCCGTTCAATCGCCAGGTAAGGATTAGTGGAATGGAAAACTATTTTTTCCGGTTGCTGTTCATCTTTTACAAGCTCATCCAAATCAACATAGTATCTTCCCGACTCGTGAAATTGATCTAATAAAATACGGCGGCAAACATCAGTAGTAAGTGCGCCGCCTAAGGTTACCGATGATGCCAGCTGCGGCCATGTGTTAATGGATTGTTCCACCTCAAGCATAGACGCTTTCAGCCTTGTTGATATGGTATCGGCGCCGATCATTCTTAAAATGTAAGGAATTTTATCCTCGTTTGAAAGGCCTTTAATGTTATGAGGATCAAGCCCGGCTGCAAGCCCGTGTAAAATGGCCCTTTCCGGCTCAAGGTCAAAGCGTTCAACGTCCAGCATGCCGCGGTCGTTGGTATCCATCACCACCGGAATTTGAAGTTCGCGTGCCTTAAAGCGGCTTTCTATCTTCACATCCAACCCGTCACAAACCTCGACAAACAGGTCTAACTTACCACCGCCGATAAAAAAGTCATCCATATTGCCGGCATGCAGCCCTTCGTTAAATATCACGGTATTTAAAAAAGGATCAATCTCTGCTATTTCACGGGCAGCAATAACTGTTTTATTCAATCCCAGGTTGTGAGTTCCGGTCCGCAGCCGGTTTAAGTTACTTAATTCAGCTGTATCGAAATCTGCCAGTCTAAGTTCGCCGCAAGTTCGTTCCATTGCCATTGTTAAGGCTATTGACTGCCCTACGGAGAGCCCCACAATGCCAATTTTTTTTTGCTTGAGCTTATTTTGTTCTTCCCTGGTTATTTTGTACCGGTTACGGTTGGTACGAACCTCAACAAATTCGTCCTCATCCAGCAGATGTACCAATCGCTGGTTCCAGGGATAATAAACCCAAACGCCATATTCCTGGATATTCTTTCCTGCGAGATGCTTATTGATCAGTTCGGGATATTCGTCTGGCTTAATTTTTATGGACGGGTTTTGACTTTTGATAAGTTCCTGCAGCTGCCCGTATATTTCATCACAAACAAACTTGACGTTGTCATCTTCTATTAAAGCATCGAATGTTTTTTTATCTGAAGGATTACTCATCCGGAGCCGGAGGGGCTTATAAACATCCTTCGCATGCTTAAAATCTGAAAGAAATACTGATATATTCTTCATTCGGCTCTGTATGTTTAGCAATATAAACTTAACTATTTAACTTAGAGAGTAAGTTGGGTAGATTTTAAAAGAAGCTCGGATTTTTTTTTTTAATTTTATTTTTCAGATCATCCATCCGGATCGCGGCTATGGCCTCGGGTAAATCCCACTTATCAAGGTTCGGGATACGTAATTTAAAATCAATGTCGATCTTTTTGTTTTTCAACTCGTATATCTTTAAACTATCCGGATTATCCCTCATTTGAAATATCGCGGATCTATATTCCTCTGCTGCTCCGCTTAAAGTCGAAACATCCTTTAAAATCATGGCCGTTGCAACCAGGTCGAGCTTGGGATAATAAAAAGTTCCTTTATTGCCAATACTGTCTATGAGCACCATACCGCAATTTACCACAGGTTTTATAGTATACGGAGCGCATAGCGCGAAGACGGATTGAAGGCCTATTTGTGATGAAATGGCAATAAGGGCCCGTATTAATAATGGCGTGCCTATTCCGTATCCGGCAAGCACGTGCGAATTCCATAAACCGCATATCTCACCACTGCCCTGTTGCGAAAATTCCCAAACTACGTCAAATATCGCAGGATCCAGTACGCCGGTAGCCTGTTCAATAGGTAAGGGTTCTGACCCGCCTGAAACATGCACTCTTGCGCCCCCAAATACCGTTTTCCCATCTAACGATTCTACAATTATTACAAAAACAGCAGGATTTTTTGCCCATTCATTTTTTGATGAAGTAACCTTTGTAACGCCTATACTCGCTAAAACATCGGCATGACCCGTAATGAAAAGTTCGCAGGTTTCCGGCTCATCGATTGCTCTGAACGCCCTGAGCCTAATCTCAGGATTCTCTATATTCAAACTGTCCTGCATTATAATTTTCGCTTAACTAAGCTTAATAGCACGTTTGCATCAAAAAAATTATTGCTTTTATAATGCCGAACTTTTAACTTCTCAAACATCAAATCTTTTATTTGATAGTGAAAACTTGATCAGCGAATATCAGTAAAATATATGTTACAACAACGAAGAAGCCGGATGTTTGACAATTCGGCGACTGATTTTTCTTACAGAGAAAATTTAATCCATCCTGCGCCTTCGTATCCGAAAATGAATTGTTTGGGGTTAATAATTTCGGCGAGTATCTCAATCGAATCAACGATACGCGGGCCGGGCCTGTTGAAGTATTGATTACCGTCGGCAATATAAACCGCGTTGTTTTTTACTGCCCTCAGCTCGGTGAAGCCGGGTAGCGCCAGCAACACATCCATTTCTTTTAACGTGCGCTCAATTGGGAAGCCGCAGGGCATAATAACGAGTATATCGGGGTCGGCCAGGCACAGATCGTCCCATTGTATATATGACGAATGCTTTCCCTGTTCGGTCAATACAGGGATGCCGCCTGCGATGCTGACCAATTCGGGTACCCAGTTGCCTGATATCATTAATGGTTCGAGCCATTCGACACAGGCGACGGTTGGCTTGTTCTCATTGAATTTTAGCTTGTGCCGGATAATATCGACCCTTTGATTTAAATCTTCAATAAGGTCTTTCCCGGCATCGGTTACATTTAATGCATCAGCAACAGTTTGGATATCATTAAGAATATCGGCGAGATTGTTAGGCTGCAGGGAGATGATTTGTGCCGGTTTATCCAGATAATTCTCCAGATCGGCCTCAACTTCGGTTAACGATACGGCGCATACCTCGCATTGCGACTGGGTGATGACCACGTCAGGCGCAAGCTGTTTGATCACTTCCCGTTTAACGGAGTAAACCGACAACGCATCCGCCAATATTTCTTTTACTTTAACGTCAATTGCCGAACTGCTCAAATTGTCGGGGAAATTGGCCTCGGAACATACCGGCAATTGTTTTACCGATTCGGGAAAGTCACATTCGTGCGACCGGCCCACCAGGCTTTTTTCGAGGCCAAGGGCGCATACGATCTCAGTTGCGGCAGGTAATAAGGAAATTATTTTGGGTTGCATCGGGCGCAAAGGTAAGGATTGTTGGAGAGTGGAGAAGCAAGACTTTAAGAGCAAGAGCCAGGAAGCAAGAACCAAGAGTGGAGAGGCAAGACTTTAAGAGGCAAGAAGCAAGAATAGAACCGCTCACTCAATCAACCTAATCAACTCAATTTAACCTAATCAACTACCTGCGCTTTATTGCTGAAATTCCAAATGCGCTCGGCCTTACGTCCGATGAGCCAGAATGAAGCACCGAGGATGGCGAAAAACAGAGTTTTATTGGTGTGGTCCCAAAAGTATTCGAAGTACTTGGTATAGATAAAAATGAGCAGGAAGGTTATGCCGAACTCACGGGCGATTACGTCTTTGGTTTTTAAACCGATCAGCAGGAAAAGTGTTGCTACAGCTGCCGAAATAACACCCCAGTAAAATAAACTGATCTGTTTTACGTGCCACCAGTGGTCGAGACTGCCGAAATTGCCAAATATGCTCAACAGCCATAACGACATAAACAGGTATAAAAGCCCCACCACATAGGTTAGCTCCCAAAAATGGCCGAACCACTTTTTGTTTTTTAAGATAAGGCAAAAAATCACCAAAAGCCCACTGAAAAGTACAAAACGCAAAGGATAATTTAATCCTAAAAAATAATAGCTCCAGCGCGTTTGGTAACCGGTTTCGGTGCCGAACCAGCTGCCGAGCGAAACCAGCGCAAAAAGCCATATGAGCCGGGAGTCCATCCGGTAGGCCAAAACGCCATAGACAAAAACAGAAAGTAAAAACAGCAATGAAAAATGGCCCGACCCATTGTCGAAAGTTTTACCAAGGAAGGCAATACAGCAGGCCGTAAACAACACGCCGGTAAAAACGGTGGCCTCGTTGCTGAAAACTTTTTCAGGATATTTTTTTTGCCATCGCCGGCCAAAATAAAATGAAAAAGCAGCCAAAATAGCTGATACGATGCTGATGACGATATCCGGCGTATAATACAGGCTTTTCAGCCAGGTGATAAACGTATCATTGATGATAAGCGAACCAACCGCTATAACGCCGCAAAACAGGGCTATCCAAAATGAATATTTCGCCAGCCGCATCCAGTCGAAACCCTTTACCTCGTAGGAGTTACGCAGCTTTTCAGCAACCTCAGTATCGATCAATCCATCTTTTTCCCAGTGACTGATCGACCGGTTTAAAAATTCGCTTTCCTGTTTATCGAGATTGAGTTTCATTTTATTTAGTCCATAGTCGATGGTCCATAGACCATAGTTTTAAACGATCTGAATGTAATGAATAGTCTAAGATATTATTTAAGCTTTAAAAATGTTAACTATATATAAAATTAATAGAAAATTCGCCATGGTCTATGGTCCATCGACTATGGACTACTCCCCCAGCAACTTCATCACATCCACTTTATCTTTAGCCAATTGGTCCTTTAGGCCGGCAAGCGAAGTGAATTTAATATCGTGGCGGACAAAATTGTGGAACTCCATGCGCATTTTCTGCCCATAAACATCTTTATTAAAATCAAAGATATTTACTTCAATGCTGCGGGTGATACCGTTTAGGGTGGGGCGGGTGCCGATGTAGCCCATGCCGTTAAATACGCCATCAATAGTTTTTACTTTAACGGCATAAATGCCGTCAGCGGGAATCAGCTTGTAGGGCTCATCTATCATAATATTAGCTGTTGGGTAGCCAATTTGACGGCCTACCTGATCGCCGCGACCCACGGTGCCGGTAACAAAAAAAGGGTATCCTAAAAACGTATTTGCCAATTCAATGTCGCCTTGCAACAGCGCTTTCCTGACCCGGGTGGAGCTGATGGCGACATCGTTGATATCCTGTTCGGGTATTTCAACAACTTCAAATCCGTAAGCCGGGCATAAGCGAAGCAAGGTATCAAAATCACCCTCCCTGTCTTTCCCGAAACGATGGTCGTAGCCGATCACTATTTTTTTTGTCCCTATTTTATTCACCAGTATATCACGAACATAGTCTTCGGCCGTTTGGTTGGAAAAGTCCCGTGAAAACGGAGTAATAATTAAGTGATCGACGCCAAGCTGTTCAAGCAGCTCAGCTTTTTCGGCGATGGTATTGATCAGCTTGATGCTTTCATCCTCGGGGTGGAGTATCATCCTGGGATGCGGGAAAAATGTGAGCAATACCGTTTCGCCGCCGCAGCTTTCCGCGAGTTCCTTTATCCCGGCAATAATTTTGCGGTGCCCAACATGTACCCCGTCAAACGTGCCGATGGTTACCACGGCGTTTGGCAAGGGTGTAAATTCATCAATATTATGGTAGATCTTCATTTTCCTAATAATCCGTGAAATCATACTTCGGAAATCGGTGATATCAATTTAAGTTCTCTAATCATCGTCACCAGTTCCATTATCTCGTGCGCATCGTCAACTTTATAATCGCCGCTGCGGGTGCGCCGGAGCCTTGACAGGTAGGCGCCATTGCTTAACGCTTTGCCAAAATCATGCACCAGCGACCGAATATAGGTGCCTTTACTGCACACTACGCGGAAATTTATTTCGGGCAGCGTTATGCCGGTAATTTCGAATTCATTAATAGTGACATTCCTTAACCGCAACTCTACTTCTTCGCCGCGGCGGGCCTTTTCATATAACCGCTCGCCATCAATTTTTACGGCTGAGTGAGCCGGCGGGTATTGCTGTATATCGCCTGTAAATTGTTTACATGCCGCTTTTATTTGTTCCTCCGTAATATGGCTTATATCGAACTGCTGGTCGGGTTCAGTTTCCATATCATAAGAAGGCGTTGTTGCACCCAATATCATGGTCCCGGTATACTCCTTTTCCTGCGCCTGGAAGGTATCGATCTGCTTGGTCATTTTTCCGGTGCAGATAATTAACAAGCCAGTAGCCAGCGGGTCAAGTGTTCCGGCATGGCCCACCTTCAGTTTTAATGGCTTAAATGCGTTGCGCAGTTTGCCTACCACATCAAAGCTTGTCCATTTATACGGCTTGTTTACCAGCAGGAGTTGCCCCTCTGCAAAATCGTTTATTGATTTCACTGATTTTTTATTTTGATTACACCGATTTTAGTGAAATCAGTTAGTTAAAAATATATTCTCTTTAATTGCCGGTATGATATTCTTTTCGCGGGCGGTATCAAACAGCAGCCTTACCGCTTTTTTGCCATCTGCACCCAAATCAACGGAATATTTATTGACATACAGTTCAATATGTTTATACATCACCTCCTCGCTCATTTCCTGCGCATGTGTGCGGATAAAATCCAGCCCCGATTTTGGATTTGCCAAAGCAAACTCCACCGAGCGGCGCAAAACGCGGTTTACTTTGTGCTGAACATCCGGCGGCAAATTGCGGTTTGCCACGATGCCGCCAAGCGGGATAGGGCAGCCGGTTTGTTTTTCCCAGTAATCGCCCAGGTCGATGATTTTCTTTAATCCCTTATCCTGGTACGTGAAACGGTTTTCGTGGATGATCAGGCCGATGTCTATTGTCCCGTCCAATAGGGCATTTTCAATATCGGAAAATAGCATTTCAACTTTGTTTGTTGCGTTTGGGAAAGCCAGGCCGAGCAGAAAATTGGCGGTGGTGTATTTGCCGGGAATACCGATCAGGGGATTTACGATTTGAGATTTACGATTTACGATTTGGTTTTTTTTCAAATCCGAAATTGAAATTTCGAAATCCGAAATTAATAATGGCCCCACACCAAAGCCCAGGGCGCTTCCGGCGTCGAGCAGTATGTATTTATCGGCTACGTAGGCAAAGGCGTGATAGCTGAGTTTGGTAACATCCAGCTCGCCGCGCATGGCTTTTTGGTTCAGTGTTTCAACGTCATCATAAAATACCTCGAAATCCAATCCCTCTGTATCAATTTTATGATGGATAAGTGCATCGAAAATAAAAGTATCATTGGGGCAGGGGGAGAAGCCGAGGGATAGTTTGGTCATGTTGTAAGTTGTGGGTTGTAAGTTGCAGGTGTGTGCTGCATTACCTGCAACTTATGACCTTCAATCTACAACTTCTTCAAAAATTCAACAGCAAAGGTATTCAGATTTTTAATAGCAAGCCCTATTTTCCAGTTGTTGCGGTTACGCTTTTCCACGTAATTTGACACGGTCCTGATTTGAAGGCAGGGCAAATTCATCTCGCGGCAAGCATAAAAGAAAGCTGCGCCCTCCATGCTCTCCAGTTGTGGTGTTAAACGGCCGGTGATCTTTTTGATGGAAGCGTCGTTACCGTTGACCGTATTTACAGTTATAGCCGTGGCTTGCTTTATGCTTGAATTGTTGTAATAGCTGGAGAGTTTTGCGGTGGACGTATACGTATTTATTCCGAAACCCAATTTTTCAATCGATATAAATTCATCGCCATCTTCGGCGCCTAGTTCGGCAAAAGTATCTTCTGTTATTTCGACCACATCGCCCAAAGCAAAATCCCTATCAAAGCTACCGGCAATGCCTAAATTAATCGCAAGGTCGTATTGATTTGCTGCCAGGTGCCTGCCCAGCGCGAAGGCCGTGGCTGTCATGCCGACGCCGGCTATAAGTAGTTGGCAGTTGGCAGTTGGCAGTTGGCAGTTTGAATCGAGCGATATGGAATTTCCCGATAAATCCGAAATCGAAATTCCGAAATCCGAAATCAATGGTTCTATTTCCTTATGAGTTGCACAGACTACCAATACACGCATATCGCTTTTATTTGACGGCTAAGATAAAACATAACGCCTGTTTTTGTTTTGTATATTTGCACCAATAATTGTTATGATGATACACATTACACGCAAGGAACATTTTAACGCGGCACACCGGATGTACCGCGAAGAATGGAGTGCAGAAAAGAACGCGGAAGTTTTTGGTAAATGCGCCAACCCCAACTGGCATGGGCACAACTATAACCTTTTTGTAACGGTTAAGGGCGAAGTTACCCAGGCAACCGGCTACCTGATAGATCTGAAGGAACTTAAAATAATTATCAACGATCATGTAATTGAAAAGCTCGATCATAAGAACATCAACATGGATGTTCCGTTTATGGCAGGTAAAATGGCCTCGACCGAGTTGCTTTGCATCGAGATTTTTAACCAGCTAAAAGGCCCTATCGAGGCTTATCCCGGTGTGTTTTTACACTCGGTGAAATTATACGAGACCGAAAATAATTCCGCTGAATATTTTGGCGACTAAAGTACAAGAATGATCAACGACAACCATATCCCCGACAGGGATGACGACATAGAAGGCTATGTTAAAATTGACAGGTATAACCCTGACCTGATCCAAAGCCTGTCATCACACTATCACGAAGTTTTAAAGGAAATAGGCGAAAAACCCGAGCGTGAAGGCTTATTAAAAAGCCCGGAGCGTATAGCCAAAGCATTATTGTATTTAACGCAAGGCTATGACCTTGACGCGAAGGAAATCCTTAATTCGGCGATGTTTAAGGAAGATTACAGCCAGATGGTTTTGGTGAAAGATATTGAAGTGTACTCGATGTGTGAGCATCATATGCTGCCGTTTTTCGGCAAAGCCCATGTGGCATATATCCCGAACGGCCATGTAGTAGGTTTAAGTAAAATACCCCGCGTGGTTGATGTTTTTGCCCGCCGGTTACAGGTACAGGAACGCCTGACCAACGAGATACGCGATTGTATACAGGATACTTTGCAGCCTTTAGGCGTAGGTGTGGTCATCGAATGCCGGCACCTGTGCATGAGCATGCGCGGGGTGCAAAAACAAAACTCGGTAACAACCACGTCGGCCTTTACCGGGGAATTTTTGAAGGAGAAAACGCGGACTGAATTTTTGAACCTAATCTCGGCGAGGCTGAGTTAGGGGTGGAGATTAGAGGTTAGAGATCGGCGATTAGTTGAAGAGCGAATTTTTTGACTAAACAAAAATCAATAACTTTACTTATCAGTTTACCCTTTTCAGTTATCGAACCAAATTAACCTCATCTCTAACCTCAAATTAACTAATCACTAACTTGAAAGCATATATTTTCCCCGGGCAGGGCGCGCAATTTAGCGGTATGGGCAAGGACCTGTATGAACAGTCTGAACAGGCCCGTACATTATTTGAACAGGCCAACGAAATACTGGGCTTCCGCATCACCGATATTATGTTTGAAGGTACCGATGAGGACCTTAAACAAACCCGGGTAACGCAGCCCGCCATTTTTTTACACTCGGTTATCCTGGCTACTGTTTTGGGTGATGAATTTGCACCGGATATGGTAGCGGGGCATTCGCTGGGTGAGTTTTCGGCACTGGTTTCGGCTAAAGCGTTGTCGTTTGAGGACGGGCTGCGTTTGGTGGCTGCGCGCGCTAATGCCATGCAAAAGGCCTGCGAGATACAACCATCGACCATGGCTGCTATTTTAGGTCTCGATGATTTTACTGTTGAGGATATTTGCCAGCGCATCAGCGACGTGGTAGTGCCGGCCAACTATAATTGCCCCGGGCAGCTGGTTATTTCGGGCACCATTGCCGGTGTCGATAAGGCTTGCGAGCTAATGACCGCGGCAGGGGCCAAACGGGCATTAAAACTTAACGTTGGCGGTGCCTTTCACTCCCCGTTAATGGAATCAGCCAAAATCGAGCTGGAACATGCTATCGTCCATACTGAAATTAAAGCCCCAATTTGCCCGATATATCAGAATATCGACGCAAAGCCATATACCGACCCGGCCCTGATAAAGCATAATTTAATTGCCCAGCTTACCGGGCCTGTGCGCTGGACACAAACCGTAAAACACATGCTTGAAGACGGCGCAACCTCATTTACCGAAGTAGGGCCGGGCAGCGTTTTACAGGGTTTGGTTAAAAAGGTTGACAGGCAAATACCAACCAGCAGCGCCGCTTTGCAGTAACATTAAAACTATTGGCCGTAAAACAGGTTAAAGGTGTGAGCCCAAAGTTTTAATTGAACTTGGGTTTAAGACTTAGGACTACCGACTTAGGACTTAATTTATATCTTTATTGTTTTAATTATACAACCAATTGGCTACATCCGGAAAAATACGTGCATTGCTGGCCTTACTTTGCGCCAGTTTGTTTTTTACGGCAATAGTTGTTCAAAAAACATATACGCCTGTAAATAACCTTGAGCAAACAGCCAGGAAGCTTGAGGGAAACCTGCATAAAAAAGAGAAGTGGGTAAATGATGTGCTCAATAACAATAGCGCATTTAACCAATTAAAAACACTTTCGGGAAACCCGGCAGCCGGGCTGAAATCTATCCAGGATTTTACTACCAACAAAAGCATTTGGTTTATTACATTAACCAACGGGAATTTAAGCTTTTGGAGCGGCGTTAAAGTTATACCCCCGGATGCCGCATCAATTAAGGACGGGTATTCGTTCCGAAAAGAGGCGAATGGGTACTACGAAGAAATAAAAAAAACCGAAGGGAATTTTTCAGCCATATTTTTTATCCCGGTAAAGCTTAACTATGCTTTTCAAAACCAGTATCTGCAAAACACCTTTGCGCCCGATTTGCTGAACGACAACAGTATTGAAATTGCCGATTTTGCCAATAAAAAAGTTTTTGCAATACACAGCAACGCCGGGTCGTACCTGTTTTCGGTTACAGCGAAAAACGGCGAGGTAAACCACGACTTTTTTTATTTCGAGCTAAGCCTGTGGATATTGACCCTGATCTTCTTTTGCGTATTGGTGCAAAATGTTTGCAATTACCTTGCAGGGAAAGGATACGTGCTGCTCTCATTTGTCGTTTTGGCCGCATTCATCATCCTGGTCAGGTTTTTAAACTTGCATTATAACTGGCCCGATTTTACTTACAGGCTTGAGGTATTCAACCCATCGTTGTATGCATCAAGCGCTACTTATCGTTCATTGGGCGACCTGTGTATCAACATACTGTTTATTTGCTGGTTTGTAGTTTTTGTGTACCTGCAGCGCAACAGGCTGCAAAAAAATGTTCCTGGTAAATTTACGGGGTACCTGCTTGTTGCCGCGTGCTCATTGATCCTGGTTATCGTGTCAACTGCCTTATTAAATCTCTTCTATGGGCTGGTCATCAATTCAAAGATAAATTTTGACGTCAGCAATGTACTTAACCTCTCGTATTTCAGCGCGCTCGGCATATTGATGCAGTGTTTTAGCTTCCTGATTTTTTATCTTTTAATTGAGGTTTTTATAAAGTTATGTATCAGGGTGCCCATGCCGCCAGCGCACAAGGCGGGCGTTTTTATTGCCGGTATCCTTTTAGCTACGGGGATAGCAACTTATCACCAGGGATTCACTTCGTTTTACATGCTTTGGGCGTGCCTGGTTTTTATCCGGTGGTATGCCCATCAATACCGGGGCGGAAAGCTAACTGCGGCTTCATTTGCTTTCATCCTGTTTATATGCGCGCTCATTTCGTCGGTCAAGCTCAATTATTTTGAATCTGTAAAGGAAAAGCAAACGCGCAGAGCTTTGATCCAAAAGCTGGAAGTACCAGATGACATTAGCGCCGACCTGATATTTAAGAAAATAGACAAGCAAATTGTTACTGACACTTCAATCATTCGCTATTTTAAAGATAACCTTAATAACAGCGACTATATTAAGACACGTTTGCAGAAGCTTTATTTTAACGGCTATTTATCAAAGTACGAGCTTAAAGTCCATGAGTTTAATAACCGTGAGCAATCCTTATCGGCGGATAAGAATTATGACCTGGGTATTTTTAAAGACATGGTATTATATAGCGCATTTAAGGTGTCGGATTATTTTTACCGGGAAAACGAATCGTTTGGGTTTCAGAATTATTTTGCCATTCTGCCTGTATTCCAGGGTCATAAGAACTTAGGCACAATAGTAATCGAGTTAAAATCAAAACCATTAGAGACTCTTACATCTTTCCCCGGTTTGCTGATAGACGGCCAGGTAAATACAGGAAATCAATTTAAAGACTACTCGTATGCATTTTATATCGATAATAAATTATTGACCCAAAGCGGCGACTATGTGTATAGTCTCGTCAATACCGACCTAAAAGGACAGTTGAACAGGTATGTTTATAAAACCACGCAAAATCCCAGTAAAGAATGGTATTTGCATTTTACAACTTACAGCCATTTAATATACCAGCCCAGCCGGCGTAACCTGATCGTTGTAAGCAAAGAGGACAATGCTTTATTCCTTGCGGTTACTTCTATCACGTTCTTTTTTGTGATATTCCTGGTATTCAGCATTTTGGTTTTATTGGTCAGGTTGTCGTGGCTTAGGATAAAGGTTTTAAATATCAAAGGCGACCGTGTACGTTGGGGCTTTACATTAAACCTTGGCCAGATACTTTACAAAACGCGGATACAGTTTTCGATGATATTTGCCGTGGTGGCTACATTAATATTTGTTGGGATCATTACGTTTTTTTCAATAAGCGCCCAGTATCAAAACCAGCAGGATAAGGCGATACGGGATAAGATTACGCGGATCGCGTCGGCATTTGAAAACGGACCCTACAATAAATATTTAAACCACATTGATGAACGCAGCCAGGTTGATTTTAATGCGTTTGCCAATACTTATTCTTCCGATCTGACCCTTTATAATACCAGCGGTGTAGCGCTGCTTACTACCCAGCCCAAATTATTTGAGTTTGGCTTGCAGGCGCGGCGAATGCACGCCCGGGCATTTATATATTTAACCAGGCTTCAAAAATCGGAATATGTAAACGAAGAGATTATAGGCAGGCTGAATTATAAGGCCGCGTATATGCCGCTACGCAATTCGAAGAATGAGACAATAGCCTATTTGCAGCTGCCCTATTTTTCGAACGAGGCTGATTATAAAGAACGTATAGGGTCGCTGATAAACATAATGATCAATGTGTATGCCCTGGTGTTTATAGCCATCGGGCTGTTTGCTGTATTTATTGCACAGCAAATAACAGCGCCTTTAAGTTTTATTCAGCATAATTTAAGCAAAACCATATATGGCCAAAAAAATGAGCCTATCCGTTGGGAACGCGAGGATGAGATAGGCGCCCTGGTGAAGGAATATAATAAAATGATAGCCACCCTCGAAAATAGCGCCCAAAAGCTTGCCCAGTCCGAAAGGGAAAGCGCCTGGCGTGAAATGGCCAAGCAAGTAGCCCACGAAATTAAAAACCCGTTAACCCCATTAAAACTGGGTTTGCAGCTGCTCGACAAATCGTGGCGGGATAAGGACCCTAAGTTTGACCAAAAATTTGAACGGTTCAGCAAATCGTTTGTTGAGCAAATTGAAAGCCTGTCGACCATCGCTTCCGAATTTTCGGCATTCGCCAAAATGCCGGATACCCGGATGGAACGCCTGGATATATTTTCAATAATCAACCAGGCAGCTACCATTTTTAAGCAAATGGACAACATAAAAATAATATACCAGGCGCCTAATGAACCATTTTTTATATATGCTGACCGCGACCAGTTGCTAAGATGTTTTAATAATTTATTAAAAAACGCGATAGAAGCAGCTTCAACCGAGCGTAGCGGGCTCATTGAAATTAACTATTTGATCACCAACAAAAATATTTTAGTAACCATTAAGGACAATGGCAACGGCATACCTGAACTGCTGCGCGAAAAGATATTTGAACCCAATTTTACCACCAAAAGCTCGGGCACAGGCCTTGGGCTGGCTTTCGTCAAAAACTCCATCGAAAATGCCGGCGGCAAAGTTTGGTTTGATACCGCTATTGGCGAAGGCACTACATTTTATTTGAATTTGCCGGCCGCTTAGGCCTTACCGAAATCCTCTCCAAAGGAGAGGACTTTAAGCAACTCGTCGTTAAATGCATCAGGCTTTAAACCTGGTAATTAAAAAGTCCTCCTGAATAGCAGAAGGACTTGATATAAAGGTCAAATTAAGTCCTCTCCTTTGGAGAGGACTTAGGTGAGGCTTTTATTTCAGCGTAAATTCAGTCTTTCCCATTGTAAATCCATCGGCGTAAAGCACTACATTATAGGTGCCTTTTTGGAAAGGCGCCGGGTTTACCCAATCGATGGTATAGCCGGTGCCGTCGTTTTTAAATTCAATGGACGTTTTATAGGTGTATTGCAGGTCCTGCCCGTCAGCTTTGAACGTGCCTGCGTCAGTACTGGCGATCAGGTTGCCGGTTGGGTCTGTAATGCGCACAAAAATGTCGTGCATGCCTTTTTCAGCGATGTCGTTGCTGGCTACAGTAAAATTGATCTTGATTTTTTTTGCCGGGGCGGCACGTTTCACATCCACTTCCTTGCCGCTGCCTTTAATTTTATAGGCAACTACGTTGGCCATGGCAACTTTTATTGCCGAGCCTACTTTAACTTTTGTGCCAAGGTCCTGGTTTTGCTTTTCGAGTGTGGTGGCCTTCTGGTTTACTGTTGCCAGGTTGGTTTTTAGCGTATCCCGCTCGGTGGCTAAAGTTTGGTTTTGTTTTTTTAGCTCTTCGATGTCAGCAGTATATTTTGTCACAAAATATCTCAACTGTTTTACATCTTCCTGTGCTTTTGACAGCTCGGCAACGGTTAATTTCCCTTTAGCCAACTCATTGCGCAATACTTTAATTTTTGATCTTAGCGAGTCGTTTTTCGCCTGCATTTCGGCTGATAATTTGGTCTTGCCAACATTTACCTGCTCAATTTGGGCCTCAAGGCTATCCAGTTCGGTTTGGAGCCGGGTTTTTTCATCATTCTGATAAACAATCTTTGTATCTGCCTTATTTTTTTGAAGATATAAATACACATCGGTGGCCAGTAATGCCAATACAACTACAATAAGGAAGTATATGACGTTTGAATTTCTTTTTGGTGACTGGCCTGCTTGGTTTTCCATAACAATTAATTTTTTTAATTTTCTGATTAGTTAATTGAGGGCGAGAATCATTATTTACTAATTGCGAAAGCTTCGTGAGATGATAGTCTCAAGTTGTAAACGAGGGCTAAAATAAGCACAATATGATTAAAACACAAATATGCGCGATTATTCCGCGTTATAACTAAAGCGCAACGCGATGAGTTTATATCTTTGCAGCTTTAAATTTTTTTATTTGATGTTGATCTGCCGTCCTTTACTTCTACTAATTTTCACATTGACCGTTTTTGTGGTATGCCAGGCACAACCCAATATACCGGTTGCTGAAAAGCTGGCCCCTAAACGTGAGTTTCGCGGTGTCTGGATCGCTACAGTTGGCAACGTTGACTGGCCAAGCCGCCCCGGGCTGACAACAGACGAACAAAAGAGAGAACTGGTTGACCGGCTAAATACGCACCAGCAAATGGGTATCAACGCGGTGATGTTCCAGGTTAGGCCGGCGGCGGACGCTTTTTATGCAAAGGGCAGGGAACCATGGTCGAAATGGCTGACGGGCAAACAGGGCCAGGCACCCAACCCCCTTTATGACCCGCTTGAATTTGCCATCATCGAGGCACATCGACGGGGAATGGAACTGCATGCATGGCTGAATCCATACCGCGCAACTACCGACAATAAATTTTACGCGTTAAGCCCGCAGCATATCACCCGGATAAAGCCGGAATGGTTTTTTATATATGGCGGCATTAAATTGTTTAATCCCGGTATACCGGAGGTGCGTGATTATATAGTAAAGGTAATATTAGACGTGGTGGATAATTATGACGTGGATGGCATTCACATGGATGACTATTTTTATCCATACCAGATTGACGGGCAGCATATTAACGATGCTGAAACCTTTAAAGCTTATGGCGGCGGGTATAACGATATAAAGGATTGGCGGCGACATAATGTAGACACATTGATACAGGTACTGAGTGACAGTATCCATAAGCATAAGCCGCGGATGAAGTTCGGCATAAGCCCTTTTGGCGTTTGGGCGAACAGGTATCAAAACCCCGAGGGTTCAGACACGCATGGCGGATCGTCTAACTACGAGTTGTTTGCCGACTCGCGGAAATGGATAAAAAAGGGCTGGCTGGATTATATTAACCCGCAAATTTACTGGCCAATTGATGACCGCTCGGTACCTTTTAATGTATTGCTCGATTGGTGGAGCGAAAATACTTACAACCGTCATTTGTATATCGGCATGGCAGCTTACCGAATCAATGAGCGCAAGCTTATTAAATTCAGGAATCCTGCTCAACTGCCCGACCAGATCAAATACCTGCGTGCCAACCCGCGCGTACAAGGCAGCGTTTATTTTAGCTCAAATTCGCTTTTAAGAAACCCGCTCGGTATTACCGACTCGCTGAAAACAACCTACTACCGTTACCCGGCATTGCCGCCGCCAATGCTTTGGCTGGATTCTATTCCGCCGAACCCGGTACGAAATTTAGTGGCGGCCCATGGCGCTGCCGGAGTGGTATTGAAATGGGAGGCGCCGCTGCAGGCGAAAGACAAGGAACCTGTTTACGGCTATGTGATCTACCGTTTTGAGGGTACCGAAAAGGTAAACTTAACCGATCCGAAGCATATACTGCGCATCCAATATGACGATGCCACGGGTTATAACGACAGCACCGCTCAAAAAGGAAAAACGTACCTGTACGTGGTTACTGCTATTGATAGGCTGAAAAATGAAAGCGAACCATCGCCGACAGTTGCGGCGATTGTGCGGTAATTAGAGCCAAGATTGCAAGAATCAAGAGCCAAGAATAGAGTGCCGTCATGCCGAATTTATTTCGGCACCCCACAGGACATTCACGTTTGCCTGGTCTGCAATTGCCATATCGTTGACTTGTGTGCCGGATACCTTCCAGGTGAGGTGCCGAAATAAATTCGGCATGACGTACGTAGTTTTAATATCCCTATCCCATTAACTATTCATTACCGCGCCGCAATTTATATCAATTGTTTGCCCAGTGATAGAGCGCTGGGATAACAGGTAGGCAACAAGGCCGGCTATTTCTTCGGGCTGGCTCATACGCTTTAGGGGTACGCTTTGCATGGCTATATCGTAAAACTCATCCTTTGTTATTCCGATACCATCCGCAATGCCTTGCAGGCCCTGCTGTGCCATATCCGTATCAACCCAGCCCGGACAAATGGCATTAACCAAAATATTTTGTGGCGCAAACTGAACGGCCCATGAGCGCATCAGGCCAAGCAAGCCCGCTTTCGACGCGCAGTAAGCTGAATAGTTTGCCACACCTAACCTTGCTAAAACAGATGAGGTGATGAGGATATGCTTTTCGCCTGCATTGTTGAGTTTTGGCAAAAACGTATTTACAAAATTGTAGGTGCCGGTTAGGTTGGTGTCGATGATAGTTTGCCAGCGGTCAGTATCGCCCCAGTTGTTTTCGCCGCCGATGCCTGAGTTGGCTACTAGCCCGTCGATAGTTACGTTGCCTAAGGTGGCAAATGCGTTGTTTAAACTTTTTTTATCGGTTATATCTGCAGGTAGTAGGCTGTGTTCGCCGGTGGGAAGGCTGGCGAGGGTTTGCTGTAAATGATCTGCATTACGGCCAAGTAATATACAGGTATGCCCGTCGCTGCCGAGCTTTTGTGCTATGGCGCGGCCAATGCCGCTGCCGGCGCCGCTGATGAGGTACGTTTTAGTCATGAATATTTAGAAAGTGATCAACGCTTTTTCTTTGAGGCGGTTAAGATAAATATCAATTTCTGCATCTCCTAACCCATATATTTTTTCAGTGCTCCAAAACCGCAGGTATATTTCGGGTTTGGTTTTGATGCCGTAGTTGTATATGTCCAGCAGTTTTTGTTCGATATAATTTAAACCATGTTCATTCACCTGCAGCCGTTCGAAGTGAGCTTCCAGCGCTGGTTTGAGTAAATGAAGGTTGCCCCAGAAAACCGTTTCGTCCAGGTAAGCTTTTAATTTATCGGCATCATGGGTTACATACACGTCCCACGCCTCGCCGGCTATAACAAAATCGGCTTCACTAAGCCTTACCCGGATGTTATCGTACAGGTATTCTAATTCCGCTCCGGTTAATTCACCCATACCCATAAAGTTTTTCTTGCCCGGATAGTCTGCCGGGCAAATAAGGTAGATAGCAGGGGCAGAGAGATCTGTTTTTTTCGCCATGTAGGTCATCAGGCCTATTAAATTCACCTGGCAATGCAGGTCGAACTCAAACCAAAGATTAATTTCATCGTAAGACTCGCTTAACTTCGACAGCATATCCAGCATTTTTCGCTGATAATTTTCGGGTGACTCATTAAAAGTTTTAGAGATCCATTCCGAACGCACTTTCCAGAAGCTTCCTGATGAAATGTCTCTTTCGAGCGGGCCTTCCGAAAGTACTTCATGCCATACAAGGGCGTCGCCTTCGAGCCCGGTTTGCCCGAAACTATGTCGTGTAGAATCGCCGTTAAGGATGTGGATGATACTCATTTTTATCTTAGCTAAAGGCGGAAAACATAAAATCCAAAGCTATGAAATTGTTTATATGAAAGGAGTTGCCCGGCTGTAACATGTTTAAAACGCAATGATTGCATTATTATGTCATTGCTTCGCCGTCAATGATATGGTTTTAGTGTTATTCTCCCAATAAAGCCTTCAGGGTTTCCAGCGTATCAGCTTCTTCTTTGGGTTTATCATGGCGCCAGCGCAGTATCCGCGGAAAGCGCAGGGCAATACCGGATTTATGCCGGGTTGAGCGGTTAATGCCTTCAAAGCCGATCTCGAAAACCAGCTCGGGTTTTACGGTACGAACCGGGCCGAATTTTTCCAGCGTGTTGCGCTTTACAAAATAATCCACCTTGTTTATTTCCTGATCGGTTAAGCCGGAATACGCTTTTGCAAAAGGCACCAGCTTATCGCCATCCCAAACGGCAAAGGTATAGTCAGTGTACAGGTCGGCGCGACGGCCATGGCCTTTTTGCGCGTAGATCATAACTGCATCGACCGAAAGGGGATCGATCTTCCATTTCCACCAGTCGCCGCGCTTGCGGCCCACCTGGTAGGCAGCGCTTTTTCGTTTGAGCATAATGCCTTCGGCGATCATGGCGCGGGATTGCTCCCTTATTGTCGCGAGCTCTTCCCAACTGCCAAACGGTATAAGCGCAGATATGCGGAATATTTCGGGGAACGTTGTGGTGGCCTGTAGTTTTTCAAGAACAGACCTGCGGCCGGCCTGCGTGGTGGTGCGGATATCTTCGCCGTTATACTCCAGGCAATCATACGCGATCACCGCGACGGGGCTTTCCTCCAATATTTTTTTATCGAGGTTTTTACGGCCGATGCGGGTTTGCAGTATGTTGAAGGGCATCGGCAGGCCGTTCCGGAAGCTTAATATCTCGCCGTCGATAACAGTACCATCCGGCAGGGCGTTTAAAAACGGATGCAGTTCGGGGAATTTATCAGTAGCCAAATCCTCGCCGCGACTCCAGATGAATATTTTGTCTTCGCGTTTGATCAACTGCGCGCGGATACCGTCCCATTTCCATTCGGCCTGCCATTCGGACTCATTGCCTAATGATGCCCGTAATTCTTCCGCCGACCTTTGCTTTTCGGATGTTTCCTGTATTGGGTAAGCCAGGAAAAAGGGGTAGGGGCGGGAGATGTCGTCTGCGGCACCTTGTTCCTGTATCAGCTCCATGTACTGGTAGATTTCGGGTTGCCAGTTTCCCATTATCCGGTGGGTTAAGGTTGCGGCATCTAACCCCGAAATTTCCGACAGCGCTTTTATCACCAGGCTTTGCGATACCCCAACCCGGAAACTGCCCGTCAACAATTTATTGAATACAAAGCGCTCCTGGTTATCGAGCATGGCCCATGAGTCGAGCAGCCATTCCTTTTTTTCATTCTCCGTTTTGTTTGCCAGGTCATTTATTTCCGCTATCCATTCTGTAAGGGTTTTGCTGCTGGTTTGATCGGTTTGCGGCATCAGCAATGCCATGGTTTCGGCCAGGTCGCCCACTACCTGGTAGCTTTCCTCAAAAAGCCAGTAGGGTATATGTGATGCTTCAATCGCCCAATTCCTCACCAGCGTAGCGTTGATCTGCCGTTTAGGCTTTCGCCCCGAAAACAGCGCGAGCATGTGCATTTTATCCGTATCGGGTACGCTGTTAAAATAGTCTTTCAATACTTTAACCTTTTCGTTGGTTTTATTGGTTTCATCCAATGCAAGGAACAGCTGGGCAAAGGCTTTCATAGAGCAGACCCTCCAGCCTCACCTAAATCCTCTCCAAAGGAGAGGACTTTTGAAGCACCAGTTTCACTATTTTGTTCACCCGCAAATTCGGGCGCTTCGGGCATACCGGGATCCTCATCATCGCTGTAAAGGGTATGGACTTCGCGGGCGTTGTAGCCGATCTCATTCAGATACCTGGCAAAGGTGGCGGTATAGCCGTGGGTGAGGTACACACATTCGCAGCCGGTAGCGTCAATTGCGGTGATCAGTCCGTCCCAGTCGGCATGGTCGGATAGTACAAAGCCACGGTCGGCGGCGCGCCGTTTTTTTGCCCCGCGGATGGCCATCCACCCCGAACAGTAGCCAAGGCTATACGGCTGAAACCGGCGCATCCATGGCGAGCCTGCCGAAGAGGGCGGGGCGATAACAATACCTTTTCGTACTTCCTCTTTTGGCGTATCGGGTGTGATCCTTTCGGTTGGATTGAGCTGAACGCCGTTTCGCCGCAACGCTTCGTTTGTATTTTCGATTGCACCGTGGGTATACACCTTTCCGAGTGAAAGATCGAGGTTTTGCAATATGCGCTGTGCCTTGCCTAACGATAACGAGTATCCCACCAAAACGGTAGCTGCTCCATTTTGCAAGTTACCGGCCCACCACTTGTTGATGTCATCAAATATTTCTATCTGCGGTTTCCATTTATACACCGGCATCCCAAAAGTACATTCTGAAATAAAATGATGGCAGCGGACGGGTTCAAAAGGCGTTGATATGCCATCGTCTTCCACCTTATAATCGCCGGATACCACCCATATCTCGCCCTGGTACTCAATGCGTATCTGCGCCGACCCGATCACATGGCCGGCGGGATGGAATGATATCTCCACGCCATTCTTCGTCACCTTTTCGCCATATGCAACCGTTTGCAGCCGGATATCGCCAAGGCGGTAAAGCAAAACTTCTTTCGAAAAATGATGTGCGAGATAATGTTTATTGCCCGGATAGGCATGGTCGCCATGGGCGTGTGTAATTACGGCATCGTCAACCGGTTTCCAGGGATCAATGTAAAACCTGCCCTTATCACAATAAATTCCCCTGTCGGTAAATTCAAGCAGCGGTTTTTTTGCCATATGATAAATAACCCGGATGACGCAAATTGGTTTTAAACAACAAATCCCGGACTAGCCGGGATTTGTTGTTAATTTTAATATTTTAATGCGACATGATAAGATTGCCGGTAAATTTATTATCCAGCGTTATATAATCTGTCAATACCTGCCCGGCTTCGCGCTTTAAAAAGTCCAGGTCTTCGTTCTTTTTAGGTTTTGTTTCGCCCTTTTTTAAAGGCAGCAGGCCCATAGCCACGCGCCGTAAATTATTTTCTTCAAAAGCCTTTTTTTCTTCGGCATCGCGTTGTTTTTTTAGCTGCTGCTCGTTTAAAACAACGCTCTTGTCCGCATCGTGCTTTTTAAAATCCGCAATGTCCTGCAAAAGGTATTTATAACTGGCGCTGCTTTCCATGCGCTGTTCGTGCAGTTTTGTCAGCTGAGGTATAACCGCACTAAAATCACCCACTTTAGTGTAATTTGTACGGGCAATCACATCAAAAGGCATGGCAGATGGTTCGGTATCTTCGCCATATTTATCCAATGGGATAACCGACGGGAACCGGATATCGGGCGTTACGCCCTTATGCTGTGTTGAATTACCGCTGATGCGATAAAATTTGGCGATGGTCAAGTTAAGCTGACCGAAAACACTTTGGCTTCCGGTTGATACCACTTTTTTGCTTTTTCCCATCAAAGCGGCCGTACGCTCGAGCAACGAAGGAGAGATCACCCTATCAAGGTCAATGGCGTTTTGTACAGAGCCTTTTCCATAGGTTTGGGTACCAATTATCAGCCCGCGGCCATAATCCTGTATAGCGCCTGAGAATATCTCGGTAGCCGACGCGCTGAAACGATCAACCAGCACAGCCAGCGGGCCGGCGTAGGTTATAGATGGGTCCTCATCCTTATCAATCTCAATCTGGTCTTCCGAATTTCTCACCTGTACCACAGGGCCGGTTTTTATAAATAAGCCGGTAAGCTCGATAGCTTCCATTAGCGACCCGCCGCCGTTTTGGCGAAGATCCATCACAATACCGTCCACATTCTCGCGCTTCAGCGAATCGAGGATCAGCTTAACATCATGCGTGGTGCTTTTATAGTTGGGGTTGCCCGATTTATAGTCATTAAAATCGATATAGAATGCGGGTATGGATATGATACCTATTTTAACCACTTTGCCGTTACTGTTATAGGTGCGAATTTCCTTTTTAGCTGATTCATCCTTTAAGATGATCTTTTCGCGCACCATTTCCACGATTTTGGGTTTAGCGCTTGCGCTAACACCTTTAGGCAATATCTCTAACCTTACGATGGTGCCTTTTTTACCGCGAATTAAAGCTATCGCGTTTTCGATGCGCCAGCCGATCACATTCTGGAATTCGCCGTCCTTAGCCTGCCCAACCCCTACAATGCGGTCGTCGATATTGATCTGGCGGCTTTTATCAGCCGGTCCGCCGGGTATTATAGATTTTATGGTAACAAACTCGTTCTCAGTATTCAAAGACGCGCCAATGCCTTCCAGTTGCCTGGACATATCGATGTTAAAATTGGCGGCGTTTGACGGTGTGAAGTAATTGGTATGCGGGTCAATGGCTTCGGTAAAGGCATCCATAAACACCTGGAAAACATCCTGGTTATTTAACTTATTGACCTGCGATAACAGGTTTTCATATCTTTTCTTTAGGGTTTCTTTGTTTTTAGCCATGTCGCTGTTAGCCAATTTCAGGCTAAGCATGTCGTATTTTACACGCAGGCCCCATATTTTATCCATTTCGCCTTGTGACGCGGCCCATGGTAATTTTTCACGGTTGAACGTAAAAGTTTCATTGGCAGTGAAATCAAAGTTATTATTCAGCTGCGCGATAGAATACTGTACATGCTCGATATATCTTTTTTGATATACATTGAATATGTAAAATACATCGTTAAGATTGCCAACTTTAACATCGTCATCCAGCACGGTTTTATATTTGGCAAAATCGGCGATATCCGACGCCAGGAAGTAATTGTGGCTTTCATCAAGTAACTTAATATACCGGTTATAAACCACTTCGGATATGGAGTCGTTAAGCTCTACTTTTTTGTAATTATAAGTGGATATAAATTTTGCTATGGTTTGGCAAACGATAGCCTGCTTTTCATCGGGCTGAATATCGTTGGAGCCAGTAACTTTAATGTGCTTTGCCGGAGCGGCATGACATGCAAGTGCCGCACCAAGCACAAGCATTAAATATAATTTCTTAAACATATCTTTTACAGTCTTTAAGTCGGGATTTAAATGAAACATCAATACGTGTGCCTAATAGTTCGCTAAAGTAAACAAAAAAGAGACCGCTGATTGCCGTCTCCTATTAATGAATAACAATTATACAATAATGTTTTATTTCTTTTTATAAAACGTTATGCATTTGACGATATTGTTACATTGTTGGTTGATTAAGTTGATTGAGTGAGTGGTTGATAGGGTTGATTAATCAACTAATAACCAAAATCACTCCGCTTTAGCGGCCGTCATGGCGGCCTCGGCGTAGCGTAATTCAGGTTTGGGTGCTGATGACAACTTGCTTTGCTTGATATACTGGATTTTTTTCTCGATCTGCAGGAGGTCGTCCCTGAAGCCCCTGGACATGGCCATCGCGTGCGCTTCGGTAAGGTCCTCTTGCGCTTGTGTATAATCGCCGAGCTGGGCTTTTATGGTAGCCAGTTCAATCAAGTTTGAGATGGTGTGCTTATCGTCGTTTTCATTACGCGAGATGATATTACTTTGCAGCAGGAACCATTTTGCTTCCGAAAACCTGTTTTGCTGCACATACAGCGCGGCCAGTTCGCTAAAATTATAGCTGGCATCATTATATACCCTGAAACGCATGTTGTGCTGTGCCGTTTTCATGATCACGGCTTCAGAAGCTTCGAGGCTGTAGTCGCTGCGATCAAAGCGGGGCATTTCGATTTTATGCTTGCCTGGGGCTGCAACCGGTATACGGGAAACAGAATGATTGGTAAGCTGTGCCAGCAACGGAGCGCGTTCGTGCTTTTTTGTTTTCAGGTCTAAACGGTACCATTGTGCCGAGGCCGAAAGGCCCAGGGTACAGCAAAGCACAAGCAGAATGAATTTCATTTAATCTTTTCCCGGTAGTTAAATTAATTAATACGTAAAGGTAACGATATAAGTTCGATATCTGAAAGTGAATTTTTTATATGATTTGCGGATGGCAAATTGCATGTGATTATCAATAATTAACATTTTTTTACATTTGTATTCATTATTTTTGATTGGATATCAATAGGTACCTGCCGTTCAATTTAACGTGTTATGAAAAAATTAATACTTTTTGCCCTGTTGGCATGCGGTTTTTGCCGGTTAAGCGCACAGCAATTTACCCCGGTTAAACCAGCGGATAGTTTGTTAAGCAATCTCAATAAGAAGCTCAACCTAAACCCCGGAAATCCGTTACGGTTGCTGCAGCCGCAGACTGATTACAGCCGCAACCTGAATACATTTATCACAAATAACGCCGCTAATATTGATCATATGCCTGTAATGGTTTTAGAAGGCAACTCAAAAATGCCCGTCAAAAAGATTGGTGGGTATTATACCATGCCTGTAAAGAGAATTGGCAGCGAGGACCAGTCGCCTGTCAATCAAAACTTGCTGCCAACGTTTAAAACGCCTTAAAGCTCCTCACTCAAATATCCCAGCCTGCCGTTTGCATCCATAGCCTGTACAACTACACGGTATTTTTTTGCTTTATCGGAATTGAAAAAACGTATTTTGATATTGCCCTGTTTATCTGTAAACAGATCATGGTTCCAATACAATGTAGTGCGATAGTCCGGAGATTTGGTTGGTTTTGTGACGCTATAATCCGGTAACGGAAATTCGCGGGTTACGCTATAATTGTTAAAGGTATATTTTCCGTAGTTGGCCATGATGCCTTTGCCTGCTACCTTTTCATCGCCAAACCTCCGGGTATATATCAGCAACGCGCCGTTCATGCCGCCGTTTAAGGGTGCAAACCAAACCGGGGGCGGGGCAAAGCGAATTATAGCAACATCTGTTAATGGAATATTTAAAATTTCATCTAAGGTAGAAGACGCTTCGTCAACATAAAAATAAGGAAGGGGGTTTTTATCTTTAATGCTATTTGTTCCATGATACGTGAATTTAATAACACTGTCGTTCGGTCCTAATATAATTTGCACACCCGGAAATCTTCCTTGTATATAATCCATGATATTGACGGGAGGAAATGTTGTATGAACAAGATCAAGTGTGTACGCGTTGTCAGCATTCAAATGCTTAACGTGACTGTTTATCAGTACCTCCGTGGGGGTTAGCTTCTGTTCCCTGATATTTACCGTTTTCAGCATAATGCCTTTGGCAGGAAACCTTGCATCGTGGTCCTTTACCGCATCGCTGATAATTGATTGGGGGATAACCGGTTTTGACCCGGTATAACTGCTAATCGTATCCGGCGGAAAAGATGCAATGTCAATTTGCGCGTTAAAAAAGGTGACATTTACCGGCTGCTTTTTGTTTTTTGCATTAACCACATCGTAGAACAGGGTTGCGGGACCCCGGTGGTTGTAATCCTTTAAAACAAACATGCCGGCGCTGTCGGGTTCTACATACCCCATATATTTACCCGAATCAGCACTGGTGACGATCAGCTTTATCTTCAGGTTATCCTTGTCGTGATAATTTTCGATCTTGCCCGCTACCACTTGCTCTTTTTCAATAAAGTATTTTAGGTTTCGCGGCTTGTCATTAAGCACTGTGTCCCATTTAAAATGCCGCCACCCATTGGTTTGCATCACCAGGTCGAGCTGCTGCCGGATGGTATCGCTGTTGTTTTTGAAATAGTAGCCGGGCTGATGAATGTACCCCCTCAGTTCGGAACTCATTAAAAAGTAGGCCGCAATATTGTTTTCCGGCCCGCCTTCCAGCGCTGCATCAGTTACGGCCACCGACACATTTGCCTTAACCCGCTTGTTTTTACCATCGGCTAAATGCAGCGTAAATATGTTTTTGCTTTTGGGGTCGAAGGACAAAGTGTCTTTTGATAGGGAAAGGTCCAGCATGTTTTTATCGTGAATAAAAGCCACCCTTTCGGCCAGCGGAACAAAACTTTCATCAAACACAGTTAACCGCACTATGCCGGGCGAAAAGTCATCCTTTTTAAAGCTGAAGACATTTATTCCGCGGCTCAATTTCAGCGGGTAAGTTACTACTGTCCCGTTATCCTGCGCGGCGGCAACAACGATGTCTTTATATTCTTTTTGCTGGCCGGCGTATGTTATTTTTACCTCCAGCTCGCTGGCCGGCATGGCATTCACGCGCATGCTCAGGCCTGTCTTTTTTATCCCGGGCAAGCTTATATTTTGAACGCTGCCATCGGGGAAGTGCACCCGGACACAATAATTTGTATTCGCGGCCGCTTCCAGCTCAAAGCTGCCCATACCGTCGTGTCGCGTTTCCAGGGTGGCGACGGATTTGTTGTTGTTATCCAGTACATCGCCATAAACGTTTACCGGCATTCCATTTTCATCGGTCGCCTTAAAGACAATATTACACATATTTCCGTCGACCAGGTCGCCCCCTTCAGGGAAAAAATCGATGTGATAGATATTACCGGCAGTGACACCCGTTACCATGTTAACCGGCGTATGAATATTTTGTATATAGATTTTTTGATGGAAAAAATCCTGCTTGTCAAAATTGCACATCCACGCGGTGAACGCCTGCAACTGGTACCACCCACCCGGCAGGCTATCGGGCAAGTTGATATTGCCATACGCCGTGCTGTTTTTCACCGGCAGCATGTTTTGCGTGATCAACTTTCCGTTGGCATCGGATAGCCGAATGTACATGATCCGGCTAAGCAGCGATGGTTTGCCGTAGGCCATTAAATAGGCTTTATACCATATTGTTTGCCCGGTTAAATAAACGTTTTGACTGGTATGCAGAAATATCTTTTCGCTGGGGTATTTTTTATAATATCCCGATACAGAAGAGGTGATTTTTTCGCTGATCGCTTTGATTGCAGCGGGTATAGCCTGACCATCCGCGGTAAGTAAATTTACCAGTGCAAATAAAAATGTGAGAAACATAACACGCCTTATCACGCGGTGGTCGGAGGTTTATATAGCTAAGATAAGAATATTTAAATACCTGCTGACTTCTGATTGCGCTATTTGGCCCGGCTATATCAATTGTACCAGGTGTGTTCAGGTGTGTTCAGGTGTGTTCACCTGTGCCGGGTGGTACACCTGTATCAGGCGACAACTTTTTTCAGGAAGCGACAGTGCATTGTGTGTATCACGTGCATCATATTCATTGCGATACCACACAAATTATTCAGCGTTTTGGCGATGACAAATAAAAATGCCAGAGCAGCATGGTGGCAATGGTGCGGTATGGCTGCCACGTTTCGGCTATTTGCAGAATCTGTTCTTTTGTGGTATCAGCCGGAAAGTTTTTTACCCGCTTCAAAGCATTTACCGCGGCAAGGTCGCCGGCCGGGAAAATATCCGGATGCTGTAAAACAAACATCAGGTAAACATCGGCGGTCCAGTTGCCGATGCCTTTTAAGGCCACTAATTTGGCGCGCACTTCCTCGCCGGAAAGTTGTTCCAGTTCGGTTAAACTTAATTGTCCGCTTATGATGGCCTCAGCCAAATATTTGATGTAGCTGGTTTTTTGACGGCTGCAGTAGCAGGCTTTCATTTCTTCATCGGTGAGCAGCAGTATCCTTGCGGGGGTTATCTCCTGTACGTGTTCTTTCAATTTATTTAAGGCCGACAATGCCGATGCCAGCGAAACCTGCTGCTCAAGGATGATGTGCACCAGCGTTTCAAACGTATTGGGGCGCGACCAGAGCGGCGGGTAACCATGGCTGTTGATGATCTCAGCCAGCTCCGGATCGGCTGATGCCAGCTCATCGCAGATGGTATGGTAATTGGAGTGGGCGAACTTATTGATCATTTCGGTGTTTTAAACGTACTAATTTATTTAGGATTTAGCATTTACTTTTCAGAATTTTACTGAATGAATAACCTGCCGCCATTAGCCGAGCGCATGCGTCCGAAAAACCTGGACGATTACGTGGGACAAAAACACCTGGTTGGGCCGGGCGCGGTTTTGCGCAAAGCCATTGAGTCGGGCGCGCTGCCGTCTATGATCTTTTGGGGCCCGCCGGGGGTAGGGAAAACCACGCTGGCGTATATTATTTCGCAAACGCTGGACCGGCCGTTTTTTTCGCTAAGCGCCATTAACTCGGGCGTTAAGGATGTGCGCGAGGTGATTGAACGAGCATCGATACTCAAAGAACAAGGGCAAACTTTGCCAGTATTGTTTATTGACGAGATACACCGTTTCTCCAAATCGCAGCAGGATTCGCTGCTGGGCGCGGTGGAGCGGGGGACGGTTACCCTGATCGGTGCGACGACAGAAAATCCTTCTTTTGAAGTGATCTCGGCATTGCTCTCCCGCTGCCAGGTATATGTCCTTCAGCCTTTGGACGAAGGTGATCTGCTGAGTCTACTTGAAAAGGCGAAAAAAGAGGATGAAATCCTCTGTACCAAAAATATCACGATCAAAGAAAATGAAGCCTTGCTGCGCTTATCCGGCGGCGATGCCCGTAAGCTGCTGAATATTTTTGAGCTACTGGTCAACGCGTTTAGCGGTAAAAAGATTGTTATTACCAACGATGCCGTATTGGAGCATGTGCAGCAAAATATGGCGCTGTACGATAAGGCGGGCGAGCAGCATTACGATATTATTTCGGCCTTCATCAAATCCATGCGCGGGAGCGACCCCAACGGCGCAGTTTACTGGCTTGCACGGATGATAACCGGCGGCGAAGACCCAAAGTTTATTGCGCGGCGAATGCTGATCTTAGCTTCTGAAGATATCGGCAACGCCAATCCTAACGCACTGCTCCTCGCACAAAGCTGCTTTGAGGCGGTAAATGTGATCGGCATGCCGGAATCGCAGCTTATTTTGTCGCAAACGGTTATTTACCTGGCTACATCGCCGAAAAGCAATTCGGCTACAACAGCCATAGGCGCAGCCATGGACCTGGTGCGTCAAACCGGCGATTTGCCTGTACCATTACACTTGCGCAACGCGCCTACCAAACTGATGAAAAACCTGGGATATGGGAAGGACTATAAATACGCCCATAGCTATGAAGGCAATTTTACCGACCTGGACTTTCTCCCGGCTGAAATTAAAGGCACCAAAATTTACGATCCGGGCAATAACGCCCGTGAACAAGAAGCAAGGGAAAAGTTAAAGAAACTTTGGGGTGGCAGGTATAAGTATTAAAACTGTTAAAAATCCTTGTTCAGCAATTTCTCCAGCTCGGCAAAGCTGACGTTCATTTTTACCCGGCCCTGTTTGGCGTAAGATATTTCTCCGGTTTCTTCGGAAATGATAATGGCTGTTGCATCGTTTGTTTCGGTAACCCCGATACCCGCCCGATGGCGCAAACCAAATTGCGAAGGGAGATCAGTTTTTTCGGTAAGCGGTAAAATACAGCTTGCGGACTTGATCATATTTTCGGCAATAACAACCGCACCATCATGCAGCGGGCTGTTTTTTTGAAAGATGCTTTCCAACAAGCGCTTGGATATTTTGGCTTCAATAATTTCGCAGCTGTTCTGGTAAAATTGTTCATCGTAATACTTGGCGAAAACGATAAGCGCGCCGGTTCGGGTTTGTTTCATGCTTTTGCAGGCGTCGAGTATGGGTTTGATGCGCGCATAGTTGTTTTTCTCAGCCTCAGCTTTGCCGAAAAAATATTGCCACCAGGCTTTATTTCGCTGCAGCGACGCGTTTTTACCCACCAGCAATAAAAATCGTCTTACTTCCTGTTGAAAGACTATGATGATGGCGATGATCCCCACGTTGGCAAATTGCGCGAGGATGCCCGTTAATAGCCGCATCTGCAGCGCTTTCACCACGAAGTAAAGCCCAAATACAATAGCGAGGCCGATAAAAATATTGGCTGCAATCGTCCCCCGGATCAGATTGTACAACTGGTAGACCAAAAAAGCCACCAATATCACATCAAGGACGTCGAAAAAAGTAAATTTAAACAGGCTTAGATCGAAATATTGCATTTACTAAGGTAGGGATTCTATTAGAGATTAGAGACCGGAGGTTAGAGATTAGTTGAGCCCGAAAGATAAACGGGTAGTTCCTAATCTTCAATCTCTAGCCTCTAATCTCTCTTTTAGGAAATATCAGCGATGCGACAATACTCACCACCAATATAGCCAGGATGATCAGCAGCGAGTTGCCGGTAGTGAGGCCGATCCGGTCGACATAATTGGCGCCAAGCATTTTTAAACCGATAAAGGCCAAAAGCGCGGCTAGCCCAATTTTAAGGTAATGGAACTTATCAATAATATTTACCAGCAAAAAGAACATGGAACGCAGGCCAAGAATGGCAAAAATGTTTGAGAAAAATACAATATAAGGGTCTTTGGTAATGGAAAAAATGGCCGGTATGGAGTCAACCGCGAAAACCAGGTCGGTTACCTCGATGATGAGCAGCACCAGGAAAAGCGGCGTCACCATTTTTCTATGATTGATCTTCACAAAAAACCTGTTTCCTTCAAATTTTGGGTGCACCGCGAAATACCTGGAGGCAAGCTTTACAACCTTATGATTTTCCGGGTCTATTTCATCTTCCTTGTTCCGGTTGAGGAACATGGTAACGCCCGTGTAAACCAAAAACGCGCCGAACAGGTACAGTATCCAATGAAAATGGGTGATAAGCGCCGACCCTACGAATATAAATGCAAAACGCATGAGTATTGCGCCGATGATGCCCCAGAACAATACTTTGTGGTAATGCCTTTTATCCACCGCAAAGGCCGTAAAAATAAGCACCATCACAAATATATTATCCACCGATAACGCGTATTCTACGACGTAACCGGTTATAAACTCCAGCCCCAGGTTTTTACGGTACAGGCTTAAACTTGCGGGCAGGTTATTGGGATCCAGGGTTAGATGATGGAAGTTTTGGGTGTTGATCTCCTGCAAAGCGGCGTAGCTGTCGACATGGTGCAGCAGGTGTCCATATTGCAAAATGAGGGCGTAAAAACCAAGTGCCAATGTAATCCAAACGACGCTCATGATGGCGGCTCGCTTCATGCTTACCGGTTTGTTGGCTTTTGCAAAAAGGCCCAGGTCGATCGCCAGCATCAGCAAAATGAAAACGATAAAGCCAGAAATAAAAATGAGTTCGCTATTCATTATTTATTACGTTCGGTGGTAAACCGTACCAGTTGCTCAAGTCCCGTCCTGGCTTCGCCCGCAGGAAAAGTGTTTAATATTTTAAAAGCTTCGTCCTGGTACTCTTTCATTTGCGTTTCGGCGTATTGCAGGCCGCCGGTCTCTTTAACAAAACTGATGATACGCCCTATTTTTTCCGCGTCGTCATTATGGTTTTTTACCAGGTTGATCATTTCCCTTTTTATTGCCGGTTTACTGTTGTTGAGCGAGTAGATCAGCGGCAGCGTTACTTTTTTCTCCTTGATATCAATCCCCAGCGGTTTTCCTACATCATCCGTGCCGAAATCAAACATATCGTCCTTTATCTGGAAGGCGATACCGATTTTCTCGCCAAACAGCCGCATTTTTTCGATCGTCGCGTCATCCGCCCCGGCCGAGGCCGCCCCGCACTCGCAGCAAGAGGCAATCAGCGATGCCGTTTTCTGCCGGATAACCTCGTAATAAACCGACTCTTCGATATCCATCCTCCTCACTTTTTCAACTTGCAGCAGCTCGCCTTCAATCATCTGCCGCATAGCTTCCGACACAATTTTCAGGAACCGGAAGTCATCGTTCTGGATAGAAAGCAATAATCCTTTCGATAACAAATAATCGCCCACCAAAACTGCGATCTTATTTTTCCATAATGCGTTGATCGAAAAAAAGCTGCGGCGGCGGTTTGAATTATCCACCACATCGTCGTGTATCAGGGTGGCGGTATGCAGCAATTCAACAAGGGCGGCGCCGCGGTGGGTCGATTCATTAATACCCCCGCAAATGCTGGCCGAAAAAAATACGAACATCGGCCTGATCTGTTTCCCCTTGCGTTTTACAATATAATGCGTAATGCGGTCGAGCAATGGTACCGAGCTTTGCATGGAAGCTTTAAACTTCCCCTCAAAAACATCAATATCAGCGGCAATAGGTTTTTTGATCTCGTTGATGCCCGGCATTTAATCAATCAAATTGAAGTGTCAATTTACACCCTGACTTTACGCCGGGCCAATCAGCAGCAAACATAGCGTAAAAAATTTTATCTGCATGAATTCTGAGCGCATTAGCCATACATTCGTAATGTTCGCTTTTCGGCAGGGACGAACACCCCGAACACCCCCGAACACCCCGAACAAACACGAACACGTTTGCCGGCCTATTGCATTTGATCTTAACGTATCGCTCCGTGTGGGGTTAATTGCGCTTTACAAACTGTTTTTTAAATTCAAGCGGCCCCTTACCTGTTAGCTTTGTAAACAGCTTATTAAAATACGACAGGCTTTGGAACCCTACGTCGTAACATGCGGCTGATACACTCACGTCCTGCAGCAAAATAGTTTTTGCCTGGTTTATGCGGTATTGGTTCACAAAATCGGTAAACGTCATATTGGTTTGCCGTTTAAAATACCGGCAAAAAGCGGCGGTGCTCAAGCCTATTTTATCTGCAATCACATTAACATCCGTCGTCTCGTGGTAATGATGATGAATATAATCATAGATATTACCCATTCGCAGTTTGTCATTTAAAAAGAGTTTCACGCTGGTATCTTCATCATTCAGCGTCATATACTCATTACTTTGGGCAAGCAGGTTAAAAATTTCAAGCAACTTTATCAGGCGGTCAAAACTATTAAGCTGCTGAATTTCTTTTAACATTTCGGCCGCCCTGCTCTTTGTTTCGCCATGGAACGAGATGCCATAAACCGCCCGTTTAAACAGCTGATACATATTGGTGAACTCCGCAATACCCGGCAGCGAATCTTTTAAAAATCCTTCTTTTATCTGCACAACAATTTGCTGGTATTCGGTCATCAGCCCATAATCAAAGTTCAGGTGCGGGATGTTTGACCCGATCAGCACCAGGTCGCTCCCCATAAAGCTGGAAATGTGCTGGCCGACATGGCGGATACCGGTAAGCCCTTCGATGTAAATGAGCTCATATTCCGGGTGGTAATGCCAGTAAAAGTAATTTCTTAAGCTAGGCGAAAATACCCTGAATGAGTGTCCCGGTTCAATGGGTATGTCCTCTTTTTGAATCTTCATTGTGCTTTGTAATTCAAATATAACAAAAGAATATTTGCTTAATAGATCAATACAGAGCAAAAACAAGTCATCCGGGGAGAAAATTTATGCCCGATCTGCCTGCACCTTTGTATCATCAAGCTCATTATAAACAACAAAAATTATGGAACAGGCAACAATGGCGCCCGCAACCGGAGTGAACACGGCGCATAAAGAAATTCCGGGTAACCCCTCAACTGCCACCAGCAGCAAAATAAAATTGAACGACCGCAGTAATGGCGAGCCATTACGGGTACTGTCAGAAGACGACTGGAAGTTCTGGATCGAAAATGGTTATGTGGTGGTCAAAAATGTGGTGCCTAAGCAACAGGTAGCAAAGCTCACTGATTTGCTGTGGGAATTTGAAGGCAAGGATCCGAACAATAAGGAAACCTGGTATACCGCACCGTTATCCGAAATGAAAATGAAGGAGCTGAGCAACACCGGGATGGTAGAAATATATAACCACCAGTACATGTGGGATAACCGGCAATTCCCGAAGGTGCACCAGGCTTTCGCTGATATTTGGGGTACCGAAAAATTGTGGGTAACCATTGACCGGGCCAATTTGAATTTTCCTATTCGCCCCGGTTATGAATATAAAGGGTTTATCCACTGGGATTACGACCCGGAAACCAAACCTCAAAATGTGCAGGGCGTTTTGGCATTGGCCGATCAGATGGACGAAAACATGGGCGGCTTTCAATGTATCCCTGAATTGTTTCGGACTTATGATACCTGGAAACTAAGTCAGCCCGATGACCGTGACCATTTTAAGCCCGATACCACGGGCTTCATCCCCACCAAAGTGAAAATGGAGGCAGGCGACCTGCTGATCTTTAACAGTTTGCAGCCACATGGTATCCGAGTAAACAACAGCGGCGATAAGGTACGTATCGCGCAATATATTTCGATGATGCCGGCCGACGAAGACAACGAGGACATACGCCAGTGGCGGATCTCCTCATGGAAAGAACGCACCTCGCCGGAAGGCTATGCCTTTCCCGGTGATCCGCTTAAACGGGAGCAAACCTACCCGGTTGCAGTACTTTCTCCTTTAGGAAAAAAGCTGCTTGGGCTTGAAAAATGGTAGATATCGACTAATAGTTGTTGTTAATTCCTGGGATATCCAATCGAACGCCGAATATCTAATACCGAAGTAGAAAAACTTCGAAGTTGGATATTCGGCATTGATTATTCGATATTGCATTTCCCGCTCTCAGTTACACTAATTGCTCAATTCTAAAACCCACATTCGCATAGCAGGGATGGCTATTTTACCAGATGCCTCCAGCATTTCGCCGCTGATCACATTTTTTGCTTTCGTAAAGCCTGTTGTCCTTTCCGCATATTTACTAAAATCCACAGTGCTTTCCGTTTTCGCAGTGTTCATAACGCACATGATCGTTTGCCGGGCATCATACCTGAAATAAACATACAAGCCATCTACCGGTATATAGTGCATCATCTTCCCGGTTTTTAGCGCGGTGGAACCTTTCCTGAAATTGCCGAGTTTTTTGACTAACGACTGAACGGCAAGTTCATTTCCGGTAAGCCCCTGCGCGGTAAAGGCATTCTTTTTATCGCCGGCCCATCCGCCCGGAAAATCAGCCCGTACAAGCCCGTCGGGATTTGTAAAGCCTTTTAAAAGCACTTCCGACCCGTAGTACAATTGGGGAATGCCGCGACAAGTCAGTAGCCATTCATAGCCCATTTTCTGTTTTTCTGCATCCTCGCCCACAACCGAAAAAAATCGCGGTTCGTCATGGTTATCCAGCAACAATACATTGCGGGTGGCATCTTTATTCAAAAAGTCGCTGCTTAAAGTATAATACAGCTTATTAACGCCGTCTGTCCAGCCAAAGGGCTGAGTCAGGGCGGGTATAATACCAAAATATAAGCATTGAAAATCGACCGAACCCTGTAAGTTAGATTTAAAGGGCAGGTTAAAAATGTTTTGGTTAAAGTAGGCCTGGTTGGCTACACCAAATACCCGGGTCTCGCCAAACAATGTGATCTTCGGGAATTCGTCCATAATGGCCTGGTTGCAGCGGTTGGCAAACGCCATAGAATTGTAGGTGTAAGTATCGATCCTGATGCCGTCTATTCCAAATTTCTGAACGTACCAGATGATATTTTGTATAATATAATTGGCCATAAACGGGTTGGATTGATTAACATCCGGCATTTCAGCCGTAAACCAGCCGTCGGTCATCTTTTTCTTGTCCGACGGGGCGGCATACGGGTCAAATTGGGTTTGTTCCCGGTAAATTGTCTGGGTAAATTTCGGCCAGCGGTGCATCCAGTCAGCGGCTGGTGGGTCCTGCTCTAAAAAGTGGTATAACCCCGTATGATTGTATACAACATCCATAATCAGTTTCATCCCATTTTGATGCAGCGTGTTGCTTAATTTGGTATAAAGCGCTGCACTCCCGTACCGTGGGTCTATTTTATAATGGTCGGTAATGGCATAGCCGTGTTCGGTGCGGTTGGGCATATCGTTTTCCATTACCGGTGTAAGCCATAATGTAGTTACGCCTAAGCTTTTGAAGTAATTGATGTGGTTTAATATTCCCTGTAAGTCGCCGCCATGCCTCAAATACATTGAATCGCGATTTAACGACTGATCCTTCATTCCTTTTACCCGGTCATTTGTTGTATCGCCATTGCTAAAACGGTCGGTCAACAACAGGTCAATAAAATCGGCTGACGTTACACCCTGGGCATATCGTGTGCCATTGCCCGTTGGTTTTGCTAATAACGGCCATTTTATAACCGAGGTTTTAACGCCGTCGTTAAACATAATATTTACATCGCCCGGTTTTGAAGCAGCGCCGATCAGGATATCAACGGCGGTATATTTTGGATTTTCGAAACGATGCGTTTTCAGCAGCGTAATTCCCGGATAATTGATGGTGACCTTTTGATGGGATAAAGCTATATTTTCGCTTCTGATCAGTAACTGAACATGGTTCATTTTCATGCCCACCCACCAGTTTGTGGGATAGATGCTGGTTTGCTGTGCATACAGTTTCAAACAACTAAGCGCTATACTTAGCAATAAGGTTAAAAGTTTTTTCTTCATGATATAATTGGATTTGCAATTGTTTCGCAAAGTAAAACGCGGCCGGCGCACGGTAAACTTTTGATGCAGACAGCTGAAAAACGATGGTGAACGACAGTTAAACCAATTATATTCAATGTCGATACATGGTAATTGTATGGCACCTGATTAATTTTATTACTTTTAAAATGTGCCACGCCCGATCATTATCAATAAAAAATGGAAGAAAATTGACCTGTATTTCCTTTACTGGATAAGCTACTTATTGCTTTTTACAGCAATACAAGGACTTACCGAACGCGATTTTTTTACGGTTTTCAGGAACGAGTTTTTCAGTTTAATACCAAAAACGATTTTCGTTGCAATAGTTATCGAAAAACTAGCTGTCGATCTGCTTTTCCAAAAAAAAATCGCCCGGTTCGTAGTCGCCTATATTTTGTTGGTGATCGTTTTTGCGTTCCTGCTGCGCCTGGTAGATAACTATATCATATTAAGATATTATTTGCTCTCGTGGAGGAAGGAGCCATTGTTAAGCATCGCCCCGTTTTTATATAATACAATAAAGCTCCAGTTTGTACTTACTATTCCCTTTTGTGTTAAACTATGGCGATATTTTACGATGGAAAGACGTCATGTGCCAGAGGAGGATATCGCTATAAAAAACTCCCTCATAAGCAGAAGCGAAGACACTGCTTTCCTGTTTATAAAATGCGAACGCCGGATGATAAAGCTGCTTTTGAGCAGTATATGTTATTGCGAGGCACAGGGTAATTACCTGGTGATTTTTACCACAAACGAAAGTTTTAAAACCTACTTATCTATTTCAGAATTAGAAGATAAGCTACCCGCCGCAGTGTTTGCCCGGATTCACCGGTCATATATTGTGGCTTTGGATAGGATTGAAAATCACAACAATAGCCAGGTTACAATAGGGGACAAGAAAATTCCGATTGGGAGGTCTTATATGCCAAGAGCCAGGAATAGTTTATCATAATCTGTATCCTGTTGCTTCGGGAATGAGTTTGGACAACGAACCCTGGTTATAATAGGTGGTAACAAATCATTATCTGTTATTTGATGTTTAGTATGGATGGCCATGGGGTAATATATTATAATTCTTCCCCTCACGGGACCCTGCGGGAACGATAACGCACCTCGCCGGAAGGCTATGCCTTTCCGGGTGATCCGCTTAAACGGGAGCAAAAATACCCGGTTGCAGTACTATCTCCTTTAGGAAAAAAGCTGCTTGGGCTTGAAAAATGGTGATGCATTAAAATATCCGGTATTACCTCTTTCCACCCGCCTTTTGACTTTCAATTCTTTGTTCTTTGTCCCTGGCTTAACCGCCCTCACGGCGCCAGTTCGCCGAACCAATATGCAGCGGTTACGCCGCCATCCATCAGGAAATCACTGCCGGTAATAAATGTACCGTCGGCACCCATCAGCAGTGCGCCGACATTGCCTACCTCATCCGGCGTGCCGGCTCGTCCCGCGGCAGAAATGTCGATCATACGTCGGTACCCGGCGCCCCGCGGCCCCTTCAGCTCATCGTTCGCGAGCGGCGTGATGATGATTCCGGGGCTGATGGTGTTGACCCTTGCGCCGCGCTTGCCCCAGCGTACTGCCTCGGCCATTACCCGTAGCGAGTTCGCGCGCTTCGAATCGTGGTGTGGATGCCAAAAGGCTCAACCTCGACTTGCAGCGATTCCATCCAGCCTTCAAGGCCGAACTTCGACGCGGCATACGCCGTACCAAACTCGAAACCGATGAGGCCTGCAGTTGACGAGATGGTAATAATATGGCCCGAGCGCTGGCTGCGCATCACAGGCAATACTTCACGAGTTACGCTCATCGGGCCTAAAAGGCTTACCGATAGCTGCTGCTCCATCTGCTCGGGCGAAAGCTCCTCAAAATAACCTGCATAAAAATTTGCTGCATTATTTACCAGCACATCTATCCTGCCAAACCGACTCATAGCCGCCGCAACCGCTGATTGCGCATCGGCTGCGCTGGTAATGTCCAGTTTCACCACCAGCAGGTCGGCAGATTCTCCAACCGCCTGTGCCACTTTTTCGGTATCGCGGCCCGTTGCTACCACCTTATGCCCGGCGCTAAGTGCAGCTTTTGCAATGTCAACACCCATTCCACGCCCGGCGCCGGTAATCAGCCAGACTTTACTATTTCCTATATATGCTTCTTGTTTCATGTCTTGATTCGTTAATTCTTGTATCTTCCTATCCGTCTTGCTTCTCTCTATCCTGGCGTTTGATTCTTGGCTCCAGGTTCTCTCTTTACAAATAATCCTCATTCGTCACGTGTTCCATCCAGTCCACCGGCGAACCGTTAAGCTTCTCCTGCACGGCAATATGACTCATGGCGGTAGTAGCCGTGGCCCCGTGCCAGTGCTTTTCATTCGGCTCAAAATATACCACGTCGCCGGGATGGATTTCTTCTTTTGCTCCGCCTTCGCGCCGTACCCAGCCTGTGCCGGCAGTAACAACTAAGGTCTGCCCAAACGGGTGGGTGTGCCAGGCCGTGCGTGCCCCCGGTTCAAACGTCACCAGCGCCATCGCCACACGGGCCGGCTCAGGCGCTTCGTTAAGTGGATCGATGCGCACCTGTCCTGTAAAATATGCTGCCGGGCCTTTCCCCGAAGGCCGTGAGCCTATTCGTTTTATTTCCATGATTATCTTTTATATCTTTCTTGTTTCTTGTCTCTTGATTTCTTGCTTCTGCTTATTTTGAATATCCAACATCGAAATGCGTGCATAAGCACAATGTCATTACTGTAAGCTTTCCGTTTTAACACGCCACTTATACATTTTGTGTGGATGATAACTATTATCAACCATAGGTTTCTTGATTGCCGACCTCGTTAATTGACCGTATAACTTTCGCGGGAACCCCGGCAACAATAGTATTGGCAGGCACATCCTTACTCACTACCGCGCCTGCTGCAACGACCGCGTTTTCGCCAATGGTTACACCGGGTAGTACAGTAGCTGCAGCGCCGATCCAGGCATTGCGTTTAATAACAATAGGCTTGCATATCATCCCCCGCCTGGTAACCGGGTTAAGAGGGTGATTTTCAGTCACGAGATTTACCCTTGGGCCAATCAGCACATGATCCTCAAGCGTAATGCCGCCCATATCCAAAAAAGAACAGGCGTGGTTGATAAATACGTGTTTGCCGATACTGATAAAGCGGCCGAAATTCGTGTAAAACGGTGCGAATATGGTATTGCTCCTGTCGATATCTGTACCAATGATCTCGCTCAGCTTTTCCCGTATTTTATCCACGCTGGCTGCAGCATTGAGCGCAGGCATTAAAGCCAGCGTACAGGTTACCACCTCATCCACTTTTAAAAATTCCGGGTCATCCAGCGGTACGAGCTCACCGCCTTTCAATCTGTCGAAAATATTCTTCATTGTGCTGAATTTTTGTTAAAATTTACACTGTTCATCAGTTACGTGCCCCATTAAGAAATACTGTGGCGATGGTCAAGCCAGATCTTGGTTTTTCATATTTCCGTTTTAACAATCCAAAGGTCGATCCTTTTATTCGCCCGGGCATTATACAGATTACGGATATATATACCATTATTACTGATTAGGAGAAAGTTAACAAGCCGGAGATGAATAAAGTGATAACTTTGAAGTAATAAAATAACGGATATGGAACAGTTGGTAAGATTCAACACGATAAGCGAGTACAACGCATTTAACAATAACGTGACCAGGCACCCCCTGGTAAGCGTGGTTGATTTCTCGAAGGCAGCCCCGAGAGCGGGCTCCCGCATGTATTTTGGCTTTTACACGGTATTTTTGAAAGATGTAGTATGTGGCGACCTGGTGTATGGACGAAACACGTACGATTACCAGGAAGGGACGTTGGTTTTTATTGCGCCCGGACAGGTAGCAGGCGTCGATAGTAAAGGCGTGGTCTTTCAGCCGAAAGGGTACGGACTTATTTTTCATCCCGACCTGGTACACGGCACCGCGCTTGGCCGGCATATACAGGATTACTCCTTTTTCGGCTACCAGTCAAACGAAGCGCTTCACCTGTCGGATCAGGAGCGGGCTATCGTTTTGGATTGTTTTTCAAAAATAGATTACGAGCTTGAGCATGCCATCGATAAGCACAGCAAAAAACTTATTGTATCAAATATAGAATTGTTCCTTAACTATTGCGTCCGGTTTTACGACCGGCAGTTCATCACCCGCGATAATGTGCACACCGGTATTTTGGAGCGGTTTGAAAACCTGCTGAATAACTATTTTCAATCTGAAAAACCGCAAACAATTGGATTGCCTTCTGTCGCTTACTGTGCTGATGAACTAAACCTGTCTCCAAATTATTTTGGCGACCTGGTAAAAAAGGAAACAGGCAAAACCGCCCAGGAGTATATACAATCCGCACTGATTGATATGGGTAAAGAAAGGATATTTGATACGAGTAAAACCGTTAGCCAGATCGCTTATGAGTTGGGTTTCAAATACCCGCAGCATTTTGTCCGGCTATTTAAGCAAAAGGTTGGTCAAACGCCAAATGAATATCGCATGTTAAACTGAAACAACATTACAGAAATCTAATCATCAATAAACAGGGTAAACAAGAGCCGGAGTGGATGAGATCGCCGCGCTATTGCCCGCAATGAAATAGATGCGCGAATATGAGTGTTCGATATTAACTTCCAAACTTCTGTCTTGCCTCTTGATGTTTGCCTTTGCTTCTTAGCCCTTTCTGGCGCTGTTATACTCTTCATTGGTCACCCGGTCTAACCATACCGACGCGCCATTTTTTGTGTTGGGATTAATAGCAATATGCGTAAGTTCACTGTCGTGTGATGCGCCGTGCCAGTGCACTACATCGGGGAGGATGGAGATCAAATCTCCCTTTTTTATCAATTGTGCCGGTTTGCCTTTTTCCTGGTAGTAACCAGTGCCGTCCGTAACAATCAGAAGTTGGCCGCCCGGGTGGGTATGCCAGTTGTTGCGGGCTCCCGGTTCAAAAATAACATTGGCAATAACCGAGTGCAAAATGGCGTCGTTAGGCACCAGTGTGTTTACCCATGCTGTGCCAGTGAAATAGTCGGCCGGCGCGCTGGCGCCTTTCGGAAAGATGGCGTTTGCTGATGTGTCCATAATAGTTATTTTATTGATGTGACACAAAGGTACCTGTATAACTACCGGCTGATAACAATTATCAAATAAAAAAGTAAAAATTTCGAAGCCCGGCATTCGGCGTTCAGTGTCCACCACGTTATGGCCTGGTGCGGGCATGCTGCGCAAAGGCCAGGATGCGGCTTTTAGAAATCAGGAAAAAAGATTTAGGTGGTCCATCGGTGGTTGTGTTTTTTTAAGCTTTTTTCTTCCTCAAATTCTGGTAGTCGATATAATATAACACCTTTAAGGAAAAGTTGTTGTTTTGCGGCTCGTAAAGGGTATTGCGCAGGTTGTGGAAATAGGTTTGGGTAGCGTTGCTGTTATTGGTTAACGAGGAGTTTTTCCAGGCGATACTGATTTGACTCCCCGGCGAAAACTCCCACAGGTAAATCATATCAATGTTCCAGGCGTTATAGTTTTGATCGTTATCGTGTTTAAAATTCACGGAGGTCAGGTCCGTAAGCGCGCCATTCTGCGCCAGGTCGAAATAGCGGTGGTTGTTCAGTTCCGACCAGTAGTGCCTCAACCGTAACGTCAGCCCCATCACATTGTTAAAGGTGTATTTTAAATTAAAGATGTTTTCAACCGTTTGCACATTTCGCAGGGCGAAAATAGGATTTCCGCTGACGGTATCCTTTGTCGAGAAGCCGATATTATTGATCCGGGGTGTATAGGTTACGTCCTCGCCAAACGAAAACTTGTTACTGATGCGCATGATGAAATTCGGTTCGATGTCGAAGCCGTAACCGTTCAGGCGGTCAAACCGGCGGTACCGGAAAAACAATCCGCCGTGCAGCCTTTTTGCCCGGTTGGTATTGATATTAAAACCCATCATATTACCGGCAGGCGCCTGGTAAACCCTGCCCGCCGTACGCGGTTCATAAAAGTCGTTTCCCTGCTGCTGGTGGCCGAAATTTAGGTTTACCTGCCAGAAATTTTTAAGGCTGAAATAAGCGCCCAGGTTCTCATTCAGGTATTGATAGGCCGATGGCCTGTACCTGCGCGAATAATAGGTGTTTGAAAACATACCCCATTGCGTAAAAAATTTTTTAGGCTTGTAATTGGCATATTGCAGGTTAATGTTATGATCAAAATAATTATTGTTGAACAAAATGCCCAGGTCATTCGGGTTGTACCGGTCATCCACCAGGTCCTCCACCAAAAACCATGTAAAGCTGCCCGACGAGCGCCCACCGGCCGCTTCGTAGCTAAAGCCTGTGCTGGCCTTTTTATCCGGGTAAAACAAATTGCTCATCATGCCATAACCGTTAAAGTTATACGTGTTGCTTTTGTTATTGAGATTGAAAACAAAGCCGCCCACATCGGCCGAATAATCTTTACCGAAGCGGTCAACACTGGTATTGATGAGTGTAACGGATGAATTATATTTAAGATTTTGATCCAGTACCAGGATATTGTAGTTGGTTAGCGACTGTGTCCGGAATGAGCGTGTGCGGCCCGTGCTATCCTGTATCGTGGCGTAGGCGGCATTGGTAACCGCATTAAAAAAACCTATCCCAAGGCCGTTTGCCAGCCTGCCGGATACTTTGGTGGCATTGATCAGCTTTGTTTCGGTCGGATTGCTCACAATAGATTCACCAGGCTTCAGGTTGGCCTGCACCGCCGAATAGTTTAACGGGGCGCCGCCTACACGCCTCGAATAAAATAAATTGCCTTTATTAAACAACTCGGTCCCCTCGGTAAAAAAAGGTCGGTTCTCATTGTATTTAACCTCGAAAGGGGTAAGGTTCAGTATTTTGTTATCCGATTGCACCTGCCCAAAATCGGGGATCAGGGTCATGTCCAGCGTAAAGCTTTGATTAATGCCATACTTCACATCCATTCCCCCGTTAAATGAATTGGTTGTGTTTTTTACGCCGGGCGTATTATAAGGGTAGTGATTAACATAAGTTGAGAGATAAGGATAAAATGCCAGCCTCACCGGCGGTACAATCTTTTCTATACCCACCAGGTCGCCTTCCTGGTTGATGAAACCATTTTTCTTGGGGTCAATCTCGTTCCAGAACAACTGTTTCTGCTCAACTTGTCTGCGGCGGATCATGTTCAATCCCCAAAGCTGAATATCTTTCTTTGAAAAACGCAGCGCCGAATAAGGTATTCTGAATTCTGCCGTCCAGCCGTCCTTATCAATTTTTACCTTGCTCTGCCATACCGCGTTCCAATTGGGGTCTTCGTTATTGCCATTCGGATTTGGCGCATACTTGGCGTCGAACTGCACACCTGCAGCTGTCACATAAAATCCCGTCCCGTTTATGCCGTCGTGATATGTATCCACTATAAACCCGATAAAATCGTCATTGGCGACATTGTCACGGGTGGTCAGTTCCTGGGCAATTTTATCGGGTGAGGTTTCGTACATCCTGGCCGCCACGTAAATTGCTGAATTATCATAAACGATCTTTACTTCAGTTCGTTCCTCCTTCTTTTCATGCCTTCCGGCCACCGGGTTAAGCTCCACAAAATCTGTTGCAATAGGTGCATTCTTCCAAACCTCGTCATCCAGCACACCATCGATCTTGGGCGGCTTGGCGATTTTTATCGCAACAATTTTTTTTGCTGTTTGCTGGGAAAACGCACTATTGGTTATCCAGGCATTGGTCAACAATACAAATAGGAACGGCAGGTAACGAGGCTTCATTTTAATCGTGGTATGGTATAGGTTATAGGACAGGCAAAAATGGGCATGCGTTACAGAATATTTTGTTAATGTTTTGTTAAGAAGTGTTAATGTTTTGGTTTACAGGCGGAAACTGGTCGTTATTCGCTGCGATTTTCATTACCACCTCGTGAAAAAACAACAAATGCCACCTGACGATAGTCGGGCAGCATTTGCAAGTAATAAATATCGGTTCACGACCGATGACCTCCTTCGCGGACTGTGCCCGCCGTAGCCCGCTTCGGCGGGCGAAGGCGGAGAGGGAGGGATTAATTTCATTGATCCCTTTTGGGGGAGGCTTAAATCAATTAGTGCCTGTTCGCTATCGCTCACTGGTCATTTTTATTTTATGGCTTATGCACAAACCTTGTTTGGCAACGCCATAAAATAAAAATGCCCGGCTACGCCAGGCACTTAATTGATTTGCGGAGAGGGAGGGATTCGAACCCTCGATACCCTTTTGAAGTATACACACTTTCCAGGCGTGCTCTTTCGACCACTCAGACACCTCTCCTGGTATAACTGTCATATGTATCCAACATGTCATTGCGAGCGATAGCGCGGCAACCTCGTCGCTCGTTTACGCTTTGCAATGACGGCGGTTTAACAGGAACGCAAAGGTAAAATAATATTGCTTTTTTCGGGTACAAAAAAACCGGGTTTAAACAGGAGCCACGGACAATGAAAAATTACCGCTTTATTTGGCATATTTAATACTGTATCACTGATACATAGATACGGGTGATACACCTGATACACTTCAAATAAACACCTGTAATATGCAGGTAATAAGCGCATTAATGTTTTACCAGTCCCGGCAGTGTTTTTTTAAGAGAGCCTGCGAGGACAGACCCTTTTCCTTATTCAAACGGCAGTTCCATTCGAAACTCCTTGTCCTTTCCGGGTAGCGTGCGAACACTTATCGATCCGCCCAGTATCTCGATCTTATTTTTTACACTGTACAACACAATGCCATTACTTTTATCGGACACATTTATCTCTTTGTAATGTCCATGTTCCGTTTTGTCACCTTTCCGGTAATTTGCCTTTCCAACGCTTTTGAAATAAATTATGAGTTTATCTTTTTCTCTTTCAGAAGTGATCTCAATCACCGGCGGCTTCCCTTGCTGACCGAATATTACACTATTGGAAATGAGGTTGTAAAAAATATTATACAGATAACCCCGAACCGAATTGATATTATTTGCACGGCTGAAATCTGTGACTATCCGAATAGCATTCTGTTTAATGATCGGTTTAAACTGGGCGGACACGTCATTGATCAGTTCTTCCAGGTCGATCTTCTCTTTTTTTAGACTCGGGGTTTTATCCAGTTCTAAAACGCGGTTCAAATCATGAACGACGTCATTCAGCTTTTCGATGCTTTGAAATAAAAAGCCTTCCAGTTCGGATTTTTCTGATTCCGGGACACTTTCGTCTTTAAGTATCCTGGCCAATCCAAGCATGTTGGCCAATGGCGCCCGCAGGTCGTGCGATAGAATAGAACCAAATTTTTCCAGGTCGTTATTGCGCTGCACCAGTTGTCCGCTTAAACGTTTGTGATCCGATTCAGCTAGTTTATCCTGCGTAATATTGCTTGCAGCGCAACTTACTCCAATAACGTTTCCATCGTCATCCATTACAGGGTGAATGCTCACCTGGTACCATTCCGGGGAATCGCCATGGTCCTGATAGCTGGTTTCATAGTTTAACGACTGCCCAGACAATACAGCATTCATCATTTCACTGTAGGTGCTCTTTCCCTTTTCATTCAACAAGTCCGGAAAATAGATATCGTTCTTCAAAGGAACGCCGAAGGACAAGGTTGACCAATAACTTGCTATTGGATTAAACAAAAGTACATGCGAATCACTATCGAACAATACAAATGCGATATCGGTGGTATCTACTATTGTTTTCAGATGTAATTGGGATTTACGTAATGAGAGTATTGCCTTTTTTCTTTCAGAACGTTCCTTTTTTACATGTCCGGTTAGTCGGTTTAACTCCCTGGTGCTCTTAGTAAGTCGTTTTTCTAGCAATTCTCTTTCCAGGTTAAGCTGCGCTTTAGTTTCTATAAGCTGCGGGGTTTCCAGTATTTCCCATCTGCCCCTCCGTTTTGAGATGACAGATTCATGCAACAGGCCAACATCTAACACGTCCGTTGCTGTGCATTTGCCTAATTGATAACTACATGATATGATAAGCCTTTTGCCGGCTATTGCCGGATTAAGCAAACGTTCGTACTCTAAGAAATCATGCGATGACTTATGGTCCATCCAGGCTTCGTCACCATTGAGGCGCAAGCCTTCGAAACCGC
>JAQBOM010000028.1 GCA_028288025.1 Mucilaginibacter sp. | reverse complement strand
ATCAACTTAAATTAATGGGCTTGGAAATTGGATTCAAGACATAATCCTTCAAATAATCATTTTAATGAAGCTTTTTTATTAAATTGATTTTTTACCGGACAACAGTGAAACAAGTTCGGCATGACGTTTTACCTATAGCCGTATTCTTTAAAAATAGTCCTGGCCGCCGGACTGAAAATATATTGGTAAAATTTTTCGGCGTTCGCATTGCCGTTTGCGTGTTTTAGCAATATTATGCCTTGTTCAATGGGGGCATATATTTTGGGGTCGATAGCTCTCCAGTAAAGCGGTGTTTTTGTATCTTTAATTAACGACTGGGTGGTAAAACCAACTTCCGTTACCCCGGTTGTGATGTACGTATTGACCTGCGAAATACTTTCTCCATAAACGATCTTTGAACTTACTTCGTTGATTATTCCTTTATGTTGCAGTGCTTCTTTAGCAGCTTTCCCGTAAGGCGCGATGGCTGGGTTGGCGATAACAATTTTTTTGATCCTCGCCGTCATCAATACCCTTTCCCAATTCTCAAACCCTATATCCTGGCTGCTGCAAATGATCAGGCTGCCCAATGCATACACAACCGGCTTTTTTAAACTTAGCCCTTCCTTAAAGAGCGTCTCCGGAAAGTTCATATCCGCCGATAAAAAAACATCGTACGGCGCGCCGTTTTTTATCTGTGCAGACAGGTTGCCCGACGCCCCCACGATAGGTTCTATTTCAATCCCGGTTTTTTGTTTAAAGTCTTTTTGTAATACCTTAACAATTGATTGCAGGTTTGCAGCCACGGCAACCCTTACACCCTGGCAAAAGGCCGGGCCCATCGTTAATAAAAGCGCAGCAATTAAGCTTATTGGTTTTTTCATCGTTGTGTTATTACAAATAACGTGTCACAAATATAAATACTATATTAGCTAAATAAACCAATATAATAACCTGCAAATTTCTGTAATCTTTATGAAGAACCTACTTAGAAGCCTCACCGTTTTAGGGCTTTTTATCTCAATTTCGGCAACAGCGCAAACCACTAAATTTATCAGCGTCAGCGGGAAAGACGTTATCGGCACCGATGGCAAACCTTTCCTTATCCGCGGCACAAACCTGGGTAACTGGCTGGTGCCCGAAGGCTATATGTTTAAATTTAAAAGCGTTAATTCTCCGCGCCTGATCAATGAAGCGCTGGCCGAATTACTTGGCCCTGAAGAAACCGCATTGTTCTGGAAAAAATACCAGGACACTTATATAACCGCTGCCGACATTCACTTTTTGAAGGCTTCCGGCATGAACTCTATTCGTATTCCCTTTAACTATCGTCTTTTTACTTCCGAAAATTATTGCGGCCAAAACAATCCTAACCGTGGTTTCGAATTGCTTGACCGGGTTATCGGCTGGTGCAAAAAAGAAGGTTTATATGTAATGCTGGATATGCACTGCGCGCCGGGCGGCCAAACCGGTGATAATATTGATGACGGCTACGGGTATCCGTTTTTGTTTAAAAGCCCGGCCATGCAGCAACAAACCGCCGAAATATGGGGCCGCATAGCCAATCACTATAAAAATGAAACCATTATATTGGGTTACGACCTGCTGAACGAGCCGATAGCGCACTATTTTAATACAGCCGAGCTAAACCCATACCTCGAACCTGTTTACAAGCAGATCACCAAAGCGATAAGGCAGTCGGACAAAAACCACATCCTGTTTCTTGGCGGCGCCCAGTGGGATAGCAATTTTAAGCCGTTCGGGCCGCCATTTGATTCAAAGCTGGTTTATACCTTTCATAAATACTGGACCAAAACAACCGGTACTGAAGTGATACAGGATTATATAGATTTCAGGAATAAATATAATGTTCCGATCTATTGCGGCGAAACAGGTGAAAACACCGACCAGTGGGTTGGCGAATTTAAAAACACTCTCGAAAAAAACAACATCGGCTGGCATTACTGGCCTTATAAAAAGATGGACAATACCAAAGGCATCATAACTTTTGACATGCCCGCCGGATATGACAAGGTAATTGAGTATACCGAAAAACCGCGTGCCGATTTCGGAGCTATCCGCAAAGCCGCCCCGGCCGATCGCGAAGAGATAAAAAAGGCACTGTACGGGTTCTTAAAAAATAGTTCATTTGAAAATTGCAAACCCAATAAGGGATATATAGAGGCCCTGGGATTGAAAGTCCCTTAACCGCGCGCCGGGCTGGGAGTCATTTGGCGTAAACAAATAAAATTCCCGAAATCTTTTTGATAATAAATTGTTATCTTAGTATACCAATTATTATGAAAAGACATTTTTTAAACTTTACTGCAAGCACCGGTATGGTACTGGTGCTTGCAGTTTTTGCATATTCGTGCAAAAAAACGCCTGCCAACACAGCGCCTCCGTTTGTACCTACAAACACCACTACGACTACTACAACCACGACAGCCACACTGGATACAACAAAGTACTCCCTCGTTTGGTCGGATGAGTTTAGCGGAACTGCCGTTGACACTTCAAAATGGGGGTTTGAGCTGGGAAACCTGAATGTGAATCATGAACAAGAATTTTATAAGGCAGAGAATGCCACAGTTGCAAATGGCAATCTTGTAATAACGGCCAAAAGAGAACAAAATGGCAACCAGCTTTACAGTTCCGCGAGAATGACGACGCAGAATAAATTCACCGCCTCCTCCGGGCTGATTGAAGCGCGAATAAAAATACCGCTTGGCGCAGGCATGTGGCCGGCCTTTTGGATGCTGGGCGCCAATATTAAAACCGTTTCGTGGCCCCAATGCGGCGAAATAGATATCATGGAGCACATAAATGCCGATAACACCATCTATGGTACCATGCACTGGAACAGCGGCGGGTATGCTCATTATGGGCTTACCACCACTATAACCAATGCCGCAGGTTATCATGTTTATGCTATTACATGGGATGCAAGTTCAATAAACTGGTATGTGGATGGCGTACAGTACGTAACAGGTAACATTGCAAATAATGTGAATAGCACCGGGGCTTTTCACCTGCCATTTTTTATCCTGCTGAACCTGGCTGTAGGGGGTGATTTTCCGGGGCAATATGTTGATACAAGCATCTTCCCGGCGAGTATGTATGTAGATTATGTAAAGGTGTTTAAAGCAAACTGAGGCCAGTTAGTAAACCGGGCGGATATTTTAACATTTGGCAGTTGGGTGTTAGCTGGTAAATGTAAGCAACCTTTCGGCGGGTCTATACGTAAATGACTTATAAAACCTAACGTTTTGATAAACAAGCGCTACATAATTTTGTATAAAGTGTATGCATTTATATTGCTGGCGATTGTATTTACAACAGGTTCCTGCAAAAAACCGAAATCACCAATCATTCCCACAACACCCGAACCGCCGGTTACGTACAGGCTGGTATGGTCAGATGAATTTAACGGCATAGAGGTCGACCAGACATTCTGGAACATCAATACAGGAAACCCAAGCACTCGTAATGAGCAGGAGTACTATCAAAGCGCGAATGCAGTTGTAACCAATGGCAGCCTGCTTATAACGGCAAAAAAAGAGGCGGTCGCCGGTTATAAATATACTTCGGCACTCATCAATTCGATGGGCAAAGTTAACGGCACATATGGCCGTGTTGAAGCACGTATAAAAATGCCTCTTGCGCAGGGCTTATGGCCGGCGTTCTGGTGCCTGGGCGCCAATTTTAACACAGTAGGGTGGCCTGCTTGCGGTGAAATTGATATCATGGAACACGTCAATACCGAAAATACAATTCGTGCCAATATCCATTGGCTTATTGATAAAGCGGTCGTCAACGGCACCAGCATAATTTCCACGCCTGATGAATACCACCTGTATGCCATTGAATGGGATACCAATTCAATAAAATGGTCTCTCGACAACAAGTTATACTTTACGCAGGACATAGCTAATAATTTCAACAGCACCGGGGCATTTCATCTTCCGTTTTTTATTGTTTTAAGCATGGCCGTCGCAGGCGATCTCCCCGGTCAGGCTGTTGACGAAAGCAAGCTCCCGGCAACTATGTATGTAGATTATGTGCGGGTGTATGTGGCGCAGTAAATTTCGGACGCATCGGCTATTCGCTGTATCCGATCACGGTATCGTCTGTCAACGGATGCCCGGTGCAGGTGAGTACCCAGCCCGCCGCAAGATCAGCATCAGTTAACACATCATTTTTTACCATCTCAACATGGCCGCTTTTGCATAAGGCGGCACAGGTGGAACAATCGCCTACACGGCAGCTGTATGGCAACGGAATATTATTTTGCAAGGCAGCCTGTAAGATGCTTTGGTTTTCGCCAACCAGCAGGTCGTAAGTCTCGTTAATAAAATGGATCCTGATCCTTTTTGGAGGAAAGGTTTTTAAGCTGGCGGCTACCGGAATGGTTTCAAGTACAAAATTCTCCTTACGCACTTGTCCCGGTTCAATGCCCATATAGATCAGTGTCAACCTTATCATCCGCATATAAACGGATGGCCCGCATGTATAAAATTCCGCGCCAGCCAAATTGTACTGTATGTGCTCACGGACCAGTTGTTCAGCCACCAGGTTATTAAGCCGGCTTCCTTCGCTGCTTAACAGGTGAATAATACTAAAACGATCCGGGTTTTTTAATTGCAATGATTCGAGTTCGTCCCGAAATAAAACGGAGTCTTCGTGCTGATTGCTGTAAATAAGTATGAGCCGGCTTTCTCCTGGCCGGTTCAATATATATTTAAGTTGCGAATAGAGTGGGACGATGCCGCTCCCTGCGGCAAACAGGAAAATGTCCTTCCGGGTTTCGAAGTTCGTTATCATAAACCGGCCGGCCGGTTCAACCGCGTTTAAAACATCGCCCGGCTTTATTTTTGTTAACAGGAACCTGGATACTTCTCCGTTTTCGATCCGCTTAACGGTTATAGATAATAACTCTTCATCGGGAGATGAACTTAATGAATAGGACCGCCGGATCTCCTCGCCGTGATGATTAAGTACAAGCGTAATAAATTGACCCGCCAGGTAGGGAACCCGTTTGCCGGATATATCTTTAAAGAAGAACGTTGCCGTATCCGGCAGTTCCCATTTTATCGCTTCAACCTTTAACTGAAGCATATTATGCCTGGAGCACAATTTTACCAAATTGGGACGAGCCGGCCATTTTATTTACGGCCTGCTGCGCATCAGCCAATGGAAATATTTCGTCTATAACCGGAGTTACCCGGTGCTCGCTTACAAACCTTATCATGGCGGCAAATTCGTCGGATGTGCCCATTGTGGTACCTAAAATCTGCAGTTGTTTCCAGAATATTTTCCGGCCATTTAACGCCGGTATATCGCCGGCTGTTCCGCCAAAGATCACGATGCGCGCCCCGGGGTTACAAATATCGGGTAGTTTACCAAACCCTTCGCCCAAAGCACTGTCGATAACAACATCAAAACCGCCGGAGAGGTGCTGTAGCTGTTCGGCCCAATCCTGCGCTTTATAGCAAACTCCGGCAACAGCCCCCAACTGTTTGGCCCGTTCAATTTTCTCACCTGCACCTGATGTTACGAATACCTGGCACCCGGCAGCATGAGCTAATTGCAATGCCAAACCTCCTGTACCGCTGCCGACGCCGGTTATCAAAATTTTATCTTTTTTCGCGACCCTTCCTTTGGTAAATAAAGCGCGATAGGCGGTTAATCCGGCCAATGGCAACGCTGCGGCCTGCTCCCAGGTAAGATGCGCCGGTTTGGGATGTAAATATTCCGCCTTAACTTTAACATATTCCGCAAAAGTTCCATCCTCCGGCAGGCCTAAAATTTTAAAATCTTTTGATTGAAATTCCGGATGGTCGCCCCAGTTGTGGCTGGGATTGATGATCACTTCGCGGCCCACCCATTCTTTTTCAGCATCGCTGCCGGCCTCGGCCACAATGCCGGCCCCGTCGGAACCTAAAATCGATGGGTATTTAATGCCGGCATATTTGCCTATAGTTATCCAGTAATCGCGGCGGTTTAAGGCGGCGGCTTTTATCTTAACCAATACCTCGCCCGGTTTTAACGCGGGTTTTTCAACTCCTTTTAATACCAGGGGTTTATCAGCCGCTTCAAGTACAATGGCTTTCATAGGAATTTTTATAACCCTCCCCATAAGGGGAGGGTTGGGATAGTGCAGGGTTATATTGCTTTGCTATATAATTCAGCAACATGATTCCAGTTAATCACGTTCCAAACAGCAGCTAAATAGTCAGGGCGACGGTTTTGGTATTTTAAATAATAAGCGTGCTCCCAAACATCGATACCCAAAACAGGCGTGCCTTTAACTTCGGCAACGTCCATTAACGGGCTGTCCTGGTTTGGCGTTGAACATATAGCTAATTTTTTATCAGGCGTAACAATAAGCCATGCCCAGCCCGAACCGAAACGGGTAGCGCCGGCTTCGTTAACTTTGGTTTTAAAATCGGCAAATGAGCCAAAGGTGCTGTTTATTGCATTGGCCAACGCGCCTGACGGTTCGCCGCCGCCGCTTGGCGAAAGCAATGTCCAGAACAAGCTGTGATTGTAGTGGCCGCCGCCATTATTACGAACAGCCATTGGGTATTTTGAGATATTTTTAATGATATCGTCAATGCTGTTATTTGCTTCGGGCTTTCCTTCGAGCGCCTTGTTTAAGTTGGTAACGTAAGCCTGGTGGTGTTTGCCATGGTGAATTTCCATGGTCATTTTATCGATGTGCGGTTCCAGTGCGTCAGTAGCGTAAGGTAACGCCGGTAGTGTGAATGCCATAATATTAAGTTTTAAAGTTTAATAAAAAAAACAAAGATAAGTGATGAATATAGATTTTGTTCTAATTGAATGTCAAGTTTTCGTTGCAAGCCCATAGACCATGGTCGATAGTCCATGGTCCATAGCTATTTTCACTTAAGGAACATATTTTCGAATGAAATTAAAGCGAACTATGGTCCATGGACTATCGACTATGGACTAAACCTTACCTCTCTTGCTTCTGAAAAATCCCCGCACCAGCTCGGCACATTCATTTTCATGTATGCCCCCCGTAATAACAGTTTTGGGATGCGTAATTTTTTGATTCAGCCGGCCAAACCCGAGTTTTGTGTCATAAGCGCCAAAAACTATCCTGCTCAGCTGGAACCAATACGACGCACCTGCGCACATCACACAAGGCTCAAGCGTCACATATAGCGTACAGTCCTGCAAATATTTACCGCCTATAAAATTGGCGGCGGCAGTAAGCGCCTGCATCTCGGCATGTGCCGAAACATCACTCAATCGCTCCGTAAGGTTATGCCCGCGACCAATGATCTGCCCCTTGCAAACCACTATAGCGCCAATGGGTATCTCGTCCTCCGCTAAAGCTAATTTAGCTTCGCGGATCGCCTCGTTCATAAAAAACTCATCCGGCGAAATGCCCGGCTCATCTCCAAAATTTATATATCGCATTATATCAGTTTACTGCCATTTGGCACCGGTTTTTCAATGGCTGCTAAAACAATATCCCCGTTTTCATCCGCAAAACCGGTAAGCAAAAACTCCGACATGAAATTTGCGATCTGCTTTACCGGGAAATTAACCATCCCAATAATTTGCCTTCCTGACAGCTGTTCTTTTGTATAATGTTTAGTGATCTGCGCACTTGTCCATTTAATACCCAGCGGGCCAAAATCAACCTTCACCTTATATGCAGGCTTGCGGGCTTGCGGAAAATCCATTACTTCAAGAATGGTCCCCGCCCTTAATTCTACTTTTTCAAAATCATTCCAGGTAATGGTTTCCATACTGCAAAGTTATAAACCTGCCGCAATTGGTATGCGCGGAAGGTTTTTTATTTTGACGAAAAGTACCGGCAAAATTGCGGCAACGCTTAATAAGCCTTATCGTTGTACAAAAATCAGGGTCAACCCATAATTTTTGCCATTAAAATAAGTTTATGGTCGTAAAGAATTAAATATGAAGAAATACTTTTTACTCGTTTGTTTAATAATTGCCGGGATTTCGTCCTGTAAAAAAACCGCCTCGTTTGATGCCGCGAAACAGGCCGCAGCCGATGATGCATTGATAAAGGCCTATATTTCGGCCGACAATATCACTGCGACAAAAGATCCATCAGGAGTTTATTACCAGGTGATCAATGCCGGTACGGGAGCGTATCCATCGATCACTTCAACGGTGAATGTAAATTATACCGGGAAGTTATTAGACGGGTCGGTTTTTGCTCCCACTGCTAACCTCTCGTCTCCGCTTACCGGCCTTATCAAAGGCTGGCAAATAGGCATTCCCCATATAAATAGTGGCGGAAGGATATTGCTTTTGATCCCATCGGCTTCAGGGTACGGAAATAGTTCTCCGGGTGCCGGGATTCCAGCCAATGCCGTTTTGGTGTTTACCATCGATCTGTTGAGTTTTTCCAATTAGGGCATTGTATTAAGAAGCAACTCATTTAATTTTTATATTCGGAGAAAAATATCCCGATCCGATAATTATTTTTTAATGCCGTATTATCAAAGTATTTATATAATTTAACTTTGAATTGTGAGCGGGCTTTACCCTGCATTTAAAATAATATGAAGAACCTTCTGCTTATTTCGTTAATTTTCCTGTTTGCGTCAAACATGGGGATGCAAAGGGCGGGTGCAAAACCAAACTCGGGTGTAACCCATTGGCGGCCTGAGATTGAAAGCCGTGTCAAATTTTTGACAGATACCACGCCCCCTGCGGACGTGATGGCTGTTATTACTGCTGCCATTTATTCACTTAACAATTTCAATATCGATGCTGTCGCCAATTTGTACACACCGAATGCCGTAATTTCCGATGACGAACCCCCATACTCGTGGAACGGACCGACCGCCGGCATACAATGGGTAAATGCTGTTGAGCGTACCTGTAAAGATAACCGTTTAACAAAGCTAAAAGGATCGATCGAGAGCGTAAATGTCTTTCAGCAATCGAATGACAATATTTATGTGGTGGTGCCTGTTACCTACAAGGGCATGTTGTCCGGAAAGACACAGTTTGAAGCAGAGGGCGCTTTTACATTCGTATTGCGCTTAACAAACGGCAAATGGCTGATAAAAAGCCAGGCCTGGATGCCCAGGAAAGGAATGTGACTTGATGCGGATTTTAGATTTCAGAATGCGGAATCAAGTTAATTTAATAAAATGGGCATGAACCCCGGAGCTTTAACAATGGCGGGGAATGGCATTAAGGGTAGGAGCAGTACCGTTTTGTAACAATCGCCTGGTCCGGTCATCAAACAATCCAGGTAAAATCAAGACGATGAATGCAGATCAACACGTTGAAACCTCACCGCAAACTTATGCAAGAATTGGCGGGGTACTGTACCTGGTTATCATAGCTGCGGGTATGTTTGCCGAACTGTTTGTACGGGGCAAGCTTGTTGTGCCGGGCAATCCGGCGGTTACCGCCAATAACATTATTGCGCATGAGCTGCTATGGCGCGTCAGCATTGCCACCGACCTTGTGATGCATATTTGTGACGTGCCTTTAATGCTGATATTTTTTATTTTGCTGAGGCCGGTAAATAAAGACCTTGCTTTGCTTGCCCTGTTATTCAATTTGATCCAGACAGCTGTGTTGGTGGCCAACAAACTAAACCTTTTGACGGCATTGTTTGCCATCGCGGGCGGGGCTAATTTAAAAGCCTTTGATCCAAACCAGCTATACGCCATTGGCTATAATGCTATCCATCTGCACGGCTACGGTTTTGGCGTGGGCCTTATATTTTTCGGCTTCACCTGCCTGATTTTAGGTTATTTAATTTTCAGATCGGGTTATCTGCCGCGGGCTCTGGGTGTTTTAATGCAGATTGCCGGTGCATGTTACCTGGTAAACAGCTTTGCCGTGATCATTGCCCCGGCCTTTGCCGACCGGATGTTCCCTTTCATTTTGCTCCCGCCATTTATAGCAGAATTGTCACTTTGCCTGTGGCTGCTGGTAAAAGGTGTGAACATGGCAAAATGGAATGCGGGAATAGGTGCCCATCCCGGTTATACTACCGTGTGATATTGTATTTTACCGTCACCGTGGGCAACAGGGTAGCCATATCCAGCGGCACCTGGTTTTCAGTTATCACGGGTTTTCGGTTACGGTAATAATCATACACGGCGGCCTGTAGCCCTCGCGTTTCGGCTACGGGGATATTAAAGCTGAATGAGAACGGGATAATAAAATCATGGAATTTTTCGTGATCGGGAATGATCCATTTATGGTTCGACCTTTTTAGCGCCTCTATGGCCGGGCCGGCTAAAATGGGATCGTCGGCATAATAAATAATGATCTTTGATATACGGCCCTGCAGATCGGCAGTAAATTTAAATATTACCGAACCGGAGGCTTTTTTTTGGATGATCTCCGGCGAAACGGTTAAGCTGTCCTTAAAAAAACGCGTCATGATATCTTTTCCCCCCTGGAACGGAAAGGATAATTGTTCCTGCGCCAGGCAATGGAGTGAGAGTGTTAGGGCTGCCAGGAATAAGAGTGTCTTTTTCATGATTATAATAACGAACACCTAATGCTAAATATCGAAGTTGAACTATTCGGGGGTTCTAAACACCTACCAACATTGGCTGGCTAAAATTAAATGATTTTTTGGATACGAATAGACAATACCAATTTTCCTGCCAATATTTTTGATTATACAGGAATGTTCAAGTGTTCGGGGGTGTTCGGGGGTGTTCGGGGTGTTCGTCTCTTCAATAAAGCGAACACCACAAACGATTACTCTGCGGGTTTGGGCTCGCGTTTGCTGCCTGTGTATAATTCGTACTCTAAAAGGCGGCAGTCGAGCTTGCCGTTATAAAATTCAATTTTCCTGGCGGCCGCCAGGCCAATTTTTTTGGCAAGGTCGGGGTTGCCGGTAAAAACATAGCCCCGGTAGCCCAGACAATCTTTTTTCATAAAATCGCCGATGCGCTTATAAGTGGCCTCCAGTTTGGTATGCGTGCCCAGGCGCTCGCCGTATTCGGGGTTAAACATCACTATGCCGGGCTCTTCGGGTACCGGGGTATCCGCAAAGTCGCAAACGCTGAATTCGATCAAATGATCGACACCGGCGGTTTTGGCATTCTTTTGAGATATGTCGACGGCGTCTTCTGAAATATCGGTGGCGATGATCCGGAAGCTGATCTCCTTTTTGGCTTTATCTTTTAGTTTCCTCCGCTCGGCAAAGAAAACCGTTTCATCATAACCGATGATATGCATAAAAGCATAGTTCATCCGGAACAGCCCGGGGCACTTGTCGGTAGCTAGTAATGCCGCCTCAATAGCCAGCGTGCCCGATCCGCACATGGGATTAATAAATGTGCTGTTTTTATCCCACTTAGTGGCCATAATAGTACTGGCGGCCAACGCCTCAAGCATAGGTGCCTTACCGGGAATTTTGCGGTAGCTGTGCTTGGCCAGGGTTTCGCCTGAAGTATCTAAGAATATATCTGCTTCGGTGTCCTGCCAGTATAAATGTACCAGCGTTTTATTGACCTCGGCGCCGGAGTTTGGCCGGATGCCTTTCTGGCCTTTTATACGGTCGGCAATCGCGTCCTTCACTTTCACATTGGCAAAAAGCGGGGTGCGGATATGCTCGTTGTTAACATTTGAGGAAACGGAGAAATAGCCTGAAAAGTCGATGAGTTTTTCCCACTCAATTTCAACAAGGTTATCATAAAGCTGCTGCGGATCGGCCGCGGTAAAGCTTTTTAATAAGTACAATACCTGGCTGGCACAGCGCAAATTAAGGTTTAGCGCGATGCAATCGGTGACAGTGCCAAGCAACTCAACGCCGGTTTGGAAAACCCGTGTCGGTTTAAAGCCTAACGCTTCGACCTCTGTTTGCAGGTACGGCGAGAGCCTTTTATTACAGGTGATGATGATTTTACTTTCGGTGTGGAAAACTTGCATGATTTTGTGCGAATTTATGAAATAAATGCACCCGATTTTATTTCTTATCTATTAACTTTACACTTTAAATTTTTTTACAATGGAAATTAAGGGTAAGGTACATGAAGTGGCTCCAACCGTACAGGTTACAGACTCACTGAAAAAAAGGGAACTGATTTTAGAGTATATCGAAAATCCGCAGTATCCCGAATATTTAAAGTTCGAAGCTATACAGGACCGCTGCAATTTATTGGACAATGTTAAAGTGGGTGATGATATTGAAGTGTTTTTTAATTTGAAGGGCCGTCCGTGGACAGATAAAGCAGGCAAAAAAACGTATTTTAACTCATTACAGTTATGGAAGGTGAACGTGTTAGCCGGCGCCGGCGCCAGCGTTACACCTGAGTATGCTCCTCCTGCTGATATCAGCGCTGCACCTGAAGAAGACGACCTGCCTTTTTAAGTAGTCAGCAGTTTTTAGTTGGCAGTTCGCAGGCTAAATAATAAAAAATAGCCCTTTAATTTTTAAAGGGCTATTTTTGTTGGCGTATTTGCAAACTGCAAACCGGCTACTGCAAACTGATGCTATTCTTCTTTAAGAATTCGTTTTACTACAACATTCTTTCCCTGCTTTACCTGCAGGAAATATATGCCGTTTAAGCCCAGGCCGAATGTTTTACTAAAACTGCCACCGTTTGATTTTTCGGTCCAGAGCACGTGGCCCTCGCTGTCGCATAGTTTAACTTCGGTCGGCGTTTTTGCCGGTAAATTAAACATCAGTAACGTTTTGCCGCTTGTGAATTGGGGAACCAGGTTTAGATTTTCAATCTCAAATCTCATGCCTTCAACATGCGGTATCCTCTTTAAGTCGTCATTTGAAGCGTCAGACACGTGGAAGCTTACACGGGTGCTTATCCCGTCGTTGTTTGTGCTTACGTAATTAAAATTCTGACTGTTCCTGCGCTCAAATCCCATTAACGGGCCTCTTAACGGACCTTCTATATTTTCGCCAAGCAGTTCCATCCTGCCGGGGTTGTCGTTATTCATCCGGTACCGGAAGGTAAAATTGCGTTTCGTATTTAATTTTTCGCGATTCATATCCATTAAATTGCCGACGCTGTCCCTCGTTATCATTTCGCCGGTAACCAAAGGAAAGCGATTGCCCTTTCTTTTAAATTCAATACGGCCAGGCAAGCCGTTAACCGAATCCCGCCGCTGAAACAAAAACACCCGTTCGTTCTCGTCATTGGTCCTTGTATCACCGTTTAAATGCCTGATATCGATTAATGCCTCCCGCCGTTCTTTGGCAGAAAGCTGTTTAATATTTTTACCATTGACAGTAGTATCGCCATTTTCAATTTTTATTTCCAGGTCTTTTTGATTTTGGGCCATCAGCACAGGAGGAAGGGCAAGGATGGCTATTAAACTAATTGAAAATATTAGCTCAAATCCGGGTTTCAAAAAATGTGCTTTCATGTTGTTATTTATTTATTGCATCAAAATTAGCAAACTCCTATCTTTCAAGTTGTTAATTGCTGTATTTTATTTGTTAAAAAGTGTTAAATGTAAAATAGGTCGGTTTTTTTAAAATATTTTTGTCTTTCGGATGAAAAAGAAAAGCATAGCCCTTATTATCTGCTTAATGAGCTTCGCACTTTTAGGCGTAATGGGCATGCAATTTTATTTTTTACGGCAATCGTTTCAACTGCAATCCCAGCTTTTTGACCGATCGGTTAATGAAGCGTTAAATAGCGTTGTTACCAAAATATCCAAGCACGACGCGCTTAATTTTTTAAATGCAAAAGCGCGGCAGGCGCAAACCGATCAAACAGCATGGAAAGCCGCACACTCGAAAAAATCAAATATCGAAGAGGAAAATGTCAGCCCTAAACTTAAGTCAAAAAAACTATTGAGCAGCCGCGAAAAGAAGATCGCTTTATTGCGTGATAGTTTGAGGCGAATGATCCTGCATAAGCGGATGGACGATGAAATGGCCAGGCTAATGCAAGGCAGTTCGGTTGATCTGCAATTGCATTACGAAGAATTTACTGACGATTTTGGCATCGTGCATGGACGTATAACACCAGTGCTGGTCAGGAACCCGGTGCCGGTTAAAAAAAATCAAAAACTGCATAAATACGACACCATACGCTATATATATAGCGACCCTGAATTTGGTAAACAAGTAATATCGCAGCCGCGCTTAAATGCGCAGTGGCAGCGGGAGCAGGACCGGAAACAAAAGGAAAGGCAATTCAACGAAGTAAAAAAACTGCTTGATGCAGATTCGCTAAAAAATTCTCCGCCCGGGAAATCAACAGTTATTGAAAATTTAGCGGAAGAATACGGAAGATACGGCGAGCCGCTTAAAATGCGTATCAATCCATTTTGGATCGATACATTGCTGCGGTTTGAACTACGTAATGAAGGCATTTCTTTACCTTTTAGCTATGAAGTTACCACCGCAAACAGCGATTCGCTTATATTTTCAAAAGCAAGTGATGAAACAGGCGAGAAACCTACGTTTACTAACGGGACCACTTACCAAACCCCTATATTTAGCAAGGAGGTAATAAACGATCCGGGAATGATCAGACTTGCTTTTCCGCAAAAAAATACGCTGATACTAAACAAGATGGCGGCCACTGTGGCTACCACAGGCGGCCTGCTTTTGGTTTTGGTTTTCTGCTTTGTTTATACCATTTTCTCTATCCTGAAACAAAAGAAACTTTCGGAAATGAGGACCGACTTCATCAATAACATGACCCACGAGTTTAAAACACCGGTTTCGACCATTATGATCGCTAGTGAAGCTTTAAGGGACAATGAAATTACCCAGGACAAAAGCCGCGTTGCCCGGCTGGCTAATATTATTTACGAAGAAAATGAACGTTTGGGCAGCCATATCGAACGCGTGCTGAATATTGCCCGTATTGATAAAAACGATTTTAAACTGGATAAAAAGCCACTCGACGTAAATGAAATGATATCGGTTGTGGTTGACAGTATGGAACTCAAGTTGCAGAAATGCAACGCGGTTACTACGCTGCAACTCGATGCCGAAAACGCGATCATTAGCGCCGACGAATTGCACTTTTCAAACGTCATCTATAATTTAATTGATAATGCGATCAAATACAGTATCGGGCCGCCTGATATTACCATCAGCACATTAAACAAAAATGGGCAGGTTGTTATCCGGGTGGCTGATAAGGGTGTAGGCATGAGCCGCGACCAGCAAACAAAAATATTTGAACAATTTTACCGCATCCCGACAGGCAACCTGCATGATGTTAAAGGTTTTGGACTCGGTTTAAGCTATGTAAATACCGTGGTGAAACGACTTAATGGGATCATAAGCGTCAGGTCCGAAAAAGAAAAAGGCTCGGAATTCGAATTGAAATTCCAGGTAGCCTGAGAAACAACCTTTCGGGCTTTTACACCAGAAAACATGAAAAAAATATTACTCGTAGAGGACGACCCTAACTTGGGTATGCTGTTACAGGATTACCTGCAGTTAAAAGGCAAGTTCGACGTTGTGCTATGCAAAGATGGTGAAGAAGGCTTGAGAGCTTTTACCAAACAAAACTTTGATTTGCTGATACTGGATGTGATGATGCCCAAAAAGGATGGATTCACTTTGGGTAAGGATGTCAGGAAAATCAACGCCCATGTGCCTATTATTTTCGCTACCGCGAAGGGGATGATAGAGGATAAAACGCAGGCATTCAACTTAGGAGGTGATGATTATATCACCAAGCCATTTCGTATTGAAGAACTCCTTCTCCGTATAAACGCGCTGCTAAAGCGAATGAGCAATTCTGAAAAGCACGAAGAGGAAAAGCAAACGACCTTTAAAATTGGCCGGTATGTTTTCGAGTACGCTTTACAGGTTATTACTATTGGTGGAGTGCAGCAAAAGCTATCAACCAAAGAAGCTGAACTATTGCGTTTGCTTTGCCTGCGAAAGAATGAAGTGCTTACCCGCGAGGAAGCCTTACTAAATATATGGCACGACGATAATTATTTTAACGGTCGCAGCATGGATGTTTTTTTAAGCAAGCTGAGAAAGTACCTAAAGGATGATCCGACCGTTGAGATCATCAATGTACATGGGCGGGGTTATAAATTGCTAGTCGACTAATCATCGCCCATGTCTTCGCCAAAATGGATGATATTTCCATTATTATCCAGTATGCTGAACTGTTTCATCCGCCAGGGCTTTTCTTCTAATTTACCGTTAGGATGAACAATGCCAAGCGGTTCATACTTGGCATAAAGCTCATCTATCCCGGTCACGTTGATGTAGCAGCCGGTTGCTTTAGGTATTTCAGGATCGGTACAGGGCCACAAATGCAGTTGTACTTTATCCTTACTTAAAATAAGGTATCCTTCCCAGCTGGAGTGGAAAGTAAAGCCCAATTTCTCGGTATAGAATTTAATTGACTCCTGTTCGTTAAGAGACGCCAGGATAGGTACGGCTGATTTGAGCATAGAAATAGTTTGAGTTCTTAGTGGCAACTTATTATTCAAATATACTTTAAAAAAGAAACCTGTAACAACTTTGTTAGGGGGTCGCTTCAAATTCCAGAATTTTTATTGATAAGTTTGTTTACAACTGACAAAATTATTAATCATGAAAACAAAATTACTTTATTCGTTTGTTCTTTTTGCAGGTATGGCAGGTTCTGCATTTGCGCAGGAAAGCGTTGACCCTGCAATGGTTCAAAAAATCCGCGACGAAGGGTTAAGCCATTCAAAAGTGATGGAAACGGCCTTTTATCTTACCGATGTCTCCGGGCCGCGCTTATCCGGTTCGCCTTCGTTAAAACATGCACAGGATTGGGCCGTAAGCCGGTTAAAATCCTGGGGAATGGTAAATGCAACACGCGAACCCTGGGGCAAATTTGGCAAAGGCTGGGAAGTTGAGAAAAATTATGCAGCTATAACCGTTCCCTATTATCACGCAATTGCTGCCATTCCCAAAGCCTGGACCCCTGGTACCAAAGGAGCACTAAAAGGTGATGTGGTTTTAATTAAAGCTGACACGATCAGCGATCTTGATAAATATAAAGGCACGCTTCAGGGTAAAATCGTAATATTTGATACCAAAGCCGGTGCCGAAAGGACATTCAAAACTGACGCCACACGATATACTGATGAGGAACTTGACGCTATGGCAAAAGCAACCAGTCAGCCGGGCGACCAACGCAGAGCCGGGGGGCGCAATACTCCGCAGTTTGCAGCAATGGCTAAGGCCCGTGCTTTGCGGGCTGCAATAAACACGTTTTTAATGGGCGAAAACGTTGGATTGGTTTTGAGCCAGGCGCGCGGCAGCGATGGGACAGTGTTTACTACCAATGGCGCCTCGTACGCGGATACGGCAAAAGCAGTTTCGCCAGAGCTCGAAACCAGCGGTGAGGACTATCAGCGTATTTTGCGTTTGGTAAAAGCGGGCATAAAAGTGACTATGGAAGCCGATATAAAAACACGGTTTTTTGCCGATGACCTGCAGGGCTATGATGTAGTGGCTGAAATACCGGGAACGGATAAAAAATTGAAGGACCAGGTTGTAATGATCGGTGGTCACCTCGATTCATGGCATGGTGCAACGGGTGCTACTGACAATGCAGCAGGCAGCGCGGTGATGATGGAAGCTATGCGCATTTTAAAAGCGGTGAACTTTAAACCGCGCCGTACCATTCGCATTGCCTTATGGAGTTCGGAAGAGCAGGGATTGTTTGGGTCACGCGGATATGTACTTAACCATTTTGGCGACCCCAAAACAATGGAGCTAAAACCCGAACAGCCTAAACTATCAGCTTATTACAATCTGGACAACGGCACCGGCAAAATACGCGGCATTTATTTGCAGGGCGACTCAGCAGCCGCGCCAATTTTTAAAGCCTGGCTTGAACCATTTAAGGATTTGGGAGCCAGCACCCTAACGATCAGGAATACCGGCAGTACCGATCATGTTTCGTTCGATGCAGTTGGCATACCCGGTTTCCAGTTTATACAGGATGGCCTTGATTATGGCACCCGTACCCATCATAGCAACCAGGATACATATGATAAATTAAGCGAAGATGACCTGAAACAGGCCGCAACTATTGTAGCTTCATTTGTTTACAATACCTCGCAGCGCGATGAAATGATCCCGCGTAAGGAATTGCCCAAAGTTCAGCCGGCTATCGCACGGAATTAATTTAACTTGAATAACGAATGATGAAGCCTTTACCTTCATCATTCGTTATTCAAATTCGACGTTCAATATTTTATTGGCTTTTTATCCTTTTATCAAACGTAAACGGCTGTGTTTTGATTATGCTGATTTGTTTAAAATCATGATGATCAGGGTTAATCAGGTAATTAACTTCGTCTTCAACTATAGAAGAAGGCACACACAATATTGCGTATTTGTTTTCCCTGATCCATTTTTCTCCGATATGCTGTGTGAGCTGCATTTGATTAAAATCTATCCAATTAGATGGTAAATCATGCACGTGAATTGTTTTTATTTTAATACGGTCCGGACATTCAATAGTCATTATACTAAATGCCCGCGTTAAACCAACCTGGCCCCGGTGAACCACATTTTCCAGACAGGCCAATGACCGTGAAGACGCTGTATAGATCATTTTAACTTCGTTTGGGTTCCACCGCGCTGCCCGGCCCGACGCCATTAATCCGCCTGCATATTCGGTCAGCAATATCCGGTAAACGAGCATGATCAGGCCAGGTCACCAAATTCAATTCGGATTAGTTCTTCCTCGATAAGCCGTATCCCTGTAATGGTATCCATCAGGTCAAAAGGCAATTGGTTGCCCAACCCGTAAGCCGGGGTGTCAAGCCATTGGTGAAAGCTATTAGCCGAGCCAAATATTTTAACACCTTTATCAAACAAAGCGAATGATTTAAGCAGTTTTTCGCTTATCGCCGCATCTAAGGTTAAATCGCGGGTAACATGGTTTTGAATCGTTTTAACAGTGGTTTTAAATGTTTCCTGGAACTCATCCTGTGTAAAACCGGAAAGTGAAAGAAAATCAAGGGCCGCATTGGCATTAAGCCCTTTTTTTGAATTGGTTAATAAACTGATATCATCACCGTAAAGGGACTTATAACCATAAATCAATTCTTGTTCGGCAACGTAGGTTGTTGCTGAATCGCCGCTGGTATATATCACATGCTTCCTATGCTTCTCGGGGGTTGCCTGTGCCTTCGAAGCGGCTTTTTCTTTTTTAATTGCCATAATCCATTTTCACCAAAATCAAATATAGAAATTTTTCTATAAATAAAAGAAAAATTTCCAGATTTTGTTTTATTTAAAATTCAATCACTTATAGTTCAACTTTTTCGTGCTGATAGGGTATTTCCACAGCAGGAAAACCTTTGGCCAAAATAGTTTCCCTGAAATGCTGCTGCACCTCGTACTCGCCGTGGACAAGGAAAACCTTTTTTACTTTTGCCGGATCCTGGCACGAAAGGAAGTGTAACAGGTCCTCATAATCGCCGTGGGCGCTCATTGATTTAATGGATCGTACCCCGGCTTTTACATCGTATTGCTCTCCAAATATCATTACCTGCTGGTCGCCACGTACTAAATGACCGCCAAGCGAATTCGGTTCGCAATAGCCTACCATCAAAATAGTGCATTTTGGATCGCCAATATTGTTTTTAATATGATGCTTTACCCTACCCGCTTCGGCCATACCCGACGATGAAATAATTACACATGGAGTTGGATCGTCATTCAGAGCTATCGATTCTTCCGTAGATTGCACAAACCGAAGCCCTTTAAAGCCAAATGGGTTAGCATCAACCTTCAGCACTTCATTCACCGCCTTATTATAAACTTCAGGATGATTCATTAAAACCTGGGTCGCTTTTTCTGAAAGCGGACTATCAACATAGTAATGCAAATCGGGCAATATGCCTTTTAATTCTAAGGCGTTTAGTGCGTACAACAATTCTTGCGTCCGCCCAACGCTGAATGCCGGGATGATAACCTTGCCCTTTTTTAATTCGCAGGTTTGCTTTATGATATTCAGCAACTCATCCTCAATTGGCCCTATATTTTTATGCAACGAATCGCCATACGTCGATTCCAGTAAAATATAATCGGCCTGCGGAAATGTTTGCGGGCTTTTCAACAACATATCGCCATAGCGGCCAATATCTCCGCTAAAGGTGATATACGTTGTTTTACTATCTTCGGTTACGGCTAAGTGCACCGCGGCGCTGCCCACTACATGGCCGGCATCGGTAAATTTAAATTTAACCGAAGGCGTTATCGTATATTCTTCATGGTAGTCAACTATTTTGAACAACCGCAGTGATTCTATAGCTTGCTCTTCGGTATACAAAGCCTCCAGCAAGGGCATTCCTTTTTTTTGCCGGTGCTTATTACTGTAGGCGATATCCTGCTCTTGTATTTTTGCGGAATCCATTAAAAGGATGCGGGCCAGGTCCATTGTCGGGGCGGTGCAAAAAATTTGCCCGTTAAAACCTTGCGCAACCAGCCGCGGTATTAAACCGCAATGGTCTATATGCGCATGTGATAATATCAGGTAGTCGATTTTTTTGGGATTAAAACCAAAATGTTCATTCAGGTCTTCGGTATGTTCGCCCATACCCTGGAACATGCCGCAATCCAAAAGGATACTGGTCCCGTCCCGTAATTGAAGTAAATGTTTACTGCCGGTAACTGTACGGGCGGCGCCATGAAATAATATATTCATTCGTTAGGTTAAGAATTTGTTAAACTACAAAAATGTGCCATTAAAGTTTCTGTCAAAATAAACTAAGATTTTAGTTGTAAAATTCATTTATATCATTTAACTTCGATTATCGATTTGAAAATGTTGTATAAGATTGAAAGAAGTTATATGTCTTTACAACCTTTTTAATATTTAAACCATCGTAACTGACCTGACGAAATTTAAAAAATTATGGAAATAAAAGAATTAACCCGCGCCGAAGAACAGATCATGCAGGTTTTGTGGCAATTAAAGAAAGGGTATGTAAAAGATGTGATTGATGTGCTCACCGAGCCAAAGCCTGCTTACAACACCGTGTCGACTATTATCCGCATACTGGAAACGAAGGGTTTTGTCGGTCATCAGGCTTTTGGCAAAAGTCACGAGTACCGCCCGCTGGTAAGCAAGGAAGAATATCAGAATTTTGCCACCGATAAATTAATGAGCGGCTATTTTGATAACTCGGTAAAGCACATGTTCTCCTATTTCGTGAAAAAAGAAAAAATAGACCTGAAGGAAGCAGATGAGATCATGAAACTGATTGAAAAACTTAAAAACAAATAATTATGTATTGGTGGCATTATATATTGCTGGTAAATATTTACCTGCTGTTATTTTACGGGTTTTATGTGCTGTTGCTGCGCAGGGAAACTTTTTTCCAGCTTAACCGGGTTTACCTGGTTGCCGCCGCATTGCTATCATTTATTATTCCGTTGATCCAATCCGATTGGGTTAAAAGTTTATTTATTACGCGAAGGGTACAATATTCCATTTACAGCAGCCCGGTTATGTTTTACCCGTTTACGCCAATCCAGCGTACGCCGGTTACTTTCGGGCAGGTGGCAACAGCCATTTACCTTGCCGGCATTGTTTTGTTGGTTGCACGGTTTGGCTGGCAGCTGCTAAAATTAGGCAAGGTGATTAAGCAGCCCCAGCCCGGTACTGCCTATTCATTTTTCAAAAAGGTAAGCTTAGGAGATAATCTCACAAATCAGGAAGCAATAGCTGCTCATGAGCAGGCACATGCAAATCAATGGCATTCATTGGACATTTTGATGATAGAAATGGTAATGATCATTAACTGGTTTAACCCGGTAGTTTATTTTTACCGTTTTGCCATAAAACATATTCATGAGTTTATTGCCGACAGCCAGGCGCTTAAATCGGGCACCAACAAAGCAGACTATGCTTTATTATTATTGAGTCAAACTTTTAATATGCCTGCCCATCGGCTTGTTAACCCGTTTTTTAACCATAGTTTATTAAAACAACGGATCATGATGCTTCAAAAAAATAAATCAAACCGGGTAGCCCTGGTTAAATATGGCCTGTCGGCGCCGTTATTTATCCTGATGCTCATTTTATCATCAGCAACTATAACCAACAGCCGAACCGTCCGTCTTTTTAATGACAAGGCCAGCCAGGTATTTTTAATTCCGGCTACTGTCAATGCGGCCGATATAAGTGCAAATACCGATCAACAGTTAACCCCGGTAACGCACAAAGCATCCACAAGTTTTACCGTAAAGGAATTTTCGACGCAGGACACAGTTCCCGCAAAAGACAGTAAAGTTTTTAGCGCTGTTGAACAGGTGCCCGAATTCTCAGGTGGAATAAACGCATTTGCCGAATATTTAAGGAAAAACATTCGATATCCCACCGAAGCACGTAAAAATAAAATACAGGGCAGGGTGATTATTTCGTTTGTTGTTGAAAAGGATGGTTCACTATCAAATATTCGTGTAATGCGCGGCGTATCAAGCGATATTGATGCGGAGGCGCTAAGAGTTATACAGATGTCGCCCCAATGGAAGCCAGGTATTCAAAATGGCAAGTTGGTTAGAGTAGCCTATTCTATGCCGATTGCATTTACATTGAGTGATGCTGAACCTGCCGAAGATAAAATCGGGGCGGTAATTGAAAGGTCAAACAGCCTTTCGCTTTCTTCAGGCAATGAGGCGGACGGTAGTAAAGTCGATACAACAAAAAATCTGGAAGTGGCTCGTTTAATCGGGATATCGACAAACCCACTATACGTTGTTGATGGCAAAGAAGTCGCCGCATCCTACCTAAGTAAGTTAAGCCCTAACGATATACAAAGCATAGCTGTTCTTAAGGATAAATCCTCGACAGCACTTTATGGAGCAAGAGGTATTTCTGGTGTGGTTATTATAACTACAAAGAAAAACTCACTCAAGCTTAAGCCATTTAAATTTTAAATCGGGAAGCAGGTGCTTTGTAATGCTAATAATCGGCGCTGAGTTATCGGCGCCTTTTTTTTGAAAATAATTTGTTTTTGCTGATAATTTTTTACATTTATATAAAAAACCTTATCACATGAACTGGAAAATCATCTTTCAATTATCAATTTTTGGATTGATAATGGCTTTTGCCACAGTATCACTGATCCCCGAAAAAGTTGAACCCGCTTTTTGGTTGGTGATATTTATTTTCTGCGCATATGTTATCGCTAAAGTTTGTACCGGCATGTACTTTTGGCACGGCTTTTTAGTAAGCATGGTCAACTGCATCTGGATTACAGCTGTTCACATCGCATTCAGGGAAACCTATGAAGCCCACCATCCTGATATGGCTTCAATGGGCACAAGTTTGCCCCCCTCAATTGCCAGCCACCCGCGCATAGCAATGGCTATAATGGGGCCGATCTTTGGCGCTATGTTCGGCATTGTGTTGGGTGTGTTTTCGCTGATCGCTTCTAAGCTTGTAAAAAAGAATACACGTAAATCTTAAGTCGCGGTACTGAGCCATGAATCGAATTTTGAGACTCAAGGCTCAGTACTGCCCTTATTTTACCGGTGCAATTTAGGGTTAAACGCAATCAAGTGCCTTACGTTTTTATGGTTTGCTGAGGTGACGTCAAAACCGTATTCGGCATTGTTTAGCGGAAGCATCAGCTTTCCCTTAACCAGTTTGAGCATTTCGAATAATGACTCTTGTTCAGGATGTGCCGAAACTGTCGGATAATAATCCTTCTCGATTTTAGTTTTCTCCACGTCTGTAACCAAACTAAATTCCCAGCCTTCAAGCGTATTTTGGCCATATTCACTTGCACAATTCTTCAGGTCATATACATATTCCCTGGCTTGTGACTCCACTGATCTGTTTATCATTATTTTTTCTTTTTACCTGCTTCAACTATCGGTTTTACCGCATCTTTTTTCCCCGACTGATAATCTGAGGGCGCTTTTTTACCCAGCGGGTTCGCAGGCTTTTTTTTCTCTTTTACGGTTTGTCTGTCCTTACTCATGATGTTGCTGATTAGTAATTTTTACGTAGCCTAATAGTTAACCGAACCGATAAAGCCGGGTATCTGGATCAAGCGAATGTTTTCAATGAAATTTTATAGCAGAGATGTAAACTCCAACAAGATTTTATAGCAGAATTTATTAAAGGTAAGCTTTTTAAACCAATAAGGCGAATAATGACGTAACAATATCATTGCTCCGAAGTGAAATTACGGCCAGTTAAGCCGCGAATTATAAAAAAGCTGGCCTAAGTAATTCCAAAATTTATACCTTTGAAAACAAATAGCACTAAAGGCTATTTATTAAAAGAAAACGAATAAAATAGCATAAAGAAAATGAAACCATTTATCCCAACAGCAGTATACGGTGTTTTAAATTATCTCTTAAGCTTTACATTAATAGCTTCACCATGGCTATTTGGATTGGTTAATGTATCCAGCGCTGCTTTATTAATCCCAATATACATTGGATGGCTGCAATTCATCATGGCTGTTTTTGTAGATAACGAAACAGGTTTTGTTAAGCAGTTCCCTATGCAAATACACCTGGTTCTCGACGTTTTGATGGGCTTTATTTTAATGGTATCACCGTGGTTATATACATTTTCATCAAAAGTATTTTGGCCTGAATTACTTTTAGGCGGCCTTTTGTTCTGCCTGGGTATTTTTACAAAGAAATCGCCTTTCTTAACCAAACCGCACCATTCAGTTCCCGAAGGGCAATTAACGTCAACTGATTCAACCGAAGGCAGGCTGAGTATTTAAATCTTAATGTTCTGTTGATAGTATCTATTGCTTCCGAACACTTATAGAGTCACCTCAAACAAAAGCGTCAATAATCCACGTTAAACGTAAGTTTTACCGTGTAAAGCGAAGCACCGGGATGATCCAGGTAGGTAAACCTTTTGATAAGATCCAGGCGGAAAAGTTTGAAAATATTCCCGACGCCCACGCCGCCCTCGGCGTATGGCGTATTGCTTAAGCCATATATCCCGTTTGAGCTGGCCGGGAACTGGAATAAATTATTTGCGTATACCGGGTTGTTCTCGTTGCGCAAGCCGCCATATAAAATTTTAAACGACAAATATTCGCGCCACTTAAGCCGCTCGATCAATGGGATCTTATTCAGGAAAAACCCGTTAAAGCTTTGGTTAATATTTAAACCCGCCCAATGGTCGCTCACAAACTCCAGGTAATTCATTGTATTGTACGAATTGTAACCATATGCGATCGACTGGTTGGCCGGGCTGATATTCAGCAGCGGGAACGGCACCTTGCCGGCAACTATGCCGCCCAGCAGCGTAACGTCTGTGTGACCCAACTGCGACAGGTAGAAGCGTTTCCGGATGTTAGCGCCGATATTGGTGTAGTCATAGCTGGTGTTAAATATCTTTGTCGATCCGTAAGCAACAGTCAAACTAAAGATAGGGTATTTGTTGTCGATGGTCGAGCGCCTGGTGCTGCCCTGCATTATTTGTTCATGCGGCGCATAACGCAGTCCCAGGCTCGCCTCGCGGGTAGTTAGGTCATGTACAATGCTGTTGTTCGCATCGTTCAGCTGGTACACAAGGCTCCCGGCGGCCTGCTGATCCCATGTTTTTAGAGTTAGGTTATACGAAAAGTGATTTTCAAGGTCCTTTACATAGCTCAGCGACAGCACCCGGTTATAAAGAAAGTAAGTGGTTTTACCGCTGTGAAACGATGCCAGTGCCGACTGCGAGCCGCCGAAGCTTTGCCCCGGCACGTTAACGTCATATAAATAGCTCAGCTTAAAGTAGTTGTTCGGGAAGCGGTAATAAGGCAGCTGGTTTAAAGAAAGGTAGCCTGCCAGCTGGTATTTTATTTTCGTGTCTTTGGAGCCGTAAGCGCCATAGCCCTCAAAATAAACCGACTTATTAAATTCCGGGGTTGTCCTTCCGCCTAAACGCACGCGCGACCCTTCCAGGTCGTTGAATGAATAAATCGCATCGACCGGGCCTACCTGTAAAGGCCCTGCGTCAGCATAGTTTTGCGCTATCGTCGCTGCCACCCACGATACCCTTTTAAACGATGGCATAGCCTCCAGCCGGTTAATATTCGCGTATACCCGCGCCTTTTGCAGCGAAAGTGTATCCGGCCGATGAAGCGCCCAGTAGCCGGTGTCTGCCTGGTTGTTGTCCGCAAGCGTGCGCAGATCTTTTCCGTCGTAAAATGCACCCGGCATCGGCTCATTTAGTTTGTAATTCGAATAAAACAGCGCCCGTTCGCCAAAAAGGCCCGTGCCGCCATTCCGGTATAACCCGAAATCTGCCTTCACATTACTTTTAACCAGGTAATAGCGCCCCCCGGGCAATTGCTTAAAATCCAGGTCGACCTGAAAGCTATTTAAAAAGTTAACGTTGATGTGTTTATTCACGTTCATCTCGCACCATACCACCGCGTAGCCCCCGTCAAGGGTAACCCGCAGCTTGCCTTCAAAAAGCAGGTCGCCTTTGTTGCGCGGCGTAAAATTCACTTCAACCAGCTTTTGACCGCCCGACACGATGGTATCCTCAATAAAAAACTTGTAAAAATCCTTCGCATGGTCGGCAATAGGGCTCAGGAACTGCGTGTTCAGTACCTGGATGTTATTGGTATAAATATCGATGTTATCGCCATACAGCCTGTTCAAATAAACACCCAGCCCGGCTGTGTCGATAAATTTGATCACGTTGATCTGCTTTTGCGCTTTTATTATCTGTATGGATTTGGCAGGGCTTTTACGGTAATAGTTTTCCAGCAGCTTTTCGCTGAAAAATACCGGGAGCATAGTTTGCTTTTTGCCGTTTATTATTTGGGTAGTGTCCAGCATAAAGCTTAGCTCGCTTTTGGCTACCCTGGGCGAAAAATTAAAAAACGACAAGCCGGTGCGCTCGTACTGGTTGTATTGCAGGTAATCGGCGCTTTCCATGCGGTTGCGCTCCTTGTGGTCAATAATCTCCTGTATCAGCTCAACAGCGGGGTTGCCCTTGTTGCGGTACTTTCTGCTTTGCGACTTCACCGATACCTCCTTCAGCATAGTCTCGTTGGGAACAAGCCGCACCTGCAGCTCATTCACCTGCCCCGCTTTAATGGCGTAGGCGAACGACTGATACCCGACGTGCGAAAAGGTAACCCGGTTAAACCCGATGGGAATGCTTAAGGTAAACCGCCCCAGCTTATCCGCGCTGCCGCCGCGGACGCTGCTGCTCACCCTGATGTTGGCAAAAGGCACAGGCATACCTGTAATGGCGTCCGTAACTGCGCCGATAACGCTTGTATGGGGTATGCTGTCCTTCTTTATTTTAATACTGTCCGCCCGCTGCGCCGCGCCGCATAATGGAAACAGGATAAACAGCCAGCAGCAAAGCCTGGTCAGTTTGTTCAGGGGTACGATAAAATATGACAGGCCCGGTAACAATTTGAATGGTTAAATGTAAAGATAACGTGTTAAAACAGGTATTTGTGTCATTCCGGACAAAAATAAAAAATCAACCATTTTAATTAACGCTCAATTTGGCAGCCTTTTGCTCTTGGTGCTTGACTCTATCTTTCCAAAGACATTTGTTAAACGTATAATGCCTCCGCACGGTTGGTACTTAAATAACTTTTTCACTTTTCCTGCCATTACCTGCAATCTCGCCATTGTTGGAGTTGTCTCCAACAATCTGCAACCCAAGTTGTTAAATTAAGTTAAATATTTGATTAACAATAATTTATGTATCAATGATTATATACATTTGGAATTAACCCAAGTGTATGAAAACTGCTTTAATCGTAATACTATACATAATTGCAGCGGCCCCGCTTGCCGTTTCGTCGCAGGGGCTCAAGCCACGAAACAATGTCTTGTTACAGGGTATAATTATAGACGGCGATATTAAACAACCCCTGGGCTATGCCAGTATCGGCATTCTCAACAAACCGGTCGGCACTGTTTCTGATTCACTTGGCCATTTTGAACTGGCTGTTGATAACCAATACCCGGGCGATACTTTGCAGGTGAGTATAGTGGGCTATTACCCGGTAAAGCGCACGATAAGGGAGTTGTTGAATATAAACGGTCCCATAGTGATTAGCCTGGCTAAAAAGGTGACCCGGCTAAATGAAGTGGTTGTTACAAATCCATTACAGCATACGATAATTGTCGGACGGCAATCAACCGGGAGTTTTCTCCAGGCATCCATTGTACCCAAAGGCGACAAAGCGCCCATTATTGGCGCGGAGTCGGGTTTAAAAATACACATTGAAGGCTACCCGGCGCGATTGGAAAATTTGAATTTCTATGTATCGCGAAATAACTTTAAATACGTCAGATTCAGGGTGAACATGTATTCTATAAAGCATAATTTACCTGATACATTATTGTTTAATAAAGAAATATTGGTGAGCCTTAATAACTATAAAACCGGCTGGACGCAGATAGACCTGGCACCCTATCACCTGGTGATAACTGCTGATTGCGCAGTTACACTGCAATGGGTCGACTATAATAAAGATATGGTTGCAATGCCTTTGATCCTTATTCCCGCAAGCCCGTCCTTTTCGCACATCAATTATTACCGGCCGGCCAGCCAGGATAAATGGAAAAGCATAAGGGGTAATGTTAGTTTTTATGTGACGCTGGCGAATTGATATGCACCTGCGCTGTTGGTAATTTAAATAAATTTTGCATTTTTAAGAAATAAACAGCAATAAGCGAATGCGCGCGGTTGAACGAGCCTTAAAAACAAAAGTCCTTTAGATCGGAAGCTTCCTAAATCTTGTCCGGTTATCTTCAATAGTTATAATGAAATCCCCTTCCAACTGGTCTGAAAAATTTTCCAATAATAACACAAGCTTTTCACGGATGTTGCCAGGAGTAAAAACAGATGTTCTGAATTGTATAACCGACGCTTGATGAGTTTTATTGAATGCCAGTAATTGACCAAAATCCATATCTGTAGTTATAATGATTCTTTTTTCATTAATTGCTTTTTCAAGGATAGAGGCATCGGGGAGTTTATAGAGGTTTTCATCATTTAAATGTATAGCATCATGTCCCTGGACTTTCAGCCATAATGCAACACTTTGGGCTATACCCATATCTAATATAAATCGCAAATCAGGATACTTTTTGATTTGTATATAATTCTTCCTCCGCCAGGTAGGCAGCGTATTGCAGGCACTGATTAATATCCTCAGCTTCCAGGACAGGATACTCTTTTAGGATTTCTGTTTTATTCATCCCGTTAGCGATAAGATTAAGTACCAGTGATACCGTAATGCGCATGCCCCTTATGCAGGCCTTGCCGTTCATTATTTGGGGATCGGATGTAATTCTATCTATAGTGAGCATAAAATTGTTTTTTATAAAATTACGATATTAAACGATATATGTCAACCTTGGAAGTGATCAAACTTGCCGTTTTGAAAACTTCAAGTTTCGAAAACTATCCACCACCGATCCATTCGTCGCGCCGCGCCGCCGCTGTGGCAGAAGTACATTTGTTAAACGGATAGTGCCTCCGCGTCGTTATAATTTAAATAAATTTCGCACTTTTAAAGAATACAGCTTTACACCCCGAATATGGCCTCGCTTAAAAACTTGCTTTTCTATACCATACTAATAACCACCATTTTACCAGGCTGTAAACCGCAAAGTATGCTCCTCCACCCCGGCAACCGGGAATTTACCAAACAGGCACCCCTGGTATTTAAAGTACTGCTCGAAACCACAAAGGGAAATATAATATTGGAAGTAAGGCGCGAATGGGCGCCAAACGGCGTCGACAGGTTTTATAACCTGGTACGATACGGCTATTATTATAACACTGCCTTTTTTCGCGTGCGCGATAAAACATGGGCACAGTTCGGCATAGCCTCAACACCTGGGATTGCACAACTCTGGCGCACAAAAACCATTCCCGACGATCCGCGTAAAACATCAAATGACCGCGGAACGGTGGCTTTCGCGTTTAAAGACCCGAACGGACGCACCACGCAGGTTTTTATAAATCTGCGCGACAATAGCCCAACCCTTGATGCGCAGCAATTTGCGCCCTTCGCAAAAATAATACAGGGAATGGATGTTGCCGATGCGCTTTATGCCGGCTATGGCGAACGCTCGGGCGGCGGCATACGCGCAGGTCACCAGGATTCGGTTTTTGCAGGCGGGAACGCGTATTTAAAGCGGCATTTTCCGAAGCTTGATTATATTAAACGGGCAGTGATATTGTAAAATTAATCGGCGCAGACCGACAGGTGTCGCACCTGTCGCACTTTTTTGTCGCAGGTGTCGCACCCGGCGCAGTGCGACACCTGCAATTCGGCAAGCAAAAACCGCCAGGCTTTATATCTTTGTATACCCACAACAGCAGATGGACCAATCCCCCGCTCACCCCCACCGTAAGATCATCCATATTGATATGGACGCGTTTTACGCATCGGTTGAACAGCGCGACAACCCCGAATACCGGGGCAAACCGCTGGTGGTCGGCGGGCTGCCCGAGGGGCGCGGCGGCGTGGTAGCTACGGCCAGTTATGAGGCGCGCAAGTTTGGCATCCGTTCGGCCATGCCCTCGAAAAAGGCGCTGCAGCTTTGTCCGCACGCGCTGTTTGTACGGCCACGGTTCGCGGCGTACAAAGACGTTTCGCAAAAGATACGCGAAATATTCAGCCGCTATACCGATTTGGTCGAGCCACTTTCGCTGGATGAAGCCTACCTTGATGTCACCACCGACAAGCTCAACATCGGCTCGGCCATCGACATCGCCAAACAAATAAAACAGGCTATTAAGGACGAACTGCAGCTCACCGCCTCGGCAGGGGTGTCGATAAATAAATTCGTCGCCAAAACCGCTTCAGATATTAACAAACCCGACGGATTGACCTTTATCGGCCCATCGGCTATCGAAGCGTTTATGGAAAAGCTGCCGGTCGAAAAGTTTTTTGGCGTGGGCAAGGTAACCGCCCAAAAGATGAAGAACATGGGCCTGCACACCGGCGAAGACCTGAAAAAACTTACCGAGGATGAACTGACCAAAAACTTCGGCAAAGCCGGCCGCTTTTATTACCAGATCGTTCGCGGCATCGATAACCGCGAGGTGCAGCCCCACCGTGAAACCAAATCCCTCGCCGCCGAAGACACTTTTCCTTATGACTTGACCACCACCGAAGAAATGGAAGCCGAACTGGACAAAATAGCCCAAACGGTTTGCAACCGCTTGCAAACCTACCAGCTAAAAGGGCGCACCCTCACGCTTAAAATAAAATACAGCGATTTTAAACAGATCACCCGCAACCAATCGTTCCCCGCCGGTTTCAACGACCTGGAAACCGTGTGCGCCACAGCCAAACGCCTGCTTGCCGCCACCGAACCCGACGACAAAAAAGTGCGCCTGCTGGGCATCTCCCTCTCCAATTTCAACGAGCCAACTCCGAAACAAAAAGACGAAAAGCGTACGGACCAGTTGATGCTGCCGTTTTAACGTTTCCTCTCTCCACGCGTCATTGCAAAATATCTCCAGGGTCATTGCGAGAACGAAGCAATCTCTAAACTATACAAGTCAGACAGATAAAAGCACGTGGGGAGAAAAAGGTCGCCTGCTGATTGCGCATGCGAAAAGAAAAGTGTACACGGCATGCCGTTCCACCTGGGCTTAAGGTCCGTGATCAGCAGGCGTAGAGATTGCTTCGTTCCTCGCAATGACGGGCGGTTTTGTGTGCGGGGCTTGCTCACGGGTTTATAGGTTGCGTTTATTACCTTTGCCCCATGATCGATGTCGTATTAAAAAAAGGTAAAGAGAAAGCTGTTTTGCACCGCCACCCCTGGGTATTTTCGGGCGCTATTGATGGGGCCAAAGGCAAACCCGCCAACGGCGACATCGTGCGCCTGGTAGATGCCAAAGGCGCATTTATGGCCTACGGTTTTTATAACGATAAGTCGAGGGTAGCTGTGCGCCTGCTGGAGTGGGACGAAGCTATTGAGGTTAACGAGCAATGGCTTAGAAACAAGGTGGCAGTAGCAGTGGCAAGCCGCGGGGAGGTTTTGAGCGACGATACAAACACCTGTCGTTTAATATTCAGTGAGTCGGATTATTTGCCGGGCCTTATTGTCGACAAATATGCAGGGCACCTGGCCGTGCAGGTACTTACCTCAGGTATCGAAAACGTATTGCCGGTAATTATCGACGAGCTGCAGCAGCGGCTAAAGCCTGAAAGCATTTTTGATAAAAGCGATGCCGCATCGCGCGAGCATGAAGGATTAAAGACCACAAACGTTGTACTGGCAGGCAGCCACCCGCCCGAGCGCGTTGAGGTTCGTGAAAATGGGATTGTTTACAATATCAATATCGCCGAAGGGCAAAAATCAGGTTTTTACTGCGACCAGCGCGACAACCGTAAACTGCTTGCGGCTCATGCAAAAGGTAAAAAAGTGCTGGATTGCTTCTGCTACACCGGCGGTTTTACCCTGGCCTCACTAAAAAATGGCGCTGCATCGGTAACAAGCGTCGACAGTTCGGCACTGGCCATCGAAACACTTAAGGAAAATATCAAACTAAACAATTTTGATACGGCCAGGCTTACCGCTATACAATCAGACGTCAACAAACAACTGCGCCAATTCAAGGACGATGGCGAACTGTTCGACATCATCATCCTTGATCCCCCAAAATACGCTCCATCGCGCTCCGCGCTCGATCGGGCATCACGTGCGTATAAAGATTTGAACCGCCTGGCTATGCTGCTGCTCAATAAAGGCGGGCTACTGGCGACTTTTTCCTGCTCGGGCGCCATGAATATGGAAACGTTTAAACAGGTGCTGGCCTGGGCCGCGCTGGATGCCGGCAAACAAGTGCAATTCATCCACCAGTTTTGCCAGCCCGAAGATCATCCGGTAAGGGCCTCATTCCCGGAGGGAGAATATTTAAAGGGGTTATTGTGTCGGGTGCTATAAGGAGGTGAAAGCTGAAAGGCAAAAAGTTTAGGCGGCGTGTCCAATTTCCAGAAGGCCGATCGTCATCGGGTCATAAACAACTAAACGATAAAAAAATGAAAGACTTCTTATTCTTATTCAGGAGAGCTTCAACGGCCATGCCGACCGGGTCGCCCGAAGAAATGCAAAGTATGACCCAACAATGGATGGATTGGATCGGCAGTATTGCAGCGCAAAACAAACTCGTCGACCGCGGGAACCGCCTTGGCGAAGAAGGCAAAGTGCTACGGCCCAACAACGTTGTAACCGATGGCCCTTACACCGAAATTAAAGAGTCATTAGGTGGTTACACGCTGGTTAAAGCTAACTCAATGGACGAGGCTGTTGAACTGGCGAAAGGATGCCCGATATTTGCCGTTGGCGGAAGTGTTGAAGTGCGCCCAATTGATCAGATGTAACGACAATACTGATTTGCCGGAAAGCCTCTGTACTTTTACAGGGGCTTTTTTAATCAAATGGAACAACAGGAAATAATTCCCCATTTATTCAGGACCGAATACAGCAAAATCGTCTCCGTTTTAGGTAGATTGGTTGGCTTTGAGCATATCGAGATTGCCGAAGACATTGCCAGCGATACCTTTTTGCTGGCAACCGAAACCTGGGGCATAAAAGGCTTGCCCGAAAACCCCGCCGCATGGCTTTATACTGTAGCTAAAAACAAGGCAAGGGACCATTTAAAACGAAACAATATATTTTCCGAAAAGGTTAAACCCGGCATACAGCGATCCAATACCGGGTCCCATGAGATAGAGATCGACCTCTCAAATAAAAACATTGCCGACAGCCAGCTGCAAATGATGTTTGCCATATGCCATCCCTCAATACCGGCAGAAGCACAGATAGGTTTATCCCTGCGTATTCTTTGCGGGTTCGGGATCGAAGAGATAGCCGGCGCGTTTTTGAGCAATAAAGAAACCATCAATAAACGCCTGTTCAGGGCGAAGGAAAAGCTACGGAAAGAAAAGGTAAGGATCGAATTTCCCAGGGTATCGGAAATTGACGCAAGGCTGGAAACCGTGTTAACCACCCTGTACCTGCTTTTCAACGAGGGTTATTATTCCTCATCGCAAAACACCACCTTACGAAAAGACCTTTGCCTGGAAGCCATGCGGCTAAATTACCTGCTGGTTGATGATCCGCACACCAATAAACCGCCGGTAAATGCTTTGCTTTCGCTGATGTGCTTCCACGCCTCGCGGTTTGATGCACGGCTTAACCAAAACGGCGAAATTATTTTATACGATGACCAGGACACAACGTTGTGGGATAAAAACCTCATCATACAAGGCGAATTCTATTTAAATAAAGCGGCCACAGGCGATAAAATATCAAAATATCACCTTGAGGCGGCCATAGCATATTGGCATACCAAAAAAGACGATACCACGGAAAAATGGGAAAGTATTTTACAGCTCTATAACACGCTGCTCCCAATAGAGTATTCGCCGATTGCCGCGTTGAACCGAACGTTTGCTTTAGCAAAGGCACGAAACAAGCAAACGGCGATTATCGAAGCTGAGAAATTGAAGCTTACCTCGAATCATCTATATTACTCCCTGTTGGGTCATTTGTATACGGATATTGATAAGCAACAGGCATTGATCCATTTAAAAACAGCGTTAAAACTAGCTAAATCGAAAGCCGATAAGGAAACGATCCGGAAAAGCATAACCAAAATAGTGGAAACAAAATAAAGGCAAACCGCCGCACTCAGGCGATAAATACAATTTGTAACTAAGCTATTCGTTTAGCATCTTAGCAGAATATTATCCCCTAGTAAAATGTATTTAAACAAAAAAATCGCCATAACGGCGCTGGCGTTTATTTTTTTAACTGTTGGCGCATTTGCTCAGGTAAAAAGAAAGCCTGCCCCGTCGCACAAAATCAAACCGGGTGCCACGGCTGAACAATTAAGCGGCAATATTTTACCGGTCGACCCGAATGTGATCATCGGCAAGCTGCCCAATGGCCTCACGTATTATATCCGTAAAAACGCCGAGCCTAAAAACAGGGCCGAACTATACCTGGTAAGCAAAGCCGGGTCGGTATTAGAGGCCGACGACCAGCAGGGGCTGGCGCACTTTACCGAACACATGGCGTTTAACGGCACGCGCGACTATCCTAAAAACCAGTTGGTGGATTACCTGCAAAAATCAGGCATCAAATTCGGCGCTGATCTGAACGCCTTTACTTCATTTGATGAAACCGTTTACCAGCTCCCGATACCTACTGACAGCATAAAAACATTCGAGAAAGGCTTCAACATCCTGGCCAACTGGGCGGGATACCAGGCATTCGACCCGAAGGAGATAGATGCAGAACGCGGCGTGGTGCTGGAAGAAGCACGCCTGCGCGGGAAAAATGCCCAGGAACGTTTAAGCTTGCAAACCCTGCCGGTGTTGCTTAATAATTCAAGATATGCCCAGCGTTTGCCTATCGGCAAGGAAGATATACTGAAAACCTTTAAATCCGAAACCATTAAAAGCTTTTATCACGACTGGTACCGTCCCGATCTGGAAGCCGTAATAGCCGTCGGTGATTTTGACCCCAAACGGGTTGAACAACTGATCAGTGAAAACTTCTCGTCACTAACAAACCCTCCGGGCGAAAAACCGCGCATAAAATATACCGTACCGGCTACCCCCGGCACAGCGGTAAAGATCGCAACCGACAAAGAATATCCTTACACCATTGCCGAAATTATCGTAAAACATCCCGGAACAATAGCGAGAACAACGGCAGACTATATGCAAAACATCCGTATCCAGCTATTCAACCAGATGCTCAATGCCCGCCTGGGCGAATTGCTGCAAAAGGCCAATCCGCCGTTCCTGTTCGGGCAGGCAAGTTACGGGGGATTTATAGGTAAACTGGATGCCTTTACTACGTTCGCGGTGGCTAAACCGGGTGGGCTTGAAACAGCGGTAAAGGCTGCTGTAGCCGAAACCGAGAGAGCACGGCAGTTTGGGTTTACGCTGACAGAGCTTGAAAGGGCAAAACAAACTGCCCTGCTGGGAATAGATAACGCCTATAAGGAGCGGGACAAAACTCCATCGGTACACTTTGTAAATGAATACCAACGAAATTTTTTAACCGGCGAGGCTATGCCCGGTGTATCCTATGAATATAATTTTTATGTGAACAACATCGGCAGGATAACCCTTGCGGAAATTAATGCCATGGCCGGCAAATTTATCAGCGACCAGAATCGGGTGGTGATCGTTGAAGCGCCTGATAAAGAAAAAGACAAGCTGCCAAACGAGAAAACCTTATTGGATTGGATAAGCGCAGGCGGGAAAAATATAAAACCCTATATTGATAACACGGTTGATAAGCCGTTGCTGGATAAGCTACCTGCTCCGGGTAAAGTTATAAGCGAGCAGGCCGACAGCGCCATTGCCACCACTACCATTGTGCTCAGCAATGGTGTAAAAGTGATATTAAAACCCACTGAGTTCAAAAACGACCAGGTGCTGATAAATGGCTATCGCTTTGGCGGCACCTCGCTGGCAAATGACCAGGATTATACGTCTGCTTCAATGGCGGGTGGCATCGTCGGCAGCAGCGGCATCTCCGAATTTACACAAGTGCAACTGGACAAAATGATGAGCGGCAAAAATGTAAGTGTATCACCTTATATCAGTGATATAACTGAAGGCATCTCGGCTAACGCAACGCCTAAAGATTTTGAAACGGCTATGCAGCTGATATATTTATATTTTACCCGCCCGCGCAAGGATGCGGATATCTGGCAATCAAATCTCAGCCAAACCAAATCGTTACTGGCCAACCGCAGTCTCGACCCCGGAAGCGTTTTCCAGGATACCATTTCGGCTACGATGAGCAACCATAATCTCAGGGGAATGGTCGTTAATATGGCAAGATTAAACGCAGCCAGCCTTGATAAAGCCTATTCTTTTTATAAGGACCGTTTTGCCGACGCAAATGGATTTATTTTCACCATCGTGGGCAGTTTTAAGGTGGAAACGATAAAGCCTTACCTCGAGGCTTACCTTGGCAGCCTGCCTTCCACAAACGGTAAAGAGACCTATAACAACTTGCATATCCAGCCGCCGGCAGGGCGGATCACCAAAACGGTAACTAAAGGTATCGGCGACAAAAGCAGTGTGCAACTGGTGTTCAGCGGCGATTACGACTACAATGAAGCGAACAATATCCAGATCGACGCATTGGAGGAAATTTTGCAGATCAAGCTTGACGAGCGTTTGCGTGAAAAGGAAAGTGGCACATATTCGCCGGGTGTAAGGGCCAGCTATAAAAAAATTCCGAGCGGCCGGTATAGCTTTACTATTTCTTTTCAATGTGCCCCTGCTAATGTAGATAAACTGGTAGCAGCGGCTTTGGAGGAGATCAACACAATCAAACAAAATGGCGCTATCGCAACCGATATTGAGAAGTTTAAAGCACAGGAAGCGCGCTCGACACAGGTACAGTTAAAAGAGAACTTTTTTTGGGCCGGCTATTTAGGCGCTGCCTCGCAAAACCAGGATAATCCGGATGATATTTTAAACCATGTAAACAGCCTTAACAACGTTACGGTGCAAAGCACAAAGGATGCCGCCAATAAATACCTGGGTGGCAATAACCTGATCAAATTTATATTGATGCCGGAGAAAAAGTAATTTTTTTGATTTTTAAAGATTGGTCAACTTTTAAAACATTGACCAATCTAAAATGCACCGGGCTATTTCAATTTCGCCAGCGCGTCCTTTATTCTTGGGATCATTTGCTCAATATCCTGCAAAGTGCTTGCGCCTACTGATACGCGGAACCAGTTTACATTATCGTCCGTGCCAAATGCCGAGAATGGTACAAAAGCAACTTTCGCTTCCTTGATGAGATAGAAATTAATGTCGGTTGATGTTTTCAGCAATTTACCGTCCGGGGTGGTTTTACCGGCATAATCAACTTTTACCGTCAGGTAAATAGCGCCCATAGGCTCTATGGCGTCAACATTCAATCCTTCGGCCTGCAATTGCTTAAATCCCTGGTAAAGGGTATTCAAACTATTTTGGATATTTGATTTGAGCCGGGCCAGGTAGTTGTTCACTTCGTCGTCCTGTTTCAGGAACTTCGCCATGGCCATTTGCTCAGGTTTTGGCGACCAGGCGCCCATGTGGCCTACTATTGCCTTCATGTGGCCGATCACGTTTGTGGGGCCAAATCCCCAGCCCACCCGTACACCGGTGGCGGCAAAACATTTCGAAGCGCCGTCAACAAATATCACCACATCCTTTAATTCGGGGCGCAGGCTAACCGGGTCAAAATGCTGATGGTGGCCGAAGGTTAGTTGCGAGTATATCTGGTCGTATAAAATATAAAGCGGTTTTTCGCCGGCTTTCCGGGTTTTATTTTCGGCAATAACCAGGTCGCAAATCTCTTCCAAATCTTTTTTGCTGAACATGGTGCCGGTGGGGTTAAGCGGCGAGCAAAGTGCCAGCAAGGTGGCCCCTTTTAAATGTGGGCCTATCTCGTCGGCGGTCGGCATAAAATTATGCTCAGGCCGGGTTTGGATAATGATAGCTTCGGCACCGGTGAGGTCGCAGTAGTGGTTATTGTTCCACGATGGCGCCGGGAACACTACCTTATCACCCGGGTCAACGAGCGCTAAATACGTAGAATAAATTAAAGGCCTTGAACCGCCGGATATTAATATCTGGTTCGTAGCATAATCCAGATTGTACCTGCTTTTCAAAAATGCCGACACGCTTTCGCGGAGGTCGAGCATACCGTCGGCAGCAGGATAGTTTGTTTGGTTATCGTTGTATTCCCGAATGACCCCCTGTTTCAATGCATCAGGGATCGGGTAAATATTTGAATCGAAATCGCCGATGGTTAGGTTGGCGATATTTTGCCCCTGTCGTTTTAACTCGTTGATCTCGCCTGCTATTTTGATAATTTCAGACCCATGCAGGTTTTGGGATAATACGGATACGCTCATGTTAGATGTGCAAATTTTGGATGTGCAAAGGTGCGGATTTTAGCTGAAAGCTGAAAGACCAAAGCTGAAGGCGCCTTTAAATAGCGAACGCTGAATTTCGAATAATGACTTTTGAATGTCAAACGCCCAGGTACTTCGTTATTCATCATTCGAAATTTAATATTCAGCTAATCTCCAATCGCTAACGCTAATCTCTCCTCTTGTTTCTTTCCCCATAAGTGTCTAAGTTTGCGCCTCAATAATAGCGTTATGTCAAAAGCATCCGAAATAAAGAACGGCAACATCATCCGCTTCAACGGCGAGTTGTTACAGGTTGAAGAATTTTTACACCGCACACCCGGCAATTTGCGCGCATTTTACCAGGCACGCATGCGCAATGTAAAAACCGGCAAACTGGTTGAATACCGTTTCCGCACGGATGAAGATGTAACCATAGCACGTGTTGAAACGAACGACTACCAGTATTTATATGAAGACGCCGGCTCGCTGGTGGTAATGGACAACACTACTTTCGACCAGCATAACATACCCAAAACCTTATTCGGCAACGCGGTAAAATTCCTGAAAGAAGGGATGAATGTGATCGTTGCTTTTGAAAGCGATGAGCCTATTATGGGCCAGATACCAGGCTCGGCCGAGTTAGAGATCACTTATACCGAACCCGCTGTTAAAGGCGACACCTCAAGCGGCGCGTTAAAAAATGCCACTGTTGAAACGGGTGCCGAAATAAAAGTGCCGCTGTTTATAAACATCGGCGATAAGGTAAAGGTAGACACCGCTACCGGCGCTTATGTTGAGCGGGTGAAAGGATAATAATATCTCATTCCAGCCCGTAATCCTTCAGCTTACGGTACAAGGTAGCGATGCCTATATTTAACAAGCGCGCTGTTTCGGCACGGTTGCCGTGGGTATAGTTAAGCACACGCTGTATATGCAATTTTTCGACGGTCGAAAGGTCGAAAGCTGAAAGTGCGCTACCCGGTTTAGAAGCTTGCGGCTGCTGCATTTCATAAGGGAGTAACGTTTCATCCACGGTATCATCATCCGCTAATATTACGGCGCGTTCAATGATGTTTTTTAACTCACGGATATTTCCCGGCCAGTTATAAGCTTCCAGCTTTTCAATAAAGGTATTACTCAAACCGGTGAATTGCTTTTTTACCTTCAGGCCAAAATAGTTCATAAAATATTCAGCCAGCAGCGCGATATCTTTTTTGCGATGGCGCAATGCGGGCAGCGTAATGGTAAAAACCGAAAGACGATAATACAGGTCTGACCGGAAACTGCCCTGATTTACTTCATCGAGCAAATTACGATTGGTAGCAGCTAAGATGCGCACATTTACCTGCGTAGGTTTGGTATCGCCGATCTTTAAAAACTGCTGTGATTCAAGCACCCGCAGCAGTTTAGCCTGCAGGTCGTGGTCGAGCTCGCCTATCTCATCCAAAAAAATCGTGCCACCGTTGGCTTCTTCAAAAAGCCCTTTTTTATCTCGTACCGCGCCGGTAAACGAGCCAGCTTTATGGCCGAACAGCTCGCTTTCGAGCAGGTCCTTTGTAAAGGCACTGCAGTTAACCGCCACAAACGTTTTGGCGTTGCGCGGGCTGGCCTGGTGAATGGCCTCGGCAAACAGTTCCTTCCCTGTTCCTGTTTCGCCCAGCAATAGAACGGTTGTATCGGTTAGCGCTACTTTTTGGGCCAGTTTTATTACATCGGTTATAGCAGGCGACTTGCCGATCAGGCGTTCAAAACCAAACTTATTGTTTAGTTTTTTCTCCAGCTCAAAAACCCGTTGCTGCAGCAAAGCTTTGTCCATTGCTTTGCTAACAAGGGGAATTATTTTTTCGTTATCATCGCCCTTTGTGATGTAATCAAACGCGCCCGATTTAATCGCCTTTACACCGTCGTTAATAGTACCAAAAGCTGTTAATACAATAATTTCCGTAGCAGGCCACCCGGCTTTTATTTGTGAAGTGAGTTCGATACCGTTTATGTCAGGCAGCTTAACATCACTGATGACAACCGGTATGGGTTCATGCTGTAATTTTTTTAAGCCCTCTTTGCCTGTTGAGGCTACGAGCACATCATACCCCTCCAGTTGAAGAATACGGGCCAGCAGGTTGCGCAAACGCTCCTCATCATCAATAATTAACAGTTTGTCCTTTTGCATGATCAATCAAAAGTGATAAAAATATCTGCATTTCGGAATTCGGGCTTTCAATTTCGGCGAACCTGTATCCACAACACTTATACTGGGTCAACCCGCTTCAACACAACGTTTCCAACTGGTTTTACGATAAGCGGTATTTTTTCCACGTAGGTTTCACTGGTATCCAGGCCAAAGGCTTTGGCTTCGGACAGGGCCAGTTTTTTGATCGCGAAATAGCTGTTTAATATAAACCCTTCCCTGGTGCGGAACAGGTTATTGTATGACAAGAACTTTTCCATGATCACAAACCGGAAATCCGCGGTAACTTTAAATTTATGCAGCGACTCGTAGTTGCTTGTAATGTCGATCTCCTTGCGGGCCACCATATCTTCAATAACCTTGCGGTACAATACATTCACACGCGGCTGTATCCTGAATCCCAGCCTGAATTCAACCCGGATCACTTTCCCCGGCTCTATCTGGTCCACGCTGTATTCCATGGTGTAAGGTTCATTGGTCGTTTCGATATGAACAAACCAGTAGGTATCGGCCCGCTTGGGTTTCCGGCTGATGATCGAGTAGATAACCTTTTCCTCTATCTGTTTGGCATTGTTAGCTTTGGTAAGATAGATGAGATGGGTTGAATATTTGCTAACCGTTTCATCCGCACTCAGCGCAATTAACATGGGTATCTGATCCTTTAAGTCGATAAAATGCAAAAACCGGTTATTGATCTTACGGGCTTTGAACCAGATATACATCGTAAATATCAGGCCAACCTCAAACACAACAAAGAATATCCGCTTCAGCAATTTCGCCGCATTTGTTATAAAGAAAGACGATTCAACCGTTAAAAATACACACAGAATAATAACCACAAGCCAGAAAGGCCAGTGTTTTACGTATCGCATAAAGTACGACATTAATATAGTGGTCATCAGCATGGCGATGGTGATTGAAAAGCCATACGCCGCCGTCATATTTTCAGATTTACGAAAATAGAGCGATACAAGCACACATCCAATACATAGTATCCAATTGATACTTGGTATATAAATTTGCCCACGAATATTTGATGGATATTTAATGGTTATACGCGGCCAAAAATTCATGCTTACGGCTTCGCTTATTAACGTAAACGACCCGCTAATGAGCGCCTGGCTGGCGATAATAGTTGCCAGGGTTGCCAACGCCACACAAGGGATCATGAATAAATGCGGATTGGGTACAATGGCATAAAACGGGTTTACGCCGCCGAAATTAGTTCCTTTAGGTTGAAGCAATACCCACGCGCCCTGCCCGCAATAACTTAATAAAAGCGTGATCTTTACAAAGATCCAACTAACCTGGATGTTTTTTCGGCCGCAATGCCCCAAGTCGGAGTACAATGCTTCGGCGCCGGTAGTACATAAAAATACCGCGCCCAAAAGCCAGAAGCCACCGGGGTGGTCAACCAGCAGCCGCATTCCATAATATGGATTAAAAGCTTTAAATATGGTAGGATAATGCACTACCTGCAGGAAACCCAAAGTGCCGATCATCAAAAACCATAACAGCATAATAGGCCCGAACGCCGAGCCAACCACCTTTGTGCCAAACTGCTGGAAGAAAAACAAGGCGACCATAATACCGATAACAAGGCCCAAAATAAGGGGACTGCCTGCTACAAATTCGGGATGCAGTTTCGGGTTGCTAAGTGCGGGCACATTGTTCAATCCCTCAATAGCCGATGTTACGGAAATGGGCGGAGTGATAATACCATCAGCAAGCAAGGTGCCGGCGCCAATTATAGCCGGTATAGCCAGCCATTTTCCATACCGGCGCACCAGGGCGTATAACGAAAATATTCCACCTTCTCCGTGGTTATCGGCCTGCAGGGTTATAAAAATATATTTAAAAGTGGTTTGCAGGGTAAGTGTCCAGAAGATGCAAGATATTGATCCGAGCACGAGGGCTTCATTTACTTTACCACCTTCAACCAGCAACGTTTGAAAAACATAAAGGGGAGATGTGCCGATATCGCCAAAAATAATACCTAGCGTAACCAGCGCTCCCGCAAAGGAAAGCCGCTTAATATGTGAATCCATAAATAAAAGTTAAAGGGGCTTGTAGCCGCGAAGTCCGGCCGGGTAAATACGAATATGAAGAAATAACCATTTGATGTAATTAATCAAGCGGCGCAAATCAATAGCCATGCCACACAAGGCATTCGGTAAGTAACCAGTTAGGATACAGAAATTTACCCAATTAGTGTGACAATTACACCATGCATTCAACCTATCATTTTGATAGGTTATTATCATTTTGATAGGAAAGGAAGAGTAAGCAACAAGCCATGTTGTAAAAAGTCTTATTCATTTACTGCTTTTGGAAATTTCAGTATCAATTGCGGGTCCGGTATGTTTTTGAGATATTTCTCTTTTTCCGAAAAACGACAAACGCCGGGATAATCGCCCTGCATCCCTTCCATGTCAAACATCAACTGGAGATGCAGGTGCGGCGGCCAGTGCCCGTTTTCATCTTCAATACCCAGCCAACCAATTTGATCTTCCTTGCCCACAGGATGCCCAATGGATAACCCCTTCAGGCTTTTGCGGCTTAAGTGGCCATAAAGGCTGTATAGTTTCAGCCCCTCGAGGTCATGTTCTAAAATGATGGTTGGGCCGTAATCGCCAAAGTTATTGTTGTCGTTAAAACTGTGGACTATCCCGGGCAGAGGTGAATAAACACGCGTACCGGCCTTTGCCCATATATCTATGCCCAAATGCAGCCTGCGGGGCTCATCCTCCGCATCAAACAGCGGGCTCCGGGCATACAGGGTGCGGTGTTCCATATAACCGCCTATACCGTAAAGGCAGTTATTAGTGTGCAGTTTATTATTTATCCAGCAGCTGAAACTTGAAGTATCCGAAATCGTTGCGCTATCCAGCTCTGTGTTAGTGGAAGTAAAATCAAAATGGTACAGCCGGTCGGTTTGGGGATTAAAATCAATTACCTTACCGGCGGGATGGGCACTTAAATAAGCAGACAATTGACCGGAAAAATTCATTTCGCAAAATAACAAATCCAAACGACTCAGGACTTAGGACTCACTACTGACTTATTACTCCGCCTGCCGGTCTTCCTTGTTTATCTTATCGAAGATTTTATCCATCCGCTCTACGTATTCGCCGGTATCGTCAACAAAAAACTCCAGTTGGGGAATAATTCTCACCTGGTCCTTTATGCGCGCGCCCAGCTTGTACCGTATTTCGGAAGCATGAGATTTAATAGTTTGTAAGGCTGATTGCGGGTTTGTATTATTAAAGAAGCTTAAAAAAACCCGGGCAATAGCCAGGTCGGGCGTAACCCTGACCTTGGTTATAGTTATCAATGTATTAGGCAAATAATTTATGGCTTCGCGCTGAAATATAGCAGCCAGGTCCTGTTGTATTACTCCTGCAAATTTTTGCTGACGTTTTGATTCCATGTTTTAAGCTTAAAGGTGAAAGCAGAAAGCTTAAAGCTTACGCGTTCTCTGGTTAATATTTTTTTTGCTTTCGGCTTTTTGCTTTCAGCTTCAGTTGCACATATCCTGCGGAATTTCTTTCGTGATCTTGATCAATTTTTTTACCACGAGCGTACTGTCATACTCAGAGCCCATACCATCTTTGCCCGAATGTATTTTTACGCCCTCTACTTCAACATAAACAGGCACATAAGGTTTTTCAAAGTTCAATTGCGAGTATTTTAGTTCCAACTGCTTCGAACTGTCTGTCGCCCAAAATTCGCTGCCGGTTTCACAATCCTTAAATGATTTCACCTCGGGGCCAAAGCTGTATACGCCTTTATAAACCACATTTTTAGCACTTTTATTGGAATTGCGGCACGACCACATCCCGATAATCACTAAGCACATCAAATAGGCGGTAAATTTTAATCGCATTTAAAAAATTTATAGGTCCTGTTTAATATCATCCAGCCCTTTAATGCTCAGCCGCGAGCTTATACCTGATGCAATAACAGCAATAACGCTTACCGTTATAAAAACCAGGATAAAATCGGTAAGCCTTAATGATACCGGGTAAGCATCCAGCATCGAAATTTTGCTCCCCATTTTCACCAGGCCAAAATGTTGCTGCAATATACAAAATAGCAGGCCCAAAACTATTCCCGCAAAACATCCAATTTCGGATATCATCATCCCCTCAAAAAAGAAGATACTTTTGATCAGCTTTTTATCTGCCCCCAAGCTGGTTAAAATAGCTATGTCCTTTCGCTTATCGATCACCAGCATGGTTAACGAGCCGATGATATTAAAGACGGCTATTATCAGTACAAAAGTCAATATCATAAAAATAAACCACCGTTCGTAGTTTAATGTTTTATATAGTTCGGTGTTTTGTTCCCTCCGGTTTTTAATAATAAAACTGCCGCCTATTTTATCCTGCATGGCCGACTGGACAGCCGCCACGTTGGTGCCTTTACGGAAATTGATTTGAATCGACGATACATCTTTTGGCTGATCGAGAAGGCTGCGCACAAATTCAATCGGGGTAATAACAAGGTCGTCAAACTCTTGTTCAATGGCGAATACGCCGGCCGGTGCAATGGTGCGAACTACAAACTCATTTAGGGGGTTTGAACCGCCGCTTGCTTCGCGACGGGGCGAGTAAACTTCAAGCGGCGAAAACTGGTTATGTATATTTACCCCGAGGCTCCCCTGTACAGCCGAACCGATAACAGCAAAATCCTGGTTGTCCGTTTTTAATGTAAATGATCCGCTTTGGATGGTACTGTCTAATTGAGGGTTCTTCAAAAAATCCTCGCTTACGCCCATTACTGTACCTATAAAAGGCTTGCCGTCGTATTTGATTAACGCTTTTTCCTGCAAAACTTCGGTATAAGAAAACACTTTTGGGTCATGCCGAAGCGCATTGAAATAAACTGTATTAGGGTCAAAAGTTTTTCCAAGCCGTGGTTCAATTTTAATTTCCGGCGAAAAATTGCTGTATAAAGACAGTATCACGTCCTCAAACCCGTTAAACACCGATAAAATAATGATCAGCGCCGCGCTGCCGATCAATACCCCAACCATAGAAATCCCCGAAATCACATTAATGGCATGCACCTTCTTTCGTGAAAACAGGTACCTCTTAGCTATGTAAACAGAAGTGTTCAATTAGTTGGTGAGTTAGTGAGTTGGCGATTTAGTGAATATGCGACTTGCAGTCTGTTTTTGAATTTTTAATTAATTAAAAAACGGGTTGGTTTGCTTTTCGTAACCTATGGTCGTTTCCGGGCCGTGACCGGGGTATACGGTACAATTATCCGGTAAAGTAAATAACTTTTCTTCGACATTTTTTATCAGCAGGTTATGGTTACCACCGGGCAGGTCGGTGCGCCCTATGCTGCTCCTGAATAAGACGTCGCCACCAATCAGTATATTATCCTTTTTATCATAAAAACATAGGTGTGCCGGTGAATGGCCGGGCGCGAATATCAGTTCCAGCTCGGTTTTTCCAAAACGAATGCTACCTGATTCGGGTAAGTATTCGTCCGGCAAAGGCGATGTGTCATACCTAATGCCCATCATCGGCGCGTATGCAACAACCGCTTCCAGCACCGGCAATTCGCCTTTATTGAATTGTGGCTTAAGCCCGTATTGATCAAAAACAAATTTGTTGCCAAGTACATGGTCAATATGGCAGTGTGTATTCAGCAATAAAACCGGTGTTAAATTTTTGTCCCTGATAAAACTTACCACTACGTTTTGTTCGGCAGCGGAATACATGCCGGGGTCTATAATGGCGCATTCGCCGCTTTCGTCGTATAGCACGTAGGTGTTTTCCTGGTAAGGATTGTTTTCAAAGTATAGGATGCTGGCCATGTGGCAAAAATACGGAAATAAACTATTTCGGAAGTCGGAATGCCAATTGCAGAAGTACAACCCTTCTTCCGGACTTTCCCGACTCTAAATATTCATCACATCTTTTTTCTTCTTAGTTTTCATACGTTTGGGCAGCAAATCAAGGATCTCGTTTTTTAATGCCTCGATCATCCTGCGTTTCAAGAAATTACGCTGGATAACAATACTTACTTCCCGGGCCGGCTCGGGCGCTTTAAAATAACGTACCTTATCCAACTGTTTATCACTCAGGTCCGAAAGTGCGAGCTCGGGTAAAATGGTTGCCCCGCTACTTTGGTCAACCATACGCTTCAGCGTTTCAACGCTGCCTATGTTGTATTCAAGATGTTTAAACCTTTCCGTTGCTTTGCGGCGCTGGCAAATATTTAACACCTGCTCGCGCATACAATGGCCCTCGTTTAACATCCATATTTCCTCGATATCAATATCCTCCGGGCTTATATTTTTCTTTTTGGATAGTTTGCTGTTTTTGGATACGTAAGCTACAAAGTTTTCATAAAATACGGGTATTTCGGTTAAGGTGGCTTCACGCAAAGGCGTTGATAAAATGCCGCAATCGATCTGCCCCGATTTCAATTGCTGAATGATCTGTTCGGTCGTTTGTTCCCACACGATCAGTTTCACCTGAGGGTATTTTTCAATAAAGCTGCAGAGTACTTTTGGTAGAATATAGGGTGCCACGGTAGGAATTATCCCTAATTTCAATTCACCCGACAATTCCTTTTTCCTGTCGGTGATGATCTCCCTGATCTTCTCACTTTCCGAAAGCAATATCCTGGCTTGTGTAACAATTTCGATACCGATTTCGGTGGGCACAACGGGTTGCTTACTACGGTCAAACAGCTTTACGCCAAGTGTATCTTCCAATTTTTGTACCTGCATACTCAGGGTGGGCTGAGTAACAAAACATTTTTCAGCGGCAAGCACAAAACTCCGGTATGTATCAACAGCCACAATGTATTCAAGCTGGGTTATAGTCATGTTAAGTAGCTAAGTTAGAGTCAAGAAGCAAGAACCAAGAGACAAGACAAGAAGAATGAGGATAATGACCAATTGTTCTTGCTTTTTACTATCTTGACTCTTGCTTCTAAAAATCTTGCCTCTATCTTGATTTTCAATAGATATAGATTTCTCCTATTCAAATATAGTAATTATTGATTTTTTCTATTAAATTTTTATGATGAAGTTTGGATGTATTAAAACTATCCAGATGGAAATTAAGAAGAAACTGACAACCGCATCAGGGATACCCTATGCGGAAAACGAAAACTCAATGACCGTAGGGCCACGCGGCCCTATTTTATTGCAGGATTTTATCCTGCACGAAAAAATGGCCCATTTTAACCGCGAGCGCATTCCTGAAAGAGTAGTGCACGCCAAAGGATCGGGCGCATACGGCACTTTTACTGTTACGCACGATATTTCAAAATATACCCGCGCCAAACTTTTCAATACCATTGGCAAGGAAACAAAGACATTTTTGCGTTTTTCAACTGTAGGGGGCGAAAAAGGCTCGGCGGACACTGAACGTGATCCAAGGGGCTTCGCTTTAAAATTTTATACTGAAGAAGGCAACTGGGACCTGGTGGGAAACAATACTCCGGTATTTTTTATAAAAGATCCGAAAAAATTTGGCGATTTTATTCACACACAAAAACGCGACCCGTACACCAATTGCAAAAGTGCAACCATGATGTGGGATTTCTGGTCGCTAAACCCCGAAAGCCTGCACCAGGTAACCATCCTGATGTCTGACAGAGGCACACCTTATGGCTACCGGCACATGCACGGTTTCGGAAGCCATACTTTTTCCATGATCAATGCCAATAACGAAAGGCATTGGGTAAAATTCCATTTCCTGACCAAACAGGGCATTAAAAACTTTACCGATGAAGAAGCCGGCGAAATGCGCGGCAAAGCCCCTGATTTTGCGCAGCACGACCTGTTAACGGCTATCGATAGCGGAAATTTTCCGCAATGGGAACTGAAAATACAGGTAATGACCGAGGAGCAGGCCAAAACCTATAAATGGAACCCGTTTGACCTTACAAAAGTTTGGCCGCACGGTGATTTTCCGCTGATTGATGTGGGCGTATTGGAATTAAACAAAAATCCGGATAACTATTTCGCCCACGTTGAGCAGGCTGCATTTGCCCCTGCCCATGTTGTGGATGGCGTTGGCTATTCGCCCGATAAAATGCTCCAGGGCAGGTTATTATCCTATCCGGATGCGCACCGTCACCGTTTAGGCGGAAACTACGAACAGATCCCAGTAAACAGGTGCCCGTTTGCGGTGAATAATTACGAGCGCGACGGCCAGATGCGTGTTGACGGCAACCAGGGTTCGGCGCCGAATTATTTTCCGAACAGCTTTGATGACATCGTTGCTGACCCAGCCTATAAAGAACCGTCATGGGATTTAGGGACCGGTGTAGCCGACTGGTACGACCGTAATGCCGAAGGTGAAAATGACCATTATACGCAACCCGGTAATTTATACCGGTTAATGAGCGATCAGGCCAGGCACGATCTGATAAAAAATATTACCAATTCCATGAGCGGCATTACCGGTCCGAAGCGCGAGTTGATCGTCAACAGGCAGCTTTGTCACTGGTTCAGGGCTGACATCGGCCTCGGAATGGCCATTGCGAAAGGCCTTGAGCTGGATCTGGACGAAGCAATGAAATCCATCCCGGTGCACGCTTAATCAGTTTGCAGTTTATAGCAGGCAGTTTGCAGTTGGGTATACCAACTGCGAACCGCCTTTCCTTTTTACTGCAAACAGCTCACTGCAAACTGAAAAACTACTCCACTGTTACCGACTTCGCCAAATTCCGTGGCTGATCAACATTACAGTCGCGCATTACCGCAATGTGGTAGGCCAGTAACTGAAGCGGGATGGTTGCCAGTAATGGTACAAAAGCCTCGCCGCTTGCTGGTATCTCAATAACATAATCTGCCATCCCTTTCACTTCAGTATCTCCTTCAGTAACGATGGCGATCACATGTCCGCTACGGGCTTTCACTTCCTGTATATTGCTGACTACTTTTTCGTATGACGAATCTTTGGTTGCGATAAATACAACCGGCATATCGGCATCAATTAAGGCAATTGGGCCATGTTTCATTTCAGCTGCCGGATATCCTTCTGCGTGGATGTAAGAGATTTCCTTCAATTTCAAAGCGCCCTCAAGCGCCACAGGGAACGAGCTGCCCCGGCCCAAAAACAAGCAGTTGGTAGAATCCTTAAACTTTGCCGCTATCTTTTTAATATGATCATCGGATTTTAAAGCTTTTTCAACTAACTCAGGTATTTCATTTAAACCGGTTAAAAGCTCGACGAGCTTACTTTGCGTAATGGCTCCTCTTTGCTGGGCAATATAAAAGGCCATTAGCGTTAATACAGTGACTTGCGCGGTAAACGCTTTGGTTGAAGCCACGCCAATTTCGGGGCCTGCGTGTGTATAAACGCCGGCATGGGTGGTACGCGGTATTGAAGCGCCTACAACATTGCAAATACCAAAAATGGTCGCACCTTTTTCTTTGGCCAGCTCAATGGCTGCCATAGTATCGGCTGTTTCACCTGATTGCGAAATAGCGATAACCAGGTCCTTTTCGGTAATGATTGGATTACGATACCTAAATTCCGATGCATATTCCACTTCTACGGGAACACGGGCATATTCCTCAATCAAATATTCGCCAACAAGACCCGCGTGCCACGACGTGCCGCACGCTACAATGATGATACGGTCGATATTTTTTAATTTCTCGGTGTACTCCTTTATTCCGCCAAGCTGCACCTTGCCTTCCTGTGGATAGATACGGCCGCGCATACAATCGCGTATTGACCTCGGCTGCTCATAAATTTCCTTAAGCATAAAGTGGTCATACCCGCCTTTCTCAAGCATTTCTAACTTAAGATCAAGCTCATGAATGTAGGGGGTTTGTACGGTGTTGTCGATATTCTTGATCAGCAAGTCTTCCCTGCGTACAAAGGCTATTTCATTATCGTTTAAATAGATCACATTTTTGGTGTATTCTACAATTGGCGTAGCGTCCGATGCTATAAAATACTCGCCCTTTCCAACGCCAATAACCATTGGGCTGCCTTTTCGGGCCGCGATCAGCAGGTCCGGTTCATCAGCGCTCATGATGACGATGGCGTAGGCGCCTATTACCTTATTTAGCGCTACCCGAACCGCCTCGCGAAGGTCGAGGCCGGTTTCCTCTTGTATATCTTCAACAAGGTGGATCAGGACTTCCGTATCGGTATCACTTTTAAAAACATGCCCTTTATTGATCAGCGTTTCCTTAATAATACCGTAATTTTCGATTATACCATTATGAATAATGGTAAGCTTACGGTCGCCGGACGAGTGGGGATGAGAGTTGCGGTCACTTGGAGCGCCGTGCGTTGCCCAACGTGTGTGGCCCATGCCGATACTCCCGCCCAACTCAACATCTTTCACGAAATTTTCCAGATCGACAACCTTTCCCGCCTTTTTGAACACCTTAAGCTGTTTGTCAAATAAAGCGATCCCTGCGCTGTCGTATCCGCGATACTCTAAACGGTGAAGCCCTTTGATAATGATTGGGTAAGCATCCCTGTAACCTATGTAACCGACAATTCCGCACATAAAAAATTGATAAATATAATTGGAACAAAAGTAACAAGAAAGTTGGAAAGTCGCGGACCGAAAGGTCATAAACCAAAAAGGCCCGAAGGATATGATTTTAATCATTTCTTCGGGCCTTTTAATATTTTCAAATTGGCTATCTATGTACTTTGGTATAGATAACATTCAATTTTATCTGGTATGGCGAGGCTTTATTTGCTCCGCCGCCAGCCACGGTCCGCGCTCCCGCCGATAAAAGAACGGGAGGTGACCCAACACCAAAATTTGCGCTGGTAGTATCTATCGGTGCTATATAAGTACCGTAATCTACGGTTTTGTTGCTCAACAGGTCCTGCATGTAAGCAGTAACTATGAAATGATAATTTTTTAAGGTCGGGACATAATATCCCCCGAAAACAGCAACCCCTCCCGAACGCGGGTCTCCAATATTCGCATCTTCCACAACCATGCGCTGATGCGCCAGATCGAGCCGGTACATTGTCAATTTGGGCGCCGGCTTGTAAGGTATATCAGAACCGGCAACAGGCGTAACAACTAATTCCGCCCTGTTCAATACGATATCACTATCCTTTTTTAATAAGTTATTCCGAAGGTTTACCAACAAATTAGGGAAGCTGATCTTAGCCCGCAAACCTGAAAGCCCTTCTAAATAAATCGTTCCCCTTGACGAGGTAGTATTATTTAATTCGGCCTGGATGGTTGCTGAATAAGTATGCTTTATCTGCGCCGACAAACTTGATACGGGCAGTTTTACAATAGCAGTGTCAATTGTGGTGCCGTTATTGGCCCTGTAATATACCGCTAAGGTGTCAGATTTGATCATAAATACTCCACCCGGCCCTGTAGTTTTAGTCTTATCAAGCGTAACATATAACCCCTTTACCAAATTTTGAAAAAGGTTGTTATTGGCAAGGGTAGCAGTGCTTGCACTGAAAAGATTGGCATTAATAAAATTAGTGCTGATCGGGATCCGGATTTGGGGAACTGCCCTGATCAACGTGTCAGGCTTTCCAACTATAATATTATAAACCTTTATTGCAGTATGGGTTCTGGAATTAAACGTTAGTGACCCTAATAAAGCATTTTGATTATAATTCCACTGTTTGGTATTGTAATAAGCTGTATTATTATTATATTTTTCATTCAGCTGAAATACATTCACCGTATAGCTTGATGCCGTTGAATCACCGTAAAAGCCATCGGCATATTGCAGTATAAGGCGGGCTGAGTCGATAACTATTGTTCCGGTTGGTGGTGTATAAGCCGCAGAACCGGGTAAATTGAGATTGGTTGCTATATTCGCTTCTGTTAAACCAAATATCGGGTCGTTAAAATAAGCCAAAGGCATTTTAGACGCGCCTGTGGTGATAACCGTATCGTCCAGCACAGTATTGGTTAAAATAGTTGAAGTATCAACAAGGGCGCCGTTTAACTGCGCGGAAGGATTTAGACCTAAACCTACCGTACCCTGGTTCTTACAACTATTTAAAATAAAAAGACTTATCAACAGGGTCAATAAGTCTAACCGGAAAAATTTCATATATGATTTCAAAGCTTATACAACATGTGCCAATTCTTCATTGGCAATTTCGTCGTAAAAATTGTAATAATTTTCGAAATCTGAGGTGGAATCGAACTCTAAAACCGATTTATTGCTGTTTTTAACATTATTTAACACATCATCGTCAATCTCAGCGCTACCCAAAACTATACCGTCGCTGTATTGGATTGCGCCGGCATATAAGGCCGAATTGGTGCCGGGCTTGTAAGCAGCGGTGTGCTGCTCGGTCATATCGCCCATCACTGCTTTTTGAGCAAAATCAGGATCCATTGCGCCGGTAAAATCATTCTCATAAACAGAGTAAATTACCTTCGAATTCTTAAATGTAGGGTCGTCTTTATAGGTTGTCTTTAAGTAAGCCGGTATTAAGGCACTCATCCAGCCGTGGCAATGGATCACATCAGGAGCCCAGCCTAATTTTTTTACAGTTTCTAACGCACCTTTGCAAAAGAAGATCATGCGTTCGTCGTTATCGGCATAAAATTTACCGTCTTTGTCGGTAAATACATGCTTACGCTGAAAATACTCTTCATTGTCTAAAAAATAAACCTGCATGCGTGCAGAAGGGATCGAGGCAACTTTGATGATCAGCGGATTATCGTTATCGTTAATGATGATATTCATTCCCGATAAACGGATCACTTCATGCAGGCGGTTCCTGCGCTCGTTGATATTTCCAAAACGGGGCATAAGGATACGGATTTCGTAACCTTTTTCCTGCATAGCCTGCGGAAGCTGGCGTGTAATTTCGGAAATTTTTGAGAGTTCAAGGAACGGAGACATTTCGTGAGTTATAAACAAAAGCTTAGATTTACCCATCACTATATCAGTATTAAATTATATAAGAAGTATAAAAAAATTGAGTGTGCAAATATAAGCATTATTATATGAACTGGCAACCAATTATGCAAGTTACTTTTGGTAAATTTTAACTGATTTTACATCTTTGCCGGATTTTGCAATTAAAAAATCGTTGAAATTTGTGCCCAACCATTAATAAAATTGCAAAAAACTCTGATCCACCGGCTGCAGAATAGCCATTAAAACAGGTACCTTTTAATGAAAATTTTTACTACCAGGGAAGCCCTTCAAAAACATTTACTGCTAACCCGCGCTGCTAACAAAACCATTGGCCTGGTACCCACGATGGGGGCTTTGCACCAGGGGCACCTTTCACTGATTAAGCAGGCAAAAGACCATGATGATGAGATAGTATGCACTATTTTTGTTAACCCAACCCAGTTTAACGACCCAAAAGACCTTGAAAAATACCCCCGGACAATAGAAGCCGATATTCAAATGCTGGAGCAGGCAAACTGCGACGTTTTATTTAACCCGGATGAAAAAGAGATGTATGATGGTAATGAACAATGGCATTTGGACATAGGGCAGCTGGAGAATTTGCTCGAAGGAAAGTTCAGGCCAGGGCATTATCAGGGGGTTACCCAAATTGTGTATAAACTATTTACGCTGGTTAAACCTGACACAGCTTTTTTCGGCCAAAAGGACTACCAGCAATGCTTGGTTATTAGCAAAATGGTTGAACTGCTTAAAATTCCTGTTAAACTAATAATGTGCCCTATAAAGCGTGAGCCGGATGGCCTCGCCATGAGCTCAAGGAATATTCACCTGACGCCTGACAATCATCACCACGCTTTGATATTATCAACAACGTTAAATTGGGTAAAATCTAATTTTGATCACGGTAAAATTACGACCTTAAAAAAGACTGCGGAATCCATGATCAGCAATGAACCCGGTATAGAATTGGAATATTTTGAAATAGTTGATGGAGATACGCTGCTGCCCGCCGTTGAGGATTCAAAAAAGATCGTGGCCCTTGTGGCAGCACGCGCCGGGAAAACGAGATTGATAGATAACGTGATTTTAAGTCCGAAGTCTTGAGTCCGGAGTCGCAAGTCAAATCCGTTTTAAGACTTGAGACTCAGGACTTAGAACTCCAGGCTAACAACTTCTCCGCCATCACCTCACTTATCTTACGGTATGATTCAAATGTCCAGCCGGCAATATGAGGCGTTAAAATTACCTTGCCTGATTGACGCAACTGATCAAACCATTGCTGTTCGCCCAGCGCTGGGAACTTTTCAATCTCAAGCACATCCAGCCCAGCCCCTAAAATCCTTCCTTGTTCGATAGCATTCAGCACCGCGGTTGTTTGCACGGCCTTTCCGCGGGAGGTATTGATCAAAAATATTTGCTTTTTGAAATGGAACAGGTACTCTTCATTTACCATTCCCAAAGTTTCAGCAGTTAAGGGGATGTGCAGGCTTAATACATCACTGTGCTTTACAATTTCTTCCATGCTTACCTCACGGGCGTACTCGTCGCTAAAGCCGGTCTTATATTTATCATAGGCGATAACATTTACCCCGAAACCCGACAATTTCCGCGCGAAGCTTTTGCCCATGAACCCGTACCCGATAATACCGACGGTTTTACCTTTCAATTCGTAACCGCGGTTACCTTCCCGGTCCCATATTCCGGAGCGCACCTGGGCATCAGCTGTATTGAAGTTGTTCATCAGCGACAGCAGCATACCAATGGTATGCTCGCCAACTGCATCGGCATTTCCCTCCGGGGCGTTGATCAGTTCTATTCCCTTGCTGATAGCATAACTTTCGTCAATATTATCCATTCCCGCACCAGCCCGGCATACAAAACGCAGGTTTTCACCGGCATCTATATACTGGCGGTCGAGCTTAAACTTCGACCGCATCACCAGGCCCGCATATCCGCCTAAAATTTCAAGCGCCTCCGCAGGTTTTATTGCCGGCCGGTAATCGCATTGGTAGCCCATGGCTTCGGCGCGTTCAATAAAAACAGGGTGAATGTCGTCAACGATGAGTATGTTATTTTTCAAATGTTTGGTTAGATCTTTATATCCGGCGAATTTACAAAATGACGGGGATTATTCTAATTTAAGTAAGGTAACGTTTGCCGGATTTGTCAGATTCTTTAAAACTGGCACGTGTTTAGCCTATACTAATCCGGCTATTCTATCAGTTATAACTACAGCAAATGAAATTAACCAAATTTAATAAACTGCAGGCGGGTATAAAGCGCCAGGCTCAAAAGCTTTCGCAGGAAGGCTTCAAACAGATATTTGACCACATCGACCAGCTTAATATTAAAAAAGGCGTTGATACAATGGGCCTGGATAAATTTATCGACCAATGTGCCTATCTGGCTGCCGGTTCGGGCGTTATATCGGGCAGCGGCGGTATAATTACCATGGTAGTAGGTGTCCCGCTTGATTTTATGAACCTTATTACCCAGCAATTCAGGGTAACCATGGCCATTATGTACTATTACCGCGGCAGCTTTCAAATGGGATTTGAAGAGTTTATGAAACTTGTTGCCACTTCCCTTAAGGTAGATGCCCGGGTAACACTAACCAAAACCATGATGGAAGGAATTGCCGAAAAATTATTGCTGCTGTTAGGCACACGTACCGCCGAAAGAATGGTGCCCATTGTCGGCGCGGTTATTGGCGGCACAGCCAATTACCTGTTTATCAAACGCATGGCCAAATCGGTAAAAGAAATGCAGGGCGTTGGCCAACCGGAACCGATCCAGGTGTTTTAACCAATGTATTTATCTGTTACGGGATATCTCATTCGTTAACCGCACGAAATCGTCAACGCCCAAGCGTTCGGCCCGCAGGTCGAGCATTTTATCGTCTGTCATTTTTTCTTTGTTGATAAGCGACGATAAGGCATTTCTTAATGTTTTCCTTCGCTGGTTAAACCCGGCCTTCACCACCTGCCAAAATAATTTTTCATCACAGTTAAGCGCACCGGTTTCATTCCGCGTTAAGCGGATTACTGCTGAGAGTACCTTTGGGGGCGGATTAAAAACGCCGGCTTTTACGGTAAACAAGTATTCAACCTTGTAATAAGCCTGTAAGAAAACACTCAAAATACCGTATTCCTTGCTGCCCGGTTTGGCCGAGCACCGCTCGGCTACTTCCTTTTGGAACATGCCCACAACTTCAATTACCTGCTGGCGGTTATCCAGCACTTTAAATAGAATTTGCGACGATATATTATACGGGAAATTGCCAATAATGCCTAGCGGGCCCGTAAAATACGCGGCAAAGTCCATGTCCAAAAAGTCGGCGTTGATCAGGCGGCTGCCTAGTTGCGGGTATTTCTTTTGAAGGTATTGATACGATTCGGTATCTATGTCGATCATATACACTTCGTACTCCGGTTTTTGGAGCAGGAAATCCGACAATATGCCCATGCCCGGCCCCACCTCCAGTACCTGTTTATACCGATCAGGCCGCAGACTCTCTACAATTTTGGCAGCTATATTTTTATCAGTAAGGAAATGCTGACCCAGGTGCTTTTTTGCTCTTACCAATGTCATTTATGTTCAATTATTGAGCAAATTAATACATATTTGTCCTTTAATCAGCTTAAAATCTTTTATTTGCATTAATAAGCTGAAAGCCGAAAGCAACTAATGACCAATGACAACTGATCAACACCCCAAAAAGTCGGTGTAATCACACCTCAATCGGTGAAATCATTATATAACATGAGCGAGAAACTGAAAATAGGGATAAGCATAGGAGATATAAACGGAATAGGTTTAGAGATAATCCTGAAAACACTGGCGGATAGCCGTATATATGACTACTGCATGCCCATTGTATACGGCCATACAAAAGTGGCCTCATTTTACCGCCGCCTGACCGATTTAGATGAGCTCAATTTTTTTGTTATTGATCATCCCGGCGAGCTGACCGGTAAAAAGGACCACCGCAAACCCAATATGATCAACTGCTGGGAGGAGGACGTAAAGATCGAGCCGGGCGTGGCGAACGCCGAGGTTGGCAAGTATTCTTTTATATCCCTGGAACGGGCCACTAACGACCTGCTACGAGGTGATATTGATGCCCTGGTTACCGCACCGATCAATAAAGACAATATTCAAAGCGACCAGTTCAATTTCCCCGGGCATACCGAATACCTGCAGGAACGCGACGGCGCTGCCGAATCGCTAATGTTTTTGGTTAGCGATACCCTCCGCGTGGGCGTGGTTACCGGCCACATTCCGCTTAATAAAGTATCGGAGAGTGTTACCGCCGAAAAGATAGTTGCCAAGCTGAAGTTGATGGACGCCAGCCTGCGAAATGATTTTTGGATACGCAAGCCAAAGATCGCTGTGCTGGGCCTTAACCCCCATGCCAGCGACAACGGCCTTATCGGCGATGAAGAGCAAAAAGTGATCATCCCCGCTATCGAAGAAGCCAGGAATAACGATATGCTTGCCTTTGGCCCCTACTCCGCCGATGGCTTTTTCGCCAATGGCACCTATCTGCAGTTTGACGCCGTGCTGGCTATGTACCACGACCAGGGCCTGATACCTTTTAAACAGATCGCCTTCGAATCGGGGGTGAACTTTACAGCGGGATTGAATTTTGTACGCACTTCGCCTGATCATGGTACCGCGTATGATATCGCCGGAAAAAACCTTGCTTCCGAAATATCTTTCCGCGAGGCGCTGTTTGCCGCCACCCATATTGTGAAATACCGCCGCGAAACCGCCGAACTTGGGGAAAACCCATTGCTTATAACCAAACTAAGCCGCGACAGGGATTAATTGAGGATAAACCTGCCTGCCGACAAGGGGCAAAAGATTATTTCGTTAAATTTCAAGTGTTCCAATTTTTGAGAGTGGAACAGAAAAAGTTGTCACTTGATACTGGTGTACCACCCGGTACAGGTGGATACAGGTGAACACACCTGGAACACTGTCATTATTTTGGCAGTAAGCAATCCCGGTAACTATGATTCGCGTTTCCTGTTCTTTTTTTTGGCTCTTCTGGTCTTGCTTCTTGGCTCTTATCTCCTGCTTCTTGCTCTTGTCCCTTGCATCTTGGCTCTTTCTCTCACTTATTCCCAACAATCTTAAAGAAACTCCGGCTAAGCCGCTGCGGCATGTGGCATCCTGAGTTACAGTTTCGGCGTCAGCCATCATGCCTGTTTTAGGTGGATCGGTTTTTTAAGGTCGGATGAATTTCTTATAAAGGTGACCTTCGATATAAAAATACTGTTCTTATACAGCACTTCGACTATCGTTTCACCCCATAAAATTTAATCCCAAAAAACACTTTTCAAATTTGATATTTATCCCTACATTTGCGGGCTAATTGTTGCTCATTGAAATCGCTAAAAGATTTTTCGATTCCTTTTACCGGCCTTAAACTGGGAAAGCACCAGTTTGAGTACGCTGTTACAGATGCTTTTTTCGACCAGTTTGACTATTCGCTGGTAAAAAAAGCAAACCTGCAATGCAAGGTGGAGCTCGAAAGGCAGGAGACTATGCTCATCCTGAATTTCGATATCAGCGGCACAATTGACGCCAACTGCGACAAATGTTTGGCGCAATATCCGCAACAGGTGGATATACACGAGCAGCAGGTGGCCAAGTTCAGCGAAGAAGCGCTGGGTGAAGATGAAGAGATCATCGTCCTGACTAAAAATGATCACGAGATCAATATAGCAGGGTTGATATATGAATACATAAACGTAGCCATGCCTTTTATAACGGTATGCGGCAACGAGGGGAATACCCCCTATTGCGATAAAGAAATGCTCGAAAGCCTTAATAAGCTCACAGCAAATACAGAACAAAACGAGAACACAGACCCGCGATGGGATGTGCTCAAAAAATTAAATGAATAATAAATAAACAGGATTTATGCCACATCCAAAGCGAAAAATATCCAAATCGAGAAGAGATAAGCGCCGTACGCACTATAAAGCTGAAGCGCCTACTTTAACTACATGCAAAACTACCGGTGCCGTACATTTACCGCACAGGGCCTATACTGTTGACGGTAACGTTTACTACAACGGTAAATTACTGATCGAAAAAGCAGCCGTAGCCTAAACAGTAGCAAGTAACTAGTATCAAGCAGCAAGACTATGGTAGCACAATCACCAAAAAACAAACACTTGATACTTGATACTAACGACTTGATACTATCTCGTAACAAGTAGCAAGACTATGGTAGCAAGATCGTCAAAAAACAAATACTTGATACTTGATACTAACTGCTTGATACTGATCACTCACTACTTGATACCGTCTTATCTCTCTGTATGAAGATTGGCTTAGATATTATGGGCGGTGATTTTGCACCCCAGGCGACGATCTTAGGTGCAATTGCGGCTTATAATACCCTGCCCGCCGAACACCGGCTGGTGCTTATCGGCGATAAGGAGCTGGCGACAAGCATTCTCCAGGAAAATAACATTGATCCCGGTCATTTTGAGTTTGTACACACAACCGAAGTGATCGCAATGGGCGAGCATCCCACCAAAGCCATCGTTAACAAAGCCGATTCCAGTATTTCAGTCGGTTTCAGGCTGCTCAAAGAGGGCCATATACAAGCATTTTCTTCAGCCGGCAATAGCGGGGCCATGCTGGTTGGCGCCATGTTCAGCGTAAAAGCCGTTCCCGGCATCTTACGTCCGGCCATCGCAACTTTTATTCCTAAGCTCAATGGTGGTTTGGGTATTTTAGTTGATGTAGGCGCCAACGCCGATTGCAAACCCGAGTTTCTACTGCAATTTGGTATCCTCGGCAACCTGCTGGCCAAATACGTGTATAACATTCCGGAACCCCGGGTTGCTTTAATGAATATTGGCGAGGAGGAGGAAAAAGGCAATATACTTTGCCAGGCCGCTTATCCGTTAATGAAGGAATCCACAGCATTTAACTTTATAGGCAATGTTGAAGGCCGCGACCTGTTTAGCGATGCAGCCGATGTTTATGTTTGCGATGGCTTTACCGGCAACGTGATCCTGAAGCTTGCCGAAACGTTTTACGAAGTAACACATTCAAAAGGAATAAAAGACGATTTTTTTGACCGTTTTAACTACGAGAAATATGGCGGCAGCCCCATTTTGGGTGTTAACGCGCCCGTAGTTGTAGGTCATGGTATATCAACACCCGAAGCGATCAAAAACATGGTGCTTTTGTCAAAAAGCATGGTTGAAAATTCGCTTGTAGATAAAATCAAACTCGCTTTTCAATAAAAAATAAAAAAATGAGTAAAATTCATGCCGCTATTACCGCCGTGCACGGTTACGTGCCCGATTATATACTAACCAATCACGAGCTGGAATCAATGGTTGATACCAACGACGAATGGATAACCTCGCGTACCGGTATCAAAGAGCGCCGCATTTTAAAAGGAGAGGGCCTGGGCACTTCCGACCTGGCCGTTCCGGCTGTTAAGGCCCTGCTCGAAAAGCGCGGCATTGGCGCCGATGAAATTGACCTGATCATCTTTTGTACCACTACACCCGACTTTGTATTCCCGGCTACCGCAAATATACTGGCCGATAAGATCGGCGCGAAAAACGCCTGGGGTTACGACCTTTCGGCTGCATGCTCAGGGTTTCTGTTTGGGTTAGCTACCGGCGCCCAGTTCATTGAGAGCGGCAAGCATAAAAAAGTTTTAATAGTAGGCGGCGATAAGATGTCGGCGATAACCAACTACCAGGATCGTGCGACCTGCATTATTTTTGGCGATGGCTGCGGCGCAGTACTGCTTGAACCCAATGAAGATGGATATGGCATTATGGATTCTATTTTAAGGAGTGATGGCTCCGGTGTTCCGTATCTTCACCAAAAAGCAGGCGGATCGGTAAAGCCCGCTTCACACGAAACGGTTGACGCCCTCGAGCATTTTGCCTACCAGGAAGGGCAGGCGGTATTTAAATTCGCCGTTACCAACATGGCCGACGTAGCTGCCGAAGTAATGGAACGCAACAACCTGAAATCAGAAGATATTGCCTGGCTGGTTCCGCACCAGGCCAACAAGCGCATTATTGATGCAACGGCTAACCGTACCGGTGTAACCGCCGATAAGGTGATCATTAATATCGAAAAATACGGCAATACCACCAACGGCACTATCCCCTTGTGTTTGTGGGAGTGGGAAGATAAATTCAAAAAAGGCGACAACCTGATACTTGCTGCATTTGGCGGCGGGTTCACCTGGGGATCCATTTACTTAAAGTGGGCGTATTGATGTGCAAATGATCGATTAGCATACACATTAATAGCCGGCGATTCCCGGCTTCTGACGTTTGAAATTTGCATATTTGCACATAGATTTGTTAAATAAGTTTTGTTTATTTGCCGTTAAGAAACCCTAATCTAATTAATCAAACATTTAAATTACACTTGCATTTGAAATTTGCACATTTGTAATCTGCACATTCGTCATTTGCATATCTTAAAATAGTAACTTTATCTAAAACCAATTAACCCCCGGGCATGGATATTAAACAAATACAGGACCTTATACGCTTTGTTTCCAAATCAGGAGTAAACGAAGTTGCAATTGAACAGAAGGATTTTAAGATTACGATAAAAACCAACCAGGTAGCCACAGTTGTCAACGCGACGATACCGGCTTCACATGCCGCCGCCTTAGCTGCTCCGGCCCCTGCGCCTTCGGCGCCCGTTGCCGCCGAGCCTGTTGAGGATACATCAAAATATATAACCATAAAATCCCCTATGATCGGTACATTTTATCGTTCGGCAAGTCCCGAAAAACCAATATTTGTTAACGTTGGCGACGAGATAAAGCCCGGCGCTGTACTTTGCATTATTGAAGCCATGAAACTGTTTAACGAGATTGAATCAGAGGTATCAGGCCGCATTGTAAAAGTGCTGGTTGATAACGCATCACCGGTTGAATACGACCAGCCTTTGTTTTTGGTTGAACCTATATAGATATGCGGATGTGCAGATTTCAAATGTGCGGATGATTTGCACATTCAAGCCATCTGCACATCTGCACATCTATAATCTGCACATTTAAAACTATGTTTAAAAAAATATTGATAGCTAACCGTGGTGAAATTGCCCTGCGAATTATTCGCACCTGTAAGGAAATGGGCATCAAAACCATAGCTGTATATTCCACTGCCGACCGCGACAGCCTGCATGTGCGGTTTGCCGATGAAGCGGTTTGTATCGGCCCGCCGCCCAGCCGCGATTCTTACTTAAATATTCCGAACATCATAGCCGCTGCCGAGTTGACCAATGCCGACGCTATACACCCGGGCTATGGGTTTTTATCTGAGAACGCTAAGTTTTCGGCTATCTGCGCGGAATACGGCATTAAGTTTATTGGCGCCACGGCCGACCAGATCAACGCCATGGGCGACAAGGCTTCGGCTAAGGAGACCATGAAAAAGGCCGGCGTGCCTACCATCCCCGGGTCCGAAGGTTTATTGCAAAGTGTAAAACAGGGTATAGATATCGCGAAAAAAATAGGCTATCCGGTTATTTTAAAAGCTACCGCCGGTGGTGGTGGCCGGGGTATGCGCGTAGTTTGGAAGGATGCTGAGTTTGAGGCAGCCTGGGATTCCGCGCGTGCCGAGTCGGGTGCTGCTTTCGGCAACGACGGCATGTACCTCGAAAAATATGTAGAAGACCCGCGCCACATCGAGATACAGGTTGTAGGCGATCAGTACGGCAAGGTTTGCCATCTCTCCGAAAGGGATTGTTCCATTCAGCGCCGCCACCAGAAACTGGTAGAAGAATCGCCATCTCCTTTTATGACCGAAAAACTGCGTAAAAGAATGGGTGATGCCGCCATCAAAGGCGCAAAAGCGGTGAAATACGAAGGCGCCGGAACGGTGGAATTTTTGGTTGATAAGAACAGGAACTTTTATTTTATGGAGATGAACACCCGGATACAGGTAGAGCATCCCGTAACCGAAGAGGTCATCAATTTCGATTTAATAAAGGAACAAATAAAAGTAGCCGCAGGTATCCCCATTTCCGGGAAAAACTACGAACCAATGCTGCATGCTATTGAGTGCCGTATTAATGCCGAGGACCCTTTTAATAATTTCCGCCCGTCGCCCGGAAAGATCACCAACTTCCACTCACCAGGTGGCCATGGCGTGCGTATTGACACGCATGTTTACACCGGCTATGTCATCCCGCCAAATTACGATTCGATGATAGCCAAGGTTATTTGTGTGGCGCAAACGCGAGATGAGGCTTTGGCTACTATGGAGCGGGCTTTAAGCGAGTTTGTGATCGAAGGCGTTAAAACCACCATACCTTTCCATTTAAAATTACTACAGGATCCTAACTTTCGCGCGGGTAATTTTACCACGAAGTTTATGGAAACTTTCGAATACAGCGAATAATTAAAACGTGTTGATGCGGTTAAGCGTATATACATGCAACCCGGTACACCGGGAGTTTTTGAACAATGAGCATATTTAGCAAGATAACCGAATCAATAAAAGAAAAAGGCGAGAAAATGGGCGGCGAAATGTCCTTTTTTCAGCACCTTGAAGCACTCAGGTGGCATATTATTCGTGCTGCTTTGGCCGTGCTGTTATTCACCATAGTTGCCTTTATTTTTTACGACCAAATTTTCTACAGTGTTATCCTGGCCCCAACGCGCACCGATTTCTGGACATACCGGATGATGTGCAACATGGGGACAGTATTTCATAACCTGTTCTCATTAGATCCGCAGGGATTTTGTGTTAAAAAGTTTAATTTTGACTTGATTAATACCGACCTTGCCGGGCAGTTTAACCTCCAGTTCAGCTCGTCGATCATGATCGGCCTTATTTTGGGCATCCCTTACCTGCTTTACGAAATATGGCGTTTTATAAGGCCGGCCCTTCACGACAGGGAACGCAAGGCGGCAAGCGGTTTTGTATTTTACTGCTCATGCCTATTTATGCTCGGCGTGCTTTTTGGGTATTACGTGGTAACGCCGTTGTCTATACGGTTTTTTGTCAATTATACCATAAGCCCTACCATAAAAAATTTGTTCAGCATCGACTCGTTTATATCGTCCGAAACCATGCTGACGCTAGTTGCCGGGATTGTTTTCCAGTTACCGATCGTAGTTTATATCCTCTCAAGCCTCGATATACTTACACCAAAATTCATGCGCGAAAAACGCCGCTATGCCGTTGTGCTGATATTAATATTAGCAGCGATCATAACGCCTTCGCCTGATGCGCTTACCATGATGGTTGTTGCCATGCCGTTGTTTTTATTGTACGAGTGCAGTATATGGGTTTCGGCCTTCGTGCAGCGCAGAAAGAAGAAACGGGAAAACGACGAATTAATGGTTAGATAATTTGAAGATTTGGAAATTGGTTAATTTGAAAATGAATTGACCAGCCTCCATAGCGATGGGTTTAAAACCCATCGCTATTTTTGTAATATTTTGATTGTGTTTCGCATCTTAGTATTTCTTTTCATCGAAATTCCTATCTTCAAATTTTCAAATCAACTAATTTTCAAATTAAATGGATAATGGGTTAAAGATCGCTATCGGCGCCGATCATGCGGGGTTTGAGTATAAGCAGCAAATTGCCGATAGTCTGGATTTAAAAGAGCTGAAGGATTTCGGCACTTATTCTGCCGCGTCGGTTGATTACCCCGATTTTGCCCACCCGGTAGCTTCAGCCGTTGAAAACGGCGAATTTGACTTCGGCATCCTTATCTGCGGAAGTGCAAACGGCGTAGCCATCACCGCCAACAAGCACCAGGGCATTCGCGCGGCCATTTGCTGGAATGAAGAATTAGCAACCCTAGCCCGCAGCCACAACAACGCGAATATTGTATGTATTCCCGCCCGTTTTATTTCCATCGACGAAGCAAAGAAAATTGTACAGGCATTTTTAAGCACCGAATTTGAAGGCGGCCGCCACGCCAACCGGGTTAATAAAATAGCCTGCTGAAGGAGAGGTGAAAGCTGAAAGGTAAAAAACCGTTCACCAATGACTATTGACTAATTACCAAAATATGAGAAAGACAATTTTATTACTCGCTTTAACAGCACTATTAACTGGTGCCTATGCGCAAGACCGCACGGCAATGAAATACGCTCAGTCCATTACGCCCGAACTGGCGCGGAAACATTTGAGCATCCTTGCCTCGGATGAGTTTGAGGGCCGCGAAACCGGCAAACCGGGCGCCGACAAAGCTGCCCATTACGTTGCCGATGAATTTAAAAAATTAGGACTTCAGCCGCCCGTGAACGGCTCTTATTTTTTTGATGTGCCATTGGTTGAAAATGCTTTCAAAGTAAATTCATTTATAGTAAACGGCACACCATATACCAACGGGAAAGAGTTTTATGCAACCGGCTCGGCCACCGCTGGCACGATCAGTGCAAACGAAATAGTCTTTATAGGCTATGGCATAGGCGCCGATAATTACGACGACCTCAAGGGCACGGATATTACCGGCAAAGTGGTGTTGATTATAACAGATGGCGAGCCATTTGCCAACGGTATATCAAAAATAACCGGTACCGCCACCAGATCGGCATGGACCACCGAACGCGGCAAACGTATACAGTTTATCATGAGTAAAAATCCGAAATTGGTTTTGGCTGTCGCATCGAATGTAGCGGCTAACCTAAAAAGGTTCGGGTCACAAATAGGCGCCGGCCGTTTATCGATAAAAAAGGACGCCCCCGCGACCCCCCGTACCCAGGCAGTGGTATTCAACATTACACCTGAATTAGCCACTGCTTTACTAAAAAACTCAGGCAACACCTATGAACAGTTAAGATCTGCAATTGATGAGTCGGGCGAGCCGAAAACGCAGGTTGTTAAAGCGGCTGTTTCAACTTCGTATGCAACTGAGACCAGGGACGTTAAAGCCGTTGATGTGGTTGGCTTCCTTCCGGGATCCGATCCAAAGCTAAAGGATGAAGTGCTGGTGATATCGGCGCATTACGACCATATCGGCCTGCTGCCCGAAGGCACCAAAGGCGACCGCGTTAACAACGGCGCTGATGACGATGGCTCAGGCACAACCGGTATCCTCGAAATAGCAAAAGCTTTTACCCAGGCTAAAAAGGAAGGCCATGGCCCGCGCCGCAGCATCCTGTTTTTAGGCAATGTGGGCGAGGAAAAAGGTTTGCTGGGTTCGGAGTATTATACCGATCATCCGGTTATCCCATTAGCCAATACAATTGCCGATTTGAATATTGATATGATAGGCCGCATAGGCAATGAATATACCGGTAAGGCCGATTCAGCGAACTACGTATATGTAATAGGCTCATCCATGCTAAGCACCGATCTGCATAAGGTAAATGAGCAGGCTAATAACACATACACCAGGCTTGACCTTGATTATAAATACGACGACCCGAACGATCCAAACCGTTTTTATTACCGTTCCGATCATTACAACTTTGCGAAGCACGGCGTGCCCATCATATTTTATTTTAATGGGGTACACCCCGATTATCACCAGGTTGGCGATGAAGTCAGCAAGATCAATTTCCCCTTGCTGGCAAAACGCGCCCAGCTGGTATTTTATACCGCCTGGAATTTAGTGAATGCAAATACCCGCCCGGTTGTTGATGGAAAAAAATAAAAAAAGCTAACCGCGAATTACACGCTGAATAGTAAAAATGCCGATATAGTAACCTATCGGCATTTTTTATTAAATTATTTTACTATTCCCAACACATTTTTCAAATAATGTGTTTGTTCATTTAGCTAAATGTTTAGTACCTTAATCCTTTCATAAACCTAAATGAAAATTTTTCATCTGAGTGCCGAGTGTTATCCAGTAGCAAAAGTGGGCGGGCTGGCAGATGTCGTTGGCGCGCTGCCCAAATATCAAAATTTGGCAGGGTTGCAGGCAGCTGTGGTTATGCCGTTTTACGACCGTAAATTTACGCAGGAAAATGAGTTTGAAACCGTTTTCAGGGGGTCGACCCTGCTTGGCATCCGCAGGCTGTATTTTGAGATATTAAAGGAAACCACCGATAAGCTTGGTTTTGAGTTGTTCCTGGTTAAGATACCCGGGCTGCTCGACCGCGAAGAAATTTACAGCTACCCGGATGAAACCGAACAATTCATTGCTTTTCAGTTAGCTTTTTTAGATTGGATAAACTATTCGCAGCAATCGCCCGACCTGATCCATTGCCATGATCATCATTCGGGCCTGGTACCGTTTTTACTATACCACTCACGACTTTACACCCGGCTGGCCAATACGGCTACCGTTTTCACCATTCATAATGGGCAGTACCACGGCGCGTTTGGCTGGGACAGGCTCTCATACCTGCCGGAGATCGACCTTACACAAACCGGCCTGCTCGATTGGGCTGGCGGCATCAACCCGCTGGCAAGCGCCGTAAAATGCTGCTGGCGCTATACCACCGTTTCGCCTACTTACCTGCATGAGCTTACCATCCAGTCGAACGGCCTTGAGTTTTTATTTTACCTGGAGCATGCAAAAGGCGTAGGTATCCTTAACGGGATTGACACCGATATCTGGAACCCGGCTACCGACCCGATGCTCGCCAATAAGATATTCAAAACACAAATCACCAAAGGCAAGCAAGCCAATAAAGCTGCTTTATGCGCGCGGTTTGATCTGTCGCCTGATAAGCCGCTTATTTCATTCATAGGCCGGCTGGTAGTTGAAAAAGGCGCCGACCTGCTGGCCACCGCCATGGAAGAAAGTTTTAACGAACATCCCGGCGGATTTAATTTTTTGGTACTGGGCACGGGTGATAAGGAAACCGAAAAGGAGCTGCTTGACTTAAAAGCATTCTATCCCGAAAGCTGCGCTGTTTTTATAGGCTATGACGAGGTGCTGGCGCATTTAGTTTACGCCGGGTCGGATTTCCTGCTGATGCCGTCGCGGGTTGAGCCTTGCGGGTTAAACCAAATGTACGCCATGCGGTATGGAACGCTGCCTATTGTGAGAAGCACAGGCGGCCTCAAAGATTCGGTAATTGATTTTGGTGAAGAAGGCGGCTACGGCATCAGGTTCAACCACGCCAATGTGGAGGATATTTGCCATGCCATTAGCCGTGCAGTAGTCCTTTATAGTAATACCAAACACCTGCAAACTTTGCGTAAGTTTATGATGTCGCTCAATTTTTCGTGGGACCGTTCGGCCAAAGAGTATATTGATCTTTATAAAAGTTTAAACCCTGTAATATGACCTCAAAAGTAATTTGCATCGTACTTGGCGGCGGCCAGGGAAGCCGGTTATCTCCTTTAACCGCAACACGCTCAAAACCCGCCGTACCTATAGCAGGTAAATACCGGCTGGTTGATATTCCTATCTCAAATTGCCTGCACTCGGGTATCGACCGGATATATGTGCTTACGCAATTTAACTCGGCGTCGCTCAACAAGCACATAAAAAACACCTATCATTTCAGTAGTTTCAGCGAGGCCTTTGTGGATATACTGGCGGCCGAGCAAACGCCGTCGAGCGTTGCATGGTTCCAGGGAACTGCCGACGCGGTAAGGCAAAGCCTGCACCACCTGGCGGTACATGAGTTTGAGTATGTGCTCATCCTTTCGGGCGACCAGCTTTACCAAATGGATTTCGAGTCGATGATCGAAGATCATATTAGAAAGAATGCCGAAATATCTATTGCCACTATCCCGGTACATGTGAACGACGTACCTGGTTTCGGGATATTAAAAACCGATAACGATGGTACTATTACCTCGTTTGTTGAAAAGCCAAAAAGCGGTTTTGAAAATTGGGTATCGGATGTAAGTCCGCAAATGAAGGCCGAGGGCCGTATTTACCTGGCTTCGATGGGTATTTATATCTTCAACCGAAAGCTACTATATGAGCTGTTGCTTGGAAATGAACGCACCGACTTCGGTAAGGAAATAATACCGCAGTCCATCACCGAACACAAGGTGGTTAGCTACCAGTATGAGGGCTATTGGACAGATATCGGAACCATTCCTTCATTTTTTGAAGCCAACCTTGGCTTAACCGACGACATTCCGCAGTTTAACCTGTTCGACGAAAACTTTATTTATACCCGGGCGCGTATGCTGCCGCCTTCAAAAATGTCGGGTACACAGGTTGACAAGGCCATCATTGCCGATGGCTGTATCATTAACGCCAGCCACATCAGCCGGTCGATTATCGGCATTCGCACCCGCGTAGGTTTTGGCACCATTATCGAAAACTGTTATGTTATGGGGTCGGATAATTATCAAACACTGGCGCAGATACAGGAATCGCACCTCAGCAAATCACCAATTATGGGTATTGGCGACAGGTGCCATATCAAAAATGCCATTATCGATAAAAATACCTACATAGGTGATGACGTGCAGATAAACTGCGGTGAAAAGCTGGAAGATGGTGACTATGGTACCTACACCGTACAGGATGGTATTGTCATCATCAAAAAACGCGCGGTTATACCAAGCGGGACAATTATTTAAAAATAACACTCAACAGACTTACGAAGTTTTTAACGGCGGAGCCCTCAACGAGGCCTTTAAAAATAAATCGCTACGAGTTAAACTTCGTAAGTCTTTCTCCCAGTGAATTTTCATAAATAAAAACAATTTTAAAATAGTTTGTTTATATCTAATTATAAACTAAAAACTAAAATTTGTTAATTATGAAAAAAGTAATTTGTATGATTGCCCTTGCCGCAATCGCTATCGGTACTGTTTCGGCATCTACGTTGCAAACAGACACCGTTAAGGTAAAAACCAAAATGAAGCACGGTAATTTAAAGCAAAAAGCAAAAACGCCGACCACCAAGATCAAAACTAAAATAAAAGATACCGCCAAAAAATACTAGTATCGGCACTCAAAAAACACCCGCTCCGGCGGGTGTTTTTTTTAATATTATTCCGTTGCTGCTCGGGACAAAATCCATATTTACCTATTTTAATATTTCTAAAACAAAATGAATATTGCAGAAGTTGAGATTTTAAATATTAATCTAAAATTAATTTTATTAACATCAAATTCTGCAATTATGAAAAAAACAATTTGTTTGATTGCCTTAGCGGCGATCGGTTTCGGAAGCATTTATGCTTATGGGGCTCCGGTAGTTAAAGCAGCTGTTCAACAGGATACGACCAAGAAGAAGCGGACAAGGCCCACAAAACGGGATACAACAAGGAAAAGAGATACGATGACGACAAGGAAAGGAGCCACACGTTAGAGTTAAAAAACGCCCTGGCAAATGCCGGGGCGTTTTTTTAAAGCGACAGGCTCTCGCCTATTTCAGGCAGCTTCAAATTCAGCTGGGCCATTATAAACTTTTGTTTTACTTCGGCCTTATCGATCTTTATCACCGGGAAGGTATCATAATGCATACCGATCACGTTTTTGCAGTTGATAAAATCGCATGCTTTAACGGCATCATCGGCGCCCATGGTATAATTGTCGCCGATAGGCAAAAACGCCCAATCCAGTTTTTCATCGGCCAGCAGTTTCATATCGTAGGTTAAGGCTGTATCCCCGGCATAATAAATGCTTTTCCCTTCGGCCTTTATTAAAAAGCCCGCCGGGTTTCCCCCCGCCGAACCGTCGGGCATAGTGCTTGAATGCACGGCATTTACCATCTTCACGCGGCCGAAGTCAAAGTCAAAACCGCCGCCGATGTTCATCCCATGTGCATTTTTAACGCCCTGTTTCTCAAGCCAGCCCGCTATCTCGGCAATACAGATGATCACCGCGCCGCTGTTTTTTTGAATGGCCAGCAAATCAGCAACGTGGTCGCCATGGCCGTGTGATACCAGGATATAATCGGGTTTTAAACTATTGATGTCGATAGCCTTGGCCATCGGGTTCGGCGAAATAAAAGGGTCAAATAATAATTTCTTTCCGCCGGTTTCAATCTCAAATGTCGATTGTCCGTAATAGGTAGCTTTCATATAGATGATGTTTATTTGCGAATATCGAATAATGAATATCCAACGTCCAACACCGAAATGTCAAAAAACTATTTCACACTTATCGCTTCATCATCAAAATTCGATGTTCGATGTTCAATATTCAAACAAATCAAAAGAGGTTGCTCAGACCGCCAAACATTTCTTTGGTCATGGTAGCCATTTCGCTTTGGCTCACATTATCAGCCTGTTCCATAGCCTTATTTATGGCAATAACCAGCAGTTCTTCTACCTGGTCTTTATCGGCATCTTTAAAAAAATCGTCGTCTATCATAACCGACTGGATCTCTTTGTTGCCATTGGCTGTAACAGTAATTTTACCGCCCTCCGCCGATCCGGAAACCGTTATACCCTCCAGCCGTTTCTTTACTTCGCCCGCTTTTTGCTGGGCCTGCATTAATTTATCGAACATGTGTGTATTAGTTAAGTTGTTGATTGGGTTGATTGAGTGAATGGTTACACCTGTCGATAATTCTACAAATTAAAGCGCAAACTGTTTGATTGTTATCAAAACAAAACCCAATCAACCACTCACACAATCAACCTAAATCAACCAATTAATCCTCACTCGTATCCCCATTGCCCTTATAGGCGCTTTTGCGTACAATAGGCATTCCGGTTATTTTAAACAGTTCGTCCAGCTTGAGCAAGCTGCCGTTTGATAGGTTCGAGAGCATGACAATGGTGATATCGTCCTTTATGTCCCGCAAATAAATATGCCTGAAACCGTGCCACCAGCCGGTATGATAGATCACCTGCTGACCCGGCGCTTCAAAAATTCGCCAGCCGTAACCATAGCTAAAATGCCCATGAATTACCGGGTTGCGCGGAACATAGGCCGAATCCATGGTGGCTTGCTTTAACAGCCTCCCTGCCCGCAAGGCCCGGTCGAATAAATATAGGTCGCCAACGGTACTGTAAACACCCTTATCGCCAACCGGCCCGTCGAGGAAGTTTTGTGCTACCGAATAGCGCCACTGGCCCCTATCGTGACCCACCACGTCAACCGGTATCTTATCATACACCGCTTTGGAATAAACCGCCGTGTGTTCCATACCTGCCGGTTTAAACACGTTTTGTTTCATAAAATCGGCATACGATTGCCCGGTTACCTTTTCAATAATGGAGCCAAGCACCATAAAGTTCGAATTATTATACAGGAAACGCTTATCAGGCTTGTTGAATGGATGCGGTTTATATTTGGCTATAAGAGCCATTTCCTCGATATTTGAAATACCCTTGCGCTGGTTCCAGTGTTGGGCGCGGTACAGGTCGTCCGTAAAATATACATAATTCATCAGCCCCGAACGGTGCGTAAGCAACAGGCGGATGGTAATACCATCATACGGAAAATCAGGGAAAAATTCCTTTACATTTTGGTCCAGTTTCAGTTTCCCCCGCTCCATCAGCATCAATATCGCGGTCGAGGTCATGGTTTTGCTAACCGATGCCAGTTCAAATTGCGAACTGATCTTCAGGCTGTCGCGGCGTAGGTGATCAGCCCAGCCCAATGCTTTTTCATAAATGATCTTGCCGTGTTTGGCCACCAGCACGTTGCCGTTAAATGCCCGCGTTTTATGCAGCTGCTGGATAAAGGCATCTATCCTTTTATCGGCATCTTTAGGGTTGTAAGCCAATAAAGCTTTGGTGTTGAAGGGGGTTGGCGGAGCTGGCGGGTCGTTATGATCGGCATGTTTGGAAGAGCAGGAAGCTAAGAAAACCAGGTTGGCAACAAGTGTTAATACAGTTTTATACACAAATCTCATGGGCAAATTATCACAGGTTAACAAAAGGCGAAAATGGGGAAATTAAACTTCAGGTATAACGGAATGTTTAAATTTTTCGTCTTTGTGAATAACATTTGTATGTTTAGGTATGAAAACAATCAAAATTCTTGCCACCATTTTGATATTTGTTTGCAATACGGCGTTCGCGCAAAATAATGAAGATGCAAAGGCATTGGTAAGAGAGGGAGTACAGCTCAACGACCAGGGTAAATACGCCGAAGCTATTGAAAAATACAACCAGGCCTTAAAGATGGACCCGGGAAATATTTATGCCGATTTTGAATTGGCTTACACACTTTTTATTTCAGGAAAAGGAACTGACGGCATTCCATACCTCAAGAAAGTAATTGCCGCCAATACTTCCTTAACGGCCGGGGCTTACGATCTCTTGGGCACCATTTATGATAAGGACAACCAAAAGGATAAAGCCATTGAGGCATACAACGCCGGTATCAAAGCCAACCCGGGCTACCAGCGGCTTTATTATAACCTGGGTATTGTGTACTCCAGGTATAAACAATACGCCGAGGCTGAGAAATGCGCTATCGAAGCCATAAAGCTCGATCCAAAACATGCCAGCAGCCAGCGGATGTATGCCCTGGTTAATTTTCATCAAAACAAGCGGGTGCCGGCATTGCTGGGTTTTTGCAGCTTTATTTTGCTGGAGCCGAATACAGTGCGCTCAACCGAGGCCTATAACAACATACAGCATATACTACAGGGCGGCGTGCTGAAAAATTCTAATGGCGGCACAACCATAACGCTTTCCCCAAAGGACAACACCGAAACAACGTCGCAAAATTTAGGCATCTCGATGAGTGTGATATCCGGTCAGCAAAAAAAACTAACGGGAGTCGACCTGCTGGAATATGAGTTGAAAAGCATCTTTACAATTACGGGTGAGCTATCTCAAAAGAAAACTGATAAAGGTTTTTTCGATAAATTTTATGCGGATTACTTTTATAAGCTTGCGCAGAGTAATAATATGCCGGCTTTTACGCGCTCCATAAATGCAGGTACTCCTGATAACGCAGCATGGATAGCGGACCATCCGCAGTATATGAATGATTTGTATATGTGGATTAGGGCGACGGAGAGGTCGGTTAATTAACCTTTGACTGCGAATGGTTTAATTCTCCAAATCCGAAATCGAAATTCCGAATTCCGAAATCAAACCCCTACCTTTGCCCCTGCAAAACATATATTCCATGAGTTTCAGAACGGAACACGATACCATGGGCGAGGTACAAGTACCTGCCGATAAATACTGGGGAGCACAAACTGAGCGTTCGCGTAATAACTTTAAAATAGGGCCCGAGGCGTCTATGCCGAAGGAGATTATATACGCATTTGCTTATCTTAAAAAAGCGGCCGCCTATACCAATATGGACCTTGGCGTTTTGGCGCTCGAAAAGCGTAACCTCATCGCGCAGGTATGTGACGAAATATTGCAGGGCAAACTGGATAGCGAGTTTCCGCTCGTGATATGGCAAACCGGTTCGGGCACGCAATCAAATATGAACGTGAACGAGGTGATCGCTAACCGTGCCCACGTACTGGAGGGTCACAAACTGGGCGAAGGCAAAACATTTATTCATGCGAATGACGATGTCAATAAATCGCAGTCGTCAAACGATACCTACCCAACGGCTATGCACATCGCGGCCTATAAAATGCTGATCGATGTAACCATACCGGGAGTTGAAAAGTTGCGTAATACCCTTAAAAAAAAGTCGGAAGCTTTTAAAAGCGTGGTTAAGATTGGGCGTACCCACCTGATGGATGCCACCCCGCTTACCCTCGGGCAGGAATTTTCAGGCTATGTGTCGCAATTGGATCATGGCTTGCGTGCATTACGAAACACGCTCGACCATCTTGCCGAACTGGCACTGGGCGGCACCGCCGTAGGTACCGGCATCAATACACCAAAAGGTTATGATGTTATGGTGGCCAACTATATCGCCAAGTTCACCCACCTGCCATTCCGCACAGCCGAAAACAAGTTTGAAGCACTGGCCGCACACGATGCTATCGTGGAAACACATGGCGCGTTAAAGCAGATCGCCGTGTCCTTAATGAAAATTGCGAACGACATCCGCATGCTGGCTTCCGGCCCGCGCTCTGGTATCGGCGAGATACATATTCCCGATAACGAGCCTGGTTCATCTATAATGCCCGGCAAGGTCAATCCTACCCAAAACGAGGCGGTAACCATGGTTGCGGCACAGGTAATGGGTAACGATGTAGCCATTTCGATAGCCGGCTCAAACGGCCACTACGAGCTCAACGTATTTAAACCGTTAATGGCCGCTAACTTTTTACAATCTGCCCGGCTAATTGGCGATGCCTGCACATCCCTTAATGACCATTGCGCTGTTGGCATCGAACCAAACTACGACGGCATTAAAAAGCATCTCGAAAATTCGCTGATGCTGGTTACTGCGTTAAACCCGCACATCGGTTATGAGAACGCTGCCAAAATCGCAAAAAAAGCACTAAAGGAAAATAAATCATTACGCGAGGCCGCTACCGAGCTGGGCTTACTGACCAATGAGCAGTTTGACCGATGGGTGCGCCCCGAAGATATGATAGGCGGATTGAAATAAGCCTCACCCCAACTCCTCTCCAAAAGAGACCGGTTAAAACGCTTATATAGAAAAATGCAAAAACCTTTCGCCCTTCGCCTTTTACCTTTCACCTTGTTCCTGGCTTCCTGCTGGTTCAATCCAAACGTGCAGACGCGGGGAGAAATCTTCCTGCAGGGCGAGTGGCAGCAGGATTCGGTGCCGGGCCAAAAGAGGTTGCTCACTTATTCATTGTATCATCTTAAATTTAGCTGTGATTCGTTTTTTGTATCGATCAAATCGTACAGCAAAGTAAATACTGGGCCCGATACCTGTATGCGATCCGGCCACTGGGCAGAATATGTACGCGGAACGTATGAGCAAAGTCATGATACCTTGCATCTAAAAGGCCAGTTTTGCAATGCCGATATGACCATAAAAGACGATAAGGGTTGTTTCCGTTCGGGCGATTATGAGGAATTTTTCAAAGTCACCAAAAAAGATAATTCAAACGTACAGTTTGCCGGCACATCTGATGTTATCCCCATAAACGCTCATTTAATCAAACGAACTACTTGTCGTCCAAAACCATTATAGTATGAAAGCAAATTTTTTAAAGAAACTCACTTTACTAGCCGCCATCTTTTATTTCCCGCTGCAATCCATGGCATGGGGCACCCAGGGCCACCGCATATGCGGGCAAATAGCCAGCACGTATTTAACCCCCAAAGCCCGCCTGGCGATAGCGCAAATATTGGGCAACGAATCGCTGGCGCTTGCCGGCAACTGGGCCGATTTCATCAGGTCCGATGCTAATTACAGCTATTTAGCTCCCTGGCATTACGTTGATTTCGATAAGGTGTATACCTACCCCGAAATGATGGATTATTTAAGCCACGATAAAAATGTCGATGCTTATACCAAGCTGCAATTCCTGATAAATGAGTTAAAAAAGAAAGATATCAGCAAAGAAAACAGGCTGCTATACCTGCACATGCTGATCCATCTTGTTGAGGACGTGCACCAGCCCATGCACGCCGCCCACGCGGACGACAAAGGCGGCAACGATTTTAAACTGAATTGGTTTAACAACCCAACCAACCTGCACTCCGTTTGGGATTCACAGTTGATAGAATTTCAGCAATTAAGCTATACCGAATACGCTTCGGCCATTAACCATACTACCGCCGCGGAGCGCGCCGAATGGCAGGCCGCGCCTGTAAGCAAATGGATATTTGAGTCGAACCAGATCACCGAAAAGCTTTATACCGAAATAAAGCCCGGCGATACGCTGAACTACAAATATAATTTCACACATATCGATATCGTAAACCAGCGCCTGCTCAAAGCCGGCGTAAGGCTAGCGGGGATATTAAATCAGTTATTTAGTTGATTATGTTGATTGAGTGAATAGTCGATTGAGTTATGAAATTCTGTCAACTATTCCTAAAACTTAATCAACCCAATCAACAACTCACTCAATCAACCAACCTAAATGAAACTCCTCATGGTTTGCCTGGGCAATATTTGCCGTTCGCCGCTGGCGGAAGGCATTATGCAGCACCTGGCTGATGAACAAGGCCTCGACTGGCATGTCGGCGAGGGCCCCGACCGGCGGTCCACCCGCACAGCTATGAGCCATGGTATTGACATCAGCCGGCAGATTTGCAGGATTTTTAAAGTAAGCGATTTCGATGAGTTCGACCTCATCCTGGTAATGGATAAAAGCAACCTGAGCGACATACTTGCAAAGGCGCGCAATGAGGAAGATGTTAAAAAAGTAAAGCTCTTATTAGGCGACAAGATCGTACCCGACCCATATTACGATGACGCCAAGTTTGAGCCGGTGTTTCAATTGATCGAACAAGGCTGCCGGGAGATCATCAAACAACACAATAAGTAGCAAGGCTTAAGATTTGCCGGGCAGAATTTTGAAATAAGCCAACTCTATCCCGTCTCTCATCAGGTTGTCCATACGCTTCAGGCCGGCCTTTTCAAGCACCCGCTGCGAGCCGATGTTCTCCAGGATGGTAACCGCCACAATTTCGGAAGTGTTTTCGTCAGTAAACCCGTGCGCCACCATTGCTGTAGCCATTTCAGTGCCGATGCCCATACCCCAATATTTTCTTTCCATGCTGTATCCAACTTCGACTATTCCCGGCTCGGTATTAAAAGGGCGCAGCAAGCAGCTTCCTATAAATTCGCCACCGACCTTGTTAAATATACCCCAGGTGCCTAGTTTTTTATTGACGGCATATTGTTCCAGTGCTTTGCGAAAAAAATTAATGCGCTCATCGCGGCTGCGTACCGGCAGGTATTGTGTAACCAGTTCATCATTGAAGTGGTTCAAATAAATATCTTCCTCCTCCGGTAAAAACTCGCGGATAATTATGCGGGGTGTTTGGGCCACTATGCTCATAACTCAAATTTAGTATTTCTGATTATGCTTTTAACTATTAAAGATCATCCGATTTATAGCCTATTCTTTTTCGTGGTTTCGGTTCTGCTTTTTTCTCTAATAGCTCGTCCAGATATCGGAAAACAACTTCCATATTTTTGTCCTGATTGTCCAGTTTAGTTTTTATCTTTTCTATTTCGAGGCGTAACTCGGTATTATCTATAAACATTTGGCGGATGCGTGTAAATATCCGCATCACTTGTATATTGACCTGGATAGCTTGTTTGCTGTTTAATACGCTTGAAAGCATTAATACACCATGCTCCGTAAAAACATATGGCAGTTTTCTTCTGCCTCCACGTTTTGATGTCGCAAATTGCGACATCAAACTTTCAAATTCCTTATCGTCTACCCTAAACATAAAGTCGTCGGGAAACCTATCAATATTCCTTGCGACTTGCTCATTCAATCTTCTTGTTTCAACACCATACAATTCTGCCAAATCACTATCAAGCATCACTTTTTGATTCCTGATAAAATATCTTATTCATTATAATTTCATCAGGTATGATTAATTTCTTCGGCATAACAGGGCTGTTTTTTATAATTATTAGTTGTAGTTATAACTTGAAGTCGCAAATTGCAACTTCAAGTTTAGAAAATAGCATGTTCATTAGCAAATTTTTGCTTACGCAAAGCCAGGCTCTTTTTTACGCATTGCAGGTGCACAGCGGCTTAACCGGGATACCGCAAACGATTGACACTTCAACTCTTCGGGATTCCAACTCTTACAGCCTTTTGAACTATACTTTGTACATTTGCGCCCATGGCATCCATCAAACCATCTGTACCAAAAGGCACCCGCGATTTTTCACCAACCGAAATGGTGCGCCGCAATTTTATTTTTGATACAATAAAAGGCGTTTTTCGCAAATATGGCTACCGGCAGATCGAAACGCCGGCGATGGAAAACATTTCAACTTTAACCGGTAAGTATGGTGATGAGGGCGATAAGCTGATATTTAAGATATTGAATTCCGGAAACTTTATTGATCAAAATGAACTTAGTAAGTTTACTTCTGAGGTAATTGAACGCATATGGAAAGCGAAAGAAGAAGCAACTAATTCATCTAGTGATTCGGAAATTGAGATTGATTTAAACGAACCTATCAGAAATCTTATTGAAGCCGAAAAAGCCCTCCGCTACGATCTCACCGTCCCCTTCGCCCGGTACGTGGTGATGCACCAAAACGAAATTACTTTTCCTTTCAAGCGCTTCCAGGTGCAACCGGTTTGGCGCGCCGACAGGCCGCAAAAAGGCCGTTACCGCGAATTTTACCAGTGCGATGCCGACGTGGTAGGTTCCGATTCGCTCATCAACGAAGCCGAATTTATACTTATTTACGATGAAGCTTTAACCAAGCTGGGGTTAAAAGATTTCACCATAAAAATAAATAATAGAAAAATACTATCAGGAATAGCCGAACTTATAGATAAAGTCGATAACATAGTTGATATGACTGTCGCCATTGATAAACTGGATAAGATCGGTTTGAATGGCGTGATAAACGAGTTGCTTGGAAAAGGGTTTACAGAAAATGATATTAAGATAATTGAGCCCGTAATTTTGCTGCAGGGGTCAAATACCGAAAAGCTCGAAAAGCTGCGCGCCGCGCTGGCCAATTCGCCAATCGGCTTGAAAGGATGCGACGAGGTAGAAGAAGTTTTAAACTACCTGGCCAGCTGCAGACTGCAAACTGCAAGCTGCGAACTGGACATCACCCTTGCGCGCGGCTTAAACTATTATACCGGCGCGATATTCGAAGTAAAAACCAACGAGGTTTCCATGGGCAGCATCGGCGGCGGCGGGCGTTACGACGACCTTACCGGGATGTTCGGGTTAAAAGGGCTTACAGGCGTTGGCATATCCTTTGGCGCCGACCGCATTTATGATGTAATGGAAGAGCTGAATATTTTTCCGGCCGCAGCCGACCAGGCAACACGGCTGCTTATCTGCTGCATGGATAAGGAAGGCGAGCAATTCGCCTTCCCTATTTTGCAGCAGCTGCGCCGGCAGGATGTTAATGCCGAGCTATACCCGGCAGGCGCCAAACTCAAAAAACAGCTGGACTACGCCAACAATAACCATATTCCCTACACGATCATCATCGGCAGCCAGGAAATGCAAACCGGCCTGTTAACCGTAAAAAATATGGAAACCGGCGTACAGGAAAAGCTTACCGTCGAGCAGGTAGTTACCAGCTTCGGCCGGTAATTATCAGTCTCCTTTTAAAAATTCCTTTTTGTGCGGCGACAGGTCAAATGGCACCACCGCTTTAAAGCTGATATTCCGGCCCATGTTAAAAATACCGGGTTGAACGCCGGCAGGTACATTCGGATTGTCGAAATATTTAAGCCTGCTCATGTTCGATTGGTAGCTTACATTGGCCAGGTTAGTGCCTTCAACAAATAACTTAATTATAACTTTCCCGGCAGCGTTCACCACGTTGCCCCCGAAGCCTGCGCTTAGCAAATTATATCCTGCGGTGTACGTTTCGGTGCCATATGCTGCGAAAAATCTGTTCTGCGCATTATAGTGGTCGAACCCGATAAATCCATAAACATTCCTGAAGTTGCTGAACCCTTTATTAAACGTGGCGCGCAGTTCCGAGTGGGTATGCAGCGGCGGTATAAACGGCAAATATTTCAGGCTGTCGGGAACTTTACCGCCATTGCCTAGGTTGGTGCCATATGTAAGCGAAGCGGCGTTCTCGAAGTGCAGCCAGGCAAACGGGTGAATATCTATTCCCAGCTCGCCACCGTTTATACGTGCATGGCTTTGTGTGTACGAAAATTCGTTGTACAACGGATATACAGAGTTATGGGCAGGCGTACCATCGGGGTTCAATAGCTGTTGCTGATAAATATAGTTGTTGATATCATTGTTAAATACCTCAACACTTACCGATACGTCCTTTAACGTAAGAAACGCGCCCACATCTTCCTGCACGCTAAATTCGGGATTAAAATTACTATTGCCCACGTGATATATCTGCGAACCAGGATCCGGTCCGTTGGCCGAAAGCTCAGCGATACTCGGTGCCCTGAAACCACGCGCTATGTTTGCCTTTATCAAAAACTCATTCGAGAAATTATAGGTGGCGCCAAAGCTGCCGGAATAGCCTGAAAATGTTTTGTTTAACGCATTGAACTGGGAATATACATTAGGTGCCCCGGTGGGGTTAGCCCCTGTATAAAGCGACGGGAAATTAACATTTGTCGTATCAATATAGGCGGCCTGACCGCTAAATGAACGGGTGTCGTACCGTGCGCCAGCAGACAGATCTAATTTACCATAGGTCTTTTTGATCACAAAGAACGGTCCGGCATCAAACTGGTGATAAGCTGGTATAGGGAAAACGGTACCCCCGCCGATGGTGTTGTTTTGGTATTGTCCGTTAATGCCAAAAGTGGTTTCAAAATCATCTCCCCAGTTAAAGTTATACTTAAAATCGTAAGTATAAGTTTGCAGGTGCAGGTTCAAACCGGGTATATCACCTTCCGATGGGTGCGTATATTCACGCCTGTGGCTAAACTGGTAGCCGAGGTTAACGATCAGGTTGCCGCTTCCCAGCACAAAGTTGCTGTTATCATAAATACGATAAAGCTGCACGTGCTGGTGTAATGTCGGGATGGAATAGGAATTGAGCATGGATGCCGGAACAATCTGGCGAGAAGCATCGTCTTCCGTAATCTGTCTCGTAAACTGTCGGGTAAGCGAATCGCGGCTGCCATCAGGGATAGCCTGGGTGTCGTCGAATACCGATGCATTCAGGTACGAGTATCCCCATTTCTTATTTAAACCGATCATGACCCGTGCATCTTTCTCCAGGAAATTGGTGCCGTACACCCGACCGTCGTGCTGGTTTTGGTAATCTTTCGCGGCTTTTTCTGATATGATCATGCCCCATACCAACCCGTTTTGGTTGCCTTGCAGCCTGAACGATTCATTCAACAGGCCGTTATTTGTGCCGTAGCTGCTTGTTAGCGAGCCCAAAATAGTTCCTTCCGGAACAGGCGGCGGCGAAAGCAGGTTCACCACCCCGCCAATAGCATCCGACCCGTACGTTAAGCTCGCCGGGCCTTTAATAATTTCTATACGATCGATAGAATTTTGGTCAATCTCGATGCCGTGTTCGTCACCCCATTGCTGGCCTTCCTGTCTTATACCATCCTGCAAAGTTACTACCCGGTTATAGCCCAGGCCATGTATAAACGGCTTTGAAACGTTTGGCCCTGTAGTTACCGCGCTTATGCCCGGCAAATTGGCAATAACATCTATCACGTTACCCGCGGCCGACCGCTGGTCGATATAGGTTTTGCTCACCGCTGCCATAGGCACAGGATCCCTTTTGATCTCCGTTGCCTTGCTTACTCCTGTAATCACAACCTCGCCGGCTTCAATTGACGAGGCCGTCATTTGAACATCCAGCACCGTTGTTTTTGTAAAATCAACCCGCTGATTATATGTGCCATAGCCCAAATAGCTTACCTGTACAAGATAAACCCCTCTTGGTAAATTATTTAAAATATAATGGCCGTTCACGTCGGTGACAGCCCCGGTTTTTATGTCTGGCACATGTACTGTTGCACCAATAATGGGTTTGCCATCGGCTTTGTCTGTCACAGTACCTGTTAAGGTACCGATAACCCCCTCGCCGGGCGGGAGTGTTGTTGCTGCTATAGCTGCGGTTGATATAATGAAAAGAATTATCGTAAGTATAGATAATCGTATCCTGATGCTCATAATTAATTGTAATGAAGATATTTACTTTAAATAAGCTGTTACCCGGGACACCGGTAACAACTACGTTATAAAATTCTTTGTAGAGTTTTATTCATAAGTAAGACGCAGGTAATAAACAATCGTTTCAATAATAATGACGGTTTAACGTCTTAATTACGCCTGGTAAACGGAAGCAGGTGGCGCCCGTCCGCCGGAGAGGATGAGGGATAAGCTTATGAAATTATATTCAAAGCTTTTAAAAACGTACCCCGTAACTACAATGCGCTCAAAATAAGCCGAGGCGCCTTTAACCATAACGTTGTGGTGCATGGCATCGCACAGTGCGCACTTGTCTGTGACTGTTGTCTGCGGCAGGTTTTTGGAAATACTATATTTTGGAGAAATATTTGAAGCAATATTATGCTGATGCGCATATATCGTATACTGCCCCGCAATAAAACAGGCCAGCAGTATCCACGAACATACGATATGATATTTATTCTTTTTCAAATCAGCCGGTGCTCTTTTGCAAGATGGAACAAAAGTAATTATTATAATGTTTTTAAAAGCTCTGCAATGTAACATTATTGTTTTAAATGCAACAAAGTTTTATTTAGACATGCTTACCAAGAGCAACTTACAGCTACTATGAACCATCGACTATCAACTATGAACTTCCTCACGTATCTTTACCGCCATGAAACCCGCTGAAATTAATTTGAAATGGAGTGCGCTGCAGCAGCGGATAGCCGATGAATTTGATAACGAAAAGCCCGATCTAAAGGTAATGCTTTTCCTCATCGGCGTACAGGAGCTTGGGCAGGGGCCAAAAAAATTCAGCAAACGGCAAAAGGAAGAGCTAATGCATATTGCCAACTGTAAATTATTCAGTATGATGGGCTTTTACGAGCTGGAAGGCCTGGACCAGGACGGCTGGCCGCACTGGAAGCTGGTAAAAACCATCCCCAACTATACCCTGCTTGAGCAGGAGATGGTATTGAAATCGCTGATCATCAATTATTTTGAAGAAATGTGATATATAGTGAGCGGTTGATTGTGTTGATTAAGTGAGTTGTTGTCAACTCGATCAACCTATTCAACTTAATCAAACTCAATCAACCAACATAACAATGAAAAAATTATTTACCACTGCACTATTACTCCTAACACTCATAACCGCGTTCGCAAAGAGGCCGAAAAACCAGTACGTGCGGATAAAGACCGCCTACGGTGAGTGTATTATCCGGCTATACAACGAAACACCAAAGCACCGCGATAATTTTATCAGGCTCGCAAAGCAGGGATTTTATAATGGCACCTTATTTCACCGGGTGATACAAAACTTTATGATACAGGGCGGCGACCCGGAGTCAAAAGACACAAAAAAAGCAAAGCCCGGTGCGCCACTCGGTAACGGTGATGTCGGCTATACCGTTCCGGCTGAGTTCAGGGATAGCCTTTTTCATAAAAGAGGAGTATTGGCTGCTGCACGTGATGACAACCCGACAAAAGCCTCAAGCGGGTGCCAGTTTTATATTGTTGAAGGGAAACGGTTTACCGACGGCAAACTCGATACCCTTGAGCAAACCCGCCTAAAGGGCCGTAAAATACCGGCCTGGCAGCGCGAATATTATAAATCGGTAGGCGGCGTCCCGCATCTGGATCAAAACTATACCGTTTACGGCGAAGTCGTTTCCGGCATTGATATGGTGGACAGGATAGCCGCAGTTAAAAAAGATAATAAGGACCGCCCCCTGGATGATGTGCCCATGACGGTGGAGCTACTAAGTAAGAGGGAATGTAAACAATTAGACAAAATACTCTTTGGCCAATCCCGCTAACGCCGAGACTATTTTGAATTTCGGATGTTCGATTTCGGAATTATTGTTTTATTTTGAAATTCGAAATTTGACTTCTGTACTAATCCCTTAAATCCGAAACGGCGAAGCCCTCTTGAACGCCTTGAAAAAAACAAACAAAAGTGAAAAATACGAAATGAAAATCATCACCTACAACATAAACGGTATCCGCTCGGCGATGAGCAAAAACTGGCTGGCCTGGCTCCAGGCTACCGATGCTGATGTAGTTTGCCTGCAGGAAATAAAAGCTACGCCCGATGTATTGACTGATCTTTTGCTCGTTGAACAACTGGGTTACGAGCACTACTGGTTCCCCGCCGAAAAGAAAGGCTATAGCGGCACGGCTATCTTCACCAAAAAAACACCCAAACATGTTGAATACGGATGCGGCATAACCGAGTACGACCGAGAGGGCCGCAACATCCGGGTTGATTTTGACGATGTATCTGTAATGAGCGCTTACTTCCCGTCTGGCTCAAGCGGCGAAGAAAGGCAGGGGTTTAAATACCGCTTTTTAGATGAGTTTGGCGCTTACCTCGATAAGTTAAAAACTGAACACCCTAAACTGGTAGTTTCGGGCGATTACAATATTTGCCACCGGCCGATCGATATCCATAACCCAAAATCAAACGCCAATTCTTCCGGGTTTTTACCGGCTGAGCGGGAGTGGATGGAAAATTTCATTAACTCCGGCTATGTAGATACCTTCAGGCATGTGAACCCGGAGCCGCATAACTATACCTGGTGGAGTTTCCGCGCCAATTCCCGCGCCAAAAATCTGGGCTGGCGCATCGACTATAATATGGCCACCAAGGTGCTCGAAGGAAATATCAAAAGATCGGCTATACTGCCCGAAGCCCGCCACTCCGACCATTGCCCCGTGCTGCTGGAACTGGAGTTTTAGAAGGTGTTTCACGAAACAGACTGAAACAACCCGAAACTGGGTGAAACACTGCAAATTAGAATAGCTTTATTTAATGCGACCGTATCTGGTACCCCGGATAGTATACGTCGAATTCAAATTGCAGGGCCGAAGCGATATCATCCGCCAGCCACTTTTTTCCGAAAACACTGCTTTCAACATGCCGCAATACCAATAGTTTATTTCCGTGGAACACTTCTATAAAACCGGCCCCGCCATATAAAGTAGCGACAGGAATAATTGATTTAAGATTTTCGACTATTGTTTTAGGATTATTCGCGGTAATATCGGCTATAACCCCGCCGTCTATAGTGACAATAAACGGAATGACCCTGTCGGGCATACTAATTCTTACAAATCGGTTGGTATCAGCTTTATCCAGCTTGACCTGTGCTTGTTCACTCAAAAATTGAAAGGCAGATTCGCTTTCAGAAGTTATGAGTTCATTTAATTTTTGTGTCATTTTTTAATCCTGGTATTTAATACACATGTGCCAAAAGGATGCCATAGCATTGGTTTTTCGTAATAGTGCATCTTAAGCCACATCTAAACGCTTTTGCCAGGCCGTAACTTTTAACAGTAAGTAGTCATCTTTGAAAGTTCTCTTATACTGATAAGCTATTGATGGACAGGTTATTGACACTGCGTACTGGCATTACCTGATAACCATAATTTAAATAGCTTCCCGCGATTTGCTATCTAATCATTCAACAATACCTATTGATGCCATTTTGATAAAACCCTATCATTTTAATAGGGTAGTGTAACAATTACATTTCGTTACGAAACTTCATAGTAAACTAATTATCAATACGTTGTAATTTTGGCCCCGGTTATGGCATCGCATTGGCCTGTCTGTCGCAAATCAGTACGCGATAAAGTCCTCATTTATGAAAAGGCAGCAAATAAAATACACCGCCAAAGAGATATTAACCATAATCCTTTTTTGGCTATTTGCGATCTGTATGGTTTATATCGTCTATCTGAAAATCAAACTATTTTATCATTCATAATCAAACAAAATGGACACGCTGCTCACCTTCGCTTATGTACTATCATTCATAGTCATATTCTGGCTTTTCTTCAAATCAGTTAATTACTTCGAAAAAATTTAATCATCATGCTGGCATTATTCATTGTAGCCATCGCCGTATTTATCTATATGGTTTATGTGCTCCTCAAACCCGAAAAATTTTAATCACAATTAAACTAAAGAATCATGAATACTGAATATATAGGTATAATTTTCATGTACCTGGCCACTGTTGCCTTAGCCATACCATTGGGTAAATACATTGCTAAGGTATTTAACGGCGAAAAAACGTGGCTTGATTTTATGGCCCCGCTTGAGCGGATGATCTATAAGTTCAGTGGTATCGACCCCAACAGGGAGATGAACTGGAAACAGCATTTAAAAGCTTTGTTAACCATCAATTGCTTATGGTTATTTTATGCCTTCTTCTGCTTATTATTCCAGGGCCGCTTACCATTAAATCCCGACCACAACCCTAATCAAACACCCGACCTGGCCTTTAATACGGCATTAAGCTTTTTAACCAACACCAACCTGCAGGATTACTCCGGCGAATCAGGAGCCACCTACTACACGCAATTATTTGTATTTATGTTCCTGCACTTTGTAAGCGCGGCTACAGGTATAGCTGCCATGATGGTGGTGTTTAAAGCCATGCGGGATAAAATAACCGACAAGCTTGGTAACTTTTGGGATTACCTGGTAAAGTCAATTACAAGATTATTGCTTCCTTTAAGTTTTGTGGTAGCTGTTATTTTAGCTTTCAACGGCACACCAACAAGCTTCAAGGGCAAAGACACCGTGATAACCCTCCAGGGCGACACTACGCACGTTTCTCGCGGGCCGGCAGCGGCTATGATCGCTATCAAACAAACCGGAACCAACGGCGGCGGCTGGTTCGGCGTCAATTCGGCCCACCCGTTTGAAAATCCAAACTATGCGACCAATATTGTTGAAAACATCAGCATTATTCTTATTTCCATCTCGCTGGTGTTTGCGCTGGGCTATTATTTGAATAAAAAGAAACTGGCCTGGGTAATTTTTGGTGTAATGACGACAGGCTTTCTAATTATGGTATTCCCGTCCATACACGCCGAAGTAAACGGCAACCCCGCTATCGCCCATTTAGGCATCAGCCAGCCGGGCGGCTCAATGGAGGGCAAGGAAGTCCGTTTTGGCCCGGCAGCATCAGCATACTGGGGTATTACGACTACCGTAACTTCAAATGGGTCGGTAAACGCCATGCACGATAGCATGATGCCCATATCTGGCCTGGCCCAGATGTTTGATATGATGATAAACGCCTTTTACGGCGGCGTCGGTGTAGGTTACCTCAACTTTTACATCTTTATTATTATCGCGGTGTTTATTTCAGGCCTCATGGTTGGCAGGACGCCCGAATTTATGGGCCGCAAAATTGAAGCGCGGGAAATGAAAATAGCCTCGCTTATCGCTTTACTGCACCCATTTTTAATTTTGGTGGGCACAGCCCTTGCAACTTATGTGCTGGTTCACTTCCCAAATGCGGCATGGGCCACTAAGCCGTCGGCATGGTTAAATAACCCCGGCTTCCACGGATTTTCAGAGATGCTGTACCAGGTTACATCCAGCTCTGCCAATAACGGATCAGGCTATGCAGGCCTTACCGCCAATAACATCTTTTGGAACGTGAGTACAGGCTTTGTCATATTTATCGGCCGTTTTCTGCCTATTATCGGGCCGGTTGCCATTGCAGGGATACTGGCCAACAAAAAGTTTGTTCCGGAATCTGCCGGTACTTTAAAAACCGATACGGCCACGTTTGGCATTATGATATTTGCCGTCATCATTATTGTGGCAGCGTTATCATTCTTCCCTGCCTTAACGTTAGGCCCTATTGCCGAACACTTTTCAATTAAATAATTATACGTACGATCATGAAATCTGAAAACAATATACTATTCCAGGGCGACCAGGTGAAAGACGCCTTCAGGCAGTCTTTTATCAAACTGGACCCCCGCGTACTATTCCGCAACCCGGTGATGTTCACTGTGGAGATTGGTACAGTAGTAATGCTTATAGTAACCATCTTCTCCTTCTCAAACAAAGGACAGGGAAGCTTTGGCTATAACTTTACCGTATTTATGGTGCTGCTGCTGACAGTGCTGTTTGCCAACTTTGCCGAAGCTATTGCCGAAGCACGCGGCAAGGCGCAGGCAGAAAGCCTGCGCAAAACGCGTGAAGAAACACCCGCCAGGCTGCTGGTAAATGGTAAAGAAACGCGGGTGATGTCATCCCAATTAAAAAAAGGTGATGTTTTTATCTGCGAAACCGGCGATAATATCCCTACCGACGGCGAGATCGTTGAAGGTATAGCTACTATCGATGAGTCGGCCATCACCGGCGAATCAGCCCCGGTTATCCGTGAGTCCGGAGGCGATAAATCATCTGTAACCGGCGGTACCAGGGTATTGTCCGACCGTATTAAAGTAATGGTTACCACCCAGCCGGGCGAAAGCTTCCTGGATAAAATGATCGCGCTGGTTGAAGGCGCATCACGCCAGAAAACGCCTAACGAAATAGCGTTAACCATCCTGCTGGCCGGTTTCACACTCATCTTTGTGATCGTTTGTGTTACCCTTAAACCTTTTGCCGACTATGCAAATACCCCTATCACTATAGCAGCATTCATTTCATTGTTTGTTTGTTTGATCCCCACAACTATCGGCGGCTTGTTATCGGCCATCGGTATTGCGGGTATGGACAGGGCATTGCGTGCCAACGTAATCACCAAATCGGGCAAGGCTGTTGAAACTGCCGGCGACCTGGATACCTTACTTTTAGATAAAACAGGTACGATTACTATAGGCAACCGGAAGGCTACCAGCTTTTATCCAACCAAAGGGATAAACGAAATTGATTTTATTACCGCATGTGTTTTAAGCTCACTGGCTGATGAAACGCCCGAAGGTAAATCAATTGTCGAGCTGGCCGAAACCGGTAAAACCAAAGTATCGGTTAAAGCGCCTGAAGGTTCCATATTCATCAAATTTACGGCCGAAACACGCTCAAGCGGGCTGGATACCCCTAATGGTTTACGTATCCGTAAAGGAGCTTTTGATTCTATCCGTAACATCGCATTAAAAGCTGGCAATCCTTTTCCTGCCGATGTGGAAGAAAATGTAAAAACCATATCGTCAAATGGTGGCACCCCATTGGTAGTATCGCAAAACGAAATGATACTGGGCGTTATAGAATTGCAGGATATTATCAAGCCAGGCATCGCCGAACGTTTCGAACGCCTGCGCAAAATGGGTGTTAAAACCGTGATGGTTACAGGCGACAACCCCTTAACCGCTAAGTTTATCGCCAATAAAGCAGGTGTAGACGATTTTATTGCCGAGGCTAAGCCCGAGGACAAAATGAACTACATTAAAAAAGAACAGCAGGGCGGAAAGCTGGTAGCCATGATGGGCGACGGTACAAATGACGCTCCTGCCCTGGCCCAAGCTGACGTTGGTGTCGCCATGAACAGCGGAACACAGGCCGCCAAGGAGGCGGGCAACATGGTCGACCTGGATAACGACCCAACCAAGCTGATCGAGATTGTAGAGATAGGCAAGCAGTTGCTGATGACCCGCGGAACATTAACCACTTTCTCCATCGCGAACGACGTTGCCAAATACTTCGCCATTGTTCCGGCCTTGTTTATGGTGTCGATCCCCGCGTTAAGGGCACTAAACATTATGGGCCTGCATAGCCCGCAATCGGCCATATTATCGGCAGTAATATTTAACGCGATAATTATACCCATGCTGATTCCCTTAGCCTTAAGGGGCGTGGAATACAAACCGATTGGTGCAAGTGCCTTACTGCGCAGAAACCTGTTGATCTACGGCCTGGGCGGCATACTGGTTCCATTTATCGGCATCAAATTAATTGATTTAGTTGTAGGCTTATTAATATAGATACGAGTATTGAGATGTGAGATTTGAGACAAAAAACTCAAACGTTAAAAATCTCATGTCTCATGTCTCACATCTCAAATCTTTTTAAACATTTAAATTTTAAAAAAATGAAAACTTACATAGCACCGGCCTTAAAGTTATCTCTCATACTGATAGTGATACTGTCAGGCTTATACCCGCTCGCTATAGCAGCCATCGGGAAATTTACACCAGGCCATGGCGACGGCGAAACCGTTACTTACAAGGGGCGCGTGGTTGGTTATGCCAACATCGGCCAAAAGTTTACAAAAGACCAGTATTTCTGGTCACGGCCTTCAGCAGCCAATTACCAGGCTGATGCAGGTGCGGGCTCAAACAAGGGCCCTTCAAATCCCGATTACATTAAGGACGTAAAGGCACGTATCGATACCTTTTTAAAACATAACCCGGATATAAAACGCGAAGAGATACCTGCCGAGCTGGTAACAGCATCAGGCAGCGGCCTGGATCCTAACCTGTCCCCTGCAGGCGCAAGAGTGCAAGTTGCCCGGATTGCCAAAATCCGCAACATCCCGGCAGAACAGGTTGTCAAAATTATTGATGACCATACTGAAAATCCTTTATTCGGCTTATTCGGCCCGCCAAAAGTCAATGTTTTAAAATTGAATGTGGCGCTGGATGAGCTAAAAAGATAATATAACTAACTTCCTAATTGCACTATAATTTAATCAAATACCAAAATGAATAAAAAACTAATAATACTCTGCCTTTTGGCATCTTCTGTATTGGCAGCAAAAGCCGCTGTAAATGGCGCCGACACTACGAAAACCGTACCCGATCCGCCATTGGTGTTTTCAGGTTCAGTGGATACTTATTATAAATACGATTTCTCGGGTCATCCAAACATTCCAACAAGTTTCGCGAATGAAAACAACTCGATGTCCATTGGTATGATCGACCTGGGTCTAAAAAAGACCGTTGGCAAGGCGTCATTTGTGGGCGAGCTTTCGTTCGGGCCAAGGGGCCAGTCGCAGTCAATTCCGAATGCATCGCCGGGTATAGTTTATATCGACCATATAAATGGAGCCGCAGCCAGCGGAACAGGAACAGCTTATTCCAGCTATCATATCCAGAATTTGTATGTATCGTATAACGTAACCGATAAGTTTAATCTTACAGCCGGTTATATGGCAACTTTTGTGGGATACGAAGTGATCAGCCCTGCTGCTAACTTTAACTACTCAACCTCGTACCTGTTCACCAACGGGCCATTCCAGAATGCCGGCTTTAAAGCTACCTATGCTTTCTCGGACAAGGTAAGCTTAATGGCAGGCATCTTTAACGATTACTGGAACGTTTACCAGTCGGCTAATAAGGTGAATACCTTTGGCGCACAGCTGACCGTAACCCCGGTTAAAGGCTGGACCGCTTATTTTAATTTAGTTACCGGCCCCGCATCAGGCACAGAAGTGGACCTGACAACGGCATACCAAATTACCGATGCGTTTAAGCTGGGTTTAAATGCCGCTGACTTTACTGTGCCAAGCGGTGTTGGACTTAGCGGCGGTTTCTCGGGTGTTGCCTTATATCCTCAGTTAGCTGTATCAAAAGCGGTTACCCTGGGCTTAAGGGGTGAGTATTTTATGACCAAATCGGGCAATTATGTTACTGCAGGCCCGCCTCCGGGCGAAAATGTTACCGGGATAACTTTTACCGCTAATATTAAAGCTGGCCCATTAACCTTAATTCCAGAAGTTAGACTAGACAACAGCTCAAAAAGCGACATATTCG
>JAQBOM010000027.1 GCA_028288025.1 Mucilaginibacter sp. | reverse complement strand
AAATCTGACCGCATTATTAATCCGGACCTGGAACGCATGTATGCGAAACGAGCAAACAGCCACAAGGTTGAAATTGATGGTGCCAGTCATTCTGTTTATGAATCCCACCCAATAGAAGTTGCACAATTGGTCATAGAGGCCGCCACGCAATGCGGGAAGAAAAACTAAAAATAGTCTTGGGTAATAACAAGGGGTTAATACCAGATAAAGTACAATTTTTAATCAGTCACGCTAATAGTTAAATATATGAAACGATTATCATTAATTTTCTTATCACTCGCTCTGCCATTTTCAATAATGGTAGGGTGTGAACAGTCCGGCAGTGAAAAGGTAGATCTAAAGACCCGGATAGATAGCCTGCAAAATAAGTTGAATTCCTCTTATATACCAGGCACCGGGGCGATTATGAATACTATTGTTCAACCTCATCATCTTAAATTGTGGTTTGCCGGTCAGCACAAAAACTGGGCGCTGGCCGAGTATGAAAGGCAGGAATTGATGGGTGGCTTCGAAAAGATTCAAAAATATCATAAGGATAAACCCGAAGCAACGGCGGTTGCTATGATTTTTCCGGCAATGGATGCCGTAGAAAAAGCTATCAGGGATAAAGATGCCGCCGCTTTCAAAAATAATTTTGTCGTATTAACCAATACCTGCAACACCTGCCACAAGGCATTAAAATATGAATTTAATGTAATAAAGGTTCCGACCACCAATAGCTTCGGCAATCAAAGTTTTTAAAGCTGTTTGTGTTATATTGTCAAATAATTAATTATCAAGATGTCAGAAAAACTGAGCGACAAGGTTGCAAATAAAATAAGGCACGACATTAGTCAGAACTCATACAAAGCGGGAGAAAAAATACCTGCCGAGCCTGAATTGATGAAACTCTATGCCGTAGGCCGCTCAACAATAAGAGAGGCGATCAAAACCCTTGCGATGACTGGCATTTTGAAGGTACAACAGGGATCGGGCACCTTTGTAAATGGTGGCATACACCACGAAACAATTGACCAGCGGCTGCGGCGGGCCGACTTTGACGATATCAACGCCGTTAGAAAGTTGCTTGAAGACGAAACGGTAAGACTTGCCGCGAGAAATCACACTCCTGAGGATCTGGATGCAATGAAACAATGCCTTGAAAACAGGAAGCTTGCCATACGTGCCGAGCAACGACAGGCGTGTGTTGATGCAGATATCGCGTTTCATATTGCCATTGCAAAAGCATCTTCAAATAAAGCGCTCGCTGATCTGTACCAGGGCTTTACTGCCATCATACGCGATTTCTTTTCCAAAAGAGAACTGCGGGGAATAAGCCATTTTGCGATGAGCCACCATTTACACGAGGAATTGCTTGAGGCAATTAAAAGAAAAAAAGAAAAATCAGCACAGCAGTTGCTGGATAGAATAATAGATAATAACTACTAACGGAATCCCCGATTTAAAGGGTAAACAAAATGAAAAAGGCACTTCGCAGCGTATTGAAGTTTTTACTGGTCCTGGCAATCTTTTTAGGATTGCAGGGACGGGTATTGGTACGCTATGCGGAGATCTTTCAGAAAAACCATAAGAGTGAGCTCACACATTCAACCACCACCAAAGTAAAAGCCGGGATCATCCACCGTAAGCTGCAATGTTATACACAGCACTTTCAGGCACTGGATATTCCGCCTATAGCCAACTTCTTTTCTTTAATCACAGCGACACTAGTCACGGGTCCGTCTTATATACCATTTAAGGAAAAACTCTGTTTAGCCGACCCGATTCGGCTGCTGCCTCTCAGGGCTCCCCCTGTTTTATAATCAATTGCACTTACTTAATCTTCATTCGTTCCAAATTAACGCGGGATGCCCGCCTGGTGCGAAGCTGCTTTTTAACAGTTGAAGTTTATACTTGCTTTTGAATATTCTTTGGCCACATAAAGTGCTGATAAATAACACTTTTAACGGCCCGCTTTGTTTGTAAATTATTTAAACATTAATCTTTTTCTTTATGAAAACGGCGATTAAGCTGCTCGTGATCAGTATCATCTCGACAGTTTCTTTGGGCCTCGGATGCTTTTCGGCAAAAGCCCAGGGAACAGACAGTGTTTTAACGTTGCAAAAGGCAATAAATATTGCACTTAACAAGCAACAAATATTAAAAGCTAAAGACAATTATGCTAAAGCATCTGCCGAGGGGATAACGGCGGCCAAAAGGGATGGCCTGCCTGATTTTACTTTATCAGCCCAGCAGGCTTATGGAACCATAAACAGTTTAAATGGATTAGCATCCGGCCTGCCCGGGATAACGGCTATTATGGCGGGGCCTGTTTCTGCTTCACAAAACTGGCATGCAGCTTTCGGCGCGTTCTATGCTTCCAATATCGATTGGAATATATTTTCATTCGGACTTCAGCGGGCGCATGTGGCAGAGGCTAAGGGTTTCTATAACAGAGATGCGGCAGATCTTGAGCAGGAGAAATTTCAGCAGCAGGTTAAAGTTGCCGGCGCTTATCTAAACCTGTTAGCGGCACAACGGCTGCATTATTCTATGGATATTAATCTGTGGCGCGTTTCCCATCTCAGGGATGTTATCCTTACACGGACGGAAAATGGATTAAACCCGGGTGTTGATAGCGCCATTGCCAATTCAGAGCTTTCAAAGGCGCGCATAGCGGTTACTGATGCCATTAATTATGAGCAAAGTCAGGCGGCTAACTTTGCTATGCAATTGGGTATAAGTCAGCAGTCATTTTCTTTAGACAGTACTTATATCAACCAATTGCCTGCCCGGTTGCCAGGGCAACCCGTAGATAATGTTTCTAAAAATCCGCAATTGGCGTTTTTATCTGCAAGGGTAAAAAGCAGCGAGCTTACTGCTAATTACCTGTCTAAAATAAGCTTGCCAAGAGTTTCTTTTTTCGGTGTGCTGCAAGAACGGGGGTCGGGCTTTGGCACAAATTACGCCAATAACTTCACTGATTATACCCACAGTTATCTAAACGGCGTTGACCCGATAAGGGCGAATTACCTGGTAGGCATAGGTGTCTCGTGGGACCTGACTAATCTCGGCAGAATTGCTTCAAGGGTTAAGAGCCAGCACTACACTTCTGACGGGTTAATGAATGAGTATCATTACCAGGAAAATAACCTCACTAATCAGTTAGAACAAGGCAATAAGCAACTGGTAAATGCCCTTCAAAAATACCGCGAAGCGCCGATCCAGCTAAAGGCAGCCAGCGATGCCTATAACCAGAAAAAAACTTTATACAGTAACGGCCTTGCAACCATCATTGATGTTACGCAAACCCTATATAACCTGAACATTGCGGAAACGGACCGGGATATTGCCGGTAACGCTGTTTGGCAGGCGCTGCTTTATATAGCAGCATCGTCGGGTAATTTCAATTTATTCACTAACCAATTTTAAAGCTATAGTCATGAACATGATTCAATTTTCTTTACGAAAACCAATAACGATTATCGTTTTAATCATTGGCGTAGTGTTGATGGGTATTATCGCAGTAACATCAATCAATATCGATATTTTTCCTAACCTGAATTTACCGACGATCTATGTTTCCCAGCCCTACGGCGGGATGTCGCCGCAGCAAATGGAAGGATTTGTGTCAACTAATTACCAGAACCTTTACTTATATGTAAGCGGTATCAAATCCATTCAAACAAATAATATTGAGGGTTTGAGCGTTTTAAAGCTCAGCTTTTATGATGGCACCAATATGGCGCAGGCCGCGGCTGAAGTCACCTCGCTTACCAACCGTGCCTTTGCAGAAATGCCGCCCGGAACGCAGCCACCTATCATTATCCGTTTTGATGCCTCAACCCTCCCGGTTGGCCAGTTAACCATCAGCAGCCCCAAACGAAGCAATAACGAGCTGCAGGATCTGGCCAGTCTTTATGTAAGACCTAACTTTTCAAAAATACCCGGGTTAACCTCGCCTCCGCCGATTGGCGGTAATGTGCGTACCGTAGTCATCAACGTGGACCCCGAATTAATGAGCAGCCACAAGGTAACAGCGGATCAAATTACCACTGCCATAGGGGATAATAACCGCATATCTCCGGCTGGTACGGTTAATATAGGGCATACGGCTTATCTTACCCCCTCAAATACGGTTCTTCAAAAAATAAAGGATTTTGAAAACATACCTTTATTATATCAAAATGGTGCTACCGTATATCTGAAGGATGTGGCAAAGGTTGTGGACGGGGCCGATATTACCAGCGGTTTTGCTTACATCAACGGTAAACGGTCAATTTATATCCCGGTTATCAAAGGCTCAAGCGCTTCCACCTGGTCGGTAGTTCAAAGCCTGAAAAAGGCCATTCCATCCATGCAGAGCCTTTTGCCGCCGGATGTAACCTTAAAATTTGAGTTTGATGAATCCATTTATGTCATAAATGCCGTAAAAAGCCTTGCTACCGAGGGTATCATGGGTGCTATACTTGCTGGTGTGATGGTACTTATTTTTTTAGGAGACCGCAGGAGTGCTTTTATCGTAATCGTTAACATTCCGCTTTCTGTTATCATCGGCACCTTAGTGCTAAAACTTTTCGGACAGACACTCAATATCATGACACTGAGTGGTTTGGCATTGGCCATTGGCATTTTGGTGGATGAATCTACCGTTACTATCGAGAACATACACCGGCATATGGAAATGGGTAAAGGAAAGGCCCGTGCCATTGCCGATGCCTGCGAAGAGATCGCTTTACCAAAACTGCTGATCCTGTTAAGTATCCTGGCGGTTTTTGTTCCCGCATTTTTTATGACAGGCGTGCCCCAGGGTATGTTTCTGCCGCTATCTATGGCTGTAGGATTCTCCATGATAGCTGCGTTCCTGTTATCCCAAACATTGGTTCCAATATTGTCAAACTGGGTGTTAAAAGTTCCGGAACATACAGATGAAAAACCCAAAAAAGAGCACAAACCGTCGCGGTTCGATCGTTTTAAATCGCGTTGCGTGCAAATGGTACAATGGATGATGAAGCGTAGCCGGGTAAGCGTAGGGCTGTATACGGTCATGTCCATTTTTATTGTTGGGCTATGTGTATCCATTATTGGCAAGGATATTCTCCCTAAATTAAATACCGGGCAATTTCAGATCCGTATTCGTGCCCCCGAAGGCTCCAGGCTCGAGCAAACGGAAAAAACCATGCTGCAGGCACAGCAGATCATATACAATACCGTAGGCGGTGAAAAAAATGTGGAGATCATATCTTCATTTGCGGGACAGCACCCCTCCTCGTTTCCAACTTTGCCGGTCATTTTGTTTATGAGCGCTTCCAATGAAATTGTGATGCAGGTAAATCTCAACCCGAATTATAAAATGAACATACAGGATGTACGGGAGAATTTGCGTAACGCGATACATAAAGCCATGCCTGATGTAAAACTATCATTTGAGCCAATTGACCTGACGAGTAAAATTATGAGCCAGGGCTCGTCAACGCCGGTAGAAATTGCGGTGATGGGTATAAATATTAACCAGGACAAGCAATTTGCAGATCTGTTGATCACGCAATTGCGGCAGGTGCCTTTTTTAAGAGATGTACAGTTAAAAGAACAGCTCAACAGCCCGGCAATCCATATTAATATTGATCGCGATAAGGTAAAGCAAATGGGCCTGCTAATGACTGATGTAAGTAATTGTATTACACAAACAACATCGTCCAGCCGTTTTACAAATAAGAATTTATGGCTGAATGAAGCAAATGCCAATTCATATGATGTGCAGGTGGAGGTACCGCAGACGAGCATCGGCAGTCTTGCAGACCTGGCAGCTATCCCCATTTTCAGAAACCAGCCGAGACCTGTACTCGGTGATGTATGCACATTCAGTATGGGAACACTTGTGGGCCAGTATGACCGTCAGGGCGCGGGCCGGTTCCTGTCTATAATTGCCAATATTTATAAAAAAGACCTTGGTTCTGCCAGCGCTGCAGTAAGTACGGCAATAAAGAATGCCGGCACCCCGCCAAGAGGGGTATCTGTTGAAGCCAGGGGGTTAACCATCCTGCTCGACCAGACGCTCAGCAGCCTGCAGTTCGGCTTAATAATCACTATCGTTATCCTGATGCTGATGCTATCTGCAAATTATCAGTCTTTTCCGCTGGGCTTTACAGTGATCACTTGTATTCCCGGGGTTTTGGTCGGGTCTTTATTGATACTGCTGGCTTTCGGTTCAAGCCTTAACCTGCAATCGTATATGGGCATTATCATGTCGGTAGGGGTTTCTGTCTCCAACGCCATTTTATTGATCACTAATGCCGAACACATCCGGTTATCGGGCAAAAATGCAATGGAATCAGCAATTGAAGCTATGGAGCTTCGGTTACGGCCTATATTGATGACAACCATTGCCATGATAGCCGGTATGATCCCTATGGCCTCGGGTTTGGGAGAAGCAGGCGATCAAACCGCACCGCTGGGCCGGGCAGTGATAGGGGGGCTGATCTTGTCAACCTTCGTATCCTTATTTATTCTCCCCGTCATTTTTTATATGGTGAGGAAAAACGCTCCCGTTCATACCGTATCGCTGGACCCTGACGATAAGGAAAGTATTTATTATGACCCCAAAACACAATTAGCAAAATAACTCAAAAATATTAATCATGAAAACATATCATTTTATTTTATGCCTGCTCATCACCGGTTTGCTGGCATCATGTGGAAGTAACCAAAAGCCGGCTGCTGCTCCTCAACCAAACATCATCCCGGTTTTTAACCTCAAAGAAGGGACGCTCAATACAACCATGAGACTGCCGGCGGTACTCCAGCCATATCAAACGGTTGACCTGTATGCTAAAGTAAATGGCTTTATAAAAACCATGACGGTTGATATTGGCAGCCATGTAAGTCATGGCCAATTATTGATGACACTTGAAGCGCCGGAAATGATATCTTCCCTTAAACAAGCACAGGAAAACCTGCACGCTAAAGAAGCTGTTTACCGGGGCAGCAAAGCAAATTATGATCGCCTGTACAGAACAAGCAGAACCCCGGGGACCATTTCACCTAATGACCTGGACATAGCCCATGCCCAAATGAGTGCCGACAGCTCAAACCTGCTTGCCGCCAGATCTGCTTATCAGTTAGCGACAGATCTGAAAAATTACCTGCAGGTAAGGGCGCCATTTGACGGAGTGATCAGTTCGCGCAATGTTTACAAAGGCGCTTACGTGGCCCCAACGGATAAAAATTCAAATATACCGATGCTTACCCTACAAGAGCAGACCAGGTTACGGTTGGTTGTAGATGTTCCTGAAGCCGCAACAAATTATTTTGCGAATAAGGATACCATTCATTTCACCGTTAAAACCATTCCGGGAAAACAATTTGTTGCAGCGGTTAATCGTATGGCGGGCGCCCTTAACCCTGCTTCGCGGTCGGAGCAGATGCAAATGGACATCTCCAATAAAAACAGGGAATTGCTGCCGGGTATGTTCGCCGAGGTGACACTTCAGCTAAGTAACAAGCAAAAAACCTTTGTCGTACCCCAGGGCGCAGTGACCGGAAACTCACAGCGCATATTTGTTATCCGGGTTGTGAACCATAAAGCTCAATGGGTAGATGTGAAAAAAGGCAGAGAGACCACAGACAGCCTGGAGGTTTACGGGGCTTTAAAACCCGGCGATCTGCTTATCAGCAATGCCACCGATCAATTAAAAAACGGAACTGTGGTAAATACAAAATAACGTTTGAACTGTGCTCATATATCAAAACCTATCTTCCTTTTCATCAATTGAAAAAGGATTAATTTGAAACCTAATGGTAAATATCATTCCCGGTATATGGGAGAGGCGTAGCTTAAAAAAAGCATATATACTGGCATTTTTTTTCCTGGTAGCGATCGCCTGTATAGGCTGCCTGCTGCCGGGAAAAATAAAGCTTGATGTTTTATATGTATGCTGCGTATTGCTGGTTGTTGGGCAGCCCATTAAGCGAATTATTATTTATTCGCTCATCGCCTGTTGCCTGATACTCGTAACGCATTTGACTTTAAATAGAACGCTCCCGCTCTCGTGGGTCGCATTTGTCAATGCAGGCATTTCGATAGGCGCCGCGCTGATAACAGCGTATGTCGGAAATAAGATGCTCAGGAAGAATAAATTGCTTGAGCAATGTGTTGCCCAAAGGACCAGGAATCTTTCAGAAGTGAATAGCACGCTGGATGAATCGCAATCCCAATTGCGCGCATTATTCAACACGACCGATATCGCCTTTCTGCTGCTGGACAGCGACCTGCGCGTACTAACATTTAACGCAATTGCAGAGCAGTGGGCTGAACAGTCATTTAGTGGTCCCTTACAAAAGGGGGTTCATTTTTGGAAACTCTTGCGTGAAGAACGTAAAGGGCATGTAAGAGATATGATGCAATCGGCGCTAGCCGGCAATTCCATAAATTACGAAACCCGCTATCCTCTCTTGAACGGTGCATCGCAATGGTATCAAATCAGCATGAACCCGGTAAAAGACCAGCATGATAATATTATAGGACTTTGCTATTCCGCGATCAACATTACATCAAACAAGATAGCCGAAATGGCACGCGCCGGTATCGCTAAGGATCTGGAGCAGCGAAATAACGATCTCGAACAGTTCGCCTATATTGTTTCACATGATTTGCGTGCGCCGGTAGCAAATATTATAGGATTATCGCAAATTTTCAAGCAGGCTAACCTTCCCTTAAGGGAAAGAGGTGAGGCAGAAAATTTCCTTGTTCATTCCATTTTGGAATTGGATGAAATTGTCCGGGAACTCAACCATATTTTACAGATGAAGCGGAAAACTTGAACGATGCAGCGGGAGATAGCAATTTATTAGTGATACCGGCATACGGGATAAATTTAATATATAACAACAAAAATATTTTTCAAATTGGAAACACTTAAATCAGGCGAATATTATGGCATTACTAAAAAGGCCATCAATATTGGAGGAATATCATTATACGAGCAGCAATATGCGCCATTATCTTCCTCGCCGCTGCATTATCATCAAAGAGAACATTTCTGCTTTGCCTTAAAAGGAGCATTTCATGAGATCGACCAAAAAGACGACCTTCTTATTGACGAGGGACAACTATTGATATACCCGAAAAACAGGGAGCATAAGACCGTTATACGGGAAAATGCCCGCAGCGGTTTATTTGTAGAGTTTGACACGCTTTGGCTGGAAAAGCTTAAAGATGCCAAAATAACATTCGGCAACTTTTCAGTTATCAATAACCAGCATATATCGCATCTTTTCTTCCGTATAGCTAATGAGTTCAGGAAGCCGGGGAATGCGTCGAACTTATTGCTGGAGGGGTTGATATTAGAAAGCGTAGTTGAATTATCCAGAAGGGACCTGGGCGAAAAAAAACTCGTCCCATACCAGGTAAAAAAAATACGGAGCCTGCTACAGGAAAGCTACGCCGAAAAATGGACGCTCGATAATCTTGCTACCCAGCTGAATTTTCACCCTGTTTACCTGAATAAACTTTTTAAACAGTACTTCGGGAAAACTATCCATTTATACCTGGAAGACCTGCGGATTGAGCGGGTTTGCGACAAGTTAAAGACTACCAATGAGCCCATCACAAACATTGCTTTTGAATGCGGATTTAATGATGCCAGCCACTTATGCAAAGTATTTGCGAAGCGGAAAGGCGTACGATTAATGGAATATAAAATGATGGCGTAATAAAAATCTTTACGCCATCATTTTTATTTAGATATCCTGGCGGGCGGCCTTACCAGCAAAGGCAATATAACCGATACTGCCATTATTACCGCGATCACATGCAGCCCGCTTGCAAATGACCCGCTTACTTGTCGCATATGCGCAATAAGGAGTGGCCCGAATGCGCTGGCAAATCCCCAGGCTGTTAATATCAGCCCGTAGATGGACCCTACGTTGGCCGACCCGAAGTAGTCTGCAACAAATGCAGGCATGGTACCAAAACCGCCGCCATAACACATCAGGATAATGAAGGCGATAGTTGTGAGGCTAACCGTAGAGTGAAGACCCGGAAGGATCCAGAACAAGCCAATCTGAATAATGAACATCACGGCGAAAATAATTCGCCGGCCTATGCGGTCGGAGGCCCATGCCCAGAAAACACGGCCCAGCGCGTTCCCGATACTCACGATACCCACCATGCCGGCTGCTACGATAGCGGTTACCTTTAGGAGTTCCTGGAACATCGGCGCCTCCTGCGAAATTATTGAAATACCTGCTGAGGTGTTTAGGAAAAGCAAGAGCCACAATGCCCACCATTGCCAGGTTTTCAAAGCGCCCTGAAGGGTAAAGTCGTTAGCGGTATTTTGCCCCTGGTGCTTATTGCCGGCTGTCCATCCGGCGGGCTTCCATCCCTCCGGTGGGTTCTGCATAAAATAGCCTGCCCCTGCTGCAATGATCATATAGGCGACGCCCAGGTAAGCAAAGGTTTGCAGCACCCCCACGCTTTGAATCAGCCCCGTTGCAACCGGCGCTGTTATCAGTGCCCCTGCTCCGAAACCGCCTACGGCAATGCCGGTCATCAAACCGCGTTTGTCGGGAAACCATTTTACCAGTACGGAGATAGGAACGATATACGAAAAGCCCAGCCCGATCCCGCCGATCAGCCCATAGGTGAGGTATAGCCACCACAGGCCGTGATATGAAAAGCTGGCAAGAAAAACCCCTCCGCCATATAATATGCCGCCCGTGATGGCCACCACACGCGGGCCAACTTTCTTCAACCAAAGCCCTCCAAAGAACGCCGCAAAACCGAGCGCCATAATGGCAATAGTAAAGGTAAGGGTGACCTCGGAGATCGACCATTTAAATTGCTTTGCCAGCGGAACCCGGAATACGCTCCATGCGTACACAGCCCCTAATGCCATTTGCAGGAGTACCCCTGCAATGGCAATGCCCCAACGTTTAAAATTATTCATAACAGTAGTTTTATCTATTAGTCCAACCCTAAACCAGCGGTTGATGTTTTTTTATTTTTATGCGGATAAATTTAGACGCCGGCATATTACTTTCACCAACAACATTGTTTATCGATACCAATACATTGGTTTCAGGGAAATAGGTTGCCGTATTGCCTTCAGGGATAGGGTAAGCCACCACGACAAATAACCGGGCTATGCGCTCTATGCCATCGTCATAATTAAACAAGTCGACTTTTTCGCCTTCAGCATAGCCGGCTTTATCCATGTCCTTCCGGTTCATAAACACAACGCGACGCTCATTCTTTATGCCGCGATAGCGGTCCTGCAAACCATATATGGTGGTATTGAACTGATCGTGTGTGCGGGTTGTTGCCATCATGTATTCATCATCAGCCAAAACATTTTTTGGTAAGCCGGTAATGGTAAACGGGGCTTTTTCGCCAAATTTCTCCGTGATAAACTTACCGTCCCTGGCACCGTTTGGTAAATAAAACCCATTCTTTTCGCGTACGCGCTTATTGTAATTTTCGAAGCCGGGGATACATTTTTCAATTACGTCCCTGATATCGTCGTAACTATTCATGTAGCGCTTCCAGTCAACCACCGACCGGCTGCCTAACGTGGCCATGGCCATCCGGCATACAATATGCGTCTCATTGATCAGCTGATCAGAAACAGGTTTTAGAATACCTTTGGACGACTGCACCACGCCCATTGAGTTTTCGGTGCTGATAAACTGCAGCTCGCCGTTTACAATATCTTTATCGCTCCTTGACAAGGTTGGCAATATCAAAGCCTCTCGTCCGTGTACCAGGTGACTGCGGTTAAGCTTAATTGAAACATGTACGCTGAGCCTCAGCTTGCGCAGTGCTTCAGCGGTTAAGGTGGTATCAGGTGTGGCCGAAAGGAAATTACCTCCCATAGCAAAAAATACCTTTGCTTTGCCGGCGTGCATCGCTTTTATCGCATGTACCACATCATACCCATGCTCACGTGGTGGCTCAAATCCAAAAACTTCTTTTATACGGTCAAGCTGTTTTTGCGTGGGTTTTTCGTCAATCATCATGGTGCGGTTACCCTGTACATTGCTGTGCCCCCTAACCGGGCATACACCGGCACCCGGCTTGCCTATACTGCCCTTCATCAGGCAGATGTTGACGATCTCACGGATCATATCTACGCCGTTGGGCTGTTGTGTTAAGCCCATGCCCCAGCAAAAAATAATGCGCTTATTGGTTGCCAGCATGTCAGCTGCAAGGCGAATGTCTGCCACGGGCACCCCCGCGGCATTTGCCAGTTCGTTTAAATCATAATTTTTAAACTGTTCCGTAAATTCACTATACCCGGCGGTATTTCCGGCAATAAATTCATTGTCCAGCACTTTGCCGGGTGATATTTTTTCTGCTTCAAGCAGCAGCATTTCAAAGGCTTTTAACAAAGCCATATCGCCGTTTATTTTAACCGGAAGATAAAGGTCGGCCAGTTGTGTGCCTGTTCCTAATATTCCGCTTATCTCCTGGGGGTTCCTGAAAGCCATTAAACCGGCTTCGGGCAAAGGGTTGATAGCTATGATCTTTGCCCCGTTCTTCTTTCCTTTCTCCAGCGCCGACATCATGCGCGGCGCGTTGGTACCCGGGTTATGGCCGATGATCACAACCAGGTCGGTATCATAAAAATCATTCAGTGTCACCGTTCCTTTACCGATACCAATTACCGGCTTTAAAGCAGTGCCGGAAGTTTCGTGGCACATGTTTGAGCAATCGGGCATGTTATTGGTGCCAAACTCTTTTGCAAATAGCTGGTATAAAAACGAGGTTTCGTTACTGGTGCGACCCGATGTATAAAACAGCGCCTCATCCGGCGATTTCAGCGCGTTTAAATGGCTGGCAATTTTTGTAAAGGCATTGTCCCAGCTGATCGGCTGGTAGTGGGTACCGCCTGCCAGCAAATACATGGGTTCGGTTAGCCGTCCTTTTTTACCGATCTCAAAGTCGGTTAAGTTAGCCAGGTCGACTACAGAATTCTGTGCAAAAAACTCGGCCGTTACTTTTTTAGAGGTTGCCTCTTCGGCCAGGGCCTTGGCACCATTCTCGCAATATTCGCCAATAGGCGAGCGGTCGTCGTCCGGGTCGGGCCAGGCGCAACTGGAGCAATCGAAGCCGCCCCTTTGGTTCATGGCAAATAATGCCCGCGCTCCCCGAAAGGGGATCCCTTCTTCAATTACATCGCTCAACGCAGCCACTACAGCCGGAACACCTGCTGCCCACCGTTTTGGCCCGGTTGATTTTAAATTCAATAGCTTTTCCGGGTTTTCGGCTGACGGGGTTTTTTTGTCGTTTGTCATAGGTAGATGACTTTAGCTCTTTTGTAATGCCAATGGATTGGGATAATTATCGCTCTGATCTTCTTCAACGTTATCCAGGCACGTAAAATCTTTTTCAACCAGCAGCTGCAAAGCACCGCATCTAGCTTCAAAGCCGACCTTATCTGTATAGATTAGTTCGGTTGCCATTTGTTTCGGCATAAAAAGGGTTATGGTATTGCCCCATAGCCCCGCACTCAATGTATTGGCTTCAATGGCCTTTAAAGCATAAATAAACGGCTGCTCTGCAAAACTGGTTTGTTCCTGTACGTAGCCCTGGCTAGCCAGGTTCACAATATCGCTTTTGGTAAGGCGGTATCTTAATGCGTTTCCTTTAATTCTGATTTTCATATCCGGGTAATAAAATACGTTCGTCCATCGAATAAATATTAAAGCGCTGCTGGCGTAAAAAGCCGACTAAGGTTATTCCAAATTCAGTTGCCAGTTCCACCGCCAGGCTTGAGGGTGCGCCAATTGCGCCAATAATACTGATACCTGCCATCGCTGCTTTTTGTATCAGCTCAAAGCTGGCCCTGCCGCTCAATAACAGCACCGCGTTTTTTAACGGCAGCCAATTTCTTTCCAGGGCGGCGCCAATTAATTTGTCCAGCGCGTTATGCCTGCCTACATCTTCGCGGAGCAATAGAAGCTCGCCGCTGGTATTGAACAATGCACATGCATGCAGGCCGCCCGTCGCATCAAAAACGTCCTGGTAAAGCCTTAATCGGTCGGGCAATTCAAGCAGTACATCCCGTGAAATAAAAAGATCATTGTTTTGGCCGGGATTAAAAGCGCTTACACTTTTTATGGCATCAATTGATCCTTTACCACAAACACCGCAGCTTGAGGTGGTATAAAAATTGCGCTCAGTATTTTTAAGTTCCGGGGTAGCAGTGTCACGGAGCTCAACCTGTATTACATTCTCCTTATTTTCTGCACAAGCTATAAAGCAATGTGCTACAGAAGCCAGGTCGCTGTGGTCTTTTATTATACCTTCCGTAAATAAAAAACCCGTGGCCAGCTCCGCGTCGCTGCCGGGTGTGCGCATGGTTACCGAAATATTTTTTACTATCCTGTTCACTCCTTCACCAAAAGCGAGCCTTATTTCCAGGGGCTCTTCTATGGCAAGTTTATCCATAGCTACCAGCCCCTGGTTACGGTTCACCTTGGTAACCGGTACGCCTTTGATTGGACTTTGCTTGTATGTTGTCATTATCAGATTAATAATTACCTAATATTTTTGAAACTACTTCAGTCTGGATATTCTCATCCGGTTAACCTTACGTGTATTAAAATATGCCTGTTTGATGTTTAACTATTGACTTTGCCTGTTCGGTGGTGATGCCAAAATGGTCGGCTACCAACTGGTCGGGGTTAGAAGACAACCATTCGTTCAGGGTCAGTTCCTGGTATATCGGGCTGTTGAAAAGAACTAAGAGCTTCAACTCCTCTTTTCCCGTATTTTCAATATAATGTCCGTAACCCTGTTTGATAAAAGATACCATACCCTTACCATATTCCATGGTTTTAACCCGGCCATGCGAACCAAAAATAGATACGCGTCCCTGGCCGCTCATCACGTATTGCCATTCATCCGCGTTAGGGTGCCAATGCAATTCGCGTATGGCGCCGGGCTCAATATTCATCCGGAGGGCGGTTAATGATTCTTGTATGGGGAATTCCTTAGAAGAAACTACCTTTATGTACCCGCCGTTAAATGTCTGTTTAACACCGTCAGTTTCCATGCGAAATTTATGCGCCGAAAAGCTGTTAGGGATTGCAGTGTCCATATTGCGCGGGGGTGTTACCGATGCAATCTTGCCTTTGCCGATGTACAGTTCTTTTTTAGGCAAGGCTGCAAAAGTGCTGGCGGGCAGCCCCGAGTTACGGGCAAGAATATCGGGCGATGTATGGCTAATCCAATCCGTTACGCTAAAGGTGCCGAATTCTGAAAAGTGACCATTATCGAACCCGAGCAGAAAATAGCAAGGCTTATCGCCTACGCACTGCAAAGCATGTCCGTATCCTTTGGGGAAATACCAAATGTCGCCCACTTCAAACTCATCAGTCGACGTGGCCCCGCCGGGCGTGATAACTGTAGTACGTACCTTTCCTTCTAAAATGTAGGCCCACTCCGCTGCGATGGAGTGCCAGTGCAACTCGCGGAATCCGCCGGGATTCAACCGCATGGCCACCCCCGCGATACTTTGCGATACCGGGAATTCAGCAACTGTTGCTTCCAGGGCGCTGCCGCCTTCGCCTTTCCAGCCTGCTTTGCTGTTGGTAATATCGAATACAAAATCTTCCAGCTCTTCCTGCGCAGGGGCCGGTTTCAGGTGGCCTGCGGGAGATGCGGCGGCTGTTTCGGGCGTTATTGCATTGATGCCTGTTGCTGCAATTATTGCCCCCACTGTGGTCAGGGATGTTGCGGATAAAAACTCCCGCCTTGTTGATGTTCCCATTTGAATATTCCTTTGCTAATTAATTGTCGAAACAAAAATATCACTGAAGAAAATAACAGGTTTGGCTATTCAAAACCTTTATTGTAAAAACGAAACATTATGTTTTTTTTTATGTTCTGGCTATAAAGTGTCCTTTTTTTCAATAATGCAGTCTGCTACCGGCGATACAAAATCGTCATTGAGCAGGGCAGAACAACCGGGCAAACCGCCGCAAATTATAGCTAAAAAGGCTGTTTTTCGGGCCGAAATAACCCTGCATTTCAGCTCATCTTCAATCCTCATAATGCCCGCTTTTGGAGGGTCAAATACGCCCTGTTTTGATTGGCAAGGGTAAAAACTCAGAATTTATACAGAAAGCCCACAGAATTCGCACAAAATCCGGGCCGTATTTTTCAGAAAAAACAAAATATAATCAAGATGAAAACGCTAAAAATTAAAGGGATCCTGGCATTTTTACTGCTTTGTTTGGTCGTAAAAACCAGCTTTGCCCAGGAGACACAACCTACGCCTGCTTATCCGCGGGTTACCGGTTTTTTTGCCGTACTGGTACCGATAGGTACTTTTAATAATACCGGTTTTACCGCCAACTTTTCAAAAAGTACCGCATTCGGCATGCCATTCGGATTTAATCTTTTAAAGAGCGACCATTTGGGTTTCAGTATGGAAATGGTGCCATTTATCCTTTCACAAAATGGATCAACCAAAATGAACTACATGCTCTTCCACCCAGGCGTTATGTTCCGTTTCCCCCATGGCTTTACTATTACCCCGAGGCTCGCCTTTCAAACGGACGGCAGGTATGGCTTTACGCCGGTATTCGGTAAAATAATATCCGTGCAAAAAGGTTACCAGCTGTACGTTTCAATAAGTGAACCGGCGCGGTATGGCAACAATTTGCCCGGAACGTATACTACTGCCGTGCAGTTCGGTATTAGTTTTTAATCATTGCATGTTCGCCTGAATTTAACGGTATCACAATTTCATAAATAAAAATCCCCCTGGCCGGCAAACGATCAGGGGGATTTTTATTGAGTAACTACAGGAGGTAATTAAATATTTACCTGTTTGTAAACCGCGATAATATCCTCGCCACCCAAAACAGGCTCTGCATCCTGGAATGTTTGATATGCAACCTTGCCCAGCGGGGTTGAAAGACCAATGCCCTTTGCCAGGCGAAGGTCTTTCGCGATGTTGCTTAACGAAAACATGGCATCAAAGTTATTATTGACGATGGCTTCACCTTTTATTTTGATAAACGGGCTGCCCAGCGCGCTGTTATTGATGAGCGTTACCAGGTCGGTATTTTTAATGCCGTTCTGCTGCGCAAAAACGACTGCCTCCGCCAATCCCTGAGCGTGTATACCAAGTAAAGTATTAATGACCAGTTTTGCTGTATTTCCCGCACCGGTATCACCTACCAGCATGGCCATGCGGCCAATTGTTTCAAGTATTGGTTTGACTTTTACAAAGGTGTTTTCATCGCCACCTGCCATAATAACCAGCTGCGCCTCCTGCGCCTGCTTTACACTGCCCGACACCGGCGCATCCAGGTAATGATTGCCCTGCTGCTCGCAGGCAGCAGCCATTTCCTTACTGATCGCCGGCGATACCGTGCTCATATTAATAATGATCTTTCCATTGACGCCTGCACTTAACAGGCCGTCGTCGCCTTTAAAAATATCGTTGATCGCTTTGTCATCAGTAACCATAATGATGACCACCTCTGCCTGCTGTATCAACGCGGCAGGGGTTGACGCCACACCCGCACCGGCTGCTTTTAAACTTTCTTCTTTGTCTTTACTGCGATTATATACCGTTACGGGAAAGCCCGCTTTTATTAATGATTGCGACATGGGAATACCCATTTTGCCCAGGCCTATCCAGCCTATTTTTGTTGTGTTCATGATCTTTAAAGATTATTATGGCAAAGGTACCGATTGCTTTTTTTTCAGCCGGCTGCTTAATCAAAATATTACATTAGTGAAGTATATGGCTGGTGCAATTAGGTAGGTAGATTAAGAGTCAATTCAAAAAGGGATGATTGGGTTTATTCCTCGCTGGTTTTTGCCGGATTTGGGAGTTTGGGCAATTGTTTATTTAGTGTAAATGCAGTCTACAGGCATATAATATCCGAAGTTGCAAAACGAATAGCGGATCACAACGTGGATGCTCACAATATCATCAGACATTTATCCAAAAGTGATGGAGAGTTAAGTTAGTATGATCTTCCCGAACATGCTTGGACATTAATTTGGCTGTTTGATTGAAGTAAACCTTTTGTAGTAATTCGGTATCAGGCCAGAGGGCATCGGTAATCCATTGATTTACCTGAATGTGCCAATGGGTAAAACCTTTTTCCTTAATATAGGCAATCATACCATTTTCAGAAAGTAGGTTATTCCAATCATCCAAACCATGATGGCCAGTTTTGAAGCGCTGGATACCGGCCCCTTTGCCATAAACATATTCATGCACTAAACGGGGGTTTTTAGAAGTCCCTTCTGGGGTTGGGAGTACTTTAGCTTCAATGGTAAATATTAGTTTACTCCCGGAATAAACACCAATGTCAATCGTACTACTCCCTTTTTGCGCATTTTCCCTGTTAAAATAGAATTTGTTCTTACAATTATTGGTCATATATACGCAGAAAGCGGTAGAATGCTGATTTTCATTTTTCTTTACTTTGGTGATGTCTATAAATTCGGCAGATGTCACAAATAGTGGTAATTGCTTTTCAATATATTGGGTAATATCATTAACCAGGTTATTAGGTTGTATTACCTGAAAGCTTCTTATACCTTTAGATTTATCATCCGCTATCATTAATACCCCTCTCGTTTAAGGTCAGCAAATGTGTCATCAGCATCACGTAGCGCAATCGAATTTAACCAATATCGTTGAGCTTTCGGCTTTATAAGAAAAACGCAGTCAAACCCATTGAAATGTTGATATATCCTAATTATCCTGCGGAAAATAGCGCCCCTATTAGATAAATTATCTTCAAGTAATTGTGAAAAATCATTTTTGCTGAAATCTGCAACCATTGACTGATTGAAATGATTATCCTTGCCAAAACCAAATGGATAAATAATATAATTCTCTTTTAAAATAAATTCGCTCTTTTGCCATGTGTCACCGTTACTGGCATAAATATCATTCATTACTGAACAAAAGTTTTCACCAAAAACAATAAGTTGATTTTCTTCAACAGCTTTTTCAAAAATAATCCCCTCTCCATGTTCAGAAATTGCTTTTCCAAAATGCACACTATAAGTCAGTACATCATTTTGAATAAGCTGCTCGGTCTTCGAGAGACTTAAATAGTCGGTATTATTTGGATATGGCACCGATAATATTTCTGATTTATTAACATCGGTTTCCGTAAGTACCAACGAACTGCTACTTGTGCCAAGAATAAAAAGCTGATAATTTAATTTATTCGTAGTACCGCTTAGCAGTAATTGATCATATATTTCTTTTAGTATTTCAGTGTCTTCGGGAGGGGAGCTAATCCCTATAAAATCCCTGCTATAATAAAGATGCGTTTTATTATTATAATGGCCTTCAGCCGGAATAAAGCACGCAGAAAGATGACCTTTTCCTATAACTTGGTCAATCGCCACAAATGGGGGCGAATACATAAAATCATTTTTGAGGTTGGAAGTTTTTATCGTAACATTTTGATCAACTTTGGGGGTGCCATCAGCGGCAATATCTGTTATTTGATCGACGTTTTCTAAAGTAACGGCTTCGCCACCTTCAAATCCCCTGATCTGCTGCCATCCCTTTTTACTTTCGATAAATTCCTCTAAAGTCGGCAATAAACTTAGCCGGTAGATCAATTGAAACAAACGTTCCCCGCCAAGTAAGTTAGTTTTCCATATAAAGAACTTGTTTTCATCAACTGCCCAATCCCATTTTACCTGGTGCTTGTCATAGTAATCTATTTCAAAGCCGATTTTCTTTTCTGAGGACAACATACGCTTTACTACCGTGTGTTCGATCGACTGTCCTTGAGAAGGTTGGTTTTTTAATACTATAGCGACAACCGGGGTATCGGCTGTCTTATGAAATAGATCACGCCTAAGATGGGTGAAATCATATATATTTTTTACCGTATAATTTGTAAAAAGACGTTTCCTGTATTCCAAAGAAGTTTTATCATAAAGGAGAATACTTGCAGGAATAATCATGCATACATTTTTGCCAAAGAATAAAGCGCCCTCAAAAAATTTCAACGCAAAGTTGTTCCTGGGTATATTCTTATTACTGACATTGAAAGTGATCAACTCTACATCCGTAACCGCTTCTTTTTTACTTAATCCTTTTATTGGATTAAATGGAGGGTTACCGATGACCAGATCGAATTTTAATTGCTGCTCTTTATTTTCTTTTGCCCAATCGAAAAAGCTCCCTGTTCGAATGTTTTTTGCACTCAGGTCACTGAATTTTAAATTATTCCAGATTTGTTGCGGAGTAAGCTTGTCCAATAACGCAGTAGTTAGTCCAAAAATACTCACTAATGTGGCCGTCTCCTTTATGTCAACTCCGTAAATATTATTTTCCAATATTCTTAAAGCGACGTCACTTTTCGGATAAACAATATTGCCATTCTTCCGGTTATTGATGGCCCACCATTGCAATAAGCGCTTATAGGCTGCAACGAGGAAAACACCCGAACCGCACGTTGGATCTAATATTTTAAAATCCTCATCCTTAAATAGTTCCGGCTTGTCAATCGGCATGGACTCATCAATCAGGAAATCGACTAAATGAATGGGGGTGTATACTACTCCCTTTTCAGTTCCACCACTCAATCTTACAGATTCTGCCTGTATGAAATTTTCATAGATAGCACTTATTACCTCGGCAGGAAGATATTTGAAATCATACTGTTTCCAAATAAAATACTGTTTCGTTGTGAGATTAGTATCGCCCCTGAGAAAATCCACAAGAATATTCAATTTGGTTTTTTTGATTTTTTCCTTTTCATCCTCAGAAAATTTATCAAAAATTTTACCGTTGAACTCCGATGCCAATGCAGTAAGAATCTCTATGGATAAGCTTTTATCCAGCGCTTCAGAAAAATCATTTATTGAATTATCTTTATAGATTTTCCTTAGTGTATGTTTTCCGTTATCGTCATCTCGCTCTTCTAAAAACTTAATTAAAATACAGGTAATTAAAAGTTTATCAATCGTTTCGGGAAGCAACTCTAATTCTCTTACATTATTAAAATGATTTCGTGTTTCAAGTAAGTAGCGTAACAATAGGATGTACGGACTTTGACTTGCGTCAATCTTTTCTCTAAAATCCGGTTGCTCCCAAAAGGTTCCTGTGTTGAATAAATGAGCTGTGAACCTGACATCATCAAACTCCTGTATGGCTGAACTTGCCAGCAGTAAATTTTCTATGCTTAGTTGATGGGTGTTTTCGTTAAATTCCGCCGGCTTTCTTGCGTTTATAACATCGATTCGTGTATTGCCTTTAATAATGTAAACTTGTGTCTCGCTTGCACTCCATAGTTTGGCATGTAACTCTGTGTGTTTAACAGTATTAAAAAAACTATCTTCCTTTTGGAAAATGCAAACCGCTGGTTCAGATTTATATGGAATATCCTCTCCATCACGAAAATGCCGCCTGAAAAGGACGGCACTCATATCTAGCTTTTTCGCTTCATAAATGTATAATACCTCTGAATTGTTCTTTGCCATACTTTCACCCTGGCAAAGGACAAGGCCATTTTCTTCCTTGTAATCCAAAAGTATAGTATCCATTCGTTTTATAATGTCGGGCTTAAACCACAAATTAAACTAAAAATATTAGTAATTAAAAGCGTCCCGGATAAAATTCCCCCAAGGTAAAGCTAAACATTAGAAACTGATTTAGCCTGTTTTGTTAGTGTTTTGGAGAATGTGAAGAATTTTAGACTGATTGATTTGCTATTTGGTGTTGACCTATAGCCCGGCCAGGCGCTCACGCCCGCCGCTGTATTCCGCGTAAATAAATTAAATTCCCTACCGTGGTGCTTTGAGATTTGAATTACTTGCATGCTTAAACTAATGTATACTCATAGTTAACAAACGTTTGCCGGATGATGCTGCCAGCATCCTTCAAAATGGGGCTGCCATGGCCGAAAGCCATTTTGTCAAAGTCGAGGTCGGTCACTTTCATAATGCTGCTGATGCCTTCCGCCATATTTTCATAGATGACACTCAGGCCCAGCCCGGTACTGTTCGACAACAAGTCGCCTGCTATCAGCACTTCCTCATTTTCGGCCAGCAAGGCAATGTGCCCCTTGCTGTGGCCCGGGGTATGGACCACGCGTATCCCGCCCAGTAGGGGCAGCAGGTCGCGGTCGTTTAACTGTTCGTCTATCACAACCGGCTCGATATTGATGCCCGCCCGCTTGATGGCCAGTTCGTAGATGAGCCAGTTTTTAAGCCCCGGCGTGAGGCATATCTCTTTGCGGACGGCAACGCCATAGCCCATTATCTTTGCATCCTCGTGGTGCGCCAATACCGGAACCCTTAACATTCGCTTAATCTCTTCGGCACTTCCGGCATGATCGGGATGTGCATGGGTCAGAATGATACGCTTGATGTCATAAGGGTTTTTACCCGCGCTCTTAATTGCGCTGAAAATTTTTCCTGTGCTCCCTTTTGTGCCGGTATCGACCAGGGTGAGGCCGTTATCTTCTATAACAAAAACGTTGACCCAGCCTAAGCTGATCTGGTAAATATTATTGCTGATCCTTTTCATACGATTATTCATGTTTGATTAAAAAACTTATTGATTAATGCGTAAAAAATGAGCTCATAGTTTTTGCTTTCGGATTTGAAGTATTTATTTAACGGTCATCGTTTGCCTCCCACACGTCACTTTCTGAAAGTACCTAAACGTTGTTTTATGATGCAAACGTTCAAAATATCTGTGTTAACAAATGTTAAAGTCGACAACCCGGCGAATTCTACCTATTAACAGCTCAATTAAAGCGACGATAGGGATTTAATTTTTAGGGAACAGCACCCCGCAAGATGATTTTATCAAAAAAAATTTTGAAAGTTTATTTTTATTGGTAAGTTTGTACTAACGGTAAGTTTAAACTTACCATAAATTGAAATTACAATGCAGGCTTTTCAAAACTATGATTCCGCTTTTAATGCGCTGGGTGATCCTACACGAAGGGCCATCTTTGAGAAACTGGCTTCGCGGCCGCTTTCGGTGGTTCATATTGCCGAGGGCCTGGCGGTGAGCCGGCCCGCAGTATCGCAGCATTTAAAAGTGCTGCGCGAGGCAAAGCTGATCTCCATGGTGCAACAGGGAACACGAAGTATCTACTCGGTCAACAGCGAAGGTGTGCACGCCATGCGCGACTACCTCGACCGCTTTTGGACCGAGTCGCTGGAGAATTTCAAACAAATCGCCGAACAAACTGAGAAACAAAAAACCAAATCATATGCAGCCAATAAAAAAAGAAGTAACCGTTGAGGCCTCGCAGGAGACCGCTTTTAATGTGTTTACACAAAAAATGGACCTGTGGTGGCCCAAAACCCATCACGTAGGCAAAACGCCGCTGGTCGAATCTGTATTGGAGCCCGGCACAAACGGCCGCTGGTACTCGAAGCACGAGGACGGCAGCGAGATAAACGTGGGGTATGTTTTATCCTGGAACCCTTATGGCCACCTGGTGCTGGCATGGCAAGTAAATGGAGATTTTCAATACGACCCCAACCTGGTTACCGAGGTGGAGATAAAATTTATTGACGAGGGCCCGAAAAAAACCCGCGTACAAATGGAACACCGCGACCTGGACAAACTGACCGGCGGCACCAAGGTGATTGAAGACATGGACAAAGGCTGGGAATATATCATGAACCTATATAAAGAAGCAGCGGATGAAGCCTAAATTACTGTTACGCGTTGCATCAGTTATTATGCTGCTGCATACCATGGGCCATACCTTTGGCGCCCTGAGTTGGAAAAATGCACCGAACGCGGCGGTTGCAGTCGTAATCGCCGGCATGCAAAGAGAACATTTTGACTTTATGGGCCGGTCGGCCACCGTGGCAGCGTTTTATGAGGGCTATGGCATTATTAATATCTTTGTGCTCCTATTGTTAAGCGTATTGCTTTGGCTGTTAGCCAGCCACGCGACAAATCCGGCAGTCCGGGGTATGTCGGCAGTGCTTGGTGTTTTCATGGTTATCATGTCGGTTTGCGAATACATATACTTCTTTCCGCTTGCCGCGATAATGTCACTGATAGCCGGCGTGTGCGCGCTGCTGGCGCGGGGTAAATTTTCAGGTGCTAAATAGCTAATCATTTTACCCGTATTACCGCGACAAAAAGAGCGCAAGCCTTTGCGCTTCCGCGTGTGTAGACACAGTCTATAGGCATATTATAACCGAAGTTGCAAACTTCGGACAGCGGCTTAAACGATATTATGAATCTTCAACTCAATGTTGGAATCTCCGATTCAGACTTAACTAAAATACTGGCGTTTCTTATATCGCATGAATTTTATCACTTAATAACAAACTGCGCTAAATGTTCGGATTCATCGAATAAAGATATAGAAATCAAGGCTGACACATATGGTTTACTTCAATATTGCAGAATAACGACAAAAAAAATAAGAATGAAATTTTGTTTACAGATTTTTTAGGAGAATCGCTACCAGAGATATTTAGGGGCATTTATTCTGACTACACAACGCCAGATAAATGTTATCTGCCGATAGACCAACGGTATAGAATGATAGATAGCACTCTTGCTATTTTAACAAACAACAATCAGATAAGCCCTTTGCATTGACATTATTTTAATTTCAATAGATTGGTTATGAATGTGCACATTCCGCGATACTTGACCACCCAGTTCCGTGCGCTAGGGAGCAACGATTTGTGTTGAAAGTAAAGAAAAATCAAATTAGCTTTCAATAGGTTAGTATGGTCAAAGTGTAACGGAATTACCTGCCGGACAATTCAGAATAGGGTGGTCAATGGCTACGTATTTTCCAGTCAATGGCTAATGGTTTTAATTGACTATTTTTGATAACCTTATTTATTAATAGTCGATTTAGAGATGAGTATCATTCGTCCACGTTTAAACGATTTCTACAATATCCCATTCATTCAGGAAGAAGTAGATTTCGCAATACCATTTCTGGATGAAGATATCCCATTGTATGTTGATCCATTTTTATTATGGAAATCCCCTTCCATGCAGGACAACTCCTTGCACCTGTCTATTATAAATTGCTTCAACCACTTAGGCCATGCTTTTATCAATGGTAAAGAGTCGGAAGCGATACAAACATTAATAAGGGCTTCCGAATGCGATGAAGTTGGATTGGGCAATTCAAAAGCAAAAACTGGCAAACGTATTGGAGAAAAAATGGGAGAGACCATTCTATATACTTTTAAAACCATACCCCAAATAAATAAATCTGGATTTACACATTTCGAGGAAATTCAGTTATTAGTAGACAATTTCTCAAAAGATAGGGTTAGCGATATTGCATGTAATTTTATCCAATCGTTTTTAATAGATTTCACTATCGAACAATGCGAAAAATATGGGATACCCATTGAAAAGACAACCCTTTCAAATGTCTATGATTTAAAAAGCAATAAATTTACGACAGAAATTACACATCTTCCAGTAAATCCTACAAATCACAAGCCATTGCTTTTAGTCCCTAAAAGATGGTTGCGTTCGATACCATGGATTAATTCTGACGATTATTTCCATAGTTTTTATGTTTCAAAAATACACATTGACGGGGCAGAATTTCCTGATAGAGTAAAGCTATTAAGTTTTAACCGTGATAATTATGACATTGTAAAAGCTTATACTTCGATAAAAGAAAAGCAAATTGAAAATTGCAAACATGACCCACTATTTACACAAATCCCTGTCACTTCAGCTAAAGGGAAAATAAGCACGATTACCAAATTACCCACAGGAAAAACAAATAATGCAGATAGGAAATATGAAGATAATGTATGCCAATTGATGACCTCTTTGGTTTATCCGCATTTAGACTTTGCTCAGGAACAAAGCAGAACTGAATCAGGAGTATTAATAAGGGATTTGATTTTTTATAATAATAAATCATATGATTTTTTAAGCGAGATTTATACAAGCTATGACTGCAAGCAAATAGTCATGGAATTGAAAAATGTTCATGAAGTAACACGTGATCATATCTTTCAAGTGAATAGATATTTAAATGATCAATTTGGTAGATTTGGAATAATTCTCACTAGAAACCCTCCGTTGAAAAAAGTTTTCAATAACACTATAGATTTATGGGGCGGTCAAAGGCGGTGTATATTGATACTCGACGATAGTGATTTGAAATTAATGACCAACGTTTTTGAAACCAAACAAAGGTCTCCAATTGAAATAATCAAAAAGAAATATATAGAATTCACAAGGGCTTGCCCATCATAAAACTCTAATGACAGAAGAAGAAGTAAATAAAATTGAAAAAATACAAGGGCAGATTCAAGGTTTACATGTCGAGATAGGGACATTGTCAAAAAAAAACCCTGATGGTGCCTTAAATAAATTTAAACTAAAATTTATAAATCAAATACTTGTTAATGCTAATGAACTTTTGATTGGTCAATATAAACCACTTGATGGATTTGAAAAATTTGACGATGATGATTTACCCACGAATAGCGATGTTACAATTATTTTAGAACAGTATTTAACTTGTTTAGAAAAACTTAGATCAGATAATATAACATCAGATCATGGATATTGGTATTGGCGGATTGCTGGCAAAACCTCATCGATAAGGACCATTAAACCACAAAAACTTAATGAAAAATAATGACAAATGACACGAATGATAATTTACCAACCCTTGAGCAGGTAGATCAATTTTTAATGCTCAAAGATTTATTAGCATCCATTTATTTAGAAATGAAGGAGTTTTCGAAGAAGAAACCTGATGAGCCTTTAAATAAATTTAAGGTAAAAAACATAAACCGAGTGCTAGGGCCAATTAAAGCAATACTTGCAAGTCAACCGACGTTAGAATTTTTAGATTTGATGGATGATGATGTTTTGCCCTCAAACAGTGACGCCATTTTGGTTATTGGACAATTTACCGCTTCCATGGATCGTTTTGAAAAAAAGTATTTTAAGTATAACAGCCGCACGGGAAAACACGAATGGAAGACTGTTCAAAAGTCTAATCACTAACATTTACCTCCCCAAACATCCAAACCAAAAACCCCAAATCTGGCGCGAGAAATGCTGCACAAAGGGCTAAAGCGCGGTGTACTCGTGAACACCGACTGTTTATGGTATAATGGTTCGCGCACGCTCAATTTACTTATGTTTTCTGTGTTTTTACAGAACTTTCTGATTTAACATTGTCGGCTCATTTCCAGTTTAGCTTGAGCTTTGTTTTCAGAATAGTCATTTGAGCTTTGAATTTATCCCTTTTTACTTGAGCAAGTATTGCAGAGATTACAGAGAGGAATTACTACATTCTTCCTTTCCCTTTCGCCCTGAGGGGCAAAGGGAAGAACGTTGAGCTTAACAACTCTCGGATAAGCCCCAATCCAAAACGAGTTTGAGGACACTTTCAAGCCTAAATTCATTCATCTGATTGTAAAAAAATTATATTTGTTATCCTAAACTATTGATAATGAAGAAACTCTTTTTTATTACCTTAATTTCTATTCAAGGTTTGTTTACACATGCTCAGACCTTCAAAGATATTCCAAGATTAACTAAACTTCTGAAAAATCATATCTCAGCGGACACTACAAGAGTCCTTTTACAAATTGATTACGCTATCGCTTACAAAAATATAAATATTGATACTTCGTTACTGTATGCTAATCGAGCAATGAATTTGTCTTATAAAATCGGTTACCCAATAGGTGTCATAAAGGGACTTAATGAAATCGGAACTAATTATTTTTTGCAAGGAGACTATGCAAAAGCATTAAAATTTTATTTTGATGTGATAAAAAAAAGTGAAAAAATACACTATGAGAGAGGTTTGGGGGCTGCTTATACAAATGTTGCAAATATTTATATCGTTACTGATGATTTTAAAATAGCATTAAATTATTTGTTAAAAGCAAAACGAATATTTGAAAAGGCAGATTTTAAAAATAATCTCATAATTACATATAATGAAATTGGCAAAGCATATTTGGAACTAAACCCGGACTCTGCGTTAATATTCTGTAATTTGGCATATCAAATTGCGACAAAAAATCATAATGAAAGTGTATTAGGCCCAATAACGATTTATTTAGGACAGATCCATGAAAGACTGGGAAATAATGAATTAGCTTTATCCTATTATACCTTAAGTGTAAAGTACTTTTCAAAAAACCGAGATAATTATGATTTGTCATTTTCATATTATCTTTTATCAGAATATTATAGAAAAAATAATATGCCTGATAGTGCCCTTTTCTATGCAAATAAAGCATTCTCATATGCCCAAAATTCCAAGTCTCCTCAAGCAATACAGTACTCCAGTAAATTACTTTTTGAGCACTATAAATCACTAAATAGCGATAGCGCATTAAAATATCTACTTACGAGTATCAATGTTAAAGATAGTTTCTTTGGAGGAAACAATTTAAAGCAGATTCAAAACTTAGAAATAACAGAACTGAGACGAGAAGAAAAGTCGGTAAATGAAAGTCATCTAAATAACATGAGACATATACGTAATATCAAATTTATTGGTATTTCATTAGGCATAGCATTCATTTGTTTATTGCTTTCAATTTTTAATCTAATTAGGGTGAGATCAGGTTTAGTTAAAGGAATGGGTGTATTCGTACTTCTACTTTTGTTTGAGTTTATATCATTATTTATACATCCATATCTTGAAGTGTGGACTGATAATAACCCTGTAAAAATGTTAGCTATCCTTGCTGTGTTAGCGTCGGTTTTAGTTCCCATACATCACCGAACAGAAAATTGGATTAAAAAAACGTTCGAGAAAAGAAAATTATATAGATGATGAGTTTGGTTGCCTCGGTGAGATTCTTTCAAATTCATTAAAACTTTACCCATTGTTCGCCCCATGACGCAAAAAACGCAGCTCTCGTGTGAGAAAACTGCGTTTTTAGTAGCCCAGAAGGGAGATATTTAGAACACCTGATGGAGTTTTTACATGTGCTTGAGCCGATTGTCAAAGAAATCGAGTGAGTCGGCTTGTTGTGAAAAAGTAAAGTAAAAGAGTAGGGATAAACTAATCTTTTGAGCCAAATAGATGCGCGGCGACCACCGCTTCGAATAGCTTTTTATGATACTGATTTTTGCCTGCCAATGCTTGTGTATATTCAGGCGTAATGATTGGATATTGAGTTATCGCAAAGAGCATAATGTCGTCATTGTTTTTCGCCCCTGGAATGCGCCGCTTAATATCTTGCTTAGTGCATGTTTGTACCATACAACCTTTATATGTACAAAGGTCGACAACCTTTTCAAGCAGTAATAATACAGGCGGGGATCGATGCGATTTTGGCGGAAGCTTGATCACTACGATTTCAACGCGGTACTGTTGAATATAATAATGGAATTTTTTGACAATTTTGTCAGCCTTATGTTCAGACCACACCTCTCGAAAAGAATGGGTTTGGGACTGTAATAATTCTTTGTTGTTAACGACTGCTATGCCTGCGGTGGTAGTACCAAGACTAATTCCGAGGATAAGCATCGCCGTATAACTTATACTTTTTTACATTACTAACGAATATGGCAGCACGTGATTTTTCTACATAATTATCAGACACAGAGCAAGCATTATTTAAGAATTGCCGCAAAATTTCGTGTGGAACTTCTTTAGTGTATTTTAGGAATTGAGAAAGGCCCGCCGGGTCCTTGAGCCTATTTGCTATCTCATTTGCAAGTTGAATTTCAATTGGAGTGTATATATATGAATTAATATGGTTCATAAAATTTATAATAATTGTTTCGGTCGGTCGAATTTTTTAAAATTTCGATTGTTCGGTCGATTGTTAAGGCAAACAAAAAATTACTAAAGGACAGCCTTTGGTTTGGCCGTTAGAAATTTTTGAATGCATTGAATTCCTTCACGTCGAGCGCGCGTTTCAATTCCATGCAATATTCGGCATACAATTCATTAGGATAAGTTCTGTACAGAATACTTAGCTTAATAAGGTTTTGTGAATTGGGCAACATCTTACCTTGCTCCCATAGCCGAACCGGAAGTGCGTCATATAATCCTAATATGTCAGCAACTTCTTTCTGTTTGTAGCCTCGCAATTTGCGAAACATCCTCAACCGGTTTGTAATTGGAATAAGTTGGTTTTCTTTTTCCATGTGAATAGTATAGTTATAGTTCATGTATGGGAAAAGTAAAGTAGACCGTGTGAATAAACCGCCGCTTTAACTATTTAAATTTATGAATACTTTTACGCAAAAACCTTTTCCACTTTATGGACTTCATGAGCCAAATAATAGTATTTCGGTTCAGGCACTTGGTTAACAAATAACACAATGTACGGACAATCATTCAACGCTTATTATAGCGACGCCCTAGAAAAAGCAAAAAAACAAATATTACATGAAACAGATACTCAAATTATCGGCTCGGAAGTGGACCAACTTGCGGATTTTTATTATCAAAGATATGCATTGACGCCGATAGAATTTGCAGCTGATGGCTTAGCTTTTGAAATTAAGAGAGAAATCAGGACAATTTCAGCAGGGCGTAGGGAGTGGGGCTATAGAGAGGACGGAGACTTTGATTTTGAATACCAATCTGCGATTATAACTATTCCTATTCAACCGAATCCAAATCTTGAATTAATAAAAATTCTACATGGAAGTACGCGGTACCTTGATGGATTCGAGGAGGCTGTTAAATACAATACTTATGAGGTGTCATATTCATTTGACACTAAATGGTATGGGGGAAATTTGCCCGATGACCAAATTGCTAATCAAGTCAATTCGATTTCAGAACAGCTTATTCAGACTTTAGCCAGTAAAAATGACAACATACAGATTCAGAACGCTAATCTTAATAATAATATTAAGGAAGTTATCACTCAAAGAAGATCCCAAATAGAAGAGGATAAGGGAAGACTTGACTCCCTTACACAAAAAATAAGAATACCTCTTAAGCAAAGCGCCCAATCACAGATAAAAAACATCAATATTTCGCCTAAAGAGTTTGTAAGGGTAGATAAACCGACGCCAAAACTTCCTGAACAATTGATTTTTGATGAAGATAAATTGTCGCCTATTTTAGATTTTATAGAATTCCAAATGCAAAGTTTAGAAAGAACGCCGGGAACAGTTAAAAGTTTAGGGGAAGAACAATTGAGGGATTTAATACTTTCAGCATTAAATGGAGCATTTAAAGGCGATGCCACGGGAGAGACGTTTGTGAAAAAAGGAAAAACCGACATTCATTTAAAAATACAAAAAGGGGAAATCTTAATTTTTGAGTGTAAAAACTGGGGCGGTGAAAAAATATATACAGGGACGATAGACCAACTTATAGGGTATGTAACATGGCGCCAAAATTATGGTGTGATAATTATGTTCTGTAAGAATAGGGATTTCACAAAAATACTCACACAAATCCCGCAGGTTATACAAAGTCATGCTGGTTATAAAAATGGCTACAAGAAATTAAATGATGCACATTTTGTTTCCGAACATGTATTCCCGGAAGACGCCTACAAAAGAATCAAAATTCATCATTTGATTTATAACCTTTATAGCGAAAATTAGAGTTTGTAATAATGAGACTAAATAAGGGATAAATCAGAAACTGCTATAGACGGGGTAGGATGCAATATGTTTTTGAGGGTGAGTAGCTCGTTAACTATTGCTGTCCAATATTCCTTTGTATGAATGATGTTTATCTTCGAAGAGTGGGTAGACACGGTGTTTTTTCCTACGTCCTTCGAGTCCACTCTAAGGAATTTTGCCCTGCGAAAGTCCTCTTTCACCTTGTAAATACTGCATACTTTTGGTGTTCGAAATTTTTTTCCATTAAATACGACGCCTTTCGGAAAGTCGAACACCTGTAATTGTTGCCTTATTTCTAAAGGGCTTTTTACCCAAAGCAATTCCGGGTTGATTAATACCTCGGACGCAAATGCCATCAATTCGGGAATATTGATAATGGGACTCTTTTTTGCTTTTAAAAGCCACGTTAACTCTTCTAATTCTTTTTCCAATATACCAATTCGATTAAATAGAATCTTCGTACTTATCCCGCCTTCTTCCTGTAAGCCGATTAAGTGGTCAATTTTCCTATTGACTTCATCAACGCGATTTTCAATTACATTGCTATTGCGATTTTCGGAGTTTGCATTTTCGTCAATATATTTCAACAAGAACTCTTTCATTAGATTTAAATGCCTGGTATCAAAAGAATAGCGGGCCATAAACGCTACATACTTGTTTTCAAGCACCTCTTTAGCAATGGTGCTGCCTGGATGCTGAAATGAATAATAAGCATACTTCTTGCGTTTGCCCTTAGCCCAATAGCCCGTAAGTTGCTTGCCTTCGCCGTTTACGACAAATCGTCGCAACGGGAAATCGGGATTGTCGTATATATACGTTTTTGTCTTATTTGTCCGTCCTTTTAGTACCAACTGTACATAATCAAATAGTTCTTCTGATACTATAGGTTCAAAAGTTCCTCGATGAGTTTCGCCGAATTTATTTATCACTCCTTTATAAATTGGATTGCGAATAAGTCTAAAAAAATGCCCGCGATGGATTGAATTTCCTCTTCTACTTACCAAGCCTTTTGCAATCATTTTTAACCGTATTTGCTCAGTGGACAAACTATTTTGGGATATTAATTCAAATACCTCTTTTACAAGGGCCGCTTGGTCAGTTTGCACTATAGTCGATTTGCCATTGACTTTTCTATTCACATATCCAGCCGGCGCCGTCCAAACATACCGTCCCTCAATCATTGCTTCCCGCATGCCACCAGTGCAGCGTTCCGCACGCACGTCATTATCAAATTGCCCAACGTTTGCAATGATGTTTTCCATAAATCGGCCTGCAGGAGTATCCTCGAAGTATTCAGTAACCGACTTAATTTCAACGCCGTACTTCTTCAATTTCACACGGATGTAGGAGTAATCGGCAATGTTGCGTGAAATGCGGTCGACCTTATAAGCGATCACCGCTTGAACAAGCCCCTTTTTTTGAGTACAAAACGCCAGTAACTTTTGCAACTCTTTGCGTTCGGCGGTTTTGGCGCTCTCGCCCTTTTCGATAAATGCTTCTATAACTTCATACCCCTCTTTTAGGGCGTATTCTCGACACAATCGCTCTTGCGATGTAAGACTGTTTCCTTCTTCAACCTGCTCTCTACTAGACACCCGGCAATAAACTACAGCATTTTTAATACCCTCATTTTGTATTTCGTTTTTCATATAGATATACCTTAATTATCAATTTAGCCAGTTGCTCAACTAATGCCTCTGCTGACTGATCCTCATTGTTAAAACCCAAAGTGGAGCCACGCGTAACGTCTATGCTACTAGGCAAAAGACTACGTGGCTCCACTTTGGGTACGTTACTAATTCTTTTGCCTAGTGAAGTCATAATATCATGCACAAACAAACTTGTATAGATATATTTTGACTGGTTTAAAAAGATGAAATAAGTATAGTCCGAAGGGGTTCAAGTACCGCTTTACTTATCTAGAGCCGGGGTTAATTTTTGCATACGATTAAAAAGTAACATGATTAATTCCTATGACCATTCAAAACCGTTCACCCCCATCGGCTACACTAACTTTCGCAATTCCAACAAACTGTTTGGGATCAAATTGCAAGACCGTTTTTCGCACATTTATAGCATTGGTAAAACCGGGAGCGGAAAAACGACATTGCTGTTAAACATGGCAATAGACGATATTCATAAAGGATATGGGGTTTGCCTCATAGAACCCCACGGAGATGCGTGTAAAACGATTTTAGAGCATATCCCAGCCCATAGGAAGCAAGACGTCATCTACTTCGATGCCACCGACCAAGCCCACCCCACAGGCCTAAACCCGCTGCATGGCGTTCCAATTGAAGAAAGGCATTTAGTCGCTTCTGAAACTGTCCTAGCATTTAAAAAGATATGGGGAGACAGTTGGGGGCCACGGTTGGAATATATCTTGCGATATACCGTTTTAACGCTCTTAGAATACCCGGCTGCTACATTACTTGATATACAACCTTTACTGTTAGACCAAGCCTATAGAAACCTCGTACTTCAATATACTGACAATACCGTTATACGCTCATTTTGGCATAATGAATATGATAAATATTCGCCAACATTTCGATCTGAGGCCATTATGCCTATTCTAAATAAAGCCGGGGTATTTAACGTAAATTCGATCTTGAAAGGCATAGTTGGGCAACTGCATGGTGTTTCTATTGAAGAAGTGATGAATAGCGGCAAGATTCTGATTTGTAACCTCTCCAAAGGCATTATTGGCGAAGACGTATCGCAGATATTAGGAAGCCTGCTAACAACCAGTATTCAAACGATAGCCATGAGGCGAGCAAAACTCGAGGAACAAGAAAGAAAGCCATTTATGGTTTACATTGACGAATGCCATTCATTTATCACAACGTCATTTGCAAGCATGTTAAGCGAAGTGCGCAAATTTAAAGTTGGATTATTTCTAACACATCAATATTGGGATCAATTACCGGAAGAGGCGCGAAATGCAATTTTGGGAAATGCGGGGACAATAATTTGTTTTCGCCTAGGAACCAGCGATGCAAAAATTATGGCTGAAGAATTTTACCCAACGTTCACGATTAAAGATTTTATCAATTTACCGCGGTTCAATTTTTATGTAAGGTTAACGATTGATGGGATAGGAACTGCCGGGTTTAGCGCCTTTACAATAGCCGAGTTGTGATCTGTTAACTAGCTTTGGTTAAAGAAAGCCCTTTTTGTATCTTTTTTCCAACTTTTTGAGGGTATCTTCCGTCATTCTTTTTAATTGTAAAAACGACTTTGGTGATATTTTCTTTACCTTAAAAGAATAAACTATTGTTGTAATTTTTTTATTTTTTATCGTCCCTAACGGATAACCCATTAAATATTTATCGTTGAAAGGATTAATTCTTTTGTACTTATTGTCTTTGATTATTAAAGTTTGACCGGTATCTAATGCTAGTATAACCCCAGGATTAGCAATAAAATTTGTTGTTATCGAATCTTTGAGAATAAACTGATTACCTGCTAAAAAAACAGCATAAAATTTTTGAGAACCTGGGTATAGACCGCAAATTATTTTTAAGAACGGAATGGATATATTACTAATATTTTTAAATCTGATCGCGACGAAAAGGGAATCTCCTTCATACACGTTAATTTCTTTTTTCCATAAATCAGCTTTGCTAAATTGCACATTTGTGCGGGCGGTTGTTGCACTGAATATGGGTGTGTTATTTGAATCTGAAATAAATGATATTTTATGAAGGCTGTCTGCGGACCAATTTTTCATGCCGATTGAATCATACAATAATGAATCTTTCAGATTATTAATGGAGTCCGATAAGCGAGAATTATTTTCGTATATTGAGTTTTTGTAATTAGATAAAATCCCCCCAACACGCTCGCCGGCGGCGGCAATAGCGCTTACAGCTATAATCAATGCACTTATTTTATATATCGACTTAAAAAAAAGGCCGTTATAATGGTCATCCATATTTTTATTTAGATAAAAATAAATCGCGTTGAGTTTTAATAATTCTGTGCATATAATGCTATTTAGTGTGTGAGATTAAAATGGGTTGTAATGACCCCATACCAATGTGCAGGCACATTTCCAACGTAAAATGACTTCGGTGTGAACACATTTTCTGAATTGATCCTAATACGCTTCAAAGTATCTGGGTATTTTATCCACGAGCTTTGTTCCGAAAGTAATGATAACTGCAACCCTTTACTTTCACAGTAAATCTCTATAACGCCGACTTTGACAATTTTCCCCGCTACTCGTAAATTGCCAACGCCTATGATTGACCTGTCAGAATGTGTATGGTATAATGATATGTTCACCGATACATCATTGACGGCAAAATCGCTACTATTTGTATACTTTATTTGGATAGCTATCTCATCACCTAGTTTTGCATCTGCGTCTTGATGCCACAACCCATCTACATGTCCTGGATATATTTTAACGCGTGTATGATTATCTACTGTTAAAAGTGGCAAATCACCTCTATCTGCGTTAAATACAAATTGGTTTGTATCAACAAGTTTTAAATTAAGTTTGTTTATTTCGCCCTTTAACGCTTTGAACTCTAATTTTTCTTTTTGTCTGATAAGTTTTGCTTGAGCATTTAAGTTATCGATGTCCTTATCTTTATTAGGGGAATAAAACCCATATAACAATCCAAGTAAAAATGCCACGAACGCTGAAAAGTACGCTAGTGACATTAAAAGTCCAGTTTTACCTCTAAAAATATTGAAATCCATTGTCATAACCTTTATTAAAGATAATTTATATTTAATAAGATAAGATACTTGGAAGATAGTTTTTTCTGGTGCCCAAGTTGCTATAACTGAAATCCTGACGATTTGCGTGTACTTAGAAAAAAAAGGAAATAAGGCATAGTTCACTCCCAAACTCCACAAAAAGTAAATGCCAGGTTACGATCAACTATTTTAGCGCTTTTCAAGCACAAAAATAGTTGACTGGCTATTTCCGCTATCGCGGGCCAAACCTGGCATACATTTTTGTTGGAGTAAGGTCGTTCACCATAAAAGCTCTCTCTGGCTGATACTAAGCTTCACGTCCGTTCAGCACAGTCTCAGCCAACCGCTTTTTGTGTTTGGCTCGCCTGCTCTCTCACAACGGGCTTCACAACAGGGATCGCGTTGCATGCCGGCACATTCCCGCCCCGCTGCATTCAACCCTAATCCATGTTGTTCGTGTCAAGACATTCTACGCTGCCGCTACGCTCTCTCTGCGTAGACCCGTTGCTCAGCTCGCACCACCTCCGCTACGCTGCGATTGTTCGGACGGCTCGAAGGACATTAATGGTCAACTTGCAACTATCCCGGCAATTCATATTATCTTAAAATATTTATGAACGTCCTTTAGTATGAGGTTATTCCAGTCAATCGGCTGATAATCAAAATATTGACCATAAAATCGCTCGTTCGGGGATGTCAAACGAAGTAGCGGTGGGAAAACGTTAAAAAAAACTATCAACTAACGAAGGTTTTTGGATTATATTTATGGGTTGATAGACCTTATACATTTACAATTATTCGGACGTCTTTTCAACTAAATTTGCCAGGATTTGCCGTCGGAAAGATTTAATGATAGTTCTGACGGCCTAACGGTTTATTAATATCATCATAAATTTTTCAATAAAATAGATGCACGAATTAATTCAATTCATTACCGAAGAAATTCAAGACCAGTACTTTGCGAGTGACAACAACACGCCGTGGATCGTTGGGTTCAGCGGCGGCAAGGACTCCACCATGCTGCTGCAATTGGTTTGGTACGCCGTTAAAGACATACCTGCAGAATTGCGAACGAGGAAAATTTACGTTGTTTGTAATAATACTTTAGTAGAAAACCCCAAAATATTAGAGTTTAGTGAAAGGGTACTCAAGCAAATACAAATTGCCGCATCTGAGCAGTCGATGCCTGTTTACGTAAATAGAACAACGCCCAAATTAGAGGATACTTTTTGGGTTAACCTGATCGGGAAGGGTTATCCCTCCCCAAATAATCTCTTCAGGTGGTGCACTGAGAGGCTTAAAATTAGCCCGACCACACAGTTCATCCTGGATAAAATCAGTGAAGAAGGCGAAGCAATTATTTTGCTGGGTACCCGGAGCGATGAAAGCCAGGCAAGGGCGCGCAGCATAAAAAAACATGCGATTAAAGGCCAGCGCTTAAGTAAACATATTCTCCCTAAAGCATTCGTGTATTCGCCGATTAAAGACATTTTGATCGATGATCTTTGGCAATATCTCCTCCAGGTGCCTTCGCCATGGGGTTCCAACAACAAAGAGCTGGTGACGCTTTACAAAATGTCCAATAACAGTGGGGATTGCCCATTGGTGATCGATACAACCACGCCATCTTGTGGGAACAGCCGGTTTGGATGCTGGGTTTGTACGGTGGTTAAACGCGACAGGTCAATGGAAGGCTTGATCGGTAGTGGAGAAGAATGGATGGAGCCACTGATAGATTTTAGGAATTTATTGGCCGAATCGAGGGACCGCGAAGGATGGAGGGAAAATCGAAGAAGGAACAATGACGAAGGCCCGGGTCCCTATACCCCGGAAATAAGGGCGCTTTTTCTAAAGGAATTATTAAAAGCGCAGTTAGAAGTTCAGAAATCGCAGCCGGAATTATCCCTGATAAACTACCAGGAACTCGTAGCCATTCAGGTGACCTGGTACAGGGATAGTCTGTTTAACAATAAAGTAGCCGATATCTACAATGCAGTCTACGGCACCCGTTTGTCTTTTGATATCGACGACGACAAATCTATTAAAGAAAAAGAGCTCTTAAAAGACGTTTGTACGTCAAAATCAGGCGATTTTGATTTGATCAATGACCTGCTTACTTTACAAAAAACCAAAACATTATTAATGAATAATCGTGGATTGCAAAACGACCTGGAAAACAGGCTGGATCAATTTATTCAAACTGGACGATAACACATATGCACATAAGCAGTCTGACTTTAAGCAATTACGGGATTTATCACGGGGAAAACGTGTTGAATTTTCCTGCACGTGACGGAAAAAATGTTTTTATTGTTTCCGGAAACAATGGCTACGGAAAAACAACCCTCCTCACTTCTCTTGTATGGGCTTTGTACGGAAAATTGATGATTGATGTCGACGACAAATATCGGCGAGAAATTTATGATGCAGGGGGCTACAAAAAATACGCCGGCGCAAAGTTTAATTTTATTTCTAAGTTAATATACGAGCAATTTTTAAAACAAAACCTGCCGGACGGCTGGAGTAATTTGAAAGAATTGAATGGCCCGTTATATGATGATTTATTGCAAAAAGCAAAGAAGATCAGGTCTTATTCGGTTGCGGTTACCCTGACCGATCTCAAAATACCTGCCATTCCCTGCAACCGTATTGAGATCATTCGGAACTTTGATTGGGAACGGAATGAAGATACGGTTACAATTTTGATAGACGGGCAGGAGAATGAGTTGACCAAAGAGGTTGGTGATGAAATATTTATCAATGACTTTATCTTACCAAAGGAAATCGCAAAGTTCTTCTTTTTTGATGCGGAGAAAATAGTCGCGCTAGCAGAAATAAAATCAACTGAAGATAAGAAGTCATTGAGTCGTGCATATTCAGAAGTGCTCGGTATCAAAAAGTATGAGGATCTCAAAACCAACCTTGAAGATATCCGGATAAGGTTTCGAAAAAACTCGGCATCCGAAAAAGACCGCGAAAAGCTGCAGGGACTGCAGAAGGAAACCGATCAATTAAAAAAACTGCTGGATCATAATGCGGTGCAGCTTAATCATCTGCAAACTGAACGTGATAATAATAGGCAGCTATCCGAGCAGTTCCAGGAAAAGTTGATAAGAGAGGGCAACTCTATATCGTTGGATGAGCTTACTGATCTGAAAAAGGTGAGGGAAAAGCTTACCGAGGAATACAATTTTGTAAAAAACAAGATGAAAGACCTGCTTGACCTTGCCCCTTTCGCTATTTCCGGTGAAATTTTCATGCAGGTAAAAAAGCAATATGAGATCGAACAGGAAAACAAATCAGAAAATATAAACCCTGGTATCATAAAAAGGAAGCTGGAAAATCTGGCAGGGGAACTAAAGAAAAACCTTTACAATAACAGAATCAAAGACGCCGCAGCCAGGCAAATACTGGATGAGTTTGAAAATTCACTGGCGAAGACCTTTTTAAGAACAGACAACGAAAACTCTTCCAAAACTTTGCTGGCTTTTGAAGACCTGGAAGCAAATGAATTCGAAGCCATTTACAATAACCTCAAATATTCATTTAGCCACGTATTCCGGCAACTCATAAAAGATCATAAAAACAACCGAATTTTCTTCAACAAAATAATCCGCAAGATTTCTTTAGCGGAAACGAAAGAGAATGATTTACTCATCAAGCAAATCAGGAGCAGCAAATCTGAGGTCGACAACAAGGTGGTGCAGATAGAAGGAAAAATCGACGCGATCAACCAGGAAATTGGCGGCTACCAAAAAGAGATAGCCATTAAAGCTAAAGTGGTATCCGAGTTATCTAAAAAAGTCACCCTGGATGAGAATGATAAACTAAAAGACGAGACTGCAGGGCGTTTGATCGTTCAGCTCGACGAATTTATAACCCGGTTCCGTACTGAAAAAAAATCGTCCCTCGAATTACGTCTGAGAAAAGAACTAAACCTGCTGATGCATAAAAAAGACTTTATACAGCGTGTTGAGGTAGTAATCGAAAGTGAGGTCATCGAAATTTATTTATTCGACAGGCACGATAATCAGTTGAATACCGAAAGTTTTTCAAAGGGGGAACAACAATTATACGCGACGGCCTTATTAAAAGCGCTGGTCGATGAATCAAATATCTCCTTCCCGGTATTTATCGACAGTCCTCTGCAAAAATTCGATAAAAACCATTCCATTAATATCATCCGCGACTTTTATCCGCATATTTCGAATCAGGTCGTATTATTTCCCTTACTGGAAAAAGAACTCAGCGAAAAGGAGTTCAGCGTTTTGTTGCCGAATATCAACCTCTCGTACCTGATCCTCAATAAAAGCGAGTACCACTCTTCTTTCGAGGAAATTGAACCGGAAAAATTATTTAATAAGTATAAAAAGGTATCAGAGGATGTTCACAACTATTAAAACTTCGCTTGAGAACAAAGCACGCGTAACGGAGCTGACCAGAAAGCTAAATCTTGGGCCAGAAAACGTTGTTGCACGTCTGGCTTTTTCTTACTCCTTGTCCACCGGCAACAAGTTTCCGCTTTCGGACATCAAAGATGCGAAAGGCAAGGAATATAGTAAGGGCGTATTGTTTGGCAATTACTCCCCTTATTATATTTCGCTGGTTTGCCTGCACTATGGCATATATAAAACAGATAAAGATATCGCCAGGTACATCAAGATCCATATTGATCACGGCCTTGAATTGATATATAAAGAGCTCCAGGAATCTCCCAATACCACTGGTTTCGATTTTCTTTTAGATAAAATTGAAACCGGCTTAACCTTTATCCAATAATGCTGAATGTTAATGAGTATGATATAATTTACAGTTCAGGCGAACGCGAACCGCTTGAGTTTTTTATTGACTCATTAATGGAAAGTAATTCTTTTGACCTGGGGCTGGGTTACTTCAGTTCATCCGGCATAAGGGCACTTTCCCTGGGTTTTGCTTATTTCATTTACCGTGGTGGACGGATGCGGATAATTATAAACAATATCCTTTCCGACGACGATAAAACAGCAATTATCGCTGGAAACTCCTCCCAGCCGGCAGATTATATTCAGGATAGATTTCAAACTGACCTTACGACGCTGTATGAAACCTTAAACAAGCATGATGTTCATTTTTTCAGGTGCTTATCCTGGATGATTGCGGAAAAAAAGGTTCAATTTAAGGCTGTGGTTCCGAAGGACAGGGCGATGGGAATTGCACACCAGAAATTTGGGGTGTTTTATGATGAGAATTCTGATAAGGTAGCGTTCAGTGGTTCAGCAAATTTCTCCCAAAATGCGTTGCTGAATAATATGGAAACCTTAAGCTGCTATACCTCCTGGTCAGGTGAGCGGCTAGAAAATGAACGGATCCAGTATTTTATGAAACTGTTTGAAAAATGCTGGAACGGGAAATCGACCGTAGCAGACATCATACCGCTCAATAAAATAGAAACCTTTATAAAAAACAGCTTTCCTGTAGACAGCCTCAACGAGTTGATCCTTGAAGAATTACAAATGATTGGCGAGGCAAAAAGCATTACGTCTAATCAGCAATTGAAAATCAAACTGAGTGACATTCAACTGAAGTTATCGAATCTCGACAGATCCCCCAAATTTCCCGCGGGGAAATCGCCCAAAACCTATCAACTCACCGCGCTGGAGAACTGGAAGAATTCGAATTATCAGGGCTTCTTTGAAATGGCCACTGGTACCGGGAAGACTATTACTGCGTTAAATTGTGCCGTTCATCTTTTTCAGATCGAAAAACGTGTCCGTGTCTTAATTCTTGTGCCCTCCCTGTCGCTGGCAGAGCAATGGGGACAAGAAGCGGCAGAATTCAGCTTTGCAAATGTTATCGTTGCAAATAGCTTAAATAAGAATTGGGTGCAGGAGGCGTTGGAGGAGATCAACAAATCGTTCGTTTTAAATAATTCGTTTATTATTATAGCCACTTACGAAACCTTTGCGTTAGATAAGTTTAATTCCATTGTCAACCGTCTGAATGCCTATGTGCTGTTCATAGCCGATGAAGCACATAATCTGGGTACAAACCGCCTGATAGCGCGTTACCCTCATAAATTCAACCGGCGCATTGGGCTTTCTGCAACGCCACAGCGTCATTTTGATGATGAAGGTACAGCAGCCATCCTTGAATTTTTTAATGCATCAGACAAGCCTACGTTCAAGCTGGATATGAAGGAAGCCATAGGAAAAGGCTACCTATGCGAATATATTTACCTGCCGTACATTGTCACGCTCACTGCTGACGAGTTGGAAGAGTACAAAGAAATATCGAAACAGCTGCTCAGATATTTTAATTCCCAAACACAATCCTACGAGGACAACCCCAGAGTAACGGCATTAAAGATCAAGCGCAAACGGATCATTCATAAAGCACACCATAAGGCGGATTGTTTAAGGTTGTGCCTGCAAAATATATTGGATGTCAAAGGTAGCATTCGCTACACACTCGTCTATGTGCCGGAAGGCAATGACCCGTTATTGGATACCCGGCTCATCAACGATTATTCAGCAATTGTAACCAATGAGTTCCACGTGTCACAGCATCAGTTCATTGGCGAGACTAAAAATCGGTCTACGATACTAAACCAATTTGCAGCGGGTGAAATACAGGTTTTGACAGCCATGAAGTGCCTCGACGAAGGGGTTGACGTGGCCAGAACAGAAACTGCCATATTTTGCTCCAGTACCGGGAATCCAAGGCAATTTGTTCAAAGAAGGGGAAGGATATTACGGAAACATCTGGATAAAAGAGTAGCCACAATATATGATATGATCGTGGTACCGGATATTCATTCGATTACGAATCAATCCAATTTATCTATGGAAAAAAGCATACTTCAAGCGGAATTGCGGCGGGTTTACGAGTTCGCCAGCCTTTCAAAAAACAAATACCAGGCATTAAAAACCCTTGAAAAGTTAGCAAGCGAATACGAGATCGATATATTTTCAACCGAAATATCACAATAATGGCAGGAATACAAAATGAAAACGTAATGCAGCAGATCAAGGGCATGCTGGAGACATTACAGAAACACGATCCCCAACAATCTAAAATTGTGCTCAACCTTTTGCAGGAAGTGGTCATGGAATATAATTCAGGAATTCCCAGAAACATCGAACGTAAACTGTACGATATGATTGACGGAGAAACCTACTCAACCAAAAAGCAACCTGAATCATGAAAATAAAGTCCCTTGAACTCGAAAATTTTTTATCCTATTATGATAAAAACCATTTTAGGTTTGGCGAAGGACCTACGATCATAATCGGCCAAAACCGGACGGGCAAGTCGAAACTATTTGACGCAATCAATTGGATCCTTTACGATAAAGCCTATCATACGGACATTGAAAAATGGTTGGAGACAAGGGATTGGAAAGATGACCTGGTAAACAATTATGCAAAATCACTTGCCAGGGAAGGTGAATGGGTAAAAACCAGTGTTTCCATGGGCTTTGAAGATGAAGAAGGTGCTAAGTATCTTTTGACGCGTGAGTATAAAATAAAAAATAAGGCGAACGGATCCTGGGAAGTACCCCGGAATTCGACCTTAAGCCTGAGAAAAACAGAGCCGATTACAAACGATGCTACCTCGTCCTGGGATAACGAAGCACATAACCAAATAAAGCTTTTATTTCCTCAAAACCTGTCGAAATATTTTCTATTCCAGGGGGAGAATATCAGCCAGATCATGAGCCTGAATAACAAGTCAGATTTTATTAATGCGCTGACAGACCTTTCCCGCATTGAGATTTTTGATAAGGCAAAGAACTACGCCGATAAGGTTTTCAAAACCTTAAAGAAGGAATTCGAGGTTAAGGAAGATAGCAGCGACCAGCTGCAGGACAAAAAAATGGCGCTTTCCGCTGCCATCGATTCGCTGAAAAGCGACCTGGAACATGAAAAGGACGAATTTGAAAACTTCGTAAAGGAACGCGATACTGCGAAAGAGGTTTTTTCCAAAAAGAATGATGAACTCAAAAAATACGAGGAATGCGCAAGGATCATTAACGAGATCCAGCAATTGGAAACCCAAAAATCCAGTAAGATTGATCTGCGCGCTCAACTGATCGATAGTCAGAAACGCAATATTTTTGATCAATGGATGTATGCTGGAACCGACAAAATTTTAAAGGGCTTCCAGGATATCTACAACAAAAACAAAATAGAGAAAAAGATTCCGGAGCCCCTTAGGCAAGAATTCGTTAAGGAAATGCTCCGGCTTCATAAATGCCTGGTTTGTGGCCATGACGCTGAAGAGGACACCACTTTTTACGAGCATATCAAATCTCACCTTAATGAAAAAGCGCTTGATAGTGAAACTGAACTCATCAATAAACTGAGTTTTGTTAGCGAAAATACCATTGAAAGAAACAGCCAGATTTCTGCCGAAATATTTAAATTTTTTAGTCGGAAAGAAGAGTATGACACATTAATCAAAGCGCTCGATCAAAAAATAAAAGCTAAAGAACTGGAGCTGAAAGAAAGTAAGCCTGCTGATATCTCAGAGGATGAATTAAAGCAGCGCAATTTCGCCCAGCTACAGGTTGACAGAGATGTGGCAAAAGGGGATCTGGACAGGTTTGAGGAACGCATAAAAGGTTCAAGGGAAAAGATCGGCTATATTACCGGCTTGTTAACCGAACAGCAAAAGGATTATGATTCACTTGTCGAAAATTCCTCTAACCTGAAGGAAAAGGAACGGTTTAAATTAGGAGAAAAAATTCAGGATACGGTCACTAAATTTTATAACAGTTTTCTAACAAAATTAATTACCGACATCGAATCCAACGCCAATGAATGTTTTAGGCACATGACTGAAAAAAACCCGGCCCTATCAGGACGGGTTAAGGTAGACTATGAGCTTAAAGAGGTGTACACCGTAGACGAAAGCGGTAAGCGCCTGGTAAATATTAACCAGGCCAATAAGGTTTCACTTCAAATTGCTTTCGTGGCGGCCGTATTAGCAGTATCTAACCAATTTTGGAACACCTATTTCCCTTTTGTAGCCGATGCCCCGATCTCGGCCCTGGGAGGAAATAATAAGGTCAACACGATTACAACAATGATGGATATATTTAAACAATCCATTATCATACTTAAGGACGACGCAGATACAACAGATAACACAAGCGTAAGAAATGACGTCGTACGCGCATTGATCTACTCAAATAAAAGCGTTCAATATGCCTACGAATTAAAGACAATCGGAGAAAAATTAATTGAGCAACGGACCAAAGTCGAAATCTTAAAACAATGATAGAACCTACAGTTTCCGTCAGAATTGACACCTTTCATTACGAGAATACCTATAAACGGCTTTGCCAGTCAGATACTGGAAAAACAAAGAAAGAACTAACTTTTCCTACGATGTGGGAACTGTTTGTATGGGGCGCTATTCTTGGCTTTATGGAAGGAGAGCCTAAAGAAATTGATAAACCGTACCATACCCCGCCGTTCAAATGGCAGAATATTAAGGACCCGCATGAGAAGTTACTATATATCATGGCTGTTGAAAAGACAGGTTCGTTTGATATTCTGCGGGATGGCGAGGAATTGAAAAGGATGATCGAAAATTATGCGAATGCGGGAATGAATATCATTCAAAATTCATTGGCATTCGACCCTTTAGCCTACCAAAATACCGAAAGTTTAATCTATGAAATACAAAACAGGTTAAGTAGATGATAACTTTGGCAACATTTGATATTCTTGATAAGGAATTAACCAGAGATGTGAGCAGTTACCTGGCCATTACCGACGACTATCGATGGAAAAATTCACAAATTGAATTTCAGCTCGACCCAAGTTATTGGAATGAATTTTACGCAAAATTAAAAAAGCACCTGGGTAAATTTGCCTGGAAGGAGTTTAAATATTCCGTATTTCCGGACCTGGATAAAACGATCACAACAGATGACATTGGGATTTATCTTTTTGTGATCCGCCCTGAGCAACGAATACTTGATCTGCCGCAGTTTATCATGTATGTAGGAATTGCGGGCGAGGGTGGGTCAAATCGCCCTTTAAAAACCCGATTAAGTGACTATTACAATATTAACAATATAAGGAAGAGAAAAAAGCTTCACAGTATGTTAAAGAAGTATTATAACAATACCTGGGTAATCTACTCCTTGCTTCCGACGATCACATATGTAGAATTGGAACAGTTGGAAGTAGATTTGCATGGTTTTTTTATACCGCCAGCCAACGAACGGGACTTTCCGGTGAAAATCAAGAATATCATTAAAGCTCAATTTATACGATGAAACAGTCGAAGTTAATTTTACCATGCTTACGGGGTGTAATTGGAGACTGGGTTTACTACTCTTCAGTAATGAGCGCTCAGCAAGTAGCAGATTGGATAGTGCCTGTTAAAGACATTAGAGAATCTAAAAAGTTAGATGAGTATTTACAACGAGAATTGAAGGAAGAAAAGAAACAGAAAATTTCAAAATATCTGCTTAACGACAAACAGCATTTCTTTAATTCAATTATCGTTGGGCTTTTTGGTGTCGTTCCGGACTGGGTGGCACTGTCTTATATGATTGAAAATTATGTTGGGCCTGCCAGCATGGATGAGGCGCAGCTCGAGGCAGTATCCAGTACCAGCGGACTAATGGTGTTTTCGGGGGATGAACAAATGTTTGCACTCGATGGGCAGCATCGCGTGGAAGGTATTAAATTGGCCGTGGAACTCTCAAAAAATGGCAGGGAGGATACCACAGGTTTTTGCAGCGATCAATTCTCCGTTATTTTTGTAGGCCACATTGATGATTTACCGGGCAGGAAGCGATCCAGAAAGTTATTTTCTGATATCAATAAAAACGCCAAGCAGGTGGGTTTAGTCGATAGAATTAAAATTGATGAGGAGGATATCAACGCCATCGTCTCACGCCGAATATTTGCCGAATACCCGCACTTTAAAGACACGAAACTTATTGCGCTTTCGGAAACAACCAATTTAGAAAAAAATGACACTGTTCATTTTGCAAACCTCGCCACACTGGACAGTGTTTGCAAACGGTTGAAAAAACTTTATAAAAAGCAAAGAGGCTTGCCAGATTGGGACGAAGAAAACATAAAGCAGTTTTATAGTATCGTCGCCGGCTTTTATGACTTTATGATCAAAATAATTCCGGAATATCATCAATTTTTCGTTTCCAAAAAGCTGTCGTTAGCCGATGCGAGGAAAGAAAATAAATACTATTTATTCAGGCCCATCGGGTTAAAAATGTTGGCAAATCTCTACGCCTTTTATTACCAGGACCTCGGCTTTCTGGAAGAAAATTTGCCGAAATTAAATTTCATCATGCCCAACAGTCCATTAAACAATGTGATTTGGACCTTTGGCAAAATGACCGCCGGCACGGTCAATCAAAGTCTGGCATACAACCTGGTCCTTTATATGCTAAATTCATTTCCGGAGAAAGATATTGAAGGACTCAAATTAAAGTATCGGGAAATTACAAAAAACAACAACGCTAACTTGCCTGCTAAAATCGTTACCAATGGCTGAGAGAACAATAAATGATGCTATAAAGATTGCTTTGCAGAATCAAAAAGACGGGCTGACAGTCAAAGAAATATACAACCGTATCATTGAACAACAGCTTTATAAGTTCAATTCGCCCACTCCGGAGCATATTGTGCAAACCCAAATTCGGCGTAGATGCGAGACACTTGACTTTAAAAGCGCCTTTAAAGAGAAATGGTATAAATTGATAGGTCCGGGGAAATACGCACTGAATACGAATTAACTAAACTAAGTTAACGGGAGAAGATATTGATCATCAAGTCATCAATCGAAACGTCGCTAATACGTGCAGTTGAATTCTTAGTTCTGGAATCATAATCTTTGGCACTTAGGCCAATGTGGTTATTTTTAAAAAACACAAACCGATTATCTTCAGTCATCTTAAGATTATTGATAACCGAATACTGGTCAGTGTTCCGGTAACGGTTCACATAGAGCGTAATGTCTGAAATGTGGCAGGGGTTTTCATGTTGGTTCAAAAACTCCTCAACAATCGTCCGTATGGTTCCGCCTTTGATAAAAGCATTCTTTTCCTCCCATGATTTTAAACCAAATGTACTGGACCTTCCAAAGTATATAAATAAATTCTTGCGGTTGGCTATCGCGGCCCTCAAACTATTTTCTGTCATCTTAAGGCCTGGGGTATGGGTTTTGATATAGCTGTAAATCTCGGTGATATGGGCAGGTCTTCCGATCGTTTCAAGGGCTTGCAGGGCATATTCGTAAATCAGCCTTACCGTTGTGCGGGGAATTTGTATGGAATATTCTTCGCACGACAGTTCCAATTCGCGATTTAAAAACTCGTTTAAGTAATCTAAATCAGCGTTTGATAAATTATCAAAGATACTTCTGATGGAAAAAATTTCATCGTTTTCCCGCCTCACACAAAGCAAATCCACCAGAAACTGGTAAAGCTTTAGAATGGCCGGTTTATCAAAGAAACGTCTTGACACCAGGTATGCCCCGCGTATCGTTTTTACTTCCTTCCACTTTTCATACAGGTCTACTTTTGCGGGCCGCGTAAAACGGTCATATTCCGATAAAGAAAAATAGCTTTCACCAAATAAACGCTCCAATATAAATACCGAATACCCGTGCCCCATTAATTCGATCTCATCTTTAATTAATAGCACTTCATCGGTGTTCAAAAAAACCGGCACGTGCTCCAGTATTGAATCGTACTTCGAGTGGTCGAGTAAGTCTTTTAGCCTGCAAAATTGCGACCGGAGCTTTTCAATCACATCACGTCTTCTCTGCCTGATTCGCTCGCGTGTCAGTGAAAAAAGCTGCGCCATATCTTCCAGGGAATATTCTTTTTCCAGGAAGCCAAAATGATTTTTATAAACAAACAGACCTACCTTGTCCTTTCTAAGGAGGAACTCTGCGTAGAGGAATGAGAAATATATAATGGGGAACGAATGGTTTAAATATTGCTCTATAAGCGATTCATCGTCTAAATCCACTCCGAACAGCTGTTTGATTTTGATCGCTGCTTTTTGCTTCGGGCTTAACTGACTTTCAACGATGCTGAAATAGAGGTCCTTTACCGATAAGATTGTCTTGTTGATTTCTTCTGCAGTTTTAACACCCACATTCCGCAGCGTCAGAGCAGAGAAATCATTTTTAATAAAATGATTTTCAATTTGCTGCAAAGTGAATTTGTGATAGCCAAAGAGATTATCTAAAGCATTTTTTGCGCGGACGCTTAGCCCGGTAAATTTTTGATTCAGTAAAAATTCCAGGTTATCTTCGACCGGGGTGATTTCACTTGCGTTATTGTGCTCCGAAGTGTTATACCCGGAAATATCGGTCTTTGCAATTTCCAGTAACTCTTTATTTGTCCTCTCACCGCATTGGCTGACTCTTAGAAAATCCCCGCCATCCTTAATATAGTCCTTTAAATCCTTGACCGTTTTTAATTCCACTCGTAACGTAACGTTATACGCGCGCACGGACAAATCATTTTGCTCAAAAATGTCCTTTAACAATATTTCCTCGGCGCCAATCATTTGAATACTAATTCCCGGAGATTAGCAACGACAGCAGGAACTGTCGCAATGATTTGATCAATTTCCGCATCGTTCGTAAACCTTCCCAAGCTAAACCTTATGGAAGAAAATGCTTGCAGCGCGGTTCGGCCCATACCCACTAAGACATGGGAGGGTTCCACAGCCGTTGATGAACAAGCTGATCCATTTGATATTGCAATGCCTTTCATACCCACCATAATTGCATCCGCATCCGCTCCCTCAAAGCATATATTGCTCGTATTGTAAATGCGAAAGTCCAAACTGCCGTTTCTCATCGTTTGCGGCATTTTCAGCAGTTCGCTTTCTAACCTGTCCCGCATGCGGCTGATCCGCTTCATATCATGGTTCATCTCCTCGCGTGATAACTTAGCTGCTGCTCCAAATCCGACAATGCCGGGAACATTTAACGTCCCGCTTCGAAGTCCACGTTCCTGCCCCCCGCCATGAATAATGGGAAACAATTTCACTCTGACCGGTTTTCTATTTCGGATATATAAACAACCTATGCCTTTTGGGCCGTAGAATTTATGCGAAGAAAAGCTCATAAGATCAATTCCCATTTCATCAACGGCTATAGGTATCTTTCCAACGCCCTGGGTGCCGTCTGTCATGAAAATAATCCCCCGCTCGCGGCAAAGTTGCGACAATGCTTTTATGTCCTGAATTATTCCTGTTTCATTGTTAACGAGCATAATGGAAACCAGAATGGTATCTCCTCTAATGGCTGCCTGAAGCATCGATGGTGCAATTATCCCATCTGAATCCGGCGTTAACCAGGAAACATCATATCCTTTCTTTTCAAGCGCCAGGCAGGTCTCGATAACAGCCGGATGTTCCGTAACAGACGTTATGATGTGCTTCCCTTTGTTTTGGTAATATTCCACGACGCCTTTAATAGCCAAATTGATAGCTTCAGTTGCACCGGAGGTGAAGATCAACTCCTCCGCATCGCATCCTATTAGTTCCGCAATTTGGCTTTTTGCTAAATTTACTTGTTGATTAATTTTAGCGCCAAACTCGTGGTTGCTGGAGGCATTCCCATATAGGTCTGTCAGATAAGGTAACATCTGATCCAAAACCCGCGGGTCTATTTTAGTCGTCGCATTATTGTCAAGATAGATCATTCGATGTTCTTAAAAGACTTAAAAGAAATATTAAAAATACGATTTTAATTCAGAAATTGAACCAATTGCAACACCGATCAAGGAATTCGGTTAAAGTCCCGGCTGAAAAAAAAACCGGCAATGGCAATCTTCTTTGCAAAAGCATAATAAGACGTGATCATAACTGCGAGAAGTTGCCTTTATACAATAGCAAATAAGACAATATTGATTAAAAAAGATGCTTCAATTATATAGGTCAGATCAACGAGGCCGTAAAACGGTTCCCGAGAAGTTTAATACTTTCGGTATTGCTTCAAAACAACTAAATAGCGGCGACGATCCTGAGCCATTCAAAAAATATGGTTGGATCAGAACGATTACCGCACATATTCACGTTAAGGCACCCTGCGAACAGTTTATTTATGATACTACGCATTATTTATCTTTCACGACCGATAAAGCACAGGCAATGGTTTATTTGGCCGGCAGTGCTAAAAGAAGTTTCGTACATTGTAATAGAGATGAAGCTGAAGCGTATCTCTTTACGCTGAATATAAACCCGACGGAAATGAGTCTGCTGCAAAAAGGTGTTTACCGGTATACTTTCTTTTGCAATTACCTGCGCCGAGAAGCTGACCCTAAATTTAGTGGTTTTTTGCAAAGCTTGATTTCCTGCGACATTTGTTCAAATTACCCTGGATATACTCATCAACTGCTCCTCATTGACGCTTCCACCTACCTGGAGGACTTGTCAACGGAATACCCTGAAGCCTACGCTAATGCCAATCGTGATTCCGAATGGTTGGTAATGCCCGCGGATCCGGTAATTGGACCAAATGCTAAAGGATTCCAGTCACGGATTCCAATTGCTGATTTCTGGAACGTCAGTTTTTTCAGATATTTATAGTTGTAACCTTTTAATCTAATATTTTTGGTGAGTTGCCTTCACAATCATCATTAGGGTTTTAATGAAGTTAATGACATTGGAGCTGGAATCTACATTCCATGTGCACTAAATCAATCAAACGTTAAGTCAATACCTAAACCGAAATGTCGAACGAAAATCAAGATTTGCTTCAAACGCCTGTTTCAGCCGCAGACGATTACGAATTAATGTCGGAACAAAACGACATGAAGCAACATGCTGATAAAATCATATTAGGTATTAAAACACTTGATAACAGCGACGCAAATCGTTCCATTTGGGAGCTCTTTCAAAATGCTGTGGATTTGAGTGAGCGAGTTATAATTGAGATTCAAATGACAGACGAGCAATTTATTTTTAGTCATAATGGCGAACCTTTTACCCCTTTGACACTTGATTGTCTTTTTAAACAAGTTAGCTCAAAAACGCTTGAAGAAAAAAAAATCGAGTATGTTGAGAGCGACCCAGTTGGTCAGTATGGTACAGGTTTTATAACCTCACATTCTTTAGGCAAAATCGTCACTATTGACGGGGCCTTAGCAAAAGATGACTGGTATGTATGCCTTGATAAATTTAAGCTAGATAGAAATACAGAAAATTGGAAGGAACTTGCTGGATGGATAGCCGGACTTAAGAAATCTGTCAGTAATTTGCTTAATAATGGTACACGATTAAGACCTCCATACCCACAAACCACATTTACATATTTTACTTCTACAAAGAAGAATAAGGAGAATGCAGTCGTCGCTCAGGAGTCTTTAAAACTTATTTTGCCCTATGTCATGACACTCAATAAAGATATTGAGAAAGTTAGTTTAATCGACAGGAATGGGGACAAGTTTATTTATGAGCACGGCGGCATTGAAGAAGATGACGGATTATTTTTTTCGCAAATTTCTATTAATGGTCAAGTCAAAAAAATATATTTTATTACGTCTGCTGATGACAAAGTAACCGTTATTCTGCCTCTCGAAAATAGACAACAGGCCATTGATTTCCCAATCAACCTACCGAGATTATTCCTTTGTTATCCATTAATTGGATCCGAAAATTTTGGCATTAACTTTATTATTCACTCTCGTCATTTTCAACCAACAGAGCCACGTGACGGCGTTTATCTGGCATCCGATAATGATAGCAATGATATAGAAATAAATGCGAACCGAAAGTTAATCGAAACAGCAACCAAAATGGTTTTCGATTTTGTGGGCGCTTATGGGGAAAAACTTGCGGACTCACTCAAATTAGCTTGGATTAACTTTATAACTGATCAAAACGAATCGCAGCTGGCAGAATACTTTACTACACTTAAAAATCAATGGAAAAATCGTTTTTTAAAATTTCGCTTGGTAGATACTCCAGAAGGCAAACTATCTCCAAGTGAATGTTCTTTTTGGTCTGATGAATTACTGGCGGATGATAGTTATTTTCAGCCGATTCATTATTTCGTCGAAAAGTATTTTCCTAAAAGTCCCAAAGCAGGAGAAATAAAAGACTGGACCAGGATCATTAACGCCTGGGATCTCGATGGTCCACGTTTAATTACTGTACAAGATATTGCAGATAATTTACAGAAGGACGGCTCAATAAACGCATGTGGGAATAGGGAAAATTTACGGGCTTTCGTAAAATACTTAATAGATCAGGATCGCTCCAGCCTCTTTAATACCCACAGGTTGCTACCCAACTTAAAAGGCGAATTTCGGACATTGTCAGGGTTAAATGAATCTATAAATCTTCCGAATACCCTTATCGCCATAGCGGATGTTTTAATGCCTGAAGTATCCCAACGCCACATCGATCCCGATTTCAAGTTCAACCTAGGACTAAGTCCATATCTGAGGAAGAACTTCGAAGCAGATATCAATCAGGTTGCTATATCTATTAAGGACGAGGAACTGGGGAGTTTACTTCCTGATGGCAAATTGGCTGCGTTGATCAATTACTGTAGTATCGTAACAAATGCCGATGCGAACAATGTACCTGTGCAAATGGCAAAAACTATCGCAGAATATTACAGTCAGGACTTTACCCCGCTTGTGATCCTTCCAATAAAGGATGATGAAATTGATCTAAGAACGCCCCAAAGAAGGCTATTGCGCTTATGCATAAATGACATTGCACTGGAAAGCCCGGAATGGGTTGAAACAAATTTAGAAATCTTAAAAAAACTAATTCACACCGGGGCGAAATATGATACTTATAAAGAGTACTTTGCTACCCTTCCGATATTCCCAAATCAGTTAAACGAACTTTGCGTTCAGTCTATTTTAATGATCGACGGAGGTATCCCTGATTCCATCATTATACTATTTGATAAGATTGTTGAGAATGATCTGGGATTAAAAGCCACGCTGGTAAATCCATTATTTAGCGATTATATCGCTAATCGTGAGCCGTATACTCCACGATTAGCAGCTGAAAAGATAGAATCTATACTCTCCGGTGACGGTTTGTATACGGACATGAATGGTCATCCGTTCAAAGCAGAAATCTTAGAAATAATCAAGCGTATTGGAAGCGACGGCTGGGGTAAATGGTTTCAAAACCTAAACACCCGACGAGCCAGTGTTATGCTTGACATGGTAGAAGGCGACAGCGTAAAGGATAGCATTTTCGCTATTGTAAGTTTGGATGACAACAAGCTTGAGTTACTGGGGAATCTTGCTAAAAGCGCAAATCTAGAGGAGATATTGCAATTAGGGCAAGAAGCGTTTCAACTCTTACAACAACAAAATGCAAATTTCATTCACAAACATGCTATTGGGACACATATTGAAAATATACTTCGATCGAGGATAAAAAATATCATGCCTGACCGTATACATGCGGAGGTACTAAACGTTCAGGACGGCCAAGACGTTATTATAAAAATGGACGGCAGGCCGGTATATTTTATCGAAGTAAAGTCGCGATGGAATCTCACCAGTTCAGTGCGCTTGTCACGAAATCAGACAATCAATGCATTTGATGAACGCCATCGTTACGCGCTTTGCTCTGTCGACATGTCCGATTATCGAGAAGAAGATCGGTATAAGATCGAAGACATTGAAAAAATAAGGACCTTTATCCACTTCAATGAAGACATTGGCAGTCGTGTACAACAATTTCAAGACATCTTAAAAACTCCTTTAACAATTGATGAATTCCATTTGGATGGGGAATTTAGAACAGTCGTCCCGCAATCATATATAGAAAAAGGAAACTCTCTAGAGCAATTTGAGCAAATGCTAGTAAAAACTGTGTCCAATCTTATATCTAACAGTTAACGCGGCCAAGACTACAGCTTTTTGATTCGAGAATTGTATCCCAACTGAGACACCTTTCAAGATGTTTTTTACCCTTTAGACGACTAAATGCGCCAAAAATGCAATTAATCTTTTTTTAAAAACAACCGGAAAATCATCAAAACTATCCGGCTTGCACTATCCCACTCAAAGCCCCACAAGGAACTTCTATATAATACATCCTCCTAAGCAACCTCCTTTTTAAGATCATCAGCTTTCTTTACAAATAAGTAATCTTAGCCTGCTTATATTTGTTGGTAGGACTGTAATTCAGGCGGATTAAACTCGACCTTATTCCGCACCATTTTATAATAAATTGTGGCCACCTTGTTCGCGGTAGCCACCATAGCATACTTGTTGCCACCCTTTGCCTTCATACCCCTGAAATAATCAGCAAGCCAATGATCGCTTCGCTGGACCGCATTGGCGGCATTCCTGAATGATTGACCGGCAATATTGGGCTTCTTTTCATAAGCATAAATCAAAAACCCCACTGCCCGAACAAATAAAAAAAACACCGCGAAGTTCTGCGGCTCGCGCAGCCCCCCTCGTTTCACAACAAAAAAATTCCCCCATAAACGCAGGCCAACCCACACAGCCCCTCATTTATTGCGTTGCTTTTTTGTTGTGAACCCCACGCCGCCGTCCTCGGGGCTTTCTTTTTTTATTTTTTTTCTTTTAAAAATGTTGCATCACGCGGTGACGCACAGAATAAAAAGCAAAGTATGAGAAAATTACAATCGAAAATGGACTTGCTTCCGATGTGCAGAAGCCCTGCCTGTTATTATGAGGAAAGGATTAGGATGCTAATGTGGATACTACGGCATAAACCCTTAGTCCGCCCGCAAACCCATTTATCCGTTCCTCTTTGCATGGCTAACCCGCGCCGTTTGTAGAGATTCTTTTTCCCTTTTTGTTTTTTGAAAAATAATGTTTTCAGCGTCAATACAGTGTGTCGACACACCTTTTACTTTACTACAACGATTGTACCAGCTTGCCTATACTGAAGAAAACGATTCTTTAAACAATTAAACAGGTAAGCAATGAAAACTACAGTCACAACTCATTTTGATGTCTATCAAATTGTAACCGACGCGATTATCGCGCAATTAGAACAAAACATCGTACCGTGGCACAAACCATGGAAAGATGCCGGGCCGCCGGCGAATCTCCTCACCAAAAAGCCTTACAGGGGGATTAATATATTGCTTCTCAACGCAGTCGATTGTCAGTCCAATTATTTTGTAAGTTGGAAACAACTAAAAGCGTTTGGTGGCAGTGTAAAAAAAGGCGAAACCGGCCATATCGTCGTCTTTTGGAAACGAATACTACAGGAGCAAAAGAGCAAAGATGACCAGCCCGTTTACAAAGCGATACTGCGTTATTATAAGGTGTTTAACACCGACCAATGTAATGCGATTCCCAGCCATCTTATTCCGACCTATGAAGAGCGGTACTTTGCCCCAAATACGGTTTGCGATGAAATTGTTGAAAGAATGCCGAATTGCCCTGTTATTAAGCAAGGGAAGCAAGCCGCATTTTACGATCCTCTAAATGATGTTATCAATATGCCAAAACAAGGTACGTTTGGTTGCATCGAAAGTTATTACAGTACGCTCTTTCATGAGTTGGTGCACTCAACTGGTCATGTGTCGAGATTAGCCAGGAAGGAAATAACTGAACCAAACTGTTTTGGATCAGAACTCTATAGCATTGAAGAGCTGACTGCGGAAATCGGAACTACCTTTTTGCAATCATTGACAGGCATTAGCGAAAGGGAATTCGATAACAGCGTGTCGTACATCAATGGCTGGCTCAAACAATTACGCAATGATAAGAAGTTGATCGTTCAGGCCAGTGGCCAGGCGCAACGGGCAGTCGACTTCATTTTAAATGTGGCACCATTGCGACAAATAGAGCCAGTGCACGTGGAAACAGAGACCCAGTAATGGGTCTTTTTTACAACATTGATGTGGGAATATCAATCAACTCAGCCACAGTAGTGTCGAGGCCCACAGCTATTTCGTGCAAATAGTAAATTGTGGGATTGACATTTCCGGCTTCCAGTCGCTGAATCGATTGTTGGTCTTTGTTCATGCTATGGGCGAGTTGTACCTGGGAAATACCCTTTTTCTTTCGAATCTCACGTATCCGTTGCCCGAGCTTTTTAAGTAATACTTCCTTTTCCATTGGAAGTATAAAAGAATAAGAAACAACTTACATGTTGTACAACGTATCCGTTGTATTTATCAAATATTTTTTGTATCTTCGATTTGATTTAGAGCAATAGACCTTAACCATGAAAAGACTTTTCCTAGTTTCTATCGTATTTTTCTGTTTCTCTCATTTTTCGGCAATTGCACAAAAAGATGATCCCAATACGTATGTCTCCCACAACGGCATAACCTTTAAAGTGGGCGACAAACTCACGCTGGGGCTTGGCACCGGAACAAACGGCGATTTCCGCTACATAGTCAAAATCACCCTTATTGGACTACCTGACAATTCGGAACATTTGACCCCGGAATATGCGACGCATGAAGTCACCATAACGAAAATTCGACGTGCGAAAGGAACTTTCTTTAGCAAAGAAGCACCTACAGTCTTTCTTGTTTTCAGGCCGGATCAGCAAGCACAAGCCTTTGGTATCAATATCGAACCAGCTCTCCTCGCAAAGGAAATTATATCTCCACCATCTCAATAATTTAACTAACAACAATATGAAATCAATCAATCACATCGCTTCTATTGTTTTGCTTGGAACTATTGCAATAGCTTTTCAAGCTTGCAATAAAAAAAGCACACCCACACCTGTCCCAAGTGTCACCATTGATGCAAGCCTGTTATTAGGTCCAGTTTGGAATACGACCACAGTGGTCGCCACAAAACCCGATGGCACGACTGTCACCATTACCACCGGATTTACCGCCTTATTCCTGGCCGAGCCAAGATTTGATACCCTTCCATCGGGGACAACGCTCGGCACTGGCAACGAAAAGCTGTTCGGTGCAAATTTTGTGTATAGCTATGATACATCAAACCACGTATTAACTGTGCCATTCGATGCGAGCGACGTTGAAATAGCCACCATCACGAAATTAGACGCCCATACGTTAGTATTACACCACGAAGGGAACACGTTAGATTATGGCTCAACGTACACGAAGTTTGATCAAACCTTAACTCGGTAAAGCGCTGAGCATTGCCTTCGCTATCTTAATTTAAGGGGTACGGGGAAGCCCCGCAAGATAGTGTGTCACCGACGGAAAGACAGTTTTGTCACCGGAGGGACACACTATCTTGCTAACTCTCCCCAATCTCTTTCCTGTTCCATTTCTCCTCTTTGTTTCCGAATGCTCTGTATATCGGCCAATACTTTTTCTTCTTCCGAAAAATCGACCGGCAAGCTTTCAAACTGACTTGTTTCAAGCAGCCTTGAAAAACGGAATTTCGTTCCTTCAAACTCAATTCCGGCGGCTTTGCCATCCCGCTCGTAATGGTGTAAATCGTTGGACCGCAACAATTCGAGAAAGTGCGTTTGTGACTGTGACCTCTCAAAACAGTTTCGCACCATTTCCATGATCATTTCTTTGCGCTTCGTCCGTTCCTCCCTGTGCTTCGCTTGCCAGGCCCTATCAGTTACGTATGCCTTCCCTTTGCCATGTTCAGGGAAGCTTTCGGTAATGCCTGGATATTTGTCACGGTGGTATCGCTGTAGCGATACCTTTAATTCGCTCAATTTGGCCTTAGAAAGGCCGTAGGAGGTGCCGGTCCTGTACTTTAGCGCTGATACACAAAAATGGACGTGTATGTGCTCCTTATCGTGATGTATGGCTCCAAGCAACACTCCCTCAAAACCACGAAGCCGGATATACTCGTTTGCTATATCAGTAAGGCTTTCTGAGGTGAGTGTTTCGGCTTTCTCGTCGCTGCTAAATGCTAAAATTTCGTGGGTTATATAAATTTGATCACTTCGGCTCATTTTGCGGAACGCTTCATTTTCGGCAAATTCTTTAATATAATCATCAATCGTATTTGAACGGAGATTGTGGGTGATGGCTTGTGACGGATCAGTTTTCGTTTCGTCTAAAATATACCTGATTAGGCTACCATAGGAGGGAGTATGCCGGGACAGGATTTTAATGATAGCCATAGAATGGCTTATTCAATCCTATTGCCAACACATGCGAGTAAGCCACTTTGGCATAAAAAAACCAATGCTTGAGCATTGGTCAGGTCACTACTTTTTTAGTAACGGTAACAGTTCTTCGGGGAATTCGTCCATTGGCCAGCCTTTTTTTAAAGTGTCGATGAGGAGCAAATAGGCTTCCTTCCATGTCCCCTTAAAGTTGTATAGCTCTGGATATTGTTCGGCGTCTTCCAACGACGGAAGTTGAAATGAAGCTGTGCCATTATCCTTGAGATAAAGTTCAAAGCCTTCTTCATCTTCTAATAAATTGTACGCCATTGAAGGGGCAAAAGAGGCTGTAACAATTACATTTTCACGAAGCAATTTTTCATTGCCTAATACTAATAGGCAACACGGAGCATAATCATAACCAGGAATGTTATTAAAAAGCGAAATCCAGTTCTTGACTATGATGTCAATTTCCTGAATACTTAATAGATTCACTCGTAACGATTTTTCTAAAGGAATTTTTTCGGCTAAAAGTTGATTGCTACGAGGTATTTGACTTAACAATTCCAATAGACTTTGTTGCTGCTCTTTTGATAATTGTTCGGCTTTTAAGAGTGATTTTTGAATGTTATTAAGGATTTCAATATCCTTAATTTTTAAGGTACGTGTTTGCATTTTGAAGGTCACTTGGTGATTAAAACGCTTAAAAAAGCCCTTTAATCGCCAAGTGACCCCCTATAAATTTTCTTTACAGAATAATGGCATGATAATTACCTGTTTGTCAATAAAGCCGATAAATTGGTTGGCAAGCCACGATTTTCCGTAATGCCTATGTGCGCCCAAGTTTCGAGGACAACATTACATCCATCTATTGTTGATGAGTGTTCATATGCTGTTTTAATGCACTTCGCTTTGCAGCCGTTGCTAATGAGAGATGAAAAAATATATGGGAAGGCTTTTTCTCTGTCCGTATTGAGAACGATAACAATTTCTATTAGAACATCTTCCCAGTCTTTTTCAGTTTTAGCCAAATTAATGTGTTCATATATACGGTTGAGTCTGCGGGTTTTCCAAATTTTGAGTACTATTGAAGCGAACTGACTGTCAAAAATTGATTTGAAATATTTTTTCTGCATTTCTTCAAACTTAACGTTTCTGTCTTTTCTCAGAAACCAATAAAGATCGGACGCTAAATCGAATTGTTCGTTATTTATTAGTTTATTCAAAATTTCAAATTTTATTTCGTCATCGACAAACCAATGAGGTATGATTTTATGCGATAATGCTTTTTGTAATAATTCATGGTGGATTTCGAGTATATAATCTTCGTCGTCATATAAATAGTGAAATTGAGTAAATGAAAAATAATTGGACAAGATTTGACAAACTTCTTTATTTGGATTGAAATTTATTAGTTCTGTGCTTGTTTTAAAATTTCCTTCATAAATATCTGCCAATTGCAATAGGTTCCTCCATGTCATTATTATATTATATTGCTGAATTAAGGTTAACCAATAAAAAATCACCTTAGCTAAACCGGGGTAAGCTTCAAAAATTTTGTAGTTGTCGCTATCAACTATGTCTTGAAATAGAGAATAGACCTGTTTGGTATTCGAATATTCCGGATTATCATTTATTCTTCCGAGTATAAACAAAACTATAAACAAAGGACCGTCAAAGTGAGTAATATCATTTATGTTGTTAGCCCATTTAGTGTATTTTAAAACTTTTTCTATGATTTGTTGATTTTCAACCGATTGGATTTGAAAATAATTATTTTCGTAAACATGTTTGTGGTATGTTCGAAACTTTTGATCCCGGTCGCCAATTATTAATCGAATGTTTTTATAGTTTAATACTCGATTTAAAAATCGGTTTAGTAATGATACATCACCCAATAGGCTTGGCCAATCGTCTATGATCACTAGTAAATTTTCGCAATTGACACTTATGGTTAGTAGCGCGTTATAAAACTCCTCTAAATCTGTTAACCATAAAGTCTTATAATTTTTATCAATTAATTCAAGTGCCAACCCTCTTAATAATGTAGATTTTCCAGTTCCACCCGGGCCCCAGACAACAGCAACTATCTTACTATACCAATCAAAGCACCCATTGATTCTATTTTTTATTTCTTCTATTTGGCCTCTTTTGATATCCCAATCTTTTATTACACCGTACCATTGACAATCATTTTCATTTTTGGCTAAATAAAAATCACTATACGAAGGTGTTTTTCCAATTGACTCGATTTCTTGTACGAAATTTTGATCGATGAGTCTAGTACCATTAGCAAATTGGGTTTTTGATATACTATTATTATTATCGAAATCAACACGCATCCCATCTATAATTTTAAATGGTGCTAATTCATATGCTTTCAGGAACTCTCTAATCAACTGGATTTTGGAGGGATGAAATGGCGGTTGTTTTTTATTTAGAAATTTTATAAACCACCCTTCCTTAGGAATCCCATTATAATCTTCCCGGCGTAAAGCAAATTTGATTAAAAGACTTAAGGAAGTAAAAAATGTATTTCCGATATAATCCGATAGATATAATTCATAGCCAAAACAATTGGAAAAAGCCTTTTTGATCTGTTCACGCAAATCTTCATAACTATCCGTTTTGCGGGTTTCCATTTCGTAAATAAAAATCTAATAAAAATCTAATACCGAACTATAACCACTCGTTCAACCGCTTGAACAACAAGATCTTCGGAGGATATTGAAATAATTGATAAAAATATGAAAAATTCAATAAAAGCGACGAAGTCGCCGTCCGACGATGCTTTTAAAAAAGACATTATGATTGGTGTGCTTGCAAACCCAAAGATTCTCACAGAACTAATAGATGTGAAGGTGATTTGGTTTGCCGAGTGGGAACACTTTACCATTATTCAAGCGAATAGCATGTTTTTTCTTTTCGAAAAGCAAGTTATAGTTTTTCGGACCAATTCTATTGAAACTGTAAAGTGGGAATTAATGGAGCGTCACTATTTGTACAAACGAAACTCTCAACAAATCATATAAAATATAATAAAGATAACTAGAAATGGAAAGTAAAAACTATGGCTACCAAAACTCTACGATAGAGGAGTTACTAGCATCGAAATTTAAAGAAGTCACCGAGTATGTAAAAATCAGCGCACAAAGTGTCGGCTCCAAAAACCTGCCGCAGCTAACAAGCGACAACATGAGATTCTACTTTGAGGAATTTCATTTACTTCATCAACAATTGATCGATACCGTAGGGGGGATTATTCCACCAGAAACATGTGTCGACCAAGTGCTTGAGCGCAACAAAATTACCCAGAACAAACAGCGCGACTTGCATAATAAGCTTATCACCGCAAAAGGCAATCATATCTACACAAAAGCCAAACATGAAGGCAAATCGTTACCTGTCAGTGAATTGCGGATGATTGTATGTTGGGCGGCAATTTTAGTTGTTTGCTTATTCGACGGACTGATGGCAGTGCCAATTTTTGAGGCCTCGGGCTTTAATCTTTTGGAATCTACTGGAATGGCAATCATGTTTTCCGCAGCGTTAGCGGTGATATGTCATTATTCTACGAAATTAATACGGCTTGGGAAGACAGTAGCGCAACGCCGACTGATTGCCGGTGCAATTTTATTAATGATAACTCTGCTGTTTTGTTTCATGGCGAATATGAGAGTGCACCACCTTGAATATATGGTTCATGCAAACGACAATTCCAGTCACGAGGTTTTTAGCCCCATTCCGTTCATAGCATTTTCCGTACTCTTCTTTTCGGTTGGGATAATCATTAGTTTCTTTTCCATGCCAACGAAGGAGGAGCGAAACTATTTACGGCAATACAAACAATTATTGCAGGATATAAAAGATAGCGATGCCACTATAGCATCGTTAGAAAGACAAAAAGATGCTGTCCAAATTGAGAATAGCGAATTAAGGAATTTGAATGGCTCTATCCTTATATACGGCGCAAGCCTTGAAGATCGGATCATTCACCATGCCCATAGCCTATACGCTTTATGGATGAATGAAAATCTCATGTACAGAAGCGATAACGGCAAACCAAGCTGTTTTGATCAAGCGTACCCTTTCACCTTTTCGACAAATTTCCACTCATTTAAATCAATGAACTATGAAACGCTTGAATAGATGCCTGTATCTTATAATGTTTGTTTGTGTCGGTTGTAAATCCGGGCCGGTACAATTTGACCAATCCTTGACCATCCTGTGGGATAAGACTGGACGTTTACAACTTTACCCCAAAGCGGAAAACATTTCTCCCGAATTGAATTTGAAGGAAAATATATGGCAGGGCGTAAGCATAATAATCACTTCAATTTCCGACCAAGACGTAAACGATCGTAAATTTGTTACCCTGCCAGCCGAAAATCAATGGGTTGGAACTGAAGCAATTCGGCTGGCAAAAATTAACCATTTCAACAGGGACTTGCAAAATGCACTTGCAGATTCAATTGCGTCACCCCTCGGCCATTCCATCGTCTACAGAACGATATTGAAGGAACTCTCCACGCTAGCGAACTCACAAAGTAAGAATCGTTATATCGCGATTTATTCGGATATGATGGAACATTCAGACGTGGATTTTTATAACGCGGAGACATTTCAGTTGCTTCGTGCTAACCCCGACAGGATAAAGAAAGAGTTGGAGCGATCCGGGCAATTGCCTAGTCTATCCGGCATTCAGGTATGGCTCATTTACAATCCGCGGACGTATGACGCAAACAATAGTTATATGGTGGTTGCCCGATTTTACAAGCAACTCCTAGAATCACATGGAGCGATAGTACACATTGAACATTCATTTACCCTGGGACGATGAAATTAATAGGCCAGTTCATTAAGTTCTTGATCTTCTGCATCATAGTTGCGGCTGAATTTACTTTAAAAATGCTCTTGGAAATAGTGACTCAAATGAAGAAAGCCTTTCAATAAACAGCTATGAAAAAGTTCATCAACATACTTGCCGCGGTACTGCAGTTCATCATATCGGTTATCGGGCGCTTCTGCACCGCACTAGTTGACGAATTCACAAATCCGAAAGGTGACAATGCTAAATTTTACCCTGTAAGCGCAATAGCATCATTATTCAACCGGGGCTTTGTGGTAGCTGGTAATCATTTCAAGATTACCCGAAAGGCATCCTTTTCCAACGCAGCCATTGTGGGCGTCACCGGCTCCGGGAAATCGACGAGGCTAATTATTCCGACAGCCCTGTCACTAACCGACTGTTCGCTCTTAATTCACGATCCTTCGCAGGAGATTGGAGAAGCCACGATTGCGCGCCGTGCCCAACTTGGGCCAGTTAAGGTTATCAATTTTGCAAACGAAGAAGTAAGTGAGGGATATAACCCGGTTAGCCGATGTACAAATGAATACGAGATAAGCAAACTTTCACATCAATTGGTTTTTACATCCGATAAAAGCAACGCCGATGATTACTGGCAATTGTCATCAAAAGACCTGCTTAAAACCATGATTATGCTCCTATTTCACCAGCCGCCAGAATACCGAAATATTCGCAACGTCATACACGTAGTTAATACGTTTGGGAGTGATCCTAAAACAGTGGACACGTGGATAGCAAGAAGTAAGGATGATAAGCTCATTGAAAACTATAAGGCCATAATTTCAACGCCACAAAAAACGCTTCAATGTACGGTGGCATCCTTACGTTCGATGCTGGAATGTTTCGATACACCGACTATTAGCAGGGTGACATCCTGTGATACGATCGACTTTGATAGTCTTAGGACACAACAGCAAACCATTTACCTTCAAAATAGCATAACTGACCTGTCTGTATTATCCACCCTGACAAGCTTGTTCTTTCAGCAATTTTATAGCCATGTTCTTCAACGATTGCCACGAAAGAACGATTTAGATATTTTTTGCCTGTTGGACGAGATGAGCAGCCTTCGGGTCCCTTTGATGCCTTTAGCGTTGGCAAATTGCAGAAAATTTCGGGTGGGTAATCTATGCGTAATACAAGGAAAGAGCCAACTTCGCCGTTTTTATAAGGACGACGCGGACAGTATTCTTAGCAACTGCTTAACGAAAATTTACCTCCCGGGAATAAGCGCAGTAGACGAATTGCGGGAAATTGAGGCGCTTTCGGGAAAGTATACTTATATAGAAAATAATCGTGAAAAAACGAAAAGCCTGGCAACCATCGATGAAATAAGGCAATTGCGGAAAAATCGGGCACTGATCCTACATCAAAATTTGCCAATCATCAAAGCGCGCATCACCCCATACTATCGCTCTTTAATTTATCGCCGATATACCAGCCTCCCACCAGTCACATTGACAAGCAAAATTCCTAATAGGCCTATACCATTGCTGAAATAATATGAAAATCCGCAGTAGACCGCTTTACGCATATCTTTTCGAGACCGGAGTTCTGAATGGAACGCCGGAGGAGATTGACCGCGCAAAGGGTGAATATAGGCGGCTTTATAAAAGGAACTGGAAGCAACAAAAACGCCCGCGCAAGGAATTGCGGATAGAGGTGACATTGAAGCAGCATAAAGCGATAAAAACCGCTGCTCTTGAATCAAATTTAAAGCCCACAAGCTACGCCCGGCAAGTTCTCCTTAATGCCACCAATGCGGGGACGTGCACAATATCGAAAGATGAGGTATTGGCGGCATTGCAATCGGTGAGCATGGCCTACAACGCATTACAATTGGGTTTAATTCATGCCGGCCTATCATACACAAGCAAAGCGGAAAAACAATTGATACACCTTCAACAAAAACTGATATGAACACGGATAAACAAGAAAAGGGCGAAAGGGTAACGAATTATGGCTTAGCAGCCACGGTCCAACAACGCAGAGACCAGTACCTAGATTCGGTGCAATTCATGGATCGATTTCAAAGTCAGTATAGCCCAAAGTACACCTATTACAGCAAGGACTTTATGAAAGTCATCGTATGGGACGATGGAAACGGGGAACGACATTGCGAAACCGAGGAAATCTCCGATGATGAAAAAGAGCTTTTAGATGAAGCAATGGACATTATACAAACCTATGAATTTTATTTTCACGACGAATACCTAAGTATCCTCCAAGAACAAATTGAAGGAAAAGAAAATGATATTGCCGAAGTGGCGAAAGATATGCAAACCGTTCGTAGCCACGATGAACTAATAAAAATGTTGGCCACTGAACAAGTAGCTAGCCCTAAACTACCTGAAGAAAAATACAATACAGGGCTATCCAAAGAACAGATAAGCACTTTGCGGGATATGAGGACTATCAGGGAAGGAAACCAGGAGCCAGGCCATAACAGGTTAGCTGACTTCAGCCAGCACGAGATGGCACAAGATAACTTCTCTTTGGATGATCCGAACATAGGGGAAGGGGAGCAGATAGACGTAAAGGAACACCAGGGTCCTACCGGCCAGGATTTAATTGATGCGTTAGTTCACCCTTACTGTCCTCAACCTCAGTTGTACGGCTTTGAAGTACATGAAGATGGTGAACATCACCGCAACCCGGAAAACCCAGAACAAATTCGGGAGGAACCTGGTCATGACGAGCTTGAAAGATAAAATAGCGGTATGGAAACGCTTGGGGACAGTGATAAAAAAGATGAAAATTATCTGCAAAATTCTGTAAAAAGCTTTTGCGATAACGATAAACAATTGCTAAATTTAATAGCAGAAATCATCGTTAAAATTATAATGGACGTCGAAGAATGAACGCAATAGGCTACATCAGACTAAGTGTTCGCGACCAGTCGCGATACTCCTTAGAATACCAGGAAGAAAGCATACGGGAATATTGTAATCGCAACAATATCGAACTGACCGCGGTATTTAAAGACAATGGTCAAAGCAGCTACACCTTTGACCGCCCTGACTACATAGCGGTAGAAACGTTTATTAAGAAGCACAGAGGCAAAAATCAATATTTCATCATAATGGATCACGATCGCTTTAGCCGCAACCTGTCTGAAGCGTTATCTAAAATCACCGAGCTTGAAATCAAACACGGGATTAAAGTGCTAGCGACCCATGAGCCGGTGGACATTGACCCGAGCGATCCTAATGTATTTATGCAGCGGGCATTCCGCTATCTCCTTGCCAACGAGGAACTGTTACGCATCCGCAAAAGAACCCGGCAAGGAATGAGACACGCGCAAGAATCGGGCAGATTCGTTAATCGCGCTCCGTTTGGATACACTAATGCAAAAGATGTCGCCAATAAAAGCATATTAGTGATCGATGAGCCAAAAGCAGAAATTATTCAAAAAATTTTTAAAGCCTATTTGTCGGGCGAGCAGGCGCACGTGATTTATAAAGACGCGGCAAGCCTTGGTTTTACGGTAAAGGGAAATAGTGCAATTACGAAGGTGTTGAGCAATTGCCTCTACGCGGGGCTCGTTCGGGTGGTGGGCGACAAGAACCATCCGGAGCACTATGTAAAGGGGCTGCATACCGCTATTGTAAGCGAAGATGATTTTTGGATTGTTCAGGAAAAGCTTGGAAACAAGCGCCCATCAAAGGTGCAGGCGGCGGATAAGTTTCCATTACGAGGCATTTTGAAATGTTGGTGCGGATTACACATGACGGCCGGCTTTAGTAAGGGAAAAAAGCGTCATTACTTGTATTATCGTTGCATTAAGCATACCAGCACCAATTTGCCCGGAACCCTGCTTCATGAAAAATTCAAGCAAATCTTGGCGCACTTAAGCTTTTCACCAGAGCAGGTGGCATATCTGTGCAACCAAGTTAAAACACTCCTTAAAAGCGCGCTTAAAGATCGCGAAACGCAGCTGGCGTCAAAGACTAAGGAAGTTGAAGAACTGAGAAAGAAAATAGAATCCCTCGAAGAACGTTTTTTAAATAAGGAAATTGAAGTAGACACTTATAAAAGATGGTACACAAAGTATTCGGCTGAAAAGGCCCAAGTAATGCAGCAGTTGCATGGGCTTAATAACAGCAATAAGACAAAGTGGGAGCGCTGCAATCAGCTTTTACCGAGCCTTACTTCGCTCGCTGACATTTATGAGAAAACTACAATTAAATACAAACACCTTTTAATTAAAGCGGTGTTCAAACATGCGATCACATATTCTGAAGATGCGTTTAGAACACCCTCCATTAACGACCTCTTTGCAGGCAACTACTTGAAAGTCAAAGAAAAAGGGCTGCTCTTTGTGGAACAACCCTTAGTGTTTTCGGGATCAACTCCCTTTTGTAGCCCGTAGGGGAATCGAACCCCTGTTTCTAGAATGAAAATCTAACGTCCTAACCCCTAGACGAACGGGCCTTTTTTTTGAGTCCTAAGTCTTGAGTCTGTAGTCTAAAGTCAACTTGCGACTCTGGACTTTAAACTTAACTTAAACCCCCATTTTGGGATTGCAAAGATATAGCTTTAAAGAGAAATTAAAAATAAAGTTTTAAAAATTTACCTTCACGGGATTCTGGGATTTAGTCCATAGTCGATGGACCATGGTCCATAGTTGTTTTTCAAAGTTTTTGCAGCTTCCATGTCTATGGTCCATCGACCATGGACTAACAACCTACAGCACCACCCCTTCGGAAGAAAACCGCAGCTCGTTTGCTCCTGCCAGCACCGAGTTGGCGTAACCGTTGTCGTTTATAAAGAGCTTTTCATTTTCCGCGCGGATGTGCAAGTCGCCGGCCATAAATTCGCCGGTCAGCCTGATAACAACTACCGGCGTATTTACTTCCAGTTCTGCTGTTATATTGTGCTCAAGCGCCATAGCCGACTCGTCATCCAGCTGGTGAACCTGGACAAGAACAGAGCCGTCCGGTTTTAACACCCATATGCTATCCCGTTCTTTTTTTAGGGTATAAGGCGCACCCGTTTTAAGGTTATTAGCCAGCACGGTAACCGTAATTCCGTTCACATCCTTTATATCCAGGTCGATATCAAGGAAAGATGTTTCGGCGTTTGGCAGGTCATGGTAAATGGCGTTAATTCTTAGAAATTCATTTTCGTGTTCGGTTTCTCCGTAATTGATCCTGTTACGCGGAACTACAAAGGCGTTTGAGCCAATAACAAATGCGTATTTCATAACCGGTTGTTTTATAATAGGATAATACAATAGTACCAAAATTGTTTAACCTTTCGATAGAATGGTAGATATCCCGGAAGTTTGCGGACAAAAAAATGCGTTCCGTATCTCACCCCGGAACGCACACAACATCATTATCAAATAATGCTGATCAACTAAATCTCAGATACCATGTTTAATGATTATCCAAGGTCTTTATTAAGTGCTAACCATTTTATGGTCAGCAACTTAAAGTTCGTTTATTTCAAATGGCTGTATCAGAGTATACAAATGCCTGATACAATTGTTTTAATAAAACTATATTTAAATTCTAAATAGATAAGCTAAACGGTATCGGCCGGATTATATTATATTAAAACTGTAAAATTAACAATAACAGCCAAAATCATATCAAAAAGGCTAATTCGTTTCAAATTTTTAGGTAAAACTATTATTACAATGATAAAAAAGTTATTATTTGTGCTGTTGCTTTCGCCGACGGTTTTAACGGCGCAAAAATATTCTGCTAACGAAATTTCACGGTTCCGCCACGAAGCCGCGGCAGTAACTATTATCCGGGATAACTGGGGTGTGCCGCATATTTATGGTAAAACCGACGCCGATGCCGTGTTCGGATTGATGTATACGCAATGCGAAGATAACTTTAAGGGCCTTGAACAGAATTATTTATATCAACTGGGCAAACAGGTCGAAGCGGATGGTGAAAAAAGTTTGTATACCGATGTTACCCTGCAGCTGGTAGCAGACAGCGCCGACGCAATTAGGGATTACAAAGCAAGCGCCCCCCAGTTTAAAAGACTAATGGACTCTTTCGCTGACGGTATAAATTATTACCTGTACAAACACCCGGAAGTTAAGCCGCAGGTGTTCCGTCATTTTGAGCCCTGGTACGCGCTGATGTTTACCGACGGCAGTGTATCGGCTACGGTGACAGGCGGAATAAATTTGAACGAAACGAAGGATTTTTACGGCGGGTCAGAAAAACTGGGCGCGGTTTACAAACCGGTGGTTGACGACAGGGAAACCGGATCGAACGGGTTTGCGATAGCGCCGTCGCGGTCGGCATCGGGACATGCCATGTTATACATCAATCCGCATGTGCCGTTTTACTTCCGCAGCGAGGTACAAATGGTAAGCGACGAGGGCTTAGACGTTTACGGCGCGGTTACGTGGGGCCAGTTTTTTGTTTACCAGGGATTTAACCGGCATTGCGGCTGGATGCACACCAGCAGCAACGCCGATGTGGGCGACCTGTACGCCGAAAAAGTCAGCAAAAAAGATGGAAAATGGTACTATGAGTACAATGGCACCCTTAAGCTGGTTACCGAGCGAAAACTAATGTTCAATATTAAAAAGGGCGATGGTTCGGAGCAAAAAACTATAACAGGATATTATACCCATCACGGCCCTGTTTTAGGCAGCCGGGGCGGCAAATGGCTGGCATTGCGTGCCAACAACCGCTCGTATAATGCGTTGCTTGAATCGTGGCTTATTACCAAAGCAAATACGTTTGCCGAATATAAAAAAGCGATGGGCCTGCTTTCAAATGGGACCAATAATACAGTTTATGCCGACGACCAGGGCAATATTGCCTTCTGGTATGGAAACTACATGCCCAAACGCGACCCGAAATTCGACTGGACGTTGCCGGTGGATGGCACCATTACAGCAACCGAATGGAAAGGGCTGCATCAGCTGGATGAAATTGTGCATGTGTACAACCCTGCTACCAGCTGGATACAAAACTGCAATTCAACTCCGTTTGCTTCATCGGGATCCGCCAGCCCGGACAAAAACAAATACCCCGCTTACATGGCGCCCGACGGTCAGCTTTATCGCGGTATAACTGCTGTAAAGCTGCTGGAGAATGCCAAAAATCTCACCCTTGACGGTTTGATCGCAAAAGGCTATGATCATTATCTTTCGGCTTTTGATGACCTGCTGCCGTCGCTTTTTAAAGCATACGGGCAGGCGCCTGATTCGGTGAAAAAGTTATTTGCCGCACCAATGAAAAGCCTGCGCGAATGGGACAGGCGCACCGCAGCCAACTCGGCGGCCACCACGCTTGCGCTCGAATGGGGCGGGTTGATGTTCCGCGCGTTGCCACCTGCAAAAACGACAGAGGCCGGCACGTATCAAACCGCCCGCGTAAACGCGATGCTGCAAATGATCAGCAACAAACAAATACTGGATCACTTTAGCGAGGCCATAAATAGCCTGAAAAACCAATATGGAACCTGGGACATGAAATGGGGCGATATTAACCGTTACCAGCGCCCGGCTGACGGCATTGCTTTTAGTGACAACGCGCCCAGCCTACCGGTGGGGCTGACGTCCTCGGCATTCGGGCAACTGCCGTCGTTCCAGAGCCGGACGATGAATACCAGAAAGCGGTACGGCTATTCGGGCAACAGCTTTATTGCCGCGGTTGAATTTGGGCCGCGCATCAAGGCGAAGACAGTTATTACAGGCGGGCAATCATTCGATGCGGCCTCCAAACATTTTACCGACCAGGCGCAAATGTATATAGATGGCAAATTTAAAGACGTGCTGTTTTATAAAAGCGATGTTTTAAAACATGCTGAGAAAACTTATCATCCGGGAAGTTAAACTGGCTCAGATAAAGTTTAGAAATCCTTTTAAATCCGTGTCCTTGTAGGTTGCGGCATTTTCGGGATGCTTGCCTGCCGGGTCAAACAGGAAGGTTTCGATGCCCAGCTCGTTGGCGGCTTTAATTTCAGATTCCGGGTCGTCGCCTATGACCAATATCTCATTGGTATTATAGTTATGCCTTTGCATAATAGAAGCAAAAACATCCTTTTTGGTTTGCTGAGATGTTTCAGGGTCGACGATATGGATCTCTAAAAAATCAGCTTCGATGCCCAGCATCTTTATTTTGCTCCATTGGAGTTTGGAGAATCCGGTTGTCACCAGGAATTTATCATGCCGGGATGATTTAATATGCTGGTATTGTTCAAACGGCTGCATCGGCAAATCGTAAGTCATATCTTTCAGCAACTGAATCCCTTTGGTTTTAAGGTGAGGGCTGAAATGATATTTATCGGCAACCAGTTGGAAATTCCTGCGGGTCAGTTCATCTTTTGCTTTTTCCAGATCAGCATAATTGACGCTGGTTTCCTCCCGGTCGATCAGATCAAATAGCTTTTTAAACAGGTTGTCAGCGATTTGGCTGACCGGGTAAATGGTATTGTCGAGATCTAAAATTAAAGCACGTTTCATACATGGGTCAAATTACGGCATTGCCCTGGAAATACGGTTATCGACATGATGACTCTTATACATCAGGAAAAATCCGGCAGATGAAGCGACGCTTAAACCTGCAAGTATCCACCACAATAAACTAAACCCGCCCCGTGATATCATGATACCGCCGATAATTGGCGCTATAATTTGTGCCGAGGACCAGGTCATGCTATATAGCGCAGCGTATTCGCCGCGATTATGGTGTGTTGAACGGCTTATCCAGAACGAATTCATAAACGGCATGCTCAGCATCTCGCTAAAGGTGATCAAAATAACAATTACGATCGCCATAATGGCCGTTGGCGGTACAAGATTGATCAAAACAAAACCAATGGCACCCAGCAATATCCCCCCGATGATGTAAACAAGCCCGTGCCTTTTCCCTTCCAAATTGTGAATAAGCACCATTTCGACAAATGCTATGATGATACCATTTAGTGCCAATAAAAAACCAATAAACTGTTCGCTGAAATGCCAATCGATCTTATAAAATGCGGGCTCCATAATCATGAACTCGTAAAAGCATATAAAGAACAGCATCCCCAATGAAATAAACAGTAAATAGGTTTTATCGCGGTAAGCCGAAATGCGGAAGGATGTGTTTTCGCGCTTTTTCATGGTCTTCACGATCTTCGCCTTGGGCATCAGGATCAATAATAGCAGGGCAGCCAGGATGTTTGTGCCGCCATCCACCCAAAACAGTAAGTGATAATCAATAGCAGCAATAAATCCACCCATGCCACCACCAACTGCCCATCCTAAATTTACGGCCAAACGATTGAGCGAAACCGAGCGTGTTCTATTTTCATCGCTGCTGTAATGGGCAACAGCCGCCGAGTTGGCTGGCCGTACTGATTCGTTGCACAGGCTCAAAATAAACACACAAATAGCCAGGGATAAAAAGGTATGCTGATAGCCTACTACAAAAAACAATAGGCCGCCGCTTACCAGCGCGCCAACCTGCAGATCGTAAAAACCGAATTTATCGGTGAGTTTGCCGCCTATAAAGCTGCCGCATATGGACCCGGCCCCAAACAGCGCCATAACGTAACCTGCGTGCTCCATATCAAAATGCAGTTTTTTGGCGCAGTAAACACTCATAAAGGCCACCACCATAGTACCGCTGCGGTTGATCAGCATCACAATGCTCAGGTACCAGCTATTCCGCGAAAGGCCGCTGTAGGCATCTTTGTATAATTGGATAAAGGAGGTGAGCATGGAGAACTATATTGATGTGCAGATGCGCGAATCTGCAAATGTGCAAATGATTGTTGGACGGCTATTTCAAAATCGAGTTCCTGTTCCTCAACCAATGGTCGACCAAAACCAGGGCGGCCATGGCCTCAACGATCGGCACGGCACGCGGCACCACACAAGGGTCATGACGACCTTTGCCTGATATTTCAGCGGCGTTGCCTGCGCTGTCAACCGTAGGCTGGCTTTGCATAATAGTGGCTACCGGCTTAAAGGCTACTTTAAATTCGATCGGCATACCATTGCTGATGCCGCCTTGTATACCTCCTGAAAAGTTAGTCAATGTTTGTACCAGCGGTGTCCCCTTCCCTTCCGGGGAAGGGTTAGGGATGGAGCTGAATATGTCATTATGTTCCGATCCACGCATTTCGCTTCCCGCAAAGCCTGAGCCGTATTCAAAACCGTGTACGGCGTTAATGCTCAGCATTGCTTTGCCCAGATCAGCGTGCAGCTTATCGAATACCGGTTCGCCAAGGCCGACAGGGCAGTTATTGATGTAACAACTTACTTTGCCGCCAACGGTATCGCCCTGTTTGCGTATACTGTCGATATGTGCTATCATTTCTTCGGCTGTCGCCGGATCCGCGCAGCGGACGATATTTTTTTCGCGTTCTTCAATAAATGCCTGCGCATCGCTGTAATCAACATTAGGAGCGTCAATTTTGCCTACGCTGCTTACATGGGCGACGATTTCGATTCCCTGTGTTTTAAGCAATAGCTTGGCAATAGCACCTGCAGCAACCCGCGCCGCGGTTTCGCGCGCCGACGAACGGCCGCCGCCGCGATGGTCGCGGATGCCGTATTTTACCTGGTAGGTATAATCGGCATGCGACGGACGGAAAACATCAACATTATGGGTATAGTCTTTTGAGCGTTGATCTTCGTTAGGTATCAGCATGGCGATAGGCGTTCCGGTTGTCTTACCCTCAAAAACTCCCGAAAGAATTTTTACGATGTCGCTTTCCTTGCGCTGCGTTGTAATTTTCGACTGGCCGGGACGGCGTTTATCCAGTTCGCCCTGGATATAATCCAAATCCACATCCAGTTGCGCGGGACAACCGTCGATGATCACGCCAATAGCTTCACCATGCGATTCACCAAAAGTGGTTATCCTGAATATTTGCCCGAATGAGTTGCCAGCCATACATTTTTTTGATTACACTGATTTTGTTTTTGATTACACCGATTTATTTGGTCATTGCTCAGTAGTCATTGGTCATCATCCTGGAAAGCTTTCAGCTTTGGTCTTTCTGCTTTCAGCTACTAACCTTTCGCCCTTTACCTTTCGCCTTTAACCTCAACAACAAATCCCACGCTCTCCAAATCTTTCCAAAACGCGGGGTATGATTTTTCAACAACCTTTGCATCTTCAATTTCCACCTCGCCGATCAGCAATGCCAGCGGCGCAAAGGCCATGGCCATGCGGTGATCGTCGTAGGTGTTTACAAACAGGCACTCCGGTATAAACTTTTCGCTGCAATCCAGTTTGTAAACCTGTCCTTTTTCAACCAGCTTAACACCAATTTTGGCCAGTTCATTTTGCAGGGCTTTAACCCGGTCGGTCTCTTTTATCTTTAATGTTTCAAGCCCTGTAAAAGTAGCCTCATGCCCCAGTGCCGCGCATACCACGATGATGGTTTGGGCCAGGTCGGGACATTCCTTCAAGTCAAATATTTTACGGAGCACCGGTTTAACTTCCTTTTGTAAATATACACCGCCATTTTTAAATTGCGAGGTAATGCCAAAATTAGCCATGATCTCGGTGATCACACTATCGCCCTGCAGGCTGTATTGGGTAAGCCCTGGTAAAAACAATTCGGCTTCATCAGCCAGGGCCGCAATTGCGTACCAGTAGGATGCTGCACTCCAATCCGGTTCGATATGCAATGAAATCTCAGAAAAACCTTGGTGGGGTATATTAATCACATTTTCATGCCAGGTATGCTGAATGCCAGCCGTAAGCAGCATTTCCAATGTCATCTCTACATATGGCCGCGAGGTAAGGTCGCCCTCAATATGTAGCTCCAAACCCAAAGGCAGCCGCGCGGCTATCAGCAATAATGCAGTGATGTACTGGCTGCTGATATTACCTTTAATGCTGATCTTATCGGTTTGCTGTGCAAAGCCGCCTTTTATTTTTATCGGGGGAAAACCTTCATTTTTCACATACTCAATTTCGGCGCCCAGTTCGCGCAAAGCATCTACCAGGATACCGATAGGACGCTGCTTCATCCGCTCGCTGCCCGTTAATACCACCTCTTCATCCTGCAAAGTAAAATAAGCAGTTAAAAAGCGCATAGCCGTACCGGCAGGACCGATGTTGATTTCAGAGATCGGAGATTGGAGATTAGAGGTTAGGGGACCTGCTTCCGAATTATGTGCCTGACTAATCTCTAATCTCTTATCTCCAACCTCTGCCCGCAGGATTCCTGCGAGCGTCACTGTATCCGCCGCATCCGAAATATTCTCAACCTTCACCTTGCCATGGCTCAATGCTTCGATAACCAGCGCCCGGTTGCACTCACTTTTTGAACCTGTGAGATGAACCGTGCCATGTACCGACTTGCTTTTTTTGGTAAGGATGATATTTTGTTTCATTGTTGTATGTTCAGATAACCACCCACCGTGTCATTTCGAACGTAGTGAGAAACCTATACATATTCCTGCCACCTTGCAAGTTTGTGATACGTATAGTTTTCTCCTCGTTCCTCGTCGAAATGACATGACGGGAATGCGAGGCTACGCGTGCGTTAATTTTTCTGCTGCCTGGCCCGCCGCGTCCTTGTTCATGATCTCGGTTTGCTTGCGGATTGATTCGGCGTGGATCAGTTCCAGCAATTTTTCAGTAAACTCTTCACTTAATTTTAAAGCCTTCCCATACTTGATGCCTTTTCCAAGTATCTCGTCCCAGCGGTTGACCTGTAAAATGGTAATGTTATTCGCCTTTTTGTAGTTACCTATTTGCTCAACGATCTGCATACGCTCGGCCATTTTTTGGATAACCAGGTCATCTATTTTGTCGATCTGGGCACGCAGACCGGCCAGTTTGTCCTTCAGATCTGAATTACGTATTTCCGGTTTGCGCAGGGTTAAATGATCGATCAGTTCAGCTAACGCAGCAGGGGTTACCTGTTGTTTGGCATCTGTCCAGGCTACGGATGGGTCGATATGCGACTCGATCATCAATCCCTGCATATCCAGGTCAAGTGCCTTTTGCGAGATATACCCGATCAGGTCGCGGTTGCCCGAGATATGGCTCGGATCGCAGATCAACGGAAGCTCAGGGGCCAGCGTTTTCAGATTGATGGCAATGTCCCACATCGGCTCGTTGCGGAAGGCCGTTTTTTCGTATGATGAAAAGCCGCGGTGTATAGCCGCCAGTTTGGTAATGCCTGCGTTATTGATACGCTCCAACGCACCAACCCATAACGAAAGGTCTGGGTTTACAGGGTTTTTTACCATTACCGGCACATCCACGCCCCTGAGGGCATCGGCAATTTCCTGCACGGTGAACGGATTTACCGTTGAGCGTGCGCCCACCCATAAAATATCTACACCGGCCTTTAGGGCTTCTTCCACGTGCTTGGCCGTAGCTACTTCAACGGTAATTGGCAAACCTGTTTCGGCTTTGGCGCGTTTCAACCATTCGAGGCCGATGCTGCCGATTCCTTCAAACTCACCCGGACGGGTGCGCGGTTTCCAGATGCCGGCCCGCAATGCGGATACCTTGCCTGTTTTTGCCAATAAATGCGCGGTGGCTACCAACTGGTCTTCAGTTTCGGCACTACACGGGCCCGCTATTAAAAGCGGTTCGCTGCTTGTTTTTATCCACGAGCTAAGCGGCTGTATGTTTAAATCGAGTTTCATGCGTTTTTCTTAGTTATGCTTTTATTTCTACCTATTAATTGTTCTTTTTGCTTTCCGACCCCGGACTTCTGACATCCGAATTCACTTTCCCTACCCCAACTTCTTGATATTAATATATGTCCGCGGCACTTTTTCATTTTTTGCCGGCTTGGCTGCTGTCTCACCTTCTTCGATGTGCCGCTGGTATTCGCCCAGTATGTTAAAATTGTGGGTGTACTTCAGGATTTGCCTGATGGCGGTATCATACTGCCGGGCCTCATCCCACTCAACATCCACATAAAAATTGTATTCGTTTCGTTTGCCTAACACCGGCATGGATTGTATTTTACTCATATTAACGCCTTCTTCGGCAAAAATATTGAGCACCTTGGCCAGCGCGCCAACCTTATTGCTCACCTGGAAACATAGTGATGCTTTGTTAGGCTGTTTCTTTTCCACGTTTTCATGGTTAGTGAGAATGAGGAAACGGGTGAAGTTTTTCTTGTTCGATTCAATCCGCCGCTCCAGCACATCCAACCCGTAAAGCCTTGCCGCCAGGGTGTTGGCTATGGCAACAGTATCTGTCAGCTGCTCGTCGCGGATGCGTTTGGCGCAGGCAGCGGTATCGTTGCTTTCCACAATCTGCAGATGCGGGTACTCATCAAAAAAATCAATGCACTGGCGTATCGCGATCGGGTGCGAAGTAACATATTTCACATCCTCAAACCGTACACCCGGCAGCGCCATTAGGTGCAGCTGTATCGGCAGGTAAATTTCTCCGATAACCGGGAAGCCATAACTCAGCAGCAACGAGTAGTTCGGCAAAATGCTGCCCGCAATGCTGTTCTCAATTGCCATTACCACATAATCGGCGTCTTTATTCTGCAAAGCATCAAATGTTTGTTTAAACGAACTGCATTCAATGGTCTGGATATTTTCACCAAAATATTTCAGCGCAGCTTCCTCGTGAAACGAAGCGCGGATACCCTGTATAGCAACTTTCGGTTGTTCGTGTTTCATAAACGCCATTAATGCAAAAAGTCCCGGTTTGCGGCCGGGACTTTTCAGTTTCTATATATGTTGTTAAAGCATATTAGTCCCGGCTCTTACTGTTAAAGTAAAAGTAGTAACCATAAAAATATGCGTTGTTAAACTTCATTGTTATTGTTTGCGCCGTAAATGTACAGGATAAAATGGATTTGTCAATAGAAAATTTTATTTTTTTGAAAATAGATGGGGTAAACAGAATTTTATTTGGCAGTTGGGTGGGATGAGTGTTGACAGTTTTTGATGAGTGTCGACAGTTTTTATGGGTAAATAGTGTGAATGAATGCGATTCGTAAGGAATTCATGAGGATTAAGTTTTACAGACTGAAAAGAAGGTGACCATGACGCTAATCTCTATTTCACTAATCTCCGATCTCTACTATTTGGGCGTCCGGGCGGGCTTTACGCTCATACGCCTGCAGGCGTTACGCTCGGGCCGGTATCCGCTGCAATCCCTGACGCGGGTAATTGAACCCCTTATAATTTCCAAAAAGGACTCTTTGCGCCATAAGTAATCACGTCACTGGGGAATTTATTAAAAAAATCCCCTTCTGATATTAACATATTTGAAAATTTAAGTATTGACCGGTCCATAAAATAAATTTCAAAAACATAGAAAAAATGTAGTTTCCTTTTCCCCCCTGGGCTATAAATTACTATTTTCTCAATATCATTTTTATTATATTTTTTTTCATCAAGACCCTGACCAAAATAAAAAATATCATTTCCTTTTGAAATTTGAAGCGTTTGACTATAACATACTAAATACCTATTCAAAATATAGCCGCATAGACCGCCTGACAACAAAAAAAGCAATATTAGAAACGCTCTTTCACTGAAGGATGCGTTTGGCGAGAGTTCAACCAAAAATAGAGTTATAGCGAAGAAAGGAATAATTTGAAGCGAACTTAGCCACAGCACGCTAAGAGCTTTTACGTTATATATAAAATCTTTAGTTAAAAAATTGACCCGATTACCTATATTAAAAAAATGCTTTTTATAGTTTTGAATATTGACCTGCCCACTAAAAAAACTTGTTGCTTCTATGCACACCGTATCGATATCGAGTACATTGTATTCATATAGATGATTGTCATTATCTAAAAAATTGATGGAAAATATCCTGTCCGAACCAAGCACAACCTTTAAATAATTTGAGTTTTCATCCTGAATTGTAACAGATGGCCCAATTTTCAGGTCAGAAAAAGGGCGCTCTTCTTGCCAAGGAAAGTCTTTTATTAACTCTAGTGTTTGCGCAGGTGTTCTTGCTTTTTCATCTGCGAACTCGCCTTTCTCAGAAATATAATGTTGCACTTTCGATATAAACTGAGGCATTCAAATTATAGGATCAGAATGCTAATGTAATAAATTTATTTTTTGCGTCCGTGTGGGTTTTACACAATATGCATAAGAAAATCGCTTTACAACGAAGCGTAATACCCCAAACTATCGCAAAGCTCCTCTTCGGTACAAATATTATCCAACTGGCATTCGCCGATGCGGGGGAGCAGGGTGCAGTTGATTTTGCCGTTCTGGTTTTTTTTGTCCTTCAGCATTAGCGAACACAAGGCCTGGTGGCTGTCATCCTGGATATGGTATTTGGGATACAGGCCGCCTATCACTTTAACGATCTCAGCCAGTTCATCCGCACTTAAGCCGGTTTTTTTATGCGAAAGATAGGCTTCGCAGATCATCCCAATAGCGATGGCTTCGCCGTGGGTTAATGGATTATCATCCCGAAGCAACGAGTTGGTTTCAACAGCATGCCCTACGGTATGACCAAAATTCAGCGACTTGCGCAGGCCTTTTTCGGTCGGGTCGGCTATGACTACTTTATTTTTTATCTCTATTGAGCGGTAAATCAATTCGGCAGAGGGCATCGATAGGTCGCTGCTTTTCAGGGCGTCCCAATAAGCCGCATCCACGATCAGTCCATGCTTCAGCATTTCGGCCAGGCCGGAGAGTATTTGCCTTTTCGGCAGCGTTTTTAACAGTTCATAAGCGATGAACACGGCTTTCGGCTGGGTAAAGGTGCCTATGATGTTCTTTATCCGGTCGATATCAATACCCGTCTTTCCGCCAACCGAGGCGTCAACCTGCGATAGCAAGGTAGTAGGCACATGAACAAAATCGATACCCCGCTTAAAGGTAGATGCTACAAAACCGCCCATGTCGCTGATAACCCCGCCGCCCAGGTTAATGAGCAGGCTCTGGCGGTCGGCGCCAAAATCGATCAGCATTTTCCAGATACCGATGCAAAAATCAATGTCCTTACTTTCCTCACCGGAGTTGATCTCGATGATGTCGAAATTATCCATCCCGGCAAAACGGCCTTTTATTAACGGCAGGCAATATTTGGCGGTGTTCTCATCTGTCAAAATAAAAAACCGGGAGTAATGGCCTTGTTCAACAAATGCTGCCAGTTCGGAAAGGCTATTATCAAAATATATGGGGTAGTTGTCGCTTTGAATAGTTTTCATAAAATTATATCACCCTGATAGTTTCATTCCTGAATTCGACGGTGTCTCCTTTTCTCACTTTCAGGCGTTTACGGTAATCTATACGACCATTATATTTTACCTCGCCTTCTGTTACAACTATCTGCGCTTCGCCGCCGGTTTGCACCAGGTTGGCCGCTTTAAGCAGTTGTATCAGCGGGATATAATCGCCGGTTACCTTAAATTCTATCATGCGGCGGCAAAAATAAACTATTCGCGGAATAATGAGATATGTTAGCTTGCATTTTATAATTTTGTGACGCGTTGAACAGTCCATAGATCATGGACCATAGTCCATAGTTGAGATAAATTTTTCCGACAGTGTTCTATGGTCTATCGACCATGGACTATGGACTACAAACATGAACCAAAGTCTTTCTTTCGAAAACACCGAAGTCGCTTTCCGCCACTGCTCTGATACCGACCTTAAACGTGCCTATTGGTTGTTCAGGGTGATCAATATTAATTTTTTAGTTAAGATAGGCCCGCCGGTGACGAACATCGCCATGAAAATTGGCCTGCCTATTAAAGGGTTAATTAAAGCCACCATATTTAAACACTTCTGCGGCGGCGAAACCATTGAAGAGTGCGATAAAACTATCAAAAACCTGAGTGCCGGCGGGGTAGGCACCATACTGGATTATTCTATAGAAGGGGAAGATGACGAAATGGTTTTTGACCATACAAGGGAGGAGATCATCCGCACCATTGAGCGGGCGGCGGCGGATAAAGCCGTGCCGATCACGGTATTTAAAATTACGGGGGTTGCGCGATTTTCATTGCTGGAAAAATTAGACGAAGGGGCGAAGCTTAGCACCGAAGAGCAACAGGATTGGGAAAAGGTGCAGGCGCGAGTGCTTGCGATCTGCGAAAAAGCGCACACGGCTGGTATCCCGGTTATGATAGATGCCGAGGAAAGCTGGATACAGAAAACCATTGATAGCCTGGCATTGGATATGATGCGCAGGTTTAACAAGAGAAAAGCCATCATCTATAACACCTACCAGCTGTACCGGCATGATAAGCTGGCATCGTTAAAACACGACCATTCAATCGCCGTTAAGGAAAGTTTTATTTTAGGCGCGAAGCTGGTACGCGGGGCGTATATGGAAAAAGAACGCAAGCGCGCCGAAGAAATGGGTTATCCCTCACCAATCCAGCCCGATAAACAGGCGGCTGATAAAGATTATGATGCTGCACTTGATTATTGTACCGATTATATCGAGAGCATTGCTTTTGTTGCCGGCACCCACAATGAGGAGAGCTGCCGCCTGCTGGCCGAACTGCTTGACAAAAAGAAAATAGACCACAAAAATCCGCATGTGTACTTTTCGCAATTGCTGGGTATGAGCGATAATTTAAGCTTCAACCTGGCCGATGCCAAATATAATGTAGCCAAATATGTACCCTACGGCCCAATAAAGGCTGTATTGCCTTACCTTTTCCGCCGTGCCCAGGAAAACACCGCCATTGCCGGGCAAATGAGCCGCGAATTGAGTTTGATCGTGAAGGAGATGAGGCGAAGACATAGCAAATAACCTCATGCATTGCTCGGTTCCCCACAACACATACTGTTTGTATGGTGTATAGACGCCTCCAGGCGGCGGATTGATAGCCATTGCCTTTTGGATAGATGCCGGCAAATGCCCGATAAGCCGGCCGGCCCGGTTAAAGTGCGGCCTTTCTTATAAAATCATGCCTTGTATCCATTTAAGGAGTTTTATATGATTATTAAAACAATCCTGGTCTATTTTTGCAATGCTTATAAAAATATGTACAGGGCGGGCTGTCCACAAGTCCGCGATAATAATTAATCCCTACATTTAGTGATCGAATTTGTAAACAGGTATGGAGATTCACAACGATGGTGACGGCAAGCGCGGCAGCTTTTTTATCGACGATGGAGATATGCACGTCGGCGAGATGAATTATATTTTTGCCGGACCGGCAAAAATGATCATCATTCATACAGAAATAAATGAGGATTATGAAGGCAAAGGATTGGGCCGGCAGCTCGTACAAGCAGGCGTTGTTTACGCACGTGAACATCACACGAAGATTTTACCGCTCTGCCCGTTTGCCAAAAAAATATTTGACATTACACCCGAATTTGCAGATGTATTGTTTTAACTTATACACTATTTGGCTTAATTAGCAGATCATGGAATATTTATTAGATTACCCAATAAAAGCGCTCATCGGAACCGAAAAATATAAGTGTACGGTTGAATGGCGCCACGGCAAGTTTATAGCAGATGAGCCCCGGGAAATTGGCGGTAAAGATGAAGGGCCCGATCCGCATACCCTGCTGCTGTCATCGGTGGCAACCTGTACACTGGCTACCCTGCGCATGTATATTGACAGAAAAGGATGGGATATTCCGGAGATTGCCGTCGCGGTTAACCTGTACCATGAAACGAAAGATGGGAAAAGTGTGACCGTGATTGACCGCGACCTTAATTTTTTTACGCCTGTTACCGACGAGCAGCGGGAACGGCTGATACATATTGCAAAAGCCTGCCCCATATCTAAAATGCTGGAAGGGGAAATACAGGTACGCGCGTTTGTTTATTCAGACAATACAAGTTTGAATAGCCATACTTATACCAATGAAGAAATAACGGTAGAATGGAACCCCGACCTTTGCCGGCATGCCGGCCGCTGCGCTACCCAGTTGTCCCAGGTTTTTAATCCTGCCGTAAAGCCATGGATAAATATGGACGGCGCTACCAGCCGGGAAATAAGAGAGCAGGTTGCAAGGTGCCCGACAGGCGCTTTGAAGATTGCCAAATGAGATGTTTATCTCCGCCAAAATTTTTGCATAAAAAAAGATGGGTGGCTATCCGCCATCCATCTTAAATTTTTATAGGCTTTTTATACCGGTTATTTTAAACTCCTTTTTGGAGCAAAATAAACTGGTAATAAAAGAATAGCCAACAAAAGAGCAAAATCTAATACAACTGTCATGACTTTGAATTTAAATTAATTATTAAACATTAATAGTTCAGAAATAATCATCATCCTTTAAGCCTTTATCTTGCAATTACAGGTTTAGGGTTTCAGAATAATTTGTACTTCTACACAGAGGGGGCGACACAAAACATGCCATATTGCACAGCCATATTTTTTGCGAAAAAAAGGCGAAAAATAAAATTCTTTAATTTTAAAAAACGCCACGAAAAAAATGGAATTGCCGAAAAATTGGCGGCTTGGAAGCTAATAAGCGATAAAATGTGTCGCAAAAAAGGAAATTTGATCTCTTTTCAGTGAAAAAATAAAATTAAAAGGTCTCAAAAAGAGATTTTGACAAAAATCGCCCACTTTTACAGAAATCGCTATTAAGCACCTTATAAATCTTAAAGCAGCAAGAAATGATTTCGCCGATTTTGCCACCCGAATCTGGAATTCGATCGGTATAAACGGCCACTGATTAAAAATCAACCTTAAAAATAAAAAATTGCCAATTTGTCATAAAACATGACAACCGCGCATTTTTAGCCCACGAAATCAACTTTTTGGCACTGACACGGCCTGACAAAACGACAAATGGCTGTGTTGGCATAGTACGGATAAATCATTTATTGACGTTATTTAGGGCTTTTATACGGATATATCCGGAACGAGCCATTTATCCATCGCCAGTGCAATAGATTCTTCAACGATCGGTTTAACTACAAAGTCGTCCATGCCTGCTTCCAGACATTTTTCTTTTTCGCCTTTCACATTGCTGGCTGTCAAAGCAATGATTGGAACCCGGCCCGTATGTTCCATCTCCCGTATTTTTCTTGTGGCTTCATATCCATTCATTTCCGGCATTTGCACGTCCATTAATATGAAGTCGGGCATTTGCTGCGCGCAATGCTTTATTGCTTCAATCCCGTTTTGGGCTTCCAGGAAAATAGCATTAGGCGCAATTTTTTGAACGATCATCCGGGCAAGTAACATATTAATCGCGTTGTCCTCGGCCACCAGGACAGATATCCTGCCCATTCTCATTTCGCTTTTTTCGGGGCTACCCGGGCCTTCGGCATGGCGGGGGGCCTGGCTTAGTCGCGATAAGACTGTGTAAATGTCCTGTATTTTTACGGGCTTGGTTAGCCGGGCATTTATTTTCAATTCCTCGTACGCTTTAATCAGCGTGCCATCATCAGAGGAACTATATAACAAAATAACAGGTAAATCACCAGGCAGGGAACCAAAGCTTTCCCTCATTTTTTTTATGGTTTCTAACCCGTCCATAAAAGGCATGTGATAGTCTATCACTACCGCGTCATATTTCTCTCCGTTCGACAGCAACTCCAATGCTTCGAACCCATCTTTTGCTTCCACGGACGCGATATCTTTTAATGATAACATCCTGGTTAAAATCATCCGGTTATTATCATTATCATCAACAATTAAAACCTTTTTAATATGATCGAGTGATTCCATGGGCAGGGCGTCGCCATGTTCTGCTTTAAAAGTCAGCTCAAAGAAAAAGACGCTGCCCTGGCCTAAGGTGCTTTGCAATTGCAGGTGGCTTCCCATAAATCCCAGCAATTTATTTGAGATGGTTAATCCAAGGCCGGTTCCGCCATATTTTTTTGTTGTTGAACTGTCTTCCTGCGAAAACGCTTCAAATATTTTTACCAGTTTGTCTGGCTTTATACCTATGCCGGTATCCCTTACCTCAAACCGTATAGTTGTTTGATCTCCATTAAATGATAAAGGTTCAATCTTTAATTCTATTTCGCCGGCGTCAGTAAATTTGGATGAATTTCCAAGCAAGTTTACCAATATTTGTTTCAACCGTACCTGGTCGGCCCAAATAAACCTTGGAAGTTCCGGCGAGATATTCAGCAGCATTTCAAGTCCCTTGGTTTGAACCTGGTAAGTAATGATATCCGTTGCCTGTGAGCTTAACTCATATAAATCGCATTTTTCAACATTTAATTCCAGCTTGCCGGCCTCAATTTTCGAGAAATCAAGAATGTCGGTAATTATCCCTAACAGGGCATTGGCGGATTGATTTACTATGGTTAAATACTGCTGCTGTGTTTCGTTCAGCTTGGTTTTTAATACCAGGTCGGTAAACCCGATAACCCCGTTTAAAGGGGTCCGGATCTCATGACTCATATTCGCCAAAAATTCCGACTTTGCTATATTGGCTTCTTCGGCTGATAATTTAGCCATTTCAAGCTCTTCTCTATGTTTAATTAACGACGTAATATTCTGTGTGAAGATCATCATCCCGCCAACCTGCCCGTCAAACCGGTACCAGGGCCGCATTTCCCAGCTAACGTAAAAAACATTTCCATCGGCCTCCACCTGCCGGTCTTCGGCATTTCTTTCTATCGCCCCTTTTAATACGCGTTGGTGCCTTTCTTTTCGCTCATCGGTTATAGACGGGAAAAATTCATAATGCGACCGGCCAATAATATCCCGGCCTGTTAGGTGATAATCGTCAAGCCAGCAATTGCTGACGGCAACATACCTCATATCATTATCCAACATGGCCACGGCCGCCGGGGAGTGCTGAACGAAAGCGGATAACCGGGCTTTTTCAATTATGAGCGCGTTTTCGGCCTTTTTCTTCTCATCAATATCCTGGAAAGTACCATATAGCCTTTTACATGCTCCGTTTTCAAATTCGGCATTACCTAAAGCCCTCACCCACAACTCCTCTCCCTCTGCCGTTACAATCTGGAGCTCAAGGTCCCAGGGCTCGCCTTCTGCAAGTGCGCGTTCAATGGCTTTTGCTATTTTATCCCGGCTTTCGCCTTCCTTATAAAAGCTGATACCCACATTCATATCGGGTTGAAAATCAGGTTCAACACCATGTATTTGCTTGGTAACATCAGTCCAGAATATTTTTTTGTTTCGAACATCAAATTCCCAGCCACCAACACGGGCTACTTTATTTGTTTGCTCAAGCATCTCTTTGGTGCGTTTCAAATCCTCTTCAAGATGATGCCTTTCAGTAATGTCAATGGCATTACCAATTACATAGTCTTCGCCATGGGCATTTTTTTCCAAAACATTGTTGAACATCCAGATACGGTACGATCCGTTTTTATGCCGGGTAAGCATTTGCCCGTTCCCACTGCCGGTATCTTTAATTTTTTGCAAATAGGCTTTTAAAAGCGGATGCCGGGCGGCCGGAACAATATCAAACAGGCTTTTATTTAATATCTCATCTAATGAATAGCCCAAAATACTTGCCCCAGCTATATTTACCGAAAGAAAGTTACCCTCCAGATCGTGGGTGCACATCAATCCGAGTGAGTTCTCAAAAAATGCTCTCAGCCGTTCTTCACTTGCAACAAGGCGCTGCTCCTTAAGTTTTTCGTCTGTTATGTCGCGACCAATGCCGAAAATATTGCCCGTCAATGGGTCCGGCGACGAAGTCCATTGAATGTTTTTGTATTGACCGGATTTGGCCTTAAAACGCTGAACGTAATTCAATGTTGAGCCACCCTTGCCTAACTTTTCCAGTTCCTTTTGTGTTGTGGCAACATCATCGGGGTGTATAAATTCAAATGTGGAAGTACTTAAAAGATATTCGTTATCCCAACCCAGCACTTTTCCAAAAGCAGGATTTATTTTTTTAAAAAAGCCATCTGCGCCGCCCACAAAAAGAAGGTCATTTGACAAATTAAATATTTTTTCAAAGTTCCTTAATTCTTCTTTTTGCCGCCGTTCAATGATAAGGGACATCACCTCCTGGCCGAGCAATTGCAATGCCGTTTTCTGATCCTCGGTTAATACCCTCGGCTGCCGGTCAATAACACATAGCGTCCCCAATGTGTAACCATCGGGGTCAACCAACGGAGAGCCTGCGTAAAAGCGAATGTTCGGGGCGCCAGTTACTAATTCATTATCCCTGAATCTCTCATCTTTTGTGGCATCTTCAACCTCAAAAATGGCCGTGTCCATTATGGCGTATTGACAAAAAGCCTGGTCACGCGATATTTCCTCGATCTCAATTCCTTTTTTTGATTTTAACCACTGCCGGTTTTCGTCGATTAAGGACACGAGCGAAATTGGAACCCCGCACACCAGCGATGCCAGTTCGGTAATGCGATCAAATTCTTCTTCGCTTACCGAATTTAGTATATTGTAATTTTTTAGGGCTTTTAATCGTTCCTTCTCGTTTGCCGGCACAGGGTACTTCTTCACAGGTGTTCTTTATTTACTTGTACGAATATCCTAAATAAATAGTTAAAGTGATAGCAGTATACGTTTTAAGACTATTGGACTTTGATGGATCGGGCCGCTGATCAATTATTGCCGGGAAATTCCCGTTTTAAATGGATTATTACTTCATTCAATAAGGCATCCAACCTATCTGCAAATAAATGCAGTTCATCAGTATTAAAGCCTTCCTGGTTTTCTAAGTTTTCAACAACATCCGCTGCATCGATTCCAAACTGGGACAATGGGGACTTTATTTTATGCGCTATTGAGGCTACGGTACTCCAATCACCCTGTTTAGCTTTTTCTTTTAAAGACTGCAGATCGGCAGAAATAGTGCTGATAAACACCGAGATCAGCTTTTCTAAAAAATCATGACTATCGCCGGTTATTGATTTAACGACTTCCAGGTTATATGGCTTATCCTCGTTTCCGCTGTTTCCCCCGTCTTTCACGTCCTCTTTCATTTATTTTTTTATTGTGCACCCAATAGTGCAATTTGCAAATTGTTAATGTTCTAATAAAGTATGCTCGATCTGTTCAAGCGATTTTCCTTTGGTTTCGGGCATTATTTTCCAAACAAAAAGCAGCTGCAAGATCATCATTACGGTAAAAAACAAAAAGGTGGATCCGCCGCCCAGCTGCTCGGCAAACCACGGGAACGAGAAAGCAATCAGCGCTGCCATAACCCAGTGCGTAAAACTGCCTATCGTTTGACCTTTTGCACGCACCTGGTTGGGGAATATCTCGGATATAAAAACCCAGATAACCGCCCCCTGCGAAAAAGCGAAGAACGCGATATAAAACAACAAGTAGCAGGTTACATAATAGCCACTGAAACTTTTGGTATAAAATGAATACGAAACCAAACCCAACGTAAGAATAAGGCCAAACGAGCCGATCAGCATCAGTTTACGGCGGCCCATGCTGTCAATAAACCGGATAGCCAGCATGGTAAAAATAAAATTAACCAGTCCGATCCCTGCAGTAGATAACAGCGATGCGCTTTTACCCAAGCCGGTCATTTCAAATATGCGCGGGGCATAATATATAATGGCGTTGATGCCCGAGACCTGGTTAAAAAAAGCAAAAAGGATGGCCAGCGTAGCCGGAAACCGGTAGCGGCGGCTGAACAATTCATTTCCCCTTGGGTCCTTTGCATCTTCGGTATTGGTGCTCACAATGCTTTCCAGGTCGTTTTGATACCCTTCCGGGTTAATCACCTGCAATATTCGCGTGGCTTCGTCCCGATTGCTTTGGTGCAGCAGCAGCCAGCGCGGGCTCTCGGGAACCAGTTTTAACAATACCAGGAACAGAAAAGAAGGAACCGCCTGTACGCCCAGCATATACCGCCATGAATCTGGAAAATTCTGGCCTATCAGGTAATTCGAGAAATATGAAATGAGGATGCCAAAAACGATATTAAACTGGAAAAGGACAACCAAACGTCCGCGTGAAGCAGCAGGTGAAATTTCAGATATATAGATCGGTGCAATAACAGAAGAGGCCCCTACGCCTAACCCGCCGATGAAGCGCAGCACCATAAACACGTACCAGTTTGTGGCCAGTGCTGTACCGAGGGACGAAAACAAAAAGATGAACGCGATGATAAGCAGCGCCTTTTTACGGCCAAGCGCGTCGGCCGGGATTCGCCCGACAAAAGCCCCAATCACAGTGCCGATCAATGCAATAGATATAGTAAGGCCATGCTGGACATCTGTGAGTGTCCAATATTTTTGAATGGCTTGCTCGGCGCCTGAAATTACAGCCGTGTCGAAGCCGAATAAAAATCCGCCCATCGCTACTATAACGGACCATAAAATAACTTTCCTTTGGATCATAATAAAGGTTTGGTGTTGAAGGTTTATCAAATATAACTTTTAAACAACAAGGGATTGCATTGATAGTTAAATAGTCGGCCCACCATGCAATAAAACAATCCGTTATTGATAAATTTTTAAGAGATTTGCCATCCTGCTTTACATGAAAAAACTAACGGAAAACAACGCGGCGAAATTTACGGTCATCCTGATCATTGTTACTTTCGCGCTGCGCTGTTTAATTGCAGCTTATACCGGGCTGGGCATCGGCGAATCATATTATTTCAGGGGTGCACTTCATCTTGATCTCAGTTACTTCGACCAGCCGCCTTTGTTCTTTTGGATCGGGGGTTTGGGTATAAAGCTTTTTGGCTTAAATAACTTTGGTATCAGGCTGCCATCGGTATTGCTTTTTGCCGGTACCAGCTGGCTGCTTTTCCTTGTTACCCGCAAGTTATTTACCGCTAAAGCGGGATTTTGGGCGGTACTGATCATGAATTTAAGCGCGGTTTTCACCGTGGCTATCGCCTGCTGGTTTCAGCCCGATGCGCCCTTAATGTTTTTCTGGATGGCTGCCACTTATTTTATCGTTGAAATAATGATCGGCTCAAATGCCAACGCCCAGGCCAACTGGCATAGCCGCAGAACCTATTTGTTATGGATAGCCGTTGGCATTTGTATAGGCCTGGCTACGTTGAGCAAATACCATGTCGTGTTTTTATTTGCAGGTGTGTTTATGTTTGTTGGGACCAATAAAAGCCAGCAGCATTGGCTCAGGCACCCCGGCCCTTATATCGCTGTGCTCATCACTTTTATCATGGCACTCCCTATTCTTTGGTGGAACTATAACAATGGGTGGGTGTCGTTCATTTTCCAGGGCTCACGGGCGGGTGTGCATACACACTTCCAATTGCATCCCGAATGGTTTTTACGTAGTATACTCGGGCAGTCATTGTGGCTGTTGCCATGGATATGGTTCCCTACCATCCGGCAGCTTTTTATCTCGTATAAGCTTAGGTCGCAATTGCTGGCTTACAGTTTTAATTTTTGGATGGCGGTATTGCCAATCGTTTTTTTTACCGTCGTCACTTTGTGGGCCGACCTGCAATACCATTTTCACTGGCAGGCGCCTGGGTATATGATGCTGTTTATGCCGTTGGGCTTTGCAGTGGATAAATGCCTGGGCACAACCGGTGCGGCTTACAGGCTCACACGCCGGTGGCTTAATTTTTCGATCATATTTACCATCATAACCATCGGTGTGCTCAGCCTGCACATGGTCACCGGTTTCTGGCGATCATACGGGCCAAAATGGATGGTTAGTTTTCATGGCGATAAAAACGACCCCACGATACAAGGTGTAGATTATACCGATATAAAAACCCGTTTCGAAAACGAGGGCTGGCTTAAAAACCCCAATATATTTACCGGAAGCCCGCGCTGGTGGTTGATGGGTAAAATAGATTGGGCCCTGAAAGGCGAAAAAGATATTGTTGTTTTTAACGCCGACCCACGCAATCTTGCTTTTTTGATTGACCCTAAAACGCTCCTCGGTAAGGATGCCATCGTTATTGGCGATCAGCACCAGCCGTATGTGGATGCCGACGTAAAGCCATTCTTTGACAGCGTAAAGCAATTGCCCGATATCCCGATCATCAGGAACGGGATAGTTGAATATAAGCTGCAGGTTTACTATTGCAGCCGCCTGCGCATGCCGGCACAAAAACGCATGGACCTGCCGTTATACCGGCAACTGATCGGATTGCCACCTTTCGGGAAATAAAAAGCATAACAAATGAAGAACGACCATCTAAGTGTCCCGCTTTTTGAAATGCGCCTCGAGGACATCCATCGTGCAGACCCCTGGCTGCGCTATGAAATTTCCATCCGCGATTTCATTAGCCTATTTCCCGTGCGGTTCAAAAATGGCTTGCCCGTAAAGCCGGAGCAGCCGGCAGTATTCGGAATCGATAGAGAAGTTTTTTTAAAGGTGCTGGTCGCGTACAGCCAGTGCTTTAATTGAGGGGAAAGCTGAAAGCGAAAAGCCGAAAGCTTTTATGGCTTTGGTCTTTAAGCTTTTTGCTTTCAGCTTATTTATAAGCGGATAAATGGTTGTTTTTTATGCTCAGCACAAATGATTTTCCTACACTTATCTTAATGCTTCTATCCTGCAGCATGGCTTTTATAGTGTCGTCCGACTTTAGCGCCTCGTACAAATCGCGTGCTACAGCCGAGCCGCTGATGTTGTTGGTCACCTTGCCATTTTCCAGCGCCAGGTTAAAGGTATAGCCCGATTTACCACGGTCGCCCGCCGATTCAAAATCAGTTATGTTTAATTTAAATTGTTGTTCCTCGTTAAGGCTCTTTTTCAAATGCAAACGAATAACCGGCAGATACCTTTTCCAGGTAGTTAAATATTTTCTTTCTTCCATGCGAGAATGTAAAGGTATGATAAAACCGTCACGAATGCGCATACAACTGAATTTGAGGTGAATATTTTTACAATTAACGCGGGCTTGCAGTGAGTTGCCGCCCCTCGCCTGCTCCCTTATTTTGGGTAATTTAATCAAAAAGCCGAGGCCGGTTTAGCGGCTTCGGCGCTAAGGAACCCATGTTACAGCAACTTTCCGGATACAGTTATTATATTGGTCGGCTATGTATAGGTTGCCGCTTGCATCGACAGCTATTCCTTGCGGGTAAGTAAAGAGCGCGCTGGTCCCGGTACCGTTAACAAAGCCCGAAACATTTAGCTTCCCGGCCAAAAAGTATAAAACATTTGATGTTGTAAATTCAATCACACGTGCGTCCGCATCGGTAATGTACAGATTTCCCTGCTTGTCAATAGTTATAGCCGACGGGTAGTTTAGTAAATAATTTTCGGTTGGGTTACCGGCTATTGTGGTTACCACATTTGCGGTTGTAATTTTTCGAATTGCTGAGTTACCTTCGTCGGTCACATATATATTACCCTGGGCGTCTACCGCCACTCCCGACGGGCCATTGAATGCAGCCGCAGTTCCTGTAGCGTCGATAAAGCCCTGTGCCTTCACCCCCGCTATTGTACTTACCCGGCCAGCTGTAGTAATTTTACGGATCATATTGTTGCCCCGGTCGGCTACGTAAAGGTTGCCGCTTGCATCAACAGCAACGGCCTGCGGGCTGTTAAATTGGGCAAGGACATCGGTACTGCCAGTTTTGCTTGCCAGAGTGGCGGCGCCGTCATAATAGCCTGCTATGCCTGTTCCCGCGTAGGTACTTACAACGCCCGAAGGCGTAATTTTACGGATCACATTGTTGCCCAGGTCGGCCACGTATAAGTTACCCTGCACATCAAAAGCCGAACCGGCAGGCCCGTAAAATTGCGCTGCAGTTGCCTGGCCGTCATTGTACCCAATCGTTTGATTCCCGGCCATGGTACTAACCGACCCGGCAGGCGTAATTTCCCGTATTAACGAATTGTACGAATCAGAAACATATACATTACCCCTGCTATCAACTGACACACCCTGGGGGTTATTGAACTGTGCACTCAGGCCTGATGCATCCAGATACCCGGGTGTACCGTTGCCAGCAAATGTTGTTACGGCAGTAGTTACGGCCGAAAGGCTTCCCGGCGTCGTGAACTGAATAACGCTGCCATAGGCTGTACCGGCGCTATTGGTTGCATATGCCCGTAAATAATAGGTGGTATTGGGCACTAAGCCGGTTATGGGCCCTGTAAAGGTGGTTGCAGTGGTGCCAGCGATGCTAATTGAATCGGCTGTTTTGCTGTCGGCGGTGGTGGGCGTTTTGTTTGCAGAACTATAACAAACGCCGTTTTTGGTGATCGTTCCGCCGCCGGCGAAAGTGACCATGCCGCCGCTCTGCGCCGTGGTTGACGTTAAATTAATAATTACGCTGGTAGTTGATACCGTGGGCAAGATTACGCTGGATGCCGGGGTTGATGTTTTGGTGCAGCCGTTTATTGAAAAAATTAAAAATAAAAGGAACGCAGGAGATTGAATAGTGCGTGAGTAAGGGGGTTTCATGCAAGTTACGATAAGGGGTAAATAATTCTAAACTATGTAGCTGCAATTATAATGGATATATTGACTGTATGTAACTACTTTAACAAATATTAACATCCTCCCAAAATTTGAAGGCCAACAGTTGAAAACTCCCCCGGTTTAAAACCAACCGTAATTTTTATTGTTGGTTTATTTATGAAAGCAACAACAATTATACTCGCGCTGTTATTTTCCGCTTCGGCGTTTGCACAGAAGCATACGCCAATGCCAAATGGAACTGTGTACGGCACAAAACCGGATAATGCCGCCATGGTGACGGCTTCAAACCTGGAAACGTATATGGACAAAAAGGCAAGCGTTAGCGCCACAATACGCGGCAGGGTTATAAAAGTAACCAGGCCGAAAGGCGGCTGGTTCGAGATCGATGCAGGGAATGGAAAAGTGATCGCAGCGCATTTCAGGAATTTTAATATTACCCTTCCCGAAGATTTAAAGGGTAAATACGTTATCGCCGAAGGCACAGCTTCAAAACAATTTATTGCCGATGATATGCAGCACTTTGCCGGCGATACCGTAACCGGTAAAAAGAGCCACACCAAAAAAACCAATAAAAATCAACGGGTTAGTTTTGAAGTAAAGGGACTTTTAGTGGAGAGGTAAAAGTGAGTTGAAAGGATAAAGGCGAAAGGTAAAAGGTTTTTTTGGTTCCGCTTGCAACCTTTCACCCTTTACCGTTCGCCTTTCACCTCCTTCTTAGCGGCTTAAATACATTGATTTCTCCTTGTACAGGTGCCTGAAATAGGGGTCCTGCAGGTTGGGGATAAAGCGGATGGCTTCGCCGGTTGATTTCATTTCGGGGCCGAGCTCCTTATTTACTTCCGGGAACTTATCAAACGAGAATACCGGTTCTTTTATAGCGTACCCCCAAAGCTTGCGCTCGATGGTAAAATCTTTAAGCTTGTTAACGCCCAGCATCACCTTGGCGGCGATGTTGATATAAGGTACATCATACGCTTTCGCAATGAACGGCACCGTTCGTGATGCACGCGGGTTGGCCTCGATCACATAAACCTTATCGTCTTTTATCGCAAACTGGATGTTGAGCAGCCCAAGCACATTCAATGCCTTAGCTATCTTAACTGTATACTCTTCCATTTGCTGTATGGCATGGTCTGACAGATCAAACGGCGGCAATACGGCGAATGAATCGCCCGAGTGAATGCCAGCCGGCTCGATGTGCTCCATCATACCGATAATATGCACATCCTCGCCATCGCTGATCGAATCCGACTCAGCTTCGGCCGCGCGGTCAAGAAAGTGGTCTATCAGCACGCGGTTGCCCGGGAGGTTTTTCAATAGGCTTACAACAGCCTTTTCCAAGTCTTCATCGTTGATCACAATGCTCATGCCCTGGCCGCCTAATACGTAGCTGGGGCGCACCAGTACCGGGTAACCTACCTGGTGAGCCACTTCGAGCGCTTCTTCGGCGCTCTCGGCTACGCCGTATTTAGGGTACGGAATATCAAGTTCTTTCAGCAGGTCCGAGAAACGGCCGCGGTCTTCGGCAATATCCATGTTGTTAAACGAGGTGCCTATGATGCGGATGCCATGCTCGTGCATTTTCTCAGCCATCTTTAAGGCTGTTTGGCCGCCAAGCTGAACGATCACACCGTATGGTTTTTCCATTTCGATGATCTCGCGCACATGCTCCCAGTACACCGGCTCAAAATACAGCTTATCGGCCATATTGAAATCCGTTGAAACTGTTTCGGGGTTGCAGTTGATCATGATCGCTTCGAAGCCCGATTCCTTCGCGGCAAGCAAACCATGCACGCAGCTGTAATCAAACTCAATGCCCTGGCCTATACGGTTGGGGCCCGAACCCAATACGATGATCTTTTTCTTGTCGGATACGATGGACTCATTCTCGCCCTCGTAGGTCGAATAGTAATAGGGCGTTTTTGCCGGGAACTCCGCGGCGCAGGTATCCACCATTTTGTATACCCGTTTAATGCCCAGAGTTTTGCGGCGCTGGTACACATCCTCTTCGGTAACGTTGCCCAAAATATAAGCGATCTGGGTATCCGAAAAGCCTTTTTGCTTCAGGGTAAATAAAAAGTCCTCAGGTATGTTATTCAACGAATAACGGCGCAGCTCGTTCTCCAGGTTCACCACATCGGCAATCTGGTTTAAAAACCAGCGGTCAATTTTGGTAACCTTGCGCACCGACTCTATCGGCACACCTAAACTCAACGCATCGTATATATGGAACAGCCTGTCCCAGCTGGGATGCTCAAGGCTGTGCATAATTTCTTCAAGGTTGCGGCTCTGGCGGCCATCGGCGCCAAGACCGGCGCGGCCAATTTCCAAACTCTGACAGGCTTTTTGCAGCGCCTCAATAAAGCTGCGGCCAATGCCCATCACCTCGCCTACCGATTTCATCTGCAGGCCAAGCTCGCGGTTAGCGCCTTTAAATTTGTCAAAGTTCCAGCGTGGTATTTTTACGATCACGTAATCCAGCGTAGGCTCAAAATAGGCCGACGTGGTTTTGGTGATCTGGTTCTCGATCTCATCAAGGTTATAACCGATAGCCAGCTTAGCCGCTATTTTGGCGATGGGGTAACCGGTAGCTTTTGATGCCAGCGCAGATGACCGCGATACGCGCGGGTTGATCTCGATGGCGATAATTGACTCATCAACCGGGTTTACCGAAAACTGCACGTTACAGCCGCCGGCAAAGTTGCCAATGGCGCGCATCATGCGGATAGCCTGGTTGCGCATATCCTGGTAACAGCGGTCGCTCAGCGTCATGGCCGGGGCCACGGTTATCGAGTCGCCGGTATGGATGCCCATTGGGTCGAAGTTTTCGATAGAGCAGATGATGATCACGTTATCGTTACTGTCGCGCAGCAGCTCCAGCTCGTATTCTTTCCAGCCCAAAACCGCCTGCTCAACCAATACCTCGTGGGTAGGCGAAGCCTGCAACCCGCGACTAAGCGCCGCTTCAAAATCCTCTTTTTTATGTACGAAGCCTGCACCCTTACCGCCTAATGTATAGCTTGGGCGAATAACCAGCGGGAAACCAATTACCTGCGCGGCTTCTTTTCCTTCTAAAAACGAGTTGGCAATTTTTGAGGTAGCCACGCCCACGCCGATGTCAACCATCAGCTGGCGGAAGGCTTCGCGGTTCTCGGTTTTTTCAATTGCAGCTAAATCTACGCCTACTATCTTAACCCCGTATTTTTCCCATATCCCCTGCTCGGCAACCTCAATACAAAGGTTCAGCGCTGTTTGGCCGCCCATTGTTGGCAGTACGGCGTCAATTTTTTGCTCCTTTAATATTTTTTCAATGCTTTCGGGGTTCAGCGGCAACAGGTACACATGGTCGGCAATAACCTTATCGGTCATTATGGTAGCGGGGTTGCTGTTGATGATGGATACCGAAATACCTTCTTCCTTTAACGAAAGGGCGGCTTGCGAACCGGCGTAATCAAATTCACAGGCCTGGCCAATAATAATAGGGCCCGAGCCAATGATCAATACGGATTTGATGGAGTTATCTTTGGGCATAGTTTTTTGAGTCTTGAGTCCTAAGTCCGGAGTCTTAAGTCTTGCCCAATCAAACACTAAGGGCTATCGACTATCAACTATGGACTTAAAAATACTATGCGCTGAAAGCGAAAAAAAACCGACTTCAGCGTCGGGGTGCAAAGATACATTTTGTAAAAACATTTAACGTTTTTTTTTGGAATTAGTGGGATGCCGCCTCCATGCGCCATTTTTGCCCGTTCATTGCGAGGAACGAAGCAATCTATAGACTATACAGGTCATGCAGATAAATGCAAAATGGGAAGAACAAGCCGCGCCACAGGGTTCCCAAAACATCGCGGTCCGTTGATTTGTGAGCGTAGAGATTGCTTCGTTCCTCGCAAAGACGAGTGGTTAAAAGCGCGCTGTTACAATTTTTAATTTATCTATGTATATTTCGCCACTTTATATGATGACGAAAAAAACACTTTATATTTTACCCCTGCTGGCGATACTATCCGGCTGCGGCGTGCTGCAATCGGCAATCAAATCAACGTTCCCTTATACCGCTACGTTAACCATACCCCGTTCATCGGCGGTGGGCGACGAGCTTTCAGTAACCGGCACGGCCAGCAGCTTTGACCAGAGCATTAAAAAGAGCGGCACCAACGCCGACCAGGTAAGCGAAGTGCGGGTGATCTCCGCAAAACTGCAATCCCGCGACCCGTCGGATTTTAATATCGGCAATTTGGTTTCGGCAAAAGTTTATTTGTCGAAGGCGGGCGGCAAGGATGAAGTTTTGGTGGCATCGCGCACGGATATTACACCGGGCGTTGGCAACAGCCTGGTGCTTGATATCGAAAATTCAGCCTCGTTAGATGAACTCATCCGCGACCCGAAGGTGCAGGTTAAGCTGGTTTATAAACTGCATAATCACATCAATCAAAATACGAGTGTGAGGGTGGTTTTGAGCTTGAGCGCTAATCCGGGTGGGAAGTAGTGGTTGGGTTGATTGAGTGAGTAGTTGATTGAGTTGAGTAAGTGGGTGGTTGATCGGATTAAATAACTTAATCAACCCAATCACCAACAATAAACAAACGTTGAAAAATAATTTCAGCTCCGCTATGATAAAAAAATCGTGGATCATCCTGCTATTATGTCTTGGGTGCAGCCCCAAACCGCAGCCGGCAGTTGTTAAAGTAACGCTGGTTGATAGCGGTCGGTCGGTTAAGTTTAGCGGGCTTGATTATGCTGTGATCAGCGAGATCAATCGCGACACCGCAGCGGGCCTTTGGCAGGGGCTTATCCCGGTTTACCGGATGCCTGCCGATACGGATGTGAAAGATTATCAGCCTGTTCAGCCTGGGAAATATGAGCTAAAGGATAGGGCCGTTATATTCACTCCCGACACACCTTTTGCAAAGAACCAAACCTATTTTATGCGCTACTACCGGTTCGGTAGCGGCGACGATGCATGGGATTTTATTACAGGCAAAAAGAAACTGGGCCACCCGGGCCATACAGATTTGATTTTTAAGTAATAAACGCTTGAATCTCCGATAAAAATCACTATATTTGCATCTGAATTATAAAAGAGGGGGCGTTTGTCCCCTCTTTTATTTTATCAATCAATCCCGATAGCTATCGGGAGGAGGATGAATGAATATTGAAAAAAGGGTTAGAGATCTGGTTGAAGAAAAAATCGCGGATAAGCCAAACCTGTATTTAGTCGACGTAAAAATGCACCCCAGCGGGAAGCTGATGATACTGGTTGATGGTGATAACGGGATTGGAATTGCTGATTGCGCGGCCATTAGCCGGCATGTGGGCTTTCACCTGGAAGAGGAAAATGTGATTGAAACGGCTTACAACCTTGAAGTTTCGTCGCCGGGAATTGACACCCCGCTAACCTCGCTCAGGCAATATGTAAAAAACGTTGGCCGCAGCCTGGCGATAAAAATGCGCGACGGCAGCAAACGCGAAGGCAAGCTAACCGGCATTACAGAAGATGCCATTATTATTGAAGAAAAAATAAAAGAAAAGGGAAAAAAGGCGCAGCCTGCTGAGGCCGTTATCCCGATAGATCAAATAACAGAAACAAAAGTTTTAATATCATTCAAGTAAGAAAATGAGCAATATTAATTTAATTGATTCTTTTCAGGAATTTAAAGATTTCAAGAACATCGACCGCCCAACCATGATGAGCGTACTGGAAGACGTTTTCCGCAGTATGATCAGGAAAAAGTATGGCACAGATGAAAATTGCGACGTAATTGTGAATACCGACAACGGTGACCTTGAAATATGGCGCACCCGTAAGGTGATGGAAGATGGTTTCAGCGAGGACGACGACCTGGAAATTGAACTGGCAGAAGCCCGGACATTAGACCCGAGCCTTGAGGTTGGCGACGATTACATCGAACAGATCACGCTGGAAAGTTTTGGGCGCCGGGCTATCCTGGCGGCACGCCAGACACTGGTTTCAAAGATACTGGAACTGGAGAAGGACGAGATATTTAAGAAATATAAGGACCGTGTAGGCGAGATCGTGACCGGCGAGGTTTACCAGGTTTGGAAAAAGGAAACACTGGTGCTTGACGATGAAGGCAACGAATTATTGCTGCCGAAATCAGAACAGATACCTGCCGACTACTTTAAAAAAGGCGATAGCGTAAAAGCTGTAGTTGATAAGGTGGATATGCTGAACAGCAATCCGAAGATCATTATATCGCGCACAGCGCCGGAGTTTTTACAGCGTTTATTTGAGATGGAAGTTCCGGAAATTTTTGACGGGCTTATCACCATTAAAAAAATAGTGCGCGAACCCGGCGAAAGGGCCAAAGTGGCCGTGGAGTCGTACGATGACCGTATAGACCCGGTAGGTGCCTGCGTAGGTATGAAAGGATCGCGTATCCATGGTATTGTTCGCGAGCTTAAAAACGAGAATATTGATGTGATCAATTACACCAATAATATCCAGCTGTATATTCAGCGGGCCTTATCGCCGGCCAAAATAACATCTATTAAGCTTGACGACGAGAAAAAAACTGCGGCAGTGTATTTAAAACCCGACCAGGTATCATTAGCCATTGGGCGTGGTGGCCATAATATTAAATTGGCCGGTAAATTGACAGGATACGAGATCGATGTTTACCGCGAGGCCGACGAACTGGATGAGGATGTGGACATCGAAGAGTTTTCAGATGAAATTGATAGCTGGATCATTGATGAGTTTAAACGCATTGGTTTAGATACAGCAAAATCAGTACTCGCATTAACAGTTGGCGAATTGGTAAAACGTACCGACCTTGAAGAAGAAACGGTTAAAGATGTATTATCAATTCTGCAGGCTGAGTTCGAATAAGCTCAATAACCGAAATTAAAATAGTATTTTTGCACAAAATAGCAGAGAAAGAAGTATAATAAATGTCAGAAGACAAATCCATAAAATTATTTACAGCAGCAAAAGAGCTGAATATCGGTACGGGTACTATTGTTGATTTTTTAGCAACAAAGGGTTATAAGGTACAAAAGCACCCCATGACCCAACTTGATGGCGATATGTACGGCGCGCTTTTGAAGGAATTTGCTGTTGATAAAATTATTAAGGAGGAGGCTAAGCAGATAAGTATCGGGAAAATCAGGAAGGAAGAGCAAGAGCCCGGTCAGCTTCCGGCAAAGCCGGGTGAATACCGCCGTTCAAGAGATTTCGAGAACGAAGAGATCCTGATAAAGAATACCGGCCATCATTACACTGCCCCGCCTCCCGTTGAAAAACCAAAACCTGCACCCGAACCGGCAAAAAATGACACGCAAAGTGACGCTTTGCCGGGTGTAAAGGTAGTAGGCAAAATAAACCTTGACAACCTTAGCGGAAAAGTTCAACCGGTTGAAAAGCCCGCTGAAAAGGTAGAGCCGGCATTGAAACAAGAAGTTGCCGAACCAAAGCCCCAGCCTGAAATAATAGCAGAAGCGCCTAAGGAAGTTGTTCCTGAAGTTGCTAAACCTGAAATAAAAGCGGAAGCACCTAAGGAAGTTGTTCCTGAAGTTGCTAAACCTGTAGCGGAAACACCGGCGGAAGCTATTGAGGAGCCGCAGGATAACGAAGTGATAAGGGCAAAGGCCGCACGGTTAACAGGCCCGAATGTAATTGGGAAGATAGATTTACCGGATAACGAATCAAAACGCAACCCGGTAGCGTCATCATCAAATTCGAACGCGGCAGACCATAAAAGAAAAAGAAAACGGAAGGACCACCAGGGCAATACCCCGCCAAATCTGTCGGGAAACCATGCAGGCATACAGCAGGCTAATCCTCCGGGGCAGCAGCAGCCACATGGCGGAAACCGCCCTGATTTCAGGAACCGCGGAAATAATCCTGCTGGCGGAAACCAGGGAGGCGGAAACCGTCCCGATTTCAGGAGCCGCACTGCCGGTGCGAACACAGGCCCTAAAGAGGAACCTTCAGAAAAAGATATACAAGATCAGATTAAAGCCACATTAGCACGCTTAAGCGGTGCGGGCAAGTCGGGTAAATTTGCGCAGCGGGCTAAATTCCGTCGTCAAAAACGCGACGACGTAGCTGCAACCGCCGAAGAACTGGCGATGGAGCAGGAGCTTCAGTCGAAAGTTTTAAAAGTGACTGAGTTTGTTACTGCCAACGAACTGGCTTCCATGATGGATGTTTCTGTAACGCAGATCATCTCAACCTGTATGAGCCTGGGTATGTTCGTATCCATCAACCAAAGGCTCGACGCGGAAACATTAAGCATTGTTGCCGACGAATTTGGTTACCAGATTGAATTTGTAAAACCGCAGGATGAAGAAGGCAACCTTGACCAGGAAGATAGCCCTGAAGACCTGGTGCCGCGCGCCCCTATTGTAACGATAATGGGCCACGTTGACCACGGTAAAACTTCATTGCTCGATTTTATCCGCAAAACAAACGTTATTGGCGGCGAAGCGGGGGGAATTACCCAGCACATTGGCGCTTACGAGGTAACGTTGCCTGATAATAAAGGAAAAATAACTTTCCTGGATACACCGGGCCACGAGGCGTTTACAGCCATGCGTGCAAGGGGTGCCCAGGTAACAGATATTGTAATTATAGTAATTGCTGCCGATGACAGCGTGATGCCGCAAACCCGGGAGGCCATAAACCACGCGCAGGCTGCAGGTGCACCTATCATTTTCGCCTTCAACAAAATTGACAGGCCGGGAGCAAATGCCGACAAAATACGCGAACAGCTTTCGGCCATGAATATTTTGGTTGAAGAATGGGGCGGTAAATACCAGTCGCAGGAAATTTCGGCCAAAACAGGTTTAAATGTTGAACTGCTCCTGGAAAAGGTATTATTAGAAGCCGAATTATTGGAATTAACGGCTAACCCGAATAAACGCGCTGTCGGAACTGTTATAGAAGCTGCTTTAGATAAAGGCCGCGGTATTGTAACTACCATACTGGTTCAGGCCGGCAATTTAAAGGTAGGCGATCCGATACTGGCAGGCTGTTATAGCGGCCGGGTGAAAGCGTTGACCAACGAACGCGGCCAGCGGGTTGAATTTGCAGGCCCATCAACGCCTGTGCAGGTGTTGGGTATGCAGGGCGCACCAACAGCCGGTGATAAATTTAACGTACTGGAAAGTGAGGTTGAGGCGCGCGAAATTGCCAACAAGCGCTTGCAATTACAGCGCGAACAAGGCTTACGTACACAAAAACACATCACACTTGATGAAATCGGCCGCCGTTTGGCAGTGGGTAACTTTAAGGAGCTTAACATTATTGTTAAGGGTGACGTGGATGGTTCGATCGAGGCGTTATCCGACTCGTTACTGAAATTATCAACTGAACAGATACAGGTAAATATCATTTCGAAAGCCGTTGGGCAGATATCCGAATCGGATGTATTGCTGGCTTCTGCCTCTGATGCGATCATCATCGGCTTCCAGGTACGCCCATCAGGCGGCGCCCGTAAGCTCGCTGAACAGGAGCAGATCGATATTAGGCTTTATTCTATTATTTACGATGCTATTAACGAGATTAAGGCTGCGATGGAAGGCATGCTTGCACCAACTTTCGAAGAGAAAATTGTTGCAAACGTTGAGATTCGCGAAACCTTTAAGATCAGCAAAGTGGGCACTATTGCCGGATGTATGGTACTTGACGGTAAAATTACCCGCAACAGCAAAATACGTATCATTCGTGAAGGCGTTGTTATATACACCGGCGAACTGGCTTCGTTAAAACGCTTTAAGGATGACGTTAAGGAAGTTAGCACCGGGTATGAATGCGGGTTAAATATTCACAATTTCAACAATATAGAAGTTGGCGATATTGTTGAAGCGTACGAAAACGTGGAAGTTAAACGCAAGCTTTAAGCTGCAAAGGCGAGATACTAAAAGGCCCTTCGGTTATCCGGAGGGCCTTTTTATTTAAGTTTTTTGGCGGTGCTGATGTACTATATGATGCCTTTTATGCCACCTGTGATGGACCATTTGGGCGCTTACGGCACTATAGCCAAATATGGCCAACAATAAAATAGATAATGTTTTTACAGCTTTCATAAATAGAGATTATTGGTTTTAATATACAAACGTTAAACAAAAAAAATTATTTTAAAAGGTGATGTGTATTATGAGAAGAAACCATCGTGTATAGCAGTAATGAAATTGTTACACAAAATAAACTAAAAAATAAGTTCAGGTTGTTTTTTTTCGGGGTAACTTCTTGATTGTTAATACAAGGACACGTATATTTCATTTTTAACCACCTAAATTCAAGGATTTAACAATCTAAATTCATGAGAAGATATGCCTTCCTGTTTATGCTCGCGTGCGTTATGTGCGTAATTGCATGCAAAACCTCATTTGCTCAAGCGGTTCCCGGCGACAGCAGCTCGCAACAGCATGCATTTAACAATGCCGTTATACTCTATCATACATCAATTGGCGAGCAGTCGCCTTTGTATAATGGTCCCGAATATTTTTTTTATGATCCCACCATAAAAGGCAACGCCTATTTTATGGAAATAAATGCATTTACACCCGGCTCCGTTTATTACGATGGCTTATACTATACCGGCGTGCCTATGTTATACGATTTGTATAGTGATGAAGTCGCGGTGCTTTTATACAATCATTATTCAAAATTCTCCTTAATAAAATACAGGGTAAAAAGCTTCGATTTTTTAGATCATCACTTTGTAAACATTGATGCTGATACCATAAATAACGGATCCGGGATCAAATCCGGTTATTATGATGAGCTTTATAATGGCAAAACAGAGGTGTTGGTTAAACATTCGAAAAGCGTTCAAACAAATACCGGTGGAACCGCGGCATCGGAAAGATATTACAACGCATCCCGTGATTTTTATATCAGGAAAAATAAAGTTTATTACAACGTTTCGAGCCAGGGGTCGCTAATCGACGTTTTTAAAGATAAAAAGAAAGAGCTTCAGCAATATGTCAAAGCTAATCAAATCAGATTCAGGAGGGACCCGGAAGAGGCTATGGTCAAGGTTGCAACTTATTATGACCATTTAACCAACTAAGCATGAGAAAAATTTACCTTTTAAGTTTCTGCCTTTTATTCGTTTTACAAATAGCGTCGGCACAACAAAGTAATGTAAAATTGATCAGCGGAAACTTTCAGCAGGCAACTATTGCCCAATTTGTAAGCGAGTTGGAATCAAAAAGCAATTTCCACTTTTACTATGATCCTATACAATTCGACAGCCTGAGAGTTACACTACAGGTAAATGATAAACCATTAGAGGCGGTATTGGATATGGCTTTCAAAAATAGCGATTTCCACTATGCCATTACACCACAACAGCAGGTGTTTTTAACTAAAGGACGGCAGATAAGGACTGAGCTGGCTTCGGGTTTTATGCAGGCTACCCCCGGAAATGCCCCTGTTAAACAAACCACAACGGTTGTTGATTATACTGATGAAAGAGACAAAAAGGTGCCAGAAGCAACAACGGAAAATAAACTGTACGAAATAGGGGCTAAAACAAACGCGATAAAATCGGGCAATGCAACTTTGTCAGGATATATAAGGGATATTAAATCGGGAGAAGCGGTAACGGGGGCAAGCATATATATTGCAAACACAAAATCAGGCGTTGCTACCGACCGGTTCGGCTATTTTACAATTACGCTGCAACGCGGAAGGCACATCCTGAATGTACGTGGCATAGGTATGCGCGATACAAGGCGGCAGATCATTTTATATTCGGACGGCAAGCTGAATATTGAAATGCAGGAGCAGGTAAACACTTTAAAAGAGGTTAAGATATCGGCCGATAAAGTGGCAAACGTACGAAGTGTTGAACTGGGCGTAACCCGTTTGGATATAAAAAACATAAAGCAAATACCAACCGCTTTTGGCGAAGCTGATGTTTTAAAAGTAGTGTTGACATTGCCTGGTGTTACGTCTGTTGGTGAGGCCACAACCGGGTTTAACGTTCGCGGCGGCGCGGCAGATGAAAACTTGATTTTGCTTGATGGCGCTACGATCTATAACCCCGCGCATTTTTTTGGTTTCTTTGCTGCATTTAACCCCGACATTGTAAAGGATATTGAACTGTACAAAAGCAGTATCCCCGAGAAATTCGGCGGCAGGCTATCATCGGTATTGGATATCACCAACCGCGAGGGCAATAAAAAGATATTTACCGGATCGGCAGGTATAGGTTTGTTAACCAGCAGGTTGAATATCGAAGGGCCTATTGTAAAGGACAAAACGTCGTTTATATTTGGCGGCCGCACCACTTATTCCGATTGGCTGTTAAGCGCGTTACCAGAAGCATACAAGCATAGCTCTGCTTCGTTTTACGATTTTAACCTGGACATAAGCCACCAGATAAACGACAAAAATAACTTGTATTTGTCAAGCTATCTTAGCAAAGATAAGTTCCGGCTAAATAGTGATACTACGTATTCCTACAGCAATAAAAGTATTTTATTGAAATGGAAGCATAATTTTAACACCAAGCTTTTTAGTTTAATAACGGCAGGTGTTGACCGCTACCAATATAATATATCCAGCAGCGCCAATGTGGTTAATTCGTATAACCTGGGATTTGATATTAATCAATCAAATTTCAAGGCCGATTTTACTTATTATGCAAGCAGTAAGCACACGATCAATTTCGGCTTAAGCTCTCTTTTGTATAAAGTAGACCCAGGCACATTTGAACCCAACGGCACTAAGTCACTAATACTGCCGCAGGTAATAGCGCCAGAGCATGCATTAGAGAACGCTTTGTATTTAGGCGATAAATTTGATGTTACGGACAACCTAACAATTAGTGCAGGAGTAAGGCTGAATATCTACAATTACCTGGGGCCGCAAACCATTGACAATTACGCACTCAATTTACCTAAGGCGGCTGTAAACGTATTGGACAGTACAACGTATAGCAGCGGCAAAATAATTAAAACATATATGGCGCCGGATATCAGGATATCTGCCCGTTATTTACTAAGCGACGACCTTTCAATAAAAGCCGGGTATAACACGCTGCATCAATATATTCATTTGCTGTCTAACTCAACCTCTATTTCGCCAACGGATATTTATAAACTGAGCGATCCAAATATCAAACCTGAACATGGCGACCAGATATCATTAGGGCTTTTTAAAAACGCTAAATCAAATACGATCGAACTGTCGGTTGAGGGCTATTATAAACGTATAAGGGATTACCTGGATTATAAAAGTGGGGCAGTGCTGCTGCTAAATCAACATATTGAACGGGATGTAATTAATACCCAGGGCAAAGCATACGGGGTGGAATTTTTGATCAAAAAAACCGCCGGTAAATTAAACGGCTGGATGAGTTATACCTATTCGCGTACTTTTTTGAAACAGGATGATCCTAATGCAGGAGAGCTAATAAATGGAGGCGCGTATTATCCGGCAAATTATGATAAGCCCCACGCCTTCAACTTTACCGGTAATTATAAGTTCAGCCATCGTTACAGTGTGTCATTAGACGTAGCATACAGTACCGGCCGGCCTATTACGTTACCTATAGCAAAATATCAGTACGCAGGTTCTGAGCGGGTGTTTTATTCTGACAGGAATGCCTACCGGATCCCGGATTATTTCAGATCTGATTTTTCGCTCAACATAGAGGGTAACCATAAGATACATCAGAAAACGCATAATTCATGGACGATCGGTGTTTATAATTTAACCGGTCGCCAAAATGCTTATTCTACATTTTTTACAGAACAAAGCGGCGTTATAAGCGGCTATAAGTTATCCATTTTCGCCAGCCCTATTCCGTTTGTTAATTATAACATCAGGTTTTAATATAATGAATATAAATTATCGATTCTTAATGTGTTTGTTAATTATTGGACTATCTTTTGGCTGTAAAAAGCCTTATTTACCTCCTATTATCAGTTCGCCAGGTACTTATCTTGTCGTAGAGGGAATTATCACCGGCGGGTCTCAGTCAACAGTTATTAAACTGAGCCGCACAGTCAATCTTTCCAGTGCAGTTTCTACAACCCCGGTAAGGGGAGCGGTTTTAGCTGTTGAAAGTAACCAAAACGATTCCTTCCCTCTATTGGAAACGAACCCGGGTAGGTATGTTTCGGCTGGTATAACACTTGATAATTCGAAGAAATATCGCTTAAGAATAAAAACTGCTGATAACAAGCAATATTTATCAGACTTTGTTGCGGTTGTAAACTCCCCGCCGGTTGACAGTGTTTATTATAAAACATCAACGCCCGGATTGACTATATATGCCGATACACATGATCCCCAAAATAGTACCCGTTACTATCGCTGGGACTACCAGGAAACCTGGATCATCCATTCGACTTACGATTCCTATTTTAAATCGAACGGCGATACGGTGTTATCGCGGGATTTGGTTAACGACAATATTTACCAATGCTGGTCTAGTGATTCTTCCAGTACGATCGTTTTAAATTCATCGGCCAAACTATCAAAAGATATCATTACGGATAACCCGATCACTTTTATACCGGTGAACTCCGAAAAAATTGGAATAAAATACAGTGTATTAGTAAGACAATATGCTTTATCGGCTGATGCTTATGGTTTTTGGCAGAATTTAAAAAAGAACACCGAACAATTAGGAAGCATTTTCGATGCCCAGCCTACACAGTTAATCGGCAATATTCATTCTATTACCAACCCCTCCGAGGCGGTTATTGGATATATAAGTGTTGGAAATGTATCAAGCCAAAGGATATTTATAACAAATCAGCAGTTACCTAATTGGGTAGCAGGGCGCGCTGATCCAAACTGCCAGCTTGACACTTTTTATTATGTATATTATCCACCGGGCGGCAAAATTGCCGTAAACCAGGTAAATCAATTCATAAACTACAAAAAGGGCGCAAATAGCCCGTTAATACCAGTTAACGCGATCTCGCCGCCAGGAGCCCCCAAGCCAATCGGGTATTCGGCATCGGATCCGTCTTGTGTTGACTGTACATTAAGGGGCACCAATAAACAACCGGCATTTTGGAAATAAATTATGTATTGCAGGAAGTTGTTATTGATAATTATAATAATTGCCGGGTGTAGAAAACCGTACGCCCCGCCTGCTATTTCCACGCCAGCCGGCTACCTGGTGGTTGAAGGCATAATTAATCCGGGCCCTGATTCAACGATCATTAAACTTAGCCGCACAGTTAACGTATCAAGCAAAACAACTGCAAAAACTGTAACAGGTGCGGTATTGACTGTTGAAAGCGACCAAAATGGCAGCTATTCTTTAACCGATAAAGGAAATGGTTACTATATATCAACAGGCTTAAATTTAAATACGGCCAATAAATATCGACTGAGAATAAAAACCAGTGACGGGAAAGTATATCTTTCAGATTTTGAGACCGTATTGATCACCCCGGCGATAGATAGCGTAGGCTTTAATATAACAGCTACTCCCAAAACCGGAATACAGGTTTATGCGAACACCCATGATGCTACTAACCAAATACACTACTTTCGCTGGGACTACGACGAGGCCTGGCGATTTTACACGAAATACACCTCCAATTATATATCCAATGGCTTTACCCTCATACCGCGAACGCCGGACCAGCAAATAACTTTTTGCTATACAAATGATGTTTCCGACAACTTCGTCCTGGGGTCATCAGCGAAATTAATGCGGGATATCATTTATCAAAATCCGATCACATTCATTCCGTCAACGTCAGAAAAGATTGAAAACAGGTATAGTATCCTGCTTCGTGAATATGCTTTAACAAGCAACGCTTATACTTTTTATACCAACTTGAAAAAAAACACTGAACAGCTGGGAAGCATCTTTGATGCCGAGCCATCGGAAATACCGGGCAATATTCACTGCGTAGCCAATCCATCTGAACCGGTTATCGGATATTTGGGTGTTTCTACCGTCTCATCAAAAAGAGTGTTTATATCGAACGCGCAACTGCCGCGGTGGGTGCCTGATTATCCCTACGGCTGCAACCTTGATACCGCGAAGGTTGGGCCGGGGCAGATATACCATAGTTTGATCGCAGATCCTGAAATATTCCTGGCAACAGATGGATTCCCTACATTTTCTCCCTCACTATATTTGTACACCAGCCGCGCATGTGCAGATTGCACAATAAGGGGTTCAAAAACGCCGCCACCTTTTTGGAAATGATGGACGACAATGAAAAACGTTAAATACATAGCGATTTTTGTGATTTCAGTAATGGGATGCAAAAAGCCTTATGCGCCCCCGGCTATAACTGTAGCTAACCATTACCTGGTTGTTGAAGGAGTGATCAACCCGGGACCCGATTCAACTATCATTAAACTAAGCCGTACAGTAAATATATCCAGTAAGATAACTACCAACCCGGAGCGGGGAGCTGCACTTACTGTTGAAAGCGACCAGAATGTCGGCTATCCTTTAACTGAGACCGGCAATGGCAAGTATGCATCGCCGGGATTAAATCTTGATATCACAAGAAAATATCGGTTAAGTATAAAGACCGCTGATAACCAGCAATATCTTTCGGATTTTGAGCCGGCTTACATTACACCGCGTATTGATAGCATCGGCTATAATATAACAAGTGTTCCTGATACCGGACTTCAAATTTACGCCAGCGCGCACAATTCAAACAGCAGTACCCGTTATTACCGCTGGGATTACAGCGAAACATGGCGGTTCCACGCAAAATATCTTTCTCTATTTGTATCTAACGGTTCTGGCATAGTTCAGCGGCAACCCAGCCAATATTTTTTTTACTGTTTTGCAAGTGATTCTTCAAGCGATATTGTTTTAGGCTCATCGGCCAAATTACATGATAATGTAATTTACCAAAACCCCACAGTGCACATCCCATCCACATCGGAAAAAATAGAATTGGAGTATAGCATCCTTTTACGGCAATATGCTATAACCGCTACTGCTTATGCTTTTTGGAGAGACCTAAAAAAAGACACCGAGCAGCTGGGAAGTATTTTTGATGCCCAGCCATCGCAAATTAAAGGTAACATACATAATATAAATGACCCTGCTGAGCCGGTATTGGGTTATGTAAGTATCTGTTCTGTTCAATCCAAAAGGATATTTATCAATAGAAATGATTTACCCGACACGTGGCAGGCGGCCTATCCTTATGGCTGTGAAATTGACTCGCCAGGCACCCAGGGCCCTGCTTTTTTATATCCACAGCCAAATAATTTTGTGCCTTTATCGGCGGGCGGAACAACATATACAACTGCACCGTGCGCGGATTGCAGGATACGGGGTACGCAAACTGTACCTCCGTTTTGGAAATGAAGCTATATTGTATGACAAAAGTGGCCGGCATATTAGTTTTAATCATCACACTTATAGAGTGCAGGAAGCCCTATGATCCTCCAGCTATAACCGCCGTTAGTAATTACCTGGTGGTTGAAGGCGTAATCAATCCCGGGGCGGATTCAACTATCATCAGGCTTAGCCGCACAGTAAATATATCCAGTAAGATTACTGCCAACCCGGAGCAGGGAGCTGTGCTTGCTGTTGAAAGCGAGAAAAACGCCAGCTACCCTTTAACCGAAAACACCGCCGGCAGGTACGTATCGCCCGGTTTAAACCTTGATGTTAACAGCAAATATCGGTTAAGGATAAAAACGACCGATAATAAACAATATCTTTCGGATTTTGAGCCAGCTTACATTACACCGCGTATTGATAGCATCGGCTACAATATAACAAGTGTTCCTGATACCGGGCTTCAGATATATGTTAATACACATAATACAAACAACAGCACGCGTTACTATCGCTGGAGCTTTGGTGAAACATGGCGGTTTCACACAAAATATATCAGCTCGTACATAAGCAATGGTTTTTCAATCGTTTTACGGCAGCCCGACCAGGGAATTTTTTATTGCTTCGCAAGTGATTCTTCAACCGATGTTGTTTTAGGGTCGTCCGCCAGGTTAAAAGACAATATAATTTATCAAAGCCCAATAGTACATATACCCAACACATCAGAAAAAATAGAAATGGAGTATAGTATCCTGCTGCAGCAATATACTTTAACTCCCGGAGCTTATGCTTTTTGGACTAACCTAAAAAAGAACACCGAACAGTTAGGAAGTATTTTCGATGCCCAGCCATCACAGCTTAAGGGTAACATACATAATGTAGATAATCCGGCCGAGCCAGTATTGGGTTATGTAAGTATTAGCTCTGTTCAGTCTAAACGGGTATTTATTAATAACAATTCGTTACCCGGCGCCTGGCAGCCGATTTATCCGTATGACTGTGAAGTTGACTCGCCGGGCACCCAGGGCCCTTCTTTTTTAATTCCGCAGCCGAATAATTTTGTGCCTTTGTCTGTGGGCGGGGGAACCTATTCAACCAGGGCCTGTGCGGATTGCACGATACGAGGAACGACAAAGCCACCTCCTTTTTGGAAATGAAATAAATTGAATTATAAAAAATTATAAATAGATTACAACATATAAACTTACCTGATATGAGCATGATCACAAAAACCAGTAAGTCAGTACTTTTATCTGCCGCGTTTTGCCTCCTGTTGCTAAATAGCAGCGCACAGGTAATCCAGGAGGTACAAAATAGCTTTAACCTGCACAAGCAAACTGCCTTGGTTGAAAAAATATTTGTGCATACGGATAAAAACGTTTACCTGCCGGGCGAAATAGTTTGGTTTAAAGTTTATTGTGTTGACGGCAATGACCATAAACCGCTTAACCTGAGTAAAGTTGGGTATATCGAAGTTTTAGATAATAACCAAAACCCGGTTATACAGGCAAAAATTTTACTGAAAAATGGAACCGGAAGCGGATCGTTATATATACCTGTGTCGGTAAATAATGGCAATTATAAACTGAGGGTTTATACCAATTGGATGAAAAATTTTGGCCCGGAATTTTATTTCGAAAAAACCATCACACTTGTTAACCCATTAAAATCGCCCGAAGTGGCCACTAAAGAAACAGCAGCAGCCTACGATATTCAGTTTTTCCCGGAGGGTGGTAATTTGGTTGGCGGTATTACAAGTAAAGTTGGATTTAAAGCCGTGGGCCGCGACGGGAATGGCGTGAACCTGGCTGGGGCTATTGTTGATCAGCATAATGATACCGTTGCCCGGTTCAGATCGTTGAAGTTTGGAATGGGCAGCTTCTCATTCACGCCGGTTTCAAATAATACCTATAAGGCAGTTGTTAAGGATATGGATAATGCGGCGGTTGTTAAAGATCTTCCCGAAATTAACAGTCAGGGGTATGTGATGCATTTAACGGATGACGGTGCGAATTTAAGTATAGAAGTGAAAAGCAACGCCACCCCAGGCGGGAATATTTACCTGTTTGCCCACACCGGGCAAACAATAACCGCAGCGGAAACCGGAGCTATGAATAATGGCGCCGCTCGTTTTACCGTGAGTAAAAGCATGCTCGGTGAAGGCATATCGCATTTTACTGTTTTCAATAATGCAAAGCAACCGGTTTGCGAACGCCTTTATTTTAAGAGGCCGGTACAGCAATTGTTTATTGATGCCGGCGCCGACCAACAGCAATATAACCTACGCAAAAAGGTAAACATTAACGTGTTGGCAAAAGATCAGGCTGGTAAGCTATTGAATGCAGATTTATCTATGGCCATATACCGCGTCGATTCACTCCAAAAAATTGACCGTACTAATATTGTCAGCTATTTATGGTTAAGCTCCGATTTAAAAGGCAGCATTGAATCGGCTGATTATTATTTGAAAAACAGCAACGCAGAAGCTAACGAAGCGCTTGATAATTTGCTGCTTACCCAAGGGTGGCGGCGGTTTCAATGGAACCAGGTACTGGAAAACAAACAAGAAGCATTTAATTTTTTGCCTGAATTTGACGGACATATTATCACGGCCAAAATAGTTAACACCGAAACCGGCGCTCCGGCTAAAAACGTACTTACTTACCTGGGCATCCCCGGAAAAAGGGTGCAGCTTTATACGGCAAGGAGCGATTCGTCGGGCCGCCTGCTGTACAATACAAAGAATTTTTATGGGCAAAGTGAAATTATTGACCAAACAAACACGCAGATTGACAGCACTTACCGGATAGATATTTTAAGCCCGTTTTCGGAACAATTTTCAAAAACAATACTGCCGAAGTTCCAATTTGATACCGGGACGCAAAAGGCATTGCAGGAGCATAGTTTAGGCATACAAGTGCTGAATATTTACTCAGGGAACCAGATAAAGCGGTTTTATGATCCTTTGATAGATAGCAGTGCGTTTTACGGGCATCCGTATAAAAGTTATAAGCTGGATGACTATACCCGTTTTACAACCATGGAAGAAGTGATGAGGGAATACGTAACCGAGGAAAATATTACCAGGTCAAAAGGCCGGTTTCACATTAAGGTACTTAGCGACCGTGGTTTTTTGGATGGCGGCGACCCGCTGGTGATACTTGACGGCATCCCGGTTTTTAATATTGACAAATTATTCACGGTCGATCCGTTAAAGATCAGGAAATTGGAGGTAGTACCGCGCACTTATTTCTACGGGCCAGCTGAAAGCGTGGGTATATTTAGCTTCACCTCGTATAAAGGCGACCTGGGCGGCGTGGAGCTTGACCCGCATGCCATTGTTATGGACTATGAAGGGATGCAATTACAGCGTGAGTTTTATTCGCCTGTTTATGACAGCCAGGGGCAAGCCACAAGCCGGATACCCGATTTCAGGAATGTGCTATACTGGTCTCCTTCTATAAACAGCCAGGGCAAAGGGGCGGTTTCTTTTTATACCTCCGACCAGCCCGGAAAATATGTAGGAGTAGTGCAGGGCCTTACGGCAACGGGCCAGGCCGGTGTGCAGTATTTTACGTTTGATGTAAAATAGTTCGGCTAAATTTTAGGATAGCATAGAAGCCGCATCATGATCTAAAAACCATTGTATCTCACCAACAATGGGCTCTATCAGTTGCGCCGGATATTCTTCAATATCCTCATCGTCTTCGAGCACGTGGTGTACCGCTATTGCTTTTGCCTGGCCATACACCAGGAAGGCGATATGCTGCGCCTCATTGATCAACGGTGCGTTGAGGGTGATGCGGTAAACTTGCTGATCCTGTAAAAAAACTTCTTTTACGCCGGGTGTTCTGTCATGCAAAACAGGAGTGTGCGGAAACAGTGATGCGGTATGTGAGTTGTCGCCCAATCCCAGCAAAATCAGATCAAAGCTTTGCTCTTCATCTTCAAAAAACTCCTCAATTTCTGCTTCATAACGCTGCGCAGCATCTTTAGGGTCGAGGTTGGTGTCAACCGGGAAAACATTTGATGTGTTGATATTCAGCGGGTCAAATAATGCCTTTTTAGCCATTAAATAGTTACTGTCAGGATGGGTTTGCGGCACATTGCGCTCATCGCCGAAAAAGAAATAAACTTTATCCCATTGCACGTCATTTTTAAATGACGACGCCAGCAATTCGTATAGTTTTTTTGGTGAGCTTCCGCCAGATAGCGCTACAGAAAATTTGCCCTGCTTAGCAATTGACTCGCCGGCTATTTTTACAAAATGCGCTGCCAAAGCAGCAAGCACTTCGTTTTCGGTATTGAATATATTTAGTTTCATTGGTGTGGAGATTAGAGGTTGGTGGTAAGAGATTGGAGGTAAGAGATCAGAGATTAGTTGAGCTACCCTCGGACTTTTCCGACTTTCGGACTAATCTCCGATCTCTTACCTCTAATCACTTCTTCCCATTCGCCGGTAACGAGAACCAATGGAATCCGTCGCGGGCTATTAAGGCTTCCGCGATCTCAGGGCCCCATGAATCTGCCGAATAGTTCGGGAAATTTAAACTCTTTTTGGCCTGCCATGTGCTTAGTATCGGCATGATCAGTTCCCAGGCAGCTTCAACCTGGTCGCCGCGCATAAACAGGGTTTGGTCGCCAAGCATGGTATCCAGCAGCAGCGTTTCATAAGCTTCGGGCGCCGGGCTGTTGTATGTGCCTTTATAATCAAACACCATATCAACGGCATTTAAAACCATATCAAGCCCGGGGCGTTTGGCCTGCACCTGTAAACGGATGCTCATCTCGGGCTGAATGCTGATGATAAGCCTGTTTTGCTGCCAGCTTTCGGCGGCCTCGGTCGGGAATACCAAATGTGGTACGTCCTTGAATTCTATCGTAATGATCGAAGCGGTTTGGTGCATCCTTTTGCCGGTACGCATATAAAAGGGCACACCCTGCCAGCGCCAGTTGTCAACAAAAAACTTTATAGCGGCGAAGGTTTCGGTATTCGAATCGGGCGCTACTTTTTGCTCCTCGCGATAGCCGGGTACTTCTTTCCCCTGCATCCAGCCTTTGCCATATTGCCCCCGAACCGCGGAATTTCGCACATCGTCAGGTGTAAACTTGCGCATGGCACGTAAAACATCAACCTTGCGGTTACGTATCTCGTCGGCATTAAAGCTGGTAGGCGGTTCCATGGCTACAAAACAAAGCAATTGCAATAAATGGTTCTGGATCATGTCGCGCAAAGCGCCTGCTCCCTCATAATAATCGCCGCGATCTTCAACACCCAGTTGCTCGGTAACCGATATCTGCACGTGCTCAATATAGTTACGGTTCCACAAAGGCTCCAGTATCGAGTTGGCGAAACGGAAAGCCATGATATTCTGAACGGTTTCTTTGCCCAGGTAATGGTCTATCCGGTATATCTGGCACTCATCAAAAATACCTGATAACAGCTTGTTCAGTTCCCTTGCTGATTCCAGGTCGTGGCCAAAAGGCTTTTCGATAACTATGCGTGTTTTTAACGGGTCTTCGGCCAGCTTTGCTTTTGATATATTGGATGCGATGATGGGGAACAGGTTTGGCGATACAGCCAGGTAATAGATCACGTTGGCCTTTGTTTTCCAATCCGCATTATGCTTTTCAACGCGTTTACCGAATTCCTTGTAGGTTTCGGAATCTTTAACATCCGATACCTGGTAGAAAATATTTTTTGAAAATTCGTCCCACTTTGCCTTAGCCGCTTTGCCGCTGCGCGAAAACTGGTTGATGTCGTTCAGCAGGTTTTCCCTGAATTGATCATCCGTTAATTGTGTACGGCCTGTACCAATTATGGAGAATTGACCGGGCAGCCAGCCATCCAGGAATAGGTTATAAAGCGCCGGTGCGATTTTTCGTGATGTAAGATCCCCGGTGCCGCCAAAAACGACAAATATGGTCGGCTGAGTTTTTATTTTTGAGTCCATGGTAATGTTTCTATCGGCTAATTAATCAATCATTGTTCTTTTCGACCCACTGGGTATGGAATACGCCTTCCTTACCGATCAGCTCGTAGGTGTGTGCGCCAAAATAATCGCGCTGCGCCTGGGTGAGGTTCGATGGCATCCTTTTACTGCGGAAGGTATCAAAATAGCTTAGCGAAGCTGTGTATGCCGGAGCGGCTATGCCAGCTGCTATGGTAGCTGATAAAACCTTTCTTGCACCTTTGGCGGCATCAGTAACCAGTCCCTGCACCTGCGGATCAAGCAGCAGGTGGGCCAATTTGGCATCTTTTTGATATGCGTTAAAAATATCATTCAAAAACTCCGACCGGATGATACATCCGCCGCGCCATATTTTTGCGATCTCGCCGAGTTTAAGGTCATACTTATATTCTTCAGAAGCCCTGGCCAGTAAGTGCATGCCCTGCGCGTAGCTGATGATCATGCTGAAATAAAATGCCTGCTCCAGCTCGGTTAAAAATTCGTCGGCGTTTACATTCAGCGATACTTCATCTTTGCTGTATAAGTCAGCAGCCTGAACCCTTAACGCTTTGTATTTCGACAAATCGCGCATCGATACTGCGGTGTCAATGGTCGGTATCGGCGCCTGCAGGTCCATCGCTACCTGCGAGGTCCATTTACCGGTTCCTTTTGCTTTGGCTTCATCTTTAATATCGTCAAGCAGCAAGTGGTCTGCTCCCGGCGCTTTATAGGCAAAAATGTCTTTGGTGATATCCATCAAAAAGGATTTCAGCCGGCCTTCGTTCCATTTGGTGAACACCTTCCGGATGGCTTCGTTATCCATTTTTAACCCCTTTTTCAGTATCTCGTAGGTTTCAGCAATCAACTGCATCAGGCCATACTCAATACCATTATGCACCATCTTCACAAAATGGCCGGATGCACCGGGCCCTATGTACGTAACACATGGCGCGCCGTCAACTTTTGCTGCGATGGATTCGAGGATAGGCTTCATCACATTATAGGCATCCTTATCGCCGCCGGGCATCATGCTCGGACCTTTGCGGGCGCCTTCTTCGCCGCCGGATATGCCCATCCCGAAAAAGTGAAAACCTTTTGCTTCCAATTCATCAACACGACGATTGGTATCGGTAAAATGGGAGTTTCCTCCGTCAATTAAAATATCGCCCTTGTCCATCAATGGCAGCAATTCGGCAATCACATCATCAACGATCTTACCCGCCGGTACCAGCATCATAATAGCTCTCGGACTTTTTAAGCTGTCTACAAATTTCTTTACATCGCTAAAACCCTTCAGGTTATGATGCGTGCTTTCTTTTTCCAGTAACTCTCCTTTTGATGCATCGGTATCAAAGCCAGCGCCTTTAACGCCATGATCGCCCATGTTAAGCAGCAGGTTGCGGCCCATGGTACCCAGGCCTATCATCCCAAAATCGTATTTATCTGGTGTATTGCTCATTTTTGTTGAGATTGGTTCTCTTTTTTTAAATCTTCCAATATTTTTTTGGTGCTCTCAAAACCGGTATGCTGAAATGCCCGGATGCCCAATTTTTGCGCCGCGTTCACAAACATGATCCTGTCATCAAAGTAAACGCACTGGCCGGGCTTGGCAAGCGCGACGCCCATGGCCAGGTTAAATATACCCGGATCGGGTTTTCTCATCTTTACTTCGCATGATGAAATAAAAGCGTCGAAACAATCGTGCAGCTTGAATTTTTTGACCCGGTAATCATTGAGCTCTTTGCCCTCGTTATTGATGGAGATTACCCTAAACCCGCAATCTTTTTTCCATTCCTTCAGCCATTTCAGCGTATCAGGAAGCTCAACGCTTTGTTTGTATATGAATTCTTTAAAGTCTTCACGGGCAAAATCGCGCGGGTGGTTAAAAACAACGGTGTCCAGGTATTCATCCAGGGTAATGCTGCCAATTTCGTACACATTAAATATGAAATTATGCAGCGCGTTTACCTCGTCGTAATCAAGACCGAATTTTTCGGACGCTTTTTTGCGCGACTCATGCCCCCAGCCGTTGCTGAGCAGCACGCCCCCGATATCAAAAAACAGGATCTTTACCGCTGTAGCTTCCAATTTATTAAACTTTTGCTTTTTGGCCTTCGATAGCTTTCAGCAATTTTTCAAACGGCGCATTGAATTTTTCGATGCCTTCATCCTCGAGCTGCTGGGTAATTTTATCAATATCGATACCGGCTGTTTTTAATCTTTCAAGTGTTTCAGTTGCCTTATCAAGGCCAGTCTCCAGCGTATTGGCGGCAATGCCATGGTCGCGGAAGGCTTCGATAGTTTCCAATGGAACGGTGTCAACAGTATCGGCGCCAATTAAGGCTTCAACATATTTGGTGTCTTTAAAAGCCGGGTTTTTGCTGCTGGTGCTTGCCCACAACAACCGCTGCGGTTTAGCGCCCTGCGCGGCCAGTTTCTCCCAGCGCGGACCGCTGAACACACGTTTATAAATCTCATATGCTTTTTTCGCAGACGCGATAGCTACCTCGCCTTTCAGGTCGCCCAGGCCTTTTTCGTCGAGCATCGGGTCAACCAGCACATCAATGCGGCTTAAAAAGAAGCTCGCTACCGATGAAATATGGCCGACAGAATGCCCCGCCGCCAGGTGATCCTCTAATCCCGAAATATACGCTTCGGTTACTTCCTCATATCTTGGCAACCCGAATAGCAGGGTAACGTTAATATTTATTCCTTTCGCGATTGACTGCCTGATAGCCGCCAGCCCCGGTTGGGTTCCCGGGATTTTGATCATCACGTTTTTGCGGCCAACTTTTTTCCAAAGATCTTCGGCCTGTTTGGCTGTTTCTTCGGTTTTTAGCGCCAAGAAGGGAGACACTTCAAGACTTACATACCCATCAGCGCCCACAACGCCCTCATTGTAAACGCCGCTAAAAAGATCAGTCGCATTTTGTATATCTTTTACTGCCAATCCGAAAAATATCTCTTCGGTGGTTTTGTTGCCTTCTGATAATTCGCGGATATCCGCATCATAATCAGAACTGCTGGTAATCGCCTTTTCAAAAATCGCCGGGTTCGATGTTACTCCCCGTATACCGTCCTCATCGATGAGCTTTTTTAATTTTCCTGAACTGATGATATTGCGATCGATAAAATCCAGCCAGATACTTTGACCAAAGCTGTGGATCTGTTTTACTTTATTTGTTTCCATGGTATTTTATTTGATAATTAAGTCCTGGTAAGACTTGTAATTAATGTTATTAATAATTCTCTTTTGTCATGCTGAGCAAAGCGAAGCATCTTCTTCGCCTTGTAATTCGGCGACTTGTCTCATTAAGAAGATCCTTCACTACGTTCAGGATGACAAAGCGGTATAGTTATTTGTTTTCAAGCTCCGCTACTTTTCCCAACCTGCGCAGGTGCCGTTCGGCGCCGGTAAATTGGGCGTTTAAAAATGCTGTAATATATTCTTCGGCCGCCATGTTACCGGTAACACGTCCGCCCAGGCAAATAATATTTAAATTATCATCTTCAACGCCCTGGTGCGCCGAAAAATGGTCGTTTATCAACGCGGCACGAACTCCCTTTACTTTATTGGCTGCAACCGCAGCGCCTACGCCGCTGCCGCATACCGCTATACCGCGTTCAATTTCCCCTTCAGCGACTGCTTCGGCTAATGGGATAACAAAATCAGGATAATCATCGGCGTTATCCAGTTTATAGGCGCCGAAATCGATCACTTCATGTCCCAGCTTTGCCAGAAAAGGATGGATGATCTCCTTCAATTTATACCCGCCGTGGTCTGCTGCTATTCCTATTTTCATTTGATGGGAGGTGCAGACTTACGAAGTTTAACTCGGAGTTGTTTGCTTTCAAAGGCCTCGTTGAGGGCTTCGCCGTTTTAAAACTTCGTAAGTCTTGTTTATATCTATAACAAAGCTTTCGCCCTTTTAACTACATTATCAACCGTAAAGCCAAAATGCTTAAACAAGTCCTCAGCCGGGGCCGACTCGCCGAAGGTGGTCATACCTAACACATCGCCTTCGTCGGTTACATATTTGTGCCATCCCAGGGTCGAGGCCATTTCAACAGCCAGGCGTTTCCGGTTTGCTTTTGGAAACACTTTTTCTTTGTAAGCCGCATCCTGGTTCTCAAACAATTCCCACGATGGCATGCTCACAACGCGGGTTGAAATACCGCCTTTTTCAAGCTCAGTTTGTGCCTGTAATATTAAAGCCACTTCCGAGCCTGTTGCGATCAGTATCAGGTCAGGGTTTTTGCTGGCTTCCGACAGAATATAGGCGCCTTTTTCCAAATTATTTGCCTTACCGTATTTGTCCTGATCGAGGATCGGTAAACCCTGGCGGGTGAACACCAATACTACCGGGCCACCTTTGTGTTCAAGCGCAACGCGCCATGCATGGGATGTTTCGTTTGCATCAGCCGGGCGTATTACTGTTATATTCGGTATCGAGCGCAGCGAAATCAGCTGCTCAATAGGCTGGTGCGTTGTACCATCCTCGCCGAGGCCAATACTATCGTGTGTATAAATAAATATCGGCTTAATTTTCATGATAGCGGCCAGCCTTATCGGCGGGCGCATATATTCGGAAAATATCAGGAAAGTAGCGCCGTAAGGTATTACACCGGGCGTCAATGCCATTCCGTTTAATGCCGAACCCATTGAATGTTCACGTATGCCGAAGTGAAAATTACGGCCGTCGCGTTTTTCAGATGTGAAGGAATTAAATTCTTTCAGGGTAGTATCCGTCGACGGGGACAGGTCGGCAGAGCCACCGATAAGCGCCGGCAAACTTTCGGCAATCGCATTCAGCACTTTACCTGATGCCTGGCGTGTGGCCATTTTAGGGTCGGAGGCTTTAAATACAGGCAAGTTTTTGTCCCAGCCTTTTGGTAGGCCGCCCTTGCTGAATAATTCATATTCTTCTGCCAGCTCAGGGAACTTTTCTTTATATTTTTTATAAAGTTCGTTCCAGTCGTTTTCCAAACCTATGCCGCGGTTGCCTTTTTCGTGGTAGTAATTTAAAACCTCATCAGCAACCACAAATGATTTATCCGGGTCGAACCCAAAAAACGCCTTCACGAGCTTTATCTCGTCCGCGCCCAGCGGCGAACCATGCGCGCCTGCGGTGTTTACTTTGTTCGGACTACCATAGGCGATCTCGGTGCGTACTTTTATTAATGAAGGTTTTTGTGTTTCTTCTTTCGCGTTAAGCAAAGCACGCGCAATTGCACCAATATCATTCCCATCGGTAACTGTTTGTACATGCCATCCGTAAGCTTCAAAACGTTTGGCAACATCCTCGTTAAAAGTAATATCGGTATCGCCTTCAATCGAGATATGGTTATCGTCGTATAAATAGATCAGGTTGCCCAGCTCGAGGTGGCCGGCCATCGAGGCGGCTTCGGAAGTTACACCTTCCATCATATCGCCATCGCTGCAAATGGCGTAGATCTTATAATTGAACAAATCGAAACCCGGCTTATTGTAGCGGGCCGCCAAATGTTTTTGCGCGATAGCGAAACCAACGCCATTGGCAAAACCCTGTCCTAATGGGCCGGTGGTTACGTCAACGCCCGGGCATAAACCATACTCCGGGTGACCCGCGGTTTTGCTGTTCATCTGGCGGAAATTTTTTATATCGTCCAGTGACAGATCGTAACCGGTTAAATATAAGTAGCTGTATTGCAGCATGCAGGCATGCCCGGCTGACAGGATGAACCTGTCGCGGTTAGCCCAATGCGGGTTTTTTGGGTTATACTTCAGGAACTGTGTCCATAACACATGACCCATTGGCGCCAGGGCCATTGGCGTGCCCGGATGACCCGAATTTGCCTTTTGCACAGCATCTGCCGACAATACTCTTACTGTATTTATTCCTAAGGTCTCTATATCCTGGTTATTTGAAGCCATTTTAATCGTTTTATATTATTTATTGAGTTTTACTGATTGGTTGTGCTTTATTGTTTCTTCCTTTACCCATAATCGGGCGCCGCCTTTTATACCGTCGGCGTTTGAAACAATTTTCATGTTTTTATCCAATTCAAAGGTGAGCTTATTGGAGTTGCCGCCCCCTATGTATAAGTAATCATAGTTGAATACTGTTTTTAAAACTTTAAAAACTTTTTGCATCCGCTTATTCCATCTTTTGAGTCCTTCTTTTTCAATCGCCACCTCGCCTATATATTTATCGTACGATTTTGTTTTGCCGACAGGCTGGTGCGAAAACTCAAGGTGCGGCAGCAGGTCGCCGTCCATCAGCAATGCCGTGCCGAAACCGGTGCCTAAAGTGATAACTAATTCAAGGCCTTTGCCGCTTACAACACCCAAACCCTGCATATCAGCGTCATTAACCACGCGTGCAGGCTTGCCCAGGGCACCTTCCAACTTTTTAACGAAATCAACATCTACCCATAAGTCGGTACCCAGGTTTGGGGCGGTTTTAACCACGCCGTTTTTTATATAGCCGGGAAACCCTACCGAGATCCGGTCAAACTCAGGGAAATCTTTCACCAGTGTTTTTATGGCAATAATCACATTGTCGGGACTTGCCGGAACCGGCGTCGGGATTTTCTCATACTTTTTCTGGAGCTCGCCTTTTTGGTTAAGGATGGTCGCCTTGATGTGGGAACCTCCGATATCAATAGAGAGGATTTTTAGCTGGGCAGGAGGATTTTTCATTAAATAATTGGTGGTGGATATGATTTACTTAATTACAGACCGGCGGTAAATATCAGAATTTAATGGAATTATTTGTCAACAAATAACGGTATAATTATCAGCCAAATAAACGACATATCAATAACATTACAGTGAGTTGATTGTGTTTTTTATGTCAGTTGATCGCTTTTGACAGTGGGATTGCAAAAGGAGATGATACCCCCTAGCCGTCATGCCGAACTCGTTTCGGCACCCCACCTGCAGGGCCGCATGCAAGGTATTCGCCCGGCAAGCCGAAATGTATTTTATGATTGTTGAATTTAACATGATACCGATTATATTTATCATATGATTGGCACATTGTTCAAAACAGGGTATGTTTATATTATGTCAAACCAATACCGGACAACGTTTTATATTGGCGTGACGAGTAACCTGGAAGGTAGAGTTTGGGAACATATTAATAACGAAGGTTCTGAATTTGTAAAAAAATACAAATTATTTGACCTTGTGTATTATGAATATTTTGAACGTATTATGGACGCCATTGCGCGTGAGAAGCAACTTAAAAACTGGCATAAGGATTGGAAAATAAATTTGATTAAAACTGAAAATCCTGAAATGGTGGATTTGAAGGAGCAATTGGGTTTATAATATAGTCGTACTTTTTGCATGGTGTAAACCTGGCGCTTCGCCTGTCTGGTGAGGTGCCGAAACAAGTTCGGCATGACGGGTGGGTGGTATCTGTCGCTTCGCTTGTCCTGTGGGGTGCCGAAACAAGTTCACTGTTGTCCGGTAAAAAATCAATTTAATAAAAAAGCTTCATTAAAATGATTATTTGAAGGATTATGTCTTGAATCCAATTTCCAAGCCCATTAATTTAAGTTGAT
>JAQBOM010000022.1 GCA_028288025.1 Mucilaginibacter sp. | reverse complement strand
ATCAACTTAAATTAATGGGCTTGGAAATTGGATTCAAGACATAATCCTTCAAATAATCATTTTAATGAAGCTTTTTTATTAAATTGATTTTTTACCGGACAACAGTGAACTTGTTTCGGCACCCCACCTGAAAGGTATGTAACAGAAAGGGCTGCGACAGTAAAGTCTGCTATACGCATCAGCGTAAACCAAGCACAGGTGAATGTCCTGTGGGGTGCCGAAACAAGTTCGGCATGACGTCTGCTCTTTAATTCCTTTTCGAAAAAGCCATTATAAATTTTAACCGTGATTTCCCTGCCTCCCCGCTAACATCAAACTCCTATCACTTCTTTTTAAATAAATCCCTTATATTCACTTTTTGAATTTTCCTAATTATCACATAATGAAAAAGATATTCACCTCAGCTTCCCTGTTTACCGGCTTAATGCTGTTTTTATTACCCGCATTTGCCATTGACACCAAAGACACCCGCATGCTCTCGCAGCCGGCGGTAAGCGCCAACCATATCGCGTTCATTTACGCCCAGGATCTGTGGGTAGCCAACCTTGACGGCTCACAGCCGAAAAGGCTCACCATCGATGAAGGTGTAGAATCAAGCCCTATGTTTTCGCCGGACGGAAGTCTTATCGCTTTCAGCGCGCAATACGATGGCAATACGGATGTGTTTGTTATTCCTATTGACGGCGGCATCCCCAAACGCCTTACCTGGCATCCGGCCAACGATATTGTAAAAGGTTTTACACCCGACGGGCATGCCGTTTTGTTTACATCAAACCGGGTGTCGTTCAATAACCGTTATTCGCAATTGTTTACGGTGCCGATTACCGGCGGGCAGGAAACCCAGCTTGAAATACCAAACGCTTTCCACGCTACGTACTCACCCGATGGAAAATGGATGGCCTATACGCCAATCGCCGATGCCTTCAGGCAATGGAAAAACTACCGCGGCGGCTCTTCGGCTACCATTTGGCTGTTTTCGTTTGCGGATAAAAGCATTGTTAAAATACCACAACCCGCAAGCGGCTGCAACGATACCGGCCCGATGTGGATGGGCAATACCGTATATTTCAGGAGTGACCGGAACGGTGAATTTAACCTGTACGCTTATGATATAGATACCAAAGCCATTAAACAGCTCACTTCGTTTACCGATTTCCCGGTATTAAACGCTTCCGGCGGGAATGGCAAGGTGATATTTGAACAGGCAGGTTATCTTCACCTGCTTGATCCTTCGGTTTCAGGCTCGAAAAAACTCACTATAGGCATAGCTGCCGACCTGCTCGAACTGCGGCCGCGGTTTGCAACCGGCAGCAAATACATCCGCAGCGCTGATATTTCACCATCCGGTTCGCGCGCGGTGGTTGATTTCAGGGGCGATATTATTACCGTTCCCGCGCAAAAGGGCGATTACCATAACCTGACCTTAACAACTGCCGCACATGAAAAATATCCTTCATGGTCGGCCGATGGTAAATGGATAGCCTATTTTTCGGATGCGTCCGGCGAATACAAGCTGCACATCAAATCGCAGGACGGTAAGGGCGAAGCCAAAACCTTTAAGCTGACCGGTACCGGGTTTTATGCTTTTCCAAAATGGTCGCCAAACGGGAAGTATATTGAATACACCGACAACGGGCGCAACATGTATGTGCTAACAGTTGCCGACGGCAGCATCAAAAAAATCGCGTCGGACGACCTGTATATCCCCGGCCCTTTCCGCGACATGTTTAACGACTGGTCGCCCGATTCAAAATGGATCGCTTATACAGTTATTACTGATACTTACTTCAAAAAGATCTGCTTCTATTCAACCGAGCAGGAAAAGTCGTTCGCGGTAACCGACGGTTTATCGGATGCCGACGAGCCCCGGTTTAGCAAGGATGGCAAATATCTATATTTCCTCGCCTCTACAGATGCGGGGCCGGTTTTGAACTGGTTCGACCAATCGAGCGAAGACATGCACCGTACAAACAGCATTTACCTGCTCACCTTACAAAGCCAGACGCCGTCGCCGTTATTTAAAGAAAATGACGAGGAAGTTGTTAAAACCGATTCAGCGGCCCAGCCGGCTGTTGCAGCGGTAAAAAAAGCACCTGCACCGCCGGTTTCTTTTCATATTGATTGGGACGGCATCCAAAACCGCATCGTCGACCTGCCATTGAAACCGGGCAATTATTCGCAGCTGGGCGTAACCGCCGACGGCGATTTGCTGTATGTTGACGTGGATGCCGCCGGGACGGGCAAAATGCATAAATACAGCTTTAAAAAGCGCGCCGACAACGAGGTGATCGATATGACCGGGTACAACCTTTCGGCCAACGGCAAAAAGATGCTGTACGTTGCCAGCCAGAAATATTACATCAGCAACGCCGGCGAAAAACCGGAGGCCGGCAAAGGCATGCTCAATACCGATGTGCTGCAGGTTAAAATTGAACCGGCTGCCGAGTGGCCGCAAATTTTTGACGAGGCATGGCGCATCAACCGCGATTACTTTTACGACCCCGGCATGCATGGCGCCAACTGGAATGCCATGAAAAAAAAGTACGCCGCATTCCTGCCCGACCTGGCTTGCCGCGATGACCTGAACACCCTGATACAATGGATGTGCAGCGAGCTGTCAGTAGGCCACCACCGCATTACCGATCCCGGCGACCACCTGCACCAAGCCGACAGGGTGAACGGCGGTTTGCTTGGCGCGGATTACGTGATTGCCAATAACCGTTACCGCATCAAAAAAATATACGGCGGTTTAAACTGGAACCCTAACCTCCGCTCGCCGCTTACTGAGCCGGGTGTTATGGTACACACAAATGATTACCTGCTGGCTGTGAACGGCGTGGACCTGCCGGCTTCTAAAAACTTATATGAGCTGTTTGAAAACACCTCGGGTAAGATCACCGATATTACAGTTGGTCCAAACCCGGGATATGAAGGCTCGCGCGTAATAAAAGTGGTGCCTGTGCCCAGCGAGGCCGCATTGCGCAACCGCGATTGGGTGGAAAACAACCTGAGAAAAGTAACCGAGGCCACAAACGGCCAGGTGGCATATGTTTACGTACCCAACACCGCCGGCGAAGGACACGATTATTTCAAACGGTATTTTTACCCGCAGGCAAACCGCAAGGCCATTATTGTTGACGAACGTTTCAATGGCGGCGGTCAGCTGGCCGATTATTATATCAACTTACTAAACAGCCCTTACCAGTCGTACTGGAATATGCGTTACGGCCACGACCTGAAAACGCCGCACGGCTCGATACAGGGGCCAAAGGTGATGATAACCGACGAAACCGCCGGCTCGGGCGGCGACATGCTGCCATGGATGTTTAAGAAATTTAAGATGGGCACGCTGGTAGGCAAACGCACCTGGGGCGGCCTGGTTGGCATTTTGGGTTTCCCCGAATTTTTAGACGGCGGCGGCGTAACCGCGCCAAACGTAGGCATCTGGACCAAAGAAGGCTTCGTAGTGGAGAATGTTGGCGTGGCCCCGGATATCGAGGTTGAACAAACCCCGGTTGACGTGATTAATGGAAAAGACCCGCAGCTGGAAAAAGCAATAGCGGTAGCCTTAGCCGAGTTGGTTAAAAATCCGCAGGAAGCGCCGGTAAGGCCGGCATACCCGGTGAGGGTTAGACAGTAGTATTTTTAACCACCCTCTTTCCGGCCTGCCGGAGAGAGGGTGGTCGAGCGTAGCGATGACCGGGTGAGTTAACTCGCCGCCATGGGTTTGTGTTAACGCTGCTAAACCCTATTTTTGCCCCCTTAACAATTTTAAGTGGGAAAAGATAAATTAAGACGCTTTGCCGAAGTAGACACATTCAGCAATGTTTTGCAGCTGGATGAAGGAAAGGCTTTTAAAGGGCAATGGAGCAAAAGTATTTTTAAGAACGATAACCCGCTGGTGCTGGAGCTGGCCTGCGGCAAAGGTGAATATGCGGTTAACCTGGCGCGGTTGTTCCCCGGTAAAAACTTTATCGGGATCGATTATAAGGGCAACCGGATATGGCGCGGGGCCAAAACAGCCTTGGAAGATGGCGTGAACAATGTCGCGTTCCTGCGGATACAGATAGAAACCCTATTGGATTATTTTGCAGCAGGAGAAGTGGACGAAATATGGATAACCTTCCCCGACCCTCAGCCCCAGGTAAGCCGCGAGAAAAAACGCCTTACCTCGCCGCGATTTTTAGAAAAATATAAACAGCTTTTAAAACCCGGCGGGTCGGTCAATTTAAAAACCGACAATGATGACCTGCATGCCTACACGTCTGAAAAAATAAATGAGCTCAACTTAAACCTGCACATAAAAACGGAAGACCTTTATCATTCCGAATTTGCGGATGATGTGCTCTCGATCAAAACCTACTACGAAAAAAAATATCTCAAAGACAATAAAAATATTAACTACCTTAAGTTTTCATTTGATCAACCATAATGGACGACAACTTTTTCGACAGGGTTTATGAAGTGGCCCGGCTGATCCCGCCCGGCAGGGTAACCTCGTACGGCGCCATTGCATCCTACCTGGGCACCAAAGGCTCGTCGAGGATGGTTGGCTATGCCATGCAGGCCTGCGGAAAAGCATTGCCGCCCGTCCCGGCCCACCGGGTTGTTAACCGGCAGGGATTGCTGACCGCTAAATTCCATTTCGGCGGCAACCTGATGGAGCAGCTATTGGAAAGCGAAGGCGTTAAAGTTACAGACGACCAGGTGCAGGATTTTAAAACGCTGTTCTGGGACCCGGCTATTGAGCTGGAGCTGTAGTTGTTCTAAACTGTTGCGCTGGCCACATTTACGCCCTTATAGTCGGTAATTAAAAACGTTACCAGTATAACCGCCCCAAAAATGGTGTAGAAAAGTTTAGCGTCGGGGTAATTATTTAAAAGAGTGACCGCCATGATAATTAACAGCAAGCCGGCAATAAATTCAATCAGCCCGTGAACCGGCAAAGGTATAATTTTCACTACTCCCGCGCTGTAATTGGTTAAAATCGTCAGCAATAAATGTACACCCGCCAAAGCATACGTAAACAGGGCAACATGGCCCATAAAGCCAAAAATGGACGGCGAAGCCAGCAGGAACACAACGACAAGGTAATCGATAATTCCATGAATTTTGGGAGAAATAATTTTCATTTTTTAGGGTTTAATTGGTTACTAAAATCTAATCTACGTTAATTTTTAATAAAAACCCTAACTGTCAATCATTTGCAGCAGCTCCATGCGGTTGCAAAATGGGTCCAGGAATGAAAACCGCTCGCGGCCGGGGATGACAGGCTCTTCGGATATTTCGATGCCGTGCTTTTGCAATTGCCTTCTCGCAGCAGCAATATCAGCAACCTCAAACGCCGAATGCCTGATGGTTTTTATTTGCAGCGCTTCAACCCCTATGTGCAGTTCAATATCGCCAATGGCAAACCAATGTCCGGGTGCCGGAAAAACCTCCGGCCGGTGAATTTCTCTTAAGCCGATCACGTCTGTGTAAAAACGCCTTGCCTCTTCCAGTCTTTCGGGCGGCGCGCAAATATGGATATGGTTAATACGGGTAAAGTCGATCATTATTCATCTTCGGCAAAAGTCAGCACATAGTTATTATTGTCAAGGATGGAAAACTCAGTGGCGCCGTAAAAAGTTGTTTCAATACCTTTCAAAACGGTAACTTTATCTTTCACCAACTCAAAAAACTCGCGGATCTTTTTTAGCTTGATATAAAACAGCAGCGAGCCGCCGGGTTGCCGGCTTATGGCAGGCAACTCGTCGCCCAGGCTGGCGAAGGTTTGAAACATGAAGGTAACTTCGCCGTTCATCAGCATGGCCCAGTCAAAATCAGCGCCTGCTTCGGGCACGGTCATTACCAGCTGAAACCCGATTGACTTATAAAAATCAATGGTTTCATTCATATTGTTCACAAAAATGTTGGGTGATAAGCTATCCATGGGTTTATGATTATAGTGTGATAAAAATAAGACTTTTTATTTCGAATTTCGGAAATGCGAAGCTCCCGATTCACTAATTCACTAATTCACTAAATCATTAAATCAACAATTAAAAATATGTCTCTAATAGAAGATTTCGAATCCTATCGTACCAAAATGAACGACAGGATAATGGAAACGGCAAATACCAATATCAAACGCTTTTTCGCGCTCGATACCACAACCTATGCCGCCGGCGCGCTGGATGTAAAAACCAAGGAAATGCTGGGCCTCGTCGCATCTATGGTGCTGCGTTGTGATGATTGCATCAAATACCATTTAGGCAAATGCCACGAGGCAGGTGTCAACCACGATGAAATGAACGAGGTATTTATGATCGCCAATTTAGTTGGCGGGTCAATTGTTATTCCGCACTACAGGAGAGCTGTTGAGTATTGGGATGAACTTTGTTCAGTTGGCAGTTAATAGTTTGCAGTTTGCAAAATAATAGCTTAATTAGAGAATCTTATCCCAATAAAATGCAAGCTGCCAACTCCAAACCGCCAACTGATGGCCTAAAACGCTGCCACTGGCCTGGTACCGACCCGCTGTATATGAAATACCACGACGAAGAATGGGGCAGAGAAGTACACGACGATAAAAAGCTTTTCGAATTCCTGGTGCTTGAATCGGCGCAGGCGGGATTGAGCTGGATCACCATTTTGCGTCGCCGGGAAGGTTACCGGAAAGCTTTCGCGGATTTTGATGTTGAAAAAGTGGCGGCCTTTGGTCCGGATGATGTGGAGCGGCTACTGAATGATACCGGCATTATCCGTAACCGGCTGAAAATACATGCGGCCATAAGCAATGCTAAATTATTTATGGACGTACAAAAGGAGTTTGGGTCGTTTGACAAGTACCTGTACAGTTTTATGCCGGGCGGCAAACCTATTGTTAACCATTACCAGCAAGCGCCGGCCAGTACCGAAATATCCGACGCCATTAGTAAAGACATGAAAAAACGCGGGTTTAAGTTTTTTGGTACCACTATTTGTTACGCCCACATGCAGGCCACCGGCATGGTGAACGACCATTTGCCGGATTGTGCATTTAAGTAGATTTCACCGATTGCGGATTGATTACACCGATTGGTTTTTTTATGATTTACGTGGGATTAGGGATGATGAGAGACAAACATAAATCGTATTTTTGAAACACATTATTTTAGATTGCTGCCGATACAATCGGTGTAATCAAATTTAAATCGGTGTAATCAATAATGAAAAAACTATTCCTTTTAGACGGCATGGCCCTGATATACCGGGCGCATTTTGCTTTGAGTAAAAACCCGCGGTTTACCTCGGGCGGACTGAACACATCGGCGGTGATGGGTTTCACCAATACCCTGATGGAGATTCTGCGCAAAGAAAAGCCCACACATATGGCCGTGGTATTTGACACCGATGCGCCAACCGAACGTCATACCGATTTCGCTGCCTACAAGGCCCACCGCGAAACGATGCCGGAGGATCTTTCAAAGGCATTGCCTTATATCTATAAGCTGATACTTGGTTTTAATATTCCGGTTATCACTTCGGATGGTTACGAGGCTGATGATATCATCGGCACCCTGGCCAAAAAAGCCGAGGCCAAAGGCTACCAGGTATATTGCATGACGCCTGACAAAGATTTTGCGCAGCTTGTTTCCGAAAATATCCGTATTTATAAGCCCGCACGCATGGGTAACGATATGGAGATCTTAGGCGTAAAGGAGGTGCTTGAAAAATGGGAGGTGGAACGGGTAGAACAGGTGATCGATATTTTAGGCCTTTGGGGCGACGCGGTGGATAATATCCCCGGTATACCCGGAGTTGGCGAAAAAACCGCCAAGCTGCTGATCAAACAATATGGTTCGGTTGAAGAAATAATTAACCACAGTCACGAATTAAAAGGCAAGCTCCGCGAAAACGTGGAACAATATGCTGAACAGGGTTTATTATCGAAAAAACTGGCGACTATCCTGTTAAATGTACCGGTTGAGCTGGACGAGGGCGGGCTGGAAATATGTGCGCCAAGCAAGGATCTGCTCGAGCCATTATTTGCTGAACTGGAATTCCGGACATTGGGCAAACGTGTTTTTGGCGACGATTTCAGCATTACCGAAATGAAATCGGTTGGTATACAAACCGACCTCTTCGGAAACGAAGTAGCTACCGGCCGCACTACTATGACGGTTGATATGGCCGACATAGCCGAACCCGAATTTAATGTCGTTTCAAAAAATATAAATAACGTTCCGCACCAATATTACCTGGCGGATACATTTGAAAAGCGCGCTGAACTGATTGCTCAGTTGCTTAAGGAAAAAAGCTTTTGCTTTGATACCGAAACCACCGGCACCGATGCCAATCATTGTGAGCTGGTGGGTCTATCCTTCGCCATAAAGCCCGGCGAGGCGTGGTATGTGCCCGTGCCTGAGAACGAGCAGGAAGTGATCAAAATTGTAAGCGAGTTTAAGCCGGTACTTGAAAATGCCGCGATTGGCAAAATTGGCCAGAACCTGAAGTTTGACATCTTAATGCTCAAGTGGTATGGTGTCGAAGTAAAAGGCGACCTGTTTGATACCATGATGGCACATTACGTGATCGATCCGGATACGCGTCACAACATGGATATACTGTCGGAAAACTACCTGGGTTATAAGCCGGTATCCATTACCGAATTAATTGGCGCAAAAGGTAAAAACCAAGGCAGCATGCGCGATGTTGAAATTGAAAAAATAAAGGAATACGCCGCCGAAGATGCCGACATCACCCTTCAATTGAAAAACATATTTGAACCAAGGCTAAAAGAGGTGGAGAGCGAAAAGCTGATCCACGAAATTGAACACCCTTTAATTTATGTGCTGGCGGATATCGAGTATGAAGGCGTGCGCATAGATCATGATACGCTGAAAGAATTTTCAAAAGAGCTGGAAATAGATATTGCCCGATTGGAAAAAACGGTATTTGAAAAAGCCGGCGTACGTTTTAACGTTTCGTCGCCAAAACAACTTGGTGAGGTTTTATTTGAAAAACTGCAGCTCGATCCAAAAGCAAAAAAAACAAAAACAGGCCAGTACCAAACCGGCGAGGATGTTTTGCTGGCACTCGCCGCTAAAAGCGACATCGTGCGGGACATCCTTGATTTTCGCCAGCTGCAAAAACTCAAATCGACCTATGTTGATGCGTTGCCGCAGATGGTGAACCCCAAGACCGGCAGGGTGCATACATCCTACAACCAGGCCGTGGCTGCAACCGGACGTTTGAGCTCAAATAATCCCAACCTGCAAAACATCCCCATTCGCACGGAACGCGGCAGGGAGGTAAGGAAAGCCTTTATCCCGCGCGACAGCGGCCACACCATCGTTTCGGCGGATTATTCGCAGATAGAATTGCGCATCATTGCCGAGATCAGCAAAGACGCGAATATGATGGAAGCCTTCGTTAAAAACCTGGATATCCACACCGCAACGGCGGCTAATGTATATGGCCTCTCGCTCGAAGAAGTAACCAGTACGCAGCGCCGCAACGCAAAGGCTGTGAATTTCGGCATCATTTACGGGCAATCGGCGTTTGGCTTATCACAAAGCTTAGGCATTCCCCGCAAGGAGGCTGCTGAAATTATCGAAAACTATTTCGCACAGTATCCCGGCATTAAAAGCTATATGAACGATACGATGAACTTTGCACGCGAGAACGGCTATGTATGCACCCTAATGGGCCGGCGGAGATACCTGCGCGACATCAACTCGGCCAATCAAACCGTACGCGGCTTTGCCGAGCGAAACGCCATCAACGCGCCGATACAGGGATCAGCAGCGGATATGATAAAAATTGCCATGATCAATATCCATCGTGAATTTAAAGTGCGGAACCTGGATGCCCGCATGACCATGCAGGTACATGATGAGTTGGTTTTTGATGTGCCGCACCACGAGGTGGAGATCGTAAAGCCGATCATTATGGAAAACATGAAGAACGCCATAAAAACCAAAGTACCTATCGTGGTCGAGATAGGTACCGGGTCGAATTGGCTGGAAGCGCATTAATTGACAGATTATTTTAACCGTGTATAGTTTTACTCGTCTTTTTTGATCAAAAATTCTAATTTCGCCTGAATGGGAAGCACTGCCGAAGAATTCGTATCCACCTCTGAGAACAAGGCATTTGACCTGGATCATCGCCGAATTATTAACTATAATATCGGCAAGTACGATACCGCGGTTGACAACGGGCTGGCAAGGATGGTTAACCTGGAGAATGCCAAGCGCAAGGGACACGCCATCAAGTGGAAGGTGATGGAAAATCTGGATAAGTATTTACCAGAGTTTGAGGCCAATTTTCAAAAAAACGGCGGAAAAGTGATATGGGCCAGTGATGCAGCTGAAGCCAATCGCGAAATTCTCAACATCCTCCAAAAGGCCGGCGTAAAAACTGTGGTGAAATCAAAGTCGATGGTTACCGAGGAAATTGAGCTGAACGAGTTTTTGGAGCACAACCATATCGAATCGTTAGAAACCGACCTGGGCGAATACATTGTGCAGCTGCTGGGGCAGAAGCCTTATCATATTGTTACCCCGGCCATGCATCTTTCTAAAGAGGATATCGCCAAATTATTTAATGAGCGTTTCGGCACCCCGGTTGATGCCACGCCCGAGCAGCTTACCCAAAAAGCCCGGGAATTGCTCCGCGAAAAGTATCTACAGGCTGACGCAGGTATTACCGGTGCCAATTTTATAATTGCCGACACCGGCAGCATTGCGATAAGCGAAAATGAGGGCAACGCGCGTTTAACCACCACCTTTCCTAAAATACAGATCACGGTGGTGGGTATCGAGAAGATCATCCCGTCAATAGCCGACCTGGATCTGTTCTGGCCCATGTTGGCCACCCACGGCACCGGGCAAAACCTAACGGTTTATAACACCATTTTAAGCGGGCCGCGTAAAGCGGAAGAAACCGACGGCCCCGAAGAAATGTACGTGGTGCTGCTGGATAACGGCCGCACCAACCTGCTGGCCCAAAAGGAACAGAGGCAAGCGCTATACTGTATACGTTGCGGTGCCTGTTTAAATGCTTGCCCGGTGTATAAAAACATTGGCGGCCATACTTACGAAACTACCTATAGCGGCCCGATCGGCTCTATCATTACACCACATATGGCCGGGATGGAAGAGTTCAAACACCTGAGTTATGCCTCCAGTTTATGTGGTAAGTGTACCGAGGTTTGCCCGGTAAAAATCGAAATACATAAAATGTTGCTGCTTAACCGCCGCGATGCGGTAAAGGAGCACATGGTAGCTACGACAGAAAAATGGGGCTGGGCCATGTGGAAAAAAGGTATGCTGAGCCGCAAGATGATGGATTTTTTCAGCGGCAAAACCAAAAACTTCATGATGCGCCGGTTCTTCAAAAAATCATGGGGCCATTTCAGGGAAATGCCAAAGGTGGCAGCAAAATCGTTCAGCCAAACCTGGAAAGAGCAGAACGGGATTAAGGACTAATTTTATTCCAATGACAAAAGAATAAATCCGAAATCGAAATTCCGAAATCCGAAATCATTTAGTGTATATTCCCGAACCCAAACTCCTTATAGCTATTTGGTAACTCGTCCGAGCTGCTGAAAGGGAAAGTGTAGGATGCCCACCAGCCGATAAAGTCGGCGTCTTTATCATTGGTTGGCTCAATGCGCACGCTGCGCAACAGGTAAATGCCCTCGCGGGTTGTCGTGAACGATACCATGCCATCAGCGTCAGCTATTAATTTTTGCGGATAAACGTTTCCGCTGATGGTTTTTATAAATAGCATAACGATTGCGCCTTTGGCCGGTTTGCCTTGAAATTTTATCGCGGCGGTCATGTCCTCACCATAATTTCTTTTATAAGGATTGCTTTTCAGAATAATCTCATAATCTTCATTTAACACTTTGGAATATGCACTTCCGTCGTGGTTGTCAACCGAAACCAGGGTTTTCAAATAGCGGGTGTACTTCTCCTTTATCCTGAATTGGTTGCCTCCCTTAACTTTCTCGGCCAGCTTATCCAATCCTTCACCGGTTAAAAACTCGGCATAGCTATCGCGCGAAGCATCGCCATGCTCCAGGCTCCTGGTCATCTCTACCAGCACCTGGCCCGAATTGGTCAGCGGGTAACTGATCAAAGGCGTGGCGCCCTCTTTTGCAACTTTGGTCAGGTCGGTTTTTTTGGAGCCTTCATACAGCATAAACTTATCGGTTTTTGCCGGCTGATATCTGACCTCATTCTCCTTAACAAACGCATCGCCCGTTAATAGGTGCAGATCGAGCTTGTCTCCTTTATGCAAAAAAAAAGCTTCGGGCACCAGGAAAAAGTCATGCGTGGTGGCAGCCAATCCGATGGCGGCAGCAAGTATCAAAATAAAGAGAGGCGTACGTTTCATCGGTTAGTCATTGATCAGCGGTCATTAGTCATTGGTTTAACAAGGGGCAGAGAAACCATTTCACTCGTCAGCAATTGATCGGTCATTCGAAAACACTTTCCAATGACCACTGACAAGTGACTAATGACCAACGACAAACATACCAAAGTTTTAAAAACTTCTGTAGTTTTACGGGATGATTTTCGACAGAAAAGGCCTAAATAATAACCAGTTAATAGATTTTTATAAGAAACTGCTGTGGCCGAGGCTGGTTGAGGAGAAAATGCTGATCCTGTTACGCCAGGGCCGTATCGGTAAATGGTTTTCGGGGATCGGGCAGGAGGCTATTGCTGTTGGCAGTACCCTGGCCATGAATAATGACGAATATATTTTGCCGATGCACCGCAACCTTGGTGTTTTCACCACCCGTGATATCCCGCTGTCGCGGCTGATGGCACAGTGGCAGGGGAAGGCGTCGGGCTTTACAAAGGGGCGCGATCGCTCATTTCATTTCGGCACACAGGAATATAAGATCATAGGCATGATATCGCACCTGGGGCCGCAGCTGGCTTTAGCCGATGGCATTGCACTGGCAGATGTGCTGGGTAAGCGAAACAAAGCGACATTAGTATTTACCGGCGAGGGTGCCACCAGCGAGGGCGATTTTCACGAAGCACTGAATATTGCCGCTGTTTGGGATTTGCCGGTTATTTTTTTGATCGAGAACAATGGCTACGGATTATCCACACCTATAAATGAGCAATACCGCTGCAAAAACCTTGTCGACAAAGCCATAGGCTACGGCATTGAGGGGCGGCAGATCGATGGCAACAATTTGCTTGAAGTGTACCATACAGTAAGCGAACTGGCAAACAGCATGCGCCAACACCCCCGCCCGGTCTTACTGGAGTGCATGACTTTCAGGATGCGCGGGCATGAGGAAGCCTCGGGCACCAAATATGTTCCGCAGGAGTTATTCGACGAGTGGAAGGAAAAGGACCCGCTCGTCAATTTTGAGACTTTTTTACTCGGCGAACAAGTACTGCGTCCCGAATGGATACCGCAATTGAAAAGCGAATTCAATGCGATGATCGAGTCCGAAATTGAGCAGGTATTCAATGAGCCTGAGATCGTTCCTGACACAGGAATCGAGCTTGGGGATATGTATAAATCCCACACCCTTCCAACGTTACAACCTTCTAACATTACAACAATCCAGCGTTACATCGATGCCATAAGTGACGGCATGCGACAGGCCATGCGCAAACACGACAACCTCGTAATTATGGGCCAGGATATCGCCGAATACGGCGGTGCGTTTAAAATCACGCAAGGCTTTATAGAAGAGTTTGGCAGGGAACGGGTAAGGAACACGCCCATTTGCGAGTCGGGTATTGTGGGCGCCGCTATGGGGCTGGCGTTGAATGGTTATAAAGCCATAATGGAAATGCAGTTTGCTGATTTTGTTAGCTGCGGTTTTAACCAGATCGTGAACAACCTGGCTAAAACCTATTACCGGTGGGATCAGCCTGTTGACGTAGTGATCCGCATGCCTGCCGGTGCAGGTACCGGCGCGGGACCATTCCATTCGCAAAGCAACGAGGCCTGGTTTACCAAAACGCCCGGCCTCAAAGTCGTTTATCCCGCTTTCCCGGATGATGCCAAAGGGCTGTTGATGGCTGCAATTGACGACCCTAACCCGGTGATCTATTTCGAACATAAATTCCTGTATCGCAGCACAAGCGGCGAAATACCCGAAGGAGATTATTATGTTGAGATCGGTAAAGCAAAAACCATTCGCGAGGGGCGTAGCGCCAGCATCATCACTTATGGGCTGGGCGTTCACTGGGCCATGGAATATGCCGATAAACATCCGGAGCTATCTATCGAAATCATAGACCTCCGCAGCCTGCAGCCCTGGGATAAGGAGACGGTGGAAAACAGCGCCAAAAAAACGGGCCGGGTATTGATCCTCCATGAAGATACACTGACCTGCGGGTTCGGCAGCGAACTTGCTGCTTATTTAGGCGAGCATTGTTTCAAATATCTCGACGCGCCCATTATGCGCTGCGCCAGCCTGGACACCGCCATCCCGATGAATAAAGCGCTGGAAGATCAATTCCTGGCCAAAGCCCGGCTGGAAGAAACAATGCAAAAACTACTCAATTACTAACTTTAGACTGATTTGAAGGAAACAAAAAAGGAGTAAAATTGGTTATTCAGTCTAAAACTTTTTTGTTGTGAATATCGAAAAATTATATGCCCGCGCTTACGACTGGCTGATCAGTTTCGGCCCACGCGTGGTAATCGGCATGTTGGTGTTGTTTGTTGGCTTATGGCTAATCCGGCTATTGGCCCGCTGGTCTCATAATCGGATGCAAAAAAAGGATGTTAACCCTACCGTAAAACCTTTCCTTATTAGTTTGCTTACAATAGCCTTAAGAATAGTGCTGATCCTGGCAATAATGGAAATCGTCGGAATACAGCTTACGCTGTTTGCGGCGCTGCTTGGCGCTTTTGGCGTGGCGGTCGGGCTGGCCTTATCAGGCACACTTCAAAATTTTGCAAGCGGGGTACTGATCCTACTGCTTAAGCCGTTCGTGGTGAGAGACAATATCATCACCCAGGGGCTGGAGGGCACCGTAACTTCCATACAGATATTTTACACCCTTGTAAAAACCTATGATAACCGCATGCTGATCATTCCCAATGGCCAGCTATCTAACAATACAATTATTAACATTAGCCGCGAGGGAAACAGGCGGCTGGATATCAACTACAAATTCAGTAACGGCATTGATATTAAAAAAGTAAAATCGGTTATCAATAAAACAATCGACAAATCAGAAGATGCGCTAGCCACTCCGGCGAGGCGCATTGGTGTAGCCTTACTGGAACCCGACGGCTATACTATCGCCATCAATGTGTGGGTAAAGGCGCATGGTTTTGAAGACACAAAACTTGTTTTGCAGGAAGCCGTTTTACAGGATATTAAAGACGCCGGGATCAAGATACCGGGTGTATAGCCGCACTTGCCGCAATCAGAAGTTTGTAATACAGTAATTCACGGAAATTTTCTATATTCGGGAATACCTAACTTAATCCTTTCCACATGAGGCTCGCGATTATAAATTCCTCAAAAAAATTTACACTGGTTATTTTTATATTTCTAATAATAACTATATCTGCGCATGCACAACAAGACAACTATAAACGCTTAACCGGCAGATGGAGGGCGCATTATTCTAACGGTAAATTCGGCGATATGCAGTTTCTTACCGATAGTACCGGTGCACTTTTATTCCCAAACGGTTTATTGATCGCCTATATCAATATTAAGTACGAGCGAAGTGTCAAGAATGGTATTCTCAGGTTGAAATATACGGTCGATATTCACCGAAAAAGCCACCCAAACTATGTTGATGCTGAAATTAAGTTCGTGAACGATAGCATTTTTTTATACCGCGTTCGGGGCTCAATACCAGACAATGCGGACACTACAAGCAAAAAAATATATGTATTCAAAAAAATAAGACTCGAACAGCCCGAAGCCCAACTCCGTTTCCCCGATTATCGTGACCTTATCGGCGATTGGACAACCTATCACAAAGCCAAAACAACAACCCGCATTACTTTTATCGATGAAAATCGCGTCCGGTTTATCTTAGGCGATTCTATTAAAGAATTAAATTATAAAATCGATTTCACCAAGCAGCCTATACCGATTGATTTTTATTACGAGGGTCACCCTAAAACACTGCCTGCATTTTTAATGTTTATCGATTTGTTTGATGGCACAGAGGGGCTGTGGATCGAGATGTTTACCCGAAACAATCGCGGCGATCATCTGATGAAACTTGGACAGAATGCCCTATTTGTACGGGATCTTGGTAAATCAGTGAACAAGTAATCCGTACCGACACACTATCACTTATTTCGCCGGATGCTGTGCCCGGATATCCGCCAGCATTTGATCGAGCTCTTTTAAACGCTCCTTTTTTTTCTTAATGTCGGCAGTCGTCTTTTTTATCTTCTCGTTCAATTTATCCAACTGGCTACTTGCCGACTTTGCATCCCTGGCTTTAGAATAAGCGTCGTTGGCTTTGTTTTTCGCGTTTTTTACATCTCTTATATTCCCATTGGTGGCCCGGGAGGCTTTTCCACGGCTCTCCGACGCGGCAGCCTGAGCAGCGTCCTGTGCCGATGTCGCTTTTGACTGATAATCCGGCAAACTGTTTTGCGCTGCAGTCAGCTGCGAACTCAGGCTGGCAATTTCATTGTTTAATTTGATATACTCCTGGTTCAATTTTACGGTGTCGGCCGGTGTTTTATATTTTTGGGCATAAGTGCTCAAACTGGTTGCCATAAGCAACAATGCCCCTGCCAGGTAGGTAATATGTTTCATAGTCGTTATAGGTTAGTTAACTGGTTATTTGCTAATGCAATATTGATTTACCTGTGAAACACTCATAAACAGGCAAAAGTTTTAACTAATATTATAAAGACAATTTTAGTCCCCCCCTCGTCGGGCTTTTTCATTTGACAACGTCCAGTTTTGAGCATCCACGGTCAATAAAAAAGCGCGGACCACAGACCCGCGCTTTTTCAATACGGCAGACGGTCTCTTATTTTAGCCAGGCAGCCCCACTGGTACTGATTCTTTTAAACATTAGGTAGGCTACAGCAAGCGCAATAACGATATGATAGTATCCGAATTGAGCAGGAACCGCTGTTGTTAAACACAGAATGAATACAGCGCCCCCGATGTTAAAAAGAAGAATAGCCAAAGCAATTTTCGTGGATAATTTAGTAGCGGCTGCATTCTCTTGTCCGTAAACAATTGTATTAGGGAAAGCCAGTACAAACTGGGCAAGGAATATAAAAATAACCGTTATATGTATCGGCGCTTTGTCGGCATTGTAAGCCATGCTTTCGCCGATTATAGGCAGAATACTAAATAGACAAACTCCGTAGAGAAAAAGCTTCCTGTCTAATTTTAGCGCTCCGTAAACTGTTAGCAGGGTCAGGACAGCGCCTGCCACCGTGAAAATTAATTCCGTTGTTGAATTCATGATAATTTGGTTTAATGGTTTGATAATTAATTGGTTATTAAAGATAAATAATGAAATCCAATAAAACTAATTTATCGCGGGCGGTAGCTTGAAGTACAAGTACAATGAAACTCAAAAAGCCCTACCTATTGGGTTAAGCCTTTTGAGTTTTGATGATCCGGTTTTGCTGCTTTATTGGGATTCCGATGGCTTGACCGCGACGTATGTAAGGGAGCTAACGCCCGCAAGCGTAAGTAACACATCCGGTATTACAGGCATGGTCTTGTTGTTTATTGTAAAAACAATAAAGTATCCACCCAATACAATGTTCCATGCAAAAATCTGGAAACGCTGCATATTCATGCTTTCTCCATCGCCCAGGATGTCGTTAAAAAAGCCCCGGTGTTGTTTAGGCACATAGGCGGGGCCTAGTTTTTTCTTTTGAAAATAGTCGATATAGGTGGCTGCGCCGCTTGTGCCCATGCTGATCCCGAGGAGCAGCAGGATGGAAGAATTGAGGGTTGAGGCGATATTGGTTAGCAGGAGGGAATAAAGGAACCCGCCGATAACCAATGTTGTCCAGTAGGCCAACTGTGTTTGCGACAAACTATATGCCCCGCCAGGCTCTTCCTTCAGAATATCGGAACGAATGGCCAAAAAAAGGATTAGTACAACCAGGCCAACAAACAGCAGGCTCATAACCACAAACATGCGCGAGCTGAAATAAACGATAGTTACCTTTGTCCGGGGCAGATCCTTCGCATTTACCGAAACCGGCAACATGCCCTCCCAGCCCAAGCTCAGGTGTACACGCAGCGTATTGCTGTGCCAGGAATTGGCCAATTTATATAGGTTGTCCCAGGCCGGCTTTGTGGTTGTATCCTGCTTAAGCTGGAACGTTACCCACGTCAGCGTGTCGGTTGCTTTGAATTCATCTTTACGGATATTGCTAAACAGATCAGAAGTAATTCCTTTCAACGTAACGCCGTCGGCATACAATATGAGCTTACTGTTGTCAACCGGGCGGCTATCCATAAATGCTTTGGGATTTGATAGCTGAAGGAGAATAAGATCATCCGCCCGGACAGTTTTAAAAACGCTGTCGCGGTTTTCGAGCTTCCTGGCCTGGACCTGCAGGATATGCGGAATTGGTGCGGCGGTTGCCGGAGTCACGGGCGTTGCAGGGTTTGGCGTCCCGTTTATGATTTTTTGCTCTGTTCCGCAATTACATCCGGTATTGGCGGCGGGCCGTGAGCCAGCAGCTGGCGTTTGCGCCGAAGCAGCCAATAATTGGAACAATGTCCAGCAGGAAAGCAAAAATAATTTTTTCATGATGTTTTTTATTTAGTCCAGTTACCCAAATCGTATTTAAATCCAAGTGCATATACGCTGTCCTTCTGCTTATCGAACGGTAACTGCCCGTAGGAGTAGCTAACAAAAAAACCATTGGTGGACGACAGGTTACACGTAAAATAGTTGAAGTGGCCGATCTTTGCATTAACCAGGGCTTGCGGGGCCGCCAGCTGGTGATACCAGCGATAGTCTGCGCTGAACCATATTACCTGGCTGGCGACCCTGGCTGCCTCTGTTTTAAATGATGCCTCGAAACGCACCCGGCTAAACGGCGTTAACGCGCCCGTCACAGCCTGACGCAGGCTGTCCTGCGTTGGTATTACGTAATCAAGACCAAAAAGCACAGCCGGTATGGCTACCCCCGAAACGGAAAAGCGGGTATCTGTACCGGTCAGCAGCCGGATCAACGCAAATGGGTAATCCGGCAGGTTGAACCAGCGCAACGCACTATTTCCGCTAATGCTGCTTGCCCCTGCGTTGATGAGCAGGCCGGGAACAAACTGTGTTTTAGAAAAATCCTGGTTGCTTTCATACGATGCCGAGCCGTTTATGCCAATATAATATTGATCTGTGATATGTGTTAGTTGATTTGCGCTCGCCATAAGGTCTTTTTCCTTAACCTTATCTTTATTTTTAAGCGCATCGTTATAATCACGAAATATCCGGCGAAGCTCCTTCGCTTGCTCCGGGCTGTTCTTTTCAGCAAAACCGCCCCAGAAAAAGCTACCATTGTAAAAGAACTTGGACTCGAGGAAATTAACGGGGTTATATACTTTTTTAAAGGCAACGTTTCCGTCGAGGTTAAGATTGAACGACTGGCTGGCATCGCAGGCTTTACCGCGGCTGTTTTTGGCCCAGCTGTTATCATACTGGTAGCTAAAGCCCAGCCCCGGCGGCCTGCTATCCGCCTGGAAGGTCTTAAACTTCAGGTTAAAGTTGCGAATGAATTTGTAGGCGGCAGGATTTTCATTTTGCAGGGCGGACATGTACCTGCCCATCGCTTCATTTAACACGTTCGGGCTCGTGAGCGAATCCAGTGCCGCTTTCCTGGCTTCGTCAAATGTTCTGATCTGGGCAGAAAGAAACAAGGGGCTAACCATGAACAGTATAAGGAGGCCGATCTTTGATACAGCCTTCATCAGAATATATACAATGTAGCAACCGTGTCTGAAAGATTTTCAACCGTCTTACCGGCATCCTGCAATATGGTAAGCATTCTGCTGATAGCCTCGTTGGTATCCGTATTGGACTGGTACGATGCCGCAAACGAATTGGCCAGTGTTACATCGATTAATTTGGCTAGCGCCAGCGCGTTCGCGTTATTTATATCGCCGGATGCTGTTGTATTGTAAAACTGGAGGTCCTGCATGCGCAACAGCCCGGTTGTATCAATGGTCGTTTGTGCGTCAATTTGGTGGAGTGTCTGTAACGTGCCGTATATAGAGATACAAACATCGGAGCTTTCTGTCCATACCATAAATTGTGATTAAGGTTTACTAATATACGATTAAAATGGGAAAAACAAAACAGCCGATCCTAAGTAATTAGCTGTGGGTGACGTGTTTGGTAGTTTTTTTAATGGCGACTTCCGGCTTTGCATCGGCGTGCGCCGAATGATGTGTTGCAATGTGGACCAGCTTTTCGCGCAGCCATTGGGTGGCCTTATGGTGCATAGGTACCAGTACTGCGGCCAGCGATACAAGGATGCCAAGCTCGAGGATAGGCAGGTGATTGCTTATCCGCTGCACGAAAGGATGGATAAACAGCGTGATGAACTCGAAAACCAGCAAGAGTGACAGGCCACTCATAAAATCAATTACCCTGCGGTGCGTACGGCTTTTGCTCAGCAACAGTAATGCCAGGAAGAAAAACGGGATAAAAATGGCAATGCCAATAAGCTGGAGATTGATAATACGGCTGTCGGCTTCGCGATGCTTCTCATCTGCTATTTCCTGCTGCCTGGAGGCTTCATTAAAACTTAATACCTGTACCTGCTTAATTTTTTCAGCGTTGAACATGCTATCCTTTGCGGCCATCGCCGTTTTTAGGTAAACCATTTCCAGGTGCTCATTTTTACCCTGGTAGATATGGGTCAGCAAGTTGCCGGCGTTGTAAACCCCTTCCGGGTACATGCCGGCTTGCGCAGCTGTAAGGGCGTGTGTGGCATAGTAAATAGCCGAGTCACTTTTGCCGGACTTACTGTACAACGTTGCAATGCTGTTATAGGTGTCTGCCAGCCCGGTCTGGTCATTATTTTTGATTGCGGAAAGGACGCTTAGCCGGTAATAGTCGATCGCAAGCGACTGGTGCCCCATCTTCAGGTAGATATCGCCTAAAATAGATAACGTGTTGGGCAGTGACTGCTGGTCATTTAACATATGCTGGATCTCGTAGGCGCGCATTTCGAAATCCAGCGCAGAATCAATTTTGCCAAGCTTGATGTAACAATTCCCGATATTTGAAAGAATGATACCCAGATTCCGCTTCTTGTCGAGCGACTGTGCAATATTCCTGGCCTTGAAATGGTACCATAAGGCTTTGGCGTAATCACTCTGATCGGTATAGATAATGCCGATATCGTTCAAGCTGATCAGTTGTCCTTGCCGGTCATTTATCTCTTCCCGGATTTTTAAGGAGTTAAGTACGCTGAGCAGCGCCTGGTCGTATTTGCCGTTTTTCCACAGCACGACACCCTGCCGGTCGAGGCATTCGGCTTCTCCCTTTTTAAAGTTTATTTTTTGGGCAAGGACTAGCGCCTGGCGGGCGTAGAATAATGCGCTGTCCGGTCTGAGCGACTGTATCTGCATGCTCAGTTTTCGAAGCAGTTCAACCCGCGTAGTATCGGGCAATACGGCAGAAAGCTGCTTCCGCAGTACGTTCGGCGCATCTTTTTGCGCGAATGAAACCTTGAGCATACACATGAAAAGGCATGTGCAAGCCAACTTTTTTATGCCGTGGCTTTGCATAAGTAAGGTGCAATAATAAGAGTCAGTTGCGGTATACCCGTGCCAGCTATCCGCTAGCTTTCGCCTCCGGATTTTTCTTCGTTGGCCTCATCATCTTCCGCGCTCTCTGCCGCCAAGCCGATGGGCGTTCCTTTGTCCAACAAACTGGCTGAACTTTCGGTTTCATCCAAACCGATTGGTGTGCCTTTGTCTGGTTCGATCATTTTACGTTAAATTAATTGAGGGTCTACTCTTTAAAGGTTTTTCGACGACTACCTTTTTTTTCTAAAAATAACATTAACTCTGCAGATAAGCAAATTTTTATCGTTGTTATCAATCTAAGACACAGGCCGGTACAGTCGGTTGGCCTGTTTGGTTTCCGCGCCCATACCCATTTAATAATTTTAGTCAAAGCACCGCGGGGCCGAATATAATAAGCGCATAGCTTCCTACTTTTTATTATCTTTAGCATTATATCTATTAGTTGTTTTACATCGATAGCCACGTATATATTTTTTTTACGCACCTTAAACCAATATCCAACGTATGAAATTTATTTACTTATTAATCGTTATCGCCGGCGTATCCATTAACACAATGGCGCAGGCTACAGTGCCATATACCGACTTTGTAATACTGCAAAAAGCCAATGTAATAAAAGCCGGAAATGGCAGCATCCGGAAGCCTGATAAATTCACGGCCGTATGCACCCTTTTTATCATCAACGATAAGAGTATAGGTATGTATCCGGGTAATAAAAAAGGCCGGGGTTTCGGAATAATTACGGGAGGGTTTATCAATCTTAAAGAATTAAAGCCCCGCAAGGGGTTTGAAAGAGAATTGACAGTGGATGATATTGACGAAAAACCCCATGATCAGATCACACCGGTGCATATCTCCCTTAAACGTCAGCCAGGGAAACTCAACTACCAGATCATAGCTGAATTTCCAACTCACGTGGTATTCTACAATGCTATGACTGAGGCAGATTACGATTTGTTGTGACTATATGGTAAAAATCGTTGCTGAATAAACCCTTTCACCCTGCTTGTTGTATGTCAACGACAAACGTTTGCTGTCATCTGATTTGCTGATTTTTATTGGGTTTTGATGCCAATTAAGTGGGGCGGGGTGATTTTTCACTTCGCTACGCTCTGTTTAAGAGATGGTTTTTCGTTCGCATAGTCAGAGCGCAAGCCCCCGGTCAAGAGAAGTTCGAACCCTTTTGCCCGGTTTTCAAACCACCAGTTCCATTTAAACAAAGCAGCCCCCACATGCTATCGCGGGCAGTTTCTTAGCCTTGTTATGTTATCACCCAACAAATTGTGCGTCGGCCAAATCCGGCTTATTGCGTTAATCGTGGTTATCGGTAAAGTATTTTCTCCGTTATCCACATAAAACTTTTATTTTTAAATATAATACAAATGCACCAATGGCCCCCGGGGTATTAACAAAGAACAAGCAGAACATACTATATGGTGTGTCCCTCGCCCTGTTACTGCTGTTATTAAAATGGCTGGAATGGCGCTTTATTATTATCGACCACGCTTTTGAAATTTATGCCGGTGCCATAGCCATTTTTTTCACCGGCCTGGGTATATGGATTGCCATAAAACTAATAAATCCAAAGGTAAAAACGGTGATAATTGAAACGCAGGTCCTAGCCAATGCCGACTTTGTCTTAAACAAGAATGAGCTGGATCGCCTGCATTTAAGTACCCGCGAACTGGAAGTTCTGCAATTAATAGCCAATGGTTTAAGCAATCAACAAATTGCCGAACGATTGTTCGTATCATTAAACACCATAAAAACACATACATCCAACCTGTTTTTAAAGATGGAAGTAGAACGCCGTACGCAGGCTATTGAGATGGCAAAAAGATTAGGATTGATACCTTGATATGCATCATTCTTTAGTATGATAATTGCCTTTTTTTTTAAAATCACCCAAAAGTTATGACCCGGAACATAACCCGTTACTGCAATTTTGGACAGGATTAAAACTTAATTAAAAAAACAATGAAAAAAAACATTTGGGCTTGCGGGCTTATTGGCGGAATAGTAGCCGCATCATGGGGCGTTGTTGGCGAAGGCGTATTGAGCGATAGCTTGAGCTTAAATACGCGGATGGTTTTTGGCTATGCATCTATGATACTAGCCTTTTCGCTCATTTTTGTAGCAGTAAAAAACTACCGGGATAATTACAACGGCGGCATAATTACTTTTTTGAAAGCGCTTAAAATAGGGCTTTTGATAACACTTATTGCATCTACAGTTTATGTTATTATATGGATGATAGACTACAGCTATTTCCTTCCCGACTTCGGTGAAAAATATCAAGCCCAGGTATTGGCCGAATTGAAAGCGAGCGGAGCAAGCGCCGCGGTTATACAAAAGCAAACAGCTGAAATGGCAGCAACGATGGAAAAATACAGAACAAGCCCCGCCTTTAGGGCAATGTTCACCTATTTAGAAATTGTGCCGGTTGGCATCGTGATATCGTTGATCGCTGCGCTTATACTTAAAAATAAATCTAAACCGACTGCGGTAAACGCATAAATTACAATTAGAACTAATTAAATATGAAAAAAGTAACGGGCCTGGGCGGTGTATTTTTTAAATGCAATGACCCGAAAGGCATGAACGACTGGTATGCCAAAAATCTAGGATTGGTAACCAGTGAATACGGAACTACGTTTGAGTGGCTGCAAGCTGATGATCCGTCGAAAAAGGGATCGACATCCTGGTGTGCATTTCCGCAGGATACCCAATATTTCAATCCGTCGGCAAAACCCTTTATGATCAATTACCGGGTAGAAAACCTCGTTGCACTGGTTGATGAGCTAAAAAAGGACAATGTGACTATCGTTGACGAAATAGCGGAATATGACTACGGCAAATTTGTGCACGTGCTCGACCCGGAAGGCAACATTATTGAGCTTTGGGAACCAAAGGATGATTAGGAGCAGGATAGTGCGGCAGCATAGGCGTTTTTATTCCGATATAGCGATGTGTCTCTCGCCTTTGTGGTGTTGCAACCAGCAAATTGCGCATCGGCGGCATCAATCGAACGTAACCCATCGGTTGTATTTTACGTAATAAAATTAAACCAACACCCTTATCACAATGAGAGTATTAAATGTTACATTAAGTTTTGTTATAGCTGTATTATTTTTTACCTCATGTAAAAAAAGTAATACAAGCCCTAAAAGCGTGTCAACAACTATAACCGCGGCCTATTATTTTAAAGGAACATTAAACGGACATGCATTAACATGGCAGGCAGCCCTGGATGGCTCTCCGGGTTACTATACCGGGTCCTCCTCCAACACTTCATTATACCAGGGCATTAATACCGGGGGACTCACCGCATTGTTGTCGGCCGCTACGGGATTGACGCCGCAGTTAGGTGTCGAGTTCCGAACTTTCCGTGCTGATCTAAGCCAGGATGTGCCCGCCTATTTTAATAGTTTTGTAAATATCGGAGCCTGGGTTTACGCGGCAAGCAGCAGTTTTACTGCGGGGACCAAGGCGATAGCCATATATTATACCGATGCTACGGGTAAACAATACTCCAGCATCGGGGCGCAAGCAGTCAGCAGTGCAAACGTTTTAGCGATTACCCCCGTGCCGGCACAACTTGGAATTCACGAAAGCTTAAAAATTAAGTTGACCTTTTCCTGTACATTATACCCGACAGACGGAACCGGCAGTAATCTATCATTAACCAGCGCAGAAGCGACAGTTATGCTTGAAGATCTTTTACACTAAAACTTAAAAGCAATAACGCTTTTAGTAAACAATTTAATAGAAATTTGGAGAGAAATGATTTCGAAAATTAAACATCCCGAAATTATTCCTTATCCCTGCCCTGAACAAGATTGACACAATATAGGTTATCTTCTATAAAATCAAAATGCCGAGAAAATACCTCGCAATTCGAAGTTTCCAATTTCGGATGAACATGTCGTCTCCGACTACCCCGCAAACAAAAAAGCCCTCAGAAATTAATCTGAAGGCTTTTTAAAAAGTGGAGCCGGAGGGATTCGAACCCTCGTCCAAACATGGTATAAGGTAAGCTTTCTACGTGCTTAGCATCTATTAAATTGTCGGGAAGGGGAAGGCCAGCTGCTTGCCTGTACCGTCTTCCGTAGGTGCTTTATCTCGTCCCGACAGCACACCGCAGTCGGGACCAGTTTCATCTTTCGATGCCCCTGATGCCGGCCCGATGAAACGGAAAACCGGCGGGACAAAAGCTAGCTAAATTCTAAATTAAGCAGCTAAGGCGTAGTTATTTTCGCCATTTGAAGTTTGAGCGTTCAGATTTAAGCGCTAATTCACCCAACGCGCTGCATGCTTACTTACTTATCTCCATCCTGTCAATTCCGGTCGACCCCATTTTTGAGTTTGCAGTTGCCAGTAGGCAGTTTGCAGTTGAACTTTGATAAGAATACAAAGGTATGGAAAAGTTTGCAGTTGTCGGTTTGCGGTGTGCTTTTATCTTACCGCCGACGGCAAACTAAAAACCGCAAACAGAACTACCTGCCCACGGCAAACTGCTCACTGCCTACTTTCCTTCCCGGGTAAACCTTCAACGCTTCATCAAGGCAAACCATGGCTTTCTGCAGATCATCATTATTCAAAACGTATGCCATACGAACTTCGTTAAGGCCTGCGCCTTTGGTGCTGTAAAAGCCTGTAGCCGGGGCCATCATTACGGTTTGGTTATTGTAGCTGAAGGTTTCGAGCATCCACTGGCAAAATTTATCGGCATTATCGATCGGCAGTTGCGCCACCACGTAAAATGCGCCGCCGGGATTTGGACAAAAAACGCCATCCATGTGGTTTAATGCATTTACAAGGGTATCGCGGCGGGCAGTATATTCTTTGTTCACCGCTTCAAAGTAGCTGTCCGGTGTATCAACGGCAGCTTCACCGGCTATCTGCTCCACCATTCCGGGACTCAAACGGGCCTGGGCAAATTTTAAGCCTGCTGCTAATACGGCCTTATTTTTTGTGATCAGGCAGCCGAGCCTTGCCCCGCAGGCGCTGTACCGCTTGCTCACGGTATCCATCACAATTACGTTTTCCTCGAGCCCGGCCAGGTGCATCGGTGAAATAAAGCTGCGGCCATCATAACAAAATTCGCGGTAAGCCTCATCCGAAAACAGGTACAGGTCATATTTCAGCGCCAATTCTTTTAATGCCTCGAGTTCTTCTTTTGAGTATAAGTAGCCTGTCGGATTGTTGGGGTTGCAAATGATAATGGCCTTTGTTTTTGGCGTAATAAGCTTTTCAAATTCTGCTATCGGCGGCAACGCAAAACCATTCTCTATAAACGACAATATTGGTTTCACCACAATATCACTCTGGCAGGCAAAGCCGTTGTAGTTGGCATAAAACGGCTCGGGAATGATCACTTCATCGCCCGGGTCAAGGCAGGCCATCATCGATATGGTTATTGCTTCTGAGCCACCGGTAGTTACAATAATATTTTCGGGACTGATGTTGTAACCCAACTTGTTATAATATTCAGTCAGTTTTTTACGATAGGTCAACGTCCCTTCTGATGCAGTATAGGCCCACACCTTGAAGTCAATATTTTTAATGGCATTCAGCATGCCTTCCGGCGTTTCAATATCCGGCTGGCCAATATTTAAGTGATAAACCTTTTTGCCGGCGAGTTTAGCCTTATCGGCGTAGGGCGTTAATTTACGAATAGGCGATGCGGGCATTTGCTGCCCTTTGTGCGAAATTTTTGGCATGGCGCAAAATTAAGGAATTAGTCGGAAAGTCCGAAAGTTGGGAAGTGAGGTCGGAAGCCTGAGATCAGAGCCAGAAATTGAGGGTTACCCATTACATTTTTGTTCTCGAACAAAACGAAGGTATCATTTCGTCTTGAGAGTTTTCAAAAACTCACCACTCAGGGTGACTAAAACAAAAAAGACACGAATTACCGTGTCTTTTTAAAAATCTTTAAATTTGGTTGCCTATCGGCTGCTTGCCGCTGGCTTGGCTACTACCTCGCCGACAATATTTAAATATTTTTGTGGCGTTTTAGCGTTTGATGTTACCACTATCGTCTTATTAAACGGCGCGGCAACAGCAGCATTATAGGTTATTTTGATCAAACCTTTTTCTCCGCTTTTTACTGGAGTTTTGGTATAATCGGCAATGGTACAGCCACAAGTTGGCTTCACTTCCGTTAATATCAAAGGCTCCTTACCAATGTTGGTAAACTCAAACACGGTTGTAACTGGTGTACCTTGCGGTATCTTACCGAAATCGTGCTTTTCTTCGTTGAATTTAAAGTCGGCTTTTTCGCTATCTTGTGCCGATGCAGTAAAGGCAAAGCCTAAAACCACTGCGCAAATCATTAATATTTTTTTCATATATAGTCGTTTAACGAATACAAATATAAAAGGTTTAACGTAATTAAAAAACTATTCGCTTTGCCGGGATGTTTTATACGTGATAATTGCAAATAACAGAATAGAATTTTATAATTTTACCCGCTAATCAAAATTTTATATGCCCGAAACTGCAATACACGCTACGGTTAACTTTAATGCAGCCGAGCTCAGTTTTGAAGATTTTAAGAAAATAGTGCTCAACGATTATCGCATCGGTTTTGAAAGCCGGCAGGCGAGTTTGATCGGGCGCAGAGAGGTACTGACGGGTAAGGCAAAATTCGGGATATTTGGCGACGGTAAGGAAGTTGCCCAGCTGGCTATGGCCAAGGCATTCCGCAAGGGCGACTGGCGGGCAGGCTATTACCGCGACCAAACGTTTATGTTCGCTACCGGTATGAGCAACCTGCCGGAATTCTTCGCACAGCTATATGCTTACCCCGATGTGGAGAAGGACCCGGCATCCGCCGGAAGGCAAATGAACTGCCACTATGCTACACGATTTGTGAATGAGGACGGGAGCTGGGTAAACCAGGCCGAAACCATGAACTGTTCCGCCGATATTTCGCCTACGGGCGGACACATGCCCCGCCTGCTCGGCCTGGCTTATGCTTCTAAATTGTACCGCCAAAATAAAGAACTTGAATATCTCAGCAACTTCTCGGTTAACGGGAACGAGGTTGCTTTTGGTACGATTGGTAACGGCTCGACATCCGAAGGGTTGTTTTTTGAAACGCTGAACGCCGCAGGCGTGTTGCAGGTACCAATGGCCATTTCTGTTTGGGACGATGCGTATGCGATTTCTGTCCCGGCTAAACTGCAAACCACCAAAGAAGATATATCGGAAATATTAAAAGGCTTCCAGCGCGAAAAGGGAACAAACGGCTACGAAATATTTAAAGTGCGGGGCTGGGATTATGTGGCACTTTGCGAAACTTACGAACGGGCCATTGCCCTTTGTCGTGAAGAGCATGTGCCGGTTTTGATCCATGTAAATGAAATGACACAGCCCCAGGGCCACTCCACTTCAGGATCGCACGAACGCTATAAATCAAAGGAAAGGCTGGCCTGGGAAGAGGAGCACGATTGCCTGCTTCAGATGCGCAAATGGATGATCGCGTCGGCTATCGCCACCGGGGCCGAAATGGATGAGCTGGAAACAACTGCTAAAAAATATGTTCGTGAATGCCAGCGATCCGTATGGAATCAGCTCGGCGAAGAAATAAAAACCGAATTAAATGAAGCGGCCCAACTGATTGAAGAATTGGCGAAGGATGTGACGGCGAAAGATAGGTTACTAACTATAGTAAGCGGATTGCGCGAATGCTCCGACCCGGGCCGCAAGGATGTATTTACCGCCGCGAGAAAAGCGCTGCGCCTTACGGTGAAGGATAATTCATCAGCCAAAAAGGTGCTGATCAATTGGCTTAGTGATGAGCAAATAAAAAACGCGGCACGTTTTAATTCCAACCTGTTTACAGAGACGCCGCAATCGCCGTATAGGGTGCAACAGGTCCCGGTACAATATGATGAAGATGCCCGTATGCTGGATGGCCGCGAATTGTTAAACGCTTGTTTCGATGCCAACTTTGAGCGCGATAAAAGCATCGTCGCCTTTGGTGAAGACGTTGGCGCTATCGGCGACGTAAATCAGGGATTTGCCGGGCTGCAGCTTAAATACGGCGATCTTCGTTTAACCGACACCGGAATACGTGAGGCTACTATTATAGGACAAGGCCTCGGCCTGGCCATGCGCGGATTAAAACCCATAGCCGAGATCCAATATCTCGATTATATTTTATATTCACTAAACGTACTAAGCGACGACCTGGCCACGCTAAGCTATCGCACCAAGGGCGGGCAGAAGGCGCCGCTTATTGTCCGCACACGCGGGCACCGGCTGGAGGGCGTTTGGCATTCAGGTTCACCGCTGGGGCTGATATTAAGTTCGATGCGTGGGCTGCATATTTGCGTACCCAGAGACATGACACAGGCGGCTGGCATGTACAATACTCTGCTGAGGAGCGACGAGCCGGCACTTGTTATTGAGTGCTTAAACGGATATCGCCTGAAAGAACGCCTGCCTGCCAACGTAGGTGAATTTACCGTGCCATTGGGGAAAGCGGAGCTGCTAAGAGAGGGCGCCGATGTTACTGTTGTATCCTATGGCTCAACCCTTCGCATTGTGATGGAAGCCGCAGTAGAGCTGGAGAAAATGGGCATCCAGATTGAAATAATAGACCCGCAAACCCTATATCCGTTCGATCTGGATAACATCAGCGGAAAGTCGTTAAAGAAAACCAGCAAATTGCTGATCGTTGATGAAGACGTGCCGGGTGGCGCGTCGGCTTATATTTTACAAAATATACTCGAAGTGCAGAAAGGCTATTATTCGCTTGACGCGCAGCCAAAAACACTTTGTGCCAAAGAACACCGTCCGCCTTACGGTTCCGACGGCGATTATTTCAGCAAGCCCTCCGAGGACGATATTATTGAAGCTGTATACAGTTTAATGAGTGATGCTGATCCCAAAAAATTTCCGCCGATATACTAAACTACATTGTATTTGGTTTATTAAATACCTGCATTATTAAACCGTTGCAGCAGCACAGAGTCTAAAAAATCTCCATTTTAACTTTTATTAAAACAAACCTTAAGTTTAAGTGTATAATTATATTATTGTGACAATTAATTGAGTTAAAATAGATAATTTTGTACTACCAGAATAATTCGGAACCTAATACTGCTACTCAACGTATAAAGGTTGACGACGATAAACTATTGAATTAAACTTAATGAAGAATATGAAAAAACATTTGATGTGGTTTTTGGGTGCTCTGCTCATATTTTCAGCTACAATGATAAGCTGGAGATCTGTAGGCACAGCGAAACCAACCACAAGTATAACTAGCATAAAAACAGCTGAAGTTTCTGCCAAAGCCTTGTTAGAGCAATACGTATCTAACGTTTACCGCACTGCACATTTACAAGAAAGCGGTTTGGACCTCAGTGTATTTCAAAAAGCTTTTACTGGTTTTTTAAATTTAAAAATAGCAAACAAACTGCCGCAAAACAGTTCAATTTTAACTGTTGTTGACTTGAGCAAACCAAGTCACGAAAAACGGATGTGGATTGTAGACATTGCGACTAAAGCTTTATTATTAAATACCTGGGTTGCACACGGGCAAGGCAGTGGCGATGATATAGCCAGCCATTTTTCGAATAACAATGAGTCGCACCAAAGTAGTTTAGGGTTTTACTTAACTGACGATATTTATTTCGGCAAGCATGGCCGTTCATTGCGGTTAGATGGTATGGACGAGGGGTTTAACAGCGGTGCCCGTTCACGTGATATTGTGGTACATGCTGCACCATACGTTAGCCAGCAAAACATAAACGTGCAAGGTCGCATTGGCCGCAGCTTTGGTTGCCCGGCTGTATCGCCTGAAGTATCTGAGCTGGTTATAAATACGATAAAAGGTAAAACAGTTCTTTTTATCAACGGTAACGATAGCAGCTACACATCAAAATATTTAAATGATGAAAACCTGCCTAAGACGTTATTTATGCCTGATTCATCCGCAACAATGGCAAATGCCGGTATCGCTAATGACAGCATCGGTAAATAAACCGTAAAGATTTTATAGAAAAGGCCCTGATCAATAAGTTGATCGGGGCCTTTTTAATTTGTGGTGATTTATATACCGGCCTTTAGCAAATTCGCATACAATACAATATCCAACCCATAAACATCCTGGCGGAATTGCAATGCCCCGTTTTCATCAGCCCAGCAAGTAACATAGGTTATATACACCGGAACCTTCTTCGGAAGGTAAATGGTTGTCGGATCCGGCTTGTCCGAAGCCATATCTTTTACGATAAGATCGTACTTTGGCCCGGTGCCAAATAAATTTAAAGCAAGCTGCTGCGGTTCGCCCAGGCGTACACAACCGTGGCTCACGTCACGCGCAGGGAGGTCAAATGCAGACTTTGCAGGCGTATCATGTAAATACACGTTACTTTTGTTTTTGAACAGGAACTTGATCTTCCCCAATGAGTTATCATCCCCTGGCTTTTGCTTAAATTCGTATTCATCCTTTTGAGCGGTCGACCAATCAATATCAGCATCATCTACAAGCTTGCCGCTTTTATAAACCTGTATCCCTTTGTTTGCAAGATAATATCTGTCTTTTGCCGCATCTCTCATGATCTCCTTGCTGGCAATACTTTGCGGTATGTTCCATACCGGGTTAACGTCAACGCTATGTATCAAACTGTTTAGTTGAGGTGTTTCGCGCGGAAACGGCCTGTCAACCGCCGCTGTATCGTGATAATTAACAATGGTGTTTGAGTTGGTTTTATTTCGCCCTTCGCCATCACAAACCTTCATGCTTAAAACAGAACGGCCGTTTTCCATCACGTTCAGCATATAATCGGGAATGTTAACAATAACGTACTTATTTTCCGAGGGCTTGTTTTTCCACCTTAAGCGCTCCAGGTTGGCAATTAAAATGCGTTTGGTTTCTTCCTGAGAAAACCCTGGCGCCTGGTAATGGCCTATTAAAGCTTTTTGTAAAGTAACGTACTGCGGATTTTTTGGCTGAATACTATCCAGGTAGTTTTTAATGCTCCGGGTTTGTAACACCTGCATCATCGTCGCAGTATCGGGCAATTTGGTATCCGTATAATACCGTACATATATTTTTTTCGGATTAACTATTCCGTACTGCAGTGCGGTTGAATACTTGGTTAGCGAATTGGCGAACAACAGCTCCAGCTCGGCCATGTCATGGTACGCTTCATTAACTGTCTTTATGCCCTTTTTATCGTCAAACTTTTTTAATAACGCCCGTATTTCGTCGGTGCGGAACATTTTCGGGTTTAACCCATGCTCATCGGCCTTCATAAACCAGGCTGCGGCGGTGTTCAGATCACTGTTGAACAAGTGGTCCATGATCAGCTCGGCGTCGTAGTCGTTTTGTTCGTAGAAACTTGTTATGGGCTCCGGATAGGCATGCGTAGCTTTCGCACTGTCGAGCATTTTTTTAAATACTTCCGAAAAACCTTCAGGCGTAACATTCTTAAAAACTTTGTTATGGGTTTTTTTATAAAGAATATTGGCCATTTCAGGGCGTTTCTTTTTACAACTTTGTAGCGTGAGAAAAATGAAAGGAAGAACGATTAGAAAGGTAAGTGCAGATCTTTTTGCAGAGCGGAATATTATCATAAAATATTAGGTAGTTAAATATATGCCATTATAAGCAATCGCTGTACCACAATAAAAATAATCGTGTTTCTATGGGCACGAGATCGTCAATCCATGTTAATTTACCGGCATACAGTGTAACAGGCGCATAATATTGTACAAATACATAAGTTTAATAATATTGACCCGGCTTGTTTAAACCCGGGTCAATCCGAATGATCGTGAAGTATTTTCCAGCCATGTTTGTTGTGAATCATTACAAGGGAGTAGCGCCCCGAGCGTTCGGGCAGTCCATTCCCGTATAAAACAAACCCGCCGGTAAGCAGCGCATAATTCTTACCCAAAAAGCGCACCTTCATGTCAGTATAGCGCAAATTTTGTTTGGGCATGCTCCCTTTGAAGTATGATTTTTCGTATAACGACCTGATGGCGTCCAACCCCACCGGCCCGCCTGGCATCATCATCGTTGCCGAAGGCTCGTATAAATCCATAAAGGCCTTAAGGTTACCCTTGTTCCATTCGTTTGCCGAATTGCCCATGGCGGTAGTAATTTCTTTTGTCCGAATATCATCCTCCGATGGGGCTTGGGCATTTGCCCTAAAGACACAGAATAAAAAACCAGCCAGCAGTGCCAGCTGCATGTACTTTATGCGAAAAATACGTGTACTCATAATTGCGATATGGTTATAATAATTGAAGATAATAAAATAAACAGAACCATTATAATTCGTTTATTTACGTTTTTTAGTTGCCTTAGCCATCGGGTTAAAATCGAGCGCAAGCTTGATCCAGTGATCAAAGTCCTTTTGATTATGGAAACCCTCCTCGCTCACAAATACAAAATCCTTGCTGGGCTTATTTCGGGCCATCACCATCTGTCTCACACCGTTCGTTTCAAGCGCGGTTTCCATTTGACCGGCGCCAATGCGGCAAAGCATCTCGTCGCCGCTTACGCAAACGCACATCTTCCCGTTCACCATAAAACATATCCCGCGAAACATTTCCTTTTCCTCAACATCCGGCAAATGCATCAATGCCTCTCTTATTCTATCGGCAAGCTTTGTATTATATCCCATATCTGGTTGTATTGATTTAATCCTTTAAACGTATAATACCGCGCCCCATCTAATCATGTCCTGCCAGCCTGGCTTTCAATTCTCTTCCAATCCCGATAAAACTCCGGTGGTTAAGCGGGAACTCGAGTATAACATGAACGAGGCTCAGTATAAAAAGCCATTTAATACCTAAACGATAGTTATAAAAATACAGGGCCACCGAGGCGATCCATATCGTTGATATAATAACTACCCGGGCTACCGATATACGGTGCCAGTTAATAACCCTTGTTTTGCTAAACCAATTGATATAATGATAGGTATAAGCAAAGGCGATCAGTCGCGTTAAAATTATACTTGCCTGGCTGGTAAAGACGTTGATGGCCGGGTTGCGGAGCGTGGTGGCATTGATCTGGCCGAAATAATTATAATTGCTGATTGCCCAGGCCGCAGGTGTACTATGGTAGGATGTAAACAACACCGCCAATAACACCGGGCATAATAAAAAAATACTAAATGCAATATAACCTGAAACAATTTTATCCTTTAACGCTCCAAACAACATAAACGCGCCGGTAAATACATATACGTGGATAAGAGTGGGGATATATAACCCGAAGATGGTCCGCAAAATATTATGGGTAAGTAAAAAGTATCCGGCTATAATAAGCATACAAAAAGCAAGCAGTCTGCTGATATTACCTTTTATAACTAATAATATGAACGATAGGCCAAAGCTGTAGAAGACAAGATTTGCAGAAGGAAGCCGAAGTAGTATTGATATAACGACAACCGCTATAATAACCAGGTAGTCGTACTTTTTAAGAGTAAAGAACTGCCGGTTTTTAAGCCATGATATTTCTGTAAGATAGTGCGCCGGGCCCAGTATAGCATACGACAACAGCACCAGTTCAAAAGGCATGGCCAGGGCAAGGCACGAGGCTGCAATCATAGCCAGGATATTATAATAGTTGATGCGGTTAATGCCGGAACGGTCCATTAGTATTGGTTGGGGCTTAACAAGCCGGTTTAGACAAATAACGCATTATTAATTAGTAGATAGACGAAAGTTAATGATAAAACCGCCTTAATCCAACCTGGCCCGCAAAAACAAAATAAATTGAAATGTTTTCATCATGCAATCGTCTTTATCTTTAAACACCTATACATTGATATCCGCCGTAATGCCCGAAGAAAGAGAAAACTCTATTATCCAAGCTATCACAGCTTATGGTAAGAGCTTGCTCGGATTTATCAGGCGGAGGGTGAAAAACGATGCCGACGCTGAGGACATTCTACAGGATGTTTGGTACCAGTTCAGCTCAGTAATAAATTCAGAGCCTATTGAGCAAACCGGTGCCTGGCTATACCGCGTTGCCCGTAATAAAATACTGGACAAGCACAAAAAAAAGACAGAAACACTGCTTGACGATATGCTCCCTGGCGGCGACGCGGATGAAGATGAGCTTTTTGATTTCAAATCGATCCTGATGACAGAAGCGGCAACCCCGGAGACGGAATACCTGCGCAACCTGTTTTGGGAGCAGCTGTTCCATGCGCTGGATGAACTGCCCAAAGAGCAAAGACAGGTGTTTATCTGGCATGAGCTGGATGATGTTCCATTCAGCGAAATGGCCGGCCGGACCGGGGAAAATGTACAAACCCTGGTATCGCGCAAACGCTACGCGGTTTTGCACTTGCGCAAGCGGTTAAGGCAACTGTACAATGAAATAACAGACTATTAAAATTTAAGAAAATGAAAAGATTATTTTATGAAAGACGGGCTATATTTATTCCCCTTGCAGTGGTTGCATTTACCGCCTTCGTGGCCCTTATAGGCTTTGTAGTGATGACTTTATGGAACCAATTGCTGCCGCCTATTCTGCATGTCGGCACCATTACTTTTTGGCAAGCTCTTGGGATATTTGCGTTATGTAAAATTCTATTTGGCTTTGGCAGAGGTGGCCATCGCCGGGGCGCGCCGTGGATGCGCCACAAAATGGCCGAGCGTTTTAAAAATATGACCCCGGAAGAACAGGCAAAATTTAAGGAGAAGATGGGCCAGCGGTGCGGATGGGGGAAATGGGATTCGGATGCCTGGAATAATAAAGAAGATTATACCCGCGAAGCGCCAAATACACCTGCATAATTGTTGTAATTAACGTTTTCGTGAAAAAGCATGGAAGTACTGGTGTTTATAACAAACATTGAAAACCCCGAACAGGTTGGCGAGGTTGGACCGCTGTTAACCGGCATACCGGAAATTAGTGCCTGGAATTTCGATCTGGACGATTGCGACAATATTTTAAGAATAGAGGCCGGGAATATTTCCGCTCGGAATATAGAAGCTGTTTTGCAAACAGCAGGCTATGTTTGCCGCGAGCTTGAATATTAGGAAAATATAGTTTGTCAGTTATCGCGTGGTTATAACGACAAGCCAACAGTCGGAAGTCGAACTTTTCCTTACTAATGACTCAGGACTTAAGACTAGCATTTGTGGCTGTTTTTTTCGGCGCTTTATTTAGCAGCTCTTTTATCTTATCAACCAGGTCATTTATATTAAATGGCTTGTTAATAAAAGCGTCGAAACCAAAGTTGCCGAATGAAGTTGCAAGGGCGGGGTAAGCTGAAATCAGCATGACCGGCAAGTGGCAGGTATCCTTGTTGCTTTTTATAAGCTGGCAAATTTTACCCCCGTTTAAACCGGATAAAAGGTAATCGGTAAGCACCAGGTCGGGCTTATATTTATTGATGGTTTCAAATATATCGTCTGTACGGTTAATTCCCTGTACCGAAAAATCATTATAAGTCAGTACGGTTTCGAGCACTTGTAAAATATCTCCGTCATCCTCAATTATTAGTATGTTTTTTTTTGCTGACATATCGTCTGAATTAAAACTGTGATAATAACCTGTAAAAGCTAAAAATGTTTATCATACGGTACCAATACGCATTTTATTATTATCAATTAATCGGCTATATTAATTTTTAGAATGCTAACGTTTAAAAACCACAAAAAGTTTTATCTCTTTTCTGTAACAAATGTCAATTGATTAATTTTATTGCGTTTAGCGCACGCTAATATTTGCTTAATAGTGTTGCTATTGCCTTGTATGGCATAATTACGGTTATTGGGCCAATCGTATTGTTATTTTTAATTGCTTCATTGTAACATCCCGTGAATGCATCCCGGTTGGCGTTAAAAACTTATCTTTATTCGCTACCTTATTTTTAACCGGCGAAGCATTACATGAAATATTGTTTTTATATCGGCCTGTTATTGAATATACTGCTGTTGCAGGCGTGTAAAAAGAAAGCTGTTGCTCCGCCGGTGCAAATAGCAAACTTAAAATCCGCCTCTTCCTTTCCTGTTGGGGCAGCAATCAGTTCAATCGGCCTTCAAAACAATTACGTATACCAGGGCACATTTATTACAGAGTATAACAGCCTTACGCCCGATTATGAATTTAAATTCGACCAGATTGAGCAGCAGCAAGGGCATGTAGATTATACAGCTTGCGACTATATTATAAATTTTGCCCTGCAGTACCATATCAGGGTACACGCGCATACCTTAATCTGGCACCAGGCGCTGCCGGCCTGGGTGCTCAGTTTTTCCGGTGATTCCCTGGCTTGGGAAAACCTTTTTAAAACTCACATTCAAACCGAGGCGGCCCATTTCAAAGGCAAAGTCTCGTCATGGGATGTAGTGAATGAAGCGATAAGGGACAACAATGGCGCCTTGCGAAATAACGACATTCAGACCGGCGATGGCAGCATTTGGCGCAGGCACCTCGGCCCTGATTATATAGCCCGTGCCTTTCAATACGCGCATGAAGCCGACCCCGGCGCGTTTTTGTTCTATAATGATTACGGGCAGGAATGGAACGGGCCCAAGCTGGATTCAATGATATCGCTGGTAAACAAGCTGAAGCAGCGCGGGATACCCATAAGCGGTATCGGCATGCAAATGCATACTGATATTAATGTTTCGAATAACAATCTCACATCGGCATTACAAAAGCTGGCTGCTACCGGTTTAAAGATCCATATATCAGAGCTGGATATTTCCGTTAACCCGAATAATAAAGCTAATATCGTTTTCACCGACACGCTTCAATTGGCCCAGGCGGCTAAATACCAGTTTATTGCCGAAACATACCGGGCTATTGTTCCGGCCGCACAGCAATATGGCATTACCACCTGGGAGTTCAGCGATCACGACAGTTGGATACCTGCTTTTTTTAACCGCAAAGACTGGCCACTGCCTTTCGATGCGGATTACAAAAAAAAGCCCGCCTATTACAGCCTTTTGAAAGGATTGAAAAACTAGTATACAGGTTATTATTTAACAAACTCTGCAGGCAGCCGGTCAATTGATTGTATCCTTATTTGCTTGTAATACAATTCTGCGCCTTCCGACTGTATCTGAATTTTTCCTTTGGTAAGCGGCAATTCCTGTCCGTTTTCCAGCTGCCTGTTGTGGTATAATATCATCATCACCTTGCCATTAACCATATGAACGCTGGTATCACCATGGCAATATAGGTCGAGCGTGTTCCATTGGCCGGTTGGGTTCTCGCCGTCGCCCTGCTTTATGCAGTGCCTTCCCTGTTTACTGCCCTGGCTAAAAACAGCGAGCGCCGCCCCGGGGCTGTAGACATATTCTGTTTCAGACTTTTTAATAACGGGTATATCCGCCATTCCGCCTGCAACGCCCCAATAGTCGCCGCAATTGCCCTCCTCAACCTGGAATTCCTGCGAACGCATCCACGCGCCGTAATCAGCGCCGTATTTTCCAACAGAATGATACAGCAGTCCGCTGTCTTTCTTTTTGCCCTTTTTTTGCCCCCACGAAAGATCCCCCCACTTAAACTGCAGTTGCAGGTGGTAGTTCTCATATTCCTTTTTGGTTGATATAGCGCCCCAGTTCTCCCCCGAAATGCGGATAATATTTTCGCCGTTTTGCTTTACTATGGTAAAAACATGGCGGGGATCATTGTTCAGCCCTATTGGCGTGCCCGTAATGGGTTTACCCGCATCGTTAAGGTCGGGGCCTATATAAGTGTCCCATCCGGAAAAGTCCTTGCCGTTAAACAACTGTTGCCATCGGTCTGCCTTTCCTGCGATTGTAAAACTCAATGTAACAGCACAGCACAATAGGGGGATAATAAATTTGAAGATTTTCATGAGCAGATGATTAAAAACTAAATCGAATGTACGAATTATTAAATCCGCCGGCAGATCAGAATTTATCAGACAGTTTGTAAATGATGCTCATCGGTTACCAGCAAGTCCTGCTCTTTTCTCAGTTTCTCTTTCTGGAGGTACCGCCAGTGCAATAGCGCGATCAATAGCGCCGCTATACCCTCGCCCATTAACGTATCCGTCGTGCCGATCCATTTTGATATGGCCCCAACTAGCAACCCGCCCAGCGGCTGCATCCCAAAGAACGCCATCGCGTAGAAGCTGATAACCCGTCCCCGCATATTCGGCGCTACGGTGGTTTGGATAAGTGTATTGCTGACCGTTATTTGCGACATCATTCCAAACCCTGCTACGGTCACAAAAAATAAAGCCAGCGGGTAGCTGCGCTCGTGCGAAAACAAAATCAGTCCTGCGCCAAAAATCAATGTGTTGATGAACAATATTTTTTTGAGATCGGCCCCTGTTTTTTGAGAGGCCAGGAATATGGCCCCCGAAAATGCGCCAAGCCCAATAAAGCTGTCAATCACACCAAAAGTCGACGCCGTCCCGTTAAAAACATCTTTGGCATAATAAGGGATCAGCGTACTGAACGGCAAAACCATCAAGCTGACCAGCGCCAGCATGATCAGCACAAAGGCAATGGACGGGGTTTGTTTAATATATGCCCAGCCCTCATTCAATTCGCCGAAAACATTTTTAGTGTGCCCTTTTTTAATATACGCAGGCAATTTCATCATTAACAACGATACGATAACCGCCACGAAGCTTAACGCATTCAGTAAAAAACAGGCGCCATCGCCCACCTTTTCCAAAACAAGGCCTGCTATGCCCGGGCCAATGATGCGCGACAGGTTAACCATCGACGAATTAAGCGCCAGCGCGTTTGGCAGATCGGCTTTATCATCAACCATCTCGTAAACCAGCGACTGCCGTGCAGGCACGTCAAAAGCGTTAATTATGCCCAATATTACGCTCAGCGCAAGTATCTCCCATATCGCATAATGCTTAAACAATATTAAGGCTGCCAGCAACATCGCCTGTATTAACGACGCTATTTGCGTAGCAAGCAATACCTTGTACCGGTTATACCGGTCGGAAACCACACCGCCGATCAGCGAAAACAAAAAGGAGGGGAACAGGCTCGCAAACAAGGTTAAGCCCAGCATAAAGGTTGAATGCGTTAGCGTATAAACAACCCAGCTCACCGCCGTTTTTTGCATCCAGGTGCCTATTAATGAAACGGATTGTCCGGCTAAATATAATCTGTAATTGCGGCTTTTGACTGCCCGGAATGTTCTGAAATTTTTTATTGTTTCTGTGGTCATCTATTATTCTTTCTCCTGCATGCTCATTTAAAATCAACCAGTTTGTTTAGCGGCGCCAGGGCCTGGTTAAGTATATTTTGTTCGGCGGGGGTGCATGTTTCGTTTATTGCACGGGCCAGCCATTCATCGCGCTCGTTACGCACCCTGGTCAATGTTCGCTCGCCTTCTGACGTTAGGGATATAATAACTTTTCGCTTGTCGGTGTCGGATGGGGTACGCGTGATAAACCCCAATTCAAAAAGATGATTAAGCACCTGCGACATGGATTGATTGGTGATCATTTCCATAGCAGCAAGCTCGCTTGGCAGTAGCGATTTATGCTGGTATAATAAAGCAAGTGTCGACCGCTCGGTAATGGAAAGCTGCAGCCCCGTGGGCGATTCCTTCCTTAACTTTTTTACCAAACGGGTAATTCCTGTGCGCAGGTCCGAGGCAAGCTGGAGGTCTTTATTCACATTCATTTTATTGTAAGGGTAACTTATTAGTTTGCCTTACAAAGATAAAACCAATTCGCCGGACTAATATCATTCCGGCGTCATTGTTAAAGGATGGTTAAAGTTAGACTTACGAAGTTTTAAAACTTCGTAAGTCTCATGCATCGGCGATAATATGCACATAAAAAGCCCCTGATGAATTTGAATTCACAGAGGGCTGAATTGAATAGAAACAAATATTTTAATGCCTTACCATCACCTGCTTTTCAACAACATTGCTCCCCTGTATAATATGTAAAAAGTAATTGCCGTCGGGCATATCTCCTGTTGAAACTGTAACATCAGGACTGCCGTGTTCATTTTTAGCAGATTTCACGATCTTTCCTTTGTCGTTATAAACTACAATTTGATAAGATTGCGGAACATTCCCATTGGGGTTTCCCGAAACATCCGTAGCGGCGGGGATACTATTGTTAGTTACCGTCATTGAGCTGTTAGCCGGGTTTGGATAAATTACAACCGCCTGGTTTACGCTGGCATAGCCGCCCCCGCCGCAGGTGGTGTTATAGGCGTAACCATTGTAGATAGCAGTCCCGCACGGCTCAGATAACTGTATTGATAAAACAACCCGCTTAAGGTGACCTGCCCGGGAACCCGCGCGTTGTACCAAAGACTATCGATCGCCCCCGGGTTCGGCAAAGAGGCATACGCTGAAGCCGTCATTCTTGCGGTAGCGAGCGTAGTGTAAATTTGCCTGAATACGCCTTTGTCAACTTTGTTGCTGTCGACAAGTGCCGTGCCGTTAAAATTTTCCAAATTTCTAAACTCCATGGCATAATCACGAAGGAGGCCGTATGGTATCCTGGTGGCATCCAGCGTACCGAAAATATGATTCATGGCGCTGTTGAAAGTGGTGTCCACCTCTTTGCCATTTACCATGTATTGAGCAGTTGTTTTGCTGGCCAACAGCAAGTTCATGGCGATACCGCATAATAGTACCTTAAGTATCTTAAAAATCGTTGATTTCATATGTGTAAGGTTAGTTTAAAGTTTTATTATTTTATCTTGTATAATGCATGTCAAAGCGCCCTTCTGTAACCTTTACGGTGTCGCCTGCCGCACCGATCGCATTAAAATAAAATATGCCGGAAACGATTTGATTTACCTGGTCAAATTTAGTTATGGTCAACTGACCCGAACTTGTATCTGTAGTGGAATATGAGTTCAAATTGTTATTGGCCCCTATAAAAGCATAGACAGCATTTGCATGCCCCGGATATAAATGTCTTAATATTAGTGTTTGTCCCTCTGATATTGTTAACGAATCCGTTTCAACTTGAACCTGTTTTATCAAGCCATTATAGTCTTGGTGAGTTGTTAAAATTGTAAAATAATAACCTCCGCCAGTATAAATATAATTGCATTGCTTATGTGACCCGGAGAACAAAGAACCACCCGGTATAAACGCCTGGCCGTTTATCAGGCAGCCAAACGTATCGGCGCCTGTTTGCGTGGCTGGCGGCAGTTTAGATAGCTCACTTTGCGGTTGAACGTTATTCTTCTTGCAAGAAGCTGAAAGTAAAATTAAGCCAAAAATAAGCGCGGCAATTGAGCGGAGAATTTTCATGATGGAAAGGTTTAACTTTAGGTTATATAAAGATATACTAATTATTTTCTAATAAGCAATATTATCGTAAGAGAATTTTGAACTGCTTTTCATTATTTGCCTGATTGTCTGCCAATAACTTTCATTGTATTTATCGCTGTCAATTATATAATACGAAACAGCTTTCTGAAACGATACAATAAAGCTTTTACTAAAAGTAGAATAAATTATACCACAGTACACCGTGAAAACACCTTATTTTTAGTTTTTAAAACAAACTCCGTTGTGGGCGATGGTAAATGTTTTAATATTCAACCCGTAATCCGCGTTAAAAAGACCCCCTAAAACCCTTCGTTATATTATTACCGTTATATTTGCGTTACAAGAAGTAATTTAGCGCTTATCTATGGATTCTGCCGGAAACTATGAGCTCCTGATTGATAAGATTAACCTCTTCATCCGCAAATATTATTTCAATAACTTTTTGCGTGGGCTGATATTTTTAGGCGCGGGTTTGTTTTCGGCATACGTAGTGATAGCCGTTGGTGAATATTTTGGAAACTTTAGCCCCGGGCTCCGCACGTTGTTGTTTTATTTCTTTATCGCGCTTAATACCGGCCTTGTTTGCTGGCTAATCATCCCGTCCTTACTGGCTTGGCTTAAAGTGGGCAAATCATTAACACACGACCAGGCGGCCGAAATAATCGGACGTCATTTTAATGACGTGAATGATAAGCTGCTCAACACCCTGCAGCTCAAAAAGCTGGCAGCCGACGACCCGCAGCACCGTGCATTGATAGAGGCCAGCATCGACCAGAAAATAGACGGCTTAAAACCGGTTAGCTTTCCGTCGGCTATAAACATCAGGGAAAATGCCAGGTACCTTAAATGGGCCATTTTCCCGGCGGGTATAATTTGCATCCTCGCTTTTGCGGCACCCTCGGTGTTAACCGAAAGCACCAAAAGGCTTATCAGGCATAATGAATATTTTGCGCCCGCGGCACCTTTCAAATTTATTGTTCAAAATCAAACCTTATCGGTTGTACAGGGCGAAGACCTGAAACTCGACCTGAAACTCGAAGGCAACAAATTGCCGGCCGATGTTTACATCGAAACCGCAAATAATACCTTCAAGCTTGACAAGGAGAACATTAGCCGGTTTCATTACCTGTTTACTAACCTGCAGCAAAACACCTATTTTAAGCTCACAGGAAATGGCTTCACATCTGTCCTGTACGAAATAAGAGTTAACCTCCGCCCGGCATTATTGCACTTTGATGCCGAACTAACTTTTCCCGCCTACCTGAATAAGAAAAGTGAAACGCTTTTAAACGCGGGTGACCTGACCGTGCCTGCAGGAACGCAGGTTAACTGGACATTCCATACACAGCACGCAACAGGCTTGCAGTTTGATATGAATGGCAAAACAAATACGGCCCGTTTAAGCGCCGGGGACGTATTTGAATACCGCGAAAAAATTTATAAAAACGCAGTTTATAAAATCACCCCGAGGAATACGCTGGTAAATCATGGCGATTCGGCAAGCTACCGGATTAATGTGATAGCTGATGAAGCGCCTTCGGTATCTGTTCAGGAAAAACATGATTCGGTTAGTATGAAATCGTTGTATTTTGATGGCAGGATACAGGACGATCACGGGTTTTCATCATTGGTTTTCCACTACCAGGTGAAGGCCGGAAGTGACAAGTCTCTTCAGCGTACATTTATCAAGCCGGTGAAAGCGGATTTGAGCCAGACGCAAGCCAATTTCTTTTATTTCTGGAACCTGAACGACCTCGGCATAAAACCCGGGGAAGAAGTAACTTATTATTTTGAGGTGGCTGATAACGACGGCGTAAACGGCCCTAAAAAGGTACGCTCGCCCGAACGCACTTTAAAACTTCCTGATGCAAAAGAGATAAATGATGAGCTAAATATCGGCACGCAGGCTATTAAACAAAAAATGGAATCGGCAATAAAGATCGCCGCCCAGGTCGAGCACGACTCGCAAAAGCTTAACCAGCTTTTACTAAACAAGAACACCTTGTCGTTTGATGAGAAAAAGCAAATCGAGGACCTGTTACAAAAGCGGAAAGAATTGGACGACCTGGTAAAAGAAATACAGGGTGATAACAAGAAAAATTTATATAACCGAAAGGAAAACCAGCAGCATGACAAGCAGCTAACTGAAAAGCAGCAGCAAATGGACGACTTGCTGAATAAAGTGCTTGATCCAAAAATGCAGGAAATGCTGCAAAAACTGCAGGAGTTGCTGCAACAGGAGCAAAAAGAAGGCGCCCGTGATGAATTGTCGAAAATGCAGCAGGACAATAAATCCTTAAAAAAGGAGCTTGACCGGATGCTGGAGCTATATAAAAAGCTGGAGTTTGAACAAAAGCTAAATCAAAACGTTACCCAGCTTAACCAGCTGTCAAAAGAGCAGCAAAAACTGGCAGAGCAGGCCAAACAAGCAGGTGCAAATCCCCAGGAGTTGAATAAAGAGCAGCAAAAATTGAATAACGACTTCCAGGATATAAAAAAATCGCTTGACGACCTGCAAAAAACAAACGAACAGGCCGAGCACAAACAGGATTTTGAGGACCCGAAGAAGGAGGAGCAAAATATTGAGCAGCAGATGAATAAAAGCTCCGGTGAATTGAAAAAAAACAATCCCGCGAAAGCGGCACAGTCGCAGCAGCAGGCGGCTGAACAAATGAAACAACTGGCAGATAAAATGGAGCAAAAGGAGCAGGAGGGCGAGGAAGCGCAAAACACTGTTGATGCGCAACAACTACGGCAACTGTTGAAAAACCTTATTAACAGTTCGTTCAGCCAGGAAAAGACAATGCAGGCCTTTAAAAACACAAGCCCCTCCGATCCCAATTATATTGCGCTTGCTCAAACCCAAAAAAATATAAAAGACAACCTCAAAACTGCCGAAGATAGCTTATACGCGCTGAGCAGGCGTATCCCGCAAATTCAATCTACGGTAAACCAGGAAGTAGCGGGCATAAACAACCATATTGACCAGGCGCTCGAAAATTTAGGCGAACGACGCACGGCCGAAGCAACCCGCAATCAACAATACGCCATGACTGCGATGAACAATTTGGCATTAATGTTGAGTGAGGCTCTTGACCAGCTGCAAAACATGATGAAGAAAGGCAAAAGCGGCAAGGGGAAGGGGAAGCAGCAGTCAATTTCGCAATTGTCTAAAATGCAGCAGCAATTGAATCAAAACATGCAAAAGACGCGCGATCAGCTGCAGCAACAGGGCAACCAGGGCAAAAGCCAAAGCGGAAATAACGGGGGCATGAGCGAGCAAATGGCGCGATTGGCCCGCCAGCAGGCGATGATACGGCAGGCGCTCGAACAAATAAACAAAGAGGAAAACAAAGACGGGAGAGGCGGGTTAGGTAACCTGGATAAAATTTCGAAGGAAATGGAACAAACTGAACACGATCTCGTAAACAAGCGCATAACGGAGGAAGCCCTAAAAAGGCAGGAGCAAATTCAAACCCGGTTATTGGAAGCCGAAAAGGCTGAACAGGAACGCGAACAGGACCAGCAACGCGAAAGTCATGCTGGTAAAGAAACCCCTCCGGGATACATAAAAGCCTTGCAGGAATACAAGCAATTAAAAGAAAAACAAACCGAACAGGTAAGGACTGTACCGCCTGCAATAAATTTTTATTATAAATTAAAAATAAAGTCTTATTTTGAGCTACTCAATGCTAAATGATATGAACCCACTTTCGAATGTTCCGACAGGCGAATTATATACGTTACAGCTTCCGTCTAAGCCGGAGAGCTTGACGCTGGTGGAAAATTTGATTGAAGAGATCGCTGATAAGTACAATATCAGTGAAGATACCTTCGCCAATATGATGACCTGCCTAAGCGAGGCGGTCAATAATGCGATTGTTCACGGCAATAAACTTGATCCAAATAAAATAGTTATCGTAAATGCGGATGTAGAAGAAAAACGCACGATCTGGACTATTACCGATGAAGGCGAAGGCTTTGACTATAATCACCTGGCAGATCCAACCGCCCCCGAAAACCTGGAAAACTTAACCGGGAGGGGCGTCTTTATCATCAAACACCTGGCAGATCAATGCATTTTCAATGCAAAAGGAAATGAAGTTGAACTTCACTTTAAAATATAATGCCCCTGATCAGGTTTTTTGAAGAAGACATCTCCTATAAAATAAAAAATAAACTTGCCCTGAGGCAATGGATCGCCGGGACCATACAGGCCGAAGGCAATAAGTTAAATGAACTGTCGTATATTTTTTGTTCAGACGAGTACTTATTGCAGATAAACCGACAATATCTCGACCATGACACCTACACAGATATTATAACGTTCGATAATTCAACGCCAGGAAGTGGCATTACCGGCGATATTTTTATTTCTATCGACCGCATCCGCGAAAACGCCTTAAAATTTAATATTGCTGAAACAGATGAATTGCACCGGGTAATTATCCATGGCGCATTACATCTGCTTGGCTATAAAGACAAAATCCCAGCCCACAAGAAAAAAATGACATTAAAAGAAGATTACTATTTGAATAAAAGGGGTTTTAATAGCTAATTTTGACTGTTACCCGTTAGAAACCAACTTTTAAAAACATGAAAATACTTGCATTAATCTTCGCGCTTATGTTTACAGCGCCCCCCTCGGTTTATGAATTTAAACTAAAAACAATTGACGGGCAGAAATTTTCCCTGGCTAAATACAAAGGGAAAAAAGTTTTAGTCGTTAACACGGCATCCAAATGCGGATTCACGCCACAATATGCTGAGTTACAGAAACTAGCCGATCAATACAAAGACAAATTGGTTGTGGTTGGCTTTCCTGCCAATAATTTTGGCGAACAGGAACCCGGCACAAATGCTGTTATTAAAGAGTTTTGCAGCAAAAACTTTGGGGTTACTTTCCCGCTAAGCGAAAAGGTGAGCGTAAAAGGCGACGATATTTGTCCCTTATTCAAATACCTTACCGAAGCACCCAACCCCGATTTTACCGGCGAGATCAAATGGAACTTCGAAAAATTCCTGATCGACGAAAATGGCAACCTGGTACACCGCTTCCGCTCGCAGGTTAAGCCTCTTTCCCCGGAGATTACAAAATATCTGTAATCGCGTTATTATACATAAAAAACGCCCGACGATCACTCGCCGGGCGTTTTTTTATGTATAAGAGACGTCAAAGTCCGAACTTTTTACTGTTTCGTTCCGCTTGCTTTGGCTTTATTAACCGAGTCTTTTTGTTCCTGTTTTTTCTTTTTCTTAAAGAAGCCCTTTAATAAGAAGTTACTTTGAGCCGCTTTCAGGTCGGTGTTTAATGTGGTGGTGGTGGTATGCACATTTGCCATGGTAGTTTTTGCCTGTCTAACAGTTCCCTCCAGATCCTTTGAAAGCTTATCGCTGTTTAATAACCGCCCGATACTGCCTTTCCCATTGTTTACTTTCGCAATAATTTGCGATAATCCACCGGTAAGTGATTCCGCATTATCGATCACCCTTGTTAATTTTACAATGATTTTATCAATGTCAACAGGGGCAATTGATGCAAGCTGGCCTCCATTTTCAATCGTTTGGGTGCTGGTAACGCCGCCGGAGTGTATAACAACCAGCTTGTCGCCCATTAAGCCATCGCTGCCGATGCTTAGCGTAGCGTCTTTTTTAATAAACTTTTTTACCTTGTTTTCCAGGGTAAGATCAACGCGAACTGAACTATCAGTCACAATGTTTATAGCTTGGACAACACCAACATTGATACCCGCAAAACGTACGTTGTTTCCAACCTGCAGGCCGCTTACATTTTTAAATGTTCCGTAAACATTGAAGGTTGAGCTAAAAAGATTTTTTTGATTTCCGATAAAGAAAACGGCCAGTACTAATACCAATAAACCTATAAAGGTAAATACGCCGATTTTAATTTTTTGTCCCGTGGTTGTTTTCATGCTATGTCTTTAAAAAACGCTGCTACAATTTTGTTGTTTGATTTGTGAAGTTCATCAAATGAGCCTTCAGCTATATATTCCCCCTCATTCATAATTAAAACCCTGTCTGAAGCCATTCGTGCGCATTCCATATCGTGTGTAATAATGATTGATGATGTTTTATACTTCTTTTGAATACTTAAAATAAGGTCGCTGATCTCCCTTGACGTTATTGGGTCGAGCCCGGTTGTTGGTTCATCGTAAAGGATAATTTCCGGATTCACGATTATCGTCCGCGCAAGCCCGGCTCTCTTTCGCATACCGCCCGACAAGTCCGACGGCATCTTATCAATTGCTTCAAGCAGCCCAACACTCTCCAGGGCCGCTTCCACACGCTTGTTAATCTCAGCCTGATCCGTTAGCTTTAATATCCTTGTTAACGGAAATTCCAAATTCTCGCGAACTGTCATTGAATCATATAGGGCTCCGCTTTGAAACAAAAACCCGATTTTTATCCGTAATTGTTTCAGTTCCTTGTCCGACATCTCACTTACCTCCTCGCCGAATACTTTAAGTGAGCCGGCGTCCTGCCTCAATAAACCAACAATACACTGTATCGTTACTGATTTGCCGGTTCCCGAACGCCCCAAAACCACTATGTTTTCACTACGCTTCAGTTGCAGATTGATATTTTTTAAAACATTCTTCTCGCCAAACGACTTTTTAAGTCCCTTTATAGCAATAACAACATCCTCCCTGCTTTTAGGTTTATCCTTTATACCAACTTCGTTTGCTTTTTCCATTCAGGGCTTAATTATAAAACAGTAAACTGGTAGCTTGTACGGCAATGGCATCTATCACGAATATCCACAGCGATGCAGTAACCACGGCCGAGTTAGCCGCAATGCCAACACTTTCCGTGCCTTTATTCGAGTTGAAGCCTTTATAACAGCCGACGAAACCTATGGCAAAGCCGAAAAATATAGTTTTGATAAATGCTGGTATAAAATCTGTGAACTCAAGCGAGCCGATCACTTTCGTAAAATAAAGCTGAAAGCTCATGTTATCCCGGAGGTTTAATGCCAGGAAGCCGCCGAAAAGCCCTATCGCATCACCGATCACTGATAAAAGGGGAACCATAAAGGTTGTGGCCAGTATGCGCGTAACTACAAGGTACTGCGTAGGGTTGGCACCCGACACCTCCATAGCGTCCAGTTGCTCGGTTACTTTCATGCTGCCAAGCTCGGCGCCTATGCTGGATGCTATTTTACCTGCGCAAATTATGGCTATGATAACCGGCCCGATTTCGCGTACAAATGATACCGCTAAGGTACGCGGCAGCATGCTCGCTGCACCAAATGCCACCAGGGTTGGCCGAAGCTGCACAATTAAGACTACGCCCATTATAAAAGACGTAATGCCAACCAGCATCATGGAGCGGTAACCGATCTCATAACACTGGCGGACAAACTCCGACCATTCAAAACCGCCGGTAAAAATATTTCTGAAGAATTTAAAGAAAAACCAAACCTGGTCGCCAATATTTTCAAACCATTTCTTCCAGCCGGGAATTACTACCTGTTCTGCCATAAGTATTTTAATAAATTGCCATACGACAATTGCTTTGCTACATAACCGGCTTAACAAGCTATACCCGTAAAATTCCTGCTGGTTTCTGGTTATAACATGGGGACGTCCATGATAAGCAATCGCGATTTGGCTTCAGTATCAATTGTAATTGAACTAATATCATAAACACCTAAAGCATCCCTTTTGTTTAGACTTTGCCCGTTTATTTTAATCGAGCCTTCAATAACGAATATATAAACCCCATTTCCGGGTGTTTTAATTTCATAATTTATTTGCTTCTGTGGCTCAAAGTCACCCATCAAAAAGGTTGCATCCTGGTTTATCCACAAAGTATCGTCGCTTTTGACCGGCGAAATGAGCGTGGTCAACCAGTTGGGCTTCAGCACGCTGGTAAAGCTTTTTTGGTCGTACCGGGGTGCAATGTCTCTTTCTTTGGGAAACAGCCATATCTGTAAAGTATTTGCCGGCTCAGTTTGCGAGTGATTGTATTCCGAGTGCTCGATGCCGGTACCGGCCGACATAACCTGCACCTCGCCCGCGGTAATAACGCCGGTATTGCCCATGCTATCTTTATGCTCAAGTGCCCCCGATAGTGGGATAGTGATGATTTCCATGTTATCATGCGGATGGCGACCAAAGCCTTGACCTCCCGCTATAATATCATCATTCAACACCCTTAAAGCGCCAAAGTGTACTTTTTCAGGATCGTAATAATGGCCGAAACTAAATGAGAATTTAGCTTTAAGCCAGCCAATGTCGTTGGTTCCCCGCTCATTGGCAGGATAAAAAATCTGTTTCATTTGCGTTAATGTTTTAAATTACATGTTTAAACATACAATATTTATACCATAATTTTATTATGCGTATTTTTGCTGAAATTTATTCCCCAGTGGCAAATAAAGCAGTTTTGGCGGGTGCAAGCGGACTAATTGGCAGTAAATTGCTTAATGTTCTTTTACAGGAGGATTATTATGATGAAGTAATTGCCCTGGTCCGCCACAAGCTACCGCTAAATCATTTAAAGTTAGTGCAAATCAAAGTGGATTTCAATGATTTAGAAAAACAGGCTCGTTCCGTAACCGGGCATGCAGTTTTCTGCTGCCTGGGCTCAACGCGCAAAAAAACGCCGGACCTTAGGGAATATCGAAAGGTAGACCATGACTACCCATTACACCTGGCACAAATTGCTTCAAAAAACGGCGTTCAGCAGTATCACCTGGTTTCCGCGCTTGGCGCAAATGCCAGGTCAGCGAACTTTTATACAAAGATGAAGGGCGAAACGGAAGAGGACATCATGAAAGTGGCGCTACGGGCCTTACATATATACCAGCCAGCCCTATTAACCGGCGACAGAAAAGAACCGCGAACCGGGGAGCGCATTTTTACCCTGATAATGAAAGTAATCGATCCGCTATTAATCGGGCCTTTAAAAAAGTATCAAAGCATTCCCGCGGCTACGGTTGCCTGTGCTATGTTTAACCAATCTACGAAACAACAGGAAGGCGTATTTATTTATCCTTCCGACCAAATAAAAAATCTATCGTGAGTACATATATATCCGCCGAGAATCTTGGCCATTCCTTCCATGACCAATGGCTATTCCGAAACGTTACTGTTGGCATTAACCGCGGCCGCCGGGTTGCCCTGGTTGGCGTTAACGGGGCCGGTAAAACTACATTATTAAAAATATTGGCCGGTTCGCTAAAGCCCACCGAAGGCAAGGCCGTGCAAAGCAGAGACCTTAACTTGGGCTACCTGGAGCAGGACCCCCATTTCAAAAACGCTAAAACCATCAGCGATTATATTTTTCATGCCGACGATGTACAGCAACAACTCATCCGAAAATACGAGGAACTGCTTGAAAATGAGCCTGATAATGCCAAAGCCATAGAGAAAGTGATGGAAGAGATGAGCGGCGTAGACGCCTGGGAGTATGAGTATAAAATAAAAACCATCCTTGGCCGACTGGACATTCATCATCTGAATCAAAATATAAACACCCTGTCGGGCGGGCAAAAGAAGCGGCTGGCCCTGGCCAAACTGTTGATTGAGGACCCGGATATTTATATCCTGGATGAGCCCACCAACCATTTGGACATTGACACGATAGAATGGCTTGAAAAACTATTAACCGATGGTGCAAAAACCATCCTGATGGTAACCCACGACAGGTATTTCCTGGATAATGTTTGTAATGAGATCCTGGAAATCGATAAGGGAAAGATCATCCCGTATATTGGCAATTACGAATATTATTTAGAGAAAAAGGCAGAGCGCGAAAGCGCAGACGAGGCGCAGTTCCAAAAAAACTCAAACCTGCTTCGCAAGGAGCTGGAATGGATGCGCAGGCAACCACAGGCAAGGGGTACTAAGTCAAAAGCACGTATTGATGCCTTTTATGATTTGGAAGACAAAACTAAAAACGGCGGCGCGAAGCAAAAGGTTGAACTGAGTGTTAAAACGGCACGCCAGGGAAATAAGATCATGGAAATGAAAGGGCTTTATAAATCCTTTCACAACCAAACTTTCATCAACAACTTTAGCTATGTATTTAAAAAAGGCGACCGCATCGGCCTGGCCGGAAAAAACGGCAGCGGAAAATCAACGCTTTTAAATCTAATTACGGGAGCGCTTAGCCCCGATAAAGGGATCATCGATAAGGGGGAAACCACTGTGATCGGATACTTTCACCAATCGGGAATTACTTTCAAAGAAGACGAGCGGGTGATCGACATCGTGAAAAACGTTGCTGAGTTTATTACGATGGCTGACGGTAAATTGATCTCGGCCTCTGCCCTGCTTACATTATTTCTGTTTCCCCCGGCCAAGCAATATGGCTTTATCTCAAAACTAAGTGGTGGAGAAAAGAAAAGGCTGCAGTTAATGAGCATCCTGATGAAGAACCCTAATTTCCTGATCCTGGATGAGCCGACTAATGATCTTGACATCGATACCTTAAATGTGCTGGAGGAATTTTTAACTAACTACTCTGGTGTTTTAATGATGGTATCGCACGACAGGTATTTACTGGATAAGCTAACCGACCAGCTTTTCATTATGGAAGAGAATGGCCACGTTAAAATCTATAACGGCAATTACTCATCCTACAGGCTTGAGATGGAAGATGCCCGCCAGCAAAGCAAAAAGGACACAAACATCGGAGCGCAAAAAAATCCGCCTCTCGCCAAAAACAAACTAAGCTTTAAAGAAGCTAAAGAACTCGCGACCCTGGAAGGCGAGATCATAGACATCGAAAATGAAATAAAAGACAAAACCGACCAATTGAACATAGTGGGTATTGACCCCAATAAACTAAATGGAATATTGGACGAGATCGCAAAACTAAATAGCCGGCTTGATGAAAAAAGCATTCGCTGGATAGAACTAACCGAATTAAAAGAAGCGTAGATGAAGACCTCCGATATACTGGCATCAGCAGGCGTTATCATTTTATTGATCGCCTTTTTGCTAAATTTGTATAAGAAACTTCCGGCCGAAAGCAAAGCATATGCGTTTTTGAATTTCCTGGGCGCGGCTATTTGCTGCTACGCATCCTTCTTAATTCGGTTCTATCCTTTTATAGTGTTAGAGTTCATCTGGTCGTTTGTTGCCCTAACATCATTATTTAATGTTCCACGTGGAACATCGGTTAATGATAAGTAATTTTGTGATGAATTAAAGGGTTAAATAAATAACAGACTTAAATAGAAAAACAATGTTCCACGTGGAACATCAAATAAAATGTTTAAAAAATACAATGTAATTGTTGTGGGTGCCGGCCATGCCGGATGTGAAGCAGCAGCGGCGGCGGTCAACCTTGGCTCGTCCGTCTTACTCATCACCATGAACATGGGGGTCATTGCACAAATGAGCTGCAACCCGGCTATGGGCGGCGTGGCTAAGGGGCAAATCGTCCGCGAAATTGACGCAATGGGTGGCTATTCCGGTATTATTACAGATAAAACATCTTTGCAATTCAGGATGCTGAACCGCTCAAAAGGCCCTGCCATGTGGAGCCCGCGCGCCCAAAGCGACCGCATGCGTTTTGCAGAAGAGTGGCGCCTAGCGCTTGAGCGAACCCCAAACGTCGATTTTTGGCAAGATACGGTTACGTCCCTTCTTGTAAAGAACAACACTATTGCCGGCGTGCGGACATCGCTGGGGATAGAAATAGAATCGGATGCTGTCGTCTTAACTAACGGCACCTTCTTAAACGGACTTATTCATATAGGCGAAAAGCGTTTCGGCGGAGGCCGGACAGGCGAGAAAGCAGCTACCGGCTTAACCGAACAATTGGTCGAACTTGGTTTTGATTCTGGCAGAATGAAGACAGGTACACCTCCCCGTGTAGATGGCCGCAGCTTGAATTATTCACTAATGGAAGAACAGTGGGGCGATGAAGAGCGCGGGCGTTTCTCGTATACCGACGTGGAACTTGCGAAGGAGCAACGCTGTTGCTGGATAACCTATACCAACCCCCAGGTGCATGAAACCCTGAAAGAAGGTTTTGAGAAATCCCCAATGTTTACCGGGCGCATCAAAGGGCTTGGGCCACGGTATTGCCCTTCCATTGAGGACAAGATCAACCGCTTCGCCGAACGCGACAGGCACCAGATATTTGTGGAACCGGAGGGTTGGAACACTGTTGAAATTTATGTTAACGGCTTTTCAACTTCATTGCCGGAGGATATTCAATACAAGGCGCTCATCCAGATACCGGGCTTTGAGAGCGCTAAAATGTTCCGCCCGGGATATGCCATTGAATACGATTATTTCCCACCTACGCAGTTGGGTTTAACACTCGAAACAAAACTGATCAGCAATCTTTATTTTGCCGGCCAGATCAACGGCACGACCGGCTATGAGGAAGCCGCCTCACAAGGGTTCATTGCAGGTATTAACGCGCATCAAAAAATAAACCAAAAGCACGAGCTCATCATGAAAAGATCAGAGTCGTACATTGGCGTATTGATCGACGACCTGGTAACAAAAGGAACCGAGGAGCCATACAGGATGTTTACATCACGGGCCGAACACCGGTTGCTTTTACGCCAGGATAATGCCGACATACGATTAAGTCCCATCGGCCACGAGCTGGGCCTGATCAGCGATGAGCGGCTGGAAAAGGTGACCCGAAAAATAAAAAACTCCGACGATATTGTCGCCTTTACCCGGTCAAAATCGATTGATCCGTCAAGCGTAAATTCGTTGCTGGAGGAACTGGGAACATCGCCGCTAAATCAAAATACAAAATTGTTTAATTTAATAAGCCGGCCACAGGTTGGTTTTGAAGACTTGAAACGCGCGGATGAGTCTTTAAATAATTTACTGGCCGACTACGATAAAGAAACTATTGAACAGGCTGAAATAAAAATTAAATATGAGAGTTATTTTGAAAAGGAATTGGATATTGTAGGACGGATGAAAAAAATGGAGGATAAAGAAATTAATCCTGAATTTGATTATCATCACCTCGTTTCACTTTCAAAAGAAGCGCGGGAAAAGTTAATGAAAATAAAACCGCGTACATTAGGCCAGGCATCGCGTATTTCGGGCGTAACACCGTCGGATATATCGGTTTTAATGGTTCACATATCAAGATAGCACATAACTACCTGATAATAAGCATGTTGTGGCAAATTGCATTAAATCAATTATTTTTGATTTTTAATATCAACGCTCGTTAAAATAAGAAAATCGTTTATATCGCTTAAAAACTATGTCAAATAAACCCGGGCCTATTTTCTTAAAGTTTTTATCCTGTTTTTTTCTTGGTCTTCTTTTATTTGGTTGTGCGAACCGTCAATTGCCCCAGGGTGGCCCGCGCGACCTTGCCCCACCCAAGCTGTTGAAGGCGACGCCCCCAAATATGACAAGAAACTTTAACGTCAAACAAATCCGGCTCGACTTTGACGAGTTCTTCAAACTAAACAACCCGTTCTCGGAAATTACGATGAGCCCAACGCCGGCCAAATTGCCAGACTATGCCATCAGCAAAAAAAGCATTGTCATTACGCTCAAAGATACCCTTGAAAAAAATACGACCTATGTAATAAATTTCGGCAAAGCTATACAGGATGTAAATGAAGGGAATATTCTTAAAAACTTCACTTACGTCTTTTCTACCGGTAGCCATATTGATTCGCTGAGCGTTTCCGGATCGGTGATCAACACCCTTACCCAGGAAAAAGAAAAGGAAGCGACCGTTATGCTCTTCACGCTAAAACAGGACTCACTGCTGTTTGGAAAAAAGAGGCCGACGATTTATACGTCGACAGACACAGCCGGCAATTTTACCCTTAACAACCTGCATCCTGATAATTACCGTATTTACGCTTTAAAAGAAAATAGTCCAAATAAAATATACGATAACGATAATGAGCTGATCGCTTTTAGCAAAAACGTCCTCCATCTTACAAAGGATACAGCCAATATCGAGCTGAAGCTGTTTAAGCAAACGCCCGATAAATTCCGGCTCGTCGACAACAGGTTTGACGGCGATGGCAAAATGTTCTTCACCTTTAATAAAAAGCTGCAAAACCCCTCGCTCGTAGTTACCTATCCGCAAGGTTTCGACAGTCAAAAAATAGTGGACTTCAGCAAAACGAAAGATACCGCTATTGTATTTATGAGAAACATGGACTTTGATTCAATACGCATGGTATTGTTCGATAACGATAAGCCCATTGATACTTTCTATAAAAAGAAAAGCAGGAAAGAAAGCTTTGCCAGGTATCTGAACTTCCAATACAATGTTAACAGGGATGATAAACTTAAACCGGGAACGGACCTCACCATTAAAGCCAATTTCCCCACCGAAACCTTTGACCAATCGCTCATTACATTAAAAGAGGACTCTACAGAGGTAAGTAATTTTACAATAGTAAAGGATCCGGCAGATACAAGGCTTTTTACGTTAAGGTATCGCTGGAAGCAGAACGCCAATTATACGCTAACTATAAACGAAGGCGCGTTTACTGATATATATGGCGATAAAAATAAACGGGCGCCTAAAAAATTCCAGGTTGATAAGCCGGAAAACTATAGTGTTTTAAATTTGGCGATTACTGTCCCGGACACGGGCAAATCATACATCGTGGAGTTGCTCAATGAACAAAAAGTTCTTTTGCGAAGTGATGTCATCCGTAAATCCACAACCATAATCTACAAAAACTATATAACGGGCAAATACCGCGTACGTGTTGTTTATGATGACAATAACAACGGAATTTGGGATAGCGGCAACGTGAAACGAAAGATCCAGCCGGAAAATATTTGGGTGGATGAAACCGTAATCACCTTAAGGCCAAACTGGGAACAGGATATACCGATCACCATTCCAAAAGAGCCAGTTACGCCTTAAACCAACCAGCGTACATAATATAGTTGTTAGGCAGTTTCTTTAGCATTTCTTTCTGCTCATCGGTCAGCGGTTTGATCTTTTTTGCCGGTGTGCCGGCATATAGGAAGCCGGACTCGCAAATGGTTTTTTCCAGAACCACCGACCCTGCACCGATGATCACAAATTCCTCTACTACTGCATGGTCCATCACGATAGCGCCCATGCCGACTAAAACATGGTCGTGCAGCGTGCAGCCATGAACCAATGCATTGTGGCCAATGGATACATTGCTGCCGATATTGGTAGGCGCGTATAAATAGGTACAATGAATAACCGCGCCATCCTGTATATTGGTGTTGTTGCCAATCTTGATATAATGCACATCTCCCCGGATAACGGCATTGAACCAAACAGAGCACTTATCTCCCATTACCACATCACCCACAATGGTGGCATTTTCGGCAATGAAGCAATCGGTTCCCCATGAAGGGCTTATGTTTTTTACAGGGAGAATGACCGGCATGTGGTAATTATTGATTTATTGAATGTCTGAATTATTGATAATTTATTTATGTTTGATGTATCATATTGTAAGCGGAAATAGCTCAGTTGGTAGAGCATCAGTTTCCCAAACTGAAGGCCGCGGGTTCGAATCCCGTTTTCCGCTCTAAAATACCGTATCCTCAATAACCTCCGCGTGAAACGGGTAATCCGTTGTTGAATGCAGCCCCCTGCTTTCCTTCCGCATCATGGCTGATTTTACCACAATATACGAAACCTGTATTAAATTCCTCAGCTCACAAAGCTTTACCGATAGTTTGGTTCGTTTATAAAATGCTTCAGTCTCTTCATACAATAAACCCAGGCGGCGCATGGCACGCTCGAGCCTAAAATCGGAGCGGACAATCCCCACATAGTCATTCATTATCTTTTGCATTTCGCGTACGTTATGCGTTACCAGGATATCTTCATTTGATAACTGTACGCCCTTTTCATCCCAGTCGGGAATATTTTCGGGAATGGTTATTTTTTTAAGTCGCGAAATGGCATCTTCATATATCCTGTGCGCAAATACAAGCGCCTCTAACAACGAATTTGAAGCCAGGCGGTTAGCGCCATGCAAGCCGGTGGATGAACACTCGCCGCAAGCATACAGCCGCATCAGCGACGACCGCCCTACATGATCGACCATTACACCGCCGCACATGTAATGACTGGCCGGCGCCACCGGTATCATATCCTTGGTCATATCGATACCTATATCAAGGCATTTGGCATATATATTCGGGAAATGATTTAATATATCTTTTTTGCTGCGGTGCCGTACATCAAGGTAAACAAAGTCCTCGCCTGATTTTTTTATTTCAGCATCAATTGCACGGGCGGTAATATCCCGTGGCGCCAGTGATTTACGCTCATCATATTCATGCATAAACTCTTCACCGTTGGTCCGCTTTAATATACCGCCAAACCCCCGTACCGCCTCGGATATCAGGAAAGAAGGATATTCGCCCGGGTTATATAAGGCCGTTGGATGAAACTGGATAAATTCCATATTCCTGACCTTTCCCTTCGCACGGTAAACCATAGCCACGCCATCGCCGGTAGCTATTGTTGGATTGGTAGTAATTGAATATATATGCCCGGCGCCGCCTGAAGCCATTACCGTTACTTTCGAAAGTATTTTCTCAACGTTTTTGGTTTCGTTATTAAAAGCATAGATACCATAACAAGTAATATCAGTAGTTGATTTATCTACAAATACGCCTAAATGGTGTTGAGTGATCAGGTCTACCGCGAAATAGTGGGTCAATATTTCAATATTCGGATTGTTATGAATTTCTTCCAATAAAGCCCTTTCGATCTCAAAACCAGTTATATCCTTATAATGCAGCACACGGAATTCGGAATGGCCGCCTTCTTTTGCCAGGTCGTAAAAACCTTCGTTCGTCTTGTCAAAGTTGGTTCCGTAATCTATAATTTCCCTGACACGATCCGGGCCCTCTTTAATAACAGCTTCAACAACTTCAACATCACAAAGCCCATCGCCGGATATTAACGTGTCTTTTATATGTTTTTCAAAGGAATCCTCTTTTTTATCCACAACCACCGCTACCCCACCCTGGGCGTACTTAGTGTTGGATTCATCTTCGTTCGATTTTGTAACTATCAGAACTTTACCATGTTTTGCAGCCTTTAGTGCAAAACTCAACCCGGCTATACCAGATCCCACTACCAGGAAATCAACAGTTCTGGTCATATATTATATAAGCTATGTGTAAAATTTGTTATGGTGTTAATAAGCAGTATAAAAGATGTTAATTTTGTGTAAACAAATACCTAACAAATAAATAGTTAGTGAACAACTCTGGTAGGTCGTGCTTTTCTTAATTAATTTTCAGCGACTTTTGAGCCGTCAAAGCGTCAAAGCTAACATTTTAAGAAGTAATAAAATATCCACAAAAAAATTTTTACATTAAAACTTGCTCACTATAAAAATCTAAAAATCAATTTAATGAGCTTAAAAAAAATATAATTTTTGTTAATAAATAATTATAAAAAAGATTTTACTACAACTGCGAAAGTAGTTTTTCACATAACTAACACACCAATAACAATAGTTTTATTTATATATAAAAAGTAATTGTTATTAATTGAATTGTTGAAATGGATACCTTAGAGGAAATAAATGTGAAGGGTTTTGCGGAGGAAGAAATTGATCCCTCGCTCGATCTTTTTGCGGAAATAGAGAAGTTAAAAAAAGAAAAAAATGCGGTTATACTTGCTCATTATTACCAGGAACCTGATATACAGGATATTGCCGATTATATTGGCGATAGTTTGGGATTATCGCAGCAGGCCGCTAAAACAGATGCTGACATTATTGTTTTTGCCGGCGTTCATTTTATGGCCGAAACAGCCAAAATTTTATCTCCTTCAAAAAAAGTTTTACTACCCGACTTAAAGGCAGGCTGCTCATTGGCAGACAGCTGCCCGGCGCATTTATTCAAAAGGTTTAAGGAAGCTTATCCCAACCACCTGGTGATCACATATGTGAACTGTACCGCCGAACTGAAAGCAATGAGCGATATTGTGTGTACATCAAGCAATGCAGTTCAAATTGTTGAAAGCTTACCAAAAGACCAGAAAATAATATTTGGACCGGATAAAAACCTTGGGGCTTATGTGGCAAAGAAAACAGGACGGGATTTGGTTTTATGGAACGGCGCCTGTATGGTGCACGAGATTTTTTCGAGAGAGAAAATAACCAGGCTAAAAGAGAGACATCCTGGTGCGAAATTACTGGCACATCCTGAATGTGAGGATGCTATATTAAAAATGGCCGATTATATAGGGTCGACAACAGGGATTTTAAAATATGCTTCCGGTCATCCTGATAAAGAATTTATAGTGGCTACCGAAGCAGGTATCATCCACCAGATGCAAAAGGAAAACCCGGATAAAACATTTATACCGGCGCCGCCAAATAATAATTGCGCCTGTAACGATTGCCCGCACATGAAAAGAAATACGCTTGAAAAACTATACCTGTGTATAAAAAATGAAATGCCTGAAATTTATGTCCCGCAGGATATTATAGAAAAAGCAGTAAAACCAATTGAAAGAATGCTATCTATTTCGGCCCGGTTGGGCCTGTGATTTCACCGATTTGAGAATGATTGCACGGATTAATCGGTGTAATTGTTTCTCACAATAGGTGTAATCAACTAACAATCAGTGAAATCATCAAATATGTTTGATAACAAAGAAAGAACCAATATCGAAGAATTAGGTGAGTTCGGCTTAATAGACTATCTCACTAAAAATATAAAAATTTCCCAAAAAAGCACCGTAAAAGGCGTGGGTGATGATGCCGCTGTGCTTGATTTTAAAGGAAAAAAAGTATTGGTTTCAACCGATATGCTGCTGGAAGGCATTCATTTTGATTTGGCTTATACGCCATTGAAACACCTGGGATATAAGGCAGTGCAGGTAAACCTGAGTGATATTTATGCCATGAATGGTACAGCTACACAGGTAACTGTTTCTATCGGTATTTCGAGCAAATTCCCATTAGAAGCTGTTGAAGAATTGTATGAAGGCATTTATTTAGCCTGTGAAAAATATAATGTGGATCTGATAGGTGGCGATACTTCCTCTTCAAAACAAGGCCTGGTAATTAGTGTAACGTCAATTGGGTATGCCGATGAAAAAGATGTAGTATACCGTAACGGAGCCGAGGAAGGCGATTTAATATGTGTATCTGGCGACCTTGGCGGCGCATATACCGGTTTACAATTGCTTGAACGTGAAAAAATGATATACCTTGAAAATCCAAATATTCAGCCTGATCTGGAGGGGAAAGATTATATCGTTGAACGCCAGTTAAAGCCGGAGGCGCGAAGGGATATTATTGATCTGTTAAAAGAAATCCAGGTTAAACCAACTTCGATGATCGATGTATCGGATGGACTGGCTTCCGAGCTTTTACACATCTGCAAACAAAGCAATAAAGGCTGTAATTTATATGAAGAGAAAATTCCTTTAGATCCGATGACTTTCGAAACAGCCCGGGAATTTAACCTGGACCCAACAGTTTGCGCCCTAAGCGGCGGCGAAGATTACGAACTGCTGTTTACCGTTAAACAAGCCGATTATGATAAGATAAAGTTTAAAATGGACATTACTATTATTGGTTATGTAACTGAACCTTCAGCTGGCTGCAATCTCATTACCAAGAGCGGTAATGTACATCCATTAAAGGCCCAGGGGTGGAATGCGTTTAAGAGTTAAAACTCGTTCGCAATGACATGAGGTTTAATTTGCCTCCTCTTCCCCAATATATTTCTGGTCCAATTGCTTATTCGCCTTAGCCCCCAGCCCTTTAATTTTCTCGGCTGTTTTGGTCAGATTTCCGTTGCCGTCAACCAATTTATTGAAAGCGCTATCATAAGCGGTTTGACTGAGCTTGATATTTTTACCGAGGCCTTCCATATCGCCTACAAAGCCAACAAATTTATCATACATGGCGCCGCTTAAACGGGCAATTTCGAGCACGTTACGGTTTTGGCGTTCCTGTTTCCAGATGCTGGCGATAGTACGTAAGGTAGCCAGCAAAGTAGACGGGCTAACAATAACCACCCGCTTATCCCAGGCATCGCTGAAAAGTTCCGAATCAATTTGAACGGCGAAACTGAACGAAGATTCTATCGGCACAAAAAGCAACACAAAATCGGGTGAATTGATCTGATACAGGTCGTGGTAGTTTTTGGAAGATAAATTGAGCACATGGCCACGGATAGATTCCACATGCGCTTTTGAATATAACTTGCGTTCGTCTTCCGTTTCGCAATTAACCAAACGTTCGTAAGCCACCAGGGAAACCTTTGAATCAATTATTAAATGTTTTTCATCTGGAAGGTCGATTATAGCATCGGGCTGTAGGCGTGAGCCGTCATGGCCGTTTAAACTGGCCTGCAGGCGGTATTCCCTGTCTTTAACCAGGCCCGACCGCTCCAGTACTTTTTCTAAGATCACCTCGCCCCAGTTGCCCTGTTTTTTATTATCGCCTTTTAAGGCTTTGGTCAAATTTTGCGCCTCATTGCTGATCAGCTTATTCAGATCCATCAACTGGGTGATCACACCTTTTAGCGTATTCCGCTCGGCGGCTTCCATATTGTACACCTTGTCCACCTTCTCCTCAAATGCTTTAATATTTTCTTTGAGGGGGTTCAACAAAATATCCAGGTTGGCACGGTTCGTCTCAACAAATTTTTGTGATTTCTCATCCAGCAACTTATTGGCCACATTTTGAAATTCAAGCTGAAACTTTTGCTGTATTTCGTGGATAGATTTTTCCTGGTCAGTTAAGCGTGCACGTTGCGCAATAAATTGTTCCTCAGCTTTCGCCATCCGGTTTTTTTCGGCGAGTAATTCCTGGTTTAAATTGGTTACAAGGCCTTCATAACGAATGCGCTCATCCAACAATTGCTTGTCGGCCTTGTCGCGTTCAATGCTTAACCGCGATATGCCTTCTTCCGCTTTAGCGAAGGCGATACGCAGCGTATTATTCTCAACTTTTATCCGCTCTAGCTCTTCAGCAGAAACACCATCGGCACTAACCGGCTTCTTTAAATAAAGCAATACGGCAATAACAAGAATAACCAGCAAAACCACTAAAATCGCGACACTCATTTGATAAAAATATTAGCAATCTAAGGTAGGGATTTTTTAATAAGCCCGAAAGATTTTGTCATTCTGAGTGAAACGAAGAATCTTCTCCGCAAGGACATGCGGGATATTGTTAAGGTGAAGAAGATTCTTCGTTTCACTCAGAATGACAAAACGAGGGTATTGATCACTGCGCTTTCTCAACCCGTAACCCTACATCGCTTACCTCGCGCAACGGGTTGTCGCGCATATTTTGCTCTATGGTAATTTGGTAAAGCCCTTTTGCAGGAAATTTGAAATTGGTTTTATAAGGCACCTGGTAACTATATAAATTTCCGGATCCCTGGCCCAGCCATTCGCCCTCTTTATTCGCGAGCGTTAACTCATACCGCTTGATAGCCGGCTTTTTATCCGGCCCTGTTTGCGTTATCAGCACAAACAAGTTTGAATATTTATAATCCGCCGTAACCCGTAAGTTCATGTACAGGTTATAAGGGATATTTTCATCATCTATTTTAACCGAATACCTGAACTTGTTGGGATAGGTCCAGTTGTGCCCCGGCACAGGGTTGTTCAGGTCGATAACGGCTTTAGAATCGCTGCAGCCGGTTATTAACAAAATGGCGGCAATCGCCGTGAGATATACATGTATTATAGCCCGTTTCATTGCGGATTGTCTTGCTGGTTATCCCGGTTACGATCCGGGTTGCTATTGGGATTAGGCCGGTTTGGATTATTCCCGTTGGGGCGTGGCGGCCTATTCCTGTTATTATTATTTCCGGCATTTGGCGGCCTGTTGCCCGGATTAGCAACTTGTGCGCTCTGCGGGTTGTTCAAACCTTGCCGCTGCCCGTCATTACCGGCGAACCCATTTGGCTTATTGTTTTTATTCCGGTTCTTGTTCTTCTTTTTGTTGCGGTTGCGTTCATCAAGGCGGGTAAGGCTATCCTGGCCCACAACATTCTCGTAATCCAATATTTTTACCGGCTTGGTTTCTATTTCGATCACCTCGCCCAGGTCGGCCGGAATAGTGCCCCCGCGGTTCATTAGCTGTATCTCTTTTACCCGTGTTAAGGGCAACGGCACCCATGCTTCTTCGCCAGGGTAGCTAAACCACATCAGCTTTTTAAATATATCCGTTTTCTGTAAGCGGGCATCGCCTCTTTCGGTCTTTAAAACATTCACATTTTCGGGAATATGTTTCAAAGCATCCATATAGGTGTCCAGCTCATAGTTCAAACAGCATTTAAGCTTGCCGCACTGGCCCGCAAGCTTTAAGGTATTTAACGACAGATTCTGGTAACGTGCGGCGGAAGTGGATACCGTTTTAAAATCGGTTAACCAGGTTGAGCAGCAAAGCTCGCGTCCGCATGAGCCGATCCCGCCAAGGCGGCTGGCTTCCTGACGCATACCTATCTGGCGCATCTCTATCCTGATCCGAAAAGTCTCCGCCATTTTTTTGATCAGTTCCCTGAAATCAACGCGGCCTTCGGCTGTATAATAAAATGTTGCTTTGGTTTTGTCGCCCTGGTAGTCCACATCGCTCAGCTTCATGGATAAGTTAAGCTCCAGTGCAAGCTTTCTGGATTTGTGCATGGTTTCCCACTCCAGTTCTTTGGCTATTTTCCATTTCTCCACATCGGCTACGGTGGCTTTGCGGTATATTTTTTTTATAACATCCTCTTCTTTTACGCGGCGCTTTACCATTTGCATCCTAACCAACTCGCCGGTTATGGAAACGTGGCCCACATCGTAGCCGCCCGTGGTAGCTTCAACTACCACCAACTCGCCGGCTTCGAGATAAATGTTTTCCTGGTTCAGGTAAAATTCCTTTCGCGAACCTTTAAACTTTATTTCAACAATGCCAAAAGGCTTATAATTTGTTGGCATATCCATGTGCGACAGCCAATCGTAAACATCTAATTTGCTGCATCCGTTTGTAAGGCACGAGCCATTACTTTTGCAGCCCGCGGGTGAGCATCCGCCCCCCGTTGAGCAACTTCCACATCCCATAATTAACTTGGCGTATAAGGTGTCCGCCCATGGCGGATCGTTAAATTTAGTATTTTAATAATTTGTAAAGATACATCTAAAAACAAAATTTTCGGATTGGCATTTCGTTCAACGTGATAATGCGCCTTTTCCAGCTCTGTAATGATGCCCTGCGCCATTGAAACATCCATTACACTGGTCATTTTTTGCGCGGTTTCCAGTTCTTGCGCCGGTAAATGCACCAGGCTACCGGCGCCCGATAACAGCAGGCAGCATTCCCTGATAAAATTAATGCCGTACCGCAAAAAGTTCTTTTGATTTTCGCGGCCCATTTTTGATGCCTGCTCAACAAACGCCATAACCTCGAGCCCTTTATTGGCAAAGCACAACCGCAGCCAGTTCACAAAAAGACTGTGATAGCCGTTGTTGTCTTCCTGCATCATGGTCAGCGCCTCCGACAAATTGCCGTTGCATAAATAAGCGATCTCGGCAGCCGCCTCTTCGGTTTGGTTATAATGATTAACCAGGTGCGATTTAATATCGTTATAGCTCAACTGCGGTATTTTTATCAGTTGCGTTCGCGATAGAATGGTGTTTAATATCTGGTCCTGGTTTTGTGCCACCAGCAAAAACAGCGTATTTGGCTGCGGCTCTTCTATGATTTTGAGCAGCGCGTTGCCCTCTTTATCGAGATACTCCGGCAGCCATAAGATCAATATCTTGTAAGCAGACTCAAACGGTTTAAAGCTCAGTTTTTTTATGATCTGGTGGCATTCGGCGATGTTGATGTTAGCCTGCTTATTTTCGGCATCCAAATATTCGCGCCAGGTATCCAGGCTTAAATACGGGTTGGTTAAAAAAGCCTCGCGCCATTGCTCTATAAAAGTTGTGGCCGTATCGTCTTTGTGCTTGGCAAAAAAAGGATACGAAAAATGCAGGTCGGGATGCATCAGCTTCTGGTACTTGCGGCATGACGAGCAAACTCCGCATGAATCGTCCGGCTGCTTATCCTCGCACGATAAATATTGCGCATAAGCTACAGCAAGCAGCAAACCGCCCGAACCACCCGGCCCCAAAAATAGCTGCGCATGGCTCACCCGGTTTTCGTTTACCGAACTGATCAATCGTTGCTTTATGGCATCCTGTCCTACTATTTCCCTAAACTGCATTGGTGCAAAATAAGTAATTTTTAGAGATTAGAGGCTGGAGGTTGGAGATTAGTCTAAAATAAGGGTCTTCAGTTTCGGTAAAAATAACTCATTCATAGACGAATACAAGGCCCGATATTTAACCACTGCGGGCGCTAAGAAAGCACAAAGAACACAGAGAAATAAGACGAAGGGAATTAAGAATTATTTACACTTTGTGTACTCCGCGTCTCCTTCCGGCAGGCAGGTCTCTGTTACCCCATGGTAAAACTTTTAAAGCGTTAGTTATATGGAAGTCTAAAATTGGCATTGTGGAAGTGCGTTTATGCGTAACCAGGTGTGTTCAGGTGTAACCACGTGTGCCGGGTGGTACACCTGTATCTCTTTCACAAAATGATACAGTCGCGATTTATCCTATGCACACTCCATACAATTAAAATAATTAAGTTACACAGAAGTTTGTTTCAGTTGTATGTTATCATGATTTATAAATGCAACAAATACGACTATCTTTGTTCGATGCGCCGCCTAATCTCTGATTTCCAACCTCAAATCTCTCTCCACCCATGAGGATCATGGCTTTCGATTATGGCACCAAGCGCATCGGCATCGCGGTGACCGACCCGCTGCAAATTATTGCCACCGGGCTCGATAATATTCATCCGCTAAAGATCATCGATTTCCTAAAAAAATATCTCCAAACCGAACCCGTAGAACGTTTTATTGTGGGTGAGCCTAAACAAATGGATAACACGCCATCCCAATCGGCCATCCACGTGAAGGGATTTGTAAACCTGCTTAAAAAAACATTTCCGGAAATTCCGGTCGAAATGCTGGATGAACGGTTTACTTCAAAAATGGCATCGGCTACCATCGCGCAAAGCGGCATGAACAAAAAGAACCGGCAGAATAAAGAACTGGTTGACACCATTTCGGCGGTTATTTTGTTGCAGTCGTGGATGGAAAAACGGAACCGCTGATTTGTGTGATTAAAGGATTTCGCTGATTTTGATAAGTTGATTTTTTTATTGATTTTAACGTTTAATTTCGATTGAAAATGAAAGAATTTGTAAGCAATTCATACAAACACTCCGATCTGACCGGATTAATTATTGGCTGTGCAATGAAGGTACATAGCACAATGGGGAATGGCTTTCAGGAGGTGATTTATCAAAGGTGTTTGGCTATCGCGATGGAAAAACAAGGGTTAAGATTTTCCCGGGAACTAGAAATGGAAATCTATTATGAAGGAGTTAACGTCGGCACAAGACGCGTTGATTTCCTTGTGGATGATAAAATAATGGTAGAATTAAAGGCCATATCCAACTTAGATGATCTTCACCTTGCCCAAGCCCTTAATTATTTGGAGGCATATAAATTGGAAACTGGGTTGTTGTTAAATTTCGGATCAAAAAGCCTTGAGATCAAAAGGGTAACCAACGAGTATAAATTGAAAAATCAGCTCAACAGACAATCTTAACTCAATGAGTTCTTAAAAATAAACAACCAAATATTCGCCAAAAATCAAACATTCCGCTAACCGTCGTTAGTGCATTTTTCAAAAAATCAACGAAATCCTCAAATCATTTGAATCAACGGTGTATCTTTGCGCCCATGGACATTCTACCCCATGACCTTCAGGACTACCTTGACGGGCATTGCGAACCGGAGCCATTAGCGCTACAGGCCATTAACAGGGAAACCTATTTAAAGGTGCTTAAGCCGCACATGCTGTCGGGTCATTACCAGGGCAGGCTGCTTAGTTTTTTTAGTAAAATGATGCAGCCTAAGCGAATACTGGAAGTTGGAACTTTTACAGGATATGCCACCATTTGCCTGGCCGAAGGACTTACGGAAGATGGAATAATCCATACCATTGAAGTTAACCGCGAGCTGGAGGAAATGCTTTATTCACATTTTAAATCAACAAATGTGGAGAACAAAATAAAACTGCATTTCGGTGAAGCAGAGGCAATTATCCCCCAATTACAGGAGGATAGTTTCGATATGGTGTTTATAGATGCTGATAAAAAGAATAATTATACCTATTTTCAAATTGTATTTAACAAAGTAAGGCAGGGCGGATTAATAATAATTGATAATGTTTTGTGGAAGGGCAAAGTATATGGCGCTGATAATGACGCCGATACAACGATCATCCGCAAACTCAATGACCAGATAGCTGCTGACACCAGGGTAGAAAAAATAATTCTCCCGGTTCGCGACGGTTTGCTGGTCATCAGAAAAAAATAATTATGAAGAAACACCTACTCGTTACATTGTTGCTGGTATCTACCCTAATGGTGTCGGCGCAAAAAAATACCCCGCAAGGCTATATCGAAAAGTTTAGCCCGGATGCTATCCGGATAATGCACGAAACCGGTGTTCCTGCAAGTATTGTCCTGGGCGTTGCCATGCACGAATCAGGCTGCGGCAACAGTGCGCTAGCACAACATCTCAACAATCAATTTGGCGTAAAAGGCGGGGGCCACATCGTTTATTACAGGCATAATAAGAAAGTACGCACGGCATATAAACGCTATGATTCTGTATTTGACTCCTTCCAGGATTTTGCCCGCATCATGACGGAGCGCCGGGAATTCAGTGGGTTATCATCATCCCTGACCCATTTCGATTATTCCGGCTGGGCGCATGGCATACAAAAGCATGGTTATGCCAGCAGCCATAAATGGGCGGCGCAGGTGCTTGGGTTGATAAAAAAATATCATCTGTATACCTTCGATGAGAAACCGGAAGACAAGGAAAGCCTTGCGCAAAACAATTAAAAGACAGAAATTCCGCCCAAACGCGATCCTCTTAACTTACAACATTTATCTTTACAAGGTATTTGAACTATTTTAATGAGAAAGACCCTCTATCTATTTATTGCATCCGCTATTGTGCTATCATGCACGCCCCGAAAAAAAACTATTTCAAACAGCCAGGCCCGGCATAACAACCAAAGCGTTCAAAAGGCCAATAGCACCGCCATTGCCGGCTATACCTCGCAGACATCGCTCCAATATATCGAACGGTTTAAAATCATTGCCATACAGGAAATGAATTTATATGGCATACCGGCCAGTATTACGCTTGCCCAGGGACTTTTTGAGTCGGGAAGCGGAAACGGCGAGCTGGCGCGGGTGGCCAACAATCATTTCGGCATCAAATGCTCACCGGATTGGAAAGGCAAAAGTTATTATAAAGACGATGACAATAAAAACGACTGTTTCCGGGTTTATGACAAACCCGAAGATTCGTTCAGGGATCATTCGAACTTCCTGAAAAAGAAAAACTATGCCCGGTTATTTGAATTGGACAAAAACGATTACCGGGGCTGGGCCACAGGGTTAAAACAGGCGGGTTATGCAACAAATCCCAGGTATGCCGATTTGCTGATTGGCGTAATTGAAAAGTACCATCTCGATAAATACGATCAGCCGGAAGGCGGTGTGCAAAAAATAAAACGCGAAGACAGGGTGTTTACCCAAATAGACAGAAACATAGGGAAAGCTATAAAGGACTCCCTGATTGCGGCCACCCCTGTCGATAAACTTTACATGGTAAAGCAGGGAGATACACTATATAATATATCAAAACGTTTTGGACTTACTTTAGATGAGCTAAAAGGGCTAAACAATATGGCGGATAACAATATTAAAATTGGCCAAAAGCTTGTGGTGTCGAAGTAAGGGTGTTAATGATTGTTAAACTTGATGAATAAGATTAGCCGGGCGATTAGTTTTGGCGATATGATGAAATGGGGGTTCTTCTGTTGTTTATTCGCCTTTTCAGTAAACGGATATGCGCAGGATAGAACTGTAGCGGGAATTGTGTTTGATAAAAGCACAAAGGACCGGCTTGCCAGCGTTAGCGTACGTAACCTGGCTAGCGGCCAGGCAGCTTACAATAATTTAAAAGGCGAATTCAAAATTAATGCTAGGCCGGGGGATCAGCTTGTTTTCACGAAGCAGGAATTTCGCCCGGATACGCTTAAGGTTTTAAGCGATGCGGCCATTGCTATTTATTTGATGCCGTCGACCATTAGATTAAAGCAGGTGACCATTCATGATACATTGCTTAGTCCCGAAAAGCGGCTTGCCGCGACAAAAGCGGATTACAGCAAGATATATGGCTCATTGGCATATAGCGATTTTTTGACCACGCCTTCAAGCGGCGGAGCGGGCTTAAGTATTGATGCCTTATATAACGCATTTAGCAAAAGCGGCCGCAATGCTGAACATCTGCGCCAGATCATAGAAAACGACTACCAGCAAAATGTGATCGATTACCGGTTTAACCGGACTACGGTTGCAAGTATTACAGGGTTAAGAGACGAAAAGCTGACCCAATTTATGCAGCGGTACAGGCCCGGCTATTATCTTACCAAAACAGCTACAGATTACGAATTTATAGCGTCGATCAAAGCCAATTACAAACGCTTTATGCGAAATCCCAGGCGGTATACGTTGCCGGGTTTAAAAGCTAAATGAGCGGACGGACTTAATTCGGAAGAATTTTTTTCAGCTGGTCACTATATTATAATAAATTTGCCCGGGTCGTTTAAAACCGTATCGCCGGTTTAATGTTGTGCTTTTAATCCTACGCTTAAACAATTATTGCATGCTATGCTAAAACTCAGACTAGTATCCCTTTTCTTACTATCTTTTGTGTTTATTTTATCTGCGACAGCACAAAAAAAAGACAGCCTTAAAATTGATACCAACCTGATCAATAATTACCGGATAGAACCGCACAAAAATGCGCTTCCATTTCGATTGCGTCCGTTGCAGGTAAGAGAAGAATTAATCCCGGTGACGCTGCTTGATTATAAAGTGAGCTACTGGCATAAATCGATAGTTTTCGGGCTCAATTTCAGCCAATCGGCTTTTAGCTCAAATTATAGCGCCGGTGGTGTAAACGCGGTGGCGTTGGGAAGTAATTTTGAATATAAAGCAGAGTATAACAAAGCGCCTTTTAGCTACGCCACGGACCTTAACCTGCTTTACGGCATATCCAAAAATAAGGGGCAGGGCTCGCGAAAAACCAACGACCGAATATTTTTTGATAATAAGGTTGCCTCCCAGCTATCCAAACACTGGTTCTTTTTCGGTTCATTAACATTCGAATCACAGTTCGATAAAGGCTTTAATTATGTATCTGTCAATAATGGCCCACCAACAACGCCGGTGCTTATCTCAAATTTTATGTCGCCGGGATACCTGACGGAGTCTGTCGGCTTTGAATTTAAGCCGGTGAAGTATTTCGACCTGCGCTTTGGTACCGGTACTGCCAGGCAAACTTTTGTTTTAGATACGACGATCTATCATAATCAGCCATCAAACTACGGTGTGGCCATACACCACACATTTAAAAATGAGTTGGCTCTCCAGGTTGTGGCCACTATCGATAAGGATCTGATGACGAACATTCATATCAATGCAAGGTATTCGCTATTTATTCCGTACCAGCAATCATTGGCCTATATAAGCCACCGCATAGATGCCGTGCTTGCTGCCAAAGTAAACCGCATGATAGCGGTGACAGTAAATGGCACATTCCTATATGATAAAAACACTTCGTCGCGCATACAGGGAACCGAGGGCCTGGCACTGGGCGTTTTATATAAATTTCCGTAATGGTGCTTACCGCTAAATCGCCAGCAATCTCCCTGTATTATTTTTTATTCTTATCGATAAACATCCTTCACCTAAATGCGTTGTAACTTAGTACATTAAACTATCACACACCGCCGCTGGTAAAAGATGATCGATATCTTCAAAAAATTACCGCTCCCTGCAAAACTGATTTTAATCGGACTGGTCCCTTCGCTTTTCCTGATATATTTATCTGTGCAGTTTTATCTTTTTGAAAAACAAAAGTACAACCTGAGCCGGGAGAATATAGAGGTTGTCGACCGGTCGACAATGGTTAGTCGTTTGATAGACCAGCTACAGGAAGAGCGCCGGTTTGCCTACGAATACGCTTTAAAAAAAGACGCCTATACACAGCTATTAGCCCAACAACACGCCACCGATACCGTAATAGCGCACCTTGAAGGCGACCCGGACTTGCAGGGATTTGAGCATTATACGATGCTGGATAGCTTAGCTTCGATCAGGGAAAGGAGTGACGCGCATAAAATGAGTGCCGGCGAGGTAATGAACTATTACACTACGGCAATATTCCGCATAAGCATGCTCGAAGTAACTCCCCTGCTTCAGATCGCGAATGCGCGCCTTTTAACCCAGGAGTTGCACAGCGCAAGGGCAATGTCACAGATCATAACCTACCTTGGTATTTTGCGGGCGAATATTTATAATGTGCTGTACACCCGCCAGTTTAAATACGGCAACGGAACGCTACAGGGACTTGCCGGAGTTTATATGATTTTTACGACCTACCAAACGGAGTTCAAAGCAAAGTCAACGCCCGAAGCGGTCGCCGATTATGAGGTTATTATGCAGCAACAGGCAAAGCCGTTGTTGGATTATCTCCATAAAAGTTTTAAGACAATGCAATTTGACAGCATAACTTATACAGATGTGCAGTGGTGGAAGCTTTCTGGGAATGCTGTTGAGCAATTGCGGGGGCAGCAAGCAAAAATATGGAACAATATACACCAGCAATTAAATGCTATAAAAGACAATGTGCATCGTAACCAAACCATTTTACTGGTATTATTATTACTAGCCCTGGTGTTAAGTATTTTTATGATCACCACCACCATTATTTCAATTACTGGCGTATTGACAGAACTAAGGGTAGCAGCTGAAAAGATAGCAGTCGGCGGAACGGGGCTGAATTTGAGTATTGATTCAAACGACGTTATTGGACAGTTAGCCAGGTCTGTCGCGTTTATTGATGTTAACAACCAACTGCTGGCGGAGGCCGCCGACGAGATCAGGAAAGGGAATTTTTATGTAGATGTGACGCCACGGGGAGAATCCGATATCCTTGGAAATTCACTATTGCAGATGAAAAATGAGCTGCAGCGAAACACTGAAGAAAAAGCCGAACAGGCAGCCGAGTTGAAGCGCCTGCTGGTCGCGGTGAAGGCAAGTGAAAATCATTTCAGGCAAATTGCCGATCAAACCCCGTTTATGATATGGCAGTTTAATAACCGGGGGCGTGCGATATATGTAAACCAGCAATGGATAGATTTTACCGGCCTTAGCAGCGAAGAAAGCCTTGGCGCCGGCTGGACTAAAGCCCTGCATCCCGATGGCATGAAAGAAGGCGGGTTTGTAAAGTTATTTGCCGGGCTTCAAACTTTCCGCACAAAAGCAAGGTTTAAAAATGCAAACAATGAGTACCGCTGGATACTGGTACAAGCTAACCCGATTTTTAATAACGATAAATTTGAAGGCTTTATAGGAAGCCTGACCGACATCACCGATCAGATAACCGCGCAACAAGCGTTAATTGACCTGATGGATAAGAAGGATGAGTTTTTAACCATTGCCAGTCATGAACTAAAGACGCCGCTGACCAGTATTAAAGCGTATACGCAGCTGCTGAAAAAGAATATTAACGCCGACGATAAGTCCTATCCGCTGGCTTCAAAGACACTTTATCACGTGGGCAAGCTTGAAAAGTTGGTCAATGATCTGCTGGATGTTTCGCGGATAAATTCCGGGCAGATGGTATACAAAAATGAACCATTCAATGTAAAGGAAATGATCGGACAAAATGTTGAACATTTTATGGATGTTTCATCAAAACACAAAGTGACTATTGAAAACGCTGAACCCGTTCAAATTACCGGAGACCGCGTACGTATCGAACAGGTATTCAACAACCTTTTAAACAACGCGGCCAAGTACTCGCCAGAAGCCGATAGCATTATTGTTAATAGTTTTATTGATGATGGTTTTGTGGTGATATCGGTACAGGACTTTGGCGTGGGTATCGAGGAAAAGGATAAAGAAATGCTGTTTCAAAAGTTTTACCGCACGCAAAAGGATTTTTACAAATTTCAGGGCCTTGGCCTTGGCCTGTTTATTTCGGGCGAGATCATTGCGAGGCACAAGGGCAGGTTATGGGTTGACAGTCAGCCCGGTAAAGGCTCAACGTTTTATTTCAAATTGCCTCTTGGGTAACACCGAACTTCGCAGCATCCCGAAAGGGCGGTTGCCGCAAAAACGAATACGCAAACATTCAAGCCCCTTGTTTGTCTTTTACCCAGTTAACTAGTTTAGCGTGACCATTCAGTTGCCATAAGCCTTATAAATAGTACTATAACCAAAATGAGGTTTTTTCCGTTCTTAGCATTCTTGTTTTTTTTGAATCTAAATGCATCTGCCCAAATGGCCGACGTTTACGGCCGGGTTGCCGACGACCAGGGTAAACCTGTTGGTTTTGCTTCTGTTTGGATAGGCGAACTTAATACCGGCACATTAACAAACGCACAGGGGTTTTACAAATTGACGGTAAAGCCGGGGGTATACCAGATCAGCTTTCGGTCGCCAGGTTATATAGCGCTTACACAAACAGCTACGCTAGGCAATAACAAGTCGATGATCGACGCAAAGTTATTGCGGGTATCCGGCCCCGATATCATTCCTAACATTGCCGATTCCCTCGTTCGTAATGTAATAGCGAGGGTCAATTCACACGAAAAGCTCCCGCATTATGCAGGCATCCTTTACAACAAGGTATTGCAGCGGCTTGAGCGTACATCATCCAATTTTCTCAAACGGGATGCTGCGCATGAATTGCATTTTAACCCTGAGCGAACTGGAATACTTAACTTTACGGAATACATTGCCAACTTTCGCACCCGCTCAAGGGATTTTAATATCGAAGAAGTGGTTGCAGGCCAAAACTTCGTATACAGCAAGGATGTGTTTAACTTTAACGGCCCGCCCGAGCAGCATATCGATCTAAGCCAAAATACCCAGCAGCTGAATGGGTTTAATGAGCATAGCTTTATTTCGCCACTGGCGGGCGATGCTCATATTTATTACCGGTACCAGTTAGCCGGGCAGTTTACCGATCAGGATAAACGCATTTATGCCATACGTATTCTGCCAAAAATGCACGATGAGCATTTGTTTTATGGCATGATCTATATTATTGATAAAGACTGGCTTCTATATGGCACCGACTTGCATTTATCACCCGCTGCCAACATGGAGCTCGTCGATTCCATCCGTATCCGGCAGCAATACGTGCCGATGCCGGACGGCCGATGGATACCGCAAGCGTCAGATTTAAACTATAAAGGTAAATTTTGGGGGTTTAGATATTCCGGTTCATTTCTCCGGGTTTATGAAAATGCTGCGCCTGATACCACAACCCTTTCGCGTCCGTATCACGAGGTATATCACAGCACAAAACCGAATTATCAGCATACTAAACAATACTGGGACCAAAATCGCCCGGTATTGACTACCCCGGAGGAAAGGCAGTTCTTCCAGCTGACCGAGCTGGAGGCGGCGCATAAAAGAAACGCAGCTGTAAAGGATTCGCTTGAACGAAAGAGCAACTTTCGGTTTTTCCCGTTTTTGTTAAGGGGTTATACACTTCACAATTACAATAAAAACACGTCGTGGACATTCCAGTCGCCGTATAATGTGGTCTTTTATAACACGGTGGACGGCTGGGGTTATGATTTGCATGTTAAGTACAATAAGGTGTATGATAGCCTTCGAAGCCTTACCGTGATACCCGATGCCCGGTATGGTTTCACCGACAAGGTTTTCAATGCAAACATTTTTGCCAATTTCATCTATAACCCGTTTAAGCAGGCCTCGGTTTATGCACGGGTAGGATCAGATTTTTTGGACCTGAACAATAAGGGAAGCACAAGTTTGTTTTTAAACTCCATTAATACATTGCTGCTTGGTGGGAACTATCTCAAACTGTACCAGTCGCAGTTTGTAATGGCTGGAACCGACGGCGAAGTAGCAAACGGCATTTTTTTAAACGGAACAATAGAATATGCCAACCGGCGGTCGTTGTTTAATACGACTACGCATACCTTTAACCGCGACAGCGTGTTGCTAACCTCCAACAACCCGCTCGATCCCAACGCAAAGGTGCCGCTGTTCCCGCGGTACCGGGCATTCACCATACGCGGGTCTGCAACCTTTACCTTCGATCAGGAATATATGGTAACACCGCAGGGCAAATTTATTTTGCCAAGCAAGTACCCGCGGTTACGGGTCAACTACCGCGAAGGCCTGCCATGGCTTGGATCGAACGTAAAATACAACACCGTGTCGGTTGATGTTTTCCAGGACCACCTCAACACGGGTATCGCCGGCAACACCGGGTATTTCATTTCGGCGGGGTTTTTTCCGAACACCACCCGGCTATATTATCCTGACTATAACCAGTTTCGCGGAGGGCAGGGCTTTTTCTTCGATTCAGCACAGGGCAGTTTCCACTTTCTGAATTTCTATACATACAGCACTTTTAAACCCTATTTCGAAGCGCATGTGGAGCACAACTTTGCCGGGCTTTTTTTAAGCAAGGTACCGCTGTTCAGTAAGCTAAAGATCCAGGAAATTGTAGGCGGCTCGTACCTTACCCAAGGCATGCTGCCTGATTACAAAGAAGTGTATTTCGGCCTCAAACGCACCGTGATACGATTGGATTATGGCCTTGCTTATGGACGTTTCACTAAAGTGGTGCAGGGTTTCAGGTTTGTTTATCATTTGTAATATATTAAGGATCATCTCTTGCCGAAGTGGTGTATCATTTTTTGAGAGTGATACAGTTGATACACGTGATACAGTATGATACACCTGATACAGTGTGATACACGTGATACAGTATGATATACCTGATACAGTATGATGCACCTTGAACACTGACAAGAGCTTGTGTCAGTATGCACACACCCCCGCAGGCCCTTCCGAAGACAATCCTGAGCTATACACATCCTCAAAAACCACACTTCCCAAATCGCCTCAAAATTGTAACTTTGTATCCTCAAAATTGGGGAACAAATAATGTTTGAAAATCTATCGGATAAACTCGAGAGGGCCTTTAAAGTACTTAAGGGACAGGGAACCATTACTGAAATAAACGTGGCCGAAACCATGAAGGAAATTCGCAAAGCCCTTCTGGATGCCGACGTAAACTATAAAACCGCCAAAGCCTTTACCGACGACGTACGTCAAAAAGCGATAGGCGAGAATGTATTAACGGCCATTTCGCCGGGCCAGCTGCTCACCAAGATCATGAATGATGAGCTGACGGAGCTGATGGGCGGCAGCACAGCCGAACTCAACCTCGCGGCCACGCCAACTATCATTCTGATAGCAGGTTTGAATGGTGCCGGTAAAACCACCTTCACAGGCAAGCTGGCTAACTATTTAAAAACGCAAAAGAACAAAAAGCCGCTTTTGGTTGCCGATGATATCTATCGCCCCGCGGCTATCGAGCAGTTGCAGGTTTTGGGCAGCCAGATCGATGTTCCGGTATACGCAAATCTCGAATCAAAGGACCCGGTTGCAATTGCCAGGGAAGGGATAGCGCTGGCAAAACAAAACGGCAATAACGTTGTCATCATCGATACCGCGGGCCGGTTATCTATCGATGAAGCGATGATGCGCGAGATCGAGCAGGTGAAGGATGCCGTAAAGCCGCACGAGATATTATTCGTGGTGGATGCCATGACAGGGCAGGATGCCGTTAACACAGCAAAGATATTTAACGACCGGCTCGATTTCACTGGCGTAGTGCTCACCAAGCTGGATGGTGATACCCGCGGCGGGGCGGCGTTATCGATTAAATCCGTGGTGAACAAACCGATCAAGTTTATCGGCACCGGCGAAAAAATGGAAGCGCTGGATGTTTTCCACCCCGACCGGATGGCCTCACGCATTTTGGGCATGGGTGATGTGATTTCGTTGGTTGAGCGTGCCCAGCAGCAGTTTGATGAAAAGGAAGCCGCCGAATTGCAGCGGAAGATCCGGAAAAATAAATTCGACTTTAACGACTTTTTCAGCCAGATACAGCAGATCAAAAAAATGGGGAACATGAAGGATCTGATGGGCATGATACCCGGCGTTGGCAAAATGATGAAGGATATTGAGGTAGATGATAACGCATTTAAAGCGATCGAAGCGATCATTCAATCTATGACACCGTACGAAAAGGGCAATCCGGATAGCATCAACCAAAGCCGTCGAAACCGCATTGCAAAGGGGTCGGGCACAAACCTAACAGAAGTAAACCGCCTGATCAAGCAGTTTGAAGATATGCGCAAAGTGATGAAGCAAATGAGCAACCCTGCGGCTATGGCCAACATGATGCGCAGAATGCCAAAGTGATTTAAGAATTACGATTTGGATTTGATAATGCAGAGAGGCTATGCATTGCGTCTCTGCGATTTTCTTACACAAAGTTCAATCCCATAAAGCTTTTATTTAACACTTGGTTATTGTTTACATCCAGCCATTTATCCAGCAGCGTAGCATATACATCTCTGAAATCTATTTGGTATTTTAAGTCGCCGTTTTCTAATTGGGTTAGGTCAGGCGCGTCATTGTAAATGCCTGCCTTTTTCAGCTTTCCGCCATAAATAAGAATATTGTTCGCGGTTCCGTGGTCCGTTCCGTTGCTGGCGTTTTGCTCAACCCGGCGGCCGAATTCCGAAAAGGTCATCACCAGCGTATCGTCCAGCTTGCCGGTTTGTTTCAGGTCTTTTATAAAGGCGGCCACGGCATCGCCATATATCTTTAACTGTCGCCCCTGCTGGTTTTGCTGGCCTACATGGGTGTCAAATCCACTCAACGATACATAGTATATGCGGGTTTGCAGGCCCGAGTTGATAAATTTTGACACGGTTTTCAATTGGTTGCCTAACCCGGTTGCGGGATATTCGGCGGTCACGTTATAAGTTTTAGCGGTTTTCTGGATATAATCTGCCGACGAATAGGTTTCGATCATTGTCTTATAAAGGTAGCCTAAGTTATCCTCGTTTAAATTGGCTGCACTGTGGTCGTGCACTAAGCCCTTAAAAAACGGTTCGCGCGTTGTTTGGTATAGCTTATTCGGATCTTGAACTGCTATGCCCTTCATTTTCGCGCCCTTCATGGCAAGCGAAAGGGTATCATCAACCTCAATAGCGGTATACGGATTTTTGCAGGTCTGGCAGTTTGAATCCAAATAACGGCCGATCCATCCGGTGGTTAAAAACTGGTTCGCGTCGCTGGCTGTTTGCCATATATCCATCGATCGGAAGTGCGAACGGTCGGGATTGGGATAACCCACCGCGTTAATAATGCTCATATACCCCTGATCGTAAATATCCTTAAGCGCCGAAAGGTTCGGGTTTAAACCCTGCATATCGTTCAACTTAATAATATCCGTTTGATTTATAGCAATCGTCTTACGCTTTTGATAATAGATATCATTCCCGTAGGGGATAATCGTGTTCAACCCGTCATTGCCGCCTGAAAGCTGGATGATCACCAGGTTTTTGTAACCGGTCAGCTCACTTTTTGCCAAAGCCTCTAGCGGCTTCAAAAATGCAGGCACTAAAAACGCGCCCGATGCAAGTGTTGTGTTTTTTAAGAAATCTCTTCTTTTCATTTGTTGCAAGTTATGTGTTGCAATTTGCGGGTTATCAGATAGGTTGAAGATGTTAGCCTACAACATATAACTTACAACTTACAACAAAAATTAACACAGTTGATATTCCGGGGTCGAAACCAGTTCTATTACCGTGGCCTTGATATCTGTTGACTGACTAATACTATTTAACAAACCAGTATTCGGCTTCGGCTCGAGCAAAAATTCAGCGAGGCCAGTTTTTGTCATATTTTTTGGTACGCTTTGTAAAAACTTATCCCAATCAGGCTGTGCCTGTACCCTTGTGTTTACCATCGGCTGCATGTTGCGTACTGTGGCAATATAAGCCTCATCTTCCGGATCGGCTTTACCGGTAAAGTCAATCAGTCCGCCGTTTAACAGGGTCGAAGGGATCTTCAGGCGGTACATTAATGATGAGCTGTCTATCCAATTTTTCCCGCCCGGCCAGCCCGCCACATTCGGCGGGTAAAACAACACCTGTCCCAGCGCCCGCTGAAATTGCAGCAAAACGTCGGGCTTTTGGTAGGTAAGATAAAATTGCCGGTTCAGCCCAACCAAAAACTCAACGGGCGACTTAACCAGGTTGCCCATATTTTTTTCATCATAAAACCAGGCAGAAGTAAAAACATATTCAAGCAGCGGCCGTATCTCGTAATCCGAACGATAAAAAACATCCGTCATACCATTTACATGCGCCGGGTCGGGCACTTCATTTACCAGGTATTTATATAGCTTATTGCAGATAAACCAGGCTGTTTCTCGTTTTTCAAGGAGCATGCTCATAATGTCCTCGCCGTTGAAATTTCCCGTTTTGCCCAGGAAGGTTTTTTCTCCGTCATCATGCACAAACCTGCGGGTTACAAACTCGCCATCCTTGTTAAAGCCATAGCCTGTAAAGGCCCGGGCCGACTGTTTTATATCATCCTCGGTATAGTTGCCCCTGCCAATGGTAAAAAGTTCCATCACTTCGCGGGCGAAGTTCTCGTTCGGGTGATTTTTTTGGTTTTGCTGATTATTTAAGAATTGCAGCATGGCCGGCGATTCGGCAACCTTAAACAATAAGGCTTTGAAATTCCCCAAGGCGTTTTCGCGGTGAATATTATTTAGCTGCTGCGCGAAGAAAGAATTATTTGAGCGGCAGGCGAAGTGATTATGCCAAAACAGCGCCATCTTCTCCTGCAATATAGCATCGGTTGTGCTCATCTGGTTGATCCAGGCAATGTTCAGGTCCTTCTCTTCCTGCCGCTGCTGCTGCAGGAACATTTTTTTCGCCATCACGTCGCCCTTTAACAACACGGCATAGTCAGTCTTAACTTTAACTGCATCAATAGGCTGGGCGCTCCCGGCGCCGAATAGTTTTTTTACAGCATGCTTTATAGAAGCATGCTCCAGCTCCTTTAAATCTTCAAAGCGCATTCCAAAGCCGGCCCGGGCCCATAAATGCTTTACCTGCCTGATGTTGTTCATGGTGCAGTTATGACAGCGTAAGTTACTACAGGTTTAATTCTTATTTTCATTATGTAAATAATATTTTAGACATATAATTGCACCCAATAATGAATCACCGGATACTGGCGGGAAAGTTTGCCAAAATGGATATTACCTCATGATATTCAGGCTCGACGAACGTTTGCTGTTCCCCGACCCGGAGCTGGCCGAACCCGACGGTTTGTTGGCCGTGGGCGGCGATCTTTCAACCGAACGCTTGCTGCTGGCGTATCAAAACGGGATATTTCCCTGGTATGGTGATGATACGCCCATCTTATGGTATTCGCCGCACGAACGTTTTGTGCTGTTTCCGGCCGAACTAAAGGTGTCCAAGTCTATGCGACAGCTTTTGCGCCCGGGTAAGTTTGCCGTCACAGTTGATACGTGTTTTGAGAAAGTGATAACGGCATGCTCCTCAGTTGAACGAAATGAACAGGATGGTACCTGGATAACCGGCGAAATGAAAGCCGCGTATATCAAACTTCATGGTGAGGGGTTCGCCCATTCTGTAGAAGTTTGGCAGCAAAATAATTTGGTCGGGGGCTTGTACGGTATAAAAATGGGAGCCGTATTTTGCGGCGAAAGCATGTTTAGCCTGGCAAGTAACGCGTCGAAAATAGCGCTCATACATCTTTGCAACAGCGGGTTATATCAGCTGATAGATTGCCAGGTGCACACCAATCATTTAGCGTCGATGGGCGCCAGGCTGATCAGCCGGAAAGAATATATGGACGTTCTGCGAAACTCTGTGCTGTGAATATTATCTTTGGATGAGTAGTTTGCAGTTATCGGTTGGCAGTTTGCAGGTGTTATAAAGATGCCCACTGCCCACTGCCTACTGCTTAATGTCTACTACCCACATGGATATAACACTCCAAAAAGAAAGGATCATCCTCGGCATTGACCCGGGTACTGCGGTTATGGGCTACGGCCTGGTAAAGGAAACCGGCTCAAAGATCGAACTGATTAGCCTCGGTGTGGTAAAAATGGGAGCCATTGACGATCATATGCTGAAATTGCAGCGCATATTTGAAAAAACAGTTGCGTTGATCGATAACTATAAGCCCGATTGCCTGGCCATTGAGGCGCCGTTTTATGGGAAAAACATACAGGTGATGCTTAAGTTGGGGCGGGCACAGGGCGTGTGCATGGCAGCGGCATTATCGCGTAACCTGGTGATCACCGAATACGCGCCGCGGAAAATAAAACAATCTATAACTGGAAACGGAAATGCCACTAAAGAGCAGGTAGCAGCCATGCTGCAAAGCCTGTTAAATTTTAAGGAAACGCCTGATTTCCTGGACGCCACCGACGGGCTGGCCGTAGCCGTTTGTCATTCTTTCCAGCGGATGCCCACAGGCAAAAGCGGAAGTAAAAAATCATATTCCGGCTGGGATACTTTTGTTAAGGATAACGTTAAGAGGATTGTTTGATGTGCTAAGGATGTGCAAATTTCAGATGTGCAAATGAATTAATGGATATTCAAGATTTCATCTGCGCATAAAAATCATCTGCACATTCGCACATCTGAAATCTGCACATCTATAAAGCTTTCCTTATCTTATTCATCGTCGCTTCAAGCTCCTCCGCTGTGAAACTCAATTTCGGGCGGGCGAAGTTTAAATCGCTTACGTTGTTCATCGGTATCAAATGAATATGGGCATGCGGCACTTCCAGGCCTATAACAGCAACGCCAACCCGTTTACAAGGGATTGATTTTTTGATGGCCGTGGCCACTATCTTAGCAAAAACCTGCAGGCCCACATAGGTTTCATCATCCAGGTCGAAAATATAATCAACTTCCTTTTTCGGGATCACCAAAACATGCCCTTCAGCCAGTGGATTAATATCCAGGAAAGCTAAATAATCATTGCTTTCAGCCACCTTGTAAGCCGGTATTTCGCCGGCTGCTATTTTTGAGAAAATGGTCATAGGTTAGTTGATTTGTTGATGTAAGTGAGTAGTTGATTAAGTTGTTGAAGATAATTTTGTTGACTAATGGGTTAACTACTCACTTACATCAACAAATCAATCATTCGCTACCTCGACACTTCCAATATTTCAAACTCCACATTGCCCGCGGGCACGGCGATTTCGGTTTTATCGCCAACCTTTTTGCCCAATAGGCCTTTAGCAATTGGCGAGGCCACAGATATTTTACCCGCCTTCAGGTCGGCTTCGCTTTCTGACACCAGCTGGTAGGTCATAACAGCACCGTTTTTAATGTTCTTTATTTTAACGATCGATAAAGCCAGTACTTTTGAGGTATCCAGTTTTGATTCGTCAAGCAAACGTGCATTAGCCAGCATTTCGCCCATCTTGGCAATTTTAGCCTCATGTAATCCCTGGGCTTCCTTCGCAGCATCATATTCAGCATTTTCCGATAAATCACCCTTATCACGTGCTTCAGCAATTGCTTTGCTGATGTTGTACCGTTCTGTGGTTTTTAGCTGATGTAACTCTTCCTTTAATTTTTCTAAACCTTCTTTGGTATAGTATCCTACCTCTGCCATAATGCAAAAATTTTATTAATAATTCAGTTCTGTTGGTGTCAAAAAAAACCGCCCTCCCGTTCAAGAAGGACGCAATGTGATTAAAAACAAACAAGACTATATCGGCAGGGCCTACATAGTCTTGTCTGTGGTAAAACGAAGATAAGAGTTTTAAGTTTTATTATCCAAATTTTTTATCAGTTCAACAGTTAACGGGGTGTAATGACTCGAACTCGGGTTGCCATCTCTTTACTCCCGGATGAATAAATGTTGGCTGAAAAACCGTATTTTTGTGCGTTTTTGAACAAAGTCGGAATATCTGACCGATAACTGCCGCTTATTGAAAACAAACCTCAATAAATAATAATGTTAGAGAAATTAGAAGCGATATTCCAGCGCTGGAAAAATGTTGAAACCGAATTGAGCAGCCCTGATGCCATGGCTGATATGAAGCGCTTTGCCCAGCTCAATAAGGAATATAAAGATTTGGCCAAAGTTGTTGATCAGTACAACATCTACCGCAATATCATGAGCAATATTGACAGCAATAAGGAAATATTGGCTACTGAAAAAGACGAAGAGTTCCGCGAGATGGCAAAAGCTGAACTGGATGAACTTTTAGTTAAACAGGAAGAGATGGAAGAGGCGATCAGGGTAATGCTGATCCCTAAAGATCCCGAAGACACCAAAAACGCGATCATTGAAATTCGCGGCGGCACCGGCGGTGATGAAGCGGCCCTTTTTGCCGGCGACCTTTACCGCATGTATATGCGCTACTGCGAAAAACGCGGCTGGAAAACCGAACTGGTTGATTATACCGAAGGTACATCAGGCGGGTATAAAGAAATTGTGTTTAACGTAATGGCCGAAGATGCCTACGGTAATTTAAAATATGAATCAGGCGTGCACCGTGTACAGCGGGTGCCCGATACCGAAACCCAGGGACGTGTGCATACATCGGCCGCTACGGTTGTGGTGCTTCCCGAAGTAGATGAATTTGACATCGACCTGCAGGTGAGTGATATCCGGAAAGATCTGTTTTGCGCATCCGGCCCGGGTGGTCAATCGGTTAATACAACCTATTCGGCTGTAAGATTAACACACATCCCATCCGGTATTGTGGCCCAGTGCCAGGATCAAAAATCCCAGTTAAAAAATTACGATAAGGCTTTGCAGGTATTGCGCTCGAGGGTGTACGAAATGGAACTGCAAAAGCACCTGGAGATAACATCCAAAAAACGTAAAACAATGGTTTCCACCGGCGACCGCTCTGCCAAGGTACGCACCTATAACTATCCGCAGGGGCGCTTAACCGAGCATCGCATAGGTCTTACCATATATAATCTGCCCGGTGTAATGAACGGCGATTTACAGGAAATAATGGAAGCGTTGCAGTTTGCCGAAAATGCTGAGAAGCTGAAAGAAGGTACCGTAGCGTAACTCATAGAGACGCAATGCTTTGCGGCTCTATAAACTTTACCGCTTGTGTCTCATTCAATATCAATTTTTTCTCATGTTTTTCATTTTTAATAATGAAAGAAGCAAAATATTGCATTTCTGCATTATTAACTGGTGTTTTTCATCTTATTTTCATAATAGGCAACTATTTTCGTCATATAAACATTAGCCATATTCCGCATTCTCCCCTGCATAGTGAGGTTTTGGAGCGAAGGTTTTGATTAGATCATTGTTTTTGTATTGCGTTTAAATTTGATCTGCTTATGCTGGCGATAAAAACCCTTTTCCCTAAATCAATAATTTTCAGGCGCTCTGTCCGCCTTATGGGTATCCACTTCGAAATTAGCGTTGTTGGTAATAACCCGCACTGGGCAGATGAACGGATAGACGAAGCGATCGCGGAGATCAACCGTGTCGAAAAACTGTTCAGCACTTTCAGCTACAGCGCCATTAACGAAATTAACCGTCACGCAGGGGTACGGCCGGTAAAAACAAATCCCGAAATTTTTAGGCTGATAGACCGCTCATTACAGGTGTCTGAACTTACCCATGGCGCGTTTGACATTACCTATTTTACCACTGAAAGAGACGCAGGTAATTTTGATACAAACGCCGGCAAAAAAACCAGTTACAAGGTCGCGACAGCGAATATAAACTACCAAAGTGTAACACTGGATGCAAAGGAACAAACGGTTTTTTTGAAAGAAAAAGGGATGCGTTTGGGTTGCGGCCCCGTTGTTAACGGCTATGCAGCCGACAGGGCCAAATATATATTGCAAATGCAAGGCGTTGATAGCGGCGTTATAAATGCCGGCGGCGATCTGCTCACATGGGGCTCAGCGCCCGAAAATGAATCCTGGACAATAGCGAATGCCGATCCCGCGCAGAAAGCACAGCCTTTTGCAAATGTGGTTATTGGCAATATGGCTATCGCCACCTCTGTAAATGCCGAAAAATATACCCCTATTATAAATAACAAGCGTTTACCGACTATTAACCCTAAAAATGGATTTCCGGTAAGCGAAATTAAAAGTGTAAGTATTATTAGCCCAAGCGCCGAGCTGGCTGATGCAATGGCAACACCGGTAATGTCAATGGGCGTAAATGCCGGGCTTTACCTGATCAATCAGCTTAACCAGATGGCATGTATCATAGTAGATGATCATGACCGGATTTATACTTCAAAAGATGTTAGCATAGCCAATTGAAATAAATGTAAATTTTGACATTTCCGCCCTGGCTGGATATGCCATGTTTAATGACTATTCTTGCCGGCATAAGCGCCAATATAGTGAAGCCGCCCATACGGGTTTCACTATTCCAATTATATATTTTCGGATTAATTTTACAGCGGCGCTGCGTTTTGCTCCGGGTCTTAATTAACCGGTAACCTTAAAGAAGAAGAATTGAAAATAATTTTACTGTTTTCTCCCGCTCAATGATAAAGTGGTTTGCGTATATTGTCATGTTATTGATATTTGCACCAGGTTTATCATCTGCCGAAATAAAAAATAACCATTTTGATGCGGTTGCCCGTACAATAGGGATTGTTTTGCCCGTTATTAAAGCCCCGGTTGATACAGTAAGCGCAAAAAAAAGCAAAAAACAAGACCAGGAAGATAAAAAGAAAGTTAAGGAAGTAGCAAAAGCGAAACGACAGCCCAAACCCGAAAAAATTGAATCAGGGGACGATCCCGAAGCCTTAAAAACGAAAACCAGGCCTAAACGGCAGCGCCGGCCCGAAGGCTTGGTAAGGCCGCCCGAAATCCCCAGGAGAAATGGCAATTAATTATTTGACAGACATTCACCGAGATTAATGAAATATTGTTTCCTATTTCTTTTCCTTGCAACCAGCAGCGCAATATCGGCAACCGCAGCCGGGCGAAATATGCTTATGGGCAAACCTTTCCATATAGTTGCGGATACCGATACGGTTTTCAGGAAACGATCGGTTTCGGTAGGGGTAAATTACGGCAGCGATGTTTTGTTCTTTGGCCGCACCGGGCCTATTAAATACCCTTACGTAAGCGGAGATGTGATCTATAATTCCAAATCGGGCATGTTTATTTATGGCTCAGGGGTGAAGGTGCTTGGCTATAATGCCCCCCTTGATGAGGTCGACCTGGGGGCGGGGTATTTATACAATTATTCAAAGAATTTTTCCGGGTCAATAAGTTATACCCGTTTTATATTTGATAAGAATGCAGCGAAGGTAATAAAATCGGCTTCTTCGAATGATATCAATTTTAAAAACTCGTTCAACTGGAAGTTTGCCAAATCGAGCGTGGTGTTTGATTATTTGTTTGGTGATGCCAACGACTATTTTATCACCCTGAACACCTCCAAATACATTGAGCCCAGCTGGGGTATTTTTGATGACCAGGACTACCTGTCGTTTAACCCTACCATCAGTGCAATTTTAGGCACGCAAAATTTTGTAGGCAAATATTCATACCAGCACCCCGAGAAGCTACCTAATAATGAGGCTTCCGAGTCTCACGCCTATAACAATGGCAGATTTAACGCGCTAAATTATAGCATTAAAATACCAATTGCCTATAACAGGCCGCATTATACCCTTGAAGCCTCGTGGAAATACTCGATACCTGTTAATGTCGAAGGCCAGTTAAAAAACAGGCGGGAAGTTTTTTTTAATCTTACATTTTACTACATCTTTTTTTAAGCCGCCGATGAATGTTTTGATAATAGAGGATGAAAGAGCGCTTGCAGATGAGCTGAAAATATTCCTCACAAACTATAACTATGTTTGTGATGTTTGCTTCAACGGCAGATCAGCGTCCGAGAAAATCGGGGTAAATCTCTATGATTTTATTTTGATTGATCTTGGTTTGCCCGACTGCGATGGCCTCACTTTACTTAAAGAAGCCAAACTAACCAATCCGGATGCAGCCTGTATAATCTTAACAGCCAGGGCCGAAGTGAATGACAGGGTTAAAGGCCTCGACCTCGGCGCCGACGATTATCTGCCCAAGCCCTTTTCACTACTCGAGCTGCAAAGCAGGATGCAGGCTATCATACGCCGCAAATACGGTTTAAAGCAAAATGTCGTTAACCTTGAAGGCTTTGCAATAAACCTGACAGATCGCACCATTGCATGGCAAAACACCGAGATCGGTACAATTACCAAAAAGGAATTTGACCTGGTGGCTTATTTGCTGTTGCATAAAAACCGTACGTTAACACGGTCGCAGCTAAGCGAGCACATTTGGGGAAGTGTGGTAAATGATGATTACGATTCAAATTACATCGACGCGCATATCAAAAATATCCGTAAAAAATTAAATGTTTATGGGCCACCCGATTGGCTGGAGACCGTGCGGGGCCTGGGTTATAAAATAAAGATCAATAGTATTTGAAACTTAAAACCAAACTTACCTTATTCAATACCATCTCAAAACTGGTAATAGTAACCATTTTTGTGCTGCTTCTGCCCGGCCTGATAAAAAACATTAACCAAGACTACACCGATAGCCGGCTCCGCAAACAAAGAACCAAACTGCTTCAAATCATTAAAACACAGGGAATAAAAAATTATGTGTATGCCAGTTACTCTCCGCTAAAAGAGGAATATTACAGCCTCGACGAAGATTCATTAGATGAACACCTGGATACGATAAAAAACGAACAGCGTAAAATTGAAGGAGATACCATTGCATACAGGATTCTTAGCTATAATTTTGTCGTTAACAAAACAAACTACTTGCTTGAAACCGGTAAAAGCGTTGATAGTATTGGTGAAACCACAACCCCGCTTCAAAATATAGCGTTCGCGGTATTGGTGGGTATGGTGCTGTTAACAATTTTGGCCGATCTGCTTTATACTAACTATGTGTTACGACCGTTGGGGCTGATCATCAAAACAAAGCTCATCGCGCAAAAGTTCCCAAATTTCGGTTCCTATCAAAAAGTTAAAACCACCACATCAGATTTTGAATATCTGGATATAAGCATCCACCAGATGATCCAGGCAATAGAGGATGCATTTCAAAAGGAGCGTGAGTTTATTTCCAATGCCTCGCACGAGTTGATGACGCCTATATCCATCCTGCAATCGAAGATCGAAAACATGTTTGCACGAGAGGATATCGATGACGACTTTAAAGGCAGGCTGCTGGAAATGCAAAAAATACTGAACCGTTTAAAAAGCATAACCAAAACCCTTTTACTGATCTCGCAAATTGAAAACGAACAGTTTCTAAAAGAGGATAGCATGCCGCTCGGCACCTTGCTTAGCGAGGTTTATGATGAAATTTCGATAAGGATGCAGGACAAGGATATCGGCTATGACGCATTGATCCCCGACAACTGGATGCTGGTTAAAGTAAATAAATTCCTGCTATTCAATTTGTTTTTCAACCTGATAAACAACGCAATAAAATACAACCGCGCGGGTGGGTGGATAAAAGTTACCGCCGATCATCAAAACGGGATATTTTCCATAAGCATAGTTGATAGCGGCGTTGGCATTGGTGAAGAATATCTGCCGCATATTTTTAACCGGTTTAAAAAATTACAGCAGTCGCTTCAGCAGGACAGTTTTGGACTCGGTCTGCCTATTGTAAAATCAATTGCTGATTTTCACAACATACAAATTGAAGTGCTATCGGAAAAAGATATAGGAAGCACATTCCGGCTTATTTTTCCACCCGGGTTGATCGAAGAAGGGGAATAAATTTAGGTGCATAACGTTGGAGCTGTGTTGCTAAGCGACTCACAATCAACAGCGTAACAAATGCTAACAAAATTGTTGCAAATCGTGGGCTGATAATTGTGGTAATTTGAAAACACATTAAACCATTTATAGCGGGTTTAGTCTAATAGATACTTAAAACACAAAAATTCTGTTAAATAATCATGAAAAGGTTTTTTAAATATGCATCCAGTTTAGTGTTAACCGGATTGCTTTCGGTATCAATGTTCACAGCCAGTGCACAACGCGGTGCTACCGGCGGCGGTGGTGGTGTTCGCGTTAGCGGCGGCGGCGGCTTCGGCGGCGGCAGCATCGGTATTCGCGGCGGAACGGGTTTTGGCGCTCAAAACAGGGGCAACTTCTCCCCACGCACCGGCGCAAATTACAGGGGCGTTACTGGTTCTGGCTATTTTGCCGGCAGTGGCTACCATGGCGGCGCGTTTTATCGTCCCGGTTTTGGATATTACGGATACCCGCACATTGGCTTTTACCTGAACGCGTTACCGTTTGGTTACTACCCCTTCTTCTGGGATTCTGCATGGTATTATTATTATGGCGGCATTTTCTACAGTCCGTATTCGGGCGGAGGCTACCAGGTTACAGCGCCGCCGGTTGGTGCTCGTATTCCCAGTCTTCCAAAAAATGCGAATGCCATCCGGATAGATGGTGTGCAATATTACGAAGCGGATGGCGTGTATTACAAAGAGAGCGCTGACGATAAAGGCAAAAAAATATACGTTGTGGCCGGCAGGGACGGTGTATTAAATACCGACGACAGTGTAACTGATCCAAACGCGGCAATTGCTGCTCCACGGGTTGGCGATATTGTGAACCAGTTGCCCGATGGCTGCCGTAAAGTTAAATTAAACGGGAAAAAGTATTTTGTATCGCCAAATGGCATTTATTATGAAAAGGTGACCGATCCAAATGGCAATACCGGCTACAGGATAGCAAGCTTGCCGGATGACGAAAAAGGCGCGTAATAACTTCAGACTTACGAAGTTTTCAAAACTTCGTAAGTCTTTTCTTTTCAAATTAAAAATTCTTCACCGTTTCCGTGATATGCGCCAGGTGATGTTTGCTGTGCCAGGCGTATAGCGCAAGTGCTTTTTTAAGCGGCATGGTTTCGCCGGATGCCGGGTGTAAAAACGTGCGGCTCCATTCTTTATCTGTAAACCCTTCCAGCAGCGCCACCCAATGTTGATGCAGGCCCTCAAGTATTTTTAGTGATGGTTCAACGGGCAGGCGGTAATCGGGAAGCAAAGCCCAGTCGGCTTCTTCGTAGGGCTTAATAATTGGATTTTCTTCGGTGAGCGCCCATTTAAAACGCATTAGTGAATTCATATGGCTATCAGCCACGTGGTGTACCACCTGCCTCAACGTCCAGCCGCCGGTGCGGTAGGGCGTATCCAGCTGTTCTTCGTTCAATCCAATAATGGCCTGGCGTATCCGGCCGGGAAATTCTCTAATAGTATTAATCATTTTGCGTATGTCTTCGCTGGTATAGGATACCGGCGGCTTAAATTTCCCGATAGGATATTGCAGTTGTTCGTCTGTCATGAGCTTAAAAAAAAATTAAATTAGGTATTATTTTGATCAGCAACAAGGTTTTCACCTATTTTAGCGTTTTGCCCTTATTATTTAGCTCATGATCAAAAGGTTATTTATAATACTTCTCGCCTCTAATTTTTCTTTGACATATGCCCAAACCATTAAAACAGATGTACTGGTAATTGGTAGCGGGGCAAGCGGGATTGCCGCCGCTGTACAGTGCGCACGCAGCAAGGTCAAAACTGTTTTGGTCGAAGCGCAATCAATTCCTGGCGGCAGCCTGCCAACCGGCGAGTCATTTATAGTTAACACAAACAGAAATATCCCATCGGGGATATGGGGCGAGTTCCGCATGCGGATACATGAGTTGTATAAAGGGCGACCGGGATATGATTCGGCTTACAATGCCCCCCTAAAATTTGACCGGTCGGCAGCGCAATTGATTTTCAAAAAAATTACGGATACCGTAAAAAACCTCACCGTTTATTTAAACGGCTCCTTTACCGCGGTTAAAAAAGACGGAGACAGGTGGGATGTGAAGGTCACCCAAAATGGAAAGACAATTATTTTTAAAGTAAGGGTTGTTGTTGATGCCACAGAAACAGGCGAGATCGCGGCAAAGGCCGGCGCAAAACATAGTGCCGATTTTAATAAGGAAAGCACAGGGTCAAATCGCTATCGTACCACAATTGCCACGGGTGATGATTTTCCGGCGCAAATTAATTTGCTCAATACCTATCCCCCGTCGCCTGCCTGGTACATCCCGATGAACAGCATTGTATTAAAAGACGCTGAAAACATACTACTGGCCGAAAAAATATTGCCCGGTGAAAAAGGTATCGAATACCTGCCGGTCCAGCTAGAGCTAGGCCAAGGCGTTGGCACGGTAGCTGCGTATTGCGCTTTTTTTAAAACCACCACAAAAAATTTAAAGGTACATATCATCCAGGGCGAGCTGCTTGATTTTAAGGGTTACCTGATGCCATTTACCGATATATCGCCCCGCGATCGCAACTGGCGGGCCGTTCAGCAGGTTTGTGCAATGGGGTTGCTTAAGGGCATTCAGCAAGGGAATGGCGACAGCCGGCAGTTTGTTTTCAATCCTGATGCATCAGTAACCACCGCCGAAATTAAACCCTTGCTTAATGAAATATATACCCGCGCTTTTTTATGGTTCGGCAAGGAAAAGCCCGGCGAAACATTTACGGTTGGTAACCTCCTATCGCTCATCAGCGATTATACACTTACCGAGCCGCAAGCTCTGCGCATCACTATGCAAAAAGCCTGGAAAACCCAGTATAAATTCAGACTTGATTTTGACCTTTCGCGCCCCGTAACCCGCATGGAGTTTGCCGTTTTAACCAACAAATTCTTAAATCCCTTTGGAAGGATGGTTGATCTGGAAGGAAGATTGGTAAATTAACCAATATCGAGAACTGCTTGTCTTGCTTCTTGGCTCTTGCTTCTTGACTCTTCCTAAAGTATTAATTTGTTATCGCCATCCGGGAACACCAAAACCGGCTGATAATTGCGCGCCTCGTCTATTTCCATGTATGCGTACGACATAATGATGATAATATCTCCTACCTGCGCCAGCCGGGCGGCGGCGCCGTTTAAACAAACTGTACCCGTACCGCGCTCGCCCTTTATCACGTAAGTTTCAAAACGCGCGCCGTTATTATTATTTACGATCTGTACTTTTTCGTTGGCTATAATATTTGCCGCATCCATCAGGTCCTCGTCTATAGTGATGCTGCCCACATAATTCAATTCGGCCTGGGTTACTTTTACGCGGTGAAGCTTTGATTTTAATACTTCAATAATCATGGGGCAAAGGTAGAAATAATTGGTTTACAGCTAACATCCTACTGTCATTTCCGGATATGAGAACAGCGCTTGTTAAATTTTGTTAAACCGTTGCTGATTTGTTTGTCTTCAATAAATAAATACAAGATAAACTTTTACCTTTAGGCTTGGTTTCTTACTTTCGCAAAACCGGATGGTGAATTGTGAGTTGTAAAACCTGCTATGACCATTAACAAGCCTGATTATAATTGGTCGATGACTAGTGACCAATGACAATTGACCAAAAACATGGAAGAATTTGAAGCAAGCGCATCGGCAAAAAAGACCAAAACAATTTACATCTCTACCGTATTCGGTATTGCCATGGTATTGTTAATGATCGGCCTTTTAGGGTTGATATTGGTTAACGCCAACAACCTGTCGCGGTATGTGAAGGAAAATATTGTTTTAAATGTGTTTGTTGACGATGCCGCGCACGAAACAGATGTGCTGCAATTGCAAAAGCAGCTTGAGGCAAACCCAATGGTAAAGCAAACCCAATATGTAAGCAAGGAACTGGCTGCACGTAACCTGCAAAAGGATCTGGGCGAAGATTTTGTAAAGTTCCTCGGGTATAACCCACTATCGCAATCACTGGATGTTTATTTAAAGGCTGAATATGCCAACAACGCCGATATCGACCGGTTTAAAAATACGCTACTTAAAAACCCGTTGGTAAAAGAAGTGAAATACCAGCAATCGCTGGTTGACCAGATGAATAAAAACCTGACCAACATTAGTTTAGTAATTCTTGCGTTTGCCGCGATCTTTGTAATACTTTCGGTGGCCCTGATAAACAATACTATACGGCTGGCCATTTATTCGCAGCGCTTCCTGATCAAATCAATGCAGCTGGTTGGCGCCACAAAAGGATTTATACGCAAACCGTTTTTATTATACGGTATATGGCACGGCCTTCTGGGCGGGCTGATCGCCACCCTGATACTGATAGGCACCCTGTCACTTGCCTATAGGGAAGTCCCCGACCTTATTATTTTGCGTAATTACACCGAGTTTGGAGTGGTATTTATCGTGGTGATTGGCGCAGGGATCTTTATTTCGGGTTTCAGCACCTTCCTGGCGGTAAATAAATTTTTGCGGTTAAAAGTATATGACTTGTATAGATAGAGAAATTTCGAATTTCGGATGTTCGATTTCGGATTAAAAAAATCACTAATTCAATAAATCAGTAATTAAGATATGGCACAAAAATACACCAAACCGGCCGAGCCGGTTAAAACTACAAGCTCCGCAAAACCGGCTGTAAAATCGGAAAGCAGCCAAATTCATTTTATTTTTGATAAGGGCAATTATCGTTTACTCATTATCAGCATTGCGGTAGTGGTTTTTGGCTTTATACTGATGGCAGGCAAAACCGATATTTACAGCACTACCAAAATTGTTATCGCCCCGTTGGTGATACTTGCAGGGTTTGCCTTAGGTTTTTTCGCAATATTTAAAAAACCGGTTTCTAATTAGTGAATAGTTGATTGGGTTGATTATGTGAGCGGTTGTTTCTATCTATCGTCCAAAATATAAAACCTAATCAACCTAATCCAACTCAATCAACCACTCAACTAACATTACCAAACCACATGAACATCATCCAGGTTATCGTCCTCGCTATCATTGAAGGGCTAACTGAATTTTTACCGGTTTCTTCAACCGGGCACATGGTTGTCACCAGCTCATTAATGGGTATCAGCAAAGACGAATTTGTTAAGCTTTTCGAGATCGTGATACAGCTTGGCGCAATCATGGCGGTGGTGGTGCTTTACTTTAAGCGCTTTTTTAAGTCGGTCGACTTTTATGTTAAATTGATCATTGGCGTTATTCCGGCGGTGATACTGGGCTTGCTGCTCAAAAAACATATTGATAAATTACTTGAAAGCCCGCTGGTAGTGGCGATAGCATTTGTTGTCGGCGGTGTGATCCTGCTTTTTGTTGACGATTGGTTCAATAAGCCGAAAATCAGGGAAGAAGAGGATATCAATCACACTACCGCGCTGAAAATTGGTTTTTTCCAGTGTCTTGCAATGATCCCTGGCGTATCCCGTTCGGCGGCATCAATTGTTGGTGGTATGTCTCAAAAGCTGAGCCGCACTGCCGCTGCCGAATTCTCGTTCTTCCTGGCTGTACCAACCATGTTTGGTGCAACCGTTAAAGACCTTTGGGATTTTCACAAACACAATACCCTAACATCTGTGCAAATGCACGAGGATATAAAGTTATTGATCATCGGTAGTGTTATAGCCTTCATTGTAGCCATGCTGGCTATCAAAAGCTTTATTACATTCCTGGAAAAGAGAGGCTTCAGGCTGTTCGGCGTTTACCGGATTATAGCCGGAATCGTAATTATCGTCCTGTATTTTACAACGAACGCATTGCATAACGGGTAGGCGTTGTAGAGACGTCTCGATATATCGGGACGTCTCTACGGAATAAGGTCAATACAACAATTTATCATACGGATACCTTTCCACGTGCATCGCTTTTACCTCTTCATATAGTAAATCCCTGAATTCATCAATATTTTCCCTTTTCGTTGCCGAGATAAAAATGGCGGGGCTATTGTTTTTCGCCATCCAGCTATGTTGAAAATCACTTAAAGTTAACGGCTCTGCCTGCTGGTCAATCTGGTGTTGGGTCGGCTGAAAGGCATCTATCTTATTAAATACCGTTATGACCCTTTTATTGATGGCGCCCAGGTCCTTTAAGGTTTCGTTTACAGTATTTATCTGATCCTCAAAATTCGGGTGCGAAATATCAACCACATGGATCAATATATCGGCTTCCCGCACTTCATCCAATGTCGATTTAAAGCATTCTACCAAATGGTGGGGCAGCTTGCGGATAAAACCAACCGTGTCTGACAGTAAAAACGGGACATTTTCAAGTACCACTTTCCTAACGGTCGTATCCAGCGTCGCGAATAGTTTATTTTCGGCAAACACCTCCGATTTGGATATCATATTCATAATGGTCGACTTGCCAACGTTGGTATAACCAACCAATGCTACCCTTATTAATTGACTCCTGTTTTTTCGCTGCGTTTCGTTTTGCCTGTCAATATGTTTCAGCTTATCCTTCAGCAAATCTATTTTGTTCAATATCAACCGTCTGTCAGTCTCAATTTGCGATTCACCCGGGCCGCGCATACCAATACCACCCTTTTGCCGCTCAAGGTGAGTCCATAAACGGGTAAGGCGGGGCAATAAATATTGCAGCTGTGCCAGCTCAACCTGCGATTTAGCCTGCGCCGTTTGCGCCCGGCCCGCGAAAATATCCAGTATCAGGTTGTTGCGGTCGAGTATTTTTACCTGCAGTTCATTCTCAATATTACGCAGCTGGGATGGGGTGAGCTCGTCGTCAAAAACCACCATGTCAATTTCTTCTTCCACCACATAAGCCTTAATATCTTCCAGCCTGCCCGAACCAACAAATGTGGCCCTGTCGGGGCGCTGAAGTTTTTGCGTAAATGTTTTAACGGTTTCGGCGCCGGCGGTTGCAACCAAAAACTCAAGTTCTTCTAAATATTCCTTCGCCTGCTCATCGGTCTCGCCCTGGGTAATTACCCCAACCAGCACCGCCCTTTCCTGCTTCACAGCAGTATCATAAAATTTTTGTTTCATTAGTAATTAATTGACAATCGCAATGCCAATTTAGGAAAATGGCAGGGATTAAGACTTTTTTGCCGAATAAAAAGCACTTACCCTCTTTCCGGCCTGCCGGAGAGAGGGTGGTCCAGCGTAGCGCAGACCGGGTGAGTAATTATACGAGCGACAGTAACGCCAATGTAAAAGCCATTACTTACTATGCGCCGCCATATAATCCAGCGTCAGGTTACACAAGGCTTTCACACCCAATGTAAAACCGCTTTCATCAATAAAAAAATCAGGAGTATGATGCGCCGGTGCAGTTAAAGGATCGCCGCCTTTTGGCATACCGCCTAAATGAATAAATATACCGGGTACCTTTTGCTCGTAAAAGCTAAAATCCTCAGCGCCGGTTTCTGCCTGGCGTAGTGAAACATTTTCCGCCCCTGCGGTAGCCTGTAGCGAGGGCAGCATTTGCGCTACCAAGGCTGGGTCGTTATAGGTAATGGGATAATGATGCTCAAACGGGATGATCACTTCCGCGGTGGCGCCCAGCGCTTCGGCGGTTTTGGTAGCTATTTGCTTAACCCGCTCGATAACCATTTTTTCGTCATCGTTATTTAAAGTGCGTATCGTGCCGATCATCGTTACGGTTTCGGGGATAATATTCGTGCGGTTGCCGCCATTGATGGCGCCGATAGATACAACTGCGCCATTCTGCGTGACATGTAAATTACGGCTCACGATGGTCTGCAAACTGTTAATGATCTCAGCCGAAACAACGATGGGATCTACAGCCGACCACGGATAAGCGCCATGCGCCGATTTGCCGTGAACAACTATTTTCATGGGGTTAACAGCTGCCATATCCGCACCCGGGCGATAGGTAATGGTGCCGACCGGCTGGTACGATTGAATATGCAGGCCAAACACGGCATCAACTTTAGGATTTTCCAGTACGCCTTGTTTCACCATTTCTTCGGCCCCTCCTTTTTCACCCAAAGGCAGCCCCTCTTCTGCCGGCTGGAAAATAAACTTCACAGTACCGTGCAGGTCGTTTTTCATTGATGCCAGCACCTCAGCCACAGCCATAAGGATAGACATGTGCGAATCGTGGCCGCAGGCATGCATTACACCCACTTCCTGCCCGTTATACATGGTCTTCACTTTTGATGCAAAAGGAACCGGGGTGCGTTCAACAACAGGCAAGGCATCCATGTCGGCGCGCAATGCCACAACAGGGCCGGGCTTGCCGCCCCTTAATATGCCCACTACACCCGTGGTTGCAACGCCTGTTTGTACCTCAAGCCCAAGCGATTTTAAATGTTTAGCAATGATTGCCGAGGTACGGAATTCATGATTACCCAATTCAGGGTGCTCATGAAAATCACGTCGCCAGGCTATAATTTGATTTTGAAGGGAATCGGCTTTTTTAATGACCGCGCTTTTCATTAAGTTGCTTTGCGCGAATACAGGGAGCGAGAAAACACAAAGAACAAAGAAGTATAGTTTTTTCATCTAAGGGATTTTGCACCTAAGATAAAAAATAATCATTATCCGCCATGTCATTTCGAGCGATAGCGAAAAAACTATACATTGGCTGACCAGCCGGGCAAAGCGAAAAGAGCATATATAGTTGCTCCTTCCCGAATTTATTCGGGAAGGCTTTTCCTCGTTGAATGTGCTATAATGTCGTTTTTATCTTCAGTTCATTCATCTGCGCTTCAGCAATGGTCGACGGCGTGTCGATCATCACATCTCTGCCTGAATTGTTCTTCGGAAAGGCGATCACATCACGGATAGAATCCAACCCGGCGAAAATGGAGCAAAGCCTGTCAAATCCAAAGGCGATCCCGCCGTGCGGTGGAGCGCCGTATTCAAAAGCGTCCATCAAAAAACCAAATTGCTTTTGCGCTTCTTCGGGCGAAAACCCAAGATGTTTGAACATCAGCGCTTGCAGGCCCCTGTCGTGGATACGGATAGAGCCGCCGCCGATTTCGGTACCGTTGATCACCAGGTCGTACGCGTTCGCTCTCACTTCACCCGGTGCGGTATCCAGCATGGCTATGTCTTCGGGTTTTGGCGAGGTGAATGGATGGTGCATGGCATGGTAACGGCCTGTTTCCTCATCCCACTCCAGCAACGGAAAATCAAGCACCCACAACGGCGCAAAAGTATTTTTATCACGTAAACCTAAACGTGTGCCCATTTCAAGGCGCAGCTCGTTCAATTGCTTGCGTACTTTATCAGCGGTTCCGGCTAAAACCAACATTAAATCGCCGGGCCCGGCCTCAAAAGCAGCCGCCCAGTTGGTCAGGTCGTCTTCGGTATAAAATTTATCTACAGATGATTTCAACGTACCGTCGGTATTGTAGCGGCAGTAGATCATCCCGGTAATGCCAATCTGCGGGCGTTTTAACCATTCGGTCAGCTCATCAATTTGCTTGCGGGTATAATCGGCGCAGCCTTTGGCGTTAATGCCAACAACCAGCTCCGCATTATCGAAAATGCTGAACCCTTTGCCTTGTACTACATCGTTCAGCTCAACAAACTCCATCCCGAAACGGATATCCGGCTTGTCCGACCCATAAAGACGCATTGCGTCCGCATACTGCATCCGCGGGAAATTTTGCAGGTCAATGCCTTTCACTGTTTTGAAAAGGTGGCGGGTCATCCCCTCGAAAATATTTAATATGTCTTCCTGGGTAATAAATGCCATTTCGCAGTCGATCTGCGTAAACTCCGGCTGGCGGTCGGCGCGCAGGTCTTCGTCCCTGAAACACTTTACGATCTGGAAATAACGGTCGAACCCGCTTACCATCAGCAACTGCTTAAAGGTTTGCGGCGATTGCGGCAGCGCATAAAACTCGCCAGGGTTCATCCGGCTCGGCACCACGAAATCGCGTGCGCCTTCGGGTGTTGATTTGATCAGCACCGGGGTTTCCACCTCGATAAAATAGCGGCCGTCTAAATATTTACGTACTTCCTGTGCCATTTTATGGCGTAGCATCAGGTTATTGCGAATGGGGTTACGGCGCAAATCAAGGTAGCGGTATTTAGCCCGCAGTTCTTCGCCGCCGTCCGTTTCATCCTCGATCATGAAAGGAGGAATTTTAGCCGCATTTAATATCTCTATTTCTGAAACGCCGATCTCAATTTCACCGGTTGGCATTTTGGGATTCTTATTTGAGCGCTCCAAAACCTTGCCGGTAACTTTTATCACAAACTCGCGCCCCAGGCCACGGCCGGTTTCGCGCAAAGCGGCATCTGTATCTGTATTTAAAACCAGTTGGGTTAAACCATAGCGGTCGCGCACATCAATAAAGGTTGTGCCACCCAGGTCGCGTGATTTTTGCACCCACCCGCATAAGGTTACCGTTTCGCCTAAATGACTGATATTTAATTCTCCGCAAGTATGTGTCCGTAGCATAGTACCGTTTTGTAAAGTCAGCAAAAGTACGTTTTTGAGGTGAAAGGGAAAAGGTTTTCAACTATAGCGATGGGTTTTAAACCCATCGCTATGTATAAATCGACAATCGAACATCCGAAATCCGAAATCAAAAACTATCTTTGCCCCATAATTCTCAAGGGGTGCCTTGCTTTGGTCGCAAAATAATCTGCAGGTTATTTTACCAAACTGAAAGACAGGCTGAGATCAAACCCGTTGTGCTAAGTCCGGAGTCTGTAGTCCAAAGTCCTTAGTCTGTGTATTACAGATAATGACCAATGGCTAATGACCAATGACCAAACCACATACACCTGATCCGGGTAATGCCGGCGTAGGGAGAGGTAACAAGTTAAGTGTACTGCGTATTCGCCCTGATGCGGAGATGGTTTAACTAATTTAATTAATTATCATTTTGAAAAATTTATTTACGGCGTTATTCGCCTTGCTGTTGCCTGTCCTGGCAGCGGCCCAATTTTCCATTTCAGGAAAAATCACAAACCAGCAAACCGGCGAAGCATTGCCCGGAGCTACAATCAGCCTGGCAAATCGCACCATCAGCATAGTTGCCGATGGCAGCGGTAAATACCAGGTCAGTAATCTTAAAAATGGTTCTTATACGCTAAAGGTTTCCTACATTGGTTATCAAACCATTTCAAAAAACGTAACGCTGAACGCCGATGCAATTGTCGACTTCGCACTCATTAACAGTACGCTTTTAACGGAAGAGGTAACTGTTAGCAGTACCCGGGCGACGACGAATTCGCCTACGGCATTTACCAATCTGAACAAAAAGGAGATCGATAAAAACAATTCGGGCCGCGGCTTTGAATATTTGCTGGAGCAAACCCCTTCTACGGTAGTTACATCAAACGCCGGTGCCGGTGTGGGTTATACCAGTATCCGCATACGCGGATCGGATGCTACCCGCACCAACGTGACGCTTAACGGCATCCCGGTAAATGATGCTGAAGACCAGGGTGTATATTTTGTCGACCTGCCCGACCTGGCTTCGTCTGTCGACAATATACAGGTACAGCGCGGCGTGGGCACATCTACCAATGGTGCAGGCGCATTTGGCGCAAGTATTAATATACAAACCACCACCCGCCGGGATACAGCCTATGCCGAATTGAATAATTCGGTTGGTTCGTACGGAACGGTTAAAAACACGGTGGGGTTGGGAACCGGCCTGCTTGGCGGACATTTTTCCGTCGATGGCCGCCTATCGCGGATCAATTCCGACGGCTATATTGACCGTGCATTTTCACACCTCAAATCGTACTTTTTAACCGGCGCGTACTACGGTAAAAATAGTGTGCTGCGCCTGAATGTGTTTTCGGGCTACGAGCAAACCTACCAGACCTGGGATGGTGTGCCCGAAGACAGCGTTAAACACGGTAACCGGCGGTATAACGAATTGGGGCATGTCAACTCAAGCAACTCCTTTTATAAAAACCAAACCGATAACTATACGCAAAACTATTACCAGTTATTATATGATCAGCAGCTCAGCAGTAAACTGTCGTTTAGCGGGGCCTTACATTATACCAAAGGCTTTGGCTACTATGAAGAATACAAAAACGCCGATTCGCTGAAAAACTATGGCGTTACCCCGGTTACTATAGGTGGAACAACAATTGGCGCGACAGACCTTGTGCGCCGCTTGTGGCTCAATAACGACTTTTACGGCCTAACCTATAACTTACACTATAAGCCCAACAATAACCTGGGCCTGGTGCTTGGCGGCGCGTACAACGAATACAAAGGCGCGCATTATAATAACATTGAATGGACGCAGCAAAGCACCAGCATTCCGCCCGACTATCAATACTCACGCAACGACGCCAAAAAAACCGACTTCAATATTTTTACCCGCGCCGAATACCATATAGGTAAGGTGCTGCTGTATGGCGATCTGCAATACCGAGATATTTATTATTCGTTTTTAGGGTTCGACCAAAACCTGAACAACGTGCAGCAGCAGGTAACGCTTGATTTTTTTAATCCGAAAGCAGGTATTACCTATCAATTTACTGAGAACAGCAACGTGTACGCCTCGGTAGCGGTCGGGAACCACGAGCCAAACCGCAGCGACTTTGTCAATTCATCGCCGCAAAGCCGTCCTAAGCCCGAAAACCTGAAAGATTTTGAACTGGGCTACCGTATCAATGAAAGCGTATTTAGCGGAAGCATCAACGGGTTTTATATGCTTTATAAAAACCAGCTGATTTTAACCGGAGCGCTCGACGATGTGGGCGCGGCTATACGTACCAACATAAAAGATAGCTACCGTGCAGGTATTGAAGCCAGCGCCCGCGTAAAAATAGCACAGCAGCTAAGCTGGATGGTAAACGCTACTGTAAGCACCAATAAGGTAAATAACTTTCAGCAATACCTGCAAAACTATGATACTGGTACCGTGAATGTAACGCAATATCAAAAAACCAACATCGCTTATTCTCCTGATTTTACCGGATCGAGTGTGATTAGCTACCGCCCCGTTGGCAATGCGGAAATTGCCTTTATCACTAAATATGTAAGCCGCCAGTACCTTGATAATACATCAACTTTAAGCCGGTCGCTGGATGGTTATATGGTAAATGATGTGCGGTTCAACTACAATTTCACCATCATGGGCATTAAAAATGTTGGCGTTGGGCTGTTGGTGAACAATATATTCAGCAAAAAATACCAGTCGGATGGCGCTACCTACCCCGACATCGAAGGCGGCAAAGTGGTGAATTACAATTACTTTTTCCCGCAGGCGCCCATAAACTTTCTGGCGTCGCTTAACCTAAAGTTCTAAATGGTTGATTTCACCGATTATTTTGGATTACACCGATTGCATTTGCAATTGGTGTAATCATGTTTTCAAAATCGGTGAAGTCGTTAATGTTAACTTAAATATCACATTGATTTTTAATTACATTGCTGATATTTGCGATAATCAAATAACTTGAGATGAAGATCAAAAACGTCCTTCTTATCCTATTCGCTTTTATTGCTATCACCGCATCAGCACAAACAAAAAAGAAACAGGTACACACTATTGTAGATGTACCACCTCGTGTTGTACCCGATAATTCGTTGCCCCGCCCAAAACTGGTTGTTGGTCTTGTGGTTGATCAAATGCGCTGGGATTACCTGTACCGCTATTACGACCGTTACCAAAGCAACGGTTTTAAACGGCTTTTGAATGAAGGCTTTACATGCGAAAACACACAGATCGACTATATCCCCACGGTAACAGCGGCCGGCCATACTTGCATTTATACCGGTTCGGTACCGTCAATACATGGCATAGCCGGGAACGATTTTATTATACAGGCTACGGGCAAGTCAATGTATTGCACGCAGGATACTTCTGTTAAAACGGTGGGCAGCACGTCAACCGCCGGCGAAATGTCGCCGCGTAACCTGCTTTCAACCACGGTTACCGATGAGCTTAGGCTGGCTACCAATTTCCGTTCAAAAGTCATCGGCATCGCATTAAAAGATCGCGGGGGTATTTTGCCCGCAGGGCATACGGCCAATGCCGCCTACTGGTTTGATGACAAAACAGGCAATTGGATAACCAGCACTTACTATATGAACGACCTGCCGCAGTGGGTTAAAGATGTTAATGATCAGAAACTGGCCGAAACCTATTTAAAGCTGGATTGGAATACGCTGTACCCGATAGAGACTTATTTGCAAAGTGCCCCTGACAATAGCGACAGGTATGAAGGAAAATTTAAAGGAACTGATGCACCTACCCTGCCGGTAAAAACATCCGGGCTGTATAAGGGTAATCTAGGGTTGATACGTTCTACACCGTATGGCAACACGCTCACCCTTGATTTTGCCATTGCCGCGATTAACAATGAGCATTTGGGCCAAAATAACGTGACAGATTTTCTGGCTGTCAGCCTTTCATCGACTGATTATATCGGCCACCAATTTGGGATTAATGCTGTAGAGATCGAAGATACTTATCTGCGTTTGGACCGTGACCTGGCCAGCTTTTTTACCTATCTCGATGCCAAAGTCGGCAAAGGAAACTACACTGTTTTTTTAACCGCGGATCATGGCGCAGCACATAATCCGACTTTTTTAACCGACCACAATATACCCGCAGGCGCATGGAACGAAAGGGCGGCTCTTTCATCCCTGAATAAACTGCTTGAAAGCACTTATAAGGTAAAAAACCTGGTGATAGGCCTCGGCAATTACCAGGTAAACCTAAATTATGCGGCGATCAACAGCGAAAAACTAAATCCTGATGCGATTAAGTACGATTGTATAAAATACCTGCTGCAGCAGCCTGCGATTGCTTACGCGGTTGACATGCAGCAGGTGCAAAGCGCCAGCATACCCGAAGATTTAAAGACAAGAATAATAAACGGGTATAATGCAGACCATAGCGGGATTATCCAGATCATCTTAAAACCCGGCTGGTTTTCGGGCTTTGGCCCAACAGGCACCACCCATGGCACCTGGAACCCTTACGATGCGCATATACCGCTTGTATTTATGGGCTGGGGGATACAGCACGGCCATTTGAACCGTGAAACACATATGACGGATATTGCCGCAACCGTAGCTGCGTTATTGCATATACAGGCGCCAAACGGCAGCATAGGCAAACCAATCAGCGAGGTGCTTAAGTAAGTCTGAACTATAATTCCTGGGATTTAGAGGATTGTAGGATTTAACTAGCCAATAAGAATCATGGTAATCCGTTAATCCTAAAAATCAAGGTTCCGACAAGAAATATGAAAAAATACATCTCCCGATTCCACTACCTTACACAGGGCCTGCCAAACCGCAGTCATATTGAACAGGCCCGGATTGCTTGCGAAGCCGGCGCCAATTGGATACAGTACCGCTGTTTAAGTAAGTCCGATGACGGACTCATTGATGAGATCAACCAGGTTGCCGCGATTTGTAACGATTGGGGAACAACGCTAATACTGACCAATCACTACCACCTGTTAGATAAAGTTGACGCGCAGGGTGTGCATATTGAAGATTTCGACGCCGACCTTGCCGCGATCCGTAATCATATCGGCGATGATAAAACATTGGGCGCGTCGGCTACCAATATTCCGCGTTTGCTGGCTGTTCAAAATTCGGGCGTGGTGGATTACTGCGGGTATGGCCCATTTGCGCACACCGACACTAAGCCGAACGATAAACCCCTGCTTGGTTTCGGCGGTTACCGCGAACTGCAAAGGCACCCTGAAATTGATATACCGGTAATTGCCGTGGGCGGGATACAGCTCACTGATGTTGAACACCTTTTGGAAACCGGGATACATGGCATAGCTGTTTCGGCAGCGATTAACCTTGCTACTGACCCGGCACAGGCCTTTAAAGCGTTTTATCAAAAGATATATTGAATAACTTTGCCGTATGTCATCCCATCACGTGGTACGCGAAAAACAGGAACCAGCATTGCTGGTGCTCAGCCTCGATAATTTTCCGGACGAACTGCTCGGTCAGTTGCTGGAATGGAGCCCAACGGTGATCACCACGCAACAAACAGCTGAAACGCTGAACGCATATGGCATTAAGATAGACTGGATAATTAGTGATGATGACAACAATAGCTTACAATCTGACGTGAGGTTCATGCCAGCTGGTAACGATTCACCTACCGAAGTTGCATTAAAATATCTGGTGGATAATGGCTACCCCTCGGTTAACATTGTTACTAATAATTTACACCTAAAAGATTACGAACGTTTTGCGGTTAACATAAACCTGGTCATTTTCAATAACAATAAAAAGATATACGCGGTTAACCAGGCTTTTAGCAAATGGAAGCCCGCCGGCGAAACCATTGAGTTATTAAGTCCGGCAAATGAGTTGCACTGTACCGGTCTCGAAAATGTAAGTCCCGGGAAGTATAAAACCACAGCGGACGGATTTTTCAGCCTCGATTTTCAAGAACCTCATCTCTTTATAGCTGAAGAAATATAAAGGGCAATCCGCCATAACGTATAAAATTATTACATGAGATTGATAGTGTCTGTTAGGTAATATTGCCTTAATTCGCTATTTTTACGTTAGTAACCAATTTGTGACTGCCTGTTTATGGAATTCGGCGAGCTTTTTGATTATAAATAAATAATTTACAGGCGATTAAACCGTTTGGGATATCATCAGTCAAAAGAGATGTCTTGTCGACCCATTTAACCTGCTATCATTTAAATTTTTCATCATGAAAACGTTTTATAAAAAAATTTTCTACGCTGCATCTGGCACGGTGCTTTGCTTATTTTTAGCTTTATCTTCCAGTGCCCAGCGTGGTGCCACCGGCGGCGGTGGCGGTGTACGCTCATCGGGCGGTGGCGGCGGTGGTTCAGCTTCTTCCGGCGGTGGTGGTGTAAGCTACAGCCCGCCACCCAGTAGTTCAAGCAGGCCTGCAAGTGGCAGCGGCGTGGGCTATAGTCCGTCAAACAGCGGGGTTAGTACGCCCACTTATAACAATAACAGGTCTTCCAATGGCAATATAGGCATTTCGAGGCCCGGGTTTGGTGTTGCCCCGCAAAGGACCACCTCCCAGCAGCAAGGCTATATAAGTCGCCAGGGCGTAGTTGCGCGCGGAAATTATGGTTACGCGCCCCGTCAGGGTGTTTCGCCGGGTGGAAATTATGGCTTCGCGCCGCGCCGCTGGGTTAATGCAAATACACTTGCCGGCGGTTTAGCGGTTACGCCACGAGGTGCAACTTCGGGCGGCATAAATTATCGCACCGCGCCTCAAATTGGCTATGGTGGCTACTGGGGAAACCATAATTATTATCATTACTACCACGGCTATTACAATACGTACTATTACCCGCAGCTTGGGTTTACATGTGCCTATTTGCCTTATGGATATTACCCATTCTATTTTGGCGATGATGAGTTTTTTTATAGCGGGGGGCTGTTCTATCAATATAACAACAGCCAATACACCGTAGTTGAACCGCCTATTGGTGCCGAATTAGCTACGCTGCCGGAAAAAGCGCAATCAATCGTAATAAATGGGCAGCAGTATTATGAATTAAATGGCGTTTATTACCAGCCTTACACCAAAGACGACGGTACAATTGTTTACCAGGTTGTTGGCAAGGACGGGCAATTAAACACCAATTCTTCGCAGGATGTACAGCCGCGGGCCCCGCAAATGGGCGACATCGTTTTTGAGCTGCCGCTTGATTGCAGAAAGATAAAAGTTAACGGTCAAAAGCTGTGGGTGTCTCCTGAAGGCGTTTACTACCAGGAATTGATTGACGCAAATAATAACAAAAGCTATAAGATTGTGGGGCTTCCCGCAGATGAGCAGGATCAAAATTAAAGAGATTTTATAAATCCGAAAAAAGGGGCGGCTGATCATTCAGCCGCCCCTTTTTAATTATGATCCGGCTATCGTTCTCCGACTTCCGACTTCATCCACCCAACTTCTTCCTCACTTCCACCGAAGGCTCTTGATCATCATATCCACATCTTTTTTTACAAAAGAGAGTACTGGCTGTATCGAATCGAGTCGTGGTTCGGTGTTGAAATAGAGCGCCCCCCTGATATAGTTGCGTGTGCTGTCGGTAAGGTAAAACTGGATCGAAGACGCGGCGTTGCCCTCGATGGTGTAATAAATGCCATAAACCCTGCGGTCGGGATAGCTGATACTTCCCTGGTCGATCGATGACGCTTTTACCGTGTGTTTAAAGCTTAATTTATGCGCATCTTCAATAAGCTCATTAAATTCCTTTTTCGAAAGGATAGGCTCGTAACTTAAATGCAGTGTTCCATTAAATTGCGGAAACTGCATATTAAGCCAGCAGGGCTTGGCTTTCGGTGCTTTATCCGGCTCAATTACCGCATATTTTGGATATTCAAAAGTAAAGGGGCACCCGGCCTGGTAGGTTTGATACCCTTTTTTCGGAAAAATGATCCGGAAATATCCCCTGGGCTTAGGCGAATAGTCATGATTACCGGAGCATGATGCAAAAAGCAACAATGCCGGGATCCATATCAGTAATTTTTTCAAGGATGTTTTTGTTTGGAAGTCCATATTTCCCACGATTTCTCCGCCTGCAAAACTAACATTTCATACCCGTTTTTTATCGTGGCGCCATGCTCCTCGCCCTTTTCTAAAAATTTTGTTTTTTCGGGGTTATAGATCATATCATAAAGCAAATGCCTGTCGGTTATTGCTTCATAAGGTATGGGCGGATATTCATCAACGTTAGGGTGCATACCCAATGGCGTAGTATTAATGATAAGCGGGTGCTGTTTTATATGATGGGGCTGCAGGTCTTTAAATAACAGGTTGTCTTTAATCGGCTTACGGGTTACCAGCCTGAAATTAATGCCCAGGTTTTCCAAAACGCACTTAACCGCTTTTGCCGCGCCGCCATCACCCAGTATCAATGCCTGGTCGTGGTAATCTTTAAGCAATGGCCTTAACGACATTTCAAAACCGTATATATCTGTATTAAAGCCCTCAAGCCTGAAATCATGCCCTCTTACACCCAGCTCGCCCGAAAAAGCTGCTTCAACCGGGCTTTCCGCGCTTATCCGGATGCAATTGACAGCCCCGGCCGACTTAGCATCCGGCTCTATCCAGTCGAGGTATTTAAGCACGTTTATCTTATGTGGTACAGTAACATTCAGCCCGCAAAGGTCGGGGTTCGAGCGCAATAAAGCCGGCAGCTCATTGATGTGTTCAAGCGGAAAAAAATCGTATTTCGTATCTTCAATATTTTCCTTTTCAAACTTTTCTGTGAAATAGGCTTTTGAAAAGGAATGTGTAAGCGGATAGCCGATAAGCCCGTAGTGTTTCATTTTTTAAGATATGATATGTATTGGGATGTGAAACTGATAATTTCGGCATCCCAGCTTTTAATCTGTAATATTAATAAGAAAACCACATAAATTGTTGCGGATATTATCTGGAAGAAAAGAGGAACTGTAGGCAAATCGATTATTTTCCTTGCAGAAAATAGTCAAACGTATCACTCCGGATACCCAGGCGAAGCGTTTCAAGCGGAATTACATCTGCTGGGGCTATGTTGCCCAAACTTACATTGGCCCCAGCCAGTTTTATAAACCAAACCTGCTGCGCTTTTTGCGGGGCTTCCCAAATAATGGTTTCTTCGGGTATCTGTGTCAATATCTCATCAACAAGCCCCTGCCTAACTTCGCCCGAGTCGCGGTAGATGCCTACGTTACCGCTTTCGCGGGCCTCGGCAATTACCTTCCACGAACCGGCTTCAATTTCGGCCTGCATTAGTTTTATCCATTTATAAGGCGCAAATATTTTTTGCACATCCTTTGAGCCAACTTCGGATATTACCGTTACCATTTTGCTCAGTTTACGGATATATTCACATTTTTCTTCGTGTTGAATGTCAATAGAACCGTCGGATACTTCGGCGTATTCCAGTTTGTATTTGTCCAGTATCCGGCAATATTCGTCAAACTGGTTCCGCACAATAAGTGCCTCGAACAAAGTGCCGCCAAAATATACAGGTATGCCTGCGTCATGATATATCTTTAGTTTTTCGTCCAGGTTTGGCGTTACAAACGATGTGGCCCACCCCAGCTTTATCATGTCGGTATGCATGCCGGCAACCTCCACAAAATCTTCCGCCTGCCTTAAGCTTAGCCCCTTGTCCATCACCATGGTTATGCCGTGATTACGTGGTTTTGCTGTACGTTCCGGAAGATTATTGATCTGGTAATTCATAAATATGCCAATAGGTTATAAACTATAACTAAAAGTACTAATGTCGTAAAGGTCATAAAAAAAACCCGGAATTTGAAGCAAATTCCAGGCTTTAGGTTTATTATTGGTTAGGTTAGTTGGGGCAACTTTGTATTGAGTGAAACGGCTGGTCATTAACTCAATTGACGATTCATTTACTTGGTATACCTGTTTATAATATCAACAATTACTTTGTTTTTCTGTAGTTGCGGCAGATAATCAAAAAGGATATAATGTTTTTCCGGATCCGATGTCAATGCCATCTCTAAAAAATTCAGCGCTTCGTTATAATCTCCCTTGGCAAACAAATAAGCTACCATGCGGTAATATAACTCAGCCGCTTCCGGGTTATTTTTTATTGCCTGCGAAATCACCTCTATCGCGTCGACCAGGCGTTGTTGCTCGTATAAAATTGATGAGTAATCAAGCCAGGCGTCTACATCGATCGGGTTAAGCTCAACCACTTTTTCATAAGCCTGCTCAGCCTCGTCCAAATGGCCTAGTTTGTATTCCGCGTCGGCAATGGCAAACCAGTAATCGGCATTGGCAATATCAAGGTCGAGCGCTTTTTTATAAAAATGCAGCGCCTCGAAATAACGCTCTTCAAAATCAAGGGTAACCCCTATCCCAAACCAGGCATCGGCCAGCTTCGGGTCCATCTTAACCGATTTTTTATAGAAAGCGCGCGCATCGTCCATTTGCTCCAGTTTCTCGTAGCATTCGCCAATGGCGCAATATGTGTCGGCATTGGGCTGCTCGTATTCAAAAGTTTGACGGTAAACCTCAATGGCCTCAGCATATTTTTCCAAATTAACCAGGGCATTGCCTTTGTTGAAATAAGCCGAGGCAAAGCTGTCTTTTATTAAGATAGCATAGTCGTATGCGTCAATAGCCTTTTCAAATAAACTAAGCTTAGTGAACGCGTTGCCCAGGTTATACCATGCGGCATAGCTGTAAGGCTCGTTATCAATATATTGCTGGTAAAACTGAACGCTTTCCTGCTGGTTGTCCATTACATCGTAACAAAATGCCAGCTCGTAAAGGGCGTCCTGGTTCTCCATGTTTTGTTTCAGACACAGTTTCAGGTAAGTAATGGCCGTATCGTAATCGCCCATATTCTGGTACACGTAAGCGATATGCAACAGTACTTCATCGGTTTCTTCGGCCAGGTCGAGCGCCTTCTCATAGTTTTCAAGCGCCTCGGCATAGCGTTCCATGCTCTCGTACAAATTGCCCCTGATGAGGTATATGTCCGGGTCGGAAGCTTCGAGCATAGCAGCTTTCTCCAACGCGGCAAACGCTTCGGGAACCTGGTTTGATACAACTAAAAGCTGGGCTTGTTTAATAAGAAACACAGCAGCAAAAGGGTGCTGGTTCCGGGCATACTCTGCTACCTGCAGCGCTCGTGACGGATCATTCTTTTCGATGTAGTAATCGATTATGTTCTCAAACGCCTGGGCATCAAAAAAGTACTGATCATGATTGCGGATCATCTCCTCGTACCGCTCCACCGAAAACTTTGGATCTTCGGTAAAACCAAATTCAAATTCTTCTTCCATTCAATTTTGTTTCAGAACATATAGTCTGCTAAGGCCTGTAAACTCGCTTTACTCAACTTAACTGAGTTCAAATTACAAGTAATAAATAGCCATAATACAAATAAGTTATCAACATTCAAACATTGTTAACACGATGTTTTGCAAAGCCCTGATAATTAATGCAAATCGTTTTACAGGCAGGGGCGGGTTGATAACAAATTGCCTTAAAGATTTTTACCTTTGGCAAAAGTAACTATTATGGGCCTTAATATTCAGGATATTCTTAATCGTTTACATATAAACGACATAAATGATGCATTTAGTACAGGCAATTTGTGGGCAAGCAGCGCCGATGCAGCTATAAAAAACATTCATTCGCCGGTCGACGGGAAAAAGATAGCAGCAGTAAAAATGGCTACGGCCGATGACTATAACCGCGCAGTTGAGCAGGCGGCAAAAGCCTTTCCGGCATGGCGGCAAGTCCCTTCACCAAAACGCGGCGAAATTGTGCGCGAAATTGGCAATGCATTGCGTACAAAGAAAGAAGATCTCGGCCGGCTGGTATCATACGAAATGGGTAAAAGCCTGCAGGAGGGTTTGGGCGAAGTGCAGGAGATGATCGACATTGCTGATTTTGCGGTGGGCCTAAGCCGGCAATTGTATGGTTTAACGATGCAATCCGAGCGGCCGCAGCACCGGATGTATGAGCAGTACCACCCGTTGGGTGTTGTTGGAATTATATCGGCATTTAACTTTCCCGTGGCTGTTTGGAGCTGGAACGCGATGCTGGCCTGGGTATGCGGCGACGTGTGTGTATGGAAGCCTTCCGAAAAAACGCCTTTAACAGCCATTGCCTGCCAGCACATCGCGCAGGAAGTTTTTAAAAAGCACGATATTGATGAGGGAGTATCATGCTTGGTTATCGGTGGTCGGGATATCGGCGAAATGATGGCCAATGACGCCCGCATTCCGCTGGTATCAGCAACCGGCTCAACCCGGATGGGTAAGGCAGTAGGTACAGCCGTTGCAGCCCGCCTGGGTAAAAGCCTGCTTGAGCTTGGTGGTAACAACGCTATTATCATTACCGAAAACGCCGACCTGGATATGGCGCTAGTCGGCGCTTTATTTGGAGCCGTTGGAACAGCGGGCCAGCGCTGCACCAGCACCCGCAGGCTTATCATCCACGAAAGTGTTTACGGGCAATTTAAACAAAAACTGGTGAGCGCCTATGGCCAGATCAGGATTGGCGACCCGCTTGACGAAAATAACCACATGGGGCCCCTTATTGATCATGACGCAGTAAACTTATATTTGGATTCGATAGAAAAATGTAAAGCTGAGGGCGGTAAGTTTGTAGTAAAGGGCGGCAAACTCGAAGGAAACAAATATACCTCCGGATGTTATGTAAAACCCTGCGTAGCCGAGGTGGAAAATCATTATAAAATTGTACAGCACGAAACATTTGCGCCCATACTGTACCTTGTTAAATATAAAACATTGGACGAGGCTATTGCGCTGCAAAACGGTGTGCCACAAGGTTTATCATCAAGCATTATGACCAGAAATTTGCGCGAGGCAGAACAATTTCTGTCTTCCGCGGGTTCTGATTGCGGCATAGCAAATGTAAATATCGGCACATCGGGGGCAGAAATAGGCGGGGCGTTTGGCGGGGAAAAAGATACAGGTGGCGGCCGCGAGTCGGGTTCTGACGCATGGAAGGTATATATGCGGCGGCAAACCAATACCATTAATTATTCAAAAACATTGCCCTTAGCACAAGGGATAAAATTTGATCTGTAAAATTTTGGTGAATGATTGATTGGGTTGGAATAGGTTGATTATGTTTGAACGACAGAAATTGCAATACTAAACAACCACTCACGCAATAAACTACGCACCTATTCAACTAATATAAATGTACAACTTCCGCAATTACACTATAACTTCCCTCATATCCCTGGCGATGCTGTTCAGCACGCATGTTTCAGGCCAGGAAATGTCTAAAACAGCACCTGATCCGCCAAAAAATTGGCACGAGATGGATTTAAAAACCGATGGTTTTTATGGTGTAAGCCTTAAACAAGCCTATCAATTTTTGAAGGGGAAGAAAAGCAAGACGGTAGTTGTTACTACTATCGATAGCGGCATCGACACCCTGCAAAAAGACCTGGTAAGCGTGTTGTGGGTAAACAAGAAAGAGATTCCCGGAAACGGTATCGACGACGACCATAATGGTTATGCTGACGATGTGCATGGCTGGGACTTTCTGGGCGGCAAGGGCCGTAAAGTAGATTATACCGAAACTACCGAGGAAGTAAGGCAGTATTTTAAGCTAAAAAGTAAATATGCCGGCGTTAGCACAGCACCGGCGGGAATGGAAAAAGAGTATGCTTACTGGCAGAGCGTTAAAATCACATACGATTCAACTATAACTAAGGCACAGAATGAAATAAAGGACCTTACACTGGAAATGAATGTGCTTACGGCCACCAATTATTATATAAAAAGAGAACTCAAGTTGCAGTCGGACCAAACCTTTACAAAGGCTGACCTCGACCGGATGAAAACAGAGAACGACACCCTCAGTCAAAGCAAAACCATCTGGCAATCGGTCTTTACACAAATCGGCGAAAATACCACCAACGCCAAAGTGCTGAAAGACCTGGCCGAATATTATGCCAAACAAAACAATACCGTGAACCCCGACCTGGAAGCGCGGGCAAGGATCGTTGGCGATGATCCTGATATAAGGGATACCAAACCCTATGGCAATAACGTATTGAAAGCCCCGGACGCATCGCATGGTACGGGCGTCGCCGGGTTGATTTGCGCGGTGCGTAACAATGGTTACGGTATCGACGGTGTGGCAGACAATATAAGGATCATGTCGATCAAAGCGGTGCCAAATGGCGATGAATATGATAAGGACATTGCCAATGCGATACACTACGCGGTGGATAACGGCGCAAAAATCGTCAACATGAGCTTCGGTAAAAAAATATCTCCCCATAAAGACTGGGTGGATGAAGCTTTTAAATATGCTGCCGCCCACGACGTGTTGCTGGTAATGGCCTCGGGCAATGACAACCAGGACGTGGATTTGAAACCTGAGTTTCCGAACAGTACTTATTTAGATGGCACAACCACCGATAACGTGATCAATGTTGGCTCTTCCGGCCCCAGGCAGGATTCAACGCTAGCCGCGAGCTTTACTAATTATGGCAAGAAAAATGTGGATGTTTTCGCACCCGGCGTTAAAGTAACATCAATTGACACGGATGCCGAGTTCAATACGGAGGACGGCACCAGCTTTTCCGCGCCAATAGTTACCGGCATTGCCGCGCTGTGCCTTGAATATTATCCCGAACTAAGCGCCCGGCAACTGAAACAGGCTGTTTTAGAATCAGTCGTTCCGTTAACCGGCACCATGGTTATAAAACCCGGCAGCAAAACCGAAAAAGTTGATTTTACCACGCTTTCAAAAACCGGCGGCATCGTAAATGCTTATAAGGCGTTATTGGTTGCTTCGAAGATGAAGGGCGAGCGAAAGAAGTAGGCGGTTTGTATAAAGCAAAATCAGCGAAATCTCATAATCAGTCAAATCAGCGGTCCGGATTGTAAATCACACATTAGTGATTATATTTGCGTCGCTAAAAAACATCATACACAAATAACGATGAGAGAAATACAGTTCAGGGAAGCACTTCGGGAAGCCATGCAGGAAGAAATGCGCAAGGACGGGAATATATACCTGATGGGTGAAGAAGTTGCCGAATACAATGGCGCTTACAAGGTAAGCCAGGGCATGCTGGATGAATTTGGTGCAAAACGGGTAATTGATACGCCTATCTCCGAAGAGGGTTTTGCCGGTATTGGCATCGGCTCGGCAATGAATGGCTTGCGCCCGATCATTGAATTCATGACCTTTAATTTCTCCCTGGTTG
>JAQBOM010000042.1 GCA_028288025.1 Mucilaginibacter sp. | reverse complement strand
CCGGCCCAGCGGATGGTGCGCTCCGCCCTCTGGCGGCGGCAGGTCCATCCCACAGGGCGCCCCTGGGGTCAGGACAGGGCCAGTCACGGCACAGTGGACTGGCCGGCCGAGGCTGCGATCTGCTTCGGCGCCGCGGGGCCAGGCTTTCAGTGGCGTTGAGATCCGGCCGTTGTGGAACGTTCGAATGCTGACCGCTTCCTTCGCGTGGTTGCCTGGGGCTGCGTCAACATCCTCGTTGTGACCAGCCTTCGCGGTGTCCTCCCATTGAACGGACGGCGGCTGGGTGGCGGGGTGAGACGGTCCTGTCCGGACCCTGGGGAGGGAACCCTGTGACGACCAGTCCTTCGCTTGCCGACTTCGAGAAGTACGCCCCCGCCGGGGATGCGTTCTACCTGACGCCGAGCCCGCTGCCCGACGGCAGCTTTGGCGACCCGGTCTACGCCCGGCCGCTGGACAACTCCACCGCCGCCCTGACCGGCGGTCAGAACTGGCTGGTGCTTTACCTGTCCACCAGCGCCGCCGACCAGCCGGTGGCGACCTCGGGCATCATCGCCCTGCCCAACCCGGCCGCGCACCCGGTCCCCGACGGTGGCTACCCGCTGATCAGCTGGGCCCACGGCACCGTGGGCATCGCCAACCAGTGCGCGCCTTCACGGGACTGGGGCGACACCGGGGCCTCACCGATGAACGCCTACCCCAACACCATGCTCAGCCACTTCCTCGATCAGGGGTGGGCGGTGGCCATGACCGACTACGAGGCCTTGGGCACCGGCACCGCTGACCACCTGCACCCCTACATGTGCGGCTGTTCCGAGGCCCACGCCGTACTCGACATCGTCTGGGCCGCCCGCCGCCTGTTCGGCGACCAGATCTCCTCACGCTTCGCGATCGTCGGCCACTCCCAGGGCGGCCAGGGCGCCCTGTTCGCCGCCCACCACGCTCCTGACCGCATCGAGGGCCTGACCGCCGTCGCCGCCATCGCCCCCGCCAACCACCCCCTGGGTCTGGTCCAGGCTGGAGCTGCGGCCGGCCATCTCAACCCTGGCTACGCGTTCACCCCGCTGTTCCTGGCCGGAACCCTCGCCGGCGACCCGACCATCGACCCCGCCCAGGTCCTGACGGACCGCGCGTACCAGGACCTGTGGCCGCAGGCACCGCACCGCTCACGGGCCGCGCTGAGCAACACCGACTCCTGGGGCGGGATCAAGGGCACCGAGCAGTTCCGCGCCTCGGTGCCCGGCGGGTACCTGCAGGCCCCCAACGCCGACCAGCAGAAGTTCAACGCCCAACTGGCGCAGATGAACCCGAACCTGCCCATCACGGTTCCGATCCGCATCACCCAGGCTGCCGATGACGCCCGCGTCTACGCCAACCCCGCACCCCTGCTCGGCACCGACGCCCTGGTCCGGGAACTCACCGCCACCAACACCGCCGACGGCGCCATCCTCTACCAGCGCTACGATGCCGGCCTGGTCCCCAACGAACAGCCCCTCGGCGTCCACTTCGCCACCATCAACTACGACACCCCGGCCCTGACCGATTGGCTCGCCAACCACCTCACCACAACCTGACCTGCGTCTCGGGGCTTGCCACAGCGGCTCGCGGCGCTGCCAACGGTGCCTGTGTCTGTACTGGCCTCCAGTGGCCCCACCGTTCCGGCTTGGGTTCTAGAGGTGGTTGCAACACCTGGCCCTGAGGGGTGTTGCGATGACCAAGGCGCGTCGGAACGGTGGGGCCAGCGGAACCCACACCCACGTGGCGCTGCCCGTGATCACCGTCAGCGGAACGCGGCGATATTGCGGGCGGCCCAGTCGGCGAACGGGTGCGGCGCGCGGCCGAGGATCCGCTGGACGTCCGGGCTGACGCGCAGCTCGGCCGGGTTCGGGGAACCGAGGATGGTCAGGGTGTCCTCGGCGAGCTCCGCCGGCATGCTCTGGGCCATGGTGGCCTTGGCCTCGTCGCGGGTGAGGTCGTGAAACCGCACTGGCGAGCCCAGCGCGGCGGCGATGGCCTCCGCCTGCTGGCGCGGCGTGATCACCTCCGGGCCGGTCAGCTCGTACACGCCGCCGGTGTGTCGGTCGTCCAGCAGGCAGGCCGCCGCGACCTCGGCGATGTCCGCCGGGTCGATGATCGGCACCCCGACGTCGCCGAAGGGCGCGGCGACGACCCGCTGCGCGCGGATGGACTCGGCCCACCACAGGGCGTTGGAGGCGAAGCCGCCCGGCCGCAGGATGGCCCACTCCAGGCCGGACTCCCGCAGCACGTCCTCCAGCGCGCGCATCGCGATCCGTGTTGCGCCGAAGGGCCTGGTCGCCACGCCCTGGGTGGAGAGCAGGACGACCCGGCGGACCCCGCATGCCTCGGCTTGGCCGATGATGTCGGCCGGGCTGGCTCCGGCGGCGTGCATGTCGCCGGACAGCAGCAGGAACAGTGCTTTCGCCCCGGCCAGCGCGGGCTCAAGGCCGACCGGCTCGGCCAGGTCGGCCACCACGTGGCGGGCCCCGTCCGGCACCGCCGCCGCGTGCCGTGACACCGCCGTCACCTGCTGGCCCGCCCTGGCCAGTACCCGCGTCAACGGCCGGCCCACATTCCCGGTAGCCCCGGTCACCACGATCATGTACAGCTCCTTGTCCGAATGTCTTGTGTGGTCTTCACGCTAGGAGCCGGGCTAACTCTTGGTAAGGACATACCTGGAGGTAAGCTCATCACGTGACGGGAAGCGCGCAGCACACACGGGCCGAGGCACAGAAGCGGTATGAGGTGTTTCACACCGACTGCCCCGCGCGCGATGTGGTCGACCACGTGACCAGCAGGTGGGGCGTCTGGGTGTTGATCTCCTTGCGGAGCAACAGCCTCCGGTTCTACGAGCTGCGCGAGAGCATCCAGGGCATCAGCGAGAAGATGCTCGCCCAGACCCTGCGCGCGCTGGTCCAGGACGGCCTGGTCTGGCGGGAGGTCGAGCCGACGACGCCGCCCCAGGTCACCTACGGGCTGACCGCGTTCGGTCGGGACGTCGGCGAGCCGCTGGCGGAGCTGTTCGACCGGATTACACGGCGGCTTTCGCCGCGCAACGCGGATAGCGCGGTAGTGGCCGACCGATGAAGGCGGCGAGGTACAGCGGCCACCCGGGGCTTGGCTGCGACTGCCGGGTCCGAGTCTCCTCTGGGTGCGGTACTGACTGGGCTGGCGCTTGATCAAATCGGAGTTGGACGCGGGTCAGCCTCGGAGGGTCGGTCCTGCGCCGCTGGGCGCAGGCCTTTGATTCCGGTGCAATG
>JAQBOM010000045.1 GCA_028288025.1 Mucilaginibacter sp. | reverse complement strand
AGGGTCTACTACGCGACCAGCGATCCAGGACCCCTCGCGGGCGGCGGCGCGGAGCGACTCGCCAATGGTGGCGTCTCGGTCACCGGCGGACTGCAGGACAACGGCCAGTCCATCGTGCGCGGCATCGGCAGCCCCAACCGGGACACCGTGATGGGCTCCAACTTCGGTGGCGACGGGGGCATGACCCTCACCGACCCGACGAACGGCTGCAACATGGCCGCCGAGTACGTGTACCTGGAGATCAACGTCACCCAGAACTGCGCCGCCAACGACGGCACGGTCGCACCCACCACCTACAACGTCCCGCCGCCCGACAACGCGAGCTCGGCGGCCCGCTTCATCGCCCCCTTCACCACCGACCCCAAGAACCCGAACACCTGGGTGGCCGGCGGGCAGCATGTCTGGGTGCAGACCCAGGGCTACGCCATCCGCTCCTCCAGCGCCTGGACCAGCGCCTTCGACCTCGGCGCGGGCCATGTCGCGACAGCCGTCGCGGTCTCCGGCGGCAAGGTCTACGCGGCCTGGTGCGGCCCCTGCAACAGCCAGGGCTTCACCCGCGGCATCGCGGTCGGCAACGCCGACGGCACCGGCTGGCAGCAGATCACCCTGCCCGCCACCGGCAACGTGCCCAACCGCTACCTGTCCAGCCTCGCCGTCGACCCGGCCGACTCCGCGCATGTCTATGTCGCGGTGAACGGGTTCTCCCGGGCCTGGAACGAGGGCCCCGGCGCCGGCGTCGGCCACCTCTACGAGAGCCATGACGGCGGCCTGACCTGGAAGGACATCTCCACCAACCTTCCGGACATCCCGGCCGACTCGATCGCTCTGACGCCCGGTGGCGGTATCGCGCTGGGCACCGACCTCGGCGTGCTGTTCCGCGCGCCCGGTCAGAGCCGGTGGAAGGTCGTCAGCGAGCTCCCGGCCGTGGCCGTCAACCAGATCCTGGTCGGCCCCGACGGCAAGCTCTACGCCGCCACCCACGGGCGCGGCATCTACGCGATCGGCCTCAACCACTTGCGCTGATTGGCAACCGCTTCACCCGAGTGGCACTGCCCCGGACCCGAAACGGTCCGGGGCAGTGCCACTCCGTCGTGCACGGCGATCCCAGGTCCCCGCGGACGCAGACCCGCACCTCGGGTGTGTCCGCGTGCCGCCCAGGTCCGGCCCCTCGGCGGCCTCATGCCCTGGCCTACCTCGTCGGCGAAGCAGATCCAGGCGTCACGGGTGGCCCGCACCTCGGCGCCTGAGCGGATGCGGCGGCGGGCGCTCCCGGTCTACGGGTTCGTCCCGTCGGCGGGTTGGATGTTCTGGTTGATGTGGAAGGCACTGGCGCTCGAGTTCCGACCTGGCGTCGAGGATCCAGTCGTCGTACCTGCCGGGCAGGAGTTCACCCCGGTACTGGGCCACGGCCGTGGTGGCGTGCACGAGGATCCCCTCGCTGTCCTCGGCCTCCGCCGCTGCCAGGGCGGCTCTGCGCTCGCTGTCGAAGACGAGTACGTCGACGCGGCACGTCCCGGTCTCGCACCAGCACAGATCCCGGGGCGTCACGACGAGGGCGGGTTCGTCGCCCAGGACCTGACGCAGGTGGTGCAGCTCGCGTCGCCCCCGTCTGTTCCCAAGGTAGCGGCGGCGGCCACATGATGGTGCGTTATACCTGCCCTTGCCAGGTGACCGTTCGGCACCGGGTACCTGGGCCCGGGGTCAGCCGTCGGTCGTGGCGGTGGTGGCCGGGCGGGGCACGGCCGTCGGTGGGCCGGTCCAGGCGGACAGCAGGCGGAGGGCGTGTTCCGAGGGGGAGCCGGGTTCGGCGGTGTGGATGCCGAGGGTCTGGTCCGGGTCGCCGGTGGGGTGGAGCGCCTCGTAGTCCAGGGTGAGCTCGCCGACCAGCGGGTGGCGGTAGCGCTTGGTCCCGTGGGTGCGGTGGAGCACGTCGTGGTCGGCCCACCAGCGGCGGAAGTCGGGGTCGCGCAGTGAGAGTTCGCCGATCAGTTCGGCGAGGCGCGGGTCCTGCGGATGTGCCCCGGCGTACAGGTGCAGCGAGGCGACGGTGCCGCGGGCCGACCGCTCCCAGTCGACGTACAGCTCGCGGGCGGCCTCGTCGAGGAAGATGAACCGGGCCATGTTGCGCTCGCGGTGCGGCAGCGCCTCGAAGTCGGTGTACAGGGCCCGCGCCAGGCGGTTGCTGGCCAGCACGTCCGTGCGGTGGCCCAGGACCAGGGCCGGGTTGTCGGTCAGGGTGTCCAGGATGCGGTAGAGGCCGGGTCGCACCCGCTGCGGGGGCATCGGACGGCGCCGGGTGCGGGTGGGACGGGCCAGCGCGAACAGGTGGCTGCGTTCGGTCTCGTTGAGACCCAGGGCCCGGGCGACGGCGTCCAGGACCGCCTCGGAGACGTTCGCACCGCGCCCGCGCTCCAGGCGTACGTAGTAGTCCACGCTGACCCCGGCGAGGTGGGCGACCTCCTCGCGCCGCAGCCCCGGCACCCGGCGGGTGCCCGGCTGCGGGGGCAGCCCGGCCTCCTCGGGGGTGATCCGGGCCCGGCGGGAGCGCAGGAACTCGCGCAGCTCGGTATTGCCCCCGGGGTCGGACGACAGCTCGCTCATGGTCTCCAGGCTAGGTCCGGGTGGAGCGGAGGGCACGGCGTGTGGGGGGTACTGCTGGACCCCCGGTTGAAGCGGGCCTCTCTACACCCGCTGCGGGGCCGCCCACCGGTGGTTCGCTGGAATGGTGCCGCCCGTTGGGCGGCCCGTTCCCGCCCCCGGCCGCACCTTCTCCGCCGGGGC
>JAQBOM010000002.1 GCA_028288025.1 Mucilaginibacter sp. | reverse complement strand
TTATGATGTATGGCTGATGGATGCTTTTACAAAAGATTCATTGGATATGCGCCATAACCCAACTTATGCCTTTAATGTGAATTTAAATGATGCCAGCAGCTATGGCAAGGGCCGCTTTACGGTGATCGTCCGTCAAAACCCGGCCTTAGCCGTGCATTTATTAACCTTTACCGGGACAAAGGCAACAACCGGTTCAAAAATAAGCTGGACAACTGAAAATGAACAGAATTATACCAATTTTACAGTTGAGAGAAGCACCGACAATGGGGTAACTTTTACAGCGCTGGGTGGCTTTGCTTCGAGCAACCAGGGGACGTATGAATTTCTGGATACAAATCCGTTACGTGGTGTCGATATGTATCGGCTGAAACTTGTGGACCTGAACGGAACAATAACCTACTCAAATGTGATTTCCTTAACCTATACACATTTCCATGTCACCGTTAATAATAACATACGTGTTTATCCTAACCCGGTAAAAAACACGCTCAGCCTGTTCATCTCATCTGCCAATTCAAATTCGGCGGATCAGTCTGATGGCATAATTTCCTCCATGATTAATGACAAAACTGATAAGACCAACCAATACAGCATCACAATTGTGAATAATTCAGGCGCTGTCCTTAAAAGGGGTAACTCAAATGTCACAACCTGGCAAGCAGATGTAAGCAACTTTATGCCCGGATCGTACGTAATACAGGTGTCTGGTAAAAATGGTAAAGCGGTGGGTCAATGCGTGTTTATTAAGTTGTAGGACTGAGTGCTTAAACGATGGTTTATGGCAGCAATATCAATAATGAAATAAATAGCTGCACCTGTTTCGCGATTATACTATCTTTGGCATCATCTTCGTTAATGGATGGGTAGATGAAATACTATAAAAGCGTGGCGATATAGTTGCTGATATGATATAAACAGGTATGAAAATAAAGATATTTTGTGGTACATTCCTTTTATTGATATTAAGTGTTGTGGCTAGTTTTGCGCAGACTCCCGCCGGCCCTTGTGGCTTGGGTGATATTGATAATAACTGTCCGCTTGATACGTTGGTAGTTGTTTTGGCAAGTATCGCACTTGTTTTTGGTGCAGTGCACCTGCATCGTAAGGGAAAAAAGAAATCGTTCGAAATTTAGAAAGTTTAAGGCGGGGGGTACCCCTCTTTAAGTTATTTGGATATACAAAAAAGGTCAATTGAAATTTTCAATTGACCTTTTTTGTAAGAATCTAATATGATTATATTAATTGATTAATATGAATGTCTCATCTGGGAGGGTGTTAGCTGCAACTGGGCGAGCACGCCATCCACTACTTTCGGCAGATCGTCAATATTTTTTTGCTGATTCTTATGTACTTCACCAACACCAAACCCGCGCCAAACGATGCGGCGGGTACGGGTGTCAATAAGATCAATGATTATAGTGCCTTCTTTATAATGTTCTTTTTCGGCATACGTCAGTCCGCCATAATAGGCAAACGGAGCGCCATATGCATAATAGTATGGCCTGTAACCCCAACCATAACCATAACCCCAACCCCAGCCAGGATAAAAACCACCATAGTAAGGTGAGTAAGGCGAATAATAATTGGTTCTCGCGCCTCTTTCAACTGTTCTTGTGTAAGTGACCACCAGGTCGGGGTTGCTGCGGCTAAGCTGTAATCCCTTGGACACAAGTGTAATCGTCGCCGCGTCCTTTATTTTGGTATCGGCCAGGTCAGTGTTTTTTGAATCGGCATTGCCCGAGGGCATCCAGGCAAAAGTGTGATAATTACTTAAATTGGTTTTGTTGATAGCAGCAGTATAATAATCGTAGCGCGTACAAGCTGATAAGCCTGACAGCATCAGAGCGGTCAAGGCTAAATAAATTGATCGTTTCATAATGTTAAACAATTATATCACTTAGACAAACGATTGAACAAAGGTTTAATTGCTAAATATAAATATTTTCAGGACAAATACTTGCCCACAATCGGCATGCGCCTACCCATCCCGAAAGCCTTTGGCGATACCCTCAGGATCGGTGGGGTTTGATACCGTTTATGCTCGGCCAGGTTCACCAGCCGGATCACCCGGCGAACGGTTTTTTCATCGTAGCCCATTTTAATAATTTCGGCTGATGAACACCGGTGCTCTACATACTCGGCTATTATCTTATCGAGTATATCATATTCGGGTAACGAATCAGTGTCTTTTTGGTCCGGCCTTAACTCAGCCGACGGTGGTTTGATAATAGAATTTTCCGGGATGATTTCCCGCTCGCGGTTAATATGCCGGGCCAGCTCGAAAACCTGTGTTTTGTAAACATCGCCGATAACGGAAATACCGCCGCACATGTCGCCGTACAATGTTCCGTAACCAACCGCAGCCTCGCTTTTGTTGGATGTATTAAGTAATATATAACCAAACTTGTTGCACATGGCCATTAACAGCACAGCACGGCTGCGCGATTGGAGGTTTTCTTCGGCGATATTAAAGGGCAGGTCGTTAAACTGCGGTTTCAATGTCGTTTCGAAAGCCTCCGTAATATCCTTAATGGCTATGGTTTCGTGCAGGCATCCCAGGTTTTTTACAAGGTCTTCAGCATCTTTAATGGAATGGTCACTCGAGAAACGCGAGGGCAGCAATACTGCCATTACGTTTTTAGGCCCCAGCGCCTCAACAGCCAACGCGCATACCACTGCCGAGTCGATTCCGCCCGAGAGGCCAAGTATGGCTTGTTTAAAACCTGACTTATAAAAATAATCCCGTATACCTAAAATTATGCCCTGGTGTATTTGCTCGATATCGCTTTGCCGCTCAGCTTTAAGGGTCGACTGGTGCTTAAACGTAACGTTTGAATTTTTATCCAGGTCATAATAAGCAACCTGCTCTTCAAAATAAGGCAGCTCGTCAATCAATTTGCCGGTATTATCAAAAACCAACGAGCCGCCGTCGAAAATAAGTTCAGTTTGTGCTCCCACGTGGTTTACATATAATAAAGGTAACTGGTACCGTTTGGCATTGTCACTCAGGATAGCGATACGCTCCTCGTCATGGTTATAAGCAAATGGTGAAGCGGCGATGTTGATCATTACATCCGGCTGCTGCTGTATCAATATGTCCATTGGCCGGGTTACATATAACGGATTTTCGATCGTGTTCCACAGGTCCTCGCAAATGGTTAACGCTATGCGGTGGCCTTTAAACTCAATGCATTCAAACTCGGTAGCCGGTTCAAAATAACGGTATTCATCAAATATATCGTAGTTGGGCAACAATGCTTTGTTGGCAATAGCCTTAACCTTTCCGCCTTCAATAAAATAGGCTGAGTTGTTCAGTTCTTTCCCTTCCGGGCGATGGTTTGGTGTGGGCAGGCCGATTATACAGGCAATATCTGTGCATTCAGCAGCGATTTTTTGGGCCGATGATTCGCACAGGTCAATAAACTCGCTGAATTCCAAAAAATCCCGCGAAGGATAGCCGCAAATACATAATTCCGAAAATACGACCAGGTCAGCGCCATTGACACGAGCTTTTTTAATATGATCAATGATTTTAGCCGTGTTCGATTCAAAATTTCCGACATGGTAGTTAAGCTGGGCTAATGCGATCTTCATTATGTATCTGGTTTTATTGGTACCTAAACAAACGGTTTAAATAAGCGTTTAGGTGTATGCAAATAAAAATTAAATTTGCCATATGATCGTAACGACCAATCCTGGCAAAACAACGCAAATTTATTTATTTTTTTTCATCAGTCTGTTACTGTGCGCCTGCGGTGGTCACAAAAAGGTTGATGTAAGCAACATTCCGGTTGAGGTAAAAATTGAACGTTTTGATAAGGAGTTTGATGCCATGCGCACAAAACCTATGGCGCAGCAGGCCGCTTATCTTCAAAAACGATACGGTGTTTTTTATCTTGATTTTATTGCGCTCATTTTGCAAAACCAGGATATCAGCATACAGGATACCGGGTATTTTAAGTTGCTGCGGAAGGTTTTTGCCAACGAGGATTACCAGTATTTAAAACACGATGTAGATTCGGTTTTTCCGGATATGGACAAACAGAACGCTGAACTGACCGATGCCTTCAGGCATATCAAATATTATTTCCCAAAGCAGCAGCTGCCGAAGGTGTATGCTTACTTCTCGGGGTTCGAGGCGCAAACCACTATTGGCGATGGTTATTTCGGTATCGGGCTGGATCTGTTTTTAGGCGAGAATTCGCGTTTCTACCCGGCGTTAACCAATGCTTACCCGCATTATTTGTCGCGATTTTTTAACCCGCGCAATATAACTCCGCGGGTTGTTGAAGGCCTCGCCCGCGAGGATATGTTCCCCGAAAGCGACAGCAGTAAAACGTTACTTTCGAAGATGATCTATAACGGGAAGATCATGTACTTTATGGACCAGGTATTACCCGATGTGCCCGATTCAACTAAAATAGGCTATACATCGGCGCAGGCTAAATGGTGTCATGATTACCAGTCGGATATATGGGCTTACTTTTTAAATGAGAATTTATTGTATGAAGCCGATTATCTTAAAATTCAGAAGTATTTGTCAGAGGCGCCATTTACCCCGGGCCTGGGCGAAAAAAATGAGTCGGCGCCGAAGCTGGCGATATGGACGGGATGGCAAATTGTAAAAGCCTACATGGATAAGCATCCGGAAGTTACCCTGCCCAAGCTAATGGCCATGGCCGATGCCCAAAAAATATTGAATGATTCAAAATACCGGCCGAAGAACGGAGGGTGAGTTTCAAGTCCTGAGTCTGTAGTCTTAAGTCGAAGACCAGGGTGACTAGACTCCCGACTGAGTTTTAAGTCCTAGCGAAATCAATTGACTCAAGACTCCGGACTTAGGACTCCAGACTTATTTAAGAATAGTAAACACAGCCTTAAGCGCGATAGCTACACCGATGATCAGGATAATATTAGCTACCAGTGAGCTATGATGAAAATCGGCAAAGCGCAGGTAAACACCTACAATACCTATAACTATAGCAATTACCAATAAGATATAGTGACGTTCGTCGTTGGCTTCCTCGGTTTTGTTCATTGTATTGTCAATTAAGTGTGCGCAAAAATATAAATGTTTACGGAATTTATAAATTGTTTTTTAATTGGTTGATTTGGTGAGTGGTTATAAATAATAAACCCGTGAAGGATTAGGCTTTCGTCTATCTTATAGTCTTTTTATTCCTATAATAGTTTACGATCACCCATATACCAACCCCTGCCAATATAAACACCCACAGATTGGTTATTGCGATAATAACATCCACAAATACCTGCCAGCCTTTTTCAATAGCCATACCCAACCGATTAAGAAGCGGAAGATTATAAGCTGATGGATCGTCGTTGGCAATGATTTCCCTGTTAATCGTGTTGCTCTGGTAAAAACTTAAATTAACCACACTGTTCCTGACGGCATCATCAATTCCACGGTTATTGATCTGCTGGTCAATCATATCATCTTTTAAAAGCAAAACATTAGCCGGGTTTTTTATGATCACCTTGCCTTTTTTCTGTTGGTTAACCAACTCAGCGCGGCTTTTAAGTTTAAGTTGTGCCGAAAGGTAATCAAGAGATTTATCGGTTATATCCATACTTCGGCTATTAACATAAATACCCATGCGGCTAACCTGGTTCATAAAATCATCTACCTTTTCCGAAGGTATTTTGACCGTTATATCTGTAGTTGTACAAAACGAGGTAACCCTCATTACCGAATCGTTGCTGATTCGTATATCCAGGCTGCGATTAGGTGTTGAACCCATTTGGTGATGGCTTACTGTTCCATGATAGGAGGTTGTAAGTGCAGCAATTTTCTCACTTGTTTGCTGGACGTTTTTTACTTTAAAACGCATGCCCGCAGTTTTTATAAGTTTGGGCTGAGAGACAGAAGTTGAATCTGCACTTTCGGCATTGGTTGCGTTGCTATTATTTACCAACTCGTAACCTGATTTATTTTTGCATGCACAAAGCAACCCCAGCCCCGCTATTAGCGGGATCAATAATTTAGTTTTCATAATATTTTGATTGGTTTTGATATTTATACTCTGCAATGAAGAAAGGTAACCCGCAGTTCTGTTTGTCAATCAATTTGTTACAATAAAAACAACATCGATGCAGGTGTCCTAATCTCTTCCATATAACTTAAGTTATTTTAACCGAAACATCAGTTGCAGCTTCTTTACTGACTTTCCGGACTTTACTGACTTTCGGACTAACCTCCAACCTCTAATCCCCCCCCCCTCCCACATGTAACATATTGGTTATACAAGCCTAAATAATATTACTATTTATACTTTTAATAGATTAATAATTTAAACTAATAATGAAAAAACTTTTACTCCCCATTTTATTCGTCTCTATGGCCGTCGGGGCATTTGCCCAGGGCAGGCCGGCTGCCGACTCAACCGCACGAAGAACCGGCTTGCCCGGCACAGGCGCACAGCGCGCACAGCCAAAGCCATACAAATCGGTTATTACCGACAAAGCATTTACCCGCACAGGTTTATTTAAGGTACATCGGGTTGACGACCATTATTTTTTTGAGATCCCTGACAGCGTGCTGGGCCGCGAAATATTGGTGGTGGCACGTATTGCCAAAGCAGGCGCCGAAGTACGCTCGGCAGATGGTTATGCCGGCGACCAGATAGGAAGTACGGTTGTCCGCTTTGAAAAAGGGCCGGCCAATCGCGTCTTTTTGAGAAAGATATCTTATAATACCTACAGCCCGGATAGTACCAAAGCCATGTACCAGGCCGTTCAGCGCTCAAACATCCAGGCGATCGCCGCTGCTTTTAATATTGCAGCTTACTCTCCCAATAAGGACGGCAGCGTTATTGATGTTACCGATTATATAAACAGCGACAGTGAGATATTCTTCTTCGGCTCCCCGTTTGCCAAGCAACGCTGGCGGATGGGAAACCTTTTTGCCGACAGAAGCTACATCGATAATATCCGCAGCTTTAAAAATAACATAGAGATTGCCACGGTAAAAACTTATTCTCAAACTGCTGCCCAGCAGGCGGGACGCGGCGGCGCGCCGACACCGGCCGCTGGTGGTGGTAACGCGCCATCCGGCGCGGTTACTGTTGAGTTGAATACCTCGATGGTGATATTGCCTAAAGTGCCGATGCAGCCGCGTTACTTCGACCCTCGCGTTGGTTATTTTACCGTGGGATACACTGATTTTGACGCCAATCCGCAGGGTGTTAAGGATATCCAGATGATAGCCCGCTGGCGGCTTGAGCCAAAGCCTGAGGACATGGCCAAATATAAAAGGGGCGAGTTGGTAGAACCACTGCAACAAATTGTTTATTATATTGACCCGGCAACACCTAAGAAATGGGTTCCTTACCTCATAGCAGGTGTTGAAGACTGGCAAAAAGCGTTTGAAGCGGCCGGCTTCAAGAATGCCATTGTTGCCCGCGTGGCACCGACGGCCAAACAGGATTCAACCTGGAGCCTGGACGACGCAGCACATTCGGCGATCGTTTATAAACCATCGGAAACAGAAAATGCCAGCGGCCCGCACGTATCCGATCCGAGAAGCGGCGAGATACTGGAAACGCACATTAACTGGTACCACAACGTGATGAAGCTGGTGCACGACTGGTATATGATACAAACCGCAGCCGTTGATCCGCGTGCCCGTAAAATGCAGTTTGATGATAAGCTGATGGGCGACCTTATCCGTTTCGTTTCATCGCACGAAGTTGGCCACACGCTGGGCCTGCGCCATAACTATGGTTCAAGCTCGTCGGTACCTGTTGAAAAATTGCGCGATAAGGCATTCGTTGAAGCCAACGGGCATACGCCGTCCATTATGGACTATGCCCGCTTCAACTATGTTGCCCAGCCGGAGGATAATATCAGTTCGAAGGGCCTTTACCCGCGTATCGGCGATTATGATAAATGGGCGATTGAATGGGGGTATAAAGTTTTGCCGAACGTAAAAAGCCCTGAAGCAGAAGTATCCGTTCTGAATAAAATGGCCGTTGAACGGTTAAAGAACCGCCGCCTGTGGTTCGGAACTGAAACCAATCCGGATGACCCGCACTCACAAAACGAGGATCTGGGCGATAACGCGATGAAGGCCAGCGACTATGGGATCAAAAACCTGCAGCGGATCATCGTTAAACTGCCTGAGTGGACAAAAGAAGAAAACAAGGGATACGATGATCTCGAGAATATGTATAACCAGCTTACAACCCAGTTTGGCCGTTATATGGGCCACGTGGCTAAAAACATAGGGGGAATTTACGAGAATCCTAAAACAGTTGAACAGGAAGGTGTAATATATGAGTACACGCCCGCAGCTACCCAGCGTGAAGCAATGGATTTTTTGAATCGCCAGTTATTCACCACACCTAAGTGGCTGCTTGATGAAAAAATACTGGCCGATATTGGCGAAACGCCTGTACAGGTTGTTTACCGCAGCCAGGATGCCGTATTAAACAGGCTGCTCAGCGCGCATACATTAAATAAGCTATTAGCAGGCGAGGCAGCAACCGGTACATCGGCATATAAAATAACCGACTTTTTTGGCGATATGCAGAACGACATATTCACCGAGGTGAAAAATAACCAGGCAATTGATGTTTACCGCCGTAATCTTCAAAAACTCTACGTTCAAAAACTAATTGACCTTGTAAAGCCTAAACCTATTGAAAACGTGGTTGTTATTCCTGCAGCGGCAAGAAGGGGCCCGGCGCAGCAGCGCGAGCTGGAACAAACCGACGCAGTTTCGGTAGCGAAAGCCCAACTGCGCCTTATTAACAATATGATCAAAACTGCCCTGCCAAATACAACTGACGCAATGAGCAGCTACCATTTACAGGATTTATCCGACAGGATAAACGAAGCTTTAAATCCGAAAGGATAATCAGGTTTCGGATACAAAAATTAAATCCCTTAGCCTAACCGTTAAGGGATTTTTTGTTTGGTTACCGGCGCGATTAAAATACGTGTGTTTGACGGTTATTCAACAACCTATGCAATGTGCAGGGCTAAATGCAAGGCCAATATTTTGTAGTAAATAATAAAAACAAAAAAGTATTTTTTTTACTTAACATTATTTAATTCAAGCATCCACCTTCCTGTTAGTAAAGAAGTTTTTACAAAATAAAAAAAGCCTTAGCTGTTGATTTAAAGCGGTTTATTAGATAATTTAGAACGGTTATAAATTAGGAATTACTGTCATTTATTTGTCAGTGATACTGTAATAAATTTTACTTTTGTGGCTGAAAAAATTCGGAAAGAGTATACATCTCGGCTTGAATAAAAATCGTTGTTTAAAAATTATTTAGCATAAATACACTTTATGAGAAGTATCTCATTCAATCTCAAACAATTCTCAAGGTCGGTTTTGCTGATTGCCTGTCTGGCTTTTTTTGGGTTCTCTGCTTTTGCGCAAGGCGATGCCACTAAAGGCGAGGCTCTTTTTAAAGCCAAATGTACTGCCTGCCACCAAATCGATAAACAGGTAGTCGGTCCGGCTTTAGGCCCGCAAATGTCATCAGAAACTGATGATAAATTCCTGGTGAAATGGATAGAGAACAACCAGGCGCTTATTGCAGCTAAGGATCCAAAAGCAGTTGCCGTTTACGCCCAGTTCAACCAGTCGAACATGACTGTTTTCCCTGAGATCACCGACGCTGACGCAACCAATATTATTACTTATGTGCGGGCGCAATATAAAACCATTCAGGCCGCCGCGGCTAAAGCTCCGGTTAATGCAGCCGCTGTTGAAACCGGCCCCAGCAACCTGGTGATCCTGGCGCTGATAGGTGTAATTGTTTTAGCTTTTATTATTATACTGGTATTAAACAAGGTAATTTCAACATTGGAGCGCCTGTTGTTAAAAAACCAGGGCTTGTATGTTGAAGAAGCAGAGGTTGAGAAAGCACCTGTTGACCGTTTGGCTACGCTAAAAAAGCTGGCAAAAAATAAAAAACTGGTGTTCTTTGTATTAGTATGTGGTACCGTTGCTATGGGAAGCTGGACATGGGTTACTTTATGGAACACCAACGTGCATACAGGCTACCAGCCGGTACAACCTATTAAATTCCCGCACGATCTGCACGCCGGCACAATGAAAATTGATTGCCAGTACTGCCACTCGGGGGCATACAAATCAAAAAATGCTTCTATCCCATCATTGAATGTATGTATGAACTGCCACAAAGTTGTTAAAACCGAGTCGCCTGAAATACATAAGATATATGACGCTTTGGGTTACGATCCGGCGACGCAAAAATACGATAGCACCAAGACCAGGCCAATGCAATGGATACGTATCCATAACCTGCCGGACCTGGCTTACTTCAATCACTCGCAGCACGTAAAAGTTGCCGGTTTAAAATGTCAGACTTGCCACGGCCCTGTTGAAACCATGAAAGAGGTTTACCAATATTCGCCGCTTACCATGAAATGGTGTATACAATGCCACAAGCGTACCGATGTGAATATGAAAGGCAACGCTTATTACGAAAACATGATACAGGTGCACGACTTAATTAAACGCGGTCAGAAAGTTACCGCTGCCGCAATGGGCGGTATTGAGTGCGGCAAGTGCCATTATTAATTGTTGAAGGTTGTAAATATAATTAAAGCATAACTACAACCTGAAACGCACAACAAATAGAATACTTAGCATTACAGTTTATATAGCTTAAATGGATAGCAATAAAAAATACTGGAAAGGTTTAGAAGAGCTGAACAAAACCCCGGAATTTGTTGAAAAAAACAAACACGAATTTGCAGAGCCTATTCCTATTGAAGATGTATTGACAGGCGGCGGCCTTGCGGGCGCTACTCCCCGCCGCGACTTTTTGAAAGCCCTCGGCTTTGGCGTGGGTGCGGTTACACTGGCTGCCTGTCAGAAAGTGCCTGTTCATAAATCCATACCTTATTTAATAAAACCCGAAGAAATTACACCGGGTGTGGCCAATTACTATACCTCAACTTATGAGGGACATGCTATATTGGTTAAAACCCGCGAAGGCCGTCCGATTAAAATCGAAGGGAATCCAAACGACCTGTTGTCAAAAGGCGGCGTAAGCGCGCAGGCACAGGCATCGGTGCTTGACCTGTACGACTCGAACCGGTTGAAAAGCCCGATGAGGGACAATACCGAGTACGGCTGGAGCCAGACCGATGATTTTGTTAAGAAAGAACTTGCTGCCATTAAAGCCGGTGGAAAAAAAATACGCATCGTATCATCAACCATCAGCAGCCCTTCAACTTTGGCTGTTATTGCTGATTTTATCGCGCAATATCCCAATAGCAAACATGTTGTTTATGATGCCGTGTCTTATACCGGTATCATACAGGCTAACCAGAATAGTTTCGGTAAAGCTGTGCTGCCGCACTACCGTTTTGATAAAGCAGACGTTATTGTAAGCTTTGGCGCTGATTTCCTGGGCACCTGGATATCACCTGCCGAGTTTATCAGGCAGTACGTACAAAACCGGAACAACAAATCGCTGGAAGCTAAAAAAATGTCGCGTCACATCCAGTTTGAAACCGGTATGAGCGTAACAGGTACAAATGCCGATGTGCGCATGCCGATCAAACCTTCGGAAGAAGGAATTGCATTGGTTAATTTGTATAACGCTATTTCGGGCACAACACTGCCGGGTTCAAAAAAATTAAACAATTCAAATGCTGATAAGGCCATAGCTATCGTGGCTAAGGAATTATTGGCTGCTAAAGGCAAAGCATTGGTTGTTGCAGGCTCAAATGATGTAGCTACCCAGATCTTGGTTAACTCGATCAATTCCCTGTTAGGCAGCTATGGCAATACAATTGACCTGGATGGCGCATCACGCCAGTATGCAGGCAATGATGCCGGCTTGGTTGAAGTGATCAGCGAAATGAACAGGGGCGAGGTTGACGCTGTATTTTTCCTGAACGCAAACCCTGTTTATGACTATTACAAAAGCAAGGATGTAGCCGACGGTTTGAAGAAAGTACGTTTGAAAGTGTCTTTCGCTACCTATGCTGATGAAACTGCTTCACTTTGTAACATCATCGCGCCAAACCATTACTACCTGGAATCATGGGGTGATGATAACGCGATCGAAGGCTATTATACTATTCAGCAGCCGGCTATTAACCCGGTATATGATACCCGCCAGGCTGAACAAAGCCTGCTGTTATGGTCGGATAACCCTGTTAAGGAATACTACACTTACGTAAGGAACAACTGGGATAAGAACCTGATGGCAAAAGGCGGTTTATCCGGACAAAAAGGCTGGGAAACATTGCTGCAAACCGGTTTTGTAAAAGAAGCTGACAAAACTGCGGGAACGTACACTTTTTCTCACGACCTGAACGCAGTAGCACAAACGATAATTGACCACAGCAACCAGATTGCTGAAGGAAATAAAATGGAACTGCAGCTTTATCAGTCGGTAGCAATGCGCGACGGGAAAAGGGCCAATAACCCATGGCTGCAGGAATTGCCTGACCCGGTTTCGAAAGTTACATGGGATAACTTTGCTGCCTTAGCGCCTGCCGATATGAAGAAGTGGGGTTATGTAGACGGCGACCTGGTAAAAATTGACGCGAACGGCTATTCAGTAACTCTGCCTGCATTATCGCAGCCGGGCCAAACACAAGGCACAGTATCGGTAGCAGTGGGTTACGGACGTACATCTGCCGGCCCTGTTGGGTTAAATGTTGGTAAAAACGCATTTCCGTTTTATAGCCTGCGCAATGGAACTTTCCAGGCAAGCGCACCGGCTACGTTAACAGCTACCGGTGATAACTCGCCGCTGGCGCAAACACAAACGCACCACTCTATTGAAGGGCGTAACAGTATCATTAAGGAAACTACCTTTAAAGAATATCTTAAAAACCCGGCATCAAACTCGGGTAAGGACGAAGAGCATAAAACTTATTCATTATGGGATGAGTACGATCACCCGGCATATAACTGGGTAATGGCTATTGACCTTAATGCCTGTACAGGCTGCGGCGCTTGTGTTGTTGCCTGCAATGCCGAAAACAACGTGGTTGTTGTAGGTAAAGCTGAAGTTATGCGCCGACGCGAAATGCACTGGATACGCATTGACCGCTATTACAGCTTTAACGATAACGGCGAAGGTGGTACAACAAGAGAGAAAGAAATAGCTAAGCTCGAAGACCTTGACAACGTTCGTGTGGTTTACCAGCCGATGCTTTGCCAGCACTGCGACCATGCACCTTGCGAAACAGTTTGCCCGGTACTGGCTACCGTTCACTCTTCGGAAGGGTTAAACCACATGGCTTATAACCGTTGTATTGGTACCCGTTATTGCGCTAATAACTGTCCGTATAAAGTACGCCGGTTTAACTGGTTCAACTACTGGAACGATTCACGTTTCGACAACTATCTGCAAAACGAGCACACCCAGCTGGTGCTTAACCCCGACGTGGTAACACGTTTCCGTGGGGTTATGGAAAAATGCTCGATGTGTATTCAGCGTATACAGGCCGGTAAATTGAAAGCTAAGATCGAGAAACGCCCGCTGAAGGATGGTGATGTTAAAGTTGCCTGTCAGCAAACATGCCCTGCCAACGCTATCGTATTTGGTAACGCAAACGACCCGAATTCGGAAGTATCAAAAGCATTGAAGAGCGAACGCACCTATTACGTACTCGAGGAGTTAGACGTAAAACCTGGTATTGGTTACCAAACCAAGGTTAGAAACATATCTGAAATAGAGGCTTAAATAATTACAAAGAGAGAATTTAATATATGGCATCTCATAGTGAATCAATAATCAGGGAACCGTTAATTACGGGGAAGGATATCACGTACGCCCAGATCACCAATGATATACTGCGCCCGGTAGAAAAGATGCCGGGACGTGCATGGTGGATAGGTTTTACCGTTGCGTCTATAGGTGCCTGCCTGTGGGTATTCGCTGTAAGCTGGACATTTTGGTTCGGCATTGGCGAATGGGGGCTGAACAAAACAGTAGGATGGGCCTGGGATATCACCGGTTTCGTATGGTGGGTAGGTATTGGTCATGCCGGTACACTTATCTCGGCTATATTGCTGCTGTTCCGTCAAAACTGGCGTAACTCTATTAACCGTTCGGCCGAGGCCATGACAATTTTCGCTGTTATTTGCGCAGCCACTTATATTCTTTGCCACATGGGCCGCCCGTGGATGTTTGTTTATTCGCTGCCGCTGCCTAACCAGTACGGTTCGTTATGGGTAAACTTTAACTCACCGCTTATCTGGGACGTATTCGCGATATCGACCTACTTCTCTGTATCATTGGTATTCTGGTATACCGGTTTATTGCCGGACCTTGCCGCTATCCGCGACCGCGCCGTTGGCGTTCGTCGCCGTATATATTCTGTTATGTCTTTCGGCTGGACAGGGTCTGTAAAAACATGGCAGCGTTTTGAAGCCGTATGTTTGATATTGGCAGGTATTTCAACGCCGCTGGTACTTTCGGTACACACCATTGTATCCATGGACTTTGCCACTTCGCTGGAGCCGGGATGGCATACCACCATATTCCCGCCTTACTTCGTTGCCGGGGCAATTTTCTCTGGGTTTGCCATGGTGCAAACGCTGTTACTTGTAACACGCAAAGTATTGGGTTTA
>JAQBOM010000035.1 GCA_028288025.1 Mucilaginibacter sp. | reverse complement strand
TCCTAGTACAGTTAGAGAAAGCATTAGAAGAGTAGTTACTTGGACAAATACTAGGACAAACAACAAGTTCTTGTCCTAGTACAGTTAGAGAAAGCATTAGAAGAGTAGTTACTTGGACAAATACCAGGATAAACAACAAGTTCTTGTCCTAGTACTCTTAGAAAGAGTATTGGAGAGTATGTATTAGGGATAAATAATAAATCTTTGTTTTAGTAGGATTTGTTGCCCTGCTTTGTGTTAATAACAATCCGATCTCCTATATGTTATTTTCTTTGATTATGCCCAAATAGTCTTTTAAATCCACCCATCCGGTGTGTTTATATTCTTTCTCTGGTAGACTGGGAATAAATTTTGGACGTTGACCACTGGCTAACCATGTTGCATATTCTTGCCTGTTTTTTATTTGTAGTTTCCTCATGAATGTTCGCGCCTTAACAAATGGTAGAAAGTCAAACCCAAGCCAGTCGTGCCAATCAACCCATCCGCTCTTTAAATAGGTCACCTGCGGGTTAGAGGGTATAAATGAAGGGCGCTTTCCTCCCTGCTTCCATTCTGCCCATTCAGTTTGCCTTTTAAACCCTAATCGGTGAACATATAATTTAGCTTGTTCAAACGGAAGAAACCCCGGTAATACATCTAGCGGTACGTTTTCCCAAATTCCTTTCTTTTTTTGCAAAAAGCTAAGGAAAGAGATATTACGGTAGCGGCAAGTTTGCGCAACCGTCAGCATTTCTAAGTATTCGGTGATGCCTCTAACGTGCATTTGCCCTTTTACCCCACGCCGGTGCTGGGCGAACGCTTTAACCGCTGCTTCAGCATTATTATTATTCCAGGGAACATTATCATTGTACAAGAAAGTCCAAAGTTGTTGCCAATGCTTTTTAAACCGTTTGGCGTATTTGCTTGCTATTTCACTTTTGTAGGTTCTTTCGACAAATTCGCTGTAAAAAGCATCTGTGTCCTTGTGATGCTTACTCAATTGGCTTTGCTTTAGACCGTGTTTGTCAATAGTTTCAACAATCTTTCGCATCAGTTGGTTAAAGGCAGGAACCATCGCATTATACTCCTGGTCAAACTGATTTTTAAACAGGTCATCGTTCAAATCCCTGATTAGGTGGATGAGGCATTTTTGACTTTTAACGTTTAAAGTTTCATAACCGGGATAAAAATCGGAAACGATAATGCCGTGATAGTCTTTCAGTAAATGTTGTAAAAATCCGACTTCTCTCGTAGATGCATAATGATAAAATACGGTATGTGTTGTCGCAAATACCCATACATAACCCGATTCCCTTGAAAGTTTAATAGTGGTTTCATCTATGTGAATGACCGGGCTTTTCAATACAATAGTTTTGATATACACCGCAATTGATGTCCACGTTTTATTCCACCACCTGTTTTTATACATGACCAAATACATCGGGCTGACCCATATATGATAGTGTTCCTGTATCAGTTTACTGATCATCTCATTACTGATATGAAAATTGACATAATAATCCAGTACAAGTGCAAATAGATTGTCCCCATAATGCATAATGCGCAGCGTTTTGTTCATCGTCTTCTTGCCGCATTTAGCACACTTGGCTGTGCCCGAGCGATATTCTGTTACATGAGTTCTTATACCTGTAGCAGTAAATTTAAGATCGGTTTGCACGACTGCTGATTTGGTATCATGGCTTTGGTATAGTTTATTATGGCCACATCCGGGACATGATTTAAGCGGCGGCATAATAATTATTTCGTTGTTTTTTTTTGGTCGCCATGCCATGTGACCCTGACCCAATTGTTCAGGTCTTTCTCTTGGGGAGCTGCCGGACGGGGTTTGTCTTTTCAATTCATTGCGCCAATAGATTTTATTACGTTGGTAATCAAAATAGGCCGCTTTAGTAATCAATTGGAAATCTTCACCAAACTCACGGTTATGTTGCAAATGAAAAGGTGTATGCTTTTTCATTTCTGCAACCTGTTGCACATTTTCCTGCTTACCATCTGAAGCCAGTTTAAGGAACCATTGATGAATTACGTGTAATGCCCTGCAATCATCCAGGTTATATTCGAGCAGTTTTTCTTTCCAGTTATTTCCACCTGTTTCCTCCCATTGCTTTCGCCAATGCATACTTAAAACCCCATCAACTTCAGGGACGCTCCATTTAAAATTGAGATAGTATGCTAACTCTTTCAGACTATTACTATAGGTTGGCGGGTAAACATGAGTGCGCAGATAACCTAAGAGGTTAACCATTCTTTTCTCGATAAGCGGCCAACATTTTAATGCTGACGATTTTTTCGCAGCAAGTTTTAAAGCTTTGGTTTCATAGCTTCCGTAATGGTAGATCTCCGCATCGGGGTATTGGATAAGCAATTTAAAAAGATAATTAAAATTGACTTGTTCATCTTCCTTAGTATCTGACCATAAGGAAAAAGTCTCCGCTGGTTTACCGTCCCGTATGATTACTCCGCCTAACAGGTAAATGTGCGCCTCGTTTTCTGTGCCCTCAAAATCTAAGTAAATTGAAACAGTGTTGACATTTAAAGCTGGGGGTTGAATCACAAAAGTTTTTTGTTCACGGATAGCTAAGGCTTTTAATTCCCATAAATAACTACTTTGTGGGTTTGGCGCGCGTCTTCGCCTCGGCTTGAACAGGTAAGAAAGTTGCGTAATTGTGGTAATACCCTTATTGTGATATTTCAGCATTGATTTTGTGGTCATGCTCGGTAACAAGCTTATACAATCCCGTTCCTTTAATTTACTATGGCACTCATTTTTAAACTGGCAAGCCGAACAATGAAGGATTTTGTAAAAGGCTGGTGGAGCCTCTTTATTTAACAGCTTCTCGGTATCAGCTAATAGTTGGATCGCCTGCTTATGGTTTTTAGTCAGTTTAACGATTTGATCTTGCACTATAACATCTGCTGGTTGGCTAATTTGCCAGGCTAAAACCGTGATTGGATTGAGGCCGGTGCTTGAAGATATGGCCGATGCTGAAATTTCTTGTTTTGATAGAAGCCATGCTTTATAAGAGCAATGAAGCATAGCCTCTAAGATTTTGGGTTGAGGATGCATGTGATTCGTTTTGATTAAAACGATCACATGCATTTAATTTATATGGATTAAAGTGGCTGAATTTTATAACAAATCAATAGCCTGATAATTATTCGTTATCATAAGTTTTATAACCGATTCTTTTACGTTCCTGGGGTTCGTGTTTTTTATCAATTAATTCATCAAGGTATCTAAATACGATTTCCATATTCTTATCCTGATTATCAAGTTTACTCTTGATCTTTTCGATGGCTAACCAAACTTCGGTTTGTTCTGCATATACCTCTCTTAGTCTGACAAAAACATCTATGATCCTAATGCTTACCTGTACAGCGCTTTCACTTTTAAGCACATTGGACAACATTAGGATACCATGTTCAGTAAATACAAATGGTAAATATTTGGAGTGTTCGCCTTTCTTTAAGGCCACATTTTGTGACCTTAAAAGCTCATTTTCTTCTTTTGTCAATTCAAACATATAATGGTTTGGAAATCTATTAAGATTTCTGTTGACCTGTTGCTTAAGCTTTTTAGTTTCTGTGCCATACAATTCAGCCAAATCTTTATCCAGCATTACTTTTTGTCCTCTGATAAAAAATATCTTAGTCATGATGACTTCATCAGGTATAATTTGATTTTCCATTTTAAAGTTTATTGATGATTAATGAAATTCTCTAAGGTCACAAAATGTGACCTTAGAGATTATAAACTAAATTCCGGCATATTTTTGTTTAAGAGCGGCCATATCCTGGCTAACTTTCAAATCCAATATTTTAGCGTAGTGCTGTGTGGTTTTAATACTGTTGTGCCCCAACATTTTACTTACAGTTTCCAAAGGAACGCCATTTGATAGAGTAACAGTAGTAGCAAAGGTATGCCGAGCCATATGAAACGTAAGTATTTTGGTAACGCCGCATATATCTGCAATTTCTTTTAAATAGCTGTTCATTCTTTGGTTGCTCAAGACGGGTAAAACAAGGTTTTTATTGCTGCATTGTGGATGATCAGCATACTTGTTTACTATGTCAGCGGCTACAGGCAATAAAGGTATCCGAGAGCTTGTATCTGTTTTTTGTCTTGTTGTAAATATCCATTGCTCCCCGTCGATACCGGTTGCTATTTGATGGCGCTGAAGTTTTTGCACATCCGCATAGCATAAGCCGGTGTAACAACAAAATATAAATATGTCCCTTACTTGCGCTAACCTATCAATAGTAACACTCTTAATTGCAATTGCTTCCAATTCTTGGGGCATCAAAAATTCCTTTTCTTTCGCCTTAGCCTTTGATCTGTAATTAATAAAAGGGTTATCAGATAACCATTTATTAGCTAAGCAATTATTAACTATCTTTTTTAAGTGTTTTATATATTTAGCGGCCGACACACCGCTACACTTGCATACTGTTTTTAAGTAAAATTCATAATTGACAATAAACGCATGGTTCAAGTTTTTAACATCCATATCAACTATGCCGTAGTGATGCTGCACAAACGCTGATAAGTGCTTAAAGGAGCTGCGATAGCTTTTTAGTGTATTGGCTTCAAAACCATTTCCAATCAGCGCTTTCACCTGGTCATTATGCTCATTAAATAACGCCACCACATAATAAGCTCTTTCTACACGGCCAATGAATTGATCACGCAACTTCTCCGCGGTAATTTCTTTACCTGCGCCAATTAGTTGTTGGTGGGCATTCATTACTTTAGTTTGTAAGGTATCTAAGTAACTGTTTAAAGCCCTTGTTTCTGATTTGGTGCCGATTCCCCGTCCCGCGTGACTATTCCATCCTGACGGCTCACAATCCCGCCCGGCTGATACCTCCGCACGTTTTCCGTTAACAGTGATACGCATATAAACAGGCATTGGACCTGATGCGTAAACTTTTTGCTTTTTTAAATAAAAGAGCAGACTAAAATTTGTTTTCATGATTTCAAGCATTAAAAGTTAAACAAATGTATGCTTGCAATTAATAGATATCAAGATGTTCAGATTTTGAACATGCTGAAAATCAATGCATTGTGTAGTATTCGGTGAGTAGTAATTTTGATTTATGGTACTCACCGCATTACGCACATTTTCAATGAGATTTAGTGCATATTATGGTGTTTTGGCCAAAAAACAAAAGCCTGCAATCATTTGATTTGCAGGCTTTTATCATATTTTAATATTGATTTTAGTGGTCCCGACGAGAATCGAACTCATATCTAAAGTTTAGGAAACTTCTATTCTATCCGTTGAACTACGGGACCAATTTTTTATTTCGGATTTCGGATTTTCGTCCCGATAGCTATCGGGATCGGATTTTGAAACCCGGCCTCTGAAATCTGTGCAAATGTGCGAATTTTGGATGAGTTGGGCAAACCGCTGACAAAGATTTGTCAGTGTTCCAAAGTGTACCAGGTGTATCCAGGTGTACCAGGTGTATCCACGTGTACCGGGTGGTACACCTGTAAAAGTGTATCATCCGTGTCTCTCAAAAATTGATACACCTGGAATCTGCACATAAAAATTACCTTACCACCGACCCATTGTGCATATCTTCTGTGGCGACTACAAAGCTGAGCTTACCGTCGGCGTTCTCGGCCATCAGTATCATGCCCTGCGACAGGATGCCTTTTATCTCCCGGGGTTCAAGGTTTACCAGGATGCTTACTTTTTGGCCGATAATGTTTTCAGGCTCATAATATTCGGCAATGCCCGATACCACCGTGCGCTGGTCGATCCCGGTGTCAATGGTCAGCTTAAGAAGCTTTTTTGTTTTGGCTACTTTTTCGGCGGTGAGGATAGTACCCGTGCGGATATCCATCGCAGCAAAAGCGTCGTAATTGATATTTTCTTTAGCCGGTGTTATTTGTACCTGCTTCGCGGCGGCGGCATCATCCTTTTTATCCTGTAGTTTTTGGATCTGCCTGTCGATCACCTCGTCCTCCACTTTTTCAAACAATAAGGCGGCGGCGTTTAACTGGTGACCGGATTTGAAATCGATTTCCTGTTCAAAACCAATATCTCCAGCGGGCCAGTTAAGCATGCCGGTTATTTTTTTGGCGGTGGCCGGCAAAAACGGCTGCAGGCAACAGGCTAAATGGCCTATCAAAATTAAACAGTTATGCAATGTTTCTTTGGCTTTGGCCGGATCTGTTTTTATCGTTTTCCATGGCTCATTTTCGGTAAGGTAACGGTTGCCAAGCCGGGCAATATCCATTACATTTTGCAGCGATTGCCTGAATTTATAGGCTTCGAGGTTAAGGCCTAAATCATCATAGTACCGGCCAAGCTCATAGTCAAGATATTTATCTGTCAGAACAATACGACCTGAATCGCTCTCGATTTTACCATCGTAAAACTTGTGCATCAATATCATTACCCGGTTGATGTAATTACCGAGTATGGCCACCAGCTCGTTATTGACACGGGCCTGGTAATCCTTCCAGGTAAACTCGCTGTCGCTGGTTTCTGGTAGTATCGACGTTAGTACATAACGGAGCTCATCCTGCTTGCCGGGAAATTCTTCCAGGTATTCGTGCAGCCAAACCGCGTGGTTTCTGGACGTGGAAAGCTTGTCGCCCTCTAAATTCAAAAACTCATTGGCGGGCACGTTTTGCGGCAAAATATATTCACCATGCGCATGCAAAATAGACGGGAAAATAATACAATGAAAAACGATATTGTCCTTGCCGATAAAATGCAGCAGGCATGAATCATCGGCCTCGTTTTCCTGTTTTTTCCAATAAAGCTTCCAATCCTTGCCGTTATCGAGCGCCCATTGTTTGGTGGATGAGATATAACCTATCGGCGCATCCATCCACACATATAGTTTTTTGCCCTTTGCTTCTTCGAGCGGCACATCTATGCCCCAATCCAGGTCGCGGGTCATGGAACGGGGCTGCAGGCCCGATTTTAGCCATGATTTACATTGCCCGAACACGTTCACTTTCCAGTCGCCCTCCTTGCTGTCGATCCATTTTTCCAGCCAGGGCTGGTATTTATCCAGCGGCAGGTACCAATGTTTTGTTGGCTTTAAGATAGGCGGCTTACCGCTTAAAGTTGATATGGGGTTAATAAGGTCGGTAGGGTTTAGCGAAGTGCCGCAATTTTCGCACTGGTCGCCATATGCGTTCTCGAAATGACAGTTGGGGCAGGTGCCGACGATATACCTGTCAGCCAAAAACTGGTGATATTCTTCATCATAATATTGCTCAGAGAATTTCTCAATAAACTCATCTTTCTCATACAGGTTTAAAAAAAACTCCTGTGACAAGTCGTGATGTATAGCAGATGAGGTACGGTGATAGAAGTCAAATGCTATCCCGAATTCCTCAAAACTGTTTTTTATCTGGTTGTGGTATTTATCAATAATGGCTTGCGGCGTAGTATTTTCTTTTTTTGCTTTTATGGTAATCGCTGCGCCGTGCTCATCAGAACCGCAGATGTACACCACATCCTTTTTTTTAAGCCGCAGGTAGCGCACAAAAATATCAGCCGGCAGGTATGCCCCGGCCAGGTGCCCGATATGCAGCGGCCCGTTGGCATAAGGTAAAGCCGATGTAACAGTGAATCGTTTAAATTTATTAAGGTTCGACATTAAAATGTATCCGTTTTTGCAAAGATACTTTTTTAGAGAGGAAGTCCGAAAGACGGAAAGTCGGAAAAGACCGAAAAGTCAGGAAAGGTCGAAAGATGTCTGCTGTCTGAGTCGTTCAAACGAAAACAATTGCACATCGAATTTTCCGGAAACATTTGATTAAGCCAATGGTTTACAAATAGATATTGCTCATAAACAAGCAACATGAATACATTTATCGAGATATTCGGACAAGGAAAGGATTTAAACGCCCTGCAAATGAGCGTCAGAGGCGTGATTATTTTTCTAATTGCCCTGGTACTGATCAGGATATCGGGAAGGCGTTCTTTTGGCATCCGTACCCCGTTGGATAATATCATTGTGATATCCCTCGGCGCAATCCTGAGCCGGGCAATAGTAGGGGCGTCCGATTTCGTGGCCGTTGTGGTTGCTTGTTTTATGATCGTGCTGCTTCACCGGTTTCTCGGCTGGTTGATTTCGCGAAGTGAACGGTTTGCCAAACTGGTTGAGGGCAACAAAATACTCCTTTTCAGCGAGGGACAATTTAATAGGGCCAATATTAAAAAAGCTTTGCTTTGCGAGGAAGATATTATGCAGGGAATACGAAAGTCGGCATTAATCGACGACCTGACCAAAATAGACCGGATATATATTGAGCGTACGGGCGAGATTAGCGCTATTAAGAAGGAGTCCTGAGTCTTAAGCCGGGAGTCTTGAGTCAATAAAGATTTAGGCCAGAAAGTTCATGCCCGTACATGCCTTTGTTTTGGATAAGCACTTTGAATTTGCTGCCCATCTCTATTAACAGCGCCCGCGTAAGCATAGCTTCCTTCATGGCCAATTCCGCGATGTTGCCACCCTGCGGAGCGGTTTTTCTTAGATAATCTTTAATTCCAAGCGCCAGCAGGAAGTTGGCCTGGTTAACAAGCCCACTGCACCATAATCCATTTTTTAAACCCCAGTGACACAGCGCCGTAAAGTTAACGTGGGCGGTAATATCCTGTGAAGCGATGTTGATATACGGGTTATCATTGATCTGGTGCTCGTGGTAACATAGCAGAGTACCCTGACTTCGGTGCTGCTTAACAAGGTCGGCGGCAGAATAGCCGTAATCTATCGTCAATACATATCCTTTTTTTAGAGATGCGGCGAGTTTTTCTATCCAGTGAACGGCCTCCAGGTTTATTTCGGCATGGAAGCCTTTGGGCAGCATAATGTTTTGTTCGGACAGGTAATTTTTAAGCGCTTTAGAGGCCGGCTTTAATATTTCAACAAAACCATCCCGATAGTCAACGAAAACTTCCATCAATTCATCTTCCATAACCACCCGGTGTACGGACAGGTTATCTAAAAGCTCATTCGATAAAATGGAGCCGGTAACGGGGGCTACGTCTTCAATTGAATCGTGCCAGCTAACTTTTTCGTTTAGATGGGATCTTTCGATTTCGCGCATGGCCGGGCTTTTTTCGATAATGGCATAATGCAGTTGATCGTACATTTTGTGGTTATCCTTCAGATAACTCAAAATATCGCCACATAAAGCGCCGGTCCCTGCACCATATTCAACAATTGTGAATTCTTCTTTACCCATCAGGCGCCACATTTCTTCCAGCTGCTTGCCGATCATCGCGCCAAAAGCATGCGTCAGGTTTGAGCTGGTGAAGAAGTCGCCCGCGCGGCCTATTTTATTCCGCGGGCCGGTATAATAACCCAGTTCAGGATAATACAGGGCCATTTCCATATAGTCGCGAAAGGAGATGGGGCCATCGCTTTGTATTTTTTGTTTTATGATATCGGAAAGTGCCATAAATAGTATTCGATAGCACAAAATTTGTAGTGTGCTGGTATTATTATTGCGCGAAGATAGCCGATAGTTTGTTAAACATTATTGTACAAATACAAAGAATTATGGCCACCACACATTCAAAACAGGAAAGAAGGATACAGCAACGAAATGGTCGGGAGAAGTGACAGAACACAGCAACGCGCTCGACCTGGACAACAATATTTTTGAATCAACCGATCCTGAAAAGATCGCCGCGTCATTAAAAAGTTCGGCAGAGCGAAGTACTCGGAAAAAGACCACGCCGTTCCAGTCGGCTATGTCGATGTTGAACTTCTATATTAACCGTGCAGGTAAAAATCTTCCGGCTTCCCAAAAAGAGGTATTGGAGAAAGCTAAGGACGAATTGCGCAAAGCATTTGGCAGGGCGTGATACAGTTTCCCGCGATTTATTTGCTGACGGTTATTTTTTGCCGCTTGTATCCCAGGCTGCCATTCATATCCGTGCCTTCCATTATTAATGTATAGGTCGATGGTTTATCAGCAGCATAAAACCACACTTTTGCCTCGCCATTAGCATCGGTTACTATATTTGACTCCCAGTCGACGGTTGAGCGTAAATCCGGCAAGTGCTTTTCAGTATCTTTTACCTTGTATTTTGGTTTGTAAAATTGTTTAGGCCAGCTCAGTGGTAAAGGTTTATAAAGATACATGCCGGGCGTATTACGAATTATAGGGCCGTGGCCCGAACGGGTTGTAATTTCGATAGAGGCGACATCATTCCCGGTTATGTTTTCTAGTACAAATTCTACCGGAATATAAGCGGAGCTGTATTTGGTTGAAAAATTTAACTCAATTCCTTTAATATCTTCAGCCGAACTGGCATTGAGGTAGTTTGTTATATCATTAAATGCTTCTGAGTAAGTAAAAACAAGTTGAAGGGAAGTTGGACATAGTTCTGTTACGGATAGCCCATCTACAAAAAATTTAACAGGTTTATTATTTACAAAATACCATTCGTGAGTTCTGGCCACGACCGTGCCAGGATTAATGTATATCGGGGGTTTGATATCCTGTATCATCAACCATTCTTTTCCAACATCGCCTACCCTGAAACCTTTAATTTTTTCCTCAAACAATTGCAGCCACGTTTTCTTTCCCGCTGCTTCCATATCTTTTTCATCTAATACCAAATCTGCATTACCGGGGCCATTTAAGTTTTTTGAGTCTTTAATGATCTTCTTCGCCCTAATTTTTACTTCGTTCAATATATGCCCGCCAGCGGGAAAGTTTGCCAGCTGTTTTGCCGCTGCGCTGCGTTTGGCGTAGTTAAGCAGGGTAGTGTCGCTGTTTACATACCACGGGTCTGTCAATAGCCCGGCCGGTTTTATAAGATCAGGCGGCTTTATTTCATCAACAGCAATGCCGACGTTAAAGCTTTTGCCGTTTTTATTAACTGCCTTTAGTACAAATAGCGGTGTATCAGCTCGCGGAAACTGATGAAAAAGAAATCTTCCCTCTTTATCCGTAACCGTATCCATTAATATTGACGGCGATTTTGAGAATAGTAATATATCAGTCCCCTTAACAGGTTTATTAAAAACATTCGTCACCCGCCCTTTTACCGTAAATTCATGCTCGGGCCAGTAAGTGATTGCTGGCGGTTTCAGCACTTGCCGCCAGTCGTATCCTACCCACCCCTGTGTAAGGAGTAAATTATCCAGGGCTGTCCATTTATCTTTATTTATCGATGAAAAGTAATACCCGGGTTCCTCAATATATCCCTTTAAATCGGATGTGAGCAGCATCCGTGAAACAAGGTTTTCTTTTAATGTATCGGTTTTTACTTGCGTATCGTCAGTAACAGCCAGCGAAAAGTTGCCAGCAACGGGCTTGCCTGTATTATCGGTTACCTTTATTTTTAATGCGACGCTGTCCCTGGAATGGTAATCAGGCTCATCTGTTATCATCTGAATCTTTAAGTTATCATGATGATCGATATAAACCAGCCGTTCATTTAAGGGCTGATATCCGGGCGTCATGATTGTGAAATGCGTGATGCCGGAGGGAAATAAATTTTTGGCGATTTTCTTTTTAATGTAGTTGACGTCATGAAAATTGAAAATGGCTGCATAGCATACGATGCCGCGTGCTTTTCCAATTAAAAAGTAGCTGCCCCCGGATTGAATAATATTGTTGGTAGCTGTTACAAAGACCTCAATAGAATCGCCTTCCAATGTGTTCCTGATCTTTAAAGCCATGCCTGTATTTTTTACAGCCGGCAATGGATATTCTTTTATCTTCCCGCCCGGCAGGGCAACCTTGGCGGTGTATGTTTCTCCTTCTTTGACAGTCATATCAAAGCTGCCCATCCCATTGTGCAGAGATTTAAACTCAATAACCTTTTGCTGGTTATGATCGGTAATAATACCCAAAATATCTGCTCCTTTACCATCCTCATTGATTGCCTTAAAACCGACACGTGCAGGTAACCCGGCAACCAGGCTGCCGCCTTCCGGTAAAAACTGCATATCCGTATTTTCAGGACGGTTTAAAACAACGGGGATAACCGCTTTTTTATTTTTTTGCGCATTTTCAACAACAATGGTAAGGTTTGATGATTTTGGAGGAATAGGAAAATTAACATCGAGCACGCCGTCTACGCCGGTCTGAAGCTTTTGTTTATACAGATGTTTATTCCCGTTCATTACCTGCAGCGTTAAAGGCTCAACGGCATAAGGTACTTTGTCCATACTGCTGAAAAGCAGCTTAGCGGATACTGATGGCGTGCCGTTTATAGCAGCTGTGCTGAACCTTGTAGTTACCAGCAGGTTGTTTTCATCAGCGCTGCCCACATAAAAGCGCTTGTAAAAAAAATAATCTTCCCCAAAGTTGCGCATCCAGTTGGTATAAGCACGGATAACATAGGTGCCTGGGGCAAAGTCCTTCTCGTCCAGGCTGATATTGCCCCAGCTTAATCCGTGCTGTACAGGCAACTTGTATTGTTTGATAACCTTGTTGGTGTCATTTGCAATATCAATGTACATGATATTGCTTTTATCGGTAGCTGTTAAATACGCTGCATTAAACAGGTACGTTTTAAACCAAATGGTATCGCCAACAGCATAGTAGGGTTTGTCGAACTGCAGGTAAAGCTTTTCTCGTGGCTGTGTGTCTGAAAGATTAAGAGTTGCGGTTGTTAACTTTAATAATTGGCTCTTAAAACCTGCCGATTGAGCGAATGTTTTAGAGTTGTAAGCCAGCACGATCGATATGAGGCTAATGCAGCCTAAGCAGCGCGCTGACAGGTATACAGATTTCGGTTGCGGCAAAGTTGGTCTCATGGGATGATAAACCGGCCATTAAGTTTATAAAACTAAAGTAATATTAAATATACACAACAACGACAACTCGCATAATTATAGGCCTATACAGAATAAAAAAAAGCCCCTGATTGCTCAGGGACTTATACGCTTTTTAGGATGTTACGTTGAAACTCACAACGTAAGCTGTCTATTAAATTTTACTTAACTGGCACTATGTCGATAATAACCGTACGGTTATAAAAACGTTCTTCGGGAAGATTGTTTTCAAACGGCGCGTGGCCAGGATCTTTTCCGTAACCGGAAGTATTGAATTTTACATTAGTCCTGCCTGCGCTAGCTAATGCAGTTTCAATGATCCGTTGTGTTTCGCGGGCGCGGCTTTCCGATAGTTTTTGATTGTATTCTTCGCCACCGATTATATCAGTGTGGCCATGAATAGTAACCGTTGAACCATCAGCAATCAAAGGCGTTACAACGTTGGTTAAAAACCTGTTGTAAGACGCGATAGTCGTTGATTTATCAAAACCGAATACGATACTGTAACGGAAACCCTTTTCAATCACTTCGTTCTGGCGCACAAGGTGGAGCGTGCTCTCCTTTTTAACCAACGTGCCGTTATTTGTTTCGCCGTGCATGGTTACTTTGTAGTTGCCTTCCTGGTTTGCCCCTAAAATGGAAGATTCCTGGACGCCTTCTTCATTACTTGTAAAAGGGCCATAATGCTGAACAGCTCCTCTTTCATCGGCAACGTCGATCGACCACGATTTCATCAATTGTTTTGCTGAATCAACACTAAAGATGACCTGGCTATCACGCGGGTCGGATTGAGTATCGGTCATGTGAACCGACTTCATCATACCGCCGCCTACTTCGGATAATAATTCGTGCGAGGTGGTTACAATATCAACCCTGCGGTCCTCGGCGCGAAGCATGCCAAGTTCTTTGGTACCGCCCGGATGTTCTGACGGGGGCTCCGGCATAAAACGTCCGCGGGTGGCAATTCTTGAACCGCTAATTCCAAATACATTTACAAGGTAATATTTTATTGATTCTGCGAATTCTTTTGCCTCCTTAGGCCCTTTGGATGAGGCTCCGTTCAATGTTATTGTAGAACCCGGATTTGACCGCATGCGATCACCCACAATATTCAGGATGTTACGATATACAGTTAACTGTCCGGCAGAACGGCTGTTTATGCCCTCGGATTGTTTGTTTTGTAATTGGTCTTCTTTAAATCCGTTTGCCTGATCTTTCGTTAGCAATGTGTACCTGGCGGGTATGCTGGCAGATCCTGTATCAAAAAATACAGCGCTAAGCAATGGTACCGTTTCACTTACCTCAAGTTTTACCAGCGTTTTCTTAGGCTCATGCACAATTAAAGCAAATTCGTGTGCCGCGACAGGAACTACTACAACTGCAACCGGTTGTTCTTTTGCCATAACTTTATGGCCTTTGCCAAATTTAAGGGCAACACCTATCCTAACCGTTGTTAAAGACATGCTTTCAATAGTCCTTGGTTCCTGACCAAAATAAGGATGGAAGGAAGCAAATGGTGAAAGAGTAACCTTTGACGGGTTGTTAGCCGCTGAAAGCATAATATCGAATCCCGCACCTACCTGGCCCGAAACGATAGTGCTATGCATGGCGCTTAATTCGCCGGTGGTGTTTGGTTGTTTGAATTGGGTATAATTAAAATCTTTAGCAACATTAAAAGCTACGCGGGGCCCTGCAAAGAAGTATAGGCTCGACTTGTTAAAACCCAAACGTAAGCTTGGTTCAATGGCAATATAACTGATATCCGTTTTAAACGTTGCCGGGCAGTTGCATGGCGCTTCAACGTTATCAAATTTTGCGCCTCTCGCATCGTATGCCGCATTCAGCATAATTCCCCAGGTTTTCACCGGGCGATATTCCACCAGGATGGAGCCATAGGGCTTTACACCGGTCCCTTTATGAAAAGCAGTTGGAACGATAAGCGAATTAGTTAGCCGCTGAGTTGTTCCGTCATAGAAGTTTAAGTTGGCCGCGCCTGAAAAACCGAACCACCAAATGGGCTGGGTCGTTTGTGCCTGAACTTTAGTCAGCGCAATTATTATCATCAAAAAACTGATGACAAACGTTTTTATTTTATTTGAAAGTAACATAAGGTTTCATTTTAAAATTAATTTTTTGATTGATTAGCTCTTTTAAATCATGCGCCCCGGAGGGCGCATGATTATATTTATCAAGCTTTATCTATTGTGTGTTAATTGTTGTGTTTACCATTGTAACTGATGCCACAAGCGAAATAGCCCGGCCATTCAATACCGTTTGAGCAGCGTTTCCGGCAGTCGAGAATGTGATCCCTGCCGAAGACATAATTGTTCCGACCATAACACCTCCACCGGCTGCGTTAATTGTAGCTGCACTGCCAACGTACCAGAATACATTTTTAGCCTGGGCTCCGTTTATCAGCGATACGCTGCGCGCACCTGTCGGCCCGGCAATACCTACTGTTAAAGAGGTTGGTGCCTGGAATATCCATACGGCGTTCGGATCGCCCTTGGCATCAAGGACAAGGTCGCCGGTTGCAATTTTAACCGGGTTGGTAATCGCAAAACTACCGCTTGCCGATTTATAAACGCCAGGTGCTAATGTTAAGCCCCCTAATTGGCCAGCGCCCGGATCGGTACCACCTGGTTTGTTAGCCGGCGATATGCTGATATAAAACGCGTTGGCCTCTACAAGCGCCTGGGTTGCAACGGCAAACTTAGGCGCAGTGCCCGGGAACGGAGGAGCAGAATATATACCTCCTGTTACGAGCCCGATGTTAAGTGGTGTTTCTGTATAAACATCACCTGTTAAGCCGTCATGGAACCCGGTAATTAAAGTGGCAGCGGCGGTAGTACCGATCGCACCATTATTAATTACTGTATTTATTCCCTGGTTGGTTATTCCCGCACTGCCTCCGAAAGCTCCGAATAGCGAGAAGTTGTTACCCAAAACAGGTGGCGGACCCGGGGCTACTATCGCAGCAAAATTGGCCGACAGTGTTCTGTTGGCAAGTATGTTGAACGTATAGCTTGAATTCGTAGATACTACGACTCCACCTTCAGTCCAACTGGTAAAATTATATCCGGCGTTTGGTGTAGCCGTTGTTGTAACCGAGGATCCTGAATTATAGGAGCCAGCACCGGTTGTTGTTCCGCCTGCTGCGGGATTTGAAGATGTTGCAACGGTAAATCTAACTATGGGTGCAAAGTTTGCAACCAATGCCATATTCCCGGCCATGTTAAACGTATAGCTTGCCGTTGTGGAGGCAACGGTAACTCCGTTTGTCCAGTTGACAAACGTAAAACCAACAGCTGGCGTAGCGGTAACGGTAACCGATGAACCCTGGGCGAATAAGCCCGCGCCGGTAGTAGTTCCGCCACCAACCGGACTTGACGTTAAAGTTAATTGCGGGATGGTAGTAAAGGTCCACACATAGTCGTTTACCAGTGCCGTACGTAAAGTATCGGTAGCGCCTGTGGTAATGGTGCCTGTATAAACTGTAAAAGGCAAAAGTGGCGCAGCTGGTGTAAATGTAAACACTGCATTGTTGGTGGTTGGCGCAACAGTACCGGCTACAGCAGTTGATCCCTGCTTAATAGTAAAGGTGGTTGAGTTGATAGTGGCAGCGTTCATAGCCGTATTAAAGGTGGCTGTTACAACCTTGCCGAGCACTACATCCACGGCTTTGTCAGCCGGATCGGTGGCAACTACAGGGCATACACCATGTATTTCACCCTGAAAGGTGTCTTTTTTACATCCCGCCGCAAATACGAACAGGAGCAATAACATATACCAAATGGTATGGTATGGTTTAGAGTAGCTCCTGCTTTTATGCAATGGAGCGCTACTCTTAATTAAGGTAAATTCTTTTTTCATAATAGATGAGATTTGGCAAATTATTTTTTAATATCCGAAGTCTGAATTGATCGGAGCTTAGCACAGTACAAACGTAGCTTGGGCAGCCGCCCTAAACGTTACACAATTTTGGAAATAAGTTATATGATTCACACATTTCCTGGTGCTAGTTAACTTCGCACTCAAGAGATTTAAACCGGGAGGGAGTAATACCGGTCACCTTTTTAAACTGGGTAGATAAGTGGGCTACGCTGCTGTAGTTCAGTTTCCAGGAGATTTCGGTAAGATTATATTCATTGCCATACATAAGTTCTTTTACCCGCTGAATTTTGTTAGCGATGATAAAGTGCTCAATGGTTACGCCTTGTTCTTCCGAAAAGATGTTGGCGAGATAAGTGTAGTCGTAATTTAATTTTGAGCTCAGGTAATCAGAAAAATTTGTTTTCAGCTGGTTCTCCGAATAATGGATCATCTCAACAACAACATTTTTTATTTTTTCGATCAGGATGGTTTTTTTGCTCTCGATCAACTCTAAGCCGGATTGGAGAAGGGCTATTTTGATTTGTTCGATCTGTTCGGGAGAGATCATTTCTATGACCTCCGCTTTTCCTAAGGTAATTGATGTATGATGGAGGCCAAGTTTTTTCAACTCAATTTCCACTATCATTATGCACCGGGTGCACACCATGTTTTTTATGAAAAGGTTCATCAACCCATATAAGGCAATGCAGGTGCCAGTAACCGCCCCGCAGCTCTTTTGAATGCTGTTTCCTTTTTCTTTACTGTGCCATTTGAATCTTATTCATGCCTGAATGCGTTGGTTGGATGTATTTTGAAGAATTTTAATTGTATGTCAAAATATTCACATCACAAGATAAAAACAGCACCTATTGATTACGAAAATTAAGATTGTATGTTATAACAGGGATTATGACCTGTTTAAAGGAATATGCGGACACCACACGAATAGTTCTTATCCAGAGAGGTGTTCCAATTTTTGAGAGATGAACACCTGGAACACCCACCTTACAGCGGTCTTTCCCTAAGCGCCGCGATCATTTTATCGGTCAACGGGTCGCTTGAAGGACCGTAGCCATTAACTAAAGTGCCTTTTAGATCGTGTTTTGGTGAAGATATGGCATAAACAACAGCCTCGTCTGCCGGATCGGAGAGGCCTTCAAAACGATAATGTTTATCGATCACAAAGTCTTCCGGATGTATTTGTAAACTAGTGCCGCTGCATTCCAGGCAGTTCGCCTTTAAGTTGAAATCAACGGTATAGCCTTCTTTTTTAAGATGGTCTATAACTTCCGAAACGGTTGTCATTGGTTCCATAATATCCTTTTTAATACAAATATATAAAACTAAAAACTCAGGACTAAAGACTTACGACTCCAGACTTAGTACTTAGCAGCCGTTCCCGGTTTCGGAATCGATTCCCTTATAAACTTTCTCAGGTTTTCTGTAGCGGTTACCAGGTCTTCCTGCCGCAAATACAGCATGTGACCGCTTTTGTAGCCTTCCCATTTCAAACGGTCTTTTAGCTTACCGCTTGGGTCAAGTTGCCAAAGGCTGTATTTGGCATTAAAATAATCGCAGGCCCCATCATAATAGCCCGACTGGATAAGCAGGTGCAGGTAAGGATTTTCGGCGATAGCTTCACGCAGATTTTCGCCGGTGTGGTTGTTTGTATTGTTCCATGGAAAAACATTGCCGAACATGTTATATTTCAAATCAGTTTTATAGTTTAGCTCATTCCTCAGGTACATATTCATTGCCGGGGTAAACTCATGCAGCCACGAGGTCAGTTCGGCATTATAATCCGGGTTGGAACCATTAGCCTGCCGGTCGATGCCTTTATAACGCGAGTCGAGGCGGCCAACGGTGTATCCTTTATCCCGCAATAACTCCTTCCAGAATAAGCCGTACGAAACATCCAGGTTGCTGGCTAATATCACTTTCTGTGACAGGCCACTGTATTTCGCCATTTTTGCAGCAATGTTATTCCTTTGGGCATCATCAATAAACCCGCCGCGCGACATGGCCGGTATCAGCTCATTTATGGTGAAATTTTCCACCTCGGGCAAAAAGGCCGTTAAATCTTTTTGCTGGTATTCCGGCGCAAGCAGGCCATGGTACCAGGCGGTCGCGGCAAAGTAAGGAAGACGCAGCGCTTCCTGTACCGGCCCGCTCCGCTCAATGCCTAAATCTGTAGGGGAAACTAGGATCACACCATTTAAATACATCCACTGTGCATTCTGCAGCTCAAGTGCCAGTCCCGACGCCCGTGTAGTGCCATAGCTTTCGCCGATAAGGAACTTTGGCGACGCCCAGCGGTTTTTGCGGGTTACAAAGGTATTGATCCACTCGGCCAGGTATTTGATGTCCTCATTTACGCCAAAGAATTTGGAGCCGGGCGTGTCTTTGTTCACTATCCGTGAATAGCCCGTATTTACGGGATCGATGTAAACGATATCAGCCACATCGAGGATCGAGTTTTTATTATCTTCGGTACCGTAAGGCTGTACCGGGTAGCCTTCGTTGTCGGTATTTAACCGCCGCGGGCCGGTATAACCGATCTCCATCCAAACCGATGGCGTTCCGGGGCCGCCGTTGAATGAGATCACCAGGGGACGGGTGGCCCGGTCGGTCACATCGTCCCTTTCATAGTACGTATAAAATACACCTGCCACAGGCCGGCCATCCTCATCCCATATAGGGATACATCCCGCGGTAGCGGTGTAGGGAACGAGCTGTCCTTTAATAGTGACCCTATGTTTGGTAACAACAGCCGAATCCACCTGCAAAGTACGGCCGCGCGATACAGGCTGGCTGTTTTTCGGCGGGGTAGCTGTGCTTGGCGCGATTTGGGCTAATACAACGGATGAAAAACAGCAAAACGCGGCGAGGGAAAGTAAATGTTTTTTCATTATTGTGATTATGGAATATGAGATTAAATAATACCTGAACTAATATAAAAAGGGAACTCCTTTGTCTTAATTATACACAATTTACAATACTAAACTTTTCTTTATTAATCGCAATGGGTTTGGATAAATATTACCGGCGCCAGAGAATAACACCGGGTTGTTAATTATTTTTTTTAACTATTACAAAAAATACAAATTAACTAAATGTTATTTTTTTATGATGTTTAATCCACGATCGTATCAAAAAAATCACCCATTATTAAACTAAAATTATCAATTGGTTAAGGATGGTATTGCGCCTGATTTATCCAGAATTTCTCCAAAATTGACAAGGTGGTTTGGGGAAAACACACTTTATGATAAACAAATACTACCTGCTTGTACTTTTATTTACTGCTTCTTTTGCATCAGCCCAAACCAGTGTAATAACCGGGCATGTAACAGATGGCAACAGCCGCGAGCCCCTGCCGGCAGCCTATGTACATTTCGATGGAACATCAAAAGGCGGCACTACCGATGCATTTGGAAATTACCGCATTCAAAACATTACCCCCGGAAGTTACAAAATCAAGGTTAAATACATTGGCTTTAAGGAATATGAAAAAGAGGTTGATCTGCCTGCAGGGCAAACAGTAATTTTAAATATTTCCCTTGAACAAAGCACCCAAAACCTTAAAGGGGTAAATATATTGGGTAAACTGAATACTTCAAATGAATCTTCATCAAGGCAAATAGAAAAGAACGCCAATAATACCACAAATGTGATTTCAGCACGTGCCATGGAAAGGTCGCCTGATATTAATGCAGCTAATGCCCTGGCACGTGTATCGGCAGTTACTATTCAGCGTAACAGCGGCTCGGATGAAGCTTATGCCATCATCCGTGGTTTAGAGCCGCGTTATAACAACACCTTAATAAACGGCGTTAAAGTAACCAGCCCCGACCCGGTTTCAAGGTTTGTGTCGTTAAGTATCGTCCCTTCTGATCTTTTAGACAGGATTGAAGTAAGCAAAACACTTACACCCGAGATGGAGGGCGATGCTATAGGCGGAACAACCAACCTGGTATTTAAAGACGCCCCGGAGTATGAATATTTTAGAGCCAATGCCTCTATAGGTTACAGCGCTATATTCTTTAATCGTAAATATGATGATTTTAACCAAGGCGCTGTTCAAAGGCAAAGTCCGGTAGATAGGTTCGGGCCCAGCTATATGGCCGCACCAGGATATTTTTCGAGGGCCAATCTTGACTTTACGAAAAAGAACGCTCCTGTAACGTCGCTGGCAGGTTTTACTTATGGCAAAAGATTTCTGAATAATAAAATTGGCCTTATTGTTTCAGACAGTTATCAAAACCAATATTATGGTACGAATTCGCAATTTAACATTGCCAGTTTAAATCCGAAGGATAATAACAAGCCACAGATAACTGACGTTGCGAATAGAACATATTCTACTCAGCAATTAAATAATGGCTTGTCAGCTCATCTTGACTTTACGGTTGATGATAGGAATAAGATCGCGGTTGATAACGTGTTTTTATATACTTATATAGCACAAGCACGTTTAAGCATTGATACTTCCATCATTGGCGGGAATGGCGGCAGGGTTGGGCCGGGAACCGGAACCGTGTTTAACGATAACCGCTCCTATATACAAAATCAGTATGTGGAAAACCTTAAAGTTAGCGGCAAGCATGTAATAGCACAGCATTTTACATTTGACTGGGCAGGCATCTATTCAAATGCCACAGCAAATTCGCCAGACAGGGCTGACATCACGCTGAACCATTTAATAAACCCGGATTTTACAAGTACGCCAAGTTACTTTGATGCGATATCGCGGATATGGGAAAAAAACGGCAATAAGGATTTAAGCGGCCTTGCCAATTTAAGTTATAAAACGATGTTTGGTGAAAATAACTCATTCGAACTGAAAGCAGGCGGCTTATACCGGCACAGCACCCGCTTTAATCAGCAAAACGAATATACTTTACGCCCCGTCCCGGAAGCAAACGGCGTTAAAAGTTCATTTACGGATATTTATAGCAGTAACTGGATTGTATATAACGTAAGCGGAAGCTTAACCAGCGACAAGGCCAACTATACAGCCTATGAAAATATAGCCGCCGGGTACGGTGAGTTCTTTTTAGAATTGGGCAAATTGGATGTCATAGGCGGCATTCGGGTTGAAGGTACCCAACAGGGTTATGATACTCACCCCGTAGTACTTGACGTGCAAAGCAACGCAAGGAAAACATATACTGATGTATTGCCAAGCCTGCAGTTAAAATATAAATTAACTGATAAATCAAACTTACGAGCTTCTTACGGACAGTCTATTTCACGCCCTGCGTTATTTGAGCTGGTACCTGCATTAAACAGGGGCCAAAGCAGTGATGTGATTGGTAATCCATTTGTTAAACATTCCGAAGCGGAAAACTTTGATATACGTTACGAGCTTTTTCCAAAAAATGAGGAGCAGTTTTTCGTAGGCGGATTTTATAAGAATATTAAAAATCCTATAGAATTTGGATTGCAGAATAATTATAATGGAACGCAACCGCTGTTATTGCCACAAAACTATGGAACAGCGAAAATAACAGGTGCTGAGATAGTTTACAGCAGATATTTTGGCAACCTGGGTGTTTCGGCTAATTATACTTATACTTATTCAAACATCAATACCCCAAAACAAACCGGCGAGGTAGATGCTAAGGGCAACCCGATTATTAAGCTTCAAGGCAGGCCTTTACAAGGACAAACCGGCGATGTGTTGAATCTGTCATTACTTTATAAAAACGACAAACAAAAGGCTTTTGTACAATTAGCTTATACCTATACCAGCCGAACGCTTACTTATGTCTATCAAGGCTATGGATATGATTTTTATCAGCAGCCACAGTCTTTTTTGTCTCTATCGGGCGAAAAACAGATCAGCAGGCATGTAGCCTTTACTGGAAAAGTAAATAACATGTTAAATACGCCTACCACAGTAAAAATAAACAACCTTGTACAAGCGAAGGATTTGTATAACGTGAGTTTCAATGTGGGTTTCCGTTATTCATTATAATTAAAAACAGCATCAAATGAAAATAAGAAATATTTATTTATTATCCGCTATTGTGACAATAATAACAGGGGTTTTCTCCTGTAAAAAGGCCGAGGTCACTACTTTCACAAAAATTAAAATACCCACCGCGAGCCCTATCGCACCAGGAAACATTTCCGGATTTGTAAAGGGGACTTTATTGACCGGCCAAACCTATACCGTAACCGGCGACATTACGATAAAAAAAGGCGATACCTTGTCTGCACAACCGGGCGCTGTTGTAATTGTGAAAAATAACGCGCAGTTTAATGTACAAGGCGTTTTGAATTTATTAGGATCGCAGGATAACCCGGTGTTTTTTAATTCAGATACTAATAAGCCCGGCACCTGGGGAGGTTTTCAGGCCGACAGCGCTCAGGCTATCACTATTAAATGGACGCATATCGACAATACCGGCGGCCCCGATGCAGGTGGTGGTGCCAGGAGAACTATCATTGTAAATGCGCGGATAAATGTTGATATTGAAGATTCATGGTTTAGCAACGGCCAGGATGATTTAATGGGCCTGTTTGGTTGCCATGTAACATTGCTTAGAAACACCATCAGTTCATCGGGCAGCACCGACGGGGAAGGAATTAACCTAAAATCGGGTGCAACAGGGGTGGTAGCGTACAATGTGATATTTAGCCAGGCTGGAAGCGGGGTTAAATTAGAAACAAATCCAATAGTTCCCCTCCCTCAAACAGAGGTTGATGTTCATAATAATACAATTGTTTCAGTTGGATGGAGAAGAGGTTCGGCCGAGCCAGGCCGTTCAGTATCCATAGGTGTAAATGCGATAGGCCATGTTTATAACAATATTTTTGTTAACTGTTACCATGGCTTAGAGATATTTCCCGATGCAGATGTGACCCATACGACCTACGGAAATAACTTATTTTATGCTACGGTTACTACATTTACTGATTTACGTGACGCCACCATCCAGATTAATCTACGTGATAATTTTTATCCGGCAGGCGCGGTGGGCAAGCCACAGCCTACTGATCTGATCTCAGCACAGGTCGGGCAATTTGATCCGATGTTTGTTAAGTTTGATGGTACCGTAGCAGCGCCTAATGGCTATCCGAATACCAATGATTTTCATTTACAACCAACTTCTCCGGCATACGGAGCCGGTAATGCCAGCTTTGACAGCAAGCGTCCCGAGTTGGGCAACCTGGATCTGGGTGCCTATACTACCGATGGAAAAGGCAATAAGCATTAATAACTTTATGATGTAGGATACAAAAGGAAATATAACAGCCGGGATGAATTTAGTTTCGTTCCGGCTTTTTTATTTAGCGGGCACCGCGTAAATTTTCAGGCCCATTATCCCCACCATGATCAGCAGCATAAAACAAACCTCAGCTACTGAAATGCGCTGGTGAAAAAACATGGTTTCGGCAAATTTCAGGAAAATTAAGGTGATGGCTGTCCAAACCGCGAAGGCCATGGCCGTAGGTATTTGCTTGATCGCGGTCGAGAAAAAATAGATATTGGCTAAGCCGAATAAAACATAACCTACAAAGGGGAGCAGTGCCGGTAAGCCGCCCTGCCACTTATAAAAGTTTGTAAAACTGAGTGTTTTAAGATCACTGAACTTCATGAACTTTAAACAAAAAGTCCATGCTGTTTCGCAGGTTGCTGCCAATACTAAAAATAACCAGGCCAATACGTTTATATTAATTGTTGCCGCAAGATATTAATTTTTCATTAGCATCGGTCGCAATTAGTTCGGCAGGTGCGGCATCAGCCGGATGAATTTGAACGATAGTGGCGCTTTTCTTTGACTTAAAAAGATTTTTAAACCACTTCATCAGGTTTGGCCTTAGCTCGTAATAGTGTTTAAACCATTTATATTTTAGCAATGCCTGTTCATCAAAGCGTTTCACCGAAAAGGCGTGCTGCAGAAAATAATCTCTCGGATACTCATAATAAAGCCCCCAGTTTTCAGGGTTGTCGCCTGGTTTATGTCCCGGATCGTATACCGTCCCGAAAAGGTAATCCCAAACTGAAAATTTGGTTGAGAAATTAGCGTGAAACACCTCGCGGTAATTGGCATGGTGCCATAAATGCAGCTCGGGCGAATTAAGAAAGTATTTAAGCTTACCCATCTTAACATTGATATTGGCGTGGATGAACATTCCCTGTACCGCATCGAGCAGGGCTTTGATAGGTATAACTTCGGGATGGGCGCCCATAATAACAATGGGTGCGAACTCGATCGTTTGATTGATAATGATTTCCAACACATGCGACCGCGACCCGGCCATAAAGTCGACCTGTTTGCCCGAATGATGCGCCTCGTGTGTGCGCCATAGTATCACGCTGGAATGCTGTAAACGATGAAACAGGTATATATACAAATCATGCGTTACCAGGAAAAATAAAACCTGTTCGGCGATGGTCCAGCTTTGAAAAAAGGCAAAACCATGCCAGTGAAGAAACTGCTGTATGGAAGGAATGATGAAATTAAAGATCAGGATCTTTAAAAAATAGCTTTGTATAAGGGTATACCACACCAGGTCAACCCAAAAACCTTCCCTGAAAAAGGGCAGCCCCTTACGATATGGCGATATACGTTCCCATGCTATGATAAAAGCTATCCAGCAAAATAGAATTATGGTTGTTATCGCTAATACACTCATGTTTTTTAAATCAATCTTACAGCGTCATTGCGAGGAGGTATGACGAAGCAATCGCGAACTTTACAAAGCGGTCATGTATAGTTGGGGATTGCTTCGTTTCTCGCAATGACGGAATGGTTAAGACTTTGTACTTCCTGTTTTTACTTCCGGACTCGCTTTATATTCATTACTTATATTCACACGTAAACGCTTCATCGGTCCCAGCTCAGATTCGTAAACGCGTTTAATGCCGTCGCCTGTAGCAATCTCTACATCGCGAATATCGCGTACCAGGCGGGTAAAACCTTGCGGCTCAACTGATGCAGCATGATCAGACCCCCACATGGCGCGGTCAAGTGTAAAGTGACGTTCTACGAAAGTAGCGCCTAACGACACCGCTGCCACGGTTGTTGCCAGGCCTGTTTCATGGCCGGAATAACCAATTGGCACACCCGGGTACTTCGCACCTAATGTCTGAATCATTTTCAGGTTCAGCTCTTCAGGTTTGCAAGGATATGCCGATGTGGAATGGGCAATAAACAACGGGTAGTTTTTATCAAATGCCCGCACTAAATTCACCGCCTCTTCAATTTCTTTTGTGGTCGACATCCCGGTCGATAACATTAACGGCTTGCCGGTTAATAATATTTTTTTGATCAGCGGGAAATCGGTTAATGAAGCTGATGCCAGCTTATACATTGGCGTATCAAATTGCTCCATAAAGTCGACAGCTTCCACATCCCATGTAGAAACAAACCAGTCGATCCCTACTTTTTTGCAGTACTGGTCGATCGTTGCATACTCAACAATGCCGAATTCCGTTTTACGCTTATAATCGATATAGCTCATTTTACCCCATGGTGTGTCGCGCATGATCTCCCATTGGTCTTTCGGAACACAAATCTCCGGTGTTCTTTTCTGGAATTTAACGGCGGTTGCCTTTGCGGCTACCGCTTCATCGATCAGCTGCTTCGCAATGTCGAGCGAGCCATTGTGGTTGATGCCGATTTCGGCAATAATATAGCAAGGCTCACCCGGACCAATTTTGTGGCCCGAGTTTAAAGTAATAGTACTATAATCCGGTACGGTATTGCCTTCGTGGTGCGATGCAATGATCAGCTCGGCCAGTTCCCTGAAACAGCCCCTGCCACCTTTTGATTTACAAATAATATCGGCTATCTCTTTTACAAACGGGATAGCATCGGCCGGGCATGCCGAAAGGCCTACAAGCTTCATCACTTCCAGGTCATTACTGTCGTCGCCGAGATAGGCTACTTCCTCGGGCTGCAGATTGAGCCGGGTTAAAATCTCTTTTAAAACAGCCGGTTTGTCTTTAGCACCTAAATGCAGCTCAGTGATCTTTAATTTTTCGGCGCGAGTGATAACCGACGGCGAAAGCTCCCCGGTAACAATGCCGGTTTCAACACCTGCAAGGTTGCGCAGCCGCTCAACTCCCATACCGTCGCGGATATTGAATTTTTTTAATTCTTCGCCGCCTTTACCGTAGTAAACACCGCCATCTGTTAACACTCCATCACAATCTGTAAGGATCAATTTGATGCGTGAAAGCTTGTTATTTAACATAATTTTTAATTTTAAATTTAAATCGCGGTCCACCCGCCGTCTACTATCAAGTTGGCGCCGGTCATGTAAACCGATGCATCGCTGGCCAAAAATACCAGGGCGCCCTGGTAATCCTGTGGCTGGGCCATGCGGCCAAGCAGCGTTTTGGCTGAATAATTTTGAATAAAAAATTCATCCTGCCCGTTTTCGACCCCGCCGGGCGAAAGGGTATTTACCCGCACACCTTTATTGCCCCAGTACGCCGCTAAAAAGCGGGTAAAGTTTACTACGGCTCCCTTGGTTACCGGGTATACCGCGGATTTATAAAAAGATTGTTCGCCGCATGCATTCCGATAGATCGACTGATCGGGCCCCACTACACCGTAGGTTGAGGCAATATTAATGATACTGCCGCTGCCCTGCCCAGCCATCACCGAACCAAACACTTGCGAAGCCAGGAAAACCCCGGTAACATTCACATCCAGTGACTTTTTAAATGCATCCAGCGGATAATTTTCAAACGCCGAAAGCTCTTTGGCTAATCCGGGGTTTTCAAACATATCGTTGATGGCCGCATTGTTTACCAGGATGTCAATTGAGCCATAGCGTTCTAAAATTTTATCGCGTGCCACTTTTAATGAGGCGTCGCTGGTAACATCAACTTTAAGCCCGCAATGCTGATCTCCGAGCGTCCCTGCAAAATCTATTGCGGCGCTTTCATTGATATCGGCTACAATTACGCTAGCACCGGCTTGTGCCAATGCTTCGCAATGCTTTTTGCCCAGCAAACCCAACGCACCGGTAACAATCGCGGTTTTATTTTTTAACGAAAAGAGTTGGTTCATTAGTTCACTTGTTCATTAGTTTATTGGTCGTGGTCGTTCCCTGTCCAAAGGCAGGGTTTTTAAACCTTTCAACCTTTACAACTCTTACAACTTTTAAACAGTCTTCGGCTTAATATTATAGTTGCTCACCTTGCGGAAAACAGCCTCGAGCACTTCGCCTTTTAAGTATTGTTTAACGTTACCGCTCAATATCGCTTCTTTCATGATCGGCATCACGTCGCGGTAAGCCGAAAGGGTGTAAGCAATATCCTCGTCGCTGTGACTGTAGCACATGTTGTGGAAGCCTGCCCAAAGCACGCCGCGTTTTATCATTTCCTGCTGCATTAGTGTTTTTACTTCCAGGCCGTTTCCTGCCTCAGGAGTAAATGTGACCATTGAGCGACAGTTATAGCCTATGCAACGGGTGTAAACATCCATGCCGGTTTCGATGGCTACCTGGTTGTAGCCGTCTTTCATCAGCGCACCCTTTTCATCCAAATATTTCGGTACGTTTTTATCGCGCAGTTCGTTTATTGTAGCGATGCAGGCAGCCAGCGATAATGCCTCGCCGCCAAATGTGGTATAGCTAAACACTTCCGAGTTAAACAGGTTCATCACATCAGCCCGGCCGGTTAACAGGGCGATAGGCATGCCGTTCGCGCAGGCTTTTGAATAAACAGCCAGATCAGGCTTAACATCAAAATATTCCTGTGCGCCGCCTATGGCAATGCGGAAACCGGTCCACATCTCATCAAATATCAATAGCGTTCCGTTGGCTTTGCACACTTCGGCCAGTTCTTTCAGGAAACCTGGTTTCGGGGCCTCGAAAATGAATGGCTCCAGTATCAGCGCCGCTACAGTATTATCAAGGGCCGCTTTTATTGCTTCAATATCGTTATACTCAAAAGTATAGGTCATGTTCTGGATAGCCTCGGGGATACCGGCGTTACGGCTGGTGATACCGATATACCAATCGTGCCAGCCGTGGTAGCCGCAGCAAAACACTTTATCGCGGCCGGTAAAGGCACGGGCAACGCGGATAGCCGCAGAACAAACGTCGGCGCCGGTTTTTGAAATTTTAACTGCTTCGGCGTTTGGTATCACTTCCTGGATCAGCTCCGAAAGCTCCACTTCAAGCGGGTGCATTAACGAAAATGTGATGCCTTCCTCCAATTGCTTTTTTATCGCTTGGTCAACAACAGGGTAGGCGTAACCCAATGAGATAGGGCCTATCGCCGAGTTGAAATCAATATACTCGTTGCCGTCAACGTCCCATACGTGCGAGCCTTTACCTTTTTGCAGGTATTTAGGGGCGACCCCGTTGGTGAACTGGCCCGGCCCTTTTGCAAGGGTTTGGGTAACCGGTTTTTGAACCTTCAAAGCGCGTTCGTACAATTCGTTTGATTTGGTTATGTCAGGATAGTTGGCGTTGAATTTTATGGTATTTGGCATGGTAATCGGTATTTTATATTACTCAGAAAATTGCGGAACTGATATTTTCGGTTGAATTGAACGGGTTTTGTAACCCAATATTTTTTCGGCTATTTGCTTGCCGGTAAAGCCTTCATATTCGAGTACGTTTGGCAACAATGATGGTTTGAACCATTTTTCGTTTAATGCCAAAGGTAACACTTTTGCGGTAAGCTGGTTTTTCAATAGCACCTCGGCAACTATGCTATACAGGCCGCCGGTAAGGAAATGGTCTTCCAGCGTAACGGTTAACCCGCTGCTTTGCGTTGCCCGGATGATAGCCTGTTCGTCGACAGGTTTAAGGCTGCGCATGTTAATTAAACCTACGGACAGGCCTTCGTTCTTCAGCATTTCAACAGCTACCAGCGCCTGCTCAAACAACAGGCCGTAGGTTAAAATGGTTACATCTTCGCCTTCTGAAATCACTTCAGCTTTCCCCCACTCAAAGGTGCTGTGCTGATAGCTTGTTGGCCTCGTGTTTATACGCACATACGACGGATTAGGGCAGTTCCATATTTGCGGCAGCATTTCAACAAGGTCCTGTTCATCTGCCGGGGCGAATACGGTCATATTTGGGATGCCACGCATCAAGGATATATCTTCAATGGCCTGGTGTGTCGGGCCGTTTCCGTCAGACAAAAACCCCGGGATAAAGCTGCTGAGTTTAACCGGCAGGTTTGGTATCCCGGCATCGGTGCGTACAAATTCGAATGCCCGCATCGATAAAAAAGAAGCCAGCGCGTGTACTACCGGTATCCGGCCACGTAAGGCGAGACCGGCAGCTGCGCCGATCATGGTTTGCTCGGTAATACCGGTATCAATAAAGCGGTTGCCTAATTTGGCCGGAATATTCCGCACCAGTGCGCGGTTCTCCGCCGTCATCACGATAAATCGTTCGTCGGACAAAGCGGTCTGGGTTAATAATTCTTCGTATGACATGTTATCTGACCACTAATGTTTCTGATGTTAATTGAGTTATGTGTTCGCCATGCAATTCTTTCAGCAGGTCTTCCACTTCGGTGGAATTGAAATTGCAAAACCACCTGTCGGCCCGGCGCTCAATGCTGGGCAATCCTTTACCGCGAACAGTATCGGCAATAACCACATTCAGTTTGCCTGTTTCAAAAGGATAAGCTGAAAACGCTTCGTGCAAAGCCTCAAAGCTATGCCCGTTGATGCGTTTTACCGCTGCGCCGAATGCTGTAAACTTATCATGCAAGGGCTCAAGGGGTATCAGGTCCTCGGTAGCCATATTGGCCTGGAACTGGTTGCGGTCTATAACGAAAATTAAGTTATCTAATTTGTAGGCGCTGGCAACCAATACTGCTTCCCAGCAGGTGCCTTCGTTAAGCTCGCCATCGCCCATTATGCAAATGACCTTATTGGTGCCGCCTTTTATTTTGATGTCTATAGCCACACCCAAAGCCACCGATGGCAAATGCCCCAGCGAACCCGAATGAAACTCGATGCCCGGGATATGGGTATTGGGGTGCCAGTAAATATGGTCATCAACAGATAAGTGGTTTTTTAACCTATCTCTTTCCAACAAGCCCAGTTCGGCGAATGTGCCGTACAACGCAGGTACATCGTGCCCTTTTGAAAGGAACAGGTAATCGCGGTTAGGGTCGTCGAGGTTATTTTTGTTGATATTTAAGAATTCCGAGTACAGGTAAACAATCAAGTCGGCAGCCGAAAGCGATGCGCCAACGAAGCAACCCCCATCGGTCGACATTCTTATAATATGCTCCCTCACTTTTAAAGCTGTCGCTTCAAGTTTGCCCGGTTCTGTTTTTATATTTTGCATTTGGGTACAATTATAGTTATTAGTCTTGTTGACTTTTTCACCCTAAGGTCAATTTTGTTTGCCCGGATGAGATCGTTTTCAATTCGTCCAGGTGGTTGCGGTACCAGTTTACGCCCGCATACTGCGCATTAATGTTGTAGATATCGGGTTTTTCGTTCAGCAGATTCAAAATATCGGAACAGGTAAAGGCCGGATTGGCAGGGTATAATTCTTCAAACACGCGCTTTATAAATTGATAATCTTCCTCGTAATCTATGGTAAAACGGTGCGACATAGAATAATCCTTCCCCGTGTTCCAAATTACGTTAGCGATTCTGAATTTATCCTGATTTTCCCAGATGTAGGGCGTAGTGTGCTCCATCTCCAATGGACGTTTGGCTTCACGCCATGTTTTTTCGAGACAATCCATGGTCATTATTTCTACATCGTTTCCATCCGGGAACGTTGCAGGGTGCAGGTTGCTGATATAGTCGTATTTGCCTGGATCGGCGAAATAAACATCCAACACCTCATCAATAATGGCAGGATCAATAAGCGGGCAGTCAGAAGGGATCTTAAGCACAATGGACGCGCCGGCTTGCTTTGCAGCCTGGTAATGCCTGTCGAGCAGGTTATTGAGGCTACCCCGGAAACAGTCAACATTCATTGCTGAAGCTTCCTGTTCGATCATATCGTCGGCACTTTCCTGTGATGTGACAATAATTATCTGTGCTTCGTTACGGATCATGCGCAGGCGTTCGATCATCCGGTATAGCAGCGTCTTATCCAAAATGGGCAGCATGACCTTTCCCGGCAAACGGCTCGACGACATCCTGGCCTGTACCACTATAACTGTTTTCTTTACCATGCTTCCTTGTTCTTCAACCCCGTTAGGCATATTGCACTGCAGGATACTTTTCGGTATGGGGTTGAAATTTAAATTGAGCGAGAAAATCTTCTTTTTCCCCATTAAACTCAATATAGCTGCTGCATACCTGGGCGATATTTTTAGCTGAAACGCCGCCGTTTTGAATAGGCGCGAGGCGTTTTAGCTCGTCAATATCAAAATAGGAGTGCACTTTTTTACCCAACGCGATGCCGGTATATACGACTGTTGAATATTGTGTGATCAGCTCACAGCAGTTGGCTATCATCTGGCTGGTATTTCCGGTGTGGTAAATCAATGCGTCAGCAGGCGCATATTTGCGTATCTCGGCCGTAGCACGTTCAACTTTTTCGTTGGGATGTAATTTAAACAGCAACTGGCGCCCTGCGGCAATTTCTACAGCCCGTTTAATAAATGCCGGCCTGTTCTCAAACCGGTAGGTCTCGCGCATGTCAGTAGTTGCCACCATCACATAATTACGATGCGGAAAATCGTTATCCAGGAACTGGCGGTCATTGTCGTAATTCGGTATCCCGGTTACGATCAATTTGGCCGGGTTGGTGCCGTGTTTTGAAAAATAATTTTTATACCCTTCGGATGCGGTGCAATAAATATCGCAAATATTGGTACACCCGTTTAACGAGGTGTCGGCGGTGAAGTAAGGCGGTATGCCAAGCATTTTTACGGCATCGGTCAGCAAAGTGCGTTTATCAACCATTCCTTCCTGCACCCACACAGTTTTAGTTTGCCTAAACCTGCTATCTATAACCATGTCGCTGCAATAAACAACCAGGTCGTACTGGTTTTTACAGCCCCTGTAATCAATTTGCAAGCCATGCTGCACCAAATAATTTTCGGCTTTGGTCCGGTAACGGTCTGTCATGGGGGTGCCGTTCACAAAGGGAGTGTACTTTAAAATAGCATCAAGAAAAGCCGAATTGGGGTATACCTGGCTAAACCAGCAATCATAATTTTCCAGGTGTTTTGATATCTGGAACATCTGAGAAGTCTGGTTCATTGAACCGGTTATAAACAATATCTTTCTCCTCATTCGATCACTTAATTAGGACATTACAAAATACAAAACTACAAATTTGCTTTCGATTTTACCTTCTGCGAGATAAAATTAATACTGGGTTAACCACTCGTTAATATGATTTTTATCTTAATTAGAACCAATTGGTTTACTAAAGTTACAATAATTTGCCGGCCATTTGCAAGAAAAATATCAATGATTTGCCGTATTTAAACAGCTGAAAGGCATCGGTGTTAAATAAACAGGCAAATAAATTCCATAAAACTATATTTTTATGGCGTGTCATTACCAGCGTCAATACGAAAGATCCGGCCCGTTCAGCTCGTCGCCGTTATTTTCTTTACCGTGTCCGGCGGTCCGTATGGGCTGGAGCCATTAATAGCATACGCCGGGCAGCATGGAGCACTGCTGCTTTTATTGGTGACGCCATTGTTATGGGATGTGCCTGCCATTTTTACGGTATTGGAACTTAACAGCATGATGCCCGTCAACGGCGGATATTATAAATGGGTGAAACATGCCTTAGGGACCCGATGGGGTTTTTACGAAGGCTGGTGGACCTGGCTGTATACCTTCGTCGACCTGGCCATATATCCCGGGTTATTTGTGCTGTACGCCTCATTCTTTTTCCCGGCGTTAATGGATTACCGCATCCCGATCTGCCTGTGTGTGATATGGGCATCTGCCGGGTTAAATATTTTAGGCATTGTGCCGGTGGGGAGAACGTCGCTCATCTTAGGCGCGGTAGTGTTAACGCCCTTCATCCTGTTGTTTGTGTTGTTTTTTTATCATCACGCTGGTCACATCGTTATCGCATCGCCTTCTTTAAAAGGTATGCCGTTCCCTGCCCTGGGCATGGCTTTATATACAGTGATGTGGAACTGCCTGGGCTGGGATAATGTAACCACTTATGCCGGGGAGGTCGAAAAACCGGTGCGTTCGTACCTCGTCTCCATTTTCACATCGTTTGCGCTGGTCGTCGTGCTTTATTTTCTAATTATCCTGGTCGCCCAGCAATCAGGAATAGACGCCGGGGTTTTAAAGGACAAAGGCTTTCCGGCAGTGGGTACGCTCGTAAGCGGCCAATGGCTGGGCGGGTTGATCGCTTTCGCGGGAATGGCAAGCAGCCTGGGGATATATGCGGCCGTACTGCTTTCCGTATCGCGTGTCCCAAAGGTTATGGCTGATGACGACCTGTTACCCCAAAAGCTCAACAGCCTGCATTCAAGGTTTCAAACACCTTATGTATCCATCATCGTTTGCTCGCTTGTAGTTAGCCTGATGATATTTTGGCCCTTCGCCGACTTGCTCATTATTGATGTTACAGTTTATGGCGCGGGCCTTTCGCTCGAATATATCTCATTAATAAAACTCCGGGTGAGCTCTCCCGAAACGCATCGGCCATTTAAAATCCCGTTAGGTGTTCCCGGTCTCTGCGTGGCGCTTGCTTTACCGGCAAGTGTATATCTTGTTGCCCTTGCCGGAGCTTTTTATTCAACAGGGCAGGCAGTGTGGGCCGCGGTTTTTGCAGTGGTTATACTGGCCACCGCCGAGCTGGTATGGCGATTGATTGTTTGGAGAAAACCGTATCACAAAACAGGGATATTGTAGAGACGCAATGCATTGCGTTTCTACAAGGCTTATTTATCACTTTTTGTTTTAAAAGTGAAATTTGTTTGTTGAATTTAATTTCATAACTTCATAAGTAACTTAAATCTTATTAATAATTGAAAAGATGAAAACCTCAAACAAAATTTTCAGATTAACTTCTTTTGCTGCTCCATTTGGTTGTGCTGCAGAATGGGCAGGTTGCCTGGTTGTGATTTCTGCGGCTTGTGCTTTTCATTCATAATTTATATCAACATGAGAACGATAAAATTCAAACTTTATTCCGCTTTAATAGGTGGTATTGTATTAACAAGTTTGGGACTATTTTTATTTATTGAACATTATAATCTGGTAACAGCGCACTTTTTAATAAAAATAGGACTCGTTAACTATGTGATTTTTGTGGTTTTATATATTATATATATTAATAACAAAAACCGCGTATCAAAAATCTGAGATACTGTTCGCCTTTCACAGATTTTAAGAAATAATATTTGCTAATTAAACCTCCCTTAGGGAGGTTTAATTAATGCACCGCAGTAATTTTGACTTTTGACTAAAGACTATCGACTCAGGACTTTCTCCCGGCCGCCCAGAAAATAGCGTTCCGGAAAATCGTTTGATACACCCCGCTGTTGAACAACACCGGCGAATGTCCCATGAAAATATAGATGTTCCTTGCGGGATAGTTAGGGTTGATCCATATTACAGGGTGGTCACCCATTTTAATACCCGAACCCGGTTGATAAGTTGACTCATCCACACTGGCAATAACATGCACATTCGGGCGCGGGCTTTTATTGTACGTGTACCATTCTTCTTTTTCCACCGTGAATGATGAAGGCACACCCTTCATCACAGGATGACCGGCATCTTCGACATTTACCGTTGCTTTCGCAAATCCAGGGATATAGTTCTTATAGACGATGTTCCCCATAAACCCCGAGAACCAGTTCCACATCGGGTAACCGTCAAACTCGCCGAGCAGTGTTGCATGATGAAAACCTACCCAGCCGCCTTTGCCCCGTATTATATAATCCTTGAAAGCAACAACCGCTTTTTCTTTCCAGCCGTAAGGCGGGTAATCCAGTTGAATGAATAATTGATATTTACTCAAAAAGGCCTCATCGATCAAATCGGTATTTTGAATGTAATCGATAGAAAAACTGCTGTCGGTTGCCAGCTTATCCAGCCACACGCGGGCAACTTTTGAATATTCGATATGGTGCCCGCCATTTTCATAAAGCACGACGACGTGAAAGCGCGGCGACTTTTGCTCCGCCCGCAAACAGAAGGGGCTACCGAACAAAGCAACCGCAAGAATAAACACCAGGCCGATTATTTTCTTCATGCCGAAATATATCAATTTAAACCGCCGATATAAAAACAAATCCGAAATCGAACATCCGACATCCGAAATAATTCAATAATATTGATTAATTTTTGATCAGATGGATAAAGAGCAGTTGCGGAGCCAGCAATGGTTTGGAAAAAAAGGTAAGGATGGTTTTATATACCGCGCCTGGATGAAAAACCAGGGCATTCCCGCGCATGAATTGCAGGGAAAACCGGTTATCGGTATATGCAACACATGGTCGGAGCTAACGCCCTGCAACGCCCATTTCAGGGAACTGGCTGAATCGGTAAAACACGGTGTGTATGAAGCAGGCGGTTTCCCGGTGGAGTTCCCGGTAATGTCGCTGGGTGAGACATTAATAAAACCGACCGCCATGCTGTACCGCAACCTGGTAAGCATGGACGTGGAGGAATCTATCCGCGCCAACCCTATCGATGGCGTGGTACTGCTTTGCGGCTGCGATAAAACCACACCGGCGCTGGTAATGGGCGCCTGCAGTGTAAATATACCCACCATTGTTGTATCGGGCGGGCCGATGCTTACCGGCAAATACCGGGGGCACGACATCAGCACATCTGACGTATGGCGTTTTTCGGAGGCCCACCGTGCCGGGAAAATGACCGACGAGGAGCTTTTTACCGCCGAAGCCTGCATGCTGCGCAGCCGGGGCCATTGCGCGGTAATGGGTACAGCATCTACAATGGCTTGTATGGTAGAATCATTGGGGTTAACACTTCCCGAAAATGCCGCCATACCTGCTGCTGATTCACGCCGTAAAGTTTTGGCGCATCTTTCAGGCAGCCGGATAGTGGATATGGTGCGGGAAGACCTGCACCTCTCAGATATACTTACCCGCCAGGCATTTGAAAATGCCATAACCGTTAACGCCGCTATCGGTGGCTCAACCAATTTTGTGATACACCTGCTGGCGATAGCGGCCCGTATTGGTGTTGATCTGACTATGAATGATTTTAATAATGTGAACAATATTCCATTATTAGCCAACCTGCAACCATCGGGCAAGTACTTTATGGAAGATTTTTACTATGCCGGCGGCCTGCCTGCGCTAATGAAGGAACTGGATAAAGTGCTGCATCGCGACAGCATAACGGTGAGCGGAAAGTCCATTGCTGAAAACTATATCAAAAGCGAATGCTTTAACCGGGAGATGATTGCCACTATGGACAAGCCGTTTAATCCAGTTGCGGGTATAATGGTGGTGAAGGGGAATCTCAGTGAAAACGGTGCAGTGGTAAAACCTTCGGCGGCAACCCCGGCGCTGATGACGCATACCGGCCGGGCAGTTGTATTTGAAAATATTGAAGATTATAAAGCAAAGATCGACGACCCCAGCCTGGAAGTGGATGAAACCTGCGTGCTGGTATTAAAAAATGTAGGCCCGAAGGGCTATCCCGGCATGCCGGAGGTGGGCAATATGTCGATACCAAAAAAGCTGCTGGATAAGGGTGTAACGGATATGGTTCGTATATCGGACGGACGAATGAGCGGCACAGGATTTGGCACGGTGGTATTGCACGTTTCGCCGGAAGCGGCGGTTGGCGGTACTTTGGCCATTGTGGAAAATGGCGATATTATTAAACTGGACGTAGCCGCCGGATTACTGCATGTTGAATTATCCGACGTCGAAATTGCCGAACGAAAAAGTCGGTTGGCAACACATACAAACTTAAGCAACCGTGGCTATGTGTGGCTGTACCAAACTCATGTTGAGCAGGCGCATTTGGGTGCCGATATGGATTTTTTAAAAGGCGCGTCGGGCAGCGAGGTGTTGAGGGATTCGCATTGACATATAACATAGCGATGGGTTTAAAACCCATCGCTATAGAAGGCATAATCAAAAATGACAGCAAAAAAATTCACGGGACAGGTAGCCATCATCACGGGCGCGGGGCAGGGCATAGGCTTTGAGATCGCCCGGCAAATGGCGCTCACCGGCGCAGAGATATTGATCAATGACATCAATGAAGAATTGGTTAAAGCCGCCGCCAATAAAATTGCAACTGAAGGCGGAAAGGTTTATCCCCTTGCCGGGGACGCCGCCGATGTGGATTTTATACAAAAAATGGTAGATACCGCAGTGCAGCAATTTGGCAAGCTGACCATCGCCATCGCCAATGCAGGCATCACGCTATACGGTGACTTTTTAAATTATCCACCCGCATCGCTGCAAAGCGTAACGAACCTGAACCTGCAGGGAAGCTTTTTCCTGGCGCAAAAAGCGGCGCAGCAAATGATCGAACAGCAAAGCGGCGGCAGCATCCTGTTTATGTCGTCGGTGACTGGCCACCAGGCGCATAAAGACCTTGCAGCCTACGGCATGACAAAAGCCGCGCTCGAAATGCTGGCTAAAAGTTTGGTTGTAGAACTATCGCCGTATCAAATCACAATAAACACGGTGGCCCCTGGTGCGACATTAACCGAACGTACAACGGAAGACGCGGAATATAAAAATACATGGTCGCGCATAACACCAATGGGCCGCCCGGCTACAGTTGAAGATGTGGCAAATGCAGTGCTATTTTTGGTGTCGGCGGAGTCGCGCCACATCACGGGGCAAAATATAATTATCGACGGCGGCTGGACCGCGGTGAGCCCGTCGCCTTATTAAGGAGTTAGAGCCGAGAATCAAGAGCCGAGAAGCAAGAACCAAGAGTCAAAAAGTAAGAGCCAAGAAGTAAGATCAAGTTACCTGAAGCATCGAAAAGGAAAGCCATCGCTAAGTCTTTTTGTCTTGTCTCTTGGTTCTTGCGTCTTGACTCTCCTTCTCACCCGTTAATTCAATCTGTCAACCAAGACATCCCGGCTATATTTTCTTCTATAGTCCTGCGGTGTCAGGCCGGTTATCTTTTTGAATACCTCGCGGAAGGTTTTGATATCGTTGTAGCCGGTGTCGTATACTAAAGAGTTGATATTTTGCGCGCCTTTTTCGAGCGCTTTTTTTGCGGCTTCAACCTTTACGCGCTGCAGGTATTCAAAAGGTGTATTCTGGGTTGCTTTTTTAAAACGCCGGATGAAATTGCGCTTGCTCATATTGGCATGTTCTGCAATTTCGTCGATGTTTAACTGCGTGTGATGATTTTGCTCGATAAAGGTTTGCGCCTTTTGGATGTCGTCATCATTGTGCTGGCGCTGCCCTTTAAATACGGCAAAATGCGACTGGCTCATCCGGTCCATATCCAATGAAAACATTTTGCTTGCCCAAATGCCCACATCCCGACCACAAAATTTATCAATGAGGTACAATATCAGGTTTAAAGACGAGAATGCCCCGCCGCTGGTATAGATGCTTTCCTGGTCGGTTATCACCATATCCGAAAGGAAATTCACCTCCGGGTACCGCCGCACTATATCTTCCATATCGCTCCAATGCGCGGTGCATGAGCGGCCTGCCAGCAATCCGGCCTCAGCCAAAAAATAAATACCGGAGCATAAACTGGCTACTTCCGCCCCGTTTTGGTGCATGGTGCTTATCCAGTTAATAAGCGGCTTGTGCTTTTTCAGCATTTCGGTCCGGTCGCCGTAAAACGCTGGGATGATGATCAGATCAGGGTTTTTAATTTCCGCGAAGGTGCTGTAACTAACAAACGGGGATGAAATCGGCAATACGTCATTCGTTAATTTTTCGCCCGCCAGCGTTACTTTAAACGGGAGCGGTTTACCAGTATGCCGGAAAAGATTGTTGGTATGGATCAGCATGTCCATAGCCCCTGTAACGGTTGATAAAGTTGCGTCTTCGTGGATAATTAAGGCAATTTCCCTCATATTGAATAAAGTATATGTCAAATATAATAATATCATGTCACGAAAACACCCCTAAAATGGCATTTACCCGGCCTTGTTATTTCGTGTTAATTGCTAAAATTTGGGTAGCGTCTCAGTTTGAAATTTGAATGATGAACCATAGAAAAGAGAAAGGTACTTTCGAAGACAGGCAAAAGAAATGAATTAGTGTATCGCTAAAATTAAAGCGAGATTTAAACGGCAAAGTAAGCAACCTATAATTCAATATTTCATATGAACGTACAAGAACAAATCGAAAAGTATATTTCCAGCCAACCTGAACCAAAGTGTAGCGACATGCGAGAGTTGCACCACATCATTCTGGAAGTAATGCCAGCATGTAAATTATGGTTCCTGGATGGTAAAAATAGTGAAAATAAAACCGTTTCTAATCCTAATATAGGATATGGACTTCATACAATAAAATATACTGATGGGAAAACCAGAGAGTTTTATCAAATTGGTATGAGCGCAAACAAAACGGGAATCTCTATCTATATCCTTGGTATCGGGGATAAGACATACTTACCCCAAACGTATGGGAATGAACTAGGCAAGGCGAGCGTGACCGGGTATTGCATTAGGTTCAATCATTTAAAAGATATAAACATTAGCATACTTGAAGCGGCAATACGATATGGGGTTGAGGTTACGAGTGAAAACTAAATTTCAAATTGAGGCACTACGAAATTTGAGTAAAGCAGATTATTATGAATGTAAAGAACTATGATATAGCCAATGATATTTTAACCTTCTACCTGCAGGCGGAATCTTTTCCGGAGGGTATTGATGATACGTTTAAAAAACTAAGCGATTTGCTAGGTGGTTTTGACGGTCATGAAGTATACGGCGTCTCGGACATGTCAAGCGGTAAAATGATTTACCGTGCATGTGTAAAGGAACAATATTCCGGCGAGGCCGCGCAATACAAACTTCCCTATTATACCATCCCGAAAGGGAAATATTTATACACTACTTTAAAAGACTGGCGAAATCATTTGCCCGAGATCAACACCCTGTTTCAGGAGCTAACCCGCCATCCGGACATGAAACAACAAAGCCTCGTCCTCGAATATTATAAAAACGAGGATGAGGCTTTGTTAATGGTGCAGCATCGGTGAGTTGATTAAGTTGGCAAGCATTCTAACCTAATCAACTTAATCCAACCTAATCAACCACTCACCACCCCTCACGCCAACGCCGCTTTCGCATATTCACGGCATTTGATCACTTCTTTAACAGCGTCTGATCCCGCGGGTATATTATATTCCAGCTCGATAGTGGCCGGGAATTTATACTTGTTCTTTTTCATCAGCGCAAGCACATCTTTAATCGGCGTATCGCCTTCGCCCCATGGTGCATTTGGCCCGTTATTAAACTTGCGGTCTTTGATGTGCATGCTAACAATCCTGTCGTGGTGCTTCAAAATAAAGTCAATAGGGCTGCTGCTTGTCCCGGCAACATAATGGCCGATATCAAGGTTTATGGCATTGTATTTCGACTGGCTTAACGCAGTATCCCAAAGGGTAGGTGTGGCCTGTGTGTGGGCATGATAGCCGACCATCATGTTGTGTTTGGCAGCAAGGTCGCCGAGGCGTTGAGTTTGCGCATCGTCGGGCAGCTCAACGGTCACATGGCTGCAGCCGAGTGCTTTGCCGGCTTTAAAGGCGTATTCAATTTCGGCATCTGTATTGCGCTTGCCCAAAGCATTTGGTTTCCAGGCATATATTTTTACGCCGGCATCGTTATACATTTTTCGCAGCTCCACGAATTTGTCCATCGGGCAGTTGGCGCGCCAGTCGGCGAGTTTTGCAGCGAAGTCAGCGCTGCCATTACGTTTCGGTGCGCCGGCATAAGCTTCGGCGGCATCGCCCATCAGCTCAATAGCGCTTATGTCGCAATCCTTGCAATATTGTAACAGCTGCTCTGCACTGCCGGGCATGCTCCTAAACGAGTAAGTGATCACCCCAACCTGTACCCCGTTAAAAACCGAGTTCGGTTTAGCGGCGGACAAAATTGAGCGGGCGAACGTACTTTTTGAAGTGAAGGCCAAACCTGCCGCGGCAAGTATGCCGGTGCCAATAAACCGGCGCCTGGAAACCTGAGGTTCTTTCATAATTAAGGTATATTTTAAATAATTGTAGGTTAACCAAATTTATAGATTAATTAACATGATGCAACAGGAAAATGGTAACGATCTTGTGCCAGACCTCATAACAGCAGGTGTCGCACTGCGACGGGTGCGACACCTGCGACAAAAGTGCGACACCCTGCAACAAAAAAACCCGGCACTTTAGTTATATATTTGTATTACAGGCACTAAGCAGGAAAAACCCCGGTGCATTTAAATTCCTGTGTGTAAATCATTCGCAATTCGGCAAGGATTTTGCTTGAGAGGGTAGAACAACAAAAGGCAAAATAATATTTTTGTCGCGTTCCTCCATATTATTGCGTATAATTAAAAGGTGACAATATTATTACGAATAAAAAAATTTCAATCTATATTAAACCTTTTGAACCAGCGTTAATCTTATAGTCAAATAACAACATATTTATGAAACGAATCTTATCTATTATGTGTGCTGTAGTAGTAATAGCAGCATCTTCTTGTACAAAACAGTACATCACGCCCAATCCAAATCAAACCATCTTAATAAATGTTGCATCCACCAGCTGGACCACAACTGACGGTGGTAAAACGTATTCTTCGGTAATTAACACGCCCGAAATTGATACTTATTTTAATAATCATGGCGGCGTGCTGGTTTATTTTTCATTTACCAATGGTGTTTACGAGCAGATCCCCGAAGTTTACCAGGGCGTATCGTTCAGCTACACCCATAACCAGGGCAGCCTTGCTTTATATGCACAGGCATCCGATGGTGTAACTGTAATACAGCCGCCTGCAAACCTGACAATGAAGCTGTTATTGATTCCGTCTAACTAATAATTAGAGGTTAACATCCTTCGGTAAAAACATTTTATGCTAAACGAGCCCTTGCAAATAATGCAAGGGCTCGTTTCTCTTTCTGACTTTACTGACTTTAGTTCTAACCTCCAACCTCCAATACCTACTTTTCCATCTGCTCGATCACCGCGTTGGTTACTCCTGTGAAAGAGAACCCGCCATCATGGAAGAGGTTTTGCATCGTCACCATTTTGGTTAAATCAGAGAATAGCGTTACGCAATAATCAGCGCACTGATCGGCGTTGGCATTGCCAAGCGGGCTCATTTTTTCGGCGTAATTGATAAAGCCGTCGAACCCTTTAACACCCGAACCCGCCGTTGTACGTGTTGGCGATTGCGATACTGTATTGATACGCACGTGTTTTTTTACACCATAATAATATCCAAAACTGCGGGCGATGCTTTCGAGGTAAGCCTTGTTATCCGCCATGTCGTTATAATCAGGAAATACACGCTGCGCGGCGATATATGTTAGCGCCAACACCGACCCCCACTCATTTATCGCGTCCATTTTCATGGCGGTTTGCAATATCCTGTGCAGGCTTAGCGCAGATATATCCAAACCCTTATGGGTAAAGTCGTAATTGTTTTCGGTATAAGTAATGCCCTTGCGCACATTAACGCTCATCCCGATAGAATGTAATATAAAATCAACGCCGCCACCAAAATGTTCCTGCGATTTAGTGAACAGGTTGGTAATATCGTCGTTGCTGGTAACGTCGGCTGCTATTACTGGCGCTTTGCATTCTTCGGCCAGTTTGTTTAACTCGCCCATGCGTAAAGCGATAGGGGCGTTGCTCAATATAATTTCGGCGCCTTCTTCAACCGCCCGTTGCGCCACTTTCCAGGCTATGGATTGCTCGTTCAGCGCACCGAATATGATGCCTTTTTTACCTTTTAATAAGTTGTAAGCCATGTTTTAGAGTTTATAGTGGTGGCAAAGATAATTATATTTACGATTTTAGATTTACGATATCAGATTTAGGCGACTATGAGGTATTTACAATTAAATCGTAATTCGTAAATCTAAGATCGTAAATCTCCCAATAGTTCCCGCGCATTCTGCAAAGCGCTTTCACCCGGGTTATCGCCGCTTAGCATTTTGGCAATTTCCAGCACGCGTTCGTTACTATCCAGTTGCTTGATGCGCGTGTAAGTCGCAGTTGCGGTATCGTCTTTATAAACAAAATAATGGTTGCCGCCTTTGCCGGCAATTTGCGGAAGGTGAGTTATCGTAATCACCTGCAGGTTGTTCGCCAGCCGCTCCATGATCTGGCCCACCTTATTTGCCACTTCGCCTGATACCCCCGCGTCGATCTCATCAAAAATGATAGTCGGCAATGCGGTGTTCTGAGCGATTAGCGATTTTATCGCCAGCATCAGCCGCGACAGCTCCCCGCCCGAGGCTACCTTGCTCATTTCAGCCGGGGCATGACCTTTATTTGCCGTAAATAAAAAGCGGACTTCATCGATGCCGTTTTTGGTGAGGAAGTCTTGACTTTTGGACTTTCGGACTTCCAACTCCACTTTCAGTACGGCGCTCTCCATACCCATCTCCGAAAGGGCCGAAACCACGCTGGCCTGAATGCCCGGTATGGCTTTTTGCCTGTTGGCTGATATTGACTCCGCTAAAGCTCCCAGCTCTTTTTGATCCGAATTTAATTGCCTGCGTAATTTTTCAATGGCCTCGTCACCAAAAACCGCTTGCTGGATTTTCCCGGACAGGTCGTCCTGCAATTGCAGTAATTCATCGACACTATTAACTCGATGCTTTTTTTGCAGGTTATAGATCAGGCTCAACCGGGTATTGACCTCCCCGGCGCGTGCTTCGTCGGTATGCGTGCGCTGTTCAATATTTTCAATTTCAGCAGCAATATCTTTCAGCTCAATAACGGTACTGTTTAAGCGCTGACGGAGCTCTTCAATCAGCGGGTTAAACCTTTCCAATGATGATAGCTGATGCCCAGCCTCGTGCAGTTGTATAATTGCCGAAGTTTCGCCCTCCTGCATTAAATGTTGCGCGCCCGATAAATTGCGCTTTATTTCTTCGGCATTTGAGAGCGTATAAAGTTCCTGTTCCAGCCGCTCCTGCTCACCGGCAGTAAGACCAGCTTTTTCCAGTTCGTCAAACTGGAACTGGTAATAGTCCAGGTCTGCTTTTGCTTTTTCGCTTTCCGCGATAAGCTGATGCAGGCTGGCCGTATCTTTTTTAAACAACCGGAATTTGAAGTGATAATCGTTAAGTAAATCCTCATGCCCGGCCACCGCGTCAACAACCAACAGTTGAAACTCCGGGTCGTTGATCTCCAGTGTAGCGTGCTGCGAATGGATATCGATCAGCTTTTCGCCTAAAGCTTTAAGGGCATTCAAATTAACGGGCGTATCATTTACAAACGCACGCGATTTACCGTCGGCCGATATTTCGCGGCGTAACACGGTTTCGGGTTCGTAGTCGAGGTCGTTATCTATAAAAAATTGTTTCAAATGAAAAGCCTCGATCCTGAAAAGCCCTTCGATCACACATTTTTTTTGCTGGTTGAAGAAATAACGGCTTTCGGCACGCTGCCCCAATATGAGCGACAGGGCACCCAGAATAATAGATTTCCCGGCCCCGGTTTCACCTGTAAGTATATTTAACCCGCTGCCGAAGCTGATCTCAAGGTTATCGATTAAAGCGTAATTGCTAATACTGAGCTTTTGAAGCATAAAAAAGTATCCCCGGTTTGGAGGATACTAAATTACGATTTTTTGGTGAGTGGTTGATTATGTTGATTAAGTGAATAGTTGATTAAATTGATAAGGAAGAAAATCCTACCCCAATTAACACAATCCAACTTAATCAACCATTTAACTAATTCTCATCTGGTTTCTCTGGCTTTTCTGGTTTTTCGGGTCGCTCAATTTTTTCAAACGCTTCTGCTTTGGCACGCAGCTCAGCCATTCTTCTTTTAAATTCCCGGCTGTGAGTATAAGCCTTCATTTTTGCACTTGCCTCTCTTAACAACTCCTTTTCTCTTTTCATTTCAGGGTTATTATTCATCTCGCGCATTTTCTCACCCAGCTTACGCATCTCTTCCTGCTGCTCTTTTATCATGGGGTTATTGAATGCTCTGCGCAAGCTATCACCCATAACTTTCATCCTGTCGCTTTGTGCATGAAATTGGGGCGAGTCATAATGCGCCTTCATTTGCTTCCCCAGGGTCTTTAATTCTTTTGTTGCCTGTTTTATTTCAGCAGGCAGGCCGGCTTCCAGTTCTGCCTGGTATTTTTTATAGTTTTCGCTTGTATCGTTCCGGGGGTAATAGTCCTGGGGTATCCCATATTTTTTCTTCAGCTTTTCATTCTTCGCCTTAAATTCACTGCTGCTAAAATATTTTCCCATTTTTTCGCCCAATGCTCCCATTTTAGCGCTGTTCTCTGTTATCTCATTTGTTTCGCCCCAGTTCTTTCCAAACTCCTGGCCTAACTTTGCTTGTTCTTCCTCTAGTTTTTTCAATTCCGGCCTATTGTAAAAGGCTTCCATTTCTTTCCCCCTTTGCTCCATTTCTTCGGACATTTTTTTAAACTCAGGGCTATCATAGTACTTGCTTAAAGCCTGGCCGTGTTTTTCAACTTCTTTACCTAATTTTTCAAGTTCCGGATCTTCATAGTTGAAATTATAGTTCGATTTGTCCTCTTTATTTAATTTGAATTTGTTTTTGACTTTGTAATCTTTCTTAGCTGCTGTTTTCTTTTTTGATGCAGTTGCTTTGGCCTTATGGCCGGTGTCGCTTAACAAAGCCGCAAGTGCCGGCTTTATCGCTTTTACCGATATTTTACCCTGTGCTACCTGTGGATTGAGCAAGGCTATGCAGCCCATGCCGATGGTTAATATAAGCATGGCCAGCAAAGCCGGGCGGATGCCTGAAGTTGGTTTTTTAGTTTTCATGATGCGTTGTATTCTGTTTAATAAATAATATTTTTTTCCGGTGGCAGCCAGGGCCATCCGCATATTGTTTTCGCGTGTTTCTTCGAGCTTTAATAATGCTTTTGCGTAAATTATGGGGTTGGGCGTTGACCGAACTACCAGGTCGTCGCAGCAATTTTCGCGCTCTTCGTTGATGATCTTGTTGATCAGCTGTACACATGGATTAAAGAACAACAGGGTCGAAATAACTTGCTGCAGCAAATTCATGATATAATCGTTCCGTTTAATATGGGCCAGCTCATGTAATAATATAGCCTCGATCTCTTCCGCTGCGAGATAAGTGCTTAATGTAAATGGTAAAAGGATGATCGGCTTAATATAACCCACCATGCAAGGGACATCTACCATTTTGCTTAAGCCAACCTTCACCGTAACATCAATATTAAGCGTCTCGGCAAATTGATTGATCTTCCGCTGAAGCGGGATATCAATGCTCATGGTTTGTTTGATGATATTGATCCTCCTGCGGCCCAGTATTAACCTTCCGGAGTTAAACAGCAAGCCTGCTAAATAAACAATGGATATATAAGGCAGGTACTCTTCAATACTGTAATAATAACGTATGCTTTGGTCATTAAACTGGCGTATACCCCGCGGCAGTTCAAGCATCAACGGCATGGCCGATAGTTTGGAAGGGGCCACCGCCAGCCAGTTATATATTTGCACCTCGTTTACCAGTGTATAAACAAACCAGCCTGTTACAGCCAGCAGGCCAGTTACTGCAAGCCAATATTTTTTTGATGCAGATAGCTGCGCTGAAAACATGAGCGCCATTCTAAGCGCGAAATAAATAAGCAGGGCCTGCCATAACGAATGGATAATGGTTATTCCTAAAACCTGGCTGATGTTGTAGAATACGTTTTCCATCTTAATTTTTCTTTTCAAAAGTCCATAGTCCATGGACCATGGTCAATAGTTAATAAATAGTATCTTCCCTTTCGGCTGCCACAGGCTATGGTCCATGGACTATGGTCTTTTTCCTTTCGGACTAATTTCCATTCTCTACGTCCCGCAAATAACTCCTTATCGCCTCGATCTCATCTTTCGACGCCCGTTGATGACCCAGCGCCTGTATCACCAGGTCGGCGGTTGAACCTTTAAATACCGTGGATATAATTTTATCCAGCGCGGTTTGCTGCGCCTGCTCGCGGGTAATAATCGCTTTATATAAGTGTGTTTTTGCAGTAGTATCCCGTTCAACCAAACCTTTATCATGCATTATCTGCATTAGTTTCAACGTGGTGGTATAACCGGCATCTTTATTTTTTAGTAGCTCCTCATGCACATCGCGAACGCTGCATTCACCTTTTTTCCAGATGATCTGTAGTATCTCTAACTCGCTTTCTGTCGGTTTGATTTCCATTTTATATTTATATACGAATTTGTTCGTACAAACATATACGATAAGTTTCGTATATGCAAGTTATTTTTTATTTATTTTAAAAAGACGTGTGGGAAAAGAGAATGTTACAGGGGGATTTCGAATTTTTCGAGGTTGATTGTTTTTTTATGGCACTCGATAGATTCGCCGTTTCGGAAGTTCGATCTCGGATTTGACGGTTTTATGCAATGGCGCAAATCGCCAAAATGCCTCAGAATAATAATTCCGAAATTGAACATCCGAAATCCGAAATCAAATCAGCGAAATCAAAAAATCGGCGGTCAGTTTTTCTGAAGCGCCTGGTACTTCAACCCGTTGGCCGGATCAACCTGGCTTAATATGTTCATGGCCTGCAGGCGTTCCTGCGAGGCGGCTTTATTGAATATTGATACCAATTCATCGCTCTTAGCTGTAAAAAAGACGAGCGGAAACATCGCGCCAAGTCGCTGCCGGTCAACCTGTGTAAGTAATGGCAGCAGAGCCGAAATAACCTTCCGTCCCTTGCCGGGATTGTCGGCCATCACATCCAAACCCTGGCGATGATAATCGTATACCAAACTGCGCAGCGGCTGGTAAAGCGTATTAGTCAAATTTTCAGAAAGCCAGTAGCGGTTAATGGTACCGTCAAAAGCTTTCCAGCCTTTGCTGCCGCCGGTTTGTGCATTGGTTACTACAGTTTGCGCGGCTAAAAAATAGGGGGTTCCGCCATATCTCGAAAACGTATCGTAATCCATCCCAACAATGATATAGGCATAAAACGCCATGATCGAGCTCAGGTTGCTTTGGTAATTTTGGTCGGTATAGTCAACGGTTTGACCTTCAGTATAGGTAAAATCAACGTCTTTATCGTTAAGGTTTATTAAAGTGGTGGTATATGACGAGTTAAAAACCGGCCTCGACGATTGTACCTGCAGCTCTCCGCTGAAATTGCTGCTGCCGTCCCATGCGGTAATGTTTAACACGAAGTTGCAATCGATCCGCTCTTGCGGCAAAATGGCATCGGCGCTCCATTTGCGGCCATTTAAAAAATCCTTCATCGCCGTTTCGAGCGTTTGGAAAACCCGCTTATTGGTTGATTGTATTTTTGGCGAAACAATTTGTATGCGCGCATTCAAATCCTGCGCGGCCGCACCGAAGCATAAGCAGAATAGTAAAATATACACCCCAAGTGTTTTCATCGGTTTATCAATTCAGCAATTTTGTGGCAAATATCGCGGGCAACGTCATCCTTGCTTTTAAGGCTGTACGCTGTTTTTTCCAGCTCGCGGTCGATGATAGTTATTTTATTCGTGTCCTTTTTAAACCCGGCGCCTTCGTCGTTCAGCGAATTAAGCACGATGAAATCTAAATTTTTCGCTTTCAGTTTGTCAATCGCGTTCTGTTCTTCGTTATTCGTTTCCAAGGCAAACCCGGCGAGTACCTGGCCTGGTTTTTTTTGCGCGCCCAGCAGGCTTAAAATATCAGTTGTTTTTTTTACCTCAATGGTAAAGTTATCGCCTTGTTTTTTAATTTTTTGTTGGGCCACATTTACCGGGGTATAATCGGCTACAGCAGCGCTCATAATGCAGGCTTTTGCATTTTTGAAATGGCTTAAACAGGCTTGCAGCATTTCTTCGGCTGATGTGACGTCGATTCGTTTGACCGACCGTTGTTTGCTCACTTCTAACGACGGCCCTGCAATTAAGGTAACAACTGCACCCATGGCCGCCAGTTCATCAGCGATAGCAAACCCCATTTTGCCGGATGAATGGTTGCCAATAAAGCGCACCGGGTCGATAGCTTCATAAGTAGGGCCTGCGGTAACCAGTATTTTTTGGTCAGCTAACGGAAGTTTTTTTTTTACGTCAGCCGATAAAAATGCGATGATCTCTTCCGGCTCGGACATGCGTCCCTCACCGTTCAGGCCGCTGGCTAACTCGCCGGTACCCGGTGGAATAAGGATGTTTCCAAAGGACTGCAGTTTACTGATGTTCTTTTTAGTGGCGCTGTGTTTCCACATATCAAGGTCCATAGCCGGCGCGAAGTATACCGGGCATTTTGCCGAAAGGTAAACAGCAAGCAATAAATTATCACATAATCCATGAGCCATTTTCGCAAGCGTGTTGGCGCTTGCCGGGGCAATTACAAAAAGGTCAGCCCATAGGCCCAGCTCCACATGGTTGTTCCACTCACCGTTTTCAAGTGTAAAATAATCAACTAATACCGGTTTTTTTGAAAGGGTGGATAGTGTGAGCGGGGTAATAAAATTGGTGGCGTCCGGGGTCATCACCACTTGTACGCTGGCCCCGGCTTTTATGAATAAGCGTACCAGCAATGCCGATTTATAGGCAGCTATACTTCCGCAGATCCCTAAAATAATGTTTTTACCCTGGAGCATTCCGTAAAAATAGGAAAAAACCGGCAGAACAGCCGGCTTATATATGCCAAAAGTCAAAACAGTACAAACCCAGTTTTGACTTTTGACTCTTAAATTTCGACTTCAAAAAGAACTATTGTTCTTTTGCCGGGTTGCGGTAATAGATCTTATCTTCCAAAAATTCCTGTACAGCCACCAATGAAGGCTTGGGCATTTTTTCGTAATGTTTGGATATTTCGATTTGCTCGCGGTTTTCGAAAACTTCTTCAAGGTTATCATTTGACGAAGCAAATTCCGAAAGCTTTTGATGCAGCTCTTCTTTTACGTTGTTTGAGATCTGGTTAGCTCTCTTTGACATAATTACAAGCGACTCGTAAATGTTGTCGGTTTTTACATCTAACTCGCGCAAATCGCGGGTTACTGTACTGCTTGCCGGTGCAGGCTTATTAATATTATTGCTCATATCTTTTTAATTTGGGATTTTTCTGTTTTCGTTCCCTTTTTCAGAAGGCGGCTGGATTTTAGTCGTATCTTTTTTAGCTATTTTGTTGGCCAGCCGCTGGTTTGTTAATGCTTCAGCTAAAATATATTTGGTTTTTACTATTCCTTGTTCACTATCCTTTTTATATTGTTTGGCTTCTTTTAAGGATTTGCTGTTCGGATATTTGTCAACAAACTGATTAGCGTAAACAACAGCCTGGTTATAACGTTCCTCCTGGAAATCCTCCCTGCTATGCTGGGCATACAGGTATTGGGCCCTAATGGTCAAAAGCTCAAGCTCCTCGGCATATTTAGTATCCGGGTAATCGCGCAGCATATTATTGAACGCGATGGTGGCTGCCTGGTAATCGCTAATTGTTAAATATAATTTGGCATTGGCATACGCTTTTTGCTCCAGTTTATCACGCAGGTTTTGTATGAGTTTGCTGGCTTCAGCAACCCGGTCGCTTTTCGGATACAGGTTAATAAATAGCTGCAATGATTCGATAGCTTTATTTGTATTCTCCTGGTCAAGCGAAAAAATGGGCGAATCCAGGTAAAAGCAATAGCCCCACATAAACCGGCACTCCTCAGCCCTTGAACTCGAAGGGTAAGTATCGGCGAAGGTCTTAAAATGGTACCTTGCTGATGTATAGTCCTTCAATTTATAGTTGGTATACGCGTAGTAATAATACAGATCCTCAGCTTGTTCCTGTCCACGGTAACGCGTTACCAGGCCCTCGAATAAGCCTAACGCTTTTGAATACTCTTTTTTATTGTATAGTTTAATGGCTTCGGAGTATTTTTTGGCATTATCGTTACTTGCCCGAAGTTTTTCATATTTACTTTTACAACTGCCCAGTACTGTTATTAATAGAACAAATACACAGGCTAAAAAAATCAGTTGTTTTTTAAACATTTTGCAAAGATAGGTGAATATTATAAATCAGTCAATTATTTATTTGATCGGCTAATATATAACGCCGGTTTGGGCTACAGTATATATATAGGTGTGATTTAACATCTTTTAACAGAGTAATGCAGTTGGCAGTTTTTAGTTGGCAGTTTGCAATTGGGCTGCCTGCTGATACCTGCCCACTGTCAACTGCAAACTTTTTTCTCCTGATTTGCAAAGTGTTATAAATACACCATCACTTTTTTGTGGGCAGGGCTTGTGAAAGCCGAAAGTCTGCGTACCTTTGCAGCCCGCAAATGAGGTAGCGGATTGTACTTCGAAAGCAAGCTTAAAATAATTAAAAAATAAAGTTTGCAGTAACAAAAAAGGTTCTTACCTTTGCAATCCCAAAACGAAGGGGCGCTGAATAAGCGAAAGACCGGAAGCGATTTCCGGGATTAAAAATTGAAAAAGTGATCACTGTTAAAGGTGATAACCTATAAGCCGGAACCGTGATGGGAAAGGCGACAAGTTCTTATAAGAGATAGATAATCATGTAGCGTAACGGCTGACCCGAAAGGGAAGGTAGTTATGTAAAGAAGAGAAAAGAGGGATACTGTAGAAGGAATAATTTTTTTTTACAGATTCTATTATTAAT
>JAQBOM010000034.1 GCA_028288025.1 Mucilaginibacter sp. | reverse complement strand
CCCGCTGCCGACTGGCCAGCCCTGCGCGATGCCCAGTTAAGCACGCTTAGCCTGCCTAATACAGGCATGGCGGTAACCATTGATATTGGCGACGCCAACCGTATACACCCGCAAAACAAGCAGGAAGCTGGCCGCAGGCTGGCATTAATAGCACGAGCAAAAACCTACGGCGAAAATATCCCTTATTCGGGACCAATTTATAAATCGCAGGTGATTAAGGGCAATAAAATTGAACTGGAATTTACCCATGCAGATCATGGCCTGCTTGCCAAAGGCGATACATTGAAAGGATTTACCCTATCGGGTGCTGATAAAAAATTCTACCCCGCCCGGGCTATCATATCCGGCAATAAAGTGGTGGTGACCAGCAGCGCTGTTGCCAACCCTGTTGCAGTACGGTACGCCTGGGCAAATAACCCGGTTTGTAATTTATATAACGGTGTAAATTTGCCGGCCTCACCATTCCGTACAGATGATTGGTATGAGATCACGTAGATAAACTTACTGGTGCGGTGCATCCGGTAAGAGCAGAATTTGTGAGCGCCGGCCATGAATATTGGTATAGCAACGCAAATCCCGAAAGTCTTTTGAAGGTACTTTATTGATTTAAGCCTCCCCAAAAGGGATCAATGAAATTTACCCCGAGATAAATCCCTGCCTCACCACTTTCACCCGCCGAAGCTTCAGCGAAGGCAGGTTTCGGAATGATCGAAAAATCCCTGCTTTATTGCAAAACCGCTTTACATACTCTCCGGTAAAATCGTAGTTTGTTACAGTGTTCCAATTTTTGAGAGTTAAATGGTTGGAACCTTTGAATACCCGGAACAAAACAACTAATAGTTAATATTCTTTTAGCCGGTCGTGCGGGTGTTTATGTATTTTTTACTTTAAATCGAAGTAGATTTTAAATTAATTGTTATTTTAGGCTTGTATTAGACGGCGTTTTTTACAGATTCGTCATCTAATCTATTAATCGCCATGTTAACATAGAAGAAGTTTTTTAATATATAAGCAATTCGCAAGTAAATCATGTTTGTGCATCTTGTCCGTGTGTTATTATGATGTTTAAAAAAATCTGGTCACAGTATAACGATTTTGCCGAGGCGGCCGCGGGGAAAACAGACCAGTACGAGGTAAAAGATATCCACTACTGGCAAAGGAGAATTTATATTGCCTTCACTATATATTTTATTCCTTTCAGCTTTATCGCATTAATACCGGGCGTATGGATGAGCATAAAAAGCAAAATGTTTTTTATCGCGGGCGGCGATATTGCCGCTGTGGTCATTATTGCTGTTGTGGTTTTTGATCACAGGGTCTCTTTGGATTTTAAAAAGATTTTCGTGGTGATCATATTGTATTTGGTTGCAATTATGCTCATCTCCACTCTCGGTTTATTTGGGCCCGGGGTAATATACCTGTATGCCCTCACTATATTTTCGGTGGTGATGATTTCTACCAAAATGGCTTACTGGACAATTTTACTCCATTTTATAACCTGCCTCTGCTTCGGCTTGATCATCGCCTGCCAGCCGTTTAACTCGCCGTTGTTCCTGCACAATACAGTTGGTTCATGGATAGCATTTTCTTCTAATCTTATTTTTTTAAGTATAATAAGCGTGGTTTTAATTAGCAAAACCATAAACGGCCTGGAAAGCACGATCTTAAGTGAAAATCAACTCGCCAAAAGCCTGCAAAACGAAACCCGGGAAAAAGATATTTTGAATAAACAATTAGCCGGATCGGAAACCTATTTCAGAAGCCTGTTTATGTTAAACCCCCTGCCGATGTGGGTATTTGACAGGGAGACATTGAAGGTTCTGGAGGTAAACGAAGCAGCTTTAAAAGGATATGGTTATACCCGGGATGAATTTTTGCGACTGAGCGTCATGGATATCAGGCAGAATCACGATCTGGCTGCTGTGCATAAAAAGATCAACAACATTATTTTAAACGGTAATAAGGTGCCGGCTACCGCCATTCATTATGATAAAAATCATATGCCTTTTCCGGTCGATGTGCAGCATAATATGATCTATTACAAGGGGCAACAAGCCATTTTGGGCATAGCAAAGAATATAAGCGAAGAAGTAAAATATACCAATGCCATCAAAGCCCAAAATAACAAGCTCAGAAAAATCGCCATTATCCAATCACACCTGGTACGTGCGCCTCTGGCGCGAATTATGGGGTTGATTGGTTTATTAAAAATAAGCGGTGGCAAGCCGGCAGATCCCGAAACGCTCGACTATCTTGATCAGTCGGCACATGAGCTCGACGGCGTAATCAGGCGAATTGTGAGCAATACCGACGATTTTAAAGAAATTGAAAACCTGTTTCCCGGGAATGAAAGTTAGTTCGCATACGCCGTCGATTTTCATCCAAAGCCTTAACTATTAAACAATATATAACGTTTATCAGTTATATTTGAATACCAATTAAAATCAATTTTATGAAAACAAGCAAAACTACCTTCTGCAGGGGGCTGAGGCTTTTATTAGCTGCCGGAATCCTGACCGGGCTGAGCGCCTGTACAAAACAAGGCAGCGACATGGTACTGCCAAAAAATTCCGTCGCATTTGTATCAAAGACACGCGCACTGACTTACCAGCTGGTTTGGTCTGATGAATTTAGCGGCACAAGCGTGAACACGGGTAACTGGAAGTTTGAAACCGGCGGTGGCGGCTGGGGCAACAATGAGCTGGAATATTACCAGGCGGCAAACGCGACTGTTGCCAACGGTTATCTGTCCATCACTGCAAAAAAACAGCAGGTAGGTTCCAATCAATACACCTCGGCACGCATGAAAACACAGGGGCTGCACCAGTTTACCTTTGGCAGGATAGAGGCGCGGATAAAAATGCCGGTAGTAAAGGGTTTATGGCCGGCCTTCTGGATGTTGGGGTCAAACATCACCATCGTTAGCTGGCCCAAATGCGGCGAAATTGATATTATGGAGCATATCAATACCGATAGCTTAAATCACGGAACCATCCATTGGTATAACAATGGCAACGCTTCCTATGGGGGACAGGTATCAACCTCGCCAAGCCAGTTCCATGTATATGATGTAGAATGGACCTCCACAGCTATAAACTGGCATATAGACGGTGTACAGTATTTTAGCGCAAATATTGCCAACGGCATTAACGGTACGGGCTGCTTTCAAAACCCCTTCTTTATCATCCTGAACCTGGCAGTTGGAGGCAACTGGCCAGGCAATACGATCGATACTACAAAACTGCCGGCGAGTATGGTAGTGGATTATGTGCGGGTGTACCAGTTGAAGTAACTATCAACGGGAATAATCATTGATTAGGGCCTTTAGTTTATGCTAAAGGCCCTTTTTTTGACGCTTTGCGACGCCGGCATGCAATGTTCGATGTAAAATACACTGTTGAGCGAGCAGCGATTTATCATAACGAATAAAACAAATAAACTGTTGTAGAAGTTGCTTATACATTATGGACAAACTCCCTTATTTAAATTTAGGCTGCGGATCGCATTTTAACCAGCAATGGGTAAATGTTGACACTTTAAAATCAGGCGAAGACGTCATCGCGCACAATTTACTGGAGGGCGTTCCCTTTGACGATAACTCATTTGAAGTGGTTTATCATTCACATGTGCTGGAGCACTTTCAGAAAAATGATGCACCAGAATTTATTGCTGAGTGTTACCGTGTATTAAAGCCCGGCGGCGTTATCCGCATAGCCGTGCCCGACCTGGAGCAGATCGTAAATAACTATACCCGGCTGCTAAATATGGGTAAAGCCGATCCCGCCAACGAAAAAATACGCGCCGATTATGAATGGATAAAGATAGAGATGTACGATCAGACCGTGAGAAATGTAACCGGCGGCGAAATGGCCAATTATCTTTCAGCGGAAACCTTGCCAAATAATGATTTTGTTATGGAGCGCATAGGGCATGAGGGTTATCTCATCAGGCAATATTTTGCCCGGCTACGTGAAAACCCGGAAACTAAAAAGGACCGCGCAAAAAAGGCGATCGATAAGATAAAACGAAACCTGTCCTTCCGGGGTTTTAAATACCTGGTATTAAAAGTATTCTTCGGCCATGAATATAAACTGATGGAGATCGGCAAATTGCGGCAATCCGGCGAAATACACCAATGGATGTATGATATTTATTCGTTAGGCAACCTGCTTCGGGATGCCGGGTTTAAAAACGTTGAGCAAAAGCGTTTTGACGAAAGCAGCATACCCGAATGGCGGTCGTTCGGCCTCGATGAAATCAACCATGCCGTAAGGAAGCCCGATTCGCTGTTCGCAGAGGCGATCAAATAAGTCGTTGACTTTCGATGGGAGTCAACTTTATTCACCGGAAATATTTTATGTTTGAGCTCGCTTGTTTACATAAACCTTATGAGCCAAAAAAACAATACCGGAAATTCTGCACGGCGCATTCTAACAGCCAGCCTTATCGGCACCACCATCGAGTTTTTTGATTTTTATATATACGCCACGGCGGCGGTACTCGTTTTTCCAAAACTCTTTTTCCCGGCGGGCGACCAGGCTTCGGCTACCCTGCAATCATTGGCAACCTTTGCGCTGGCTTTTTTCGCCCGGCCATTAGGCGCGGCCTTGTTCGGGCATTTTGGCGACCGCAGGGGCCGCAAAGCCACACTGGTTGCCGCGTTGATGACAATGGGGCCGTCTACGGTAGCTATAGGCCTGCTGCCGTCGTACCAATCGATCGGTATTGCGGCGCCCATTTTATTGGCTTTGTTCCGTTTTGGGCAAGGCCTGGGGCTTGGCGGCGAATGGGGCGGGGCAGTGTTGCTGGCTACCGAGAACGCGCCGGAAGGAAAAAAGGCCTGGTACGGCATGTTCCCGCAACTGGGCGCGCCAATAGGGTTTTTAATCTCCAGCACTACCTTCCTGCTGCTCAGCAAAACCATGACAGACCAGCAGTTTTTAAATTATGGCTGGCGCATTCCGTTTATTGCGAGCGCCATATTGGTTTGGGTTGGCCTGTATGTCCGATTAAAGCTGACAGAAACGCCCGACTTTTTAAAGATCGTTGAAAAGAATGAGCGGGTAAAAATGCCCGTTGTGGTGGTATTCACCAAACATACAAAAGCCATCATATTGGGTACAATTATCACCATCACCACCTTTTTATTGTTCTACCTGATGACGGTATTTACCTTAAGCTGGGGCACTTCGGCGCTGCATTACCAGCGATCAGGTTTTCTCATCGGGCAAATGATCTCCGTTTTGTTTTTTGGCCTGGGCATCCCACTGTCAGCATTTTTGGCCGACAAGTATGGCCGCGGCAAAGTTCTGATGTTCGCCACAGCCGGCATTTTCCTGTTCGGCTTATTCTTCTCGCCGTTATTTAGTGCGGGGAACTGGGGTGTTACCGTTTTATTCCTGGTGCTTGGCATGTTTTTAATGGGATTAACCTACGGCCCGCTGGGAACTGCGCTGGCAGAAATATTCCCGGCGGCTGTCCGTTATACCGGCGCATCGTTATCATTTACGCTGGCGGGCATACTGGGCGCTTCGTTAACCCCTTATATCGCTACCACCTTAGCAACGCGTTATGGGCTGCAGTATGTGGGTTATTACCTGTCTTTGGCTGCAGCGATAACCTTTATTGCGTTGATTGCCGCGAGGTCGGCGATGAAAGATGTGCATTCAGCTTAATCGAAACTCCGGTACGTCAAATTAAGGGTACGCAAGTTTTTGTCATCCTGAGCGATAGCGAAGGATCCTCTTTGATTGAAGCGTATACGTTTACTGTTATGGAGAAAAAAACCTGCGAAATACATTGCGTAGAAGATTCTTCACTATCGTTCAGAATGACAAAAATTTGGATTTTTAATAAACTTTACGAACCTGTAGAGATAAACGTTAAAGTTTGTTAAAAGCCTCCCTATCCCGGCCCCGTTCCTTTGCACTCCAGCATTTTGTAGCTATAATTACCGTGGTCATCGGCACATTTGCCTGCCTGGTCTCTTATTTAAACAGGGCCTGGTCAAATGGGCTAACTTAGCTGGTATGTTTAAAGGTTCGCGGTCGGCAATAATTATTGAAACACTTATACATTTGCTGTTTTGGGCCTTAATAACCTTTATCCCAATTCTTTCCGGACCTTACGGTTTCCAGCCGCGCTTATTTTCCGCCTGGCATTTTGTGGTGATAAACCTATTTCTCGCCGTTCAATTTTATTTAAACGCATTTTTCCTGATACCGGTAGTTTTAAATAAGCATAAAAGGATAGGGTTATATTTTCTTTTGCTGGTGGTTTCCCTGGTCACAATACATTTAATTATTGTACATGTGCAGCCGCAAATGCCTTTTCCGTTTGCCCGGATGGGACATGGTGTCCGGCCAAAGCCGCCTTTTTTTGTCGGCTTTAATTTGCTGCCGCTTATCGCAATAACCGGGGCCGGTTTTGCTTACCGCTACCTGGCCGACCAGTTTAAACTGGCCAATAACAAACGCGAGATCGTGAATGCGACGCTGGTATCCGAGCTTGCATTTCTGCGCTCGCAGATCAGCCCGCATTTTATTTTTAATGTGATCAACAGCGTGGTAGCGCTTTCGCGGTTTAAGGCAGAACTGGTTGAGCCTACATTGATAGAATTGTCAAAGCTATTGCGTTACATGCTGTATATCAGCGACGAAGAAAAAGTGACCCTGGTTGATAAAGCCGGTTATTTGCGCAGCTATGTCGGGCTGCAAAAGCTGCGTTTCCAGGATGTAGTTAAAATAAATTTAGATTTTGATATAGCGGAGCCCGAAAAAACCGTTGAACCCATGTTACTGATACCATTTGTTGAAAATGCTTTTAAGCATGGTACCGGCGATGTTGCCGATCCTGCTATTGATATTTGTATGAAGTCGGATGATAAAATCCTCACGCTTAGCGTTCAAAATACTTACAACCCGCACGAGCCAAATAAAGATGAAAGCCATGGCATAGGGTTGCCCAATGTTAAAAGGCGCCTGGAGCTGCTTTATCCGGGCAGCCATACCCTTGATATCAGCCAAAAAAACAACATTTATAAAGTTAACCTGCAAATACAATTAAAATGATGCGATGCTTACTTATTGATGACGAACCGCTTTCGCTCGACCTGTTGGAAGATAATTTAAAACACGTAAATTATATACAGGTTGCAGGCCGCTGCCGTACCGCCGGCGATGCGCTGATCCGGTTGCAGGCCGAACAGATCGACCTGGTGTTTTGCGATATCCAAATGCCGGGCCTCAATGGGTTACAGTTGGTTAAAAGCTTGGTTAATAAGCCGATGGTGATATTTGTTACCGCGTACGAAAAATTTGCGATCGATGGCTTCGACCTGGATGTGATAGATTACCTGGTGAAGCCGGTCGCGCTCGATCGTTTTTTGCGGGCATGCCATAAAGCGAACAGCCTGTTCGAATTAAAAAAGAACCCGGTTGAAATTTCACCGGTAAAAAAACCATACTTTTTTGTGCATGCCGATTATAACCTGGTTAAGATAAATTTTAGTGATGTTGAATACATCGAAGGTTTAAAAGATTATGTGAAAATTAACCTTTCCGGGCAGCCGAAACCGGTCATATCGCGCACCAGCATAAAAGCGCTCGAGCTTCAGCTGCCTCCCGCCCTGTTTTACCGGATACATAAATCATATTTAATAAACGTGGATTACGTAATACAAATAAGGCGGGGCAGGATAAAAACAACCAACGCCGATTTGCCCCTGAGCGACAATTACCGTGATGTGATCAATAAAATGATAGGTAAGGAAGTAGATCAGCCCGCTAATTAGCCGTTTGGTCTATACATTGGTGCCCCTCATCTCATTTATTTTCTATCGGCAGTAAGATGCCTCATTTTCGTCCCGGCAGAAAAAACCCGGATGAAAAAACTATTACTATTATTATTAATTACAGGATTCGGATACATCGGCGTTGCGCAGCAAACCCAAAAAACGCTTGATAAAACAAATATCAATCATTTTTTTACCTGCTCGCTCGACCAGATGCTCGATACACTGTCGCGTAATTACCACCTGGATATCGTTTACGAACGCGATTCGATCAGCAAATTTGATATAGCGGAGCACTTTTTCAATGAGTCGTTGACATTTGTGCTGACTAAGGTGTGCCGCGACAATTCTTTGCATTACTGGATCGAATCCGACGGGGCGATTTATATCCTTCAAAATACGGATGACCTGGCCAGGTTAAAGCAATTAAACGCATTGCGACGCACATCATTAGGCAACGTCAAATCAATGATCGAGGCGCCAAAGGGGCCGCCAACCCACTTTATGTTTAGTGTAACCGGGCATGTGGTCGATCATGCTTCCGGCGAACCCTTGCCGGGAGCCACCATTCAAATACGCAAAACCACTTTATCTGCTTCGGCCAATACCGATGGCGATTTTACAATTTTTAATGTCCCGTCAGACACGTCTGTTGTTGAGGTCTCCTTTTCCGGCTACCAGCACGAATACGTACGCCTCAACGCTAAAAACATAAACGGAACTTTAACCATAGCGATGTTTAAAGCGCTTAATACGTTAAATGAGGTAACTATTTTGGGTAAAAAAAGCGGGGTAATGAATACCGATACCAAAAAGGTAGGGGTTTTACAGCTATCGCCCGCCAGTTTGGATAAGCTGCCGAACATGGGCGAAAAGGATATATTAAGGGCTTTCCAGCTCATGCCCGGTGTAGGCGCTACGAACGAATCGTCATCGGGAGCATACGTAAGAGGCGGTACGCCCGACCAAAACCTGGTTTTGTTTGACGGTTTTACGATTTACCAGGTCGATCACCTGTATGGCTTCTTTAGCGCTTTTAACAGCAATGCTGTTAAAGATGTGCAGCTATATAAAGGCGGGTTTTCATCGGAGTATGGCGGCAGGCTATCAAGCGTGACAGAGATCAATGGTAAGGATGGCAATCACAACGAGGCCAACTTCGGGGTTGATCTGAGTTTACTAAGTGTTAACGCTTTCGCGGAAACACCTATCAATAGTAACTCGTCCCTGATCGTCGCATTCAGGCGATCATACCAGGGGCCGCTGTATAATCAAATATTTAAGCAATTTAATACCTCTACGGTTACGGGCGGCCCCGGTGGCGGCCCGGCCGGTAGACGTTCGCCCGGTGGCGGCGGCTTTGGGGTATCCACAACACCGGCATCTCATTTTTACGATGCTGATATAAAGTACAATTATCGCGTAAGTCAAAATAATACCCTTACGTGGAGCTTTTACAATGGCGCAGATAAAACAGATAACAGCCGCACGTTACAGCTCCCGGCATTTATAAGCTCGGGCGGGGGGCTTAACATTACCGATGTTACGCAGTACGGCAATACCGGCAGCAGTATCAAATGGTTTAGCCAGTGGACTAAACAATTGCATTCCAACACATACATAACTTATTCGTCTTATTTCAACGACCGCATTCGTTCAACCGCCGGATCAAACACGGATGTTAATGGTGTAACGACAAATTTCCAGAATGGTACATCCGAGAAAAATAACCTGCAGGACGTTGGTGTTAAATCAAATTGGGAATGGCAATTCAGTAACCAGTTCAAATTTTTGTTCGGCGGTTACGGCAGCCTTCAAAAAATAAATTACAGCTATGTGCAGAATGATACCAGCATACTTATTGATCAGCATAACCGTGCTTTTTCGGGTGGTGGTTTTGCTGAACTGGAAATTGACCCGACCAGCAAATTGCACATTCAACCCGGCGTAAGGAGCACATGGTTTCAGCCTACGGGTAAGCTCTATACGGAGCCGCGTCTTTCGGCAAGCTACGTGATCAACGACAATTACACGCTGAAGGCAGCCACGGGCGAATTTTACCAGTTTATGAATGAAGTTACCCGTGAAGACATTGTAAACGGCAGCCGGAATTTTTGGGTATTATCCAACAATAGTAATATACCGGTAAGCGAAGCAAAGCATTATATGGGTGGGATCAGTTACGAAAACAACCAATTCCTGATCGACGTTGAAGGGTATTATAAAACGCTCTCGGGTTTAACCCAATATAGCATCAGGCAAACAGCCGGTGGTCTAGCCGCACCCATCTCCATTGAGCAGAATTTTTATACAGGTACGGGGAAAGCGAAGGGTATTGAAATTTTGATACAGAAAAAGCTTGGGAACTATACCGGATGGTTAGGGTATACACTGGCCGATGCCGAGAACAAGTTCGCCGTTTACGGCAATAGCTATTACCCGGCTGATCAGGATGTTACGCATGAATTTAAGGCCATCAACATGTACCACTATTACCGCTGGAATTTTTCAGCCGTATTCATATTCAGTACAGGTCACCCGTACACGGCGCCGCTTTCAACTTATACCATTACCACGCCTGATGGCAATACATCAACTTCGTATAACGTGAGCGGCAAAAATACTTTGCGATACCCGGATTATCACCGCCTTGATCTGTCAGCCACTTATGACCTGATCAAGATCAACGGCAATAAGATCGGCAGTATAGGTCTGTCACTTTTTAACGTATATAATCATACCAATATCTGGTACCGCGAATTCCAGCTGCAAAATAACGCGGCTGTTACCACAGATGTCAATTACCTGGGCTTTACACCTAACCTTACATTAAGCTTAAGATGGAAATAACAATACGATATATAAAAACAATATTGTCAATAGGTTTGACGGTATTAGTACTGTCAGCATGTAAAAAAGATAGCAGCAACGCCAACAGCGTTTATTTGCCTGTAGTTGAAGGCTACCTGGTGCCGGGCAATACTATATCTGTTAAACTGTACCAGCAAAAATCACTGGCCGATACATCAAAATACGGCCTGCCTTTAACAGGGGTGAAGGTATATGTGTCAGACGGGAGCCAGAGTATTCAGCTTGCCGAAACAATAGCAGGCACATACATGCACGCCGACCAGAATTTCCTGGTAGCAGGTAAAACATATACGCTGCAGTTTAATTACCTCACCTATTCGGTATCGGCCAAAACCGTTATGCCCGCCCGGCCGGTGAGTTTTACTACACAGTACACCGGATTAACTATCACTACGCCGTCGACACCAACTACAGCGGGGATCACATTGGATAAGTTAAGCTGGGATAACCCCGACTCAGTAAATCACGTGTTGGTTTTTAATAATTTGGATGGAAGCGGATTCCCGTTCGGTAATCCGCGCGGCAACAGGCAAATTAACTTCCAGGTTAACACCAACAACGCATCGTATTACAACATCACCCAAAATATTTTCTCGTATTACGGGCACTACAAGGTTGTACTGCTGCGGGTTAACCAGGAATACACTGACCTTATAAAAAGCAATACGAGCGGTTCTACGTCGCAAAACCTGGCTAATATCCCTACCAATGTGGTTAATGGCTATGGCATTTTTACAGCAATGCAGGCAGATACGTTAAACTTTAATGTGTTTTGATTTAGCCACCCGCAATATGGTGCAATTTCAAATTGCCGCTTTTTTACCAGGCGTTCCTACGGAACGCTCAATGCAGATTTGATTTCCGGGCTACCGACCATACGTCCCGATGGGACGATTATAGGCAGTTTCGTCCCACCGGGACGTATGGTCGGTAGATAAATATGTAAAACTATTTTGACGTTCCGTAGGAACCCCGCACGTGCGGGGATAGCGAAGCGACAATTTGAATTGCGCCCCTGTAACAAGCCGTAGATAGCTGTTGCCGAAATAAGACTACCTTTGCGGATGCTTCTAAATACTTCGCCGCTAATTGACGGACAGGATTTAGCGGATGCTAAAAACGTATGCTAAAACAAGCCCTCTCCAATTTAAAGATCGCCGAACTGAACGAAATGCAGCATGCTGCGCTCAATGCCGCAAAAAAGGGCGACATGATCCTGCTTGCCCCGACCGGCTCGGGCAAAACGCTTGGGTTTTTATTGCCGCTTTTGAGCTTGCTGGATACAGCCGTACCCACCGTACAGGCGCTTATCCTGGTGCCGTCGCGTGAGCTGGCACTACAGATTGAGCAGGTGTTTAAAACCATTGCCAGCGGGTTTAAAGTTAATTGCTGCTATGGCGGCCACCCGGTAAAAATTGAGCGCAACAACCTCTCTCAGCCGCCTGCAGTATTGATCGGTACGCCGGGCCGCATAGGCCACCACCTGCGCCGCGAAAGTTTCAGCACCGATACCATCCATACGCTGATACTGGACGAATTCGATAAATCGCTTGAGTTTGGTTTCCAGGAGGATATGACCTATATCATCAGGCAACTCCCGAATTTAAAAAAACGGATACTTACCTCGGCCACTAAAATGCAGGAAATACCGGGCTTTACCGGCATAAGGAACCCGGCCGAAGTTGATTTTTTGGAGAACGCGACCAACGCGCCTGATATTAAATTAAAAGCTGTTATATCGCCCGCCGCCGATAAGCTTGACACGCTGTTTTCGCTCATTTGTACAATAGGAGACAGGGCCACGCTGGTTTTCTGCAATCACCGCGAAGCGGTTGACCGCATCAGCGACCTTTTATGGAACCGTGGCATTGTGCATGATGTTTTTCACGGCGGCATGGAGCAGGAGGACAGGGAGCGGGCATTAATAAAATTCAGGAACGGGAGCCACCGCCTGCTTATCACGACCGACCTGGCCTCGCGCGGGCTGGATATCCCGGAGATCGAATTCGTGGTGCATTACCAGTTGCCGCATACGCGGGAGGCGTTTTTGCACCGCAATGGCCGTACAGCACGCATGCATGCGAAAGGCACGTCGTACCTCATCCTCACAGAAGATGAAAAGTTAAATTACCCCGATCAGCAACTTGAAATGGAGGCGTTGCCCGAAAAACCTACGCTGCCAAAGCCATCGCCCTGGGCTACGCTGTATATTGCCGCCGGCAAAAAGGATAAAATAAATAAAGTGGATATAGTAGGCTTGCTATTGCAAAAAGGCGAACTGGCAAAAGACGACCTCGGCCTGATCGAAGTGCTTGACCATTCATCCTACGCAGCAGTTAAACGTAACCGCATTGAACGGCTGGTTCAGCTCATTAGCAAAGAAAAGATCAAGAATAAGAAGGTGAAGATTGAGGTTTCAAGATGACCGGTGGGTGTCATGCTGAGGTACTCGAAGCATGCGGGCAAAGACACTTTATTTCTTTGTCATTCTGAGTGATAACGAAGAATCTTCTGCGGCAGGACATACGGGATTCTTGTCAGGTGAAGAAGATTCTTCGCGATGCTCAGAATGACAAAAGGCTAGGATGAGCCCATTTTTCTCAAAATTTGCCTAATTTTACACCTTATATCAGCCACAAAACATGAGCAATAACGATATCATGAAAAAGCTCCGGGTAGCTTTACATTTCACCGACGATGATATTATAAAAGTTTTAGACCTGGCTAACTTCAGGATCACCAAAACCGAACTCGGCGCTATATTCCGTAAGGAGGATCACCCCAACTTTAAACCCTGCGGCGACCAGATACTCCGTAATTTTTTAAACGGACTGATCATTTATAAACGCGGGCCAAAAGAAGGTGGTCAGGATACCGCTAAGATCAATGACTAATGACCAACGACTTTTACAAGTCGCTTAGCAGGTCGAGCTTTTTGTGGTTATATTCTTCCTGCGAGATCAGGCCGTTATCAAACAGCATTCTTAATTTCTTTAATTTCTCGGTAAGCTCATCTGCTTTTGGCGCCTCCTGGGCAGGCGGCTGCACCGACTGAACATGGATTTGCTCTGGTTCGGCTTCAAACGCAGCCGGTTGCGCTGCTACACGGGCCGCATTTTCAAATTGAATAGCCCCGGATTCAGCACGTTTTTCCTCCAGGTCACGCAAGCGGCGGGCTTCGCGTTCGGCTTCCTTACGTTCCTGGGCATATTGGTACAGCTTGCGGGCCTGTATTTTAGGCAGATAATCTACACCCATTTCGGCACCGTTGGTGGTTTTTACACTAAAAATAGCGCCGATGATCTCTTCCTTGGTGTATACATCAATAATGTCCTTCCAAACAAAGTCCACAAATTTTATAGTAAGCCCCAAATTAGCAGGCGTGAAGAAAAGAATGCGTTTATTGGTAAGCGCTACGCAATCAGGAAAAAGATTTACAATCGGCTTTTTTTGAACCGCTATATAAAGGATCTCTTCACCCGTGGTAAGCAGATCTGCCAGGCGCAGATAAATTTTTTCAACCGTTTTAGGATCCTGCTCCTCATTCAAAAATTTCTCGATCATGATATTGCTTTTATGCTTTACGCAAAAATAGTAATAACATTTTAGAGTCAAGAGCCAAGATTATAAGAAGCAAGATTTTTAGAGCCAGGAGCCAAGAACCAAGACAAGACCTAATGACCCCCGCGATCAAATATTGAATATACAACAAGCACTTCATGCTGGATTTGATTCTTTTCAAAAAAGTCACCTCTTACAATCTTGATTCTTGGCTCTTACAATCTTGGCTCTTTTTACCCTACCAGCAAATTACAACCCCTGATGTCGGAGTTGTCAAAGCGGCCTAGTACTTCAAATGAGTTATCGGCGTAAACTTTTCCAAGATCGTGGGTGGCGATAAATGAGCAGGAGTTAAAATTCGCCAGGTCGATTACGTTTATACCGCCTGCTTTATCGGTTGAAAGCAGACTCATTGCGTCGTTCGTATCGCGGGTTATTATCTTCATCCAGGGTGGGCAGTTAAAAATACCTTCGCCTTTGGAGTAAGCCTGCGACAGCAGCTCCGTCATGCCATATTCCGAATGTATCGCATCAACGCCAAATCCCTTTCGCAATTGGCCGTGCAATTCCTCGCGGATCATTTCTTTGCGGCGTCCCTTCATACCGCCGGTTTCCATCACGATAAGTTCGGGAAAGTCTATCGGGTATTGCTCAATAAAATCGAGCAGGGCAAACGTCACGCCGATCAGCAGGGTAGGTTTTCGGGCTTGCTGTTGCTTTTTTAGCTGCAGGTGCAGATCATTATGGTTATATAAAAAAAAGCCGCTGTCGGGGTTGCCTGATTGTTTGATCAGGTCGTCGGCCATATATATCAGTGACGAGCCCTGTCGCTCCAGGTATGATGGCAGCAAGGCCAGTATGGTATAGCGGTTGATATCGCCGTAAAATAATTCAAACGCCTTCCGGAAACTTTCGGTGTACCAGCTCACATCGGTTATGTAATGACTGCTGGTTGTGGCGCCCGTTGTTCCTGAGCTTGTAAAAATAACCTCAGCGGGTAGGGCCGAACTCATCACCTCATGCGTTTTAAAAAATTCTATCGGTAAAAACGGTATTTGATTTATAGTTTTAACGCTGCCCGGGTTAATTTTTAAAGCAGAAATGAAATCCCGGTAAACGGCGCAATTTTGGGCCTGGTATTGGAAAATTTGCAGTGCAGTCTCATTAAATTGCCGTTCGTTTTTTATTGAAAATACCTGCGCTTTATTCATCCGGGTAAAGATAGGGAGGTTTTAATTTGAAAATTGATGAATTTGCAGATTTGAAATGAGATGAGGAATATAACCGTGGAAAGCCAATAAACACAAACATCTGTTCGTTTTAGGAGTTGTTACACGTATAGGTTACTTTTGGAAAATCTTAATAAACAATCTTATGAAAACACTGAAGATCATAATGCTTCCAATTTTGTTAACCGCGACTATCGTTTTTGCCTCGGCAACTGTTGACGGAAGCAAGGAAACAGAGCGGATACACAGCGCTGCCAATGTACTAAAAGAGTTTGGCCGAATGAAAGAGAGTATCCCGCATGATTTAATTTCGGAATGCCAGGGAATTGTGATCATACCTAACCTGCTGAACGCCGGTTTTGTTGTTGGCGGCAAACGGGGGCGTGGCGTGGCGATGGTAAAGCTTGATGACGGAAAATGGAGCGATCCTGTCTTTATCACTTTAACGGGAGGAAGCCTTGGCCTGCAGATAGGCGTTCAGTCGGTCGACCTGGTGCTGGTATTTCGCCATAAGGGTGTACTTACCAAAGTAAAAAATGGCGATTTTACAATCGGTGGTGATGTTTCCGCTGCTGCGGGGCCGGTTGGCCGGAGCACATCGGCAAACACAGATTATAAATTGCAGGCAGAGGTTTATTCGTATTCACGAAGCCGCGGCTTGTTTGCCGGCATTAGTATCAATGGCTCGAACCTGGGTATCGATAAAAAATCAAATGCGGCATATTACGGTAATAGCCTAAGCTCACAAGAAATATTTGAGACATCAAAAAGCAACACCGACGCGGTCAACCTGCTGAAAAAGAGTCTCGGATCTTTATAAAAAATTTTGGAGATAGTATGAAAATGCTTTGCAGGCCTGCAAAGCATTTTTTGTTTACTTAAAAGCTTTTTTTAATAACATTCCGGATAGCGCCGCCATACCGCCAACCAATCCGCCAACCAGCGCCGTAACCATCAGCAACCATATCCAGTTATTTGGCAATGGAAATAATTGCACCACGCGGCCGGCCAGGATGTTTTCGTTCGGAAGGCTTTTAAGTAAGGCCAATACTGCCCATACCACAAATAGGGCCGCGAAGCCCGAGCAAAATGCCTGCAACGATGTTTTACTAATGAAAAATGCAGCCAAAAAGGCAACAATAGCAGCAACCCACCACGGTAAAAAAAAGCCGCATGCAAAGGATAAAATAAGTATGATTAAAAATGACATATCATTGTATCAAAGTGTATCACCTGTATCAAAGTGTATCACCTGTATCACTCTCAAAAATTGATACACTAAAATATTTTTATCTTCAATTTAGGATCAACGTTGATTTAATTCTTCCCGAACTTTCAGTCGCTGAATTTAAAAACAGCAATTCATTCAGCTTGCCGTGCTTCCAGGTTTTAAACATATCATTATAATAAAAGCTGCCCGGGTTGCCCGATTCTCCCCCCGGGAAAACGCCGTAGCCCTTAACTACAGGCCCCATCTGCACCACCATTCGCCACGATGGGCCGTTATTGTTTTTCAAAGCGTTTATAACGCCTCCCGTGCCGCCTGCAGAAAATTCGCCGGAGCCAAAGCCAGGCAAACCAGCCAGGTGATTGATATAAGTTTTCTTTACCACGCCCCACTGCCACTTTATGCCCGGCTTTCCATATTTGCGCACCAGGTCATTAATGGCTGCATTAAACGCGATGTTAACGATGTCGGCACAGGTTTCTTTTATCGGTGTATGCATATTATCGAACCAGTTTGAATTAGGTTCGGTTAACAGCAGCTTTTCGGTGCGGTCATACGAGGGTGCTTTCAGGAATATATCTTTTACGGCAAAACGGTCGCGCCAGGTGGTATCATAAAACTTTGACCACCATTTATTAAAAATACTTGCGCCGGTTGAGTTGGCGTCATAACGTTTGTCCCACTTTTTTATGATGGCCAGTGCTTCTAACTGGTCCCTGTTCATTTTCGAAGGATCGAGGTAGTTTAGCATTGCCGGCAGCACATCTTGCGCAAGGATGCTGTAGTTATCCATTTGCATTGTCCGGATGCTGTCGGCGGTGGCATTTTTCAACGCGCCAAGCTTGTCGTTTATCCTTTTGCCGCGGTAATATTGCTCAAATTTCCAGTTGATATAATACGGATAAGTCTGGTCGGTTGATGATTGGTTGGCCGAGCTCACAAACCCTCTCAATGGGTTTTTAACTGTCGGATTTTGCTCCGCCGGTATCCAGCCATGCCAATCGTTTGCCGGGTCGCTTCCGTCAAGAATAAATTTACCCTGGTCCTTAAATTTCAATGGAAACTTACCGTTGGGTGTTACGGCAATGTCCTTGTCTGAACTGGCGAAAACGAAGTTTTGAGCCGGACAGCTATAATATTTAAGTGCCTGGCGGTAGTCGTTATAATTTTTGCCGCGGTTAAGCAGGTGAAAGGCCATAATATCATCCGATTCATCATGTGCCAGCCATCGCATGGCATTACCGACAGGGATATTCCCATGATGGCCCACCGGTTTTTTTGATTCGGTTTCATATACAACCGGCCCATGGTGCGTATAAAGTACGGTGTCAGTAACAGACTGCTGTCCTCTTACTTTAATAATCTCAATACGTTTTTTTACTTTGTTCCATTGGTTATTATACCAGTATTCGGATTTTGTTTGGTCTTTAAATTTTACCTGGTACCAGTCGAGCACATCGGCATCCACGTTGGTTACGCCCCAGCTTATCTTTTGATTGTAACCGATAATTATGCATGGAGAGCCCGGCAGCGAAACGCCATACACATTTACAGTCGGCGACGACATTTGCAGCTGGTACCAGATGGACGGAAAGCTTAGATCCAGATGCGGATCGTTGGCAAGGATGGGATAACCATTGGCTGTTTTGCTGCCGCTGATGGCCCAGTTATTACTGCCTACCCCATCCATGATTTCGTGAGATTTAATATTTTCAGTCATTTGTGCCAGGAAACCCGCGGAAGGTTTTGGGATAGGCAGCGGCTTAAAATTCCATTTGGTACCAACGGGGATTATGGGATCTTCATGAAAAGGATAATCCGGGAACAGATCGTTAACCGCCTGCGCGCCGAAGCGTTTTAAGTTATTGGTCATGCCGAATTGATCCGAGCCCCCTGCCAGCGTTTCGGACATCAGCTTAAGCAATAAGGCACAATTAATGGGCTTCCATTCTTCGGGTGCATAACTGAGCAGTTTAAATTCGATGGGATAGTTTTCAGGAGCAAGCTGATGGACATAATTATTTACCCCTTCGGTATACGCGTTTACCATCAAACGCGATACCGGATTTTTAAACATTCCTTTTAATGCGTTTTCGGCGGCATAAACCATGCCTGTGCGGCGATGATACTGATCGATTTCCAGCGCTTTTGGCCCCACTATTTCCGATAGCCTGCCGGAAGCGCTGCGGGTTTGGATGTCCATTTGCCAAAGGCGGTCGTGGGCGGTAACATAGCCCTGGGCGAAATAAAGGTCGTGGTCGTTATTTGCAAAAATGTGCGGTATCCTGTGCTCATCATATTTGATGGTCACTTTATCGTACAATCCTTTTATCCGCAGGTTTTCAGTGGGAATGATATTTTTGCTTTCTGCATTTTGCCAGAAGCCAGTTGCGGGGTTTAAGAAGTCGCCAAGAGGAGGGATATCGCCAAATTTGGTCTTTAATACCCAAATTAACAGCAATGTTATACCTGCAGAGAAGAAGGCTTTTACGAACTTCATTACGTTGGTTTACGAAACCAAGATAGGAAAAAAGGATGATTGGTTACCCAGAAAATATCAATATAAAGACTAACTATCCTGATAGACTAGTCCTCTTTGTTCTCTCTGTCCTCTTTTTTCTCTTTAACTTCTTTGGCCGAAACAACCTTTGAAGTGATGACAGACCCATCCTGGCTAATTACCTTTAAGCGGTACACCGCTTCGCCATAAGTATGAGTTTTATCCAAAAAGGCGTATGTGCCTTTGCCGGAGGAGGTGATGCGTGTTAATTGCGAGAAAGGCTCTCTCTTTTCCCTGGCTTTTTCAAGAACGAATATGGTATTATTTCCTTCATTCTCGGTTTTCCAGGCGAATTGTACACCGCCTTTTGCTTTGTCTGCCTTAAAGTCTAGTAAATTCACTTTAAGGACTCTATTCTGATTCTGACGGATAACTAAACTGAACCTGTTGCTGCCAAATGAATTGGTATCAGCCAGATTCAGATTAAATGCATAGGTTGGATTGTGACGGAAATCAAGTGAGTCCTTTTTATAGTCATCCATGAGCCAGATATCATAATTTGTTGGAATGGAGTCTACTACAGTAAGGTTCAGCATATAGACGTCGCTTTTTGCAGCATATACATTTAATGGGATGGCAGTGCTTACAGCCGGGAAAGGGCGCTTATCGATGGTTAATTGTACTCCATTGCTTGACATGCTGGAAAAGCCAACGAGGCCATACCCCGGAAAATAACTGGCATCTTCATTGAAAACAAATGCCGGGCTGGTGTTTGGATTAAACATGATCAGAATATCATCCTTATTAACAGAATCCTTTGCCAGTACTATCCTCAGAAAGCCGTTTACCGCCGTATTGATAGTGTAATGACTTAGCACTTTGAATGTCGTTGCTATTTTCTGGTTGCTCTGCGCTGATTGATCTGCAGGTGTAACAACGTCTTTTTGGCATGATGTCAGACTGGCAATTGCAACTACGAATAGAATAAAAATTAATCGTTTCATAACGGTAGTTTGTTAAAGAAAAATACCGCAACCAGGGAAATCGGGGCTGTTTAACAGCCTCCTACACGAAGGGTACAGCAATAAGGTTTGAACAATTAAAAGGCATACGATTTGTTAGTAATGTAAATGTATATTAATTGTTTTCTTATTACGCATTTAATTTCAAAAAAAATTAACTAATACCCCTCGCCAATTTAGCATGACATTTTTTGATAGAATATGATTTGTCCATTATCATATATGGTTTACCTATAATAATATATATCCACCGGGAATTCAGGTATGACGAAGCAATGGGAGATGTTAACCAATCGGAAACCGGCTTGTTTAACCAATCATTTAAATCTGATGGCTTTAAGCGGGGTAATGCGGGTAACCAGCATGGAAGGGCCGGTCATTACTACCAGGCAGATCAATAGCGTTCCGATATTTAATAACACGATATCTGTCCAGTTAAACTGTATCGGAACAAAATTCATATAATAGGATGCCTGATCGAGTTTTAAAAAGCGGCTGTGGTACTGTATTAATCCAAGCCCGATCCCGAATACATTACCCAGAAGTAACCCGAAGCTGATTAGATAGAACGCGTTATATAAAAATACTTTTTGAAGTAACCAGTTTGTTGAGCCCATGGCCTTTAGCATTCCTATCATAGAAGTACGCTCCAGTATCATAATCAGCAGGGCCGATATCATATTAATCACAGCCACGATTATCATCAGTACCAAAACCACACCGGTATTCCCGTCGAGCAAGGCGAGCCATGTGAATATGGTGGGGAAGTTGTCGACAACAGTATATGACTTAAGCTTTCCCGGTAATAGGTCGTCGACAGCTTTGCTGGCTTCGTTCAGCCTGTCAAAATCAGCAACTTTAACCTCGTATCCGCCAATTTCATCTGCATTCCAATTGTTAAGGCGGCTTATTAACGACATGTCGCCAATTACATAGGTCTTATCTACGTCATCTATGCCGGTACTGAAAATGCCAGTGATAGTAAATGGCCTGCGCCGTATCGACTCCTGCACAAAATACATCACGATTTTATCACCAACCTTCAGCTTTAAACGGTTGGCTGTTAGCTGCGAGATAAGCAGTTGTTTTTTTGATTTAACTGTGTCAGTAAAATCAATCAATTTACCTTTAGCCAGATTTTTTTTGATGAACAACCAATCGTAATTTTTATCAACACCCTTTAGCTCAACGCCTTCAATTTCGTTATTGGCCTTGATTATTCCGGGCTTGGTTGCATAAGGCATTACTTTCGTGATCAGCGGATTGGCGAGCGCTTTTTTTACAAAATCAGGCGCGGCCTGAATGGCGGAATTTTCAAACGAATTATTCAGGTCGAATTTCACGATCTGCATGTCGCCCGAAAAACCCCTTACCTTTTCCCTGATCTCCTGCTTGAACCCTTTTACTATCGCTACCGATAATATCATCACGCCAAGGCCAAGCATAATACCTATAATAGCAATACGTACAATTAATTTTGAAAATGTACGCTTTGACTTAAATGTTATGCGGTTAGCTACGAAATAAGCGAAATTCAATGCAGCAGGTTTTTTGTATATTCGCAAATATGCGGTTTTGCCATTGAACCGGCGCTTTTAAATTGTATTAAGATTTGATTTTTATAGCAATGAAGTTTTTTTTACCGTTTGCCTTTATAGCCTCTTTATTGTTTAGCACAGCAACTGCGCAAACAAGCTTTTATCGGCCATACAAGCCCGATGCAGGTGGTAATGTTAAAAGTGACTTGATCACCGGGGCCGACCAGACGAAACTTTATTTTGATTACCTCAAAGGGAAAAATATCGGGATGGTGATCAATCAAACCTCCGTAATTGGTAAAAATCTCACGCTAAGTGCCGATACATTTTTAAAAGCAGGTATTACGATAAAGAAAATATTCGGGCCAGAGCATGGTTTTAGGGGAAATGCCAGCAATGGAGCCGAAGTGAATAACAGTATAGATGCGCAAAGCGGGATTTCCGTGGTCTCGCTGTACGGGAATAAACATTACAAACCAACGTCCGACGACCTGAAGGGAATTGACCTGATAGTATTTGATATCCAGGATGTTGGCGCACGGTTTTATACCTACCTGTCAACCCTGCAATATGTTATGGAGGCTTGTGCCGAAAACCATATTGAACTGCTGATATTGGACAGGCCCAATCCAAACGGATTTTATGTTGACGGACCGGTACTTGATACCGCTTTCCGTTCATTTGTCGGTTTAAACCCGATCCCAGTTGTATTTGGATTGACAGTAGCGGAATATGCGCAAATGATCAACGGCGAAGGCTGGCTCAAAAATCACGTTCAGTGCAAATTGAAAATTATTAAAGTGGCAAACTATACCCACAATTTGGGTTATAAGTTGCCGGTTAATCCTTCGCCCAATCTAAATACGGACAAATCGATACTGCTGTACCCTTCGGTATGTTTATTTGAGGGCACAACGCTGAGTTTGGGTCGGGGCACCATGTCCCCGTTTTTGCAAATAGGACATCCGGATCTAAGGGGAAAATACAGCTATTCATTTAAACCGGCAAGTATTGCAGGTATGAGCGAAGATCCGCCGCAAAAGGATAAACTATGTTATGGCATCGATCTTAAAAACTATAATACTAGTGCTATTCGGGCCACCGGCAAAATTAATTTGACCTGGCTTATAGAATTATACAAAGCATTCCCTGATAAAGCACATTTTTTTAACGCCTATTTTTCCAAACTGGCCGGAACGGATAAATTGCGTAAACAAATCGAAGCTGGCCAAACGGAACAGGAGATACGTGCAAGCTGGGAACCGGAATTAAGTAAGTATAAAACTATGCGTAAAAAATATTTGTTATACCCTTGATTTTCGGGCATAATAAATCTGTAATGTAAAAATTTAATATCTGAGGGCTATTTTATGAGAATTGTATTTATGGGTACGCCCCAGTTTGCAGTTGCTTCTCTGGACGCTTTGATAACAGCAGGGTGCGATATTGTTGCCGTAGTGACAGCTCCCGATAAACCGGCCGGCCGCGGGCAAAAGATCAATGAATCGGCTGTAAAACAATATGCCGTTGCAAACGGTCTGAAAGTTTTACAACCGGAAAAATTAAAGAGCCCTGATTTCCTGGAAAAATTGAAAGCTTTACAAGCTGACCTACAGGTTGTAGTGGCTTTCAGGATGCTGCCCGAGGCTGTATGGAACATGCCACCGAAAGGCACAATAAACCTGCACGCCTCGTTACTGCCGCAGTACCGGGGCGCCGCACCGATCAACTGGGCCATTATAAATGGCGAAAGTGAAAGCGGCGTTACTACATTCTTTTTGAAACACGAGATCGATACAGGCGATATATTATTTACCGAAAAAGTAACACTATCCGGCCGCGAAACCGCCGGTGAACTGCACGACTGGCTGATGAACAAAGGGGCCGGGTTGCTGGTAAAAACTGTTAAGGGCGTTGAAAGCGGAAGATATAATGAGCATCCTCAGTCGCAATTAGTAGAAGGAGTGGAACTCAAGCATGCGCCGAAAATTCATAAAGAAGATTGCCTCATCGACTGGAACCAGCCTGCTCAATTCATATTTAATAAAATTCGCGGCTTAAGCCCCTCGCCAACCGCTTATACCGTGTTCAATGATAAAATACTAAAGGTATTTTATGCTGAATGCGAATTGACTGAACCGGGGATACAGCCGGGCGGATTTTTATGCGATAACAAAAACCATTTGAAATTTGCGGCAATGGATGGGTTTATCAGTGTGACCGATATCCAGCTCGAAGGTAAAAAGAGAATGGATATTAAAGAGTTTTTACGCGGCGCTAAATTGTAAAGTATTAACACGCCGCATCATGTTGCAACTGCAATTGCCTTTTGTAACTAACATCGCCCGAAACGCTCTAATAGCGGGTTGCATTATTAAAATTCTTATTTATATTTAAAGCAAAAGTATTATGACTAACAAAGAATCATTCTCCATTAACGGGGATGCCTTGCTTAAAAAAGTAAAGGAATTAATCGCAGAAGGGAATGTAAGAAAGATCATTATAACAGATAAATCGGGAAAGGAAGTAATGAGTTTCCCGTTGACGGTAGGCGTGGTTGGCGCCTTCCTGCTACCTGTTTTCGCTGCTGTTGGCGCGTTAGCCGCGTTAATCGGTGAATGTACCATAACAGTAGAAAGAGAAGAAACTAAAAAAGAAGAAGGCGAATCAATTTCACACGTCACTAATAATGAATGATAATCAAGAGAATATTTTAACCGTTAACGGTTTGAGCGTTAATTACGGTAAATTCCAGGCCGTACAGAACGTGTCTTTCAATGTGTTGAAAGGTGAGATATTTGGGTTGCTTGGCCCAAACGGCGCCGGGAAAACCAGTACGCTAAGCGCATTGGAGGGATTATTAAAGCCGCAATCGGGCTCAATTGTAATTGACGGTTACGATGCAGGCGAAAAGCCATTATATGCACGCGCGTCGTTAGGGGTGCAGCTACAGTCAACCAGCTTTCAGCCCGAGCTGTTTGTTGTCGAGGTGCTGGAGTTGTACGCAGGTATTTACGGGCTGACATTAACAAGGAACGAGATACTGGCTATTTTAAGAGAGATCAGCCTGGAAGACCAGGCTTTCAAAAAATTCGGGCAGCTTTCGGGTGGGCAACAGCAGCGGGTTTCGCTGGTAATTGCCACCATTCACAACCCAAAACTGGTGCTTTTAGACGAACCCACCACGGGCCTCGACCCGCAGTCGCGCCGGCAGTTATGGGAACGTATTGAGGCTATCCGCGAGAAAGGGCACGCAGTTTTATTGACCACCCATTCAATGGAAGAAGCGGAATCCGTTTGCGACCGCATCGCTATTATCGACCATGGCAGGGTGATCGCAGTTGATACGCCGCAGGCCCTTATCGATAAACACCGGACCGATCCCGAAGTGATCAGCGTTTCGCGCCGCGGAAAAATAACACTCGAGGATGTTTTTATAGCTTTAACAGGGAAAACCGTCCGCGCATAGCAAAAATTACTAATTCATTAACTCACAAATTAAATTAAATGGATACAGTTATACCCAAAACATCAACCGTTCTTGCCGCACTTTTGCGGGCCGATTTTACCACCCAATGGAGAAATCGCCGGTCGGTGATACTCACATTAGTGGTTCCCGTTATTATTTTGATTTCGTGGAAGGGCTTGGTTGCGATAAAAGGCGGAGCATTCGCACTTTCAAACAGTATTACCATCGGGTTAATCGCAACGGGGTTAATGGGTTATACCAATGCAATTGCCCGTGACCGGGATAAAGGGATATTTCAAAGATTGCGCGTAGCGCCGGTACCTACGTGGACGATCATGGCAAGCCGGATATGTGTACAGTTGGTTATGATAATTTTAGTAACGACAGCCGTATTTATAGCGGGTAACGAATACGATAAGATAACACTAACACCGTCGGGGTATGCTTTTACCTATTTTACAGCAATAATAGGCGGGTTGGTGTACCTGAGTTTAGGACAAATGGTAGCCGGCCTGATTACCAACCCCGAAACAGTAAATTCAACCACCAGGCTTGTTTATTTCGTTTTTATCATGGTGGGTATGTTCGGCGAACTGGGTATTCTTGGCGTACAGGTCCACGACATGGAACATTGGTCGCCCTATGGTACAGTAAAAACTATTCTGGCGGGGAGCATGGAGCCTGGCAAATGGACCAATGATACATCAATTGCTCTTTTACTAACTGGTTTATACGCCGCAATATTTGCTGCAATAGGTATTCAGCGGTTTAAATGGAACTCGAATAAATAATCAAAAGTTAAAACCCGCTATCGTCCAGTGCAAAAATGTTTTTCCGGTGTTCCCATTTGCCCTTTGTAAAGTCGGGGAACTGTTGTGGGCTATTACCTGTAGCTATTGATTTTTCAGATAGCGGCAAGATCACGCTCATGGTTACGGAATCATAAACATCGATCGGTGTTTGTTTGCCTTGTTTTACAGCTTGTATAAAGCCATTGAACACAAACCAATCCATACCGCCATGGCCGGCGCCCTCGGCTTTATCAGCATATTTTTTCCATAGCGGGTGATCATATTTTTTAAACCAATCGTCAACAGGGTCCCAAACATCATCTTTTTTCGACTGGTGCTCAATATAAACGCTTTTAGCTACATCCATCCACAGGCCTTTTGTACCCTGCACCCTAAAGCCAAGCGAATATGGCCGCGGCAGGTGCGTATCGTGCGAAAGCAAAACGGTTTCGCCATTGGCGCAATTGATCATTGTGGTAATGACGTCGCCGTTTTTATAATTGATCTTCGCATTTTTATTGCCCGGCGACATTTCTTCGACGTAAGCCGCCAAACCACGGGCTTTTGAGCTGAACGATACGAGGTTTGTAAACCGGTTGCCTCGGTTAATATCAGCATATTGCATTAGCGGTCCAACCCCATGGGTCGGGTAAATATCTGCGTTCCGGTCGATATTAAATTGTGTGCGCCATTGCGCTTCGCTCAAAGCGTTCGGCCCGAATTCTACGCCATGGCCATAAAAATGTTTGCCATCGTTAAACAGCACATTGCGCAGGTTATGCTGGTAACCGCCCTCATAATGTATCATTTCGCCAAACAAGCCCTGGCGCACCATATTCAGCACGGCCATTACATCGCGACGGTAACAAACGTTTTCGAGGGTCATGTAAGGCATTTTTGTTTTTTCGGATGTGTTCACCAGGTCCCAGTGATCTTCTACGCTTAACCCGGCTATCACTTCGCAGCCCACATATTTGCCGGCTTTCATAGCATCAATAGCCTGCGGGTGATGAAACTGCCAGGGTGTGGCAATGATCACTGCGTCAATATCTTTGCGGTCGAGCAATTTTTTATACGCATCAAGGCTGCCTGTATATTCTTTAGGCAACGGCTTCCCGGCTTTGGTAAATTGTTCCCTGCAATATTTTAATGAGCTTTCCTGTATATCGCAAATGGCAACAATTTCCACATCGTCGCGCAGCAAACCTTCATTAACATGGTCGCGCCCACGCAAACCGACGCCAATGTACCCTAGTCTAACTTTGTCTTTATTCGTGGAAAACAAACTGCCCGCCGGCAATATAGCCAGCCCTGCGGCCGCTACCGAACCTTGCTTAATAAATTCTCTTCTTTCCATTGTAATTTATTTTAAATGCGAAATCAACCGACTGAGAAAATGGTCAAATAAATTTGCAAATTGCCAAATTTTCAAATTAACAACTCAAAGTAGCGTATAAATTTTAATATAATTTGACGTTGGTAAATTAAAATTTTCAAAATAATTCTACCTTTACGGCAAAACTGGTCAGCAGTTTTTTTGTTAGCAATAAAGCCATGAAAAGAACAAGCGTTATTATTTTTTTAGCAGGAGTAATTATTACGATATACTGCATTATTTATTTCAGGCCGGTGCTGGATGTTGTAGATTCTGACACGATGACCGTAAATCCCGGCGGCGATAAGGTAGCTCCATGGCCTTTATTTGTTGGTCTTTATACCGCTTTTGTAGGTGCTGTGTTTTATTATGTTAGCCACAGCAGCAGGAAGCCGGATCCAACAGATATTTAACGTTAAGTATTTTGAATCTTATTCAAAATATAAAAATATTTCGTTTCCGATAGCGTCAATTAAACCTTGCTCCATGCGGTCCATTTTCCAGCCGTTTTTAGCACAGCGGATAATGCCCGGGTTTTCGTCATTAAGGGTTACATCAACTTCGTAGCAAACATCTTCGCTGCAGGTTTCTGATATGGGTACGCCTTCTCCTTTATAATGCTTTCCTTTATACTCAAACTCCAGCGGGATGGGGTCTTTTTCAAGCTGTGCAATAATTTCCTTTAAAAAGCTCACCAGGTGCTTGCGTTGCGTGAACGCTTTGGTGTTCCATGACTCCTTGTCGGCCTTTTTGTGCGCCATTGACAGGTATTTGAACTGCACTTGTTGTTTCCTAATTATTTTCAGACTGATTAGGGATAACCACCCGCCCGCCCAAGTGTCTTTCACTTAACCGCAAACAAATTCCAGCGTCCACGCACAAAAAGAAAGCCCTCAGAAATTAATCTGAAGGCTTTTTCACTTTAACTTAAGACTGAGGACTCAGAACTTAAGACTTAGAAGTGGTATCAGCTGGAATCGAACCAGCGACACAAGGATTTTCAGTCCTTTTCTCTACCAACTGAGCTATGATACCGTCCCGTTGGGGCTGCAAATGTACTCTGTTTTTTTATTTCTGAAAACTTTTTTTGAAAAAAGGCTAAACAGTCATGATTTTCAACTAAATCAACTATCCCAATAACCTTTCAACTTTCCAAATAAAAATTAACTTTGAGAAATTTACTATGCAAGCATAATGATTGGTCAGATCATATTTATCATCATTTTAGTAGAAGCGGTTTACCTGTTTAGTAAAAACGCAGGTAAGATCAGACGTAATATACTGCTGGGCAGGGATACCGACCGTTCAGACCATCCTGCCGAAAGGTGGAAAACGATGGCTAAAATTGCCCTGGGCCAAACCAAAATGGTTAAGCGTCCTTTTGCAGCGGTGATGCATTTTTTTATTTACGTAGGCTTTGTTATTATTAATATCGAAGTATTGGAGATATTGATCGATGGCATATTTGGCTCGCACCGTATCTTTTCGCGCCCGTTGGGAAGTTTGTATGGATTGCTGATTGGAGGGTTCGAAATATTGGCCCTTTTGGTACTGGTAGCTTGTTTCACTTTTCTGGCCCGCAGAAATATTGCCCATCTAAAGCGCTTTAGCGGGGTAGAGATGACTTCCTGTCCTAAGTCGGATGCCAATTATATCCTGATCATCGAAATATTGCTGATGACCGCCTTTTTAACC
>JAQBOM010000032.1 GCA_028288025.1 Mucilaginibacter sp. | reverse complement strand
CCCTGCTCTACAGCCAGCTGGGCCATGCCATGGTTGTTATAGTCTTCTTCGGTAAGTTTTAATATGGGTTTGTCCAGTGTGTCGGCCAGCCAGATCACGGCTTTCTTTTTCATCTGGTTATCCCATATACAGTCTTTTACCAGCCAGGGGGTATCAAACCTTGTCAGTGAGCTGGCTGCTGCTTCGTCGAGCACGAATTCTACATTATCCGACAGCTGCAGATAAGTGGCCGGCACATCACCGGACATTTCTCCTTCTACTGCTTTTTTGATGATCGGGGCTTTCTTCCTGCTCCAGGCCATCAGGATGATCTCCCGTGCCTTGAAGATCGTGCCGATGCCCATGGTGATGGCTTTGGTGGGTACGTTCTGCTTCCCGCCAAAATCCCTTGAAGCGTCGTTCCTGGTTAAATCATCCAGCGTGACCAGCCTGGTGCCGGAGTTGGGGGCCGAGCCGGGCTCGTTGAAGCCGATGTGGCCTGTACGGCCGATGCCCAGTATCTGCAGGTCCAGGCCGCCCAATTGCGTGATCTTTTGCTCATATTCGAGGCAGAAGCCTGCTACATCGTCTTTCTTTAATGTGCCATTCGGGATATGCACGTTCTTTTTATCGATGTCGACATGATTGAACAGGTTTTCATTCATGAACGTCACATAGCTTTGTGCGGCTGTGGGTTTCATCGGGTAGTATTCGTCCAGGTTAAACGTGATGACGTTTTTGAAGCTTAGCCCTTCTTCTTTGTGCTGCCGTACCAGTTCGGCGTACACGCCTATTGGTGTTACCCCGGTTGCCAGCCCCAGCACGGTCTTTTCGCCTTTTTTCTCTTTATCTCTGATCAACTTCGCTATCCGCGTTGCTACTGCCAGCGATGCTGCCTGCTGGCTCGCATATACCGTTACCGGAAGCTTCTCGTAACGTGTCTCTTCTAATAGGTTTAATCTTGCCATGGGTGATGAAGTCTAAAGTCGTGAGTCTGGAGTCCTAAGTCCGGTTTGGGCCAGGACTTTAGATTTACAATTGGTTAAACAAATATATCAGATATGTTCAAGATAGCATCGTGCCTGATGAAATAACAATCGCGATCTTTAAATTTTGCGCATCGCTTAACAATCCCTAAATTATGCCCATGTTAGCCCTCAACAAAAACCTACAAAAGCTTTTTGAAATTGCCCAAAAACCTGAAAAAATTGGCATCGGGTTAATGTCGGGCACCTCGCTCGACGGGCTGGACATTGCTCTATGCCGGTTTACCGGAAACGGCTTAAAAACGCAGTTTAAGCTGTTGAAATTTATTACAATACCTTATAACGAAGATTTTAAGGCGGCTATTCAATCCATATTTGCCCGCAAGGATGCCGACCTCGAAAAAGTTTGCCTGCTAAATGCCCAAACAGGCACTTTTCATGGCGAGCTTGTTTTGCAGGCGCTTGACCGTTGGGGGATAAAACCAGGCGAAGTTGATTTTATCGCCAGCCATGGCCAAACAATATACCACGCCCCAAAAAGCTTACACCAATTACCAGGCTATCCAAATGCAACCTTGCAGATCGGCGACGGCGATCACCTTGCTATAAAAACAGGCATTTTAACCATCAGCGATTTCAGGCAAAAGCATGTTGCCGCAGGTGGCGAGGGCGCACCCCTGGCTTTATATGGCGATGTTTTGTTGGGAAGTAAAGCCGGCGAAAACAGGATATTGCTGAATATGGGCGGTATTGCCAATCTCACCTTTTTGCCTGCAGACGGAAACTATGCGGATATCTTGTGCACTGATATCGGCCCCGGCAATACGCTGATCGATGCGGCCTGCAGAAAATATTTCAACAAACCTTATGACGAAGATTCAAGGATCGCATTCTCAGGAAAGGTAAATGAACCATTACTCAACACCTTGCTTAACCACCTGTTTTTTAGCGAACCAACCCCCAAAACAACCGGGCCGGAATTGTTTAATTTATCATACCTGGAAAAAGCGCAACAAAAGTCAGGCACCTTAGCCGCAAGCCCTGAAGACATCGTTTGCACATTAAGCGCATTCACGGCAAAATCCATTGCTAACTTTATTTTGAAAAACTTTAAGGCTGATGACATTAAAATATTTACCAGCGGCGGCGGCGCCAGGAATATTTATATAACTGAGTATTTGAAAAAAGCATTATCAAACACAACTATTGCAGGCACAGGCAGTTTAGGGATTGACCCCGATGCCAAAGAAGCCATTTTATTCGCGCTATTGGGGAACGAAGCTTTATCAGGAGAGCCAATAGCGATTGGCAACAACCCAGCGGTTTTGATGGGGAAATTCAGTTTTGCCTTGTAGTACCCGAATTAATTCGCCGTAGTTACATCACACTATAATAAATCTAAAAGAAGATTTGATTAGATTGCATAGCTAATCAACGGTTTTTCCACTGCTTATAACAGTTTTCAATTATGAATATAAAATCTATTGGATTCCTATTACTGATAGTAATAGCGTTCGGCTGTTCGTTAACCCTTTGTGCGCAAAGCCGGCCTTTGGCAGTTCCAAAGGAGGTCCAAAACGTTACTGGAACATATAGCGGTTCATGGATTCTGTATACACTGGACGCAAACGCACAGGTTATTAAACAATACGCATGGGTGGATACCATGAAAGCCGATAAGCCTGTTGTGGAAAAAGGACGCGCTTTTGTAACTACATCTGATCAAATGTTTTTTGAAGGCGGCAAGATCCCGCCTATGAAAGTGGCTGGCAAGGAGGGCTATTTGATTAATACTGACAATAGTTTGGGCGATTATTTTATCGAAACATATGGTCAGACCTACAAGATGCAAAAACTTGCAGAAAATGTTTTTGTTTATTCTTTACCGGTTCCTGCACGGGAATTAAGCGCCCTTGGCGTACATGGCGTGATCTCGGCCCAGCACACACTGATAAAAGTTGTCACATTTGAACAGGGTACAGAAACACATAATATTTCGCGCTTAACGACGGTTCTTTGGAAAGATGCGGCAGGCAAGGAACAAACAACCCAATTTATCAGTCTGAAAGGCCGGCATCAAAAACTACACAATTAACCCATCCTTTCAATTGATAACTCAATTATCTTTACTGCAGTTTTTGTTGAATAATAAATTCTACGAAAACTAATCTTAATTACAATCCCGAATAATAATCATATCCCTGCTCGGCCCAATAATCGCGCGGGCGGCTATTGCTAAAGGATATTGTTCCGATACGCTTTAAATTTTTAATGCCGTATTTAACCGGGACGATAAGCCGCAGCGGCGCGCCGTGGTTTAGCGGCAATGATTTATCGTTAACCTCGTAAGCCAATAGCGTTTGCGGGTGCATGGCGCTCGGCATATCTATACCAACATAATAACCTTTATCCGGGGTCTCCATGCCTACATACTGCATTTTGGCCAGGTCGTCAAGCTTATAATGGGCGATAAAATCACTAAACTTTACGCCTGCCCAGTGCTGTACCTGGTCCCATCCTTCAACGCATTTAAAATCATATACAATTTCAGTCTTTGGCAGGGACTTCAGTTCATCCAGGCTTACCTGTAGTATATCGCCCGCTTTTTTAACGACCTGAAGTTTCCACGTTGCCGGATCAAATTTTTTTTCCGCCTCAATACCGATGTCGCTGTTCACCCGCACCTTTTTGGCGGCCATTGATTTAGGATAAGTTTTTACCAGATGGTTATTGCTAAATAACCTCCTGAAAACCAGTTCGGTTTTATTAAGGGCGCGCCGGAGTGGTTTACGGGCGCCACCGGTAATGCCCGCAGCTTCTTCGGGCGACTTATACAGCCACCGCCATCCTTCATAGGCCCCGCCTGCTAAAACGGCAAAAGCAGTAAAAGAGATAAAGTTTCGCCGGTTTATCTTTTGTTCGGTGGTTAGCTCCTTTTTAGGCTTCTTCATGCTCATTTTTCTTAGCTGTCTGAACTGCTGGTTTAGGGTTTTCATTAACTATTTCAAATCCGGAAATGACCGATCTGAAATTATTCCACCCCGCTATGAATACCTGCACCACGTGGATCACAAAAAAGAATACATATCCGAGGGTTAGCGCGAAGTGCAGCACCCTTGCAAAATGGTAGCCGCCGCAAAGCCAGGTTAAATAATAAAACTGCACCGGCTTATAAATGGCCAGCCCCGTTATTACCGAGCCTATTCCCATCAGGATAATGGCCGTATAGGCGATGCGCTGCGCGGCGTTATATTTGTTTTGCGGTGGCGCTGTTTTCCGGATATGCAGATCGTGCAGCAGCACCAGCCATGCTTCTTTGAATGAGTTTCTTTTTGGCGCCAGTTCCCGCCACTCGCCCGATATCAGCGTGTACAAAATATAAATGATCCCGTTAAGGGTAAAAAACCACATGAACAGGAAGTGAAATGCCATCCCTTCCGACAAACGATGCGGGATCTTCAGCGTATTGTAAAACCAGTCCGGGAAAAATCGGAAAAAGGTGTGGCCAAATAAGGTGACGGAATATTCGTCGTTGGCCCAATAGATCAGCATCCCGCTCCAGATCATAATGGTGAGTATCGGGAAGTTAACCCAATGGCACCACCGCATGGCTAATGAATGTTTTTCTTTTATTGCTTTCAAGCGTATTAAATTAATAGTTGATATCGTTTAGTCAAAAATTATTGTATTGTGCCGGGTGTATCATTTGTTGAGAGAGATACAGCTGACACACGGTTATAAGGTGTACCACCCGGCACACGTGGATACACCTGAACACACCTGGTACACCGTCACCCTTTTAATAAAACGACATTGAATTAATAGTCTGCATTCTTTATCGCCCCGGCAGCGCCTGCGCTCAGCTCATTTGTAAAAGCTACCTTTGCTGCACCTGTAACTGCACCATTTGCTGTGTTTTGCAAAAACCCGATGATCTCCCAGTTCCGTGCGTCAAACCCTTGCGGCAGTGTTATATTTTCCACTCCGCTGCTCCCATTTAATAACGCCCGTTGCAATTTACGAACAATTTGCACATGCGATAAAGTATGGCCGCCGTTTTCTCCGCGCATAACTTTTGTTTGCGCCGCTTTCTGCAAAATCGCTACAAATAATACCGTGTTTTTATCTATGCCTTCGACAGTATACTTTAAGCTTACCTGTTTTTTATCAGTTTTTAAAATGGTTAAATCAAACTGGCTCGCCGGAGCTTTTTGCAAACTGGCGCGAATGGCGTTGCGCAATGTTCCCTCCTCCGAACCAACAAATTCGGTTTTTCCATTCACTACGATCTGCGGGGTATAAACGGATTGCAGACGCAAATAATTAGCGTAATCATGCTGCCTTTTAGAAAAATCAGCGTTGCTGAACTGGTCTTTCCAGCCCAAATGGTTCCAGTAATCAACGTGGTAAGCCAGTATATACACAGGCTTGCCCGCGCTTTCCTTTTGGATTTTGGCGACAAGCTCGTCAGCCGGCGGGCAGCTGGAGCAGCCTTCTGACGTAAACAGCTCAACAACGGCAAAGCCTTTATTATCGCTGTTGATTTTGTTTGCACTCCGGGCACGAATAAAAGCCGTAGAAGCTAAAACTAATGCAGCGACTGAAACGGAAAGAAAAAACGTTTTAAATGACTTCATGGTTTAATTAATAAATCTAAATCTTTATCTGATTTAAACCAACTTACGAGCATCTTTTTTATATGGATTGCATGTTTATTTAGTTTACATTAATATGAACATTCCCTATAAATCAGGCAGATTCAATTCATGCTCCGTCAAACCTTCCAGTTCCTGTGGATAATGACTTACAATTAATACCGTTGTTCCCATTTCCGCAAAAAGCGCCTTTAAATCGCCTATCAATTCAGCACGCATTTTGGGGTCGAGCGCCGAGAAGGGCTCATCCATTAAAAGTACTTTTGGTTTAGTAGCCAGCGCCCGGAAAATAGCTAACCGCTGCTGCTGCCCGCCTGACAGGTATTCGGGCTTATGCGTTACAAAGGCATCAAGCTTTCCGATCTTTAATAATCTGTTAATCCATGCATCGTCGCTGGTAGCGTAGGCCATATGCTCACGGACGGTCATGTTGGGGAATAGCGCATAGTCCTGGAAAACAAATCCTGTCTTCCTTTTTTGCGGCGGCATGGATATTTTCGAGTGCGTATCCAGCCAGGTGATATTATCTACGATAATACTTCCCTTTTCGGGCTGAACAAACCCGGCGATGATCTTTAAAAGTGTCGTTTTTCCGGATCCGGAGGGTCCGAAAATTTTTGTGATGCTGCCCGCATGAAATTCCCTTACAATGCGCAATTCCTGTTGCCCGTTGTAAGCCTTTAGCTGTGTTTCGATCGCTACCCTTATCATTCCAGCGGGCTTTTGAGGTGGTACTTATTAAACACAAAAACAGCTACAACCAAAACGAAGGTGATTGAGAACAATATGAGCGAATAGTTATTGGCGGAGCTGTAATCCATCTGCTCGACGGAATCGTATACGGCTATTGATGCCACGCGGGTAACCCCGGGAATATTGCCGCCAATCATCAGCACCACACCGAATTCGCCTAAAGTATGCGCAAATGTAAGAACCACCGCGGTTAGTAAAGACGGCTTTATGTTAGGCAATAAAACATGGATAAACGTTTGCCACCGGCTTTTACCAAGCGACCACGAGGCCTGCGACAATGAAACCGGCAACTGCTGTAAGGCCGATTTAACAGGGCCTATCATAAACGGCATACTATAAATAACCGACGCCAGTACCAGTCCCTGGAAAGAAAAAACAAACTGGATATTAAAGGTATGCTGCAGCCACTCACCTATACCATGCCGCGGGCTAAATGCCATCAATAAATAAAACCCCAAAACCGACGGCGGCAGCACCAAAGGCATCGTAATAATTGCCTCGAGTGCAATTTTAAAAAACGACCGGCCCTTTGAAAGCCACCACGCCACAGGCACGCCAACAATAAACAGTAGCAAAGTGGTAATAACCGCTAATTTTAGTGTGAGCCAGATAGGTGTAAGATCCATTTGTTAAGTCAAAAGTAAAAATTCAAAGGTAAAAAGACATGGTTATCAATACTATAAACACGCCGGGGAAACCGCTTTTAAAAAAACCTCTACGTCATGCCGTCCGCCAATCGGCGGATCGGCACCTCTCAGGATATTCACGCGTGCTTAGTCAGCACTTTTGCATATAGCAGACCTTGCTGTCGTATATCTTTCCGGTGGGGTGCCGAAACAAGTTCACTGTTGTCCGGTAAAAAAAATTAGGGATAGCGAATAGCTATCCCAATGTTGATATTTGAGTTACCACACTTAAATAAACAACATGAGTAAAAATACATTTTTTACCGGACAGCCGATATTAAA
>JAQBOM010000030.1 GCA_028288025.1 Mucilaginibacter sp. | reverse complement strand
GCGTTAGATTCTGTGTTAATATCCAAACAAATAATTATTTTGTTTCTTTGTAGTTCAAAACGGCTTTAAGCCAGTTTCAAAAGAGTGTCAGCTTTCGTAGCTGCGCTCTTTCCTTGTTTATAGCCGTTTTGGAAGGTTGTGTTGTTTTTGAAAAGCACGTAAGTTAGTTCTAATAGTTTTCGTTGAACGGCGACCAAACCTTTCATCTTTATTCCGCTTTTGCTCACTAACCGTGCATACAGTTCTTTATAATCCTGAATGTGTTTTACTGCTGTCAAAGCAGGTAAATACATCGATTTTCTAAGGTTTCTATTTCCTTTTTTGGATATTCTTGGTTTGCCCTTTACCGAAGTACCTGATTGTTTTTCCCGGACATCCAATCCTGCATAACTAGTCAATTGCTTTTTGTTCCTTATCAACTCAAAACCATTGGTTTCAGCTAAAACAATCGCTGCTGTTAAGCGTCCGATCCCAGGTATGCTAGTTAAGTTTTGGATGTTTTTTTCAATAGCATTATCCTCTTTAATGCACTTTTCAATATCCTGTTTAATCTCTTTTTCCTGTTGGTTTAGAAACCGGATTCTTGCTTTCAATCTTTTTATACTATTGGCATTTGGCTGGGCTTCCGCATTTTCTGCATGTAGTTGGCATTTGGCTATCACCCGCTCATCTACCACCTGGCTCCGCTCACGGGTGAGTTGCTGTATCTTTTTATAAATGATATTCGGGCGCTGCCACCGGTCCAACTTTCGCTCAAGTCCAAATTGCGCTATGGCATCTGCGCAAGTGCTATCTGTTATGGTCTTATTATCCAGTGTCCTCATATAACTGCTGATCTTATTGGGTAATACAATACTGAGCTGATGCCCATTATCATCCAAAAAGTAAGCGAATTTCTGATGGTAGACCCCGGTTGCTTCCATCACGTAGTGAACCTCTGTTTCCTTACTGGTCAATTTGCCGACCCATTTGATCAAGGCCTTAAACCCACTTTCCTTGTTGGCAAAAACCTGTTTTGCGTACACGTGTATGGATAGATCAGCATTCATCCTCCCGAGGCTTACAACCAGCTCTTTTTGGGATATATCTGCTCCCAATACTTGTTTCAATAAATTCATAGAATATAATTTAGGTTTATAAAGTGATGAATCTCCCTTCGTCTTCTCTCCTGACGGATATCCAGGATATTGCACAATAAAGGCAATTCCTTACATTCTGTTCAAACTCTAAGAGATAAAAGAAAGTGAGGCTATATCTAACGCCCAATATGCTTATAAGCTATTTCCGATAGGATCGGCTCTCACTCTCTTTCACTTTTGAATACAATAATATCACTTTGCAAACATAGGAGTGATAGAAATGGATACCGGCCTGTGGCTAAGGCCTGCAGGCGTATGAACGGATAGCACGGCCGCCGATAGGCGGAAACGCCCAAATCAAAAGGCAAGTGTACACACCTCCAGCACCCTCTTAACCTCAAATAGTAGAGAATCACACCAATCTTCACCGTTTAAACATTCAACGATCAACTTAAACATTCAGCAATCGACAAATTCCCAAATTACCTTAAAATCAACGGTTCCGACAACAACCAGCGATATCCCAAAATCACTTTAAATCGCAGTCCTACTGCAGCATCAGTTTCAAATTGATACCGAAATTGGTAAAAGCCGTATTAAAGGTTTGCGAGGTGTATGGCCGGGTGATGTTCGAATCGTAAAATAAGTTCAGGTTAAAGCGCTGGTTGATCACATAGTCGATCGAAGGCCTCACCGTAATATTCTGCGCGCCGGACGATATTTCGGCGGCTTGCACGTCGGCACGGTAAACCAGCACTTTATTGTCGCGCAGTGAAAAATCAAGTTTAAAGTTTACATCATTATTCCGGGAATCATTGAACCAGCCAAATGGAAAGTGGAAACTTTTGGTATGATAACCAAAGCCGAACACAAGTACATTTTCGTTTTGCTGCGCCAGCTGGCTGTTTAAAACGCTCAGGCTTAATGCCCTGCTTCTCCGGTATTCAAAAGTAGTGGTCATGCTGTTTTTAAACCGGGCATCAAAGCCTATCAGCGGTGTAAACTCTTCAAAAATGGTGACTTCCGAAAACTGGTAGAAAGGTAAAAAATCATTAGTGACCGACCTGGCGCTTACCGCGCCGTTTGTTTCCTGGTATTGCAGTAAAGTGCTAAAACTGCCCACCGTGTACGACGAGCGATAGCCATGCTTAAGGTCGAATGAATCGAACCAATCGCTGAAAAGCGGTATACGGCTCAGCCCGTTGTATGTTAACTGCCAGTTTGGGATGGGAATAGAAGGAAACTGGCTCAGCCCGGCCGTGGCGGCGTTTTTGCCGGTGTATGCAGCAAGGAAAGCCGGCACTAATACATTTTGCGAGTTGGGGCCATAACCGTCGGCATAACCGCCTGTCGGCGGGCCAACAGAATTGGGGTTGAGGCTGCCCAGCCTTTGTGAAATAATGGTTCGGTTATCCATAAACTTCTGGAACGCTGCGGAAGTATTATCCACGCCGCTGATTTTTGAAAACGCGGTTCCGATAGTCAGGTACGATATACTGTAATCGCCGGATGTTACCGGGCTTAAATTCTGGATATTACCTGATCCGTCAACCGATTTAAAATTTGTTTGGTAGGTATGATCCTGCGTTTTAAAGGCGCTCAATTCAATACGCAGGTCTTTAATAGGCTCAATGCTGCTTTTCAGTCGCAAATCCTCATTCCGTATGGTTACATATGGCTGATTTTGGAGGGTATCTGTACTTATCCAGCCGTGGGTAATTGCTGTTTGCCTAAGGTCGGCCTGGCTGCCAAGCAAAAACCCGATCCCCGGCGAGCTATAGGTCAGATCTTCGCCCAGCAAATTTGATTTGGGAAGATATCCCGGAATAAATGTACCCTGTGTAAGCGTATACGAGCCGCTAACGCTTTTAATGCTTGTTAACAGCCCAGTTAAAATTTTAGTAAGCCCATCGCTGTTATCGGCGCCCATTGCCTTCTTAATAAACGAAAACTTGTTATACAGTGTGCCGAAGTTTAACGAAGGATTAACCTGGATGGTGCGCCTGTTTTGTATGCTGTTGCCGACGTTATACTGGGGATCGCTTATTGCGAATGCCGGTTGGGATTGCCAGGTAAACTGCGTAGAGTATTGCGCGATCAAACTGGTCCAGTCCATACCCGGAATTTTATTGATGGGGGCGGTATAGTTAAATTTCATGGTATGGTTGTAATTGGTGGTACGGCCCAGGTTTAAAATATTATGCCAGAGCGTATCTATTTTTAACCCGTTCAACCTGCCATAGGGCTCATCAACCGTCGAGAGGTTGGTGGCGTCAATATCCATCGACAGCGACCTGGTTAAATTCCAGCCGATTCCATATACACGCGTAATATTAAATGTTTTATTAAAGGTGGTTGGTATGGGTACGATCTGTGTCGGGTCATTATTTCTAAGCGTATTTTCAGAGTAATACCGGTCAAATGAAATCGCGTAATTTAATCTCGATGGCATTAGGCTGTAGTTGATGTCGCGTATTAATGCCAGCAGGTTACTTTTAATGATCTTGCTGAACGGGCTGTAATACCGTGGCTGGCTGGTATAGTTATAAGCCAGCGCTACCCGGTAAGTTTTCTCGAGTGCACTCAGTGTTGTAAAATCATGGTGCAAATAATCAGTAAAGGCTACTGTCGCGTTCCAGTTTTCAATGTCCCACACGTGGTTTGTCGCTTTAGCATCGGTCTTGGCTTTATGCACATTGGTTAAATTGAAGCTTTTACGCCGGGTATAGTCTTCCGCTGCATTTTGTATCGAATCCCGCTTTTGCGTTGTAGCGGCTCCGTTCAGCGATTGCTTGAGCAGCACGTCGGGCGATGCCGGGTCGTACTGCGGTGTGCTTACCTGCGTGGATACATTCACATATGCAGGTATATGGATACCGCTTTTATCCGGAAAGAATTTTCCCAGCTCAATATTACCCGATATATCATAACCCACTATATCATTCAGGCTGCGGTCGCCAATCCGCGAATCCAGCGTACCAAAACCCGCAGTCATTTTATTTCCGGCTACGGTAATATCGGCCAGGTCGGCAAGCTTGGCATTAACCCGTCCAACAGCCGCCCAGCCGCCGCTTTGATCAAAGTCCGTTAACCGCAGTTCATCAAACCAAACCGTTCCGGATTTATCGAGCCCGTCGTCCGTGCTGGATGTGGCCGGCGTTCTTAACGGGTTTCGTACCCCAAGCATAACGGTAGTCAGCCTGCTCAGGTCAGGCTGACCCACTATAGTGATCTTATTAAGGCCATCACTTAAAGTAAAAGGCAGGTTTAATGGCCAGGGCTTGCCGTTAAATTTGGCATTGTTCCGTGCCACCTTAGCGCTGGTCAGTAACGTTAGCTGCAGGTCAAGGTCGTTGCCCGAGGGCCATATAGCCGCCGGATCCGACGTGCCGGAGCGGGTAATATTGAGCGGTATTTCGTATTCGTAATAATTATCAATATAGTCGGCGCCCAAACGCACAAAAGCGCTGATGTCCTTATCTTTTAACTGGCTGCCTTCTGCATGTATAAACATTTGCAGCCGTTTGTACTTTCTTAAATCATTATTAAATAACCTGAACGCCGCTCTTGAGTACCCATCACGCAGGTTGGTAACAACCAGCGAAAGCGACTGCTCGTTCAGCTTGGTGTTAGCCTGTAAATTATTAAAGTTGGTTTGGCGTTGTATGCCTGGCGGAACAACATACGGAATAGGTACCCGGCTGCCATTCTCCTCGATGTTCACTGCCTGGACATCAAGAGTCGAATTATCGAGCGGCGGGTTTATGATCGAGGGATCGGCAATTACATTTGCCGGGTTATTCTCGGTATTAAATGCACGCCACTCGCCACGTACCAGCTGCATTGTGGCAAAGCGAAGTACGGCGGTATCAGCAAAATTGGTCATGAACATCCGCATATACCGGACCGATTTAAAATCCTGTATACCCCCAATTGCAGATTCAAAAGCTCTTATAGGTACACGAAACTGGTACCAGGTAGCCGCCTGCGTTGTGCCGTTGGCCAGTTTAACCTGCGAGGTGATTTTATCGCTTACAAAATTTTTACCTACTACCAGATCCTGCCGGCGCATGGATACCTTATATTGAAAATACTGGTCATCCTGGTCCATGTTATTGTCGCGATTAATATCTTCGCCATCGGGCAGGGCAGTTGATGCTGATGTTTGCAAGCCCAGCAGGGCCAGTGATTGCTGTGATGTCGGTGAATTACCCTCTGTGCCGTTATACCTGCTGTAACGTTTCAATATACCAGCGCCCGCCCTATCCAGCTCAGGCCCCTGGTAATATTGGTAGTCGTCCGAAGAAGGGTCGGCTGCGAAGTTGTTTGCTGCCGCCCCATTTAACAGCGCCTTCGCCTGTTGTATTACGCTCGCAAATTTTGCTTGTTCATCGGCGTCATTCAACCCGTCTAAACCTATGTCCTGCAATGACCGCGATGCAGGATTGCTATCAAATGCATTCACAACAGGCTGCAGCTTAGCCACCCTACCCCACACGGTTTCATCAACATTGGCCAGGTTGCCATCGGGCGGCAAGCCGTTTTCAAGACTTTTCCGGCCATCTTTTAATATATCTTCCGATATATTTCCCAGGTTAAAATACAGGTCGCCGCCGGCTGAATTAGGTTTGTAGATATAAGGGTCAAGTACCCAAAACTCGATATACTCCACATTCAGCGATTCAAAATCGTTGGCGTTAATCCCGCGGAATATCCCGCCCCAGCGCGATTGAGGATTTTGAAGTGTTCCGTCCGGATTTAACCCGGTAGTAGTATAATTATACGGGCCGCGGACGGTTGGATAAAATGCAAGGTCGAGCGTCGATATGGGTAATGGCTGGCCTGTAGGCGACTGTTTATACGGGAATACTTCGGTTTCAAGTACCTGCCGCACATAATGGTTGGATAGTTCGTTAGTATTAACCGGGACGGTACCGCCGGTGTAAAAGATCGGGTCGATCGTATAAAAAGCCAGTCGTGCACGGTTGTACCCGTAGCTGAGGTCATTAAATCGCTGCGCTTCGGGAAATTGAGGCATTTGCGGTGTTCCCGAAATTTGCCAGCCGCCCGGGCTTTTAACATCGATAACCGATTGGCTGTTCTCAAAATCGTCAAGGTACGACGTCCCGTTTTTCGACCCGGCAAAGTTGAGCACCGAAGGGCTACCGGGCAGCAGCTGTGCAAATTCGCCGTTAAAGTTAAGCGACGAAGGTACTTTGGTATGTATAAACGGCAATTTATCAACCAGCCTGGTCAGGAAACGTGAGTTGGAACTATAGTTGGCGTCGAAGCCATATATCGTATTTGAGATGGATTCCTGGCCAACAATTTCATTTTGCGTGATCGGCTGTTCCGTTAAATGCATGATCGTCGCACCTAGGTTCAGGTTATCGCTCACATGGTAATCAAACCTTGAACCATACAATGACTTCTGCTGAACACCAAACAATTCGTTATTCTCCAGTTTTACGTTGATGGGCTGCCCGGAAGAAAGCAGTGCCTGGTTCAATATCCGGATACGGCCGGCGTTATAATCGATGGTATAGTCGGTTCCTTCGGTCAATTTTAATGAACCAGCGTTTACGATTACCGACCCTTGCGGTATATTGACGGCATTTAGCTGGTACTCCGAACCACCCGACGCCGTATAGGTACCTTTTATCAAATACCTGTTTAGCTGCGGGAAAAACTGCTGTGCTATGGTTTTGGTCGAATCATATAAGGGCTGGTAAACATACCGCTTGTTGAGGTCCGTTTCAGTCGGGGTAAACTGCCGGGCCAGGTCGGTGCCGAACGGCTCCAGCACCGGGAACATGATACGCCCGTTATTTGAATCCACCGTTATCCCCTCTAAAAAGTCAAAGTAACCGTCGGGCTGCTTGTTTTGCTGCTGGTCCAGGTTATCCAGGCCGGTAAGCTGCAGCCACAGTTTGCTTTTGGTGTTCTGCCCCTCTTCCATTATCGTTTTCTCAATACCCGTTTTGTCGTCAAGCCGGGTTATGGTTAGCCTGAAATTAGTAGAGCTTAGCTGGAATGCATTGAGTGAATAAATATTCTTCATCATCAATTTCCACGTAGGCAGGTTGGTTTTTAACAATTGATTTTTGAGCAGCTTTACATAAAGCACCTTTGGCGTAGTGGGATCAACCGGCACATCGCTCGAAAATTCGCCCACCTGGTACTGCGCACCGTTATAAGTGTATTGGTAAGCCACGGCCAGCACCTCATCATTATTTAACGGAAAGTTTAACGAGATATAGCCCAGCTGCGGCTGCAGGGTAAACTCCTTATTGGTCAGCTTTCGCGCGTAGGTTAATTTGGCATAGTTATCTGCGCGGCCGGTACCGGCAAAATAGGTGGCAATGGTATTTTGGGGGTCGTTGGTTAACCGGGTATTCGCTGGTAAATTTTGCAGTAGGGAGTTTGATTGCTGTGTAAAGCCCGGGCCACGAAAACCCGCAGGCAAGGCCGAGAATCCTGCCCCGCCCTGTATTAGCGGGGTATTATACGGAGCGTTTTCGCCCAGGTCCATTAAGCCCAGCACATCCCGCGAGTCGGTTGTAACATTGGTCCGATTGGTGGTCCAAACTTCGATTTTCGTGATATGTATATTCGAGCTGATGATGGGGATGTTAGCCAAAGCCCTGTCATAATTGTTGCGAAAATATTGGGATAAAAAATAGTGCTTGTTAGCCTCGTAGTCGGCCGATGTAAGCCGGAACTGGCCCTGCTGTCCATTATTCGAAATGGTGATCGTTTTTGATTGCGAACGCTGTTGCGATAAAATGGAAGTAACGTCCAGCCTCCCGAATTTCAGCTTGGTTTTTACGCCAAACAGCGCCTGGCTGCCGGTTATCAGTGTCGTGTTCAGTGGCATGCTCACCGTGCCGGCCTCAATTTTTTGGATAATTTCGTCAGGATGGCCGGTATAATCCAATTTGATCTGGTTCTCAAACTGGAACTGGGCATCGGTATTGTAATTGGTTGATATTTTCAGCTTATCGCCGATGGTACCGGTAACATTCAGCTGTATCTTCTGGTCGAAGCTAAAATTAAACTGGCTGCGCTGGCGGGTATTAAAAAGCGGGTTTTGGTTATTATTCACCTGCCCCGACAATATCGCCTCGGCCGAACCCTGCGGCCTGATGTCGATATTTGAGCCGCCGAATATCTGGTTAAAAGTTTGGCTGCGTACCTGCGTTTGCAGCATAAAGCCCGGCTGCTGCGACTGGTAGCCATAGTTGTCCGACAATTGCTTAAAATAGTTGCGCTGGTTTTCCTTCCCCTTTATTTTTAAATATTCGTCGAAGGTTAAGTATTGAGGCGGCCGGTACAGCAGGTTTCCTACGCGCTCATATAGGACATACCGGTTGGTTATTGCATCGTATTCGATAGTTCGTACCAGGTTCGGCGGGTCGGCATCAAAAACACCCTGTCTTAGCCGGTAATTTTTTGAATCGAAAGTATTAACGGGGATTTTAACAATAACGGAATCCTTTTTTGCACCGGAAGGCTGCTGTTGCGCGAACACGCTTCCCAATCCGCAAAACGCAGAAAGAAACAACACACTTACAATGTCCCTCCAGGTAAAAATTCGAATCAAGCGTTGCGTCTAAATTGTACGTAATTATAAACTTTTTAGGGCAGATTTTATTAACTGTTCAACATTTAAGTCTTCACCATTTTTATTTATTTCCTGGTCAAGCACCTTCTCGGCGGCGTTTCTTGCGAAACCCAGCATAACCAGCGCCGAAAGCGCTTCCTCCCTGGCCGTTTTATTTAACGGAGCAGGGCTTAATGTATCCATTCCTTCCTTGCGAAGTTTATCCTGCAATTCCAGAATAACCCGCTGCGCGGATTTGGGCCCTATACCCTTTATACGTTGTATCAACGAAACATTTCCCGAAATGATCGCATTTTGTATCTCGGCCGGGGTAATTGATGACAGCATCATCCGCCCGGTATTCGGCCCGATTCCGGGAACTGATATGAGGTGTAAAAATAACCGGCGTTCACCCTCGTCGGCAAAACCGTATAGCGTGTGGCCGTCTTCCTTCACATGCAGCCAGGTATGCAGCTTACAGCGTTCGGCATTACCCAGCCGCGAATAGGTGTTTAGCGAAATATTGATGTGATACCCCACCCCGCCTGCATCTATCACAACAAAAGCAGCGCTCTTAAAAACTAGTTTACCATCAATATATGCGTACATGTTTTTTAGCTTAAAGCGGAAAGGATAAAGCTAGAAGCTTTTTTCTGCTTTGATTAATTCGTTCTTAATTTATTTTTGTGGTCTTATACTTTCTGTTTTAAGCTTTAAGCTCTTTGCTTTGGTCTTTTAGCTTTATGCTTTCACCTTGCTTTTCTCCTGGGCGTCAACCACAGCAATGGTTATCATGTTTACAATTTCCCTTACCGAGCTGCCCAGCTGCAAAACGTGCACCGGCTTTTTCAATCCCAATAGAATCGGTCCTACCGCTTCTGCACCACCCATCTCCTGCAGTAATTTATACGCAATATTACCTGATTCAAGATTCGGGAATATCAACGTATTTGCCGGCTGGCCTATTAAGGTCGAGAACGGGAAATTATCAGCCAGCAAATCGGCATTCAACGCAAAGTTGGCTTGCATGTCGCCATCAATGATCATGTCGGGGTACTTTTCATGCAGGATGCGTACCGCTTCGCGTGTTTTCTCGGGTATGGCGCCCTCATTCGACCCAAAATTCGAATAGGATAAAATAGCTATTCGCGGGTTAATATTAAACTGCCGTACCGAACGTTCGATCAGCACGGTAATATCCACCAGTTCCTGTAAAGTGGGGTTAACATTGACAGTGGTATCACCAAAAAACACAGGCCCTTTTTTAGTGATCATCATGTACATACCGGCAACGCGGCTAACACCGTCGGCTGTTCCGATAATTTGCAGTGCCGGTTTAATAGTGGTCACATAATCTTTAGTTAAGCCGGAGATGAGTGCGTCTGCCTCGCCAAATTGTACCATGCACGCGCCATAATAATTCCGGTCGCTCAATAGCTTACGCGATTCAAACAGCGTTATCCCCCTCCGTTGGCGTTTGTTATATAAATACTCGGCATATTCCTGCATATGGGCGCAATTTTCCCTCGGGTCGATGATCTCTACATCGCCAAGGTCAATGTCGCTCTCTTTCATGATCTGCCGTATTTTGTGAATATTTCCGAGCAAAATTGGCGTGGCAATACCCTCTTCTTTTACAATTTGAGCTGCCCGTAAAATTTTATAGGTATCGGCCTCGGCAAAAACTATCCGTTTTGGATTTTGCTTGGCCTTATTGGTCAAATTGCGTAATAGCTTATCATTTGTTCCTACCCGCAGCCGCAGTTCTTCGCGGTATGCCTCCCAGTCTGTAATGGCCTTACGCGCCACACCCGATTCCATGGCCGCCTTTGCCACTGCCGATGAAACCTCGGTAATCAGGCGGGGGTCCATAGGTTTTGGGATAATATATTCCCGTCCGAATTTAAGATTCTTGGTATTATAGGCGAGATTGACTGCTTCCGGGATAGGTTTTTTTGCCATTTCGGCGATCGCTTTTACAGCTGCAATCTTCATCGCTTCGTTGATGGCCGTTGCCCGCACATCCAGCGCACCCCGGAATATGTAAGGAAATCCGAGCACATTATTCACCTGGTTCGGGAAATCCGACCGGCCTGTGGCCATAAGGATATCTTTCCTGGTAGCTACTGCAAGTTCGTATGTAATTTCCGGCTCGGGGTTAGCCATTGCGAAAACAATAGGATTTTTTGCCATGGCTTTCAGCATCTCAGGTGTAACCACGTTACCCGCCGAAAGGCCAATGAATGCGTCGGCGTTTTTCATTGCTGCTAAAAGGGTTTGTGCATCTTTCCTGGTGGTGGCAAACTCCAGCCTAATGTCGTCCAGGTCGGTACGCTCGGGCGTGATGAGGCCGTTGATGTCAAACATCACCAGGTTCTCCTTTTTAACACCCAGCGCCAGGTACATCTTTGAGCAGGACACCGCTGCGGCGCCCGCGCCGTTTACAACCATCTTTACTTTGTCGAGCTTTTTGCCCTGTATCTCGCACGCATTGATCAATGCCGCTCCCGATATGATAGCCGTACCATGCTGATCGTCGTGCATCACCGGAATCTTCATCTCGGCCTTTAACCGCCGTTCAATTTCAAAACAGGTTGGCGCCGATATATCTTCCAGGTTTATACCCCCGAATGTTGGCTCAAGCGCCCGTACAATATTTACAAATTCATCAACCGTTTTGGCGTTCACCTCCAGGTCAAACACATCTATATCGGCGTAAATTTTAAACAGCAGCCCTTTCCCTTCCATCACCGGCTTGCTGGCTTCGGGACCAATATTGCCAAGCCCAAGCACTGCCGTTCCATTGGTGATCACACCAACCAGGTTTCCTTTGGCGGTATATTTATATACGTCTTCCACGTTATCGGCAATACGCAGGCAGGGCTCAGCCACACCCGGCGAATAAGCCATACTCAGGTCGCGCTGCGAATTGGTGGGTTTGGTGGGTACAACCTGGATCTTACCCGGGCGCCCTTTTGAATGATAATTTAACGCGTCCTGGTTACGGGTAGGTTTATTCATCTTGTAAAGTTCAAGTACGCAAAATTACAATTCTTTTTAGCCGGGGAAAGGAAAAAGCAGAAAGGTTGAAGAGATTGTAAAAGAAGCGAATGACAAAATTCGAAATCCGAAATAAAAACTATCCTTTATTGATCCTGGCGGTGTTGCCGGCAGCAGAGAGCTTTTCCTTCGAATCAACTCCCGGTTCTTTTAGCCTTAATTTTTGACCCACTACGGCTTTATTACTGTGCAAATGGTTCCAGCTTTTCAGGTCTATTACTTCGATGCCGAACATATCCGCTATATCGGCAAGTGTTTCGCCGCGCTTTACGGTATGATACAATGGCACTTTCTCGGCCTTTGGTTCCTGGTAAGTGGTATAGGCAACCTGAGGCGCAACCACAACCGCGCCCGAACTATTCAAAGCAGCGTACAGCGCTCCGTATCTTCCTTTATCAATTTGCGGGATAACCAGCCTGCGCGGAGCCTTTGCCGTACCGTTAATAATTTGTCTTTTATACGCGGGGTTTAATACCATTAATTCGTTAATGTTTAATCCCAGTGCGTTGGAAACAGTCCCTAATGAAACATATTTATTCACCAGCACGGTATCCGTTTTTAACGAAATATTACAGGCCTGGGGTATTATATTATGCCTTTTATAATAATTCATCACATAGCTAACCGCGATGAATGCCGGAACATAATTTCTGGTTTCGACCGGCAAGTACTGGCGTATCGACCAGTAATCGGTAGCGTTTGCACGCTCAATGGCATGCTCTACATTGCTTTTACCGCTGTTATATGCCGCTATAGCCAGCAGCCAGTCGCCAAATTCCTGGTAGGCATCTTTCAGGTATGCAGCTGCGGCGTAGCTTGCCTGTATCGGGTCGCGGCGGTCATCCACATAATCGTCCATACTCAAACCGTACATCTTAGCCGTTGCCGACATAAACTGCCACGGTCCCGCTGCGCCAACTCTTGAGGTCGCATTGGGGTCGAGTTTTGACTCAATTATTGATAAATATTTTATTTCTTCCGGTATACCCGCATCGCGAAAAGCTTTTTCATATATCGGGAAGTAATATTTCGACAAGCCCAAAACATGGCCCATCTCTTCGCGATTACGCGAATAGATATCGATGTAGCCCTGTACGGATTCGTTATAATCCATCGGCACATCCTTTGTTATCGAATCAAGGCGGCGCTTAATTATCCCGCCCTGGTATGTAAACGGGACCTGCCGGTTAACAACCGGTACAATTGCGGTATCGCCCTTGCCGGGAAGAAAAGTTGCAGGAAGAAAAGAAGAGCCGGCCTTAACGATTTGTAGTATGAGTAAACAGAAAAGTAAAGTAAATGATCTCTTCATTTCTTGGGATTTTAAAAAAATGAACGGCGTTTAAGCGCTCATTGTTTTTACTAATTTATTAATTTTTTATAGCCCGAGGAAATATTTTGAAAAATTTAACAATTCCTGTTCGTCAAAATGCCTCGTAATTAATTGTAGACCTAACGGCAAACCCTTGCTATTATTGCCTGCCGGCAACGATATAGCGGGTGCGCCTGTTAATGAAGCTTGTACGGTAAAAATATCAGAAAGATACATTACAACCGGATCTTTTTCATCTTTTCCGATCGGGAATGCCGGCTCAGGAGCCGTTGGGATGAGGATAAAATCAAAGTCCCTTAATATCTCATCGGTCTTTTCCTTAATTAAACGCCGCACCTTTTGGGCCTTGGCATAATAAGCATCGTAATAACCGGCGCTCAGCACAAACGTGCCCAGCATGATGCGGCGTTTTACTTCCTTGCCAAAACCTTCCGACCGCGAACGTTTGTAGGTCGATTCTAGATCCGTGGCCGCAGGGCTGCGGTAACCATAGTGCACGCCGTCGTACCGCGAAAGATTGGATGACGCTTCGGCCATGGCCAGGATATAATATGAGGGTACCACGTATTCCAGGAAATCAAATGAGATCGATTTGATAATATGCCCGTCAGCACGCAGTTTTTCGATCGATCCGATAAGCGTGCTTTTTATTTCATCATCAACGCCGGGGCTTGATAATGCCTCCTGTAAATAGGCAATCTTTTTTACTCCCGGCTTTTTGAGTTCGTTGCTAAATGATGGCACGGCGACATTCGCCAGCGTGCTATCATATTCATCCGGCCCGCACATTACTTCCAGCAACAGCGCAGCATCTTCCACCGACCGGGTTATCGGCCCTACCTGGTCAAACGACGACGCATAGGCAATTATCCCATACCTGGATATCCTGCCGTAAGTTGGTTTCATACCGATCAACCCGCAAAAAGATGCAGGCTGACGTACCGATCCGCCGGTATCAGTTCCTATAGAGGCGTGACACATACCCGCCTGAACCGCTACCGCCGAGCCGCCGGATGAGCCGCCGGAAACCCTTGTTTCATCAGCAAAGTTTTTTACCGGGCCAAAATAGGAATTCTCGTTGGCGGCGCCCATCCCAAACTCATCGCAATTGCAGCGTCCGATAATGATCGCGTCCTCGGCAAGCAACCGTTCGACAATGGTAGAGGAATATATCGAAGTAAAACCTCCTAAGATTTTGGAGCTGGCGCTTACTTTATGGCCCTTATAACAAATGTTATCCTTTATCGCGATAACCATACCGGCCAGCTTGCCGGCAATTCCATGCTGAATGCGCAAATCAACTTCTTTGGCACGCGCAAGCGCTTCCTGGTCGAACACCTCGTTGAATGCATTTAGCCGGGCATTTACAGCTATCGTATTCAGATAGCCTTTTACCAGCTTTTCTACCGTCGTTTGCCCGCTTGTAATCTCACTCTTTATCTCGCTCAAAGAGGTATAAGACTTAACCATGGGCCTAAAATAAAAAACTTATCTGTTGAAAGGTAGATTATCAGCAGATAAGTTTATTTAATGGCTGATGTCTAAGCCGGCAGGCCGGCAAATACTTTAACGGCGTAGCTTTTCGTTCGCCGGCAAATCATGGGCAACGGTAAATACCTGTGACTGTCTACGCTGGTCGCGTGTTCGCTTTTCGCCCAGCTTCGATCTATGAAAGTTACTCTCCGAAAAGGGCGAAAAATATAAATCCTTGGAATTCAGGGTGGGCTCTTTAAATGCTATGATGCCTTTATGCATCGTATTGGGGAGCGTCTCCGGCTTTTTCTCAATAATTACAGATGTGCTTTTTTTAAAGTAGTACACCTCTGCCACCGTCCAAACCAATATATAGCAACAGGGGATCAGCAAAAAACAAAGCGGGAGCGCTAATGCAGATATTCTTTTTATTGTCGTTACCACGGGATCAGATTAACCTTATCAATAATTTCAATAAAGTTGCACTTTTAGCAACACCAATCATACCGTGAAAACACCCATTTTACAGGGGTGATGTTACGGTAAATACTCAACCGGCGGGAGCCCGCCATAAAAAATTCCATAAAAAAAACTTACCAGTCGCAGCAAATTGCTCAACCGATAAGTTTATATGTCAGAGAGAAGCAAGAAAATAAGAGCCAGGAAACAAGACAACTTCTATCTTGGTTCTTGATTCTTATAATCTTGCCTCTTTTATGGCTAAACCCGTGGCTTTTCTTCAGTGCCGGGCGCAGTAGTATTGGTGTTGGCAGGCGCGCTGCTTTCGCCGTTTTGCGCGTCCTTAAATTCTTTCATACCCTTGCCCAAACCTCTCATTAGTTCAGGTATTTTTTTACCGCCAAAAAACAGCAATAGTGCTATGACGATTAAAAGAATGTGCTGTGGCTCTAAAAGTCCCATGATATATAATTTAATGTATGTTTATATTAATCCTGTTATGATGAATGCTTAACTGATTTGTCCTTTGCAGCTTCTTCATTTGTATATGAAGCCACATTATTATTGGTTTTATGATCTGAATGACCCTCTGCGCTGTTCTCCGTACCGGCATTCTTATCTTCAATAAAAATATTATCGCTTACCGCTATCGAATTTTCGGGTATCCTGCTCTCAACCAGCGGGTCTAAATTTTCGGCCGGATTAGCCGGTGCATCGCCCTGGCTGGCGGCTGCCTCTCCACTCTTGGTTTCCTCTTCCCTTTTTATCTCAAAATTATTGATCTGGGCATTTATTTCGCGTTTTACGCCTTCCGAGGCATCCTTAAAATCGCGTATCCCTTTTCCAAGCCCGCGCGCAATTTCAGGAAGTTTTTCTCCGCCAAAAAGCAACAGCGCGACAAACACGATGATGATCATATCCGACGAAAAAAGATTGCTCAAAAACAAAAGCACTGAAAGATGCATAACAATTTATGAATTGAGGATACAAATATAGACAATTTAAACTATTACATAGTTTAAAACTAATTTGGCGCAAGCCAAATTTTAGGGTTTACAGGGGTTTTTGCCTTATATAACGAAAATGTTAGAATGGCCTCGCCTGTCGACGAATCTGTGGCAACAGTACCCAACGTTTGCTTGGTCCCTATTTTTTGTCCGGGGCTTACGCTAACCGATTTAAGGTTTGAGTAAGCTGTGTAATACTCGCCGTGCTGAATAACGATCAGGTACGTGCCACTGATGTTTGAAACATTGGTGACAGTGCCGTGGAACACCGATCTTACCGAAGCGCCGGTATTTGTTTTAATATCCCAGCCATAGCTTTCATTTTTTATTTTTTCACTGTCGTAATACAGCCCGAAACCTTGCTTAACCGCTCCATTCGCAACCGGCCATGGCAGTTGCCCCCTATTCTCTAAAAAGTCATTCGATAATTTGGCTGCCTCTGGGGTCGCATTCAGCACCTCGCTGTCAGACGAATTCCTGGTGATCGTCCTGGGTTTTGATGTTATTGACTCTCCGTTAACCGCGTTTGCCTTTGCGGCTGCAGCAGCCTTGGCTTCGGCCTTGCGCCTGGCTTCTTCAATATCCCGGCGAATAGCTGCATTTATTTCCCTATTGGTTTTTATTATCTTTCTTTGAACGTCTTCTTGTTGTTTTTTAAGCTGCTTTTCGTGTTTTGAAAGATTAGCTACTACTTCAACCTCGTTGTTCCGCTCCTTGCCAAGTGTGGCCTTTTCCTTTACCTGGTCTTTCAGTAAATTATTTTTCTCTTTTTTATTCTTATCCAGCTCAACTATCTTAACATGCAATTGAGTCTGCGTTTCTTGTATATAACCAGCCTGGCGTTCACGGTACGTACCTATCTGTTGTAAATATTTTAAACGTTTATAAGCCTGGTTAAAGTCTTTCGCCGCGAAAATAAACATCAGCTTATTGTAGGCGCTTTGGTTGCGGTAACTAAACAGAACCATGGCGCCATATTCCTTTTTTAACTGGTCAAGCTGGTTTTGCAGGTTATGTACAGTGTGGTTGCTCTCGGATATCTGGTTATCCAGGTTCCGTACCTGCGAATTGATATTATTGATCTTTTCTTCCCGCAGGTTGATCTGCTCTTTTAACAGCCTAAGCTGCTTTAAGGTAGTCCTTTTATTGGTGGCTGTTTCCTGGTACTCCCGGTTAAGCTGTTCAAGCTGCTGGGTCAAAACATCACGCTGGTGTTTAAGGTCGCTGCTGCTTTGCGCCTGTACATCAACTACAGCAAAAACAAAAAACAGGAAAAATAGCGTTTTTAACTTCATCTATAATAGTTCAAAAATCAACCTGCCGGTGTATACCTTGCCGGAATACTAAACGGAAAATCCAGCGGCTTGTCAAATTCAATTTTAGTGTAGTGCAAATTAACCTGAATTTTTTTATCTTTTACTATAGACGACATATCAATTTGTGACGGAACGGTTAGGTTACCCACCGGGATGAAAGCGCTATTGACTACCTGTAGCGACTGCCCCGCATTCGGATTGTTCAAATTGGTTTGGCTGGCCTTCATATCCGGGCCGACTATCAATTTATACATTAAACCCTTTAAATCGCCGGTTAATGTCAAATTACCGCTTGCCGACTGTATATCCGTTTTTTCATTCAGCAACTCGAGTATAATATTGCCGACCAGCAATGCTTCCAGTGTTTTATAATTAACCTGCTCACCGGCAAACTTATTGACATACGAAAATGGTTCCCTTATATATACACTTTGCAGCCGGTTTATAACCAATATGCTATCCGGCGTGATGAGGGCACGGGCAACTTCAATGCCTGCAATGGCTGTAACCGAAACCCATATTTTTTGGTCGCGTTGTATACGAATATTTAGTGTAACATCATTACTGCTCCCACCAATGTCCAGTTTGGTTTTAGCTTTGCCCGAGAAAGTGCTAAAACTAATCTGCCCGGCCCTGATAGCATTTAACCGTGCCATTTTATTATCGGGCGGTTTTGGTGCGTTAACAGGCGCTGCGCGGTTAACGATAATTTGCTTTTTTGTCTTGCAGCCCATCATCGCCATCAGGCAGCAAAAGGTTAATATTTTTATGTGGCGGAAGATCTGATACGGGCAATTATACATAAGCTTATTCAACGTATTTTCTTTCATTTATTTTCCGGTCTAAAAGCGGTGACTGGTCGCCGTTTGCTTTTGCTTTCTTCCAATTTTCAACGGCCGCATCAATATTGCCGAGGTAAAACATGATGTCGCCGAAATGTTCCGATTTTACCGCGCTTTTATCCTTATCGTCGGCTAAGGCCTTTTCGATCCATAATTTTGCGCCCTGGTAATCTTTTTGTTTAAACAATATCCATGCATATGTATCCTCGAACGAAGCGGTATTTGGCAGCAGTTCGTTTGAGTGTTTCGACATCCGTGCAGCCTTTTCCAGCTGCTCACCTCTTACCGATAAGTAATAGGCATAATTGTTTAACGTGTAAGGGTTGTCTCCGTTAAAACCCAACGATTTATCATAAGCCTCATCGGAGTTTTTGTTATCCCGCAGATCATGATAACAATCGCCCAATGACGAATAGCTTTGCGACAGCAGTTCCTTGTCCTGGGTTTCAAGCGATGCGGCATTTTTAATATACCCGATGGCTTTATGATAATCCTTTTTCTGCACCCAGGCAATGCCGACCAAATAATTCATCCATGCCTGGTTCGGGAAAAAAGACAAGGCGCTTTCACCGTCGGCTATTGCACCTGCGAGGTCGCCGTCGCCCAACTCTATTCTTACCAATTGTTCCTGCACGGCATATTCCTGGTTATCGATCGTAACCGATTTTTTATACATGGCCTTAGCCTCTTTAAGCTTATTATTTTGAAGCAGCATATCGCCATAAATAGCATAAGCTTTCGCATCCGCGGGGTGGGCAACGGTTAATATCCTGCTCAGCTCAAGCGCGCTGGCTTTTACATTCGGATCAGGGAACCGCGGCACATAGCCTAAAATAATTTTAATCTTTTGTCCAATGTCCAGGTCGGGGATCGCAAACGCGATGGTCAGCTCATTGTAGCTGGATTCATAATCTTTTTTATCCCGGTAAAGGTCAGCAAGCGCGAGGTGAATAAGGCCATTAGCCGGGTTGACCTTTTCAGCTGCCTGCAGCGTTTTAAGCGCCTTATCACTTTGGTTATTGGAGTTATAAAGCTCGGCCAGGAACAAATAATATTTTATTTGCGACGGCTCTGCCGTTATCATTTGCTCAAGTTGCCGGGCAGCGGGGTCAACCTTACCTTGTTTCAAATAAATTTTTTGCCGGTTGGCGAGGATGTCGTCAGTCGGGCCCGTAATTTTCTCAAGTTGATCGTAAACCTTTAAAGCTTCGTCGTATTTTTGCTGAAGGAAATAAACGTTCGCCTTATCAAAATAATATTCCGGCTTATCCTGGTTTATCCTGATCAGTTCATTAAATACATTTTCAAGCTTACCAATATTGTTGCTCTTTTCGTAAGATTCAGCGAGCGATAGCCAATACCATTCATTATCCGAGTTTACGGTTACCGCTTTCTCCAATAAAGGCTGTGCCTCTTCGTTTTTATTTTGTGCTTTTTTGATAATGGCCAATTCGTAAAGTGCGGCATCATTCGCCGGATCGGTTTGCAGTACCCGGTCAAACAATTCGGCAGCCAATGGCAAATTTTCAACGGTCTTTTCCCGCAGCCCCTTAAAGAAAAGCTCCTTAACCATAGCGCTGTCCATATTCGTCATCGGCCGGCCGGCGACTATTATGGCAGAATGCGCTTCAGCCGCCTTTTTTCGTTGCGCAACAACCGGAAGGGCAAGAAGCAAGATGCAAGAGCCAAGAATCAAGATGAAACGCATACCAAACACTCCTGTAAAATTCTTCAACTCAACACCTGTAAATTCCTTAACACTCATATTATTGTTCTCCCATCCTTCTGTCTTGCTTTCTGGCGCTTGATTCTCGACTCCAACTCCACTTTTGACTTTTGACTTTTGACTTTTGACTTTACGCAGTCCCTGTATGACCATAACCACCTACGCCGCGGATGGTTTCATTTAATATCTCAACTTCCTGCCAGTTTACCTTTTCGTGACGGGCAACGATCATCTGGGCTATCCTGTCGCCGTTTTTGATCTCAAAATCCTGGTCCGAAAAATTGATGAGCAGCACTTTGATCTCGCCCCGGTAATCAGCATCAATGGTGCCGGGCGAATTTACAATGCCAATCCCATGTTTAAACGCCAGGCCGCTGCGCGGGCGTATCTGTGCTTCAAATCCTTCGGGCAGCTCAATAAATAAACCGGTTGGCAACAGCTTGCGCTCCATCGGTTTAAGCACTATGGCTTCTTCAACATCCGCGCGCAGGTCCATCCCGGCTGAGTGTGTGGTCTCGTAAGCCGGCAGGCTGTTTTTTGATTTATTGATGATCCGGATCGTCATGGTTTAATAAATGTCGCTTTTAAATCTTTCCACTCAAAATAAAGTGCCGTACCCGCAAATAAAACTAAAAGTGCGTTGCCCGCAAATATATTCCGCTTAAATATGCTGAATGATAAATAAACGATTACGACCGACGAAATGATATACGCCAGGTTCTTTTTAAGATTGTACGGGATAAGATAATTTTTTTGACCCCACAGGTATGACAGTACCATCATGGTGGCATAGGCTATCAATGATATCCAGGCCGACGCCATGTAGCTATACTTGGGTATAAACAGCACATTCAATATAATGGTAAGAATAGCGCCAACACCCGAAATATATAGGCCGTATTTTGTTTGATCGGACAGTTTGTACCATACCGATAAATTCATGTAAATACCCAGGCTTACGTAGCCGAAAAGTAACGGGGGTACCACCGGCAACCCAACCCAGTAGCTTTTATTTGAAATAAAATATTTAAGTATCTCGATATTTGCTATTAAGCCAATAAATATGGCGCAAATGGCAATCACAAAATAATCCATGATTCGTGCGTAGGTATGACCGGCATTTTTATTTTTAGCGTGACTGAAGAAAAATGGTTCAGCTCCCAAACGGAAAGCCTGAACAAAAATGCTCAGGAACAACGACAGCTTTGCGCAAGCGCCATAAACACCAACTTCATGCAAGCTTATTCCTTGCGGCAATAGTTTTCCAAGCAGTAACTTATCAAGATTTTCGTTTACTATAAACGACAGATTGGCTATTAGCACGGGCCAGCTATACGCATACATTTCGGATAGCATTTTCTTATCAAAATCAAACCTTATTTTCAGAAATTCGGGCAACAACAACAATAATGTTATGATACTTGCTATCAGGTTCGAAACAAATACATACCCCACCCATCCTTTTGCAAACCAATGGCTTAACCAAACCGAGCCGGTTAAATGATGATTGATCCAATAAGGTATTAACCAAATAAAAATGAGGTTAAGGGAAATAAAAATAACAATATTTATAAATTTAATAATGCCATACCTACCCGGCTTACCCTCGGCACGGATCTTTGCGAACGGAATAACGCACCATGCGTCAATGACCAATATGGCTATAAAATAATCGATGTATGTTATAAAATCCTTGTGAGTGGTGCCTTTACCGACGTCAATAAAATTCGCTATATGGCCTATGAAGGGTAGCGTGAGCAGTAAAAAAACAAGCGTAATTGAGAATACCGAGGCAAAGGCGTTGTTATAAACTTTCTTTTGGTTGTCGCTATGCTTGTTCAGGTACCTGAAAAAGGTAGTTTCCATTCCAAATGCCATTACAGCATTTAAAATGGAGGCCCAGCTAAACATGGTTGTCAGGACGCCATATACCCCGGTTGAATAAGAGTAAGTATAAACCGGTGTCAGAAAAAAATTAAGCACCCTGCCGGCGATAGTACTTAAACCATATATGGCTGTTTGCCCGGCAAATTTTTTAGCGGTCGACAATGATTAATGGAAATTAGTTTGAAGGATTATTTAAGCCCCTTTGCGATATCAAAATTACGATAGTTTTTTAATTCGCCCTCATGGCTTTCAACAGAAGTTACTTTGGCATCCTCAGGCCCTTCATGGCACCACTCCAGGAACATATCAAGCACCATCTGGCTGCCCTCGGCAGCGATAGAAACATCACCGCCCGGGTCATTTTTAATATAGCCCTTTACCCCCAGCTGGTCGGCGACCGCTTTGGTTGAAGCCCTGAAAAAAACGCCCTGCACTTTACCTTTTACTATAATATCGAGGTGCTTCATGTTAGTTTGAGAAGTTGTAAGGGTGTAAATGTTGTAATTATAAAAAACTAAACCAAATCAATAATGTTTTTTACCCTTTTCAACAACTACAACCTCTACAACTTTTACAACCTCACACCAACCGCGTTACTTTACTATCGGGAGTAAGCCTCAAACCATCCAGGCCGGTTATGAGGTTTAGGCCGGGGGTCATGCCTGCCTGCAGCGAGCCTTTCTCGTCATCAATATCAAAATATTTGGCACCGTTAAGGCTGGCCCATTCTATTAATTGCGCGGTGGTCAGCACAGGATATTTTTGTTGCAGGACGCGCATCTCGCTCAGGATGCATAGATCATTGTTGGAGGCCAGGCTATCCGTGCCAAGCGTGATATTATATCCCTGGCCTAAAAACAGCTCCACTTTTGGCAGCATATTCTCGATATACAAATTCGCGTTGGGACAAAAGCACCAGTTGATATTGCGGTCGAACCGTTTTAAAAAGTAAATGTCTTTTAAATTGGTACAGGTATTATGCACCAGCAATATTTTCTGCTTATTGGTTAACAGGGGGATCATGGATTGCAGGGAGTTCCGGGCCTGGGGTTTAAAGTGACTGATATCTATTCCGAAATCAGCGTACAGGTCGTTAAAGCCGCCGAGCTTATACCTGTAAAATTTGTTTTCTTCCTCGTTCTCCTGGTTATGCACGCTGATCAGGTTCGGTCGGTCCTCGCTATAATTTTTGATCAGTTTAAACAGCTCTTTCGATACTGAATAAGGCGCATGCGGTGTTATGGAACACGGCGTCGGTTTAAACTCGTTCAGCAAGTTTAAAGCCCTTTCAAACACTTCGGTTGCCTGGGCGGGCACAAAACCAAATGTTTCAACGAAGCTATGATAGTGTAGTTTACTCCTGGCTTTAACCGGGATACTGATGTTTGTATTGACAATATCGCCAACGGCCACGATACCATTTTCATACATAGTTGAATCAGCCTCGGCGGCGGCATCAAGTATTTCAGCGTTATCGGCCTTCCTTGTCTTTTGAATGTCTTTTATGAAATTGATGAGCCCTTTTCGCGGCTCAATTTTCCCTTTCAGGTGCGAAAGCTCCAGGTGGCAGTGGGTATTGACAAATCCGGGGCAAATAATTCCGCTAAGTTTTTTAACAGGAATATTATTGGGTTCAGACGGGGTAACCGGGTCGGTTACTGAAATAATTCTACCGGAATCATCAACGGTAACAATTCCGTTTTTTATTGGATCGGCACAAACAGGGTATACGTAATCGGCTTTAAAACTTTTCATTAGTATAAATTATACTATTATATCAGCTAATAATGACCAACCCAAGTATATATAACTTCAATATATGAGGTTGGTTTTCCAAAATATAAAATTTTTTTCTTTAAAACATAGTTTTTTAAAATCCGTAACTTTGCACTGTGAATCCCCCCAACAATAAAATTGATATCCGCAGTCTTTCCCTGGAAGCCATGCAGGAACAATTTGCCAACAGGCTCGCCGAAGGCAAGAGCTTCAGGGCTAAACAGGTGTATGAATGGCTTTGGAAAAAATCCTGTTTCTCATTCGGAGAGATGAGCAACCTGCCAAAAGAATTCCGCAACAAGCTTGATGAAAATTTCGTCATCAATCATGTTCAAATTCACAACTCCCAGTTTAGCGCGGATAAAACTATAAAAAATTCTTTTATTCTGCATGATACTCACTTAATTGAGGGCGTTTTAATACCAACACCGGGCCGAATGACGGCCTGTGTGTCATCCCAGGTGGGTTGCAGCCTCACATGTAAATTTTGTGCGACAGGTTATATGGAACGTAAACGTAACCTGAATGCCGACGAAATTTACGACCAGGTAGTGCTGATAGACAGGCAGGCGCGGGAGAATTACGGGATACCACTATCGAACATTGTATACATGGGCATGGGCGAGCCGCTGCTTAATTACAAGAATGTACTGGAATCGGTCGATAAGCTAACTTCGGAAGACGGGCTTAATATGGCTGCCAAAAGAATCACGGTTTCAACCGCCGGTATAGCCAAAATGATAAAAAAACTGGGCGATGACCAGGTTAAATTTAACCTTGCCCTGTCGTTACACGCTGCAAATGATGAAAAGCGGAATACCATTATGCCCATCAATGAGCAAAACTCGTTAAAGGCCCTGGCCGAAGCATTGAAATATTACTACGCGAAAACAAAAAACCCGGTAACCTACGAATACATTGTTTTTGACGGATTTAATGATACGCTGAAGGACGCGGAAGAATTGGCCCGTTTTTGCAAACATCTTCCCTGCAAAGTCAATATCATCGAATATAATCCCATCGCATTTGCCAGCTTCATCAACGCGGGTGAAGACAAGACCGAGGCATTTGCCGAACATTTGCGCAAACAGGGTATAAACACTAATATACGCCGAAGCCGCGGTAAAGATATCGATGCCGCCTGCGGCCAGTTGGCAATAAAGGAAAAAGAAAAAGTTTCGGTATAATAAAAATCTGCACTAAATTCATTGCGTGAAAATGCAACAGGGTTATTTAGCAGATTTTGTTTCCCTATTGTTCCCCGAGCTTTGTGCGGCCTGCGGCGAAGGCCTTATAGCGAATGAACAGCTGATCTGTACCGCATGTCTTTATAACTTACCATTCACAAATTTTCACCAGCAGCCCGATAACATAGTAGCGCAGCAATTTTGGGGAAAGCTTCAATTGGAAGGCGCTTACGCCCTATATTACTTTACAAAAGGCGGGAAGGTCCAAAATTTAATGCACCAGTTTAAATATAAGGGCGTGCATCAGCTGGGTAATTTATTAGGGAAAATTGCAGGTGAGCAGCTCATTAAAAATAATGTTTTCAAAGCCGTGGACGTGATTGTGCCGGTTCCGTTGCATAAAAAAAGAATGCGACAGCGCGGTTATAACCAAAGCGCCTGTTTTGCAGAAGGCCTCGCGCAAAAATTAAATGCAGCTGTAGAATGTGACAACCTCGTGCGTTTATCAGCAACTGAAACACAAACGCATAAATCGCGGTTTGCCAGGTTCGAGAATATGCAGGACGTTTTTGTTGTTAAAAACCCGGAAAGGCTGGCAGGTAAGCACGTTTTACTGGTGGATGATATTATTACTACCGGCTCAACCCTCGAAGCCTGCGGCACGCAACTGTTTAAAGTTGATGGTTTGAAATTAAGCATCGCTACTATCGCTTACGCGACCGCTGATTCTTAAATGATTATTGGATTTCGCTGATTTAAACGATTTAACACAAGACAAATACATTTTAGCTTTCGCCCTTCACCTAAACCTTACGCCTTCTCAACCTTCTGAAAGCGGCTTAACTTTTCATACAAGTTTTTACGGTCGAAAGGCTTTATGATATAATCCATCCCAACCTCTTCGATCACGCTTCGCTCGCTGGTAAGCATTGAAGCTGTAAGGGCGATTATGGGTAATCGCTGAAAATATGTCTCGTTTTTGCTGCGTAACATCCGGGTCGCTTCTATACCGCCCATCTCAGGCATATGGATATCCATTAATACAACGTCGTAATCCCGGTTACTTTCTATCTTTTCAATAGCCTCTAATCCATTCCCGGCAAAATCGATGCTAGCGCCCCATTTTGACAGGACTTTGTCAATGAGCAGCCTATTTATTTGATTATCATCAACCACAAGTACATGAATATTTAATCCTTCTTCCACGTTATATAAATTATTTACGATCTCCACCTGTTAACGTGTTTAAGCGTTAAAAGTTTCCGGTGAATGTTATAATGGGTAAACGTTATAACATCACAAAAAGTTGCTTGTTTATTTAAATATGATTTAAGTTATACACATGGTCGTTTTTAATTCTTATATAAAGGATATTCCTCCATTAGCTTGTGGACTTTTTTCCTGACTTTTTTCAAAATATCCTCATTCCCGGGGTCATTGATCACTGAGTCTATCAGTTCAACCACATGGTCCATTTGCTTTTCTTTTAGGCCGCGTGTAGTGATGGCAGCTGTGCCCACCCTGATGCCCGAGGTAACAAACGGTGATTTATCGTCATAAGGTACCATGTTTTTATTTACGGTAATATCGGCAGCTACCAACGCGTTTTCGGCGGCTTTGCCGGTAATATTTTTATTCCGCAGGTCGATCAGTATCAAATGATTGTCCGTGCCACCCGAAACAATTTCGTAGCCACGGCTGGTAAAGGCTTCAGCCATTGCGGCGCCGTTCTTTTTAACCTGCAAAATATATTTCATGTACTCGTCTGTTAAAGCTTCGCCAAATGCGATCGCTTTAGCAGCTATGATATGCTCCAGCGGGCCGCCCTGCGTACCGGGGAACACAGCCATATCCAAAACAGCCGACATCATTTTTGTCTCGCCTTTCGGTGTTTTCTGGCCAAACGGGTTTTCAAAATCTTTCCCTAACAATATCATCCCGCCACGCGGGCCGCGTAGTGTTTTATGCGTTGTTGTTGTTACGATATGACAATGCGGCATCGGATCGTTTAGCAAACCGCGGGCAATCAGGCCTGCCGGGTGCGAAATGTCGGCCAATACCAAAGCGCCAATCTCGTCGGCAACCTTACGTATAAATTCATAATCCCAATCGCGTGAATAAGCCGAAGCCCCGCAAATGATCATTTTGGGCTTTTCTTTTAGGGCTACCTTTTTAAGCTGGTCGTAATCAACCAAACCGGTTTCCTTTTTTACCCCGTAAAAATGCGGCTCATACAATTTTCCTGAAAAATTTACCGGCGACCCATGTGTTAAGTGGCCTCCGTGAGACAAATCGAAACCCAAAATCTTATCGCCGGGTTTCAAACAGCCAAGCATAACCGCGGCATTGGCCTGCGCCCCGGAGTGCGGCTGCACATTTGCCCATTCGGCATTGAATAGTTGTTTGGCCCGTTCTATCGCTATTGTTTCAATTTCATCAACTACCTCGCATCCGCCATAATAACGCTTGCCCGGTAATCCTTCGGCATATTTGTTTGTAGCAACAGAACCTGCTGCTTCCATTACCTGCCGGCTAACAAAATTTTCGGATGCAATCAGCTCTATACCTTCTTCCTGGCGTTGCTGCTCTTCATCCAATAGCTTAAAAATTAATTTGTCTCTTTTCATAAAATTTATAAACGGCGCAAATGTAGGAAAAAGAGATTAGAGGTTGAAGATCAGAGATTAGTATTTTTATCCGAAAGTTCGAAAGAGAAAGCGGCAGGGCTAATCTCTTAGCCTCTAATCGCCAATCTCTTTCATCGATATCCTGAAATTATTATAACCCAACCCAACCTGTATGGCAATGATCTCCTGCTGCAGCATTTCAAGCACAGCTAAAAAATTATAAACAAAATGCACCTTATTTTCTGAATTGCCGGCGATCGCTTTAAAATCCATCATTTTATTGATCTTCAGCAGTTCCCCTATTGCCTTCTTTTGCTGCTCGATCGTATAAGGATACTGAATTACCGTATGAGTGACCTCCTCGCTCCTGTTTAGGAAACGCTTCATCATCCTTTCATGAACCATCATTAACTTATACAAACTAAGTTCCGAAAGCTCTTCGCCCGGTGTCGGCACCGTGTCGGCCTGTTCAATGTCGAGCCTGATATTACCGCGCTTTTCCTGTTTAAATCTTTCATCTTCCAGGGGCAAAAGTTCGATGCATATTTCCTTGAACTTTTTATACTCGATAAGTTTCCTTATCAGCTCCTCTTTGGTGTCTGCTTCGTTCCCATCGCTTTCAGATTCGTACCTGGGCAGCAGCATCTTTGCTTTAATGCGCATCAGCGTAGCCGCCACAAAAATAAACTCGCTGGCGATCTCCATGTTCAGGCTCGCCATTTGATGGAGGTAATCCAGGAAATCGTCGGTAATGCGGGCGATAGGAATGTCGTGTATTTCTAATTCATCCCTTTCAATAAAAAAAAGCAGCAGATCAAAGGGGCCTTCAAACTGCGGTAGTTTTATTTCGAAATTTTCTTCTGACATCAGCGCCCAAAAATAAAGGTTAAAAGATTGAAAGTGTTGTAAATGAGTAAATATTATTACCGAATGAGGGTTGGCAGGCAGTGTTATATTTGACAAAAAATAAACTACAAGGTAAATTATTAAAAACGTTTATCATACTTTTACGAATAAAATACCGTCTTTTGTAATCAAAATGATCTAATTAATGCCAATGCAGGTACCGGCCGGAAATTTATTGGAAAAAATAAATTATCCATCTGATCTAAAGAAACTTAGGGTTGATGAGTTAAAACAAGTATGCCAGGAACTTCGTCAATACATTATTGATGTCGTTTCGGTAAACGGGGGGCATTTTGCCGCCAGCCTGGGTGTGGTTGAATTAACAGTCGCATTGCAATATATTTTGAACACACCCTATGATCAGCTGGTTTGGGATGTGGGACATCAGGCTTACGGTCATAAAATACTTACCGGCCGCCGGGAGTCTTTTCACACAAACCGTATCTATAAAGGCTTAAGCGGTTTCCCAAAACGTTCAGAGAGCGAATATGACACCTTTGGCGTGGGCCACTCCTCTACTTCCATTTCAGCAGCGCTGGGTATGGCTGTTGCCTCGCAATATAAAGGCGAAACCGACCGGCAACACGTGGCCGTAATTGGCGATGGCGCCATGACCGCGGGTATTTCATTTGAAGCCCTTAACCATGCCGGCATCGAAAATACCAACCTGTTAGTGATATTGAATGACAACAACATGTCAATCGACCCCAACGTTGGGGCGCTAAAGGAATACCTAACAGACATCACCACCTCAAAACAATACAACCGTTTCCGGGACGATATTGCACATATCCTGGCAAAGTTATCAGCCATCGGGCCGGATGCTTACCGGATAGCGCAGAAAATTGAAAAAAGCATAAAAGGAACGCTGCTTAAAAAAAGCAACTTTTTTGAAGCGCTTAATTTCAGATATTTCGGCCCTATTGACGGCCATGATGTGGAGCACCTTGTAGGTGTATTACGCGACTTGCGAAACATACCAGGACCCAAACTACTCCATTGTGTTACAGTAAAAGGCAAAGGATATGCCCTGGCCGAAAAAGATCAAACCAAATGGCATGCCCCCGGTTTATTTGATAAAATCACCGGCGAGATCAGGAAAACGAAACAGGAAAAACCGCAGCCGCCGAAGTACCAGGATGTTTTCGGACATACCATTATTGAACTGGCGGAGCAAAATCCTAAAATAATGGGTATCACGCCGGCCATGCCGTCGGGCTGTTCGCTAAACCTGATGATGAAGGCCATGCCAAACCGTGCCTTTGATGTAGGTATTGCCGAGCAGCACGCCGTAACATTTTCGGCAGGGTTAGCAACACAGGGGCTGGTACCATTCTGCAACATTTATTCAAGCTTTATGCAGCGGGCTTATGACCAGGTTATTCATGACGTGGCCATTCAAAACCTGAACGTAGTTTTTTGCCTCGACAGGGCGGGCATAGCCGGTGCCGACGGCGCAACACACCACGGCGCTTATGACCTCGCTTATATGCGTTGCATACCTAATATGACGGTATCCGCGCCGATGAACGAAGAAGAATTACGCAACCTGATGTTTACTGCCCAGCAGGAAGATATGGGGCCTTTTGTTATCCGGTACCCGCGCGGCACAGGCGTTATGATCGACTGGCAACGGCCGCTAAAAGCCATTAAAGTAGGCAAGGGCCGCAAGATTTGCGATGGTGAGGATGTTGCCATTTTATCAATAGGCCATGCCGGTAACGAAGTGGTAAAAGCAACCGCCGAATTGAATGCCGAAGGCTATTATCCCGCACACTACGACCTTCGCTTTGTAAAGCCGCTGGATGAGGCGCTGTTGCATGATGTTTGCAAAAAATTCAACAAGATCATCACCGTTGAGGACGGCTGCATTGAGGGCGGTATGGGAAGCGCGATCTTAGAATTTATGGCCGACAACAATTACCACGCACAGGTTATCCGTTTAGGCATACCCGACCGCATTATCGAACATGGGGAACAGCCCGAGCTTTGGGCTGAATGTGGTTATGACGCCGAAAATATAGCCGCCCGGGTGAAACACATCGGCATCAAACAGAATAAGCATATTATAGCTTCGTGATGTGCAAATTTCAAATGTGCAGATAATTAAGGGCGGGAGAATTACTTTAAATGCCTACACCTCAATCTGCATCCTCACATTGATCAATGTGCACATTATAATATGCACAATTGATCATCTGCACACTAATGCGTTTTATAACTCGCAATATCTGTATATAAATTCCGGAATGAGCTTCTGACACCAAATGTGATCATCGCGGTTTTGTCATTAAACTGTGCATTCTTTTCATCCCGTATAATCCCGCCCAATTCTATTCTCAAATTGTATTTGGGATTAAGCAGATAGGCGATCTTGCCTTCCACGTAAATCATATTCGTAGTTAAACCCTGCCCAGTGTAATTTCCGTAAACTTTTGCCGCGTTTGTATATATCTGGAAAATATCCTTCCCGTAGTTGAGCCCATTAATATCTAACCCATAGCGCCCGTAGTCAGCTTCCCCGCTAAAATCAAATCGTTTATAGGAGTAATTTAACAATCCCACAACTTCCCTGAAGTTAGCTCCCCAGGGATGTGCTAGGGGCTCGCTGTTGTTCGAATAGTTTTCTATTGCCGACCGCGCCGAATAGGTATAGGGTTTAGCATTATTGGTTTCAACCAGGAAGTTCAGGTTTTTAATGGTAAATAAATTTGTTCCCCTAAAACCCAGCTGGTAACCATATTTATTGACCGAAGCCCCATCGCTGGAAAAGAAATCCTTTGACACGAACTCATTTAACACGAATTGGCCATAAACTGTTACGCCATCGCTGATCTTATATTTACCCGTAGCTCCCAACAATGACTTATCAGGGTCGGCGCTTGAATTATTTATGGGCTTCATAAAAATGAGCGGGTTGATATAATTGAGATCAAAAGGACGTTTTTGCCCGTTGTCATCAGTAAAATACCCGATTATATTGTCAAAGAAACCTAGCGATAGCCGGTTGCTAACGTTCCAGTCGAGGTAATGAAAAACGCCAAACTTTCTCCGGAAGATGCCGTATTGCGAAGTTGCAGCCGGATCATTCATATCGGTCCACATGGCCATATATCTTACGTTTCCAAGCGTGCCGGTAAGCTTAAAAAAGAGATATGGTGACGAGTAATCCGATAAAAGCATCGAACGGTAACCATCGCCAATAAACGTTTTGTCACGTCCCGCAGAAATATTTAAATACTTTACAGGAGTGTATGATGCAACTGCGGTTATGTATGACCAATCGTAACCATTGGTACGATACGTTTTAGCATAAGCCTGTCCCGGCACAATACCTACCTGGTTGATATAAGTTGACATGTAATCAGGCAGCACGGCGCTGCTTTGATAGCCTGTAACGTTATAATAAAACTTGCTGCCAACAGTACCCCCAATCTGTAACCCGAGCGACGTGGTGCTGGTGGTCAATTGTCCCGAAAAATCCCGGCCAACGGTAAAATCCGGCAGCAGGTCGGCGTAAAAGGTCGAGCCAGGGTTTTTAACGTCAATCAAGTGTTCATTAAATAATTTTCTGTAGCCCCAATCATGCTGCTTATCGTCCGCTCCGTAATTCATTAATGAATCGTACCGGTGCTTTAACAGCGAATCATCTGCAAAAAATGGTTTTAACGAAGTATGTTCACGGGTTTTGGTTGAGTAAACATCCGGGTTAAGCTTTTGATAAAACTGGTATGAATAAGGCTGGTATACAGCCTGCGAATGCGCAATGCCAGCTATCGTAAATAATAAAAATAAGCTTAGATATATTTTTTTCATAGATGTAAATGAATGGTTAACAGAGATCACTCAAAATAGTTAAGGGTTTTAAACCCACCCTTTTTTAAATAATCATCCTTTTTCACCAGGTTCAGATCGGATTTTACCATATCGCTCACCAACGCCTGCAGGTCGTATTTTGGTGTCCAGCCCAGTTTTTCCTTCGCCTTTGTGGGGTCCCCTATCAGCAGTTCCACTTCTGTCGGCCTGAAATAGGCAGCATCCACTTTTACCACGGTTTGACCAAACTTCAAAGCATCAGCGGCTAATCCGAGCTCTTCTATTTTCTGCTGGTCGATATCAATGATCACGCCCCGTTCATTTTCGTCTTTGCCGCTAAACTCAACTTCGATACCTAATTCGTTAAACGACATTTTTATAAAGTCCCTTACCGTAGTAGTTACGCCTGTGGCTATAACAAAGTCTTCGGGTTTATCCTGCTGCAGCATCAGCCACATGGCTTCGATATAGTCCTTTGCATGGCCCCAATCCCGCTGAGCTGATAAATTTCCCAGGTAAAGGCAATCCTGTAATCCCATTGCTATCCTTGAGGCTGCACGTGTAATTTTCCGGGTAACAAACGTTTCGCCCCTTATTGGGCTTTCGTGGTTGAATAAAATGCCGTTACAAGCATACATATTATATGCTTCGCGGTAGTTCACTATTATCCAGTAGCCGTACAATTTAGCCACCGCGTATGGCGACCTGGGGTAAAACGGCGTCCGTTCGCTTTGCGGTACTTCCTGAACCAGGCCATATAGCTCGGAAGTGGAAGCCTGGTAAATGCGTGTTTTTTTAGTAAGACCCAACAGCCTTACCGCTTCAAGTATGCGCAATGTGCCGATACCATCCGCGTTAGCTGTATATTCAGGGGTGTCAAAGCTAACTTTTACGTGGCTTTGGGCGGCTAAATTATAAATTTCATCGGGCTGTATTTCCTGCACCAGCCTGATCAGGTTGGCAGAATCGGTAAGGTCGCCATAATGCAGCTTGAATTTAACGTTCGGGGCATGTGGGTCGCGGTAAAGGTGGTCAATACGATCGGTATTAAACGAAGATGATCTCCGCTTTATGCCATGTACTTCGTAACCTTTTTTTAATAAAAATTCCGCTAAGTACGCGCCGTCCTGGCCGGTAACCCCTGTTATTAGAGCTGTTTTCATAATAAATCGCCTGTAGTACCCGGATGCAATATTATCCAATTTAATTGTAAAACCGTGCAATAAGACCACGCTCCAGCCCATTTTTCATTAAGACTCAGGACTTACGACTCCGGACTTACGACTTTTTCTTATCTTTTCCTGAATTAATAGTAATTTGACCGCTGTTAATACAATTTGTTCAATGAAAAAATTACCCCTATTCGCACTTACATTCTTTTTTATTACTGCCGCCGTCGCTCAACAGGGACAAAAGGCTATCTTCTATTTGGTATCGTTCCCAAATGCCGCTCACCACGAAGCGGAAATTAAAATGACCATCCCGCAAGCACCTTCAAGGGAGCTTCGCGTACGCATGAGCAGGTCGTCGGCCGGGCGGTATGCAACCCACGAGTTTGGTAAAAACATATACAATGTTAAAGCCACCGACGTTAGCGGAAACACCTTGCCACTTAAACAAATTGAAGGCGATGTATATGAAGTTGGCGAACACCCGGAAACCGTGGTTATAACCTATACCCTTTTCGGTAACTGGACCGATGGTACTTACGCCAGCATTGATGACAGCCATGCACACCTCAATATGCCCGCTGCATTTATGTGGGTGCCCGGCCAGGAAAAACGCCCGCTCAGATTCGAATTTGACGATCTTGATAAACACGGCTGGAAAGTTGCCACCCAGTTAAAATCTGAAGGCGCGAATATTTACAGCGCACCCGATCTGCAGTATATGATGGATAGCCCTACCGAGCTTTCAAATTTTAAGGAGACGAGTTGGGATGTTATAAACACCGATGGCAAAAAGGAGAAGATCAACTTAACCATTCATTCCGACGACAGCCAGCCGGTGGTAGATAATTTTGGTAAGATGGTGCAAAAAATGGTGCTAGAAGAAAAAGCAGTATTTGGTGAACTGCCGGCATATGATTACGGCGAATACACTTTTCTGGATGATGTTTACCCAACCACATCGGGCGACGGTATGGAGCACCGCAACTCAACTTGTATTGTTCAACCGATCAATAAAGTGGAAGGCAACGAAGTGCCATTGTTGAGCACCTTTTCGCACGAATACTTTCATAGCTGGAATGTGAAGCGCATTCGCCCAAAATCATTGGAACCTTTTAATTTTGAGCATGCCAATATGAGCAGTGAGCTTTGGTTTGCTGAAGGTTTCACACAATATTACGGCGAGTTGCTGCTGGAGCGTTCGGGCTTTCATACGATGGATGAATATACCCACACCATCTCAGGGCTTGTAAATGCCGCGCTAAACACACCAGGGGCTGCAAAATACACCCCTGTACAGGCCAGTAACCACGCGGTATTCGCCGACGCGGGCGTTTCGATCGATCCGAACAACGATAACAATATTTTCACGAGCTATTATTTTTACGGCGGGGCAACTGCCCTGGCGCTCGACCTGAGGCTGCGCAGCGAATTTAACCTGACGCTGGATGACTACATGCGCGAAGTATGGCTGGCGCGGGGCAAAGTAATGAAGCCCTACACTGTTCCCGACTTACAGAGCGACCTGGCCAGGTTGACCAAAAACCCCAAATTTGCGGCCGATTTTTTTAACCGGTACATTAATGGGATTGAAAAGAATAACTATGAAGCTTTGCTGGCCAAAGCAGGCTTGGTGTTACGCAGGGCGCAACCGGGCAAAGCATGGGCCGGGCCGTTATCCACTATGCCCGGCAGGGGCAAATCCGGTCAGGCGCGCACAAATGGAACAGAAGGCTTGTCCATACAATCAAGCACCATAATGGGTACGCCCATTTATAAAGCCGGACTGGATGCAGGCGATATCATACTGAAAGCCGATGGAAAAGAAATAAAAGACGCACAAGCTTTCAATGACGTAGTTGGCAGTAAAAAACCGGGAGAAAAAATTGCAATTAGCTACCGCAATCGCACCGGCAATCACGAAACAACCATAGCCCTGGAAGAGAACCCATATTTTGAGGTTGTTACCAATGAAAAGGCTGGGAAAGCTTTATCGAAGGATCAGGAGACTTTCCGCACCAATTGGCTGTCATCAAAAATTAAATAGTTGAAGATGAAAAAGATCATAGCAGCAATCGCTTTACTGGGTATATCGTTTTACACTTTTGGCCAGGATTTAAACAAGCTCATCAGCCAGAATGACGTAGAACGAATTATCAAAACCCTATCAGCGGATGACATGCAGGGGCGCGCCACCTTTACACCCGGGATTGAAAAAGCCGCACAATTTATTGAGAGCGAATATAAAAATATAGGGCTGAAGCCTTTGGAAGGCAACACAGGCTACCGGCAAAACTTTACCATGACCCGTGTCACCGCGGTTAAAACCCTGGCAAGCATCAACGGCAAAGTAATTTCGCCAGACAGTGTATTTGCCAGCACCAGCGCCACCTCGCTCGAATGGACCAATAACAGCGACGTGCAAATTGTTAAGCTTAGCGCTGATAAAAACTTCCGCACAGAGTATACAGGCTATTTACAAAGCGGCAAAAAAATGCTCATCCTGGTCGACCCGCAGTTTGCGGCTATTTTTAAAACTTTAAAGGACCGCTCCCGTAAAGGAAATGTAACCAACAAAGTCAATGACGACCAGGCACTGGTTTTTGTGCTGGGCAAGCACGATGATATCAAATCATTCGACGTGAGCTATACCGGGAAAAAGGAGGAACTACCCTTGTTTAACGTAGCCGGCATAATTCCCGGTAAAACAAAGCCAAACGAGTATGTGATCTTCTCGGGCCATTACGACCATTTGGGAATATTGAAACCCGTTCAGGGCGACAGCATTGCAAATGGCGCCGATGACGATGCCTCGGGCACAACAGCGGCAATCGAGCTGGCCCGATATTTCAAAAAACTAAATAACAATGCCCGAACCCTGGTATTTGTAGCCTTTACAGCAGAAGAGATTGGCGAATTCGGCTCGCAGCATTTCGCGAAAATGGTTGACCCGGATAAAGTGGTGGCCATGTTTAATATCGAAATGATCGGCAAAGCGTCCAAATTTGGAGGAAATTCGGCCTTCATTACCGGGTTTGAACGCTCGGATTTTGGCACCATTCTCCAAAAAAACCTGGAAGGTACTGCCTTTAAGTTTTATCCCGACCCCTACCCACAGCAAAACCTTTTCTACCGCAGCGATAACGCCTCGCTAGCCGCGGTGGGCGTACCGGCACATACCATATCAACAGACCAGATAGATATTGATAAATATTACCACACCGTTAAAGATGAACTGAGCACCCTGGATGTGGCGAATATAACATCGACCATCAGGGCCATTGCGCTAAGCTCGCGCGGTATAGTCGCAGGAACCGATACGCCAAAAAGAGTTGTAAAAAGAGATAGGTAGTAACCGACAATAAACTTGCATCCGTTGGCAGGGTTTATAACCTCACATGCATATACATCCCATCAAAATCCGCATAATCTCTAATTAGTGCATTACAAAGCAACCGGCAATTCCCGGTTATAAACGAATAGTTAAACCCGCATATTTCCCGTTAGTTTATAAATTCGGCCAGGGTTATTTTTTTATCGTTTGAAAATTCAATCTATTTTATTCGTATTATTGTTACTGGTGAACGATTTAAGTAAATATAAAACAACTTTATAGCGGCGGCTTCGTAAACATGGTCGGAATTACGAAATTAATCAATCATTAAAAAATAATTATATCCCCCGGTAAATTTAACTTGAAAACTTATGTTTAAATCTCAATCCTTTTCCAGCTTAATTGAGGCTAATAATGCCAATTTGGCTAACACCTCCAGTGAATTAATAAACGGCCTGAAGATACTGCATGAGAATCAGTGGTATACATGCGGCAACCTGTCATTAAGCGAAGGCGAATTTCCGCACAAAGCCATTAATTCTTCACCCGACGACCTGGATTATCAATTATTAATGAACGCGGCGCTATTGCTTGCCAGTGACAAAGTGGATCAGCCCATTACGGTTACAGTGGGTTTTCCGTACGGGACTTACCATATATATAAAGATAAAGCTGTAAACTATTTAAAACGCTCTCACCGGGTTGAATATGATTCATCCGTGTTTAGCAGCGGTGCAAAAAAAACAGCCGTTGTTGAGATCGGCGACGTAGATGTTGTGCCCGAAATAGTTGGCTGCACCATCGCCTTACGTAAGGGGGAGCAAAAAGCCGAAGGAAGCTTCTTTGTATTAAGCTGTGGGTTTGGGACATTTGAATCGGTATTGAGCACTGACGAAGGTATCGTTGAGCAAACCATGATCAGCACCCACGGATTAAAATATGCCATTAATATTATGCTGAAGGAATTGGAAAAATCCAATTATCTTGAGTTCCGGAACGCCCATTTACTGGATGACGCCTTTCAAAAAGGATACATCATTTTGAACAGGAAGAATATTGATCTGAGAGAAATGCGTAAAAACGCAATAAAATCCTACTACAACGAAGTAATTTCTCCAAATCTTAGAAATGTAATTACCGATGCCAACTTAATGAAAACAAATAAGATCTATTTGTGCGGCGGCGGGTTATATTATAACGATTTAGTTGAGTGCTTTAACAAAGAATTTGGCGATATTGCACAACTCAATTTTGTGGACGATCCGGCTAGTTTAGCGGGTAAAGGTTACGCCTTAAACTCGTTGCGTAAAACAAACGGGCTAAAACAATCCTCAGTAGGGATTGACATAGGCAATGCCACAACAGTTGTTGTGAATTTTAATGAATGAACCTGATAAATTATATAAAAAGCTTATTTTTAAAAGAAGAAAAACAACCTGTTAACCAGGATGACCTCCTGGTTAACGGGTCACTTATACAAAAAGATAAAGATATAATTGCTATAAATGATGTTTGGATCACCCAAAGTTTAACAGGCGATATTTATGGCGGAAAAGACATTACTGTTTGTAAGGATGCGGTAATAACAGGCGATATTAACTGCCGAAAATGTGTGGTCGAAGGGAAAATAGAAGGCAATATATCCGTATCCGACACGCTTGAAATTAGAGCAGGCGCCGTTTTAAACGGGAATATTATCGCTAAAAAACTGAACGTAAACCCCGAAGCTATCTTAAACGGGAATATCACCATTGTTAAAGATGGAAAGCCTATTTATGCTGATATCAAACTAAAAATAGCCAGTATCAATCAGCAGATGCCAGAAAAAGAAGCGCCCGCAAAAGAAGAGTTTATATCTGCAATCCGTGAGTCGGCTCCCGTTCAAAACGATCCAAAGGAAATAAATTCAAATCGCGAAGCACCGGCACAAATTCAAGACGAGCCGAAACAGGCCGAAGTTCCCAAACGTGATATCCGACCAGAAAAATCCCAAGACGACCCTAATGAAAATAGCGGGAAATGGTGGTAGTTTCAGGATGCATGCTTACAACTCCTTCCGCATCACATAATCGTTCATCCAATATTTACCGATAGGTACATCTTCCTCGTAAACCACAACAAAGCCCATTTTCTCGTAAAAGCTTTTCGCTTTATTATAACGGTTTACGTTTAGGTCGAGGGTATGCTTACCGGCTTCCAGCGTTTTGCTGATCACTTCATTGATGAGTATTTTACCGTAGCCTTTGCCCTGCGTTTCGGGCAGGCAATAAAGCTTGTGCAGTTTATAAATATCAGGATCCTCTTCACGTGGTGAGTAGCCTGCAAAAGCTACCGGCTTATTACTTTCAAAAAGCAATAAATATGTTTGAGTATTATGTCTTAGCTGCGACGTGATATTTTGCACCGAGTATATCTCGCCCAGCATAAATGCGATCTGTTCCCTTTCGAGTATAGGCGAATAAGCCGCCCACCAGGTTTTTTCGGCTATGCTGCGGATGGTTTCCACATCGTCGGGCGTAGCTGTTCTGATAAAATGCATAGTAAATATGGTATACGCAGAGACGCGATGCATCGCGTCTCTGCCCCGGGTTTATAAGGTTATTTGTCCTACACCAAAATATTCTTCCAGTTCGCTTAATGTTGATGAGCTGGTGGCAATATCTTTAATGATCACTCCTTTTTCCATCAACAATATCCGGTCGCACACATCAGTAATGTGGTTAAGGTCATGACTTGAAATCAGCGTGGTAACACCCTTGCTTTTGTTCATATCCTTAAGCAGGCTTTTCAACCTGAATTGTGTGCTTGGATCGATATTGGCAAAGGGTTCATCCAGCATAAGCAGTTGCGGGTTTTGCAACACGCACGAGGCCACACCTACTTTACACTGGTTGCCTTTCGACAGATCGCGGATATACTTTCCCTTCTCTAATATTTCGCCATTAAAGAAATCGGCTAAACCGGCCAAAAAATCGTCGACATGGGCGCGGCTCTGCTGGTGTAAACCACCAATAAAGTAAAAATATTCCTCGGGCGTAAGGTAGTCGATCAAAAACCCTTCATCCAGGTACGATGCGGTATAGTTTTTCCAGTTCTCGTGACCGGCAACCACTTCACTGTTGGATAACACTTCTCCCTTTTCGGCCCTGATCAGGTCGAGCATCACGCGGAATAGCGTTGTTTTGCCGGCGCCGTTATTACCAACCAGCCCCACACTTTCGCCCTTCCTGATTTCAAGATGAGGCACATTCACAACGACAACGCCATTGTAAACTTTTTTAAGATCTTTAATTTCTATCATATTATTTGTCTCTGAAACCCTCAGCTATTTTGTATCGTTTTTCGTGAAAATCAGCTTCCAGTTGCTTTATCCAGAAACCGCGTGTTAAAATAAACACTAGCCCGGTTACCGCTAATAAAGCTAAACCTATATCGGCATGACCAAATATGGCAAATGGCGCATAAATAATAAAAGGTGTTATTATTAGTGGCAGTGATAATATCCACTGGTTGCCGCCTACACCCTCCCAGTTAAATGCAGCCCCTTTTGACAGGTCGATGCGTTTATAATTGCGATTGGCAAAAAACAGCACCATTGTGGTATTAATACCGATATTCCATAAATACATCACAAAATGGATCATTACGGTGCGCCAGCCAAAATAAACATAGGGCGTTGTTAAAAGAAAAAAGCCGGTAGATATAATGGTAAACAACAGGTATTTGGCCTTTAAAAAATCGGCAAAGGGTATTTTGTTTACAAGCAATCCGTCGAAATGCGAAGCCTGCCACGCAAACATAAACTGTCCGTAATTAATGATAAAAATCCCCGTCATAAACATGCCTACAAACACCTTATAACCTTCGGAACCATACTTTGGATTGCTATAGAATATCAGGCCATAAAACATAAAAAAAAGCCCCATTATCAACGCCGAACGCGAACGCTTGTTACGTACGATCAATTTTATCTCGTTGCCGACCAGGTCGCCGATACTGCCAAACCGGTTTAACAAAGGGTATTCCGTACTGCTTTTGTAGGATGTTTTCCGCTTGCTCAACTCTTCCAGGTAAAGGTTTTGTTTGAGGTATAAAAAGTTGACATAGTACATCACTATTCCCAGCAATAATGGCAGCAACGCCAATGCAGGATGACCGATTAAACGGCCAAAAAACGAATAGGATATACTGCGGATAGAGTAAAGATGCCAGTAAAAATCACCCAGTCCGAGAAGAATGATCAACGTGGCAACAACTAAAAATATCCAGCCATTGAGGTTAGCTCTGCGCTTGATGTACAGCGCCAGGTAATTGTTAAATATTGTGAGGCCGGTTATCGAAATAATAAAAGCGAGCGCCACAATACCGCCTGAATCGGCACGGACGACTTTGAGTATAAACGGCACAAAAAGTATAAATGGCCACAAATTAAATACCGATAATAGCGCGGTAAATGACAGATACCGTACCAATGAATTGCGCTTAACGGGCAGCTGCAAATAAGGCTGTACCCGTAAGGTAGGCAGTTCCTGCAGCTGAAGCCTGCTAAAAAGGTCAAAAAGATAGTAGATGAAAATGATTCCGCAAAATGACATCACCAGGTCATCCTTCGGGAACATTTTTCCTAAAACCGTATCCAGGAAAAATCCCAGAACGAGCACATTGATTAAAAGGTAAAGTATCAGGAGCGCCATCACCACGCGTATAGCAATGCTTTTACCTGTATTTTTTGAGCGCCAGAAAGCTTTTAGCTCGTGCCGGATAAATGTACCTGTCATTACCAAATAGTAAAAATTAATTATACAGTAATATTAATCAAAACATCACAAAAAAAGCTGCCGAAGTAATTTTTTATTTACCGCCGGCAGCTTTATGTGTATTAAATGAAGTAGCTGTTATTTCGCGTCATTAATTTGCTTTATCGCATCATCAGCAGCCTTTACTGAAACATCGTCTTTTAATTTGGTGCGCTGAGTTTTTATATCGCTTAATAACCCCACTATGAATGGGCCTACGCCAAACTGTTTGTACTTTACGCCCAAGTCCTTAAGTGTGCCGATACCTTGCTGTGCGTATTCGGGTTTTTCAATGTGCCCTGTCATTGCGGCAAAGTTCCGCACCATGCCAAATTTGCCCTGCGGGTTCGCATTGTTAAAAGCATTCAACACATATGGCCATTGTTCGTTGGTCCCGGTAGTCGCGTAAACACTAATAATAGCTTGTGTAAGCGTACCCTTATTATCGTTTTCAAAGGCTTTAGCCAGGGATAATGCCTGGGTTGGGTCCAGTAAATTTATCGCGGTTAATGCCGCACCCTGTACAGCGTACGATTGGCTGCTTAAAGCTTGCTTAAACAAGTTCATATTACCGGATGCCTTTAGCTTTCCTAAAGTGGCTATTGCTGCCGCACGAACCAGCGTGTTGTCATCGGTTTGCGCCAATGAAGTCAATACAGGCAACGCAGCATTATGAACTTCATCATTGCTCATATTTAAAGCCCGGATCGCTTTAATACGAAGCCCGTAATATTTATCGTGCAATGCGGCCATCAGCACTTTTTGAGCGCCTTTATCCGACGATTTTGCCGCGGCGGCGGCGGTAATTGCTTCGAAACGGTCGAGGTATAGCGGCGCGTTTAAATACTGAAATACAAATTCGTCCAGCGTTTTATTATCAGTTTTCGCGCATAACAGCACCTTATCGCCGTCAACATTTACCAGGTTGGGTTTGGAATCTACGTGAAAACTTAACGTATCGGCTTTATCGCTCATCCAAACTTTATGACGTTCTTTTTTCCCCCCGGCGTAAATATCAATAGCCATTGGCAGCCTGAATGTTTGGCCATCCTGTGTTTGCTGCAGGTACACCGTTTCAGTCTTTGAGGCATCGTCCCATTTGTAGCTGATGTTTAACACCGGATGCCCGGCACCGTAATACCATTGGTTAAAAAACCAGTTTAAATCAAGGCCGCTGGCTTCTTCCTCGGCCAAGCGCAATTGCTGGGGTTCGCCGGTTTTAAAGGCATTGGTTTTCAGGTAAATGTTCAACCCTTTATAAAAGGCATCATTACCCAAATAATTGCGCAGCATATTTAAAATACGTCCGCCCTTTTGGTAGGTTACCACATCAAATACGTCTTCCTTGTTGCTATAGTAAAAACGTACCAGGTTTTTAGTTTTGGCATCGGGCGTGTTCAAATAACTTTGCATAGCCGTTAAACTATGCGCGTCGGCCTCATCTTTGCCATATTTATGTTCGGCCCAAAGCATTTCACTAAAATCAGCGAATGACTCATTTACAGTCAGGTTGCTCCAGCTTTCGGCAGTCACCAGGTCGCCGAACCATTGGTGGAACAACTCGTGCGCAATGGTGCTGCGCCCTGCGTCATAATTCGCATCCAGCAATTCGCGCGGCGTTTCCTGTACATAATCGCCGTGCAGGGTTGCACTTGTGTTTTCCATTGCCCCGCTTACATAATCGCGCACAACGATCTGCGAATATTTATTCCATGCATAATCAACGCCCAATGTTTTCGAATAAAATTCAATTAACTCAGGCGTCATGCCGAATATCTGCTTAGCATAAGGGGCATATTTAGGCTCCAGGTAATAGTTCACCTCTTTATTGCGCCATTTGTCATGGAATATCTTAAAGTCGCCCACGGCCATCATAAACAGGTATGGCGAGTGCGGCAGTTCCTGTTTCCAGATATCGGTACGGGTGCCGTCGCCGTTAACTTTTTGAGATGCCAGGCGTCCGTTTGATAAAGTAACATACTTCGCCGGAACGGTCATGCTGATTTCATCCGTAGTTTTTTGTTCGGGCTTATCAATTGTCGGGAACCATGCCGACGAGCTTTCGGTTTCTCCTTGCGTCCATATTTGGGTAGGCTTGTCCTTTTCGGTACCATCCGGGTTAATAAAATATAATCCTTTTGCATCATTAATAGCAGCGCTGCCTTTCACATGCAGCTCGTTTGGCTTTGCGGTATAATCAATATAAATGGTATAGGCCTCGTTGTTGTGATAAACCTTATCCAGCTTAATAGCTATTGTGAGGCTGTCATTGTACTTAAACTTCAACGGGATGTTCCTGCCGTTTTTAACGACCGAAATATTTTTCAGGTCCATGCCCTTGGCATCCAGGCGCAGGGTGTCGGTAGGATAAAAATGCGGCTTTAAAGTAACCCATTCCTTGCCATACATGTAGCGTTTTTTATAGTCAAAGCGCACATCCAGCCTGGTATGCACCAGATCATTTATCCTGGGCGGTGTTTCGCGATAGATTTTCATCAGCGGGTCTTCGGGCCTGGCCGTTTGCGCATATGATGCGGAAACGCCGAAACCTATTAAAAGTCCCGAAAAGATAAATGACGTGAGAGTTGATAATTTGTTCATAATTTATTGATTATAGATTTTCCCTTCTTTCATAACAAAAGTTACGTTTTTCATGGTTCTGATATCTTCAAGCGGGTTGCCGTCAACGGCGATGATATCAGCAAACTTGCCTTTGCTAATACTGCCTGTTTTATCGCTGATGCCAAGCAGGTCGGCCGCGCTTGTAGTAGCGGCCTTGATAGCTTCCATCGGCGGCATGCCTGCTTCCACCATGTATTGAAATTCTTTATAATTTTGTCCATGGGCATATACCCCGGCGTCTGTTCCGAAGGCGATCTTAACGCCCGCTTTATACGCTTTGCCAAATGTTTGCTGTATCAGCGTCCCAACCTCCACAGCTTTACGGGCAATTACCGGCGGGAAATAGCCTTTTATTTTTGCCGAGTCGGCAACCGATTTCCCGGCGATTATAGTGGGTACCAGGTAGGTGCCATACTTTTTAGCGAGTTCCATATCTTCTTCATTCATAAAAGTACCGTGTTCGATAGAGGCAACGCCGCCGAGGATGGCCCTTTTTATACCCTCCGCACCGTGTGCGTGGCAAGCTACTTTTAAGCCATAGTCCCTGGCTGTTTCAACCACTGCCTTTATTTCATCAATTGTAAATTCGGCGCCCGAGGCATTTTCGCTCAGGTCCAGCACGCCGCCTGTCGAAGCGATCTTAATTACATTCGACCCGCGTTTGATTTGCAGCCGAACAGCTTTTATCAATTCATCCCGCCCATCGGCAATACCGTCGTCCGGGCCCATTTTGTGGTTAAATGCGTCATCCCGGAAACCGTCCGAACCATCCATATGGCCGCCACTGGCTGATATAGCCCTGCCGGCTGTTATGATTCGTGGCCCGTCAACCGATCCTTTTTGAATGGCTTTTCTCAGGCTGATGTTCACCCCTGTTCCGCCAAGGTCGCGCACGGTAGTAAACCCTGCCATTAACGTTATTTTTGCATATACAGCAGCATTATAGGCAATATCCGCGTCGGTTAAAGTAAAACCCTCTAGAAGTGTATTTTTGCTGTGCTGTTCCTCCAGGTGAACATGGCAGTCGATAAGGCCTGGCATCACTGTTTTATTTTGGAGGGATATTACCTTGTCGCCAGCGTTGCCGGCAATAAAACCGTTTTGAATTTCCGTAATCACGTTACCGTCTAAAACAATAGTAACATGCTCACGCGCGGTATTTGAGATACCGTCAATTAGTTTACCGCATTGGATATAGGTCCTTTGAGCAAAGGCCGCGGATGAAAAAAATAATAAAGCAAGAAAGTAAAAGTTCTTTACCATAAGGTTTAGTTAATAAGAGTCAGCTAATAGCGTTAATAGCAAGCTAAATTATGAAGTTTTATTAACAAAAGATAAGACTGGATATAAACACACTTTGTTACATGCTTTAGACAGATTTAAGAAAACACGAAGTGTAGTGCTGCTACAGTGCTACAAAAAGCAACGCATGAATTCTGCTATAAGGTTATTAAGGTTGCTGTGAAGACACAAACAACGAAAGTAAAACGTGGAAGGTCATACAAAACAAAAGCCCGGCGTGCAAAACACACCGGGCTTTAAACTATAGGTATAAAACTTCTTTAGCAATATTGTTCAAACGCGCCTATCAGGTTGTCGGCAATCATTTGTGCAGGGCGGCCCTCAATTTGATGGCGCTCGATGATATGCACCAATTTACCATCTTTAAATAATGCCATTGCAGGCGATGACGGCGGATAAGGCAGCATATAAGCGCGGGCCTTGTTAACGGCGTCGGCTTCCATACCGGCAAAAACGGTTACCATTTTGTCCGGGTGTTTTTCATTTTGTGCCGCGATACGCGCAGCAGGACGGGCATTTGCTGCCGCGCATCCGCAAACCGAATTTACCATTACAAATACGGTGCCTTCGCTTTCAATAGCTTTGGTTACTGCGTCGCTGTCCTTCAACTCTTCAAAGCCAACCCGGGTTAATTCTTCCCGCATGGGGGCAACTAAATATTCTGGATACATTTTTATTTCACTTTAATTTCTAAACAAAAATAACAAATGATTGCCGGTTTACGTATAAAAAACCGGATTATAACAATTTGCTGACTTTCTTTGAGGCCGGCGAGGCAGCAAAAAGCCTGGGTATCGAGGTTGAAAAGTCTGACAGACAGGAAGTTTTAAATTTATAATATGCAAAAAAATCACAGGCTAAACTTGAATTATACAATTAATATTATGGACTTTTGGGCTTCCCCGATCTTTGGGATTTCACGATTTAACATGGTGTTTATTAATCTTTAATGTTGTTTTTTTACCCCTATTACTTATCTTGCATTCCCTATTAATTTTATTGCGATGAATTCAAAGCCAAATGACCTCAGCACAGTTATTATTGTTAATAAAAACCGGCAGCGTACTTTACAGGTAAAAACCAAACATCTTAACAGGCTTTATCATTACGCCTTTGGTGTTTTGGGTGTAATATTGCTGCTTGGTATATCCGTTGTTTATTTACAGTCTCAAAATAAACAGCAGGAAGAAGAAAAAAACCAATTGCTGTCGCAGCTGGTAAAGCTTAAAAATACTGTTCCTGTTGCTGTTGCTGTACCCCAGGTAAACAAAACCAGTAATGCACAGGCTTACGTGCAGGATATACAGGGCAAACTCGAAAAAATAAACGACTACTTAAGAAAACGCGGGCTTAAAGGTTTTTCAACAAAAGCGGTTGGCGGCAATGGCAATGCTGAAGCTTCCAAGCTTACCGAGGACGAAACCTACTCGTTGTATGAAGAATATCTTACCCGTTTACTGCACTCCGTCGCTTTTACACCCATGGGCTATCCGCGGATAAGCTCGCTAACATCCTTTTTTGGCTATCGCAGCGACCCTTTTAACTCGTCACACGCCGAATTCCACCCAGGTATTGATTTTAAGGGCAGCCGGGGCGATGAAGCAAGATGCACCGCTAACGGCAAAGTAGTATCTGCCGACTGGTATGGAGGATACGGCAAATGTGTACGTATAGCACATACTAATGGCTTTGAAACTTTGTACGGGCATCTTTCGCGTATTACTGTAAAAGTTGGCGAGGAAGTTACAGCAGGACAAAAAATAGGCGAAGTGGGCTCAACCGGACGTTCTACGGGCTCACACTTGCATTATGAGGTCCGGAAAAATGGCAAAGCTATAAACCCAGTCAAATTTCTTACACTCAATAACTAACCCCTGTTAAAGATTATGGCATTATTTTCAAAAAATGATAAAATCGCTTTAGACCTGCAATCCATATCAACACTTATAAGCGAAGGCTGTACTTTGGACGGCAACCTGAAAGCGCCCGCATACGCCCGTATCGATGGCCATATAACAGGTGATATAATAGTTGATGAAGGTTTAATATTAGGTGAGAAAGGATCGATCCAGGGTAATGTCATCACTAAAGAAATGGTTGTCTATGGCACGGTCAATGGTAACCTGCAAACAAATTCGCTGGAAATAAAAGCTTCCGGAAAAGTCACCGGCGAAATAAGGACCCAGACCCTTATGGTTGAAAATGGCGCCGTTTACAATGGAAGCCTTTCAATGACACAAAATAATAAGTCTATTCAAACCAATGGTGCTACCAGGCATCAGCAAAAGGTGCTTGAGGTGGGATAAAACTGGTTGATTAGGAGGGTGGTTGATTAAGTTGTGGTTATGTAAATTTCGTCACCCGCCTGCAACCCAACAAACTATTCACCCATGTAACACAATCAACCTATTCAACTGAATCAACTCTCATTTCTTTTTCTTATCCTAATACCTTAACTTTGCATTTCAAAAAATTGAAATATTTATGTCATCAGTAGAAACTGCCTACGTAAAGTACAAAGTCAAAGACTTTTCACTGGCACAATGGGGTCGCAAAGAGATTGAATTAGCAGAGGCCGAAATGCCGGGCTTAATGGCTTTGCGCAAAGAGTATGGTCCGTCAAAAGCTTTAAAAGGCGCGCGCATTGCAGGCTGCCTGCACATGACTATCCAAACCGCTGTTTTGATTGAAACATTGATTGAGCTTGGTGCCGAAGTTACCTGGTCGTCATGTAATATATTTTCAACCCAGGATCATGCCGCTGCGGCTGTTGCTGCTGCAGGCGTTTCCGTTTATGCCTGGAAAGGCATGAATGCCGAAGAATTTGACTGGTGCATTGAACAAACTTTATTTTTCGGTGAAGACCGCAAGCCATTAAACATGATCCTGGACGATGGCGGCGACTTAACCAATATGGTTCTGGATAAATATCCTGAGCTGATCGCCGGTATAAAAGGACTGTCAGAAGAAACTACAACAGGTGTTCACCGCTTATATGAGCGCATGAAGAACGGCACTTTGCCGATGCCTGCTATAAATGTAAACGACTCGGTAACCAAGTCGAAATTTGATAATAAATACGGTTGCCGCGAGTCGTTGGTTGACGCGATACGCCGTGCCACCGACGTGATGATGGCGGGTAAAGTAGCCGTTGTTTGCGGTTATGGAGACGTAGGTAAAGGTTCAGCCGATTCATTACGTAACTCAGGCGTTCGTGTTATTGTAACCGAGATCGATCCGATCTGTGCCTTGCAGGCTGCGATGGAAGGTTTTGAAGTGAAGAAACTGGATACCGCCATTGCCGAGGCTGACATCGTTGTAACAGCTACCGGTAACTGCGATATCGTACGTGAAAAACATTTCCGCGCGTTAAAAGACAAAGCCATTGTATGTAACATCGGCCACTTTGATAACGAGATCGATATGGCCTGGTTAAACGGTACTTACGGCAATACCAAAATTGAAATTAAACCACAGGTTGATAAATATACCATCGACGGCAAGGACCTGATCATTTTAGCCGAAGGCCGCCTGGTGAATTTAGGCTGCGCTACTGGGCACCCAAGCTTTGTAATGTCGAACTCGTTCACCAACCAAACTTTAGCACAGCTGGAACTTTGGAACAATGGTGCTCAATACGAAAACAAAGTATATACTTTGCCAAAGCATTTGGATGAAAAAGTTGCACGCCTGCATTTAGCTAAGATCGGCGTTGAACTGGAAGAGCTTGACAAATACCAGGCTGATTATATCGGCGTACCGGTTGATGGTCCGTTTAAGCCTGAATACTACAGGTACTAATTGAGGTAAAAGGTCAAAGGCGAAAGCTGAAAGGCAAAAGTATAAAGCAAGGGCATGGTTTTCGGATCATGCCTTTTTTGTTTTGACAACAAATTTCATAAACCTGCTAATTCTTGCTCCTCACAAAATTATACAAGTACAGGGGTGGAATTGATCCCTTCATTTCTTTCTGCGACGAATAAAACCTGACCAGGTTCCTATTCATAAAATGCAGGTGGTGGTAGTTGGCAACGTTGTTGGTTTTGATGCGGATGGTACTGTCGTTAACTAATTTAAAAGTGCCGCTCAACTTTGCTTTTATCTTGTTTGTTTTTGCATCTTTTAAAACCTCGGCATATTGTCCGTTACGGTTAAAGGTAAGTTCCATCTTATCGTCATACAAAGCTTTGTCTGACGCCCATTTGCCGTAAATAGTTTTTTTAGACAGCTGGTAACCTGGCTGGCCGGTGAAACCGGTAAATAAAAATATAAACGCAATTATAACCTTGCCGTAGGCCAGTGTTCCCATTTCAAATAAATTTTAATCTGAACAAACTTTTGGTTTGATGGTTTTACACGCCTCATTTATTTCTGTAAATAAACATCCAGGCAATGCCTTGTAAAGATAAGAAACTCTATGCAATCTAAGCTCTGCTGTATGTCACTCAATATAATTGCAGCTTTACTTTTTCGCCGCCGGCCTGGGTGCCGTTTGGATTTTTGCCTGTGACTTGCCGGTTTTAGGGGCTGGCGCTGCTTTAGCCGCTGTTGCCGGTTTACTTGCGGCCGATGGCTTTGCTGTAGTTGCAGCTTTAGTAGCGGCAGTAGCTTTAGCCGGAGCCGGTTTTGATGCCGACGTCGAAGTAGTTGCAGCTTTAGTGGCCGCTTGCGAATTTTCAGCACCGTTAACAACTTTGCTGGTTTTACCGGCTCCAGGTTTTGTCGGTTCGTCAAATTCTATTTCTTTCGAAAGCTTCTTAGCTAGTTTTTTTGCGCCCTTCTCAATTTCTTTTTGAAAATGTTTCTCGTTTTGGTTCAGTTTCGCTGCAACAGTTTTAAGGGCTATTATCAGGGTAGCTTCTATTGTAGCTGCGGCATTTTTCCTGGCTGATTTCGCCAGGGATTTAATATCATTATTTTTCATGTGTTCTATCAGGTTGTTGCGAAGTTACGTTAACAAATAGTCAATTCCATATTATCATTATGTTAAATATGGCTTTCGGTGTTAACATTGCCCTCATTATCAGGCGCATTGCTGCCGGCCTTAAAGATTGGTTATCATAAAACTATACTCTTCGCTTAGCTTTTGCGCTACGATCGACCGGTGGCATGCATCCGCTATTTCTTCAACACAGAAAAGAGCAATTCGTTTTGCATTTGCCCGCATTAAGTTTTCAATGAATACATTAAGGTCAAAGGCATTTAAAACTTTCTCTTTGTATTCAGCTATAAACTCCGGTGCTAAATATTTCCGCTCGCGCTTCAGTTCTCTTTTTTTCTGATCGGCGTTATATTGAATTTCCCTTATTTCGAGAGGAGTTGCCAGGCCGGCAATATATTCATATTTAATTCCGAGTTCAGTTAACTTCGCCTGTAGCCTGGTACTGTTTACAAACGCGTACTTAGCCCCTCTCACACCCCGTCGCTGCCTGATGTCGCAAAAGGTATCTATGCAATTTTCGGTTAGTTTATCGAAAAATTCCCGCTCAGCTGAATTGTAAACGCCTATGGTGAAGAATTCCATGTTGTATTTATCAAAAGACCTGCTCCACTTTCTTTTCCGGGTAATCCAGCTTCTCGCTTTTTCTTACGCCGTTTACAGTGATATGCACAATGTTAATCTGGTCGTCAAACAGGTTATGCAATAGGCTCACCTGCACGCCAACCTTTTTAATCGGCGGCATTTTGTCCGATTCCATGTAAATATCCGTCGCCTCGCGGTTGATCTCGAAGCCAAGGTAATTCAATTTCAGCGCAGCATCGCCTGTTTTGATCTGCAAATTGCTTCCCAGGTAGTTTTTAATCAAGGCGTCCATGGCCTTATGCGCTTCGGCTTTATTGAGGTCGGTTTTGGCATGATATTGCTTGGCAAGGGCAGCTTCAAAATCATCCGTGTATATGGTACAGATCACTTCCAGCTTATTTTCCTTACCGTTATACTCGATATTGGTTGTACTTACGTGGATGGGATGAAACACCCGTATATGTGATCTTAACGGCGCCACAGCGTCGAAAACAATGTAACAATATAATAGCGGTTGAAAAATAAAAGCCCACATAATGCACCCTGATTTCGATAGTTGAAAAAACGCTCTAAATTAGCGCTTTCAACGTACAGTTCACAATGTCCGACTTTGCTTTTTATTTTAAGATGGGCTGGCAGCATATTATCAGCCGCGACGCGTTGGACCATCAGCTGTTTATCCTGGCATTGGCCTGCGTATATACTACTAAGGATTTAAAACGGATATTGATCCTGGTTACCGCGTTTACCATCGGGCATTCGCTGACGCTGGCGTTAAGTGTATATGACGTTATCCGTTTTTCAAGCAGATGGGTGGAGTTTTTGATACCCTGTACCATATTTATTACGGCGCTGAACAATATCTTTCAAGTAAGATCGGCAGCCAAAAGTGCAAGAATAAATTATTATCTTGCCCTGTGTTTTGGCTTGATACACGGCATGGGCTTTGCCAACGCCATCCGCATAATGCTGGCCAGGGACCAAAGCATGGCGCTGGGTTTATTCGGATTTAACGTGGGATTAGAGTTTGGGCAAATATGCGTGGTGGCCATTATTTTACTGACCGGCCTGTTGTTCTTAAATTTTTTGAAGGTAAAACGCCGCGACTGGATCATGTTCCTTTCCGCAGGAGTTTTCGCGCTATCGTTAAAAATGGCATTGGAAAGAATCCCATTTTGATTTCGAATTTTCGATTTCGGAATTATTTTTTTACCCTCTTTCCCGGCTTGCCGGAGAGAGGGTGGTCGAGCGAAGCAAAGACCGGGTGAGTCAACTATACGCGCGACTAACACAACATTGAATTGGTTATTTTTAAATTATATTGGTTATGAAAAAGATCATTACATCACTATTCCTCACTTGCGGCATTGCCGGTTTGGTGAACGCCCAGGATATTCAAAACAACCCTGGCAGCAACCACGGCAACAAGTTTGAGCAATTGGGAACCATTTTGAGCACCCCCAACGAACAGCGCACCGCCAGTGGGGCACCCGGCGTAAAATACTGGCAGCAACGCGCCGATTATGACATCAAATGCTCGCTTGACGAGAAAAGCCTGAAGCTTACGGGAGCCGAAACCATTACGTATTACAACAACTCGCCCGATCCGCTGAGTTATTTGTGGTTGCAGCTGGATGAGAACCAGCACAGCAATCTTGATAACGCGAATTACCAAAGCAGCTCGGCCATGCCCAAGGTGGCCGGAACCACTGCGCTGGAAAGAGCGGAAATCGCAAAAGAAGACAATGGCTACGGCGATAAAATTTTGAGCATTACTGATGCCCTCGGTAAAAACATCCCTTACACGATAAACAAAACAATGATGCGGATCGACCTGCCGGCTGTTTTAAAATCGGGCCAGCACATGGTATTTAACATCAAATGGTATTACAAAATATCCGATAGGATGAGCATGGGCGGCCGAGGCGGTTATGAATATTTCCCCGGCGATGGTAACTATTTATTCACCATGTCACAATGGTATCCCCGCTTATGCGTATACAGCGACTTCCAGGGCTGGCAAAACCACCAGTTTACCGGCAGGGGCGAATTTGCGTTAACCTTTGGCAATTTTAAGGTGCAGATGACCGTTCCCGCCGACCATGTAGTTGGCGGCACCGGCGAGTGTATCAACTACGCTGCGGTTTTAACACCCGGACAATTAGCAAGGTATACCAAAGCCAAAACATCTAATGTTCCAGTTGAGATAGTAACATTGGATGAAGCGAAAAAAAGAGAAACAAGCCCGGTAACAACTCAAAAAACATGGGTTTTCCAGGCCAACAACGTGCGCGATTTTGCATGGACATCTTCACGGAAATTTATCTGGGATGGCATGGGCCAGCCTGTAGAGGGTAAAAACGTAATGTGCATGAGTTATTATGGTAAGGAGGCTTACGGCTTATACCGTAAATATTCAACCCGCCTGGTAGCGCATACGGTTAAAACCTACTCGAGCTTTACATTCCCCTACCCTTATCCTGTCGCGCAAAGCGTTGAGGCATCAAACGGCATGGAATACCCGATGATCTGCTTTAACTACGGCCGTACCGAAAAAGACGGCACCTACAGCGAAAGCACCAAGAACGGTATGATCGGTGTGATCATCCACGAAGTTGGGCATAACTTTTTCCCGATGATCGTTAACAGCGATGAGCGCCAGTGGTCGTGGATGGACGAAGGCCTTAACTCGTTTGTAGAATATTTATCAGAAGAATTATGGGACAATAAATTCCCAAGCAAAAAAGGAGCTGCCTATACCCAGGTTGATTATATGAAGCTCCCTAAAAATGAGCTTGAGCCGATCATGACCAACTCCGAGGATATTGTGCGGTTCGGGCCAAACGCTTATACCAAACCGGCAACGGGATTAAATATTTTGCGCGAAACCATTATGGGCCGCCAGCTTTTTGATTTTGCATTTAAAGAATACGCAAGGCGATGGGAGTTTAAACACCCTACCCCTGCTGATTTCTTCAGAACGATGGAAGATGCCAGCGGCGAAAACCTTGATTGGTTTTGGAGAGGCTGGTTCTACGGTACCGATCCATGCGATATATCGCTTGATTCGGTAAAAGTTGCCCGGGCTGATCTTGAAGGTAAACTCCCTACGCAATTTGGTAACCGCAACGTGGGTGAGGCAAACAGGGTGGCCGCCCCTATCGTAAATAACTTTGACGATATTTCGAAGGTAAGGAACCGCGAGGACAAGAAAATACAGTTCTATGTAGACCGGGACACTAGCGTACGCGATTTTTACTGGAAGTACGACCGCGGTTTGGCAGCTGTCGACAGTTCCAAGTTCAGGGATATTACAAGGGCAAAAACCATGGCCGACCGCGCTCCCGAGCCATTCACCACCGAGGATAAACAAAAATATGCCAATAAATTTTTCTACGAGCTTAACTTCAGCAACAAAGGCGGGTTAGTGATGCCGATCATCGTACAGTTTACTTATACCGATGGCACCAAACAGATCGACCGCATACCCGCCCAGGTATGGCGGCTGAATGAAAAGCACGTATCGAAATTTTATGTACAAGACAAAGAAGTAGCATCAATATTGGTTGACCCATACAAAGAGACCTGTGATATTGATGAGAAAAATAACTATTGGGGTAAACTGCCCGAGCCTTCCAAGTTCCAGGTATTTAAGCAAAAGGTAAATGCGGCGGCACGAGGCGTATCGACAGGTGTTAACCCGATGCAGGTATCAGGAGGCAGTAAGTAATAGGAGCAGTAAAATTATTTGAATTCCAAATAAGAACCTGAATTTGACACTTGTCAAATTCAGGTTCTTTTGTTTATGCCAGGTGCATCACGGCATATAAGGCGGTGGCCGATATGGTGACCCACAGTACGATGCCTTGTAATAAGGGCTTTACACCTACAGCCACAATTATTTTTCGCGACAGTCCCGCGCCAATCAGAAACAGTGTGAGGGTTAACCCGATTTTTGCACCTGCTGTGAACAAGGGACTTATATGTGACATCGCCGGAATATAAGTATTTGCAACCATCGCCAGGACGAATAACCCGATGAAATAAGGTATAGTCACTTTTTTAGATCTGTTTTTAAAAATATAAGTCGACATAAAAGCTACCGGGATTATCCATAATGCCCGGGCCAGTTTAACGGTTGTTGCAACCTCCAGCGCCCGGGTGCCATATTTACCAGCTGCCCCCACCACGGAACTGGTGTCGTGTATGGCAATTGCACACCATAAGCCAAATTGGGTTTGCGATAAATTGAAGTAATGGCCGATGACCGGAAAGATAAGCAGCGCTATAGCGTTAAGAATAAATATACAGCCTAAGGCAACAGATATTTGTTTTTCTTCCGCTTTGATAACTGGTGAAATAGCGGCAATCGCGCTGCCGCCGCAGATAGCTGTACCTGATGCTATAAGATATGAAGTTTTCTTTTCAATAGTTAACCATTTACCTAATAGCGAACCCAATATTAAGGTTCCGGAGATAGAGGCTATAGTAAATACTACACCTTCTTTACCGGCCTGCATTGCACTGTGTACATTCATACCGAAACCTAAGCCAACCACTGATCCCTGCAACAACAGGTTTGTAGCTTTATGATTTAAATGAATATACGGATGCCCGGTCAATTGGGCGATTACAAGGCCGAGTAATAGCGCAATCGCAGGGCTTGCTAAGGGGGTCAGGCAAAAGGCGATGCAAATGAAGAATATTACTTTGCTTGTCCCTTCGCTGATATTTAAAAATAGGGTACCGGTATCTTTTGTTATTTGATGTTGCGTGTACATGGCGGTTATTGTATCTGACAAAAGTCTGCCATTTAACACGCGTATTCTTATCAAATAATGCAATCGTCAATAACCAAAAGTATGACTTCTTATCCCAATAAACTCCAAGAACCTTATTGTCCCTTCGTCTTCCAGTACATATAAACGATGCCGCCGATAACCATAATGGCCAACACAATAAGCCCGGTAGCGCCTTTGCGTTTATCCTGGCGCATCAGCCATATAAAAAACGCCACGAGCGGCAGCACAAAAACCGCCCAGAAAATAAGAGAAGGAATATTCATTAGTTCATGGTTAACGTTAGTTCGTGGTTAATGGTTCATGGCCGAAGGTTTATAGTTTCAAGTTGTAACAAGCCTGTAGTTACTATGAACCCATCAGCGATGAACCTAAAATGGCATTCGCGCCAGCGGTGTTACTTCCTGCCCGGTGAACTCCCCTTTTAAAAATTTATAGTATCCTGCAATTGCTATCATGGCGGCATTGTCGGTACAATATTCAAGTTTGGGAATAAAACAATTCCAGCCGTTTACATTACACATCTCCTGCAATCCCTGTCGCAAACCGGTATTAGCCGACACACCACCGGCGAGTGCTATATCTTTAATGCCGAGCTGATGGGTGGCCTTACTAATCTTATTCAACAGTATCGTAGCGATCCGTTTCTCAACTGACGCGCAAATATTATTCAAATTTTGTTGAACAAAGTCGGGATTCTTAGCCACATTGTCACGGATAAAATAGAGTATAGCCGTTTTCAAACCGCTAAAGCTAAAATCCAGCCCTGGTATCTGCGGCTCCGGAAACTTGTAAGCATCGGGGTTACCCAAACGGGCATATTTATCAATCAGCGGGCCGCCGGGATAAGGCAGGCCCAAAATTTTGCTGGTTTTATCCATTGCCTCGCCGGCAGCATCATCCAGGGTCTGGCCGATCACTTCCATATCAAAATAATCTTTTACCAATACGATTTGGGTATGACCGCCCGAAACCGTTAAACATAAAAAAGGAAAAGAGGGCTTGTTATCCCCAATAAAATGCGCCAGCACATGGGCCTGCATGTGGTTTATTTCAATAAGCGGGATGTTTTTCGCGAGCGCAAATGCCTTGGCAAATGATACGCCTACAAGCAGCGACCCTAAAAGTCCGGGACCACGCGTAAAAGCTACCGCATCCACATCATTTTTGTTTACTTTTGCGATCGATAAGGCTTGTTGTACGGCAGGGACAATATTTTGCTGATGAACCCTTGAGGCAAGCTCAGGGACAACGCCTCCATACGCTTCGTGGATGGTTTGGTTAGCAATAACATTGCTCAATATCACACCATCGGCACAAACAGCGGCAGAGGTTTCATCGCATGAAGATTCGATAGCTAGTATTACGGGCAAGTTTTTAAATTATTGAGTTACTGGATTATTGAGTTAGTGATTAAGCACCTAAAAAGTAATTTATTTATAGCGCTGTTAAACCATATTGGATTGATGATGTTAAATCAACAACTAAACGTTCATCAATCAATAATTCACTATATCACTAATCGCTAATTAAACGGCAAAGTTATTAAAAAACTACTCAAAATAGCGTTAGGCGTTGTGCTGGTCATTTTATTGGTGTTTAGCATCACGTTGTTGCTTTTCCAATACAAGCCGGTACAAACGTGGGCTGCAAAAAAAGCGGCGGGCTACTTGTCAAATAAGCTTAATACAAAGGTTGGTATACAAAGCCTGTATATACAACCGTTCACTTCGGTAGTGCTAGAGGGCTTTTATGTGTTGGACAAACAAAAAGATACCTTGGTGAGCACGCCAAAACTCACGGTCAATCTCAGTGATTTCTCTTTATTCAGCAGTATACAAAAACGGATAATTGATTTTAAGCTCATCCAGCTCGACAATGGTTCAGTCTATCTCAAAAAGCAAAAAGATAGCAGCAGCAATGTTAAATTTATCCTCGATTATTTCAAATCAACCGATACAACCAAAACTGTCAGCCAACCCTGGAAGCTGTCTTTTGAGACGATAGCCATTAACAATTTTCACTTTCGGTACCAAAACAAGTTAAAAGATACCCTGATCAAAGGTGTAAATTTCGACGACCTCGACGTCAGGAATTTTAGTGCCGTAGTAAAAAACATCGACCTAAAAAGCCATTTGTTTAAAGGGGATATAACCAATATGACGCTCCGCGAAAAAAGCGGCCTCTATTTAAAAAAATTCAATGCCATTGCCACCATCGACAGTAACCAGATACTCGCGCAGAACCTGTATGTTTTAACTGATAAGTCGTTGCTTAAAGATTATTTCAGGATGAAATTTAAATCGTTTGATGATTTCAGCAACATTGAGAGTAAGGTTTATATGGATGGCGACTTTAAACAGTCACAAATCGCATCTTCCGATATTTCATTCTTTACTTCGGGTTTAGAGCATGTGAAGTTTGATCTGGGTATTGATGGCCACATAAAAGGTTTTGTAAATAACCTGAAGGCTAAGAATCTTACTATCAAAGGCGGCAAAGCAACGTATATAAAAGGCGATTTTAGTTTAAAAGGCCTCCCTAATTGGAACAATACTTTTCTCGAACTAAACTTCGAGCAAATAGCCACAAACCGGGCCGACCTCGATTACTTGTACAGCAATTTTACCGGCACGCCTAACCGGCATGTACCCGATATCGTCGCCAGCTTCGGGAATATAAATTTCACCGGAAGGTTTACAGGTCTGCAAAATGATTTTGTAGCGTACGGCTCATTCAAAACCAGGCTGGGCAGGTTCGACCCTGATATCAATTTAAAAGTTAATAAGGCAGGCATACCTTCGTACAGCGGCCGGATCAATACTTACGCTTTTAATCTTGGCGGTTTGCTCAATGAAGCAGCCCTCGGGCGTACCACCTTAAAAGCTAATGTACAGGGAAGCGGCGGGGTCCTTAAAAACCTCCACGAAAAACTGGATGCCCGCATTAGCACAATTGATTTTAAAGGCTACACCTATAACAATGTAAAAGTAAACGGCACTTTTATTAACAAGATAGCAAGCGCTAAAATTAGTATAGATGATAAAAACGTTAAACTGAATATAAACGGGAGCATGAATTTAAATCCTGCTTTACCTGTATATAATTTTATTGCCGACCTCCAAAACGCAAAACTTCACAATCTGAAATTATTAGGCGATACCATTACACTTACCACCAATATCACCACCAGTTTCTCCGGAAATAATCTGAACAACCTTACAGGGAGGCTGGCACTATCCAAAACCAGGCTAATAGACCCCAGGAATGACTACTCGGTTGATACCGTTTTGTTAACAGCTTCGGGGACGGGTAATGAGCGGGCTATTTCGCTGAAGTCTGATGTGGCCGATGGTTACATTAAAGGCAGCTACGACCTGCCCACCCTGCCGGCATATTTTAAAACCGTTATAAAAAGGTATATCCCGTCATTAAAAACCAATGATGTGGTACCTAAACCTCAAAACTTCACCTTTAACTTAACGCTAAAAAACCTCGACCCGTTGATTGCTATCTTTATGCCGACGCTTAAAATACCCGACCAAGGTACATTCATCGGTCAGTTCAATTCGGCTAATAAAACGGCGACGTTAAATGCGTATATCAAAACCATCCAGTACGGTAAAACCATTTTTCATGATTTTATTATAGATGAAAGCACAAATAATGATTATTTAGGTGTAAACCTTTCCCTAAGTAAAATTGACCTTACAGATAGTTTATTTATTAAGAACATCAACATTACCAATTTTGTAAGAAGAGACAGTTTGAACTTCAATATAAAATTGGCTGATAAAAATGCGGTTAACCAGCTCGATTTGTACGGGCTGGTAAATTTTGGGCGTGATACAACAGCAAAGCTATCGTTGCTGCCTTCGGACATCATCCTCGAAAGGCAAAATTGGCGGCTGCAGCAAAAAACAAGGATCCGTTTGCTTAACGGCAAAACCCAGGTATCCGGCTTTGAGCTGGCAAATGGTTTGCAGAAGGTTAGAATCAACGGTTTTATTTCCGACAACCCGGCGGATAAATTAACGGTATCCTTTGAGAAATTCAGCATGGCCACGATAGATCAATTGACCAAAACCGGTGGGCTGTTGCTAAAAGGATCGTTGAACGGGGATGTTGCATTTAGTTCAATTACCAAGTCGCCAGGCATTGATGCGGACCTGGGAATTGACTCGCTAATGTTGAATAAGACCCTGGTTGGAAATGTAAAAATCAACTCAGACCTGGATAATAACCGGCAACAGGCTAATGTAAATATCAATATAAAAAATCACGGTTTGGAAACAATGAACGTCGCGGGTATTTATCACATAGGCCATAACGTTCCCGACAATATGGATTTTGATGTTAAGATGAACCACACCGAGACCATCATATTCGAACCTTTTATTAAGAACCTGGTATCAGACGTACAAGGTACGGTTTCGGCCAATCTAAAGCTTGTTGGCCCCCCGTCAAAGCCGCAATTAAACGGCAATATTATCCTGGCGAATACGGGGGTTACGGTCAATTATTTAAAAACGCCGTATTCAGTTTCGGATACGCTCAGCGTTAAAAACAGCGTGATCAATCTCAACAGAATGACCCTCAGAGACAATAAGGGGGGCACAGGAACGGTGACAGGTAAAATTGATATGACCGATCTGTCGAACCCAAACATTGACGCCGTGCTTGACGCCAACAATTTGCTGGCGCTAAACACAAACTTCAAAGATAATCACCTGTATTACGGAACGGCATTCGCAACAGGCCGATTCAGTTTTAGCGGGCCAGTTGACAATATGACAATCGACATTAAAGCACGTACAAATGCCGGGACTGTTTTTAACATACCGCTTAACACGTCAACTACTGCAAGCGATTACGATTTTATACGCTTTGTTAGTCATACAGATACAGCGAAAGTATTAGCCCAAGCCAAAGCATTCAACGGGGTTACCTTAAATTTCGACCTGACAGTTGATGAAAAGACCACAGTAAAGATATTTACTGACTATGGCGTGCTGGAAGGAAACGGGCAGGCCCGTGATTTAAGATTAAACATCAACAGCCTGGGCGACTTTGAAATGTTTGGCGACTTTTTAATTACCTCAGGCAAATTTGAATTTACCGCCAAAAACTTTATCAGCAAAAACTTTGTGGTAAACCAGGGCGGTACCATACGCTGGACGGGCAACCCATCAAATGCGACGATAAATTTAAGCGCCATTTATGAAGTGCGGACAGATATTTCGCCGCTGTATGCGGCGGCCGGCTCGGCATCCCCGAAGGGGAAGTCGCTGGAGTTGGTGCAAGCCGAACTGATGTTAACAAAAACGTTATTACATCCAACTATCGACTTCGATTTTAACTTCCCGCTCGACCCATCCATCAAAGACGATTTGAGCACTTACCTTTCTGATAACAATAACCGGAGCCAGCAGGCATTAAGCATTATTGTAAGGCGTCAATTCGCGAATGGAGCCAATAACAATTTAACAAACCAGGTTATGAGCACCGCCGGCGAAGCGGTAAGCGAGTTTGCCTTTAATAAAATAAATAGTTTAATATCACAGTCAAACATCAAAAACTTTGACCTTACAATTCGCTCGTTCAATGATTTCAGCGCTTCGTTCAGGGTTAAAGAGCGTTTGGTACTTACCGGCAGTTTGTTTAATACCTCCACCGGCAGCAGTGACCTGTTTCAAAAAAATGCAGGCAGTATATTTAATTCCAATTTCAACCAGTTAACCAGAGATTTTGACGCTCAATATCTCATCCAGAAAAATGGCAATTTAACCGCACGGTACTCTTACAGGGTATTAAACAGTACGACGCTAACTACGCTGAACCAGTTAGGCATACAATATGTTAACGGGCTTGGTTTAGTTTACCAGCGTGATTTTGATACGTTTGGCGAATTTATACGCAATTTGTTTAGCACAGGCGGCAAAAAAAACCCGGTTAAGCCGGCACCTGCAAGTACCCCGACAATCAATAGCTCACCCGGAACAAATACGAGATCGGATCAAGAAGATGATCAGTGATCGCGCATAATGGCATGATCCATCTTATCGCGTTTGGTTTTAAGATAAGCTTCGTTGTGCGGGTTTGATGCAATTTCAATAGGCACATTTTCAACCACTTCAAGTCCATACCCAATTAACCCAGCCCGCTTTTTGGGGTTATTGGTCATTAAGCGCATTTTTGATATGCCCAGGCTCCGCAGTATCTGGGCACCAACGCCGTAATCGCGCTGATCCATATCAAAGCCTAATTGGATATTGGCTTCAACCGTATCCATTCCGTTCTCCTGTAAAAGGTAAGCCTTCAATTTATTTAACAGCCCTATGCCACGGCCTTCCTGGTTCATATAAACAACAACGCCTTTTCCCTCGCGGTTAATCATTTCCATGGCTTTGTGCAGTTGCGGCCCGCAATCACAGCGGCATGATCCGAAAATATCGCCCGTAACACACGAGCTGTGCACGCGTACCAAAACCGGTTCACCCGGCTCCCAGCTCCCTTTTACAAGAGCAAGATGATTTTCGCCCGTGTCAATTTGGGTATAGGCTATCATATCAAAATCGCCCCACTTCGTCGGCATTTTAACTGAAACCTCCCTACGGACCAATGATTCGGTGGCAAGGCGGTAGGCGATCAAATCCTTTATAGAAATGATTTTCAGGTCAAATTCCTTTGCTATTTCCAGCAGATCAGGCAGGCGTGCCATTTCCCCGTCCTGCTTCATGATTTCGCATATCACGCCAGCAGGCTCAAATCCCGCTAAAACCGCCATGTCTATCGCCGCTTCGGTATGGCCCGTACGGCGCAAAACACCACCGTCCTTAGCAATCAGTGGGAATATATGCCCCGGTCGGCCTAAATCTTCCGGTTTGGTAGCCGGGTCGATCAATGCAAGTACAGTTTTTGAACGGTCAGAAGCTGAGATGCCCGTAGTGCAGCCCTCGAGCAAATCAACCGAAACGGTAAAATTTGTTTCGTGCGAGGTAGTGTTGTGACTAACCATTAACTCCAGGTCTAACTCCTTAGCCCTTTTTATGGTAATAGGTGCGCAAACAAGTCCGCGGCCTTCCCGGATCATAAAATTGATCGTTTCGGGTGTAGCGTTATGCGCCGCAGTTAAAAAATCACCTTCATTTTCCCGGTTTTCATCATCAACCACTATGATCGTTTTACCATTTTTTATGGCTTCTATCGCTTCTGGTACAGTATTTAGCATTATATCTAAGTTGAAAAACTCAATTTATATCAAACCTTATTCAGGATTGTAATTTATAAACAAATTTACGCCATAATAAGAATATTCGGGTCGGTGTTTTGTAAAGTTAACGAGTGGGTGTAATTGAATGAATTTCAGAATATTATTACCACATGGCATAGCCTAGCGCCCGAACGATATGTGGACTCAACTAACTTTCTCGGCCCGTTTAAACAGCCGGGTAAAAAACCGCTTGTACAATTCCATATCAAAAATCACGGAATCCGTAGCTGCTTTATATGAGAGGAAAAGCCCAATTGGTGTTATAATAACAATAGCTATCCACGACCCAACTACCGGCGACAGGTCGCCGTCTTTAACATATTTTTCGCCAATAGTGGTAATGATATAAAATATAAGGAAAAAAATTACAGACACCACAACCGGCAAGCCCAAACCACCTTTCCTGATGATAGCGCCAAGCGGCGCGCCGATCAAAAATAAGGCGATACATGCTGCGGAAAGGGTAAACTTTTTCTGGAACTCAAGGGCAGCCCGCTGTATATTTTGCGTCAGATCCCTATGCCGCTCCGAGCGGTTTTTTATAAGATCCTGAAGCGACCGCGCCTCGCTCGAAGCATTTATCAAAACGCTCACCTGTTCATTTAACTTTAAACCGGATAGTGGATTACCATTAGCGGGCAAGGGATTTTTAACCGTTGCAGATTTTGACGGGATAGAAAAGTATTTGATATATCCGGTCATTAATTTATAATTTACCCGGATGCCACTGTCGACCTGGCGCTTTGTAAGCTCCTGGGAATCTTTCAATTGCCTCAGATTCATCATTTGGTAGGCTGATTTGAACTCGCTTTCATCCGTCCGGTGTAATTTTAACGCCGATATATCAAACTTTTGTTCCGTCGCCGCAAAACGATACCGCGTTAGTCGTTGACGAACATTATAGTTTTGGCTGCCTGCTGATTCAATGTATCTTACGCCATCCTTCAATTTTAACACGAGGAACTCGCCGTTGGGCGTACGGTACATCTTGCCTTCTTTAGCCATCAGAACATCGGTATTATTATCCGCCGCGTTTTTTGAGTATATCATTATGCCGTGCAGAGTTTGCCCGTCAGCGTCTTTCTTTTTCACCCGAATGGAGTAGCCCGGGAAACTGCTGCTAAATACGCCTTCGGGTAGAAAATTAGCCGTTTTTTGCTTGCGGGCGTCATATAATAATGAATAGTACTTAAGATTAGCCTTCGGCAGCATATAGTCCGAAAAAATAAATGCGGATATACTTAACAGGGATACCACCAGCACCATTGGATACATGGCCCGCTTCAATGAGATACCTGCAGATTTGATAGCTACCAGTTCATAGTTTTCGCCGAGGCTGCCATAGGTCATGATGGAGGACAGCAACACTGACAGGGGTAACGCCATCGCCACATTGGTAGCTGATGCATATAACATCAGTTCCAGGATGATATACCATTCAAAACCCTTTCCGATAAGATCGTCGATATATTTAAATAAAAACAACATCAGCAACACAAACATCACGATCAAAAAGGTGACTATAAAAGGCCTTATAAACGATTTGAGTAGTAGAAGATGTATTTTTTTCATTAAAAAAGAAGCTGGTTTATGCCGGAGCAATACTATCCGCCTGGCAAACATCTGTTGTGCATGCCTGTAATAACGCCAAAATACGGCTTAACATTACAAAATTAGGAATTTATTGCTTTTCAGGCGCCTAATACACTTATAAGATACTCTACCTGGTTATCCCAGATGAGCCTGCGGTCATTAAGGGTCTCTTCGGTCGCAAAATCTGTTATACTCAGCGCCACGTCGTTGGTGAGTTCGTCCTGCACAATTTCCATCTCAAAAAAATACTGCGGCTCATCGTCTATCCACCTGAATCTGACCAGTTTATTTTCTTTTATAGATACCAGTTTTGCTTTTTGCGGTTCGTCGTCCCATGTAAAAGTATAAACCTGGTCTTTTACGCTTACGTCATCAGCAAACCATTGCGTTAACCCATTGGGCTCGTTTAAAAAACTATAAAGGATGCGGGGAGATGATTTTATTTCGTACTCAATATTAAATTTCTTCTTTTCAGACATTTTTGGTTTATACTTGGAGGCTATTGAGCCGTAAATGTTAACATTTTTTCTAAAGAAAACGAATTTCTGCTATATTTGCAAACCTTTTTAGGCAGGGTCGCGGTTTAAATCTTATCCACACATAGGAATTTAGTTAAACGGTAATTTTTGAATAAAAAATAAACGGCGGGGTAGCTCAGATGGTTAGAGCGTAGGATTCATAACCCTAAGGTCGGCAGTTCGATCCTGCTCCCCGCTACCGGAAGAAGGCCCCTTGATGGGGCCTTTCTTATTTTTGAATATTATGTTTACTGTTTACGTACTTTATTCCCAAAAACACGATCAAATTTATATCGGCTT